>NZ_FNEM01000045.1 GCF_900100175.1 Ferrimonas sediminum
AGAAGCACCGGCTAACTCCGTGCCAGCAGCCGCGGTAATACGGAGGGTGCGAGCGTTAATCGGAATTACTGGGCGTAAAGCGCATGCAGGCGGTTGATTAAGCGAGATGTGAAAGCCCCGGGCTTAACCTGGGAACTGCATTTCGAACTGGTCAACTAGAGTCTTGTAGAGGGGGGTAGAATTTCAGGTGTAGCGGTGAAATGCGTAGAGATCTGAAGGAATACCAGTGGCGAAGGCGGCCCCCTGGACAAAGACTGACGCTCAGATGCGAAAGCGTGGGGAGCAAACAGGATTAGATACCCTGGTAGTCCACGCCGTAAACGATGTCTATTAGGAGTCTGTGACCTTGAGTCGTGGGTTCCAAAGCTAACGCATTAAATAGACCGCCTGGGGAGTACGGCCGCAAGGTTAAAACTCAAATGAATTGACGGGGGCCCGCACAAGCGGTGGAGCATGTGGTTTAATTCGATGCAACGCGAAGAACCTTACCATCTCTTGACATCCACGGAAGCTTGGGGAGACCCGAGTGTGCCTTCGGGAACCGTGAGACAGGTGCTGCATGGCTGTCGTCAGCTCGTGTTGTGAAATGTTGGGTTAAGTCCCGCAACGAGCGCAACCCTTGTCCTTAGTTGCCAGCACGTAATGGTGGGAACTCTAGGGAGACTGCCGGTGATAAACCGGAGGAAGGTGGGGACGACGTCAAGTCATCATGGCCCTTACGAGATGGGCTACACACGTGCTACAATGGTCGGTACAAAGGGTTGCCAGCTAGCGATAGTGAGCCAATCCCATAAAGCCGGTCGTAGTCCGGATTGGAGTCTGCAACTCGACTCCATGAAGTCGGAATCGCTAGTAATCGTAGATCAGAATGCTACGGTGAATACGTTCCCGGGCCTTGTACACACCGCCCGTCACACCATGGGAGTGGGCTGCAAAAGAAGTGGGTAGTTTAACCGTTCGCGGAGGACGCTCACCACTTTGTGGTTCATGACTGGGGTGAAGTCGTAACAAGGTAGCCCTAGGGGAACCTGGGGCTGGATCACCTCCTTACGAAATAGATACGGTTTTGCGTTGAGTGTTCACACAGATTGTCTGA
>NZ_FNEM01000043.1 GCF_900100175.1 Ferrimonas sediminum
GGCGTTGATATGATTCCCCCTGTCAATAGGCACAGATCAGTCCATGCCGGGCCCCAAAAGGCCGGCGTGGACACCCTGATGAGCAACCTTTGGCAAGTCAATGTTCGGCGGTTGACCTTGCTGATATTCGCGGGTTTGGTTATCCGCATTACTTGTTTGCGCCGTTGGAGCTTTGCCTCATTCTAGGAGCGCGCGTTTAAACGCCTAACGCCGTCGAGGATTGCTCTCACCGCTGCCGCCGGTTTGTCTCATCAGAGTGATAATTCAGGTTATTAGCCGAGGCGAACTTGCCCCTCGGGCTCAAACCGCTGGGCTAAGTCCCAGATATAGCCCGTCAACTCTCGGGCAACCGCCGTCACGGTTTTGTTGTATTCCTTGCCTCTGGCTTGAAGCTTGCGAAATCGGCTGCAAAGCCGCAGTTGAACCTCCCAGGAACGCCGTTGCAGAGTGACCGAATGATGTTGCTGGCGCACCTGCAGTTCGCGTGAGACTTTTGGGCTGAAACGATAGGCCCAGGCGGCTTCGATGAGAATGCGCCGAGCATGAGTGTTGCCGCATTTGGTTATGCCACCTCGCTTTTCTCGTTGACCACTGGAGCGCTCACTGGGCGTGAGACCAACAAAGTTCATCAGTTGCCTAGGGTTTGAGAAGCGGCGCAGGTCGCCCAGTTCGGCCATCAAGGTAATGGCTGACAAAAAGCGGATGCCTCGCAATACCGTGAGTTGCTGAACCATGGGATACCAGCGCCACGACTCGGCCAGAGTTTCCATTTCAACCTCAAGTCGCTGCAACCGTTCATGGCGCTCGGTGACGGTATGAATGTAGTCCTGAAAGGCGATTTTCTGGGCAGGTTCAAGAAAATGAATGTCCGCCAGATGGCGCTTATAA
Organism: Ferrimonas sediminum; assembly: GCF_900100175.1. Classification (GTDB taxonomy): domain Bacteria; phylum Pseudomonadota; class Gammaproteobacteria; order Enterobacterales; family Shewanellaceae; genus Ferrimonas; species Ferrimonas sediminum. The sequence goes on from NZ_FNEM01000043.1 coordinate 889, forward strand.
GCGTCATTCCAGTTGTTGCGGCCACTGCATGGGTGGCCGTGGCGCAACAGGAACGATTTGAGTCTTTGGCGTGCTTTACGCAGATCCAACATGGCATCTTCGCGGCAGCGAATAAGGTCACGAATGGCTTCATCGCGCTGATCCGGGATGTAGATGGACGTTAGATCGCCAGAGCGCGCCAACCGGGCCAAGGTCATGGCATCGCGTTTGTCGGTTTTGACTTTGTCGCCAGGCGCTCTGGGAATGAGGGCGGGTGCAATGACCCAACAGTCGATGTGCCGCTTTTCGAGATGACGATAAAGCCAGAAGCCACAAGGACCGGCTTCGTAGACAACACAGAGTTTATTGGCCTTGGCAGCCTGCTGTTTTAACAGCTTGTCGAAGGCTCTTAGGTTGGTGAGGATGGTTCCGTAGTAACACACGGCATCGCCCACCGTGTCAGAAACTAATGCAACATCAGTGCTTTCTTTGTGCACATCCAGCCCGACGAAAAGTGTGTTAGCTTTAACCATGTCGACCTCCTGCGGTGTTTGATTGCGTGATTCAACAAACAGTGTGGCTCTGGTTTTACTAATCCACGATAAAACGCAGGAGGCCGACACTCGCACAGGGAATCATGATGTCTAG
>NZ_FNEM01000042.1 GCF_900100175.1 Ferrimonas sediminum
ACAAACGAAATAGCCCTGACCTTTTGGTCAGGGCTTTTTTCGTTTCTGAATTTGAAAAATGCAGAGCGCTGCTCAGTAACCACTAGCCCGGCCAATTAGCACCGTCGCCCTTGCGAACGCGAGGGCCCAGCGTATTTGGTTTTATTGCTTTAAAGTCAATGGATTCTCGCCTTCGCAAGAATGACGAAGAGCACAGCCACTGGGTACCCGCGTCCGCGGGCACGACGGAGGGATGGTCGGGGTTGCGGCGATCGCTAACAGTACCGATCTCTACCGAGAGCTCTGACTTAACGGTTAGGGCTTTTTTCATTTCTGAATTTGAAAAAATGCAGAGCGCTGCTCAGTAACCACTAGCCCGGCCAACTCGCACCGCCGCCCTTGCGAACGCGAGGGCCCAGCGTCTTTGGTTTTATTGCTTTAAAGTCAATGGATTCTCGCCTTCGCAAGAATGACGAAGAGCACAGCCACTGGGTACCCGCGTCCGCGGGCACGACGAATGGAAGGTTGGAGTTGCGGTGATAGCGACAGGTACCGATCTCTGACGAGAGCTCTGACCTAACGGTTAGGGCTTTTTTCATTTCTGAATTTGAAAAAATGCAGAGCGCTGCTCAGTAACCACTAGCCCGGCCAATTAGCACCGTCGCCCTTGCGAACGCGAGGGCCCAGCGTCTTTGGTTTTATTACTTTAAAGTCAATGGATTCTCGCCTACGCAAGAATGACGAAAGGCAAAGTCACTGGGTACCCGCGTCCGCGGGCACGACGGATGAAAGGTTGGAGTTGCGGTGATAGCGACAGGTACCGATCTCTGCGAGAGCTCTGACCTAACGGTTAGGGCTTTTTTCATTTCTGAATTTGAAAAAATGCAGAGCGCTGCTCAGTAACCACTAGCCCGGCCAACTCGCACCGTCGCCCTTGCGAACGCGAGGGCCCAGTGTCTTTGGTTTTATTGCTTTAAAGTCACTGGATTTTCGTCTTCGCAAGAATGACCAAGAGCACAGTCACTGGGTTTCCGCGTCCGCGGGCATGACGGAGGGATGTTTGGAATAAAGTGATTAGCGAATAGCACGGAGTTCCGTCGCTACTTCTGGCTATGCGGACCACCCGGCTTCCATGTTTATCTGTACACTGTGATATCCCGGGCTGTTGGTTTACTACTAATCCTACTAATTAGCACCGTCGCCATTACGATCCAATTTCATGGATTGGAAACCTCCCATTGTTCAAAGGCAATGAACTTGGCCTGTTTTGATGGCTTGATGGGTGATTGTCTCGAATGCGGAGCTTGGGTTAAACGATCTTCCGGTCATTCAGTTGCGGTTGAGCCGACGTGATCTACACTCTGATATTCGCTGGAACCGGTGGGGTTAGAATCGGTTTCAGTGGATAACACTGTGGGTAAAGTGTGGGATTGCGGTGGGTTTAGCCGTTTGAACCGATATTGAAGGAAAAGATGGTATTGGTGCTTGCGGAACCGAATTTGCTCCCTATAATGCTCATCTGTCGACGGGGCACAGCGGCTTACTGAGTAAGGCACTGAGCAACAATTCGACACCCGGAAAAGCCTTTGAAAATAACGCTTGACGGGAAATGAGGAAAGCGTAAGATACGCACCTCGCTTCGGCAACGAAGCAACGTTCTTTAACAATTAGTCAGACAATCTGTGTGGGCACTCGCGCAGGA
>NZ_FNEM01000041.1 GCF_900100175.1 Ferrimonas sediminum
AAGTGGCGTCCCCTAGGGGATTTGAACCCCTGTTACCGCCGTGAAAGGGCGGTGTCCTAGGCCTCTAGACGAAGGGGACCCTGGACGTTCGCTCCGAAATTACTTTCGAAACAATAAGGCCGCATCGGATGCGACCTTAATAAACTTGGTGGAGCTACACGGGATCGAACCGTGGACCTCTTGCATGCCATGCAAGCGCTCTCCCAGCTGAGCTATAGCCCCAAGCCTTAGACACTTTCGGGAAGCATTCCCTGAGTGCGAGGCGCATTGTATGGACGCCCCCAAAATGTGTCAACCGGTTTTTCAGGAATTAGCTCTGTTTGCTATAAATTCCACCGCCTTGTTGATTCTGGCTACAGCCCTTGTGCGACCAATAAACAACAGGGTTTGATCGAGGCCTGGAGACTGGCCAGCACCGGTTACAGCAACCCGCAATGGCATACCCACTTTACCCATGCCTACTTCCAGTTCAGCGGCGGTATCCTGGATAACCTGATGCAGATTTTCTACGGTCCAGTCTTGCAGAGCTTCCAATTTAGCCTTTACATGTAACAACGGCTGCTCAGCAACCGGGCGCAGGTGCTTTTTCGCCGCGGCTGGATCAAACTCTTCGAAGTCTTCATAGAAATAGCGGCTGGCTGCTGCCATCTCCTTCAGAGTCTGGCAACGCTCCGCCATTACAGTAACCAGTTGCGACAACTGAGGACCATTTTCAGTATTGATGTTCTGATCCTGCATGTGCCAACGGAGCTGTTCTGCCACGTACTCTGGGTCCATGCTCTTCATATAGTGTTGATTCAACCAGAGCAGTTTATCTGTATTAAATGCTGATGCGGATTTATTGATGGCCTCCAGGCTAAACAGCTCAATCATCTCCTGGCGAGAGAAGATTTCCTGATCACCATTGGACCACCCCAGACGCACCAAGTAGTTCAGCAGCGCTTCCGGCAGATAACCGTCGTCGCGATATTGCATCACACTAACCGCACCGTGTCGCTTGGACAATTTGGCCCCGTCATCACCCAGAATCATTGATACGTGGGCAAACTCAGGAACCGGCGCACCCAGCGCCTTATAGATGTTGATCTGTCGCGGCGTGTTATTGATGTGGTCTTCACCACGAACAACCTGGGTAATTCCCATGTCCCAATCGTCTACCACCACACAGAAGTTATAGGTCGGCGATCCATCAGTTCGACGAATGATCAGATCATCCAATTCGGTATTCGCCACTTCGATACGGCCACGAACATGATCGTCAAATACGACCGTACCTTCCTGCGGATTACGGAAACGGATCACGTAAGGGAGGTCTTTATCATCACCATCCCGGCACAGACCGTCGTAACGGGGCTTCTCACCATTGGCCATCTGAGCTTCACGTAACTCATCAAGACGCTCTCGGGGGCAGTAGCATTTATAGGCTTTGCCCTCAGCCATCAGCTGGTCGATCAGTTGATTGTAGCGGTCGAATCGTTTGGTCTGATAGTAAGGGCCTTCTTCCCAGTTCAGTCCCAGCCACTCCATCCCTTCCATAATGGCATCGATGGCTTCCTGGGTTGAGCGCTCGAGATCGGTATCTTCGATGCGCAACACAAATTGGCCACCCTGGTTGCGAGCGTACAACCAAGAATAGAGAGCAGTTCGGGCACCACCGACGTGAAGATAACCGGTTGGGCTGGGAGCAAAGCGAGTTTTAACAGTCATAACCTTCTCTGATTCTGTCGAATACTGATTTCTGCCATAGAGGGGCAGATAGAAAATCGCGTTATTCTAGCAGCCCGCCAGCACTTCACCCAAATATGATTTACCCTGTCTGTATAAGAAGTGGCAGTAACAAGACTCAGGTGTCCGTTTGTCACTCCCAAACCCCTGAGGTTTCGTGGGTCACAATGCCGCACCGGTCACAAAAGCAACAGCCAAAAGCGTCACTTGCATTGTTAATGGCCGTTGCGTTCAAATTGCCGTCAGGCGGTGTGTTTCGGGGAGAAATTTATTGACACTAAAACACTGCCCCCTATAATACGCCTCCGTTGCTGAGGGCGATTAGCTCAGTTGGGAGAGCACCTGCCTTACAAGCAGGGGGTCACTGGTTCAAGCCC
>NZ_FNEM01000038.1 GCF_900100175.1 Ferrimonas sediminum
GATGCCTGCGGCCAGGCCGGCAAAGCCGGAGCCGATAATGGCAATTTCTACCGTTTCATCCCACTTCACGCCTTCGGCACTTACTGAGGTCGCCATGGCCGGAGCGGCCATTACGGCACCCGCGGCACCCAGTCCCTTAATAAAGTTACGGCGTCCTAGCAGATCAACATTACTCATCTGGTTCTCACCCTTGTTTAGTTATCTCGGGGCAAATCATAAAGATGGAACCAATTCCAAAACGGGATAGTCAGACCCTTATCACGAATTATTTTTCCGGAATAAAAGAATTTGGATAAATATCTAATTAGCCTAAAAAACAATGTCAACAACCTATTCTGGAACCCGTTCCAAAACGGGCATAAGCGCAAATATCACAAGAAAGAAACGATCCTTTTTCCTCCCGGGCTGATATTGTGACCCAGTTCTGATTAGCAAAGAGTAAATGATGGAATTAGAAGAGTTGTATCGCCGAGATCTTAGCCTGCTGGTTGCATTGCAGGTGCTTATTGAAGAGCGCAGTGTGACTCAGGCAGCCAAACGACTGCATTTAAGCCAGTCCGCCACCAGTCGAATTCTATCCCGCTTACGCACCATGCTCGGAGATCCGCTATTCACCCGGGTTGGCTCAAGCCTGCTGCCAACAAACTTTGCCCTGAATTGCCAACAACGTCTTCAGGCCCCCATTGCCGAACTGAGCCAACTGCTGACACCTCGCCAGTTTGATCCGGCTCAGTGCCGACAAACCTTCTGCATTGCGGTGACTGATTTTGGCAGCCAATCCCTGATGCCGACGATATTGGAACGCCTGTATTCACAAGCTCCGGGCCTCAACCTGGAAGTCACCCCGGTGCAGCATCAGGAACTCAAGGATCAATTAGGCAGTAAAGGCGTAGATCTGGCCATCTGCCGTTCTCCAGGAGAAAGTGCCCCGCTAAAGAGTAAGGAGCTTGGCCAGGTCGGTGTGAGAGCTGTTATGGCACCGGATCACCCTCTTGCCAACCAACCGCTCACTCTCAGTAATTACCAACAATACCCCCAGGCTGTCGTCGCCATCAGCGACGGCGTCAAAGCGCTACTGGATGATGCGATGACGTCACTCCCAGAACGACGGACTCTGTTACGCAGTTCCAGCTTGTGCCATGCACTGGTACTACTCAAACACCAGCCGCTACTGCTGACCCTGCCCTCAGGGATGGCTGAACAAGCCGCTGCCAATCATAATCTGGTGGTCAAGCCGCTGCCCTTTTCTCTGCCGAGAATCGATTATCATCTGTTTTGGCACTCGAGAACCGATCTCGACCCGGCCCAGCAATGGCTGAGAGATGAAATTACCTCGGCAACCGCCGCCATACTGAACGGCAAACTGGCTTGATGAATAACTCTTTAACCCGGGGATAATCTAATGTGGAAGTTGAAGTTAAGGAACGACCGATGGGACTCTCAAATACAGCTTTCCGCGAATACCGTTGTCAGGCGGGCAGCCCCTGATACTCGAGGAATACAACTCGACCAAGAAAGAGTTCAGCCTTAAGCCGACCTTGTCCTGTCACCTGCCGAATCGGCAATAATCAATAAAGTTCCCCGCTGGAGCAAGGGGGCCAACGGGGAACTTTTAACTAATTCGGTGTGTTTCTATTAGTTACAGTGCGTAACGAATAGAGAATTGACCATAGAAAGAATCTTTGTCTTCATGGTCGATAGCGTAATTACCCACTTCCAGACCCATGGACAGTTCCGGAGTCAGGTTATTGAACAGGTTCACACCCCACTGGCTGGTTTCATTCCCGGACACGTCGCCTTTGATGTGGCCATAGATCAGCGTAGAGCGCAGGCTCTCAGTCCAGAAATGACGGTAAGCCACGTTGTAGGCGGTGGTCTCTTCCACCTCTTCACCCACCAGATCCTTCACCGCCGCAGTACCCACATAACGGCCGAGTTCACCTTGGTGATACTGGAAACGCAGGTCATCTTTACCAAAGGTATTGATACGACCGGCAATGGATCCGCCAATGGCCGTCTCGGTGTTGCCACCGTCGGTATTCAGCTGGCGGCCGATGGCTGCAACAGAAACGTTGCCCCAGTCTCCCTTGAAGGTGTACTTGGCGATCACATCCGGCAACTTATCATTGGCCGTATCACCACCAAAGCTCTCGGGATTTTCCAGGGACAGTTGCAACCCTCCCTTGGTGTAACGCAATTGCCCCTGACGGATGAAAGAGATGCCCATCATGGTACTGCCGAAGTCGGCAGTCTCACCAATGGCGCTGGTGTTCATGAAGGTAGACCAGGTCTGGCCGGCCAGGATCTCCTGATACTTGATAAACGCATGGCGCAGACGAGGGTTGATGGAGTTGGAGATGATCTGGTTACCGCCACCACCAAAAAAGTCCATCTCAATAAAGCCGGTCAGGTCACCGTGAATGTACTTGGTATTAAAGCGGGTTTCATTAGCAAAGATTCGAAACTGGGAAGCACTCTCTTCGAGGCCAGCACCACCACCTGTCCACTGGTCTTTATAAGCGACATCACCATCGACATAACGGGCGTCGACTTTAATGTAACCACCAAAAATTAGTTTATCATTATCATTCAGTTCAATTTCATAACCGGCAAATGCTGGTGACGTTACAGCAGCAACTGCACTAACTAGAGCAATATTTTTAATTTTATTGGACAACATCTAAAATCACCTTGATTAGATTGATAATTATACTTAGTTAAAAATAATTACAGACAATTTAAAAAGGACTAATAATAAGTGCCATACTCAGCACACACAGAGTTTTTATTGTCTCTTATATTAATTTATTCACTAATGAATATAAGAGGCAAAGGACCGGCAAAATAGTGTCAGGAGTTTCGGTCCTTTGCCTTATTACGTCTTAGTTCTTATGCTTATCGAACTTGAAGGTGTGACAGTCGTTACACATAGGCGCCTTCGCCTCGTGCTCACCGTGACATTCGGTGCAAGGCACCTCTTTGCCGTAGTGCAGGTTGTTATGAGGGTTCTGCCACAGCTCCTCTTCATCCTTACGAACCGTCTTCTTAGCCAACTTATCGACCTTGTGGCACTTCAGACAGGCGTCGTCTGCAGGACGGAAAGAGGGAGTGTCAGTACCGTGACATACCTTACAGTTGTCCTTCTTGTAGAACTTCTTGTGGTAAGTACGACCGTCCATCATACCCTGGTCAACCAGAGTGGCACCGGCTTTAACTTCGGCAGAGACGTTCATGCTTGCCAGCAGAGCGGCAGCAGCGGCCAGGGTCATTAACTTTTTCATCATCTAATCCTCTATTCTCTGTTATTGACTCAGGCGCCCATGATGCTGCGAGCAGCTGTCATGCCCATCACCATGCAATCTGGAATGGAGCAGCTACCCAGACGGCTCACACCGTGCATACCACCGGCCACTTCGCCCGCGGCGTACAGGCCTTCGATGCGCTTACCGGTGAAGGAGTCTTTAACTTCCGCTTTGGTGTTGGTCTGAACACCGCCCTGGCAGTAGTGAACCTTAGGCCACAGACGAACCACGGTGAACGGCGCTTTCAGGTATTTGCCTTTGGCTTTACCCATATTCTTGCCGAACTGCTCATCCACACCGGACTTCACATAACCGTTGTACTCTTCAACCTGCGCTTCCAGAGCCTTCAGCGGCACGTCGAAGTGCTTGGCCAACGCTTCCAGAGAGTCAAACTTCCAGCCAACACCGTACTTCAGTACTTTCTTACAGTTAGGGTGCTGGTTGGCGTGCTCGTAGCTGGTGATCATGATTGGCGGCAGGGCTTCACCCTTGGCATCACGACAGGACAGCTCGGCATCCGCACGGGTCTTACGGTCGGCGATTTCGTTCATGAAACGCTTACCGGTCATGCGGTTAACCGCAATGGAGTGCGGGAAGTTAAAGATCGAGTAGTTGGACACGTAGCCGAAACCACCTTCATCCGGAGACGCCCATGGGCCTGACTGGATGTGGGCCATGTGCACAGGAATCGCACCCAGACGGAACATCTCGAACATCCCCTCACCGGTCGCGCCCTTGGCGTTGGTGCAGCCCACTTCGGCAGTCAGGGTAGGATCCTGGGCCATACGCAGGTCTACGTTCTGGGCGAAACCGCCGGTGGCCATGATCACGCCGCGGGTCGCACGTACGTTGATCGCTTCACCGGTATCCTCTTCGCCGAAGTAGTAGCCCTTCTTCAGCTTAACGCCAACCACTTTGCCCGCTTCATCAACGATGAAACCGTCAAACTTGGTGCGGCTTACCATGTTCACACCAACCTTGCGGCACTCACGCAGCAGCGGCTGGGTAATACCGGCGCCACAGCTGACTGTGGTCTGGTAGGTACGGGGTACGGAGTGGCCACCCAGCTGTTGCAGGTAAGGGTGGAACACGGCACCGGCGTCCATGGTCATCTGCAACGCTTCCATGGCGTGGGAAGCCACGTGACGCAGCAGGGCCTCGTCGGCAACACCACGACCCGCTTTCAGCTGGTCGCTCACCATACGCTCTACGGAGTCATCCACACCCTTCTCTTTCTGCATCGGAGTGCGAGGCGCGGCGAACAGGCCACCGTTAATGGCGGAGTTACCACCAAATACCGGCATCTTTTCGAAGATAGTCACTGACTTACAGCCCTGACGGGAGGCTTCGATGCCTGCGGCCAGGCCGGCAAAGCCGGAGCCGATAATGGCAATTTCTACCGTTTCATCCCACTTCACGCCTTCGGCACTTACTGAGGTCGCCA
>NZ_FNEM01000037.1 GCF_900100175.1 Ferrimonas sediminum
AGCGTTGTGGCCCCACCTGATCCCATGCCGAACTCAGAAGTGAAACGCAATCGCGCCGATGGTAGTGTGGGGGTTCCCATGTGAGAGTAGGTCATTGTCAGGCACCCATTAAGAAAAAAGCCCGTTCCGAAAGGAACGGGCTTTTTTCGTTTTCAGCGCGGTGATAGTTACCTTTTCTAGCATTGTTTGCTACCCCTATTACAAACCCTAAGACGCTGGACCCGCGCGTTCGCAAGGGCGACAGGCCATCCCTCCGTCGTGCCCGCGCACGCGGGTACCCAGTGGCTTTCCTGTGCACGCCCCAAAATCAACGACGCCGGGCCCTCGCGTTCGCAAGGGCGACAGGCCATCCCTCCGTCGTGCCCGTGCACGCGGGTACCCAGTGGCTTTCCTGCGCACGCCCCAAAACCAACGACCCTGGACCTTAGTGTTCGCAAGGGCGACAGGCCTTCCTTCCGTCGTGCCCGCGCACGCGGGCACCCAGTGGCTTTCCTGTGCACGCCCCAAAATCAACGACCCTGGACCTTCGCGTTCGCAAGGGCGACAGGCTTCCCTTCCGTCGTACCCGTACACGCGGGTACCTAGTGGCTTTCCTGCGCACGCCGCAAAATCAACGACCCTGGACCTTCGCGTTCGCAAGGGCGACAGGCTTCCCTTTCGTCGTACCCGTGCACGCGGGTACCCAGTGGCTTTCCTGCGCACGCCCCAAAATCAACGACCCTGGACCTTCGCGTTCGCAAGGACGACAGGCCTTCCTTCCGTCGTGCCCGCGCACGCGGGTACCCAGTGACTTTGCTGCTATTAAGCGAAACCAAAGGCGCTGGGCTCTGGCGTTCGCAAGGGGACAGAGAGGAAGGTGGAGGCACCAGGCGGGGTCGATGCTAGCCTAATGCCTTGACTGATGCTGAAAATATCGCCGCCGTCATCGATTTTTAGGGGCAACTGCTATATTATCTGCCGCCTCGAACGCCCGTAAAACCGCTCTGGAGAGACAGTGGCACTAGATATTCGTACCAATTGCAGCCTTATTCCCTATCACAGCTTCGGCCTGCAAAGCACTGCCAAGGCTCTGGTTGAGATTCATACACCGGAGGAGTTGCGGGAGGTCTATTTCGCCCCTGACTACCGTGACGTTCCTAAGCTGGTTTTGGGGAGTGGCAGCAATACGGTGTTCCTGCAGCCCTTTGATGGCCTCATTATCATCAATCGGATTTTGGGTCGACATCAGCAGCCAACGGAAGACGGTGTTCTGGTGCACCTGGGCGCCGGAGAGGACTGGCACACTGCAGTGATGTGGTCTCTGGCGGAGGGCATTCATGGCCTTGAGAACCTGGCGCTGATTCCCGGAACGGCCGGCGCCGCACCGGTACAGAATATTGGTGCCTATGGGGTGGAGTTTGCCTCGGTGTGCGCTTACGTGGATGTCTTGGAGATCGACAGTGGCGAAACTCGACGCCTCAATGCCAGTGACTGTCAGTTTGGCTATCGCGACTCCATTTTTAAGGGTGAACTGAAAGACAAGGTGGTGATTGTCGGGGTTGGCTTGCGCCTGTCTCGAGACTGGAAGCCCCAGCTGGCCTACGGCCCGTTAAAGACGTTGCAAAGTCAGCAGGCTTTGTCCGCCGCCGCAGTGGCGGAACACATTATGTTGGTGCGCAGGCAAAAGCTGCCGGATCCTAAGTTACTTGGCAATGCCGGAAGCTTCTTTAAAAACCCGGTAGTGAGCCAGGCGGTCTATTTGGATCTAAAGCAGCGCTATCCCGAGATGCCGGCTTTTGCTTCAGGCGCTAATGGCAACATGAAGTTGGCTGCAGGCTGGCTCATCGACCAGGCAGGTTTGAAGGGGTACCGACACCAAGGGGTGGGAGTGCACGAACAGCAGGCGTTGGTGCTGGTTAACTACGGCAATGGTACCGCTGACGAGCTGATCAGCCTCGCCACTAAGGTGGCAACCGAGGTGCAGTCCCGCTTTGGCGTTACCCTGATTCCCGAGGTGCGGTTGCTGGATCGCACCGGCAATCAACACTGGGGGAGCCATGCCGAGTAATCGTAATCGACAGCGGTTGCTGCAATGTCTGATTGATGGGGAATTTCATTCCGGATCTACCCTGGCCGATGCCCTGGGAATCAGCCGGACTGCGGTGAATAACCACGTCCAGGCTCTGGAGGAGCTGGGGCTGGATATCTACAGTGTGAAAGGCAAGGGTTATCGGCTGGCGCGGCGAATTACCCTGTTGGATGCCGAAGCCATTGAGTCGGACACGGGGCGGGTGTTTCTGCTGGATGACGTGAGTTCGACCAACACTTACCTGCTTGACCGTGTGGGGCAGCTCAACTCCGGTGATTGCTGTTTGGCTGAGCGGCAGACCCAAGGTCGCGGCCGCCGAGGCCGCCAATGGGTGTCGCCCTACGCCGGCTCCCTGTATCTGTCGATGTATTGGCGACTGGAGCACGGCGTGGCGCAGTCTGCAGGAATGAGCCTGGCTGTGGGGGTATTACTGGTCGAGGCGCTTGAGAGCCTGGGCATTGTTGGTGTTGGGCTGAAATGGCCCAATGATCTCTACGTCGGCCAAAACAAACTGGCCGGGATTTTGGTGGAGATGCGCGGCCAGTTTGGCGAACCGGCGGATATGGTGCTGGGGTGTGGTATGAATGTGTCTCTGGGCGCCCAAGCGGCGGCCGACATCGATCGCGCCTGGACCGATCTGGCCAGCCTCTGTGGTGACGATGTAGATCGAAACCAACTGGCGAGCGCCGTCATTGCCCACCTGCGGGCAGGGTTGCGGCAGTTTGAGGAGGAAGGGCTGCAAGGATTTCTGTCCCGATGGCAGAAATACGACCTGTTTTGGAATCGGGACGTCAACATTCACCTGGGGGAGCGGGTCATTAGTGGCCGGGCTGCTGGCATCGATGAACAGGGCGCATTACTGCTTGAGTCGAGCGAGGGCCTGAAAAGCTACAACAGTGGCGAAGTGAGCCTCAGGCCGGTTGCCGGATGAGTCAGCGGCGCATCCAGACACGATCGACGTAGTGATCCTCGCCTTTGGTCAGAATGAGGTTGGCCCGGCTGCGGGTGGGTTGAATGTTGTTGACCAGGTTGGGGCCGTTAATGTCGTCCCAGATCTTACTGGCGGTTTTGCTGGACTCACTTTCCGATAACTTAGAGTAGTGGTGGAAATAGGAGTTGGGGTCGGCAAAGGCGCCGTTCCTGAAGCTGTTAAAGCGCTCGATATACCAGCGCTTGAGCAGATCATGATGGGCATCGACGTAGATGGAAAAGTCGACAAAGTCCGACACGAACAAACGGTTGCCTGAATCCGGGTAGTCATGGGCAGTTTGCAGCACATTCAGGCCTTCCAGAATCAGAATGTCCGGCTTGCGAATAATGTGCTGTCGATCTTTTAACCGGTCGTACTCCAGGTGGGAGTAGATCGGCGCCTTGACCTCCTCCTTGCCAGACTTGATGTCTTTCACAAAGTCCAGCAGCATCTTGCCGTCGTAACTCTGGGGAAAACCCTTTTTGCTCAACAGTTGCCGCTTAGTCAGCTCCTCCAGGGGGTACAGGAACCCATCGGTAGTCACCAACTCAACCTTGGGATGCTCAGGCCAACGCTGCAGCAGTGCTTGCAGCAGGCGGGCGGTGGTGCTTTTTCCCACCGCCACTGAGCCGGCCACACTAATAATGTAGGGGCCATTTTCTGGCTTCTTTCCCAAAAACTCTTCAACAACTTTACCGCGGCGCTGGTTGGCGTAGACGTAAAGGTTCAATAGCCTGGACAGGGGCAGGTACACCGTCTCTACCTCTTGCAGAGAGATGTCCTCATTGATGCCTTTTAACTTTTCAAGTTCGCCTTGGCTCAATGGTAGCGGTACTGCGTCGCGCAATGCGGCCCATTGATGTCGGGTGAACTCGAGGTAAGCATCTTGTGTTGTAGATGGATTTGCAGGCATATGAACTCCTTACATGCGTTGGCAAAACTACACCATCAACCTGTAAAGGTACAGTACCGGATGCGTTGCAGGTGCGATTGCCCAATGAGGCAGCAATGAGGCTATTTCTCAGTCAGTCGAAACGATTACACTGCTTTTTTTTAAAATGGGCTTGCACTGTCTGAGCCAATTTCCTATTATGCGCTCCGCACAAAGCAATGCCGACTTAGCTCAGTAGGTAGAGCAACTGACTTGTAATCAGTAGGTCGCCAGTTCGATTCCGGCAGTCGGCACCATTGTTTTGTTTGGCTCGTGGAGGGGTTCCCGAGTGGCCAAAGGGATCAGACTGTAAATCTGACGGCTCCGCCTTCGAAGGTTCGAATCCTTCCCCCTCCACCATTTTTTCTCGGTTCGAGGTAGCCTGAAGATAGTTTTTAGCGGGCATCGTATAATGGCTATTACCTCAGCCTTCCAAGCTGATGATGCGGGTTCGATTCCCGCTGCCCGCTCCAAGAAATTTGCTGATATAGCTCAGTTGGTAGAGCGCACCCTTGGTAAGGGTGAGGTCCCCAGTTCAAATCTGGGTATCAGCACCATTTCTTTCCTCTCTTCACGCTGCTTCAATCCTTGTTTATACTCATACTCATTCACGAGTATCTATCGTCAAACGTGGAAAACCACCACCTTGTTTGGATTGAGGCACTGTCATGTCTAAAGAAAAATTTGAGCGTTCGAAACCGCACGTTAACGTTGGTACCATTGGCCACGTTGACCACGGTAAAACCACTCTGACCGCAGCTATCACTAATGTACTGGCTAAAGTATACGGTGGTGAAGCTAAAGATTTCGCTTCTATCGATAACGCTCCAGAAGAGCGCGAGCGCGGTATCACCATCTCTACCTC
>NZ_FNEM01000039.1 GCF_900100175.1 Ferrimonas sediminum
TCAATCCCCGTCAAGCGTTATTTTCAAAGGCTTTTCCGAGTGTCGAATTGTTGCTCAGTGCCTTACTCAGTAAGCCGCTGTGCCCCGTCGACAGGGAATGCATTATAGGGAGTGGATTTGGTTTCGCAAGAGATAATTTAGAAAAAACTTCCACACGAACAAAAAACGGGCACAAGGCCCGTTTTTATACAGTTTTCGTTCGTTTACCGGCCGCCAGCGCCGATGAAACGTGAACTTTGATGATCCGAGACGGTTTCAAAACCCACTTCTGCGGTTACCACGAAATCGATATCTGTCACCGGGTCTCTAATGTAGTACGGGTCAACGGCTACCGAAACCGGAATGCTGGCCACCTCGCCGGCTCCCACCGCCACTTCACGGAGGCCGCTCCATTGGTACTCCTCCAAGCCGGTCACGGCCAGGTCGAATACCACCGGCTGCTCACTCTTATTCAGCAACTTCAGGGTATAGACGTTTTCAATCAACCCCTCATTCGTTTCCCGGAACAACATATTACGGTCACGAATCACATCGACCTCCAGAGGCTTGATGGCACCCACCATGGCCACAAAGGCAATACACATCACCAGAAGGGCGCTGCCGTACCCCACCAGTTTCGGCCGCATGACATTACTGGCTCCCCCCTCTAACTGCCGCTCTGTGGTGTAGCTGATAAGCCCCTTGTCGTAGCCCATCTTCACCATCACATCGTCACAGGTTTCGGCGCAGACACCGCAGTTAATGCATTCGTACTGAAGACCATTGCGAATATCGATGCCGGTGGGGCACACCTGCACACACAGGTTGCAGTCGATGCAATCACCCAACCCCATCTCTTTAGGGTTCTGCTTACGCCCACGAGGCCCACGCTGTTCACCGCGGTTGGCGTTGTAGCCCACCGAGTAGGTGTCCTTGTCAAACATCACAGATTGGAAGCGGGCATAGGGACACATATGCAGACACATGATCTCCCGCATCCAGCCAGCATTGCCATAGGTGGCCAGGGTAAAGAAGGCGCTCCAGAAATAGACCGTGCCACTGGCATTGCCGGTAAAGAAGTTCGGGTACAACTCGGTGGCGGGTGTAAAGAAGGAGATAAAGGTGAGGGCGGTTAGCAACGACATCGCCAGCCAACTGCCATGTTTGGCAACTTTCTTACCGGCCTTATCGACGCTCCAGGGCGCCTTGTCCAACTTTATCCTTTTATTGCGTGCCCCCTCAATTTTCTCCTCGACCCAGATGAACATAAACGTCCAGATGGTTTGCGGGCAGGTGTACCCGCACCAAACCCGGCCAAGGTAGGTGGTAAAGAAGAACAGGGCAAAGGCGGCAATCATAAACAGGAATGCCAGCAACAGCAGATCCTGAGGCCAGATCACCAGGCCAAAGACATAAAACTTTCGCTCCGCCAGTTCAAACAGCACTGCAGGGCGGTCTCCCCAGGGGAGCCAGGGCAACAACAGGAAAAACAGCATGAACACCCACCCCATTTTTCGTCGCAGTGTGGTCCACTGGCCTGAAGACTTACGGACATAAATCCGATTACGGGGATTAAAACGATCGAGCTTGCGGGGATCCGTGGCTTGCACCTTAATGGGCTTAGCCTGCGCACCGCTATTTCTAGGGGTCATAACTGCAAAACCTTTCCATGTTTACAACTCGCCGGGCAGTATATCAGTAATTGCTAACAAACAATTACAAACGGGATCAATTTTATGGTAGGGAGAAAGTGACTAGTGACCAAAACACAAATATTTGGTTTCCAGATAATCGTCCAGCCCTTCCTGACCACCTTCCCGGCCCAGCCCCGAACTCTTTACACCACCAAACGGGGCGACGGCGGCAGAGATAATGCCTTCATTAATGCCAACCATGCCAAACTCCAGCGACTCAGCCACCCGCATCACCCGCCGTACATTGTCACTGTACAGGTAGCTGGCCAGACCCGACTCGGTGCTGTTGGCCAGCTCAACCGCCTCCTCCTCTGTGTCGAAACGGCTCACCGCCAGCACCGGGCCAAAAATCTCCTGCTGCCAAATCGGATTGCAGGGTCGTATCGACTCCAGCAGCGTAGGCGGATAGAAACGACCTGGCAGGGCAGTACCAACGGCACTGACTGTGGCTCCGGCTGCCACGGCTCGCTCTACCAACTGGCTGACCCGCCGGTGAGCCTCCAGAGTGATCAGCGGCCCGATGTCGTTGCCCTCAATGGCACCGGGCCCGACCTTCAGCGCCAGCACCTTGGTACGAACCTTGTCCACAAAGGCCTCATACACCCCTTGCTGAACCAAAACCCGGTTGGCGGCCACGCAGGTCTGGCCGCTGTTTCTGAACTTCGCCGCCATCAGCCCAGCCACCGCCGAATCCAGATCCGCATCATCAAATACGATAAACGGCGCATTTCCGCCCAGTTCCAATGAGACTTTTTGAACCTGGGCCGCGCTTTGCGCCATCAAGATCCGCCCAACGGCGGTGGAGCCGGTAAAAGACAGTTTTCGAACCTTGGTACTGGCACACAGACGCTGGCCGATACCCGCCGCATCGGTACTAGGAACCACATTGATGCACCCGGCAGGGAAACCGGCCTGTTCCGCCAGAGCCACCAACGCCAAGGCCGTCAACGGGGTTTCCGCTGCGGGCTTGATCACCACACAACACCCGGCGGCCAACGCCGGGGCCACCTTACGGGCGATCATCGCCAGGGGAAAATTCCACGGTGTAATGATGGCCACCACGCCGACAGGCTGTTTAATGGTCATGGGCCGGCGCCCGCCAGCCAGGGCAGGGAGGGTTTGCCCATAGGCTCGAACCCCCTGTTCGGCAAACCACTTCAGGTAGCTGGCACCGTAGGCCACCTCTGCCATTGATTCAGACATGGGTTTGCCGGACTCCAGCGTTATCAACTCCGCCAGGCGCGACTGTTGCGCCAGCAGCAGTCGCTGCCAGGCCATAACCCGGTCACAGCGGGCCTGCGCCGGCTGCATTCGCCATGACTCAAATGCCTCACTGGCCGCATCGATGGCTTGCTCAACCTGATCAAGATCCACGTTGGCGACCCGGGCCACAACCTCGCCACAAGCGGGATCATCGACCTCGAAACACCCTTGATTACCCGCTACCCAACGCCCACCGATGTAGGCCTTATCCTGAATCGCCATCCTGTCTGCCACTTTGGTTACCCTCACAGTCTCAACGGTAACACCGAAAACATGGTGGGGGTACAGGGCAGGGGGAGTTATTCCAGCCCCACCAGGCAGGATAAGTTTTGATCAGCGCCAGCATGACCAAATCCACTCCCGGCAGCAATCTGCGGAGACTCAATCTGGGGGCAGGGCAGGGGCAGGGGCAGGGGCAGGGGCAGGGGCAGGGG
>NZ_FNEM01000034.1 GCF_900100175.1 Ferrimonas sediminum
AGGCAGCCTGACTCTTGAGTCACTTAAAGCGCGCCGCCCAGAGGGCGGCGTTTTTGTTGTGGTTGCCCTCTGTTTGTCACCCTTCCCTTGGTCGAGGGCACTCTCGTCAGGACTGCTACGGCCCGAACGGACAGGCGGCGTGCTTTGCGCCGCCATTACCGGTTAGGCCGGCCACAGCACTGCGGTGGCGGGTTTGATCACTCCTTTGAAGATCGCCCGTATCTCAGTAGCCACATCGTGGCTGATCTCATCGGTCAGCATTCGGGTCAAGCGGGCCAGTTGATCCCCCTGAGTCTGATCCATTTGTGCCTCAACTTGGTGAACCACGGAGTCCGGGTTGAGGTTAACCAGTCCACGTTCATGGTTCTGCCAATGATCCACCAGCCGGTGACGAAGGGTATGGGCGGCGTACAGGCGCAGAAAGTGGTTCACAAACGCCAGATCATCCAGCGGGTCGTGCAGGCTTCTCGGCGGCGGCGAGAGCGTGGGCGGACACCCATCGGCGGGCAGGCTCAGCAGGCAGGCGCTGAGCTGTGCATACAGCCTGGGGTCGTCGCTGCCAGCCAGCAAGGTGTGCATAGCCTGGGTGAAATCCTGTTCCCGGCCCCGGACTCCAGAGGCGATGGCATCGCACAGCAGAGCGGGAGTAACCACACCCAATGGCGTCAGCTGAGTCATCAGCCGGGCGGCCCACTGTTGGTTATCAGCGAAGCTCAGGGCCTGTTTAGGGCCACAGAAATAGTTGTGTCGATTGACCGCCTCCAGATAGCGCTGCAGTAACGGGTGCAAGGCCTTATGGGCAGCCAGGGCGGTGAACAGCGTGTCGGCACCGTCGCTGACCGAATGATGGTCGCCGGCAACCACAAACTGGTAGTGGTTGGTATCAGGGTGAGAGTGGTGCTGCAAAAGCGCCTGGCGAAGCTGCTCCAGGGCATGTTCCAGCGTCGGGCGTTGATCTGGGTGAAACTCGATGATCACGGGTGTCATGGTGTTAGTGAGTCCTTCAACCGGCGTGAGAGGAAGACTGTGGGCCGCCGGTTCGATCCGTTGAATATCTTTTGGCCAGTTGATCAGCATGGTAAAACTGTTTCATACAATGGCCGTTGTGGTTTCATATCGCTGATTAAGATGTCAGTGGGGTGAAAACGTGTGTGAATATTCTTTATAAACAATTGAATTGTAATTGCTTATCTTCGTTATTCTCTCGCTGATTCTCCGTTGCCAATGGGAAAATACAGTGTAAGGGATATGATATCTGGTTGGCCGGATTAATAAAGGCAAGTGTTTGATCTAACTTCATAAAATATGCACATTAACGTGATTATTATTCACCGTGGTTGAGGCGATCTCAAGCGCCAGAATTTGCCTTAACGCGATTCTCATTGTGTGACTCGTGACTATCATTCGTAATAAAATTTCATTTAAGATCGCAAAGTCAGCCTTTTTGCGGGCTGGCAATGGCGGTTGACGTCGATTGTGGTTGCTTTCTGTCGGCAATTTTGATCGAATGAGTCGATACTGAATGCAAGTCGGAGTGCGATGATGGCGGACAAACGGTTTCCTCTGGATACCAAACTAAGGCGAATTTTCAGTAGATTGGGAATTGATCCTGAGCCAGTGTTTGCTCGTGCAGGGGTGGATGTCGCCCTGCTCAATAACCCGGATGCCCGTCTCAACAGCCATCAGTACCTGGCATTATGGTCGGCACTGGAGGCTCACTTTGAACCTGGTGATCTGGCTCGCACTTTGGTGCAGTTATGCAACAGTGATGACTTCTCTGCGCCGATGATGGCGGGTCTGTGTTGCAGTGACCTGCTGTCCGCCATACGCCGGTTGCAGCGATTTAAAGGGTTGCTGGGGCCGCAGCAGTTGAAGGTGACCGAAGCCGATGACCGGGTCAGAGTCGAGGTGGTGTCCGATATGGCGGTGCCGTCATTGCCGGTATCGATGATTGTCACCGAGTGGTACCTGATTTTGAATCTGGCCTACATGGCAACCAAGGTGGAGTTACCGGTACTGTCCCTGTGCCTCCACGAGGTCACCGACGACGCACTGGCACTGGCGCGTCAGCATGGCATTGAGCTGCAGCAGGGTGACAGCAACGCCATTGAGTTTTCCCGTGAGGATTGCCTGCGCCCGTTTTTACCCCTTAATGACGGCATGTGGCAGTTCTTTGAGCCGACGCTGCTTCGGCTTATCCGCAAGCTGCATGCGCAGCCGGATACCGCCAGCGAGGTGAAAGCCACCCTGGTTGAGAGTTTGCCATCGGGTCTGGCGGATAAGGAACATGTGGCACAACGGATGGGGATCAGTCCACGGACACTGCAAAAGCGGTTGTGCTCTGAGAAGAAACCGTTTCAGACGGTGCTGGCCGAAGCGCGTAAGGAGTTGGCGTGCCACTACCTGAGGCAGTGTCATCTGACCCACATGGAGATCAGTCTGTTATTGGGATTTGATGAGGTCACCAGCTTCTACCGGGGTTGTCAGCGCTGGTTTGGTTTGACGCCTGAAGCGATCCGCAAAAACGAACAGGCCGGCATAGAGCCGGCCTGGGAACAGGAGTGCAACCAGGGTTAGCCCAGGTCTTCGATCTCGTCGTTGTCGTCACGGACGATGGTAGCGTACAGGTCGTACTCGTTGGCGAACTCGATGGAGGCCCATACCATCTGGCCGACCTCGACATCAAATTCCCCTCCCAGAATCACCTTGCCGTCAATCTCCGGGGCATCGGAGTAGGCCCGGGCAACTGCGCCCTCATCGTTGAGTTCATCGACAATCACCCGCATCTCGGTGCCGACCCGAGCCTGCAGACGTTCGGCGCTGATGCGTGCCGCCACTGCCATAAAGCGCTGGTAACGGTCTTCCATGATCTCGTCATCGATCAATTCAGCCAGATCGTTGGCGACCGCACCTTCCACCGGGCTGTATTTAAAACAGCCGACCCGATCCAACTGAGCTTGTTCCAGCCAATCCAATAGCAGCTGGAAATCTTCCTCGGTCTCACCGGGGAAGCCGACGATGAAGGTGGAACGGATCACCAGATCGGGACAGATCTCACGCCACTTCTTGATCTGCTCCAGGGTGCGCTCCGCCTTACCGGGACGCTTCATCGCCTTCAGGACTTTGGGAGAGGCGTGCTGGAAAGGGATGTCCAGGTAGGGCAGGATTTTGCCTTCGGCCATCATCGGAATCACTTCGTCCACGTGCGGGTAGGGGTAGACGTAGTGCAGTCGCACCCAGATCCCCATCTCTGCCAGCTTTTCACACAGTTCGGTCATGCGGGTTTTCACCGGCATGCCGTTCCAGAAACCGGTCTTGTGTTTCACATCCAGGCCGTAGGCGCTGGTGTCCTGGCTGATCACCAGCAGCTCTTTAACGCCGGCCTCTTTCAGGCGTTTGGCTTCATCCAGCACCTCGCCGATGGGGCGGCTGACCAGATCGCCGCGCAGAGCCGGAATGATGCAGAAGGTGCAGCGGTTGTTGCAGCCTTCGGAGATCTTCAGGTAGGCGTAGTGACGCGGGGTCAGCTTAACACCATGGTCCGGGATCAGCGCCGTCAGCGGGTCGTGCTCCGGCTTAGGCAGGTGGTTGTGCACCTGCTCCAGCACCATTTCGTAGGCGTGGGGACCGGTGATGCCCAGCACCTTGGGGTGGACTTCACGAATCTCGTCCTCTTTGGCTCCCAGACACCCGGTGACCAGCACCTTACCGTTTTCATTCAGAGCTTCGCCGATGGTGTCCAGGGATTCCTGCACCGCGCTGTCGATGAAGCCACAGGTGTTGACGATCACCAGATCGGCGCCGTCGTAAGAGTTGACGACGTCGTAACCTTCGGTCCGCAACTGGGTCAGGATGCGCTCGCTGTCCACCAGGTTTTTCGGACAGCCCAGAGAGATGAAACCGATGCGGGTTCCTGTGCCGCGCCCCTGGCCCATGGCCGGGGCCACTTTGGTGGCGTGGGTGGTGTTAGGTTGCACCGCTTTTGGCGTGTCATTGCCGGGATCAAAGGTTTCGACGGTCATGGCGTCCTGTATTCAGTTGGTAAATTTCGAAGTGCGCGGATTATACCTGAGTCCGGGAAAATGTGCAGGGTGAAAAGTGTTCAGTTCAGGGCTGTGTTGATGCAACCGAGCAGTGTAATTCTCAGCACAATGACTGTGTGCCACCTGTGGAAGCTGAGAATCGGTCTAAACAGGTGTCCGGCACTACAAAATCTATTATACCAACGTAGGAGGATGGTTACTTCGCTTCTACACTGCTGGTGCTGTTCGTGATTCCAGCGGCGTACGCCATTATGGCTGACCTGGGTTGGGTGAGAGAAGCTGACTAGCCATCAAACAGGGATGAGTATGGCAGCGACTATTTGGCTCCGGTGGCCATTCAACCACTGGATGAGATTACTGTCAGGCCATTAGCGACAGCATTAGATTGAGTAGCATCTGATTTTGACTCTAGGCGCCTAATTCCGTCGTTATTGTGGTGTCTCTTTAACTGGATTCGTTCTGGCCTGAGCTGCCGCTGCAACAGTTGGTGGAATTTGCCTAATTGGGCTTCGGGGCGCACTATTAGAGGTAGGCTGCCTTAACACGGCGTGTTTTAGGTTGTCATCTCAGGGAGATAGCGGACGCCGGGAGGGCGCATCATGACAATGACCCTGGCTTTTCTAGGCGCAGCCGGCGAGGTAACCGGCTCCAGTCATTTGCTGACCGTTGATGGTTGGCGATTGCTGCTGGATTGTGGACTGATTCAGGGAGGCAAAAAGGAAGCCGCCCGTAATCGGGAACCCTTTGATTTCGACCCCAGCAGCATCGATGCCGTGATACTCAGTCATGCTCATATTGATCACTCCGGTCGTTTACCGATGTTGGTAAAGGCTGGATTTGATGGACCCATCTTTACCCATAAGGCCACCCGGGAGCTGTGTGACATCATGCTCAGGGACGCCGCGATGCTGCAACTGCGGCAAACGGAACGGGCGAATGAAAAACGCCAATCCCGTGGTGAACCTCTTCTAGAGCCGATCTACACCGAAGAGGATGTGGATGAGGCGATGTCTCTGTTTGTGGATCTGGAGTATGAACAACTGATGGAATTGAGCCCGGCTGTGACAGTGCAGTTGCGTGATGCCGGCCATATTCTGGGTTCTGCCATCATTGAGTTGTGGTTGAAGTCCGGCTCTGCTCATAAGAAGTTGGTGTTCAGTGGCGATCTGGGCCGCTGTGACATGCCGGTGATTCGGGATCCCAGCTTTATCGACCAGGCGGATCTGGTGGTGATGGAGAGCACCTACGGCGATCGGGTGCACCGCGGTTGGCAGGAAACGCTGGATGAATTGAAAGCGATTTTTGCCCGGGCTCTGGAATCCAACCATGGCAATATCCTGATCCCTGCGTTTTCCGTTGGCCGGGCTCAGGAGTTGCTGTATCTGTTTCACCTGTACGGTAAAGAGTGGGATCTCAGTCGTTGGTCTGTCTACCTCGATAGCCCAATGGCTACTCGGGCTACCGGCGTGTATGTGCGTAACAGCAATCTGTGCGATGCCGAATTTCATCGATATCGGCGACACCACCCCAGTCAGCATCCATTGCTGACCAAGGTCAACTTTGTCCCAACCACCGAAGAGTCCATGGCTCTCAATGAGATAGATCGGGGATTGATCATTATTGCCGGCAGCGGCATGTGTAATGGCGGTCGCATTCGTTGCCACCTGGAGCACAATCTGTGGCGCCAGGAAGCGGACATCATTATCTGTGGTTACCAGGCGGTAGGCACTCCCGGCCGCTTGTTGGTGGATGGAGCACAAGAGTTGAAGATACGTGGTAAGCCGGTGGAAGTCAGGGCCAGGATTCATACCATAGGTGGCCTGTCTGCTCACGCCGACCGAGAGGAGTTAATTCACTGGTACCGGCAGTTTTCCGCTGCGCCGCCTGTGGTGCTGGTTCACGGCGAACCCGAGGCCCAGCAAACGCTGCTCCGTCATATCGAGCCTTACTGTTCCCACGGGGTGATTGCGCAAAAGTTCGACACTCTTGATCTGGGCCAACTGCCTGAATTGGTGTGGTTGCCGCCGCAAAGCTTTTAGACCTCTCTCTCTGAGTAACTGGAATATAAAGAGAAATTTAGATAGTTGAGCTTTATTCATTGTCGCCCCTAAAGCTGCTGATGTTACAGGCCGATAACAGCCATAACGGAGTAAAGCCCGTTGTGTTTGGAGAGAGGCTGAATCCTGTTTGTTCACAATACCTTTCAAATGTGTACGGCAATTACATGCATGCTGTGGAATAACCGTACTTTGAGTGAGTCTGGCCACAAAATGTGCCGACCTATGTGTGATCAGGATTACAGACTTGTAAATAAATTAAAGGGTAGTATTGTCCGACTCATACTTAGGGTCACAGTTTTAGTCTGACAAATGTTAACGCCAGCATAAGGCGGAATGAGGCAGCGGATGAGAGAAGTAGAATTCAGAACCATTGACCGCTTGTTTATCAAGCTGACATTGAATGAGAAGTTTTGGTTGCTGTTTCTGATGGCAACGCTGGCCGTAATGGGGACGGCCACCAATCACTATCTCGATGCCAGACAGCAGGCTCAGCAGCAGTCTGAGCAAGTGGTTCAGGCGCGACTGGCGGGAGTGGTGTCGGCCTTAAACGAACTGCCGACAGACAGCGAGGCCCGAAGCCGGCTGATGGCCCGAGAGGGAGTCAGGATGATTCCGGCGCTGAAGCCTACCGAGCGCAGTAGCGACCGCATTACTGTCAGCCAGACCTTTAGCGGCGGCGTGGTATCTTTGACCCGTGCAGTACCGGATGCTGAGGCTCAGATCCACAGTGAGGCGCTGTCGAGTCTGGGGCTGTCGACCTTATGGCTGCTTCCTCTTGCGCTATTTTGTTACTGGCTGGCGACCTTCCTCGGAGGGGCTCTGTGGGTCATGAATCAGGCCATTAATCGACTGGCGGACGGCGACCTGACCTCTAGATTGGGCTTTCACGTCGGTCGTGAAGAGTTTGGCATCATCGGCCATGGCTTGGATCGAACCATGGACACCATCAGTGAGTTGGTGGGCACGGTGAAAAGCAGTTCGGCGACTCTGAATCAGACCGCTTCTGGTTTTCGCCAGGACAGCCAGAACAACGAAAGCCAGATCAATCAGCAATACAGCTCGCTGGACTCGGTGGCAACGGCCATGGAGGAGATGAGTGCCACAGCCAAAGACATCTCTAACCTGGCCCAGCAAACCTCGGCGCAGCTGGAGCAGGATGGCGCCATGGTGGAGCAGAGTAACCAGAAAGTGCAGAACGCCATCATAGAAACCACCGAACTGGCGGACAAAACCGATGCGGCATCGGTGACAGTGAACAACCTCAATGCCAAGGCTACCGAGATCAACGAGGTGATTACCACCATCAACGCCATCTCTGAGCAGACTAACCTGTTGGCCCTGAATGCGGCCATCGAGGCGGCCCGGGCCGGTGAACAGGGGCGGGGCTTTGCGGTAGTCGCCGATGAGGTGCGTACACTGGCCAGCCGTACTCAGCAGGCCACGGTCGAGATTCAGATGATGATCGATAAGTTGCAGACTGAAACCCAGGGGATCTCCGAGATCACCTCTCATACCCTGAAGCAGGCGCATCAGAGCCGGGAGTTGATCAATGAGATCGGTCAGGATGTGACCGCGATTGCTGACTCGGCCAAGGCGGTGATGGACATGAGCGCCCAGATCGTCAGTGCCGTTGAGCAGCAGACGGCGGCGGCCAATGATATCGCTTCCGAATTGTATGATATCCGCGGCCAGTCCAATGCCATTCGTACCAGCTCGGAGCAGTCAGCGGTCAGCGTACAGGAGCTGTTTGACAGCTCTCAGTCACTGGGACAGATCCTGCATAAATATCGCACCGCCGAGTAGGGCGAAGCGCGGGTTACAGTGACATCAGCCAGGGGAGGAAACTCCCCTTTTGTTTGCCTGCTGCCCGGCGGCGCTGTACCCTGCGCAGAGTGTCCTGAATCAGGTTAAAAACAATGAAAATATGGGTTGATGCCGATGCGTGCCCGGTGGTGATTAAAGAGATTCTGTTTCGCGCCGCCGAACGCACGCAAGTGCACACCAAACTGGTGGCCAACCACGCCATGCGTACGCCGCCGTCGCAGTACATCAGTGCCATGGTGGTTCCCGCCGGCTTCGATGTGGCAGACAATGAAATCGTCAAGCTGACCGAGGCGGGCGATCTGGTGATCACCAGTGATATCCCCCTGGCTGCCGAGGTGATTGAGAAGGGTGCCGTGGCGTTAAGTCCACGTGGTGAACTGTACACCACCAGCAATATCCGCTCACGCCTGAACATGCGGGACTTTATGGACACCATGCGCGCCAGTGGTGTGGATACCGGTGGGCCGCCGCCACTGAGTCAGCAGGATCGCCAGGCGTTCGCTAACCATCTGGATCGCATTCTGGCCCAGCGCTGATTGCTCAAGCTCTCTGTCGTGTTCGCGCAGGCGGGTACCCAGTGTTTGTGCCTTTGTCATTCTCGCGAAGGCGAGAACCCAGTGTTTTTGATTTTGTCATTCTTGCGCAGGCGGGTACCCAGTGTCTTTGATTTTGTCATTGTTGCGTAGGCGAGAACCCAGCGTCTTTGATTTTGTCATTCTTGCGTAGGCGAGAATCCAGTGTCTTCCAGG
>NZ_FNEM01000032.1 GCF_900100175.1 Ferrimonas sediminum
CACTGGGCCCTCGCGTTCGCAAGGGCGACGGTGCGAGTTGATAGGGTTTTCGGTAGCCCAGTTGTTACTGTGGTTTCCGCAAAGCGCGGTGCAGTTCGTTCCCTGCGTACTCTAATCACCCCTCCGTCGTGCCCGCGCACGCGGGTACCCAGTGTCTTTACTCTTAGTCAAAACCCCAAAAAAGAACCCGGCGTAAGCCGGGTTCTTTGGTTGCAGGAGCAGTTACCAGCCACATTGGCGACCGGCGGTCTGGTTTTGTTGCTCCAGCCAGCTCTGCAGCGGTGCAAAGTAGTTCAGTAGGGCATCACCACTCATCTTCTCAGAACCGGTCACCATGGCCAGAGCCTGTGGCCATGGCTGAGACAGACCCGACTCCAGCATGGCGTTCAGCTTGGCACCGGCGTCCTTATTGCCGTAGATGGAGCAGCTGTGAATGTCGCCCTCAAAGCCGGCGGTCTCACACAATGACTGGTGGAACTGGAATTGCAGGATGTGAGCCAGGAAGTAGCGGGTATAGGGCACGTTGCCGGGCACATGGTATTTGGCACCGGGATCGAAGTCCGCTTCACTGCGGGCTACCGGAGCCGCGACGCCCTGATACTTGGCTCGCAGATCCCACCAGGCCTGGTTATAGTTTTCCGGAGTGATTTCACCGGAGAACACTTTCCAGCGCCACTGATCGATCATCAGGCCAAAGGGCAAAAAGGCCACCTTATCCAGCGCCTGTCGCAGCAGCAGTCCGATGTCGCTCTCTTTGGAGGGCACCGTGTCCAGCAGGCCGATTTGCTGCAGGTAGCTGGGGGTAATCGACAGGGCAATGGTGTCGCCGATGGCCTCGTGGAAACCGTCGTTGGCACTGTCCTTAAACAGGAACGGCTGGTGCTTGTAGGCGCGCTGGTAGATGTTGTGCCCCAGTTCGTGGTGGATCACCACAAAGTCTTCGGCATTTTTCTGGATGCACATCTTAATGCGAATGTCGTCTTCATTGTCCAGATCCCAGGCACTGGCGTGGCAGACGACGTCCCGATCCTGGGGCTCAATAAACAGAGAGCGATCCCAGAAGGTTTGTGGCAACGGCTCGAATCCCAGCGAGGTAAAGAACTGCTCCGCCTGCTCGACCATCTTGATCTCATCGTATTGGTGTTCGGCCAGCAGTTCGGTCAGGTCAAAGCCTGGATCGGCGTTGGCCGGGGCCACCAGATCGTAGATATTGCCCCACTGCTGGGACCACAGGTTGCCCAGCAGGTGTGCCGGAATCATGCCGTCTTGAGGCACCACCTCTTCACCATAGTGCTCGCCCAGTTCGCCACGAACGTAGCAGTGCAGGGCGTCGTACAGAGGTTTAACGTCTCCCCATAGGGCGTCCAGCTCCTTGGGGAACTGGGCCGCAGGCATGTCGTACTTCGAGCGCCACAGTTCACCGACGTCCTGGTACCCCAGTTGACGTGCCCCTTCATTGGCCAGTTCCACCTGTCGACTGAACAGAGGCCGCATCGGCTTGGCAATCTCGCGCCAGCCCTGCCAGATGTCCAGCAGTTGCTCCGGATCCCGTGAGGTCGCCATCAAGGAGGAGAGCTGTGGCTGACTCAGGCATTCACCACTTTTCAGGCAGTGGCGGCCTTTGCCATACAGGCCACCAAGTTCAGCGTTCAGGCCGGCTAATTCGGCGCTTTTTTCCGGGCTGTCCGGAGAGGGCAGGGTGATGGTGCGTTTCAGTACTTCCAGTTTGCGCAGTTCGACGTCGGTCAGACCCCGGGTGTCGGCCTTGGCGGCCTGGCTGGCGTACTGGACCGCTTTGTCATTGAAGCGGCGCTCGGCGTCGGAGGCCAGGGCGGCGGTATCTTCGGTAATGAAGTTACTGTAGATCCAGGACGCCCGGCCAGCTTCTTCGACCAGGTTAGACAGGTCCGCCTCGGCGCTGGCGATGAATTCGCGGCTGCCGCTGTCCGGGGTGGTTTCCTTGGCCTGATCGGGTGTCGGAGTCGGGGAGCAGGCGCTGAGCAGCGCCAGAGTGACGGCAGACAGAGCCATCGAGTGGCGGAAAAGTGCCATATCGCGTTCCTTTGCGTGGTTGTTGTCGAAAGGTCGCTATTTTATTACGAGATTGGGGTGGATGAAAGGGGTTCGAGTTCGGTTTGAATCTGGCTTCGACCACGGTGGGGAGGTCCGCTGACAGAGGGAACGTAGAGTTGGTCAGGGAGGGGCTAAGCGCTTGGTTTCCCTGGCGTTCAAACAGAATGCGCTTCATCACTTTGACAATACCCAAGTGGCAGAGTAAGTTAAAACAAGTGTTTTAATCAGGAAGGCGCGACTATGTCGAATAAACAAGGTACAAAATCCCGTATCTTGGACGCAGCGGAGCGATTATTTGCAGAACGGGGATTTGCCGACACGTCATTGCGTCTTATCACCAGCAAGGCGGAAGTGAATCTGGCTTCTGTAAATTATCATTTTGGTTCCAAGAAAGAGTTAATCCAGGCGGTACTGGCCCGCTATCTGGATCAGTTTATGCCCGCCAGTGAAGTGGCTCTGTCGGCTCTGGAAAACCAACCTGGGCTGACGGTGCATGAGATTTTCGACACCCTGGTGCAGCCACTGTTATCGCTGGATGAGTTACGTCATCGTGGTTCCAGCATCTTTCTGCAACTGCTGGGGCGGGGTTACATCGAGAGCCAGGGTCACCTGCGTTGGTTTGTGACCACTCATTACGGTAAACCGCTGGAGCTGATCGTTAAGTTGATCCATCAGGTGGACAACGACATTGATGATGCCGAGCTGTTTTGGCGTCTGCACTTTACCCTGGGTACCGTGGTTTTCACCATGGCATCGTTCGAAGCGTTGAACGACATCGCCCATGCGGATTTTGAACAACACAATAACGTGGAGTCGGTGATCAAGCGACTGATTCCCTATGTAGCCGCGGGCGTTGTTGCTCCGGCCCCCCAATTGTCAGGGACCAAGATTAAGGAAGTATCATGACCTTGCTGATTTTGATCATTATTGCGGTGTGTGTGGTGTTTGGTGTCACCGACATTCGTCGCCAGTTTATCTCCAAGCCGATCTTCGGTTTTTTCCGCAAGGTGCTGCCGCCTCTGTCTCAGACCGAGCGCGAAGCGATGGAAGCGGGCACCGTCTGGTGGGACGGCGAGCTGTTTTCTGGTCGTCCGGACTGGCAGCAGCTGCATTCCATGCCTATGGGCGAGCTCAGTGGTGAGGAGCGGGCCTTTCTCGACAACCAGGTCAATACTCTGTTGCTGATGCTGGACGACTATAAGGTGGTGCAGGAACAGAAGGATCTGCCTCAGCCGGTCTGGGACTACCTGAAGCAGGAACGCTTCTTTTCGATGATCATTCCTAAAGCCTATGGCGGGCTGGATTTCTCCGCTCTGGGGGCATCCACCATCGTTGCCCGCATCGCCAGCCGCAGCCTGACCGCGGCCATTACCGTGATGGTGCCCAACTCTCTGGGCCCTGGTGAGCTGCTGGCTCACTACGGTACCGAAGAGCAGAAGCAACGCTGGCTGCCCGGGCTGGCCGACGGCACCGAAGTGCCGTGCTTCGCTCTGACCGGCCCGGAAGCCGGCTCAGACGCCGGTGCCATTCCCGATAGTGGCGTGGTGTGCATGGGTGAATACGACGGTAAAGAGGTGCTTGGTTTGCGCCTGAACTGGGATAAGCGTTACATCACTCTGGCTCCGGTGGCCACGGTGCTGGGGCTGGCGTTTAAGATGCGCGATCCCGACGGCTTGCTGGGTGACACCAAGGAGATAGGCATTACTTGTGCCCTGATCCCAGCTTCGCATCCCGGCGTGGAGCTGGGCAACCGTCATAACCCGTTGAACATGGCCTTTATGAACGGCACCACCCGGGGTGAGGATGTGTTTATTCCCATGGAGTGGATCATCGGTGGTCCCGATTATGCCGGTCGTGGCTGGCGCATGCTGGTAGAGTGCCTGTCCGCAGGGCGGGGCATCTCTTTGCCCGCGTTGGCAACGGCGGCCGGACATGTGGCGACCCGTACTACCTCGGCGTACTGCGGCGTTCGCCAGCAGTTCGGGGTTAATATCGGTCAGTTTGAAGGGGTTCAGGAAGCACTGGCCCGCATCGCCGGCAATACCTATCTGCTGGAAGCGGCCCGTAAGATGACCGTCAGCGCCATCGACATGAATCAGAAACCGTCGGTGGTAACGGCCATTGCCAAATACCACATGACCGAACTGGGTCGCTCCATCGTCAACGATGCCATGGACATCCATGGTGGCAAGGGAATTCAGCTGGGTCCTAAGAACTACCTGGGTAACATGTATCTGGCTCAGCCGGTGTCGATCACCGTCGAAGGGGCCAATATCCTGACCCGTAACCTGATGATCTTCGGCCAAGGTGCCACCCGCTGCCATCCCTACGTCTTGTCTGAGATGGAAGCGGTGGCCATGGAGGATAAGGACCAGGCCCTGAAAGTGTTTGACGGTTTGCTGCTGTCCCACATGCTCTACGGTGCGCGCAACGGCCTGAACTCCCTGGTGGGGGCTTTGACCGGAGCCCGCTTTAACTCTGCCCCGGTGGCTGGCGAAACCGCCCGTCATTATCGTAACCTGAGCCGTCTCAGTGCCAACCTGGCGTTGATGTCGGATCTGGCCATGGCGGCACTGGGCGGCGGTCTGAAGCAGAAAGAGATGATCTCGGCCCGCCTGGGGGACGTGCTCAGCCAGCTGTATCTGGCGTCGGCGGCACTGCGTCACTTCGAGGCCGAAGGCCGGCAGCATGGCGACTTGCCGCTGCTGCACTACTCCGTTGAGAAGTGTTGCTATGAAGCGGCTAAGGCGATGGAGGAGGTGATTCGTAACTTCCCCAACCGGCCTCTGGGTTGGTTGGCCAAGGCGCTGATCTTCCCTATCGGCAACCACTTCCATATGCCATCGGACGAGACCGCCAAAGCGGTGTGTAAAGCGGTCTCCAAGCCGGGTGTGGTTCGCGAGCGCATCACTCACCTGTGTCACATGCCTGAAGGACTGGAAGACGGCATCAGCGAAGTGGAGTCGGCCTTCCTGGCGCTGCATGAGCAGGCTCCGTTGATGAAGACCCTGAAACAGGCGATGCGTTCCGGTGTCTTGCCGAAACAGGCGATCTCGCCAGCATTGATTGCCAAGGCGGTGGAGGAGAAGGTGCTGACCGAATCCCAGTCTGACTCCCTGCTAAACGCCTGGGTGTTGCGCACTGCAGCCATCGATGTGGATGAGTTTGCGACGTTGTAATCCCCGCAGCGTAGAATTAGGGCCGGCATTCGCCGGCCCTTTTTTATGTCTGCGTCTTAAAAGGCGAGGATTTTACAGACTGGAATAGCGAATTGCGCAAGACTGGCGCTGGGTTGATCTTGATCACGGAACTGGTCTGACAAGTGTCGCATTCTTTACTGCAAATGGGATGTTAGTGCAGGAGCGACACATGATGAACCGGTGGGCATGGTTGGATCTCGACAAAGTCTTGGCAAACAAAAACCTCAAGGAGAGGCTGCTGTACCGGCACTTTATTCCCATGTACCTGCATTATTTCGGTCAGTTTCTGCACTGCGCCCGTGGTAATGATCCCCACGCCAAGTATCAGGCTGAGAGGGTGTTCCAGTCGGTATCGCTGGGCTTTGTGGATGAGTTGGCCTGCCATCAGCTGCAGCTCGATACTCGAATACTGGCGCAATACGACATTGAGCTGGCCCCCTGCCTCAATGAGAAAGAGGTGCAGCTTAGCCTGAGGGGGGAGGACAGTTATGCTACCGCCCGGGCAATCTTTGAAGATTGCTTCAACGGGCTGGATCCTCAGCAGCAGTTGCAACAGTCTGAGCGGTCCTGGTTTGAACTGATTCAGCATCGTGCCAATCAGGTGGGGCGGCAGTGGTTTAAATAGCGTCTTATGTCGCTCAGCAAACAAACAGGCTGGCGAGAGTGTCGGCCTGTCTCTGTTTAGGGCCAGTGCGACTATTCAGTTCCACCAGAGTCAGATTGATGGCACCGGCTGCTAAAGAACCTCTGTATGATTAAAAAGGTCAGAGTGGAGGCCGGTGGCGGTGACGAGCCAATGGGTACAAAAAAAGGGTTAGCCGAAGCTAACCCTTTTGCATGATGAGAATGTTGTTTACTCGACAACCACAACTTTAGTGGTGTTGGTGCCACCGATGGTTTCCATCATGTCACCCTTGGTAACCAGTACCATGTCGCCGCTTTGCAGCAGACCTGCGGCCTTGATTTCAGCAATGGCTGCGGACACCAGGTGGCCGGCAGGGTGCTGAGTGGAATCAAAGTTCACTGGGTACACACCACGGTACATGGCCATACGGTTCAGAGTAGGCTCGTGGCGAGACAGCGCGATGATTGGCAGGCTGGAGGTGATGCGGCTCATGATCATCGGGGTGTTACCGGATTCGGTCAAGGCAACGATAGCCTTAACGCCTTCCAGGTGGTTGGCGGCGTACATGGTCGCCAGGGCAACGGTTTCCTCAACGGTCTTGAATCGCTCTTCCAGACGGTGGCGGGATACCTTAACGCGTGGGTTTTTCTCGGCGCCGATGCAGACGTTGACCATGGCAGTAACGGTTTCTTCCGGGAAGTCACCGGCCGCAGTTTCCGCAGACAGCATAACGGCATCGGTGCCGTCCAGTACCGCGTTAGCCACATCCATGACTTCGGCACGGGTTGGCATTGGGCTGGAGATCATGGACTCCATCATCTGAGTGGCGGTGATGACCACACGGTTCAGTTGACGGCAGCGGGCGATCAGTTTCTTCTGTACACCCATCAGTTCGGCATCGCCAATCTCAACACCCAGGTCGCCACGGGCAACCATAACGGCGTCGGAAGCCAGGATAACGTCGTCCATGGCTTCGTCGGTGGCAACGGCTTCGGCACGTTCTACTTTAGACACGATGTGGGCGTTGCAACCGGCTTCACGAGCCAGTTCGCGAGCGTAGTGCAGGTCTTCACCGGTACGTGGGAAGGAGACTGCCAGGTAATCGACGTTGATGGCTGCCGCAGTTTTGATGTCCTGCTTGTCTTTGTCGGTCAGTGCCGCCGCAGACAGACCACCGCCTTGCTTGTTGATGCCTTTGTTGTTGGACAAAGGGCCGGCAACGGTAACGGTAGTGGTTACCCGGTTGCCTTCCACCTTCTCGACCCGCAGTTGAACGCGGCCGTCGTCCAGCAGCAGTACGTCACCTGGAACTACGTCCTGGGGCAGGTTTTTGTAGTCCAGACCAACCTGGTTCTCATCGCCTTCACCTTTAGCCAGATCGCTGTCCAGAACAAAGGTGTGGCCCATAGGCAGGTGAACTTTGCCTTCCTTGAAGGTGGAAACACGGATTTTAGGGCCTTGCAGGTCACCGAGGATGGCAACATGACGGTTATGCTTGGCGGCAATCGCACGTACGTCGTTGGCACGCTTGACGTGATCTTCGGCACTACCGTGAGAGAAGTTCATCCGGACGACGTTGGCGCCGGCCAGGATGATCTTTTCAAGGTTGCCATCACGGTCAGTAGCCGGACCTAGCGTGGTTACGATTTTGGTTCTTCTGAGCATAAGAGACT
Source organism: Ferrimonas sediminum (assembly GCF_900100175.1). Taxonomy (GTDB): domain Bacteria; phylum Pseudomonadota; class Gammaproteobacteria; order Enterobacterales; family Shewanellaceae; genus Ferrimonas; species Ferrimonas sediminum. Next base: position 7,572 of record NZ_FNEM01000032.1, read on the forward strand.
CCATAAAGAATACTGGCTCTAAAGTTTATAGATGTCGAGTTTCGCTAAATGTTGTAGCTGAAAGATCAACATGAAAGAAAATTACATAAATTATAGTTGTAGCTTGATAACAAAAATGTGATCCAGCGCAAGGTAGGCAAGCCTAAGGCCACCAATTGTTGAGGTCAAGTGTAGTCGGTGTGATAAAAAAAATGCCGCTGACGGGGCTGTCAGCGGCATTTCTTTACAGATTGGCGGGTTTTTCGAAGCGGGATTCTCTGATGGCTTCTTTGACGCGTTTCAAATTATCCCTGAAACGTGGGCCCCGGCGCAGAGTAAAGCCGGTTGCCAAGACATCGATCACAGTCAGGTGAGCCAGTCGTGAGGCCATAGGGATGAACATGTCTGTGTCCTCCGGTACCTCAACGGTGACCGCCAGCGTGCTCTCGCGAGCCAGCGGACTGTCTTTGGCGGTAATGGAGATCACCTGGGCGTTGCTTTCCCGTGCCAGGCGCGCCACTTCAACCAGCGCCTTGGTGCGGCCGGTATGGGAGAACAACACCAGAACCGATCCGGCGGTGGCGTTGATGCAGCTCATGCGCATCATCAGCACGTCGTCAAAGCAGACCACCGGGACGTTGAAGCGGAAGAACTTGTTCTGCGCATCGTGGGCCACCGACGACGAGGCGCCCAGACCAAAGAAGGAGATCTGCTGTGCCTGGGTCAGGATGTCGACGGCACGGTTGATGGCCATCGGATCGATGGACTGCCGTGCGGCATCCAGCGCCGCCATGGAGGACTCAAAGATTTTGTTGGTGTAGGAATCCGGGCCATCGTCTTCATCGACGTGACGGGATACGTACGGCGTTCCGTTAGCCAGACTCTGGGCCAGATGCAGCTTAAAGTCTGGGAAACCCTTGGTGTCCAAGCGACGACAAAAACGGTTAACCGTCGGCTCACTGACGTCGGCCATTTTTGCCAGGGTGGCAATGCTAGCGTGAATAGCGGTTTGGGGAGAGGTTAAGATGACTTCCGCTACTTTTCGCTCGGACTTACTGAAGTTACTTAGGTTAGTTTGTATTTTTTCTAGAGTATTCATGCGATATATCGCCCAGTTTACCGAGAAGATGGCTGCAATCATTTGTCAGAAGCCGCCTATAATAGCCTGTAAAGCCCTGTATACTGGGCGACTACCCTCTGGCGCCTGCTTGCAGTTAGGTTAAGTTTACAAACAGTGTTGTAAATTATCTAGCTTTTCAGTGAACGCTGAGGTTGCACCATCGAAAAAAATTCTCTTTAATGTAGTTAATTTACGAAAAAGTGACGCCGCATACAGCGGCCCCCTATTTATAGGAGTTGGATAGTGACCCACTTTACCGGCTCGGTCGCCAAACCGTGTGATTTCGTGTTGTTTGGTACTTGTGGCGATTTGGCTCGCCGCAAACTGATCCCATCGTTGTACCAATTGGACAAGGCCGGACTGTTGCACTCCGGTACCCGTGTCGTCGGCGTGGCTCGTCGGGAGATGGAGCAGTCCGAATACCAGCAGATGATCCGCACTGCCCTGGATGAGTTCTTAAAAGAGGACGTGGATCAGGATGTCCTGACTCGTCTGCTGGCCCGTTGTCAGTATCTGGCTATGAATTTCACTCAGCCGGAAGGCTACGAGCAGTTTCATGCCCTGCGTAAGCAGCAGCCTGACAATGTGATGGTGAACTACTTCGCCACGCCTCCCTCTATCTATGGTGACATCTGTCGCTGCCTGAAATCCTCCGCTCTGATTCAACCCGAAACCCGGGTGGTGCTGGAGAAGCCTATCGGTCATGACCTGTCGTCCTCTCAGGTGATCAACAACCAGGTGGCGGAGTTCTTTGAAGAGAACCAGATCTACCGTATCGACCATTATCTGGGTAAAGAGACGGTACAGAATCTGGTGGCCCTTCGGTTCGCCAACTCCCTGTTTGCCTCTAAATGGGACAACCGCACCATCGACCATGTGCAGATCACCGTGGCCGAAGAGGTGGGCATTGAAGGGCGCTGGGATTACTTCGATAAAGCCGGTCAGATGCGTGACATGATTCAGAACCACCTGCTTCAGGTGCTGGCCCTGGTGGCCATGGATCCACCGGTGAACCTGGATGCGGACTCCATTCGCGACGAGAAAGTGAAAGTGCTGAAGTCGCTGCGGCCCATCGACAGCAACAACGTGTTTGAGAAAACCGTGCGTGGCCAGTACTCGGCGGGCTTTCTGAAAGGCCAGCCGGTTCCCGGTTATCTGGAGGAGGAGGGGGCCAACCTCAATTCCGACACCGAAACCTTTGCGGCCATTCGGGTCGATATCGACAACTGGCGCTGGTCCGGTGTGCCGTTCTACCTGCGTACCGGTAAGCGGATGCCGTACAAGTGCTCCGAGATCGTGGTTCACTTTAAGAACCCGCCGCATAACCTGTACCGCGACAGTTACCGTCAGTTGCCGCCAAATAAGCTGACCATCCGTCTGCAACCCCATGAAGGGGTTGAGATTCAGATGATGAACAAGGTGCCCGGTCTGGATGAAACTCAGCGTCTGCAAACGACCAAGCTGGATTTGTCCTTCTCTGACACCTTCAAAAATCAACGGGTTGCCGATGCATACGAGCGGTTGCTGCTCGAATGCATGCTCGGTAACCAGTCTTTGTTCGTCCGTCGTGACGAAGTGGAGCAGGCGTGGAAATGGTGTGACTCCATTTTGGCGGCCTGGTCCGACTCCCATGAAGAACCCAAGGCCTACCCCGCAGGAACCTGGGGCCCGGTTGCCTCAGTTGCCTTGATCACCCGCGATGGGCGCTCCTGGGATGAGTAAGAGAAGCTAACTATGATCAAACTGTCTGTGTTTAAGCCGTTTGACACGGCACAACACCTGGCACAAACGCTGGCGGCCAAGATTGCCGCCCAGCTACAGAGTGCCATCGATAGCCGCGGCAGTGCCTCGCTGGTGGTTTCCGGCGGTAGCACGCCGCTACTGTTGTTTTCCGAGTTGTCCCGTCAGGCCATCGATTGGCAAGAGGTGTTTGTCACTCTGGCGGACGAACGCTGGGTGGATCCCGAGCACGCCGATTCCAACGAACGTCTGGTGCGCGAGCACCTGCTGACGAATCGCGCCTCAGCGGCGAAGTTCCGTGGCTTGAAGAACTCCTACGCCCAGGTGGATGACGGTGTGCTGATGACCGAAGAGGTGTTGTCTAATCTGCCTCGGCCTTTGGATGTGGTGATTCTGGGAATGGGCAACGACGGCCATACGGCGTCGCTGTTCCCCTGTTCAGAGCAACTGGCGCTGGGGCTGGCGACGCCTAAAACCTGCTTGGCGGTGCACCCGACCACCGCGCCCCACGGGCGTTTGTCGTTGTCATTAAAGACCCTTCTGGACAGCAAACAGATTTACCTGCATCTGCACGGGGAGGGCAAAAAAGCCGTTCTCGAGCAGGTGTTACAATCCGATGATGCGACTGAGATGCCGATCCGGGCGGTGCTCAATCAACGCAAGACCCCGGTGGACGTTTACTGGAGTCAAGCCTCATGACCCATGCTACTGTGTTAGCCGTAACCGAACGCATTGTTCAGCGCAGTAAGGGGCGCCGTCAGGCCTACCTGCAGCGCATGGCCAAACAACAGGCTCGGGGGGTTCAGCGGGGGACGTTGTCCTGCTCTAACCTTGCCCATGGCTTTGCCAGTTGCGGCAAGCAGGACAAAGACGACCTGCAGCACTTCAATAAGTACAACATCGGCATCGTCACCGCTTACAACGACATGTTGTCGGCCCACCAGCCCTATGGCGTCTACCCTGGCATCATCAAAGAGGCCTGCCGGGACGTTGGTTCGGTGGCCCAGGTGGCTGGTGGAGTACCGGCGATGTGTGATGGGGTGACTCAGGGGCAGCCCGGAATGGAGCTGAGCCTGATGTCCCGCGAAGTCATCGCCATGGCCACATCCGTGGGCCTGAGCCACGCCATGTTTGATGGCGCGCTGATGCTGGGGATCTGTGACAAGATCGTTCCCGGCCTGCTGATGGGCGCCATGAGCTTTGGTTACCTGCCAACGCTGTTCGTGCCTGCCGGCCCGATGCCTTCGGGTCTGCCTAATAAAGAGAAAGCCAAGGTGCGCCAGGAGTACGCCCAGGGCAAAGTCAGTGATGAGGATCTGCTTAAAGCGGAGTCGGCCTCCTATCACAGCCCGGGCACCTGTACCTTCTATGGTACCGCCAACTCCAACCAGTTGGTGTTGGAGGCGATGGGTCTGCAATTGCCGGGTTCCTCATTCGTTAACCCTACCAGCCCACTGCGCCTTGAGCTGACCAAGTTGGCCAGCCAGCAGGTATGCCGCATGAGTCAGGAGGGGGATAATTTCACCCCGCTGTACAAGATTGTGGATGAGAAGAGTGTGGTCAATGGCATCGTTGCCCTGCTGGCGACCGGCGGTTCCACCAACCTGACCATGCACATTGTGGCTGCCGCACGGGCTGCGGGCATCATTGTCGACTGGCAGGATTTCGCCGAACTGTCGGCGGTGACCCCTCTGTTGGCCCGGGTCTATCCTAATGGCCAGGCAGACATCAACCACTTCCATCAGGCAGGTGGTATGGCCTACCTGATCCGCGAATTGCGTCGCGGCGGACTGGTGCACGATGACGTGACTACCGCTGCCGGTCAGGGGCTGGATCGCTACACCCAGAAGCCGGAACTGGTGGACGGCAAGGTGGTGTGGAAGGATATTCCCGAAGCCAGTGGCGACGACGAGGTGCTGCGTCCCATCGACGCTCCTTTCCTGAACAATGGCGGTATGAACCTGGTTAAGGGCAACCTCGGCAGGGCGGTGATTAAGACCTCCGCCGTGGCCGACGAACACCAGGTTGTGGAAGCCCCCGCGAAAGTGTTTGAGTCGCAGCAGGCGCTGACGGAAGCGTTCCAGAATGGAGAGCTGAATCAGGACTTTATCGCCGTGGTACGCTATCAGGGGCCGCAGGCCAATGGCATGCCTGAGTTGCATAAGCTGTTGCCACCGCTGGGTGTGCTGCAGGACAAAGGGTTTAAAGTGGCACTGGTGACCGATGGTCGTATGTCTGGCGCATCCGGTAAGGTTCCCGCTGCCATTCACGTTAGTCCAGAAGCCCTGGATGGTGGTCTGTTGGCTAAAGTGAAAGAGGGGGATCTGGTTCGACTCGACGCCAAAAACGGCATCATCGAACTGCTGGTTGATGAAGTTGAATTGGATGCTCGCACCATCGCTCCGGTGGATCTGCGGGAAAATGACGAAGGCTTTGGCCGAGAATTGTTCTGCAATATGCGTAAGCTGCTTTCCAGTCCGGAAACTGGTGCTTCGGCGCTGTTAGATTAAGCGAGGATAGAGATGAAAAATTGGAGCATCCAGCCTGATGAGGTTTTTGCCACTAGCCCGGTGATTCCGGTGATGGTGATTGAGCAACTGGACCAGGCGGTGCCACTGGCTCGCGCATTGGTTGCCGGTGGCATTCGTATCCTTGAGGTGACCCTGAGGACCGAATGTGCCCTGGAAGCGATTAAACTGATTCGTGAAGAGGTACCTGAGGCGTTGGTGGGAGCCGGTACGGTTCTTAACCCTCTGCAGCTGCAATCGGTGGTGGATGCCGGTGCGCAGTTTGCCATCAGCCCCGGCGTGACCAGTGCGCTGCTGGAAGCGGGTGCCGAAGGCAGCATTCCGCTGATCCCCGGCGTGGCCTCGGTCTCCGATGCCATGAAAGCGATGGACTACGGTTACCACTTTTTGAAGTTCTTCCCGGCAGAAGCCAGCGGCGGTGTTAAGGCGATTAAGTCCATGGGCAGTCCGCTGTCCAAACTGACTTTCTGCCCAACCGGCGGCATCGGTCTGGCTAACTGTAAGGACTACCTGGCTCTGTCTAACGTCGCCTGTGTTGGCGGCAGCTGGATTGCACCGTCTGACGCCGTACGCGATGGCGACTGGCAGCGCATCAGCGACCTGTCAAGCCAGGCGTTGGCCCACGTCAACGGATAAGCTGAAACAGTTCAAGAAGGCCGGCATGATGCTGGCCTTTTTTGATCTTCCCTCGTTTTTTAAACACAGCCAAAGTCACTGGCCCGTCGCAAGGGTGACGGTGCGAGTTGGTTGGTTTGCGAGAAATGAGCCGTTACTGTGGTTTCAGCAAAGCTCGGTACCGTTCGTTTCCCTGGTACTCTAATCTTTCCTCCGTCGTGCCCGCGAATGCGGGTACCCAGCGTCTTTGCTCGTATCACCATTAAAGTCACTGGGCCCTCGCGTTCGCAAGGGCGACGGGTGGGGGCAGTCGTGCCCGCGGACGCGGGTACCCAGTGTCTTTGTTTTTGTCATTGTTGTGCAGGCGAGAAATCCAGTGTCTTTGCTCGCATCAAAAACCGAAGCCG
>NZ_FNEM01000031.1 GCF_900100175.1 Ferrimonas sediminum
ATGGTAATGCCAGGTGACAACATCAAGATGGTTGTTACCCTGATCTGCCCAATCGCGATGGACGAAGGCCTGCGCTTCGCTATCCGTGAAGGTGGTCGTACCGTTGGTGCGGGTGTTGTAGCTAAGATCGTAGAGTAAAACTCTGCTCTCAGCTAAAAAAGGGCGCCTAAAGGCGCCCTTTTTGCATTTGTCTGGCTGTGTGGCTTGTAAGCGCTATGCAGAATGAATAGAATCTAGGGCTGCTTTTTTAACGGTGGTAGCCGGGGTGTGGTAGCTCACCCAGCGGTCAGTGGATCCATACTCTGGCAGGCTGTCATCGCAACAACGGCGAACTTTGGATAGTTCACTGGTAGACGGGATTGTTGTAATGAGTACCAATATTGAAAATCAAGGTGGCTCCTTGGATACCCTGAAATGGGGTGTGGTCGTGCTGGTTTTACTGGCCGCCGTTGTCGGAAACTACTATTTTGATAGTGTCTCTGTTTTGATTCGTGCCATTGGTGTTGTCGTTGCGATTGCAGCGGGCCTGGGCATCGCAGCCACAACAGTTAAAGGCAAGACAGCCTGGGAATTTGCTCAGGATGCTCGCCAGGAAGTTCGAAAGGTTGTATGGCCAACCCGTCAGGAAACCATGCAGACCACGTTGATCGTTTTTGCGGTTACCGCAATTCTGGCGTTGGTGCTGTGGGGCCTGGACGCGATCTTGGTTCGTTTGGTCGGCTTTATCACTGGGGTTTAATACATGTCTGAAGAACAAAACATGCGCTGGTACGTGGTGCAGGCTTTCTCTGGTTTTGAGTCACGTGTGGCCAAGACTCTGTTAGAGCATATCAAAATGCACGGTATGGAAGATCTGTTCGGTGAGGTACTGGTACCTACCGAAGAGGTTGTGGAGATGCGTGCTGGCCAACGTCGTAAGAGTGAGCGCAAGTTCTTCCCAGGCTACGTGTTGGTTCAAATGGAGATGAATGACGCTTCCTGGCACCTGGTGCGTAACACACCACGTGTAATGGGCTTCATCGGCGGCACCTCAGACCGTCCGGCTCCAATTACCGAAAAGGAAGCTAACGCTATCCTTAACCGTCTGCAGGAGTCCACCGAGTCTCCACGTCCGCGCACTCTGTTTGAGCCGGGCGAAGTGGTACGGGTGAATGACGGACCGTTTGCCGACTTCAACGGTACCGTTGAAGAGGTGGATTACGAGAAGAGCCGTGTGAAAGTGTCGGTGCTGATCTTTGGTCGTTCCACTCCGGTAGAACTCGATTTCTCTCAGGTCGAAAAGTCCTGATCAGAAATTCGACAAAAAAATTTGTTGAGGGGTCGCGTATTTGTATATAATCCGCTGCCCCTTTTTCACGGGGAGTCAGTGAACCTGACGCTAGAACCCAAATGAGGTATAGAAAATGGCTAAGAAAGTTACAGCTTATATCAAGCTGCAAGTAGCAGCCGGTGCTGCGAATCCGTCACCACCAGTAGGTCCAGCTCTGGGTCAACACGGTGTGAACATCATGGAATTCTGTAAGGCGTTCAACGCCCGTACTGACAAGGTAGAGAAAGGTCTGCCGATTCCTGTTGTTATCACTGTATACGCAGATCGTTCCTTCACCTTCGTAACCAAGACTCCACCAGCTGCAGTTCTGCTGCTGAAAGCTGCTGGCCTGAAGTCCGGTTCCGGTCGTCCGAACACCGAGAAGGTAGGTACAGTAACCGACGCTCAGCTGCAAGAGATTGCTGAGACCAAGGCTGCTGATATGACTGGTGCCGATATTGAAGCTATGAAGCGTTCAATTGCTGGTACTGCTCGTTCCATGGGCCTGGTAGTTGAGGGATAAGACGATGGCTAAACTGTCTAAGCGCATGCGCGTTATCCGCGAGAAAGTTGACGCTACTCGCGAGTACGAAATCAACGAAGCCGTTGCTCTGCTGAAAGAACTGGCTACTGCCAAGTTCGTTGAGAGCGTTGACGTTGCTGTAAACCTGGGCGTTGACCCACGTAAATCCGACCAGAACGTACGTGGTGCTACCGTACTGCCACATGGTACCGGTCGTGAAGTGCGCGTTGCTGTGTTCACCCAAGGCGCTAACGCCGAAGCTGCTAAAGAAGCAGGTGCCGACATCGTTGGTATGGAAGAGCTGGCTGCACAGGTTAAGAAAGGCGAAATGAACTTCGACGTAGTTGTTGCTTCTCCGGATGCAATGCGCGTTGTTGGTCAGCTGGGTCAGATCCTGGGTCCACGTGGCCTGATGCCTAACCCTAAGACTGGTACTGTGACTCCTAACGTTGCTGAAGCGGTTAAAAACGCTAAAGCGGGTCAGGTTCGCTACCGTACCGACAAGAACGGCATCATCCACAGCACCATCGGCAAGGTTTCTTTCGACGCTGAACAGCTGAAAGAAAACCTGGAAAGCCTGCTGATCGCTCTGAAGAAGGCCAAGCCTGCTTCTGCTAAAGGTCAGTACATCCAGAAAGTAGCTGTGTCTACTACTATGGGTGCCGGTGTTACCGTAGACCAGGCGTCTCTGGAAACTCAGACCGCTTAAGTTTACAGGGCGCGAAATTATCCGTATAATTTTGCGCCCTATAGGTCGAAGCCAGTTTGACTGGCTTTCGTCCAAGACCGTAGGTGCCGCGAGGCTTAATTCCCTACGTAGACGGTGCAACAGGACCTAAGAAGATTTTTAATCTTCTGGAACCTTACCACCGTATCGCTCCCCAGAGATGGGGTTGTTAATTTCTAGGTGTCACAGCCTAGGTGGAATCCAGGAGTAAAAGCCAATGGCATTAGGACTCGAAGACAAGAAAGCAATTGTCGCTGAGGTCAACGAAGCTGCCAACGGTGCTCTGTCTGCTGTAGTTGCCGATTCTCGCGGCGTTACCGTAGGCAGCATGACTGCTCTGCGTAAAGAAGCTCGTGAAGCTGGTGTTGTTATGCGCGTAGTGCGTAACACCCTGGCCAAGCGTGCTGTTGAAGGTACTCCTTTCGAGTGCCTGACCGACGCATTCAGTGGTCCAACTCTGATCGCATTCTCTACTGAGCACCCAGGTGCTGCAGCGCGTCTGTTCAAAGACTTCGCTAAGTCAGAAGAAGCGTTCGAAGTTAAAGCACTAGCTTACGAAGGGGAACTGATCCCTGCCGAGCAAATTGACCGTCTGGCGAAGCTGCCAACTTACGACGAAGCAATTGCACAGCTGATGATGACCATGAAGGAAGCATCTGCTGGCAAGCTGGTTCGTACTCTGGCTGCTCTGCGTACTCAAAAAGAAGAGCAAGCTGCCTAATTCGGCTCGCTGCTTAAACTTTTTAAACTAATTTATTAGGATTGTTAGTAATGTCTATCACTAAAGACCAAATCATCGAAGCCGTAGCTGAAATGTCCGTAATGGACGTTGTTGAGCTGATCGAAGCTATGGAAGAAAAGTTCGGCGTATCTGCTGCTGCTGCAGTTGTAGCTGGTGGCGGCGAAGCTGCTGCTGCTGAAGAGCAAACCGAATTTGACGTAATGCTGACCGGCGCTGGCGCTAACAAAGTTGGTGCTATTAAAGCTGTTCGCGGCGCAACCGGCCTGGGCCTGAAAGAAGCCAAAGCCATGGTTGAAGCTGCTCCAGTAGCTGTTAAAGAAGCTGTTTCTAAAGAAGAAGCAGAAGGTCTGAAAGCTCAACTGGAAGAAGCCGGTTGTTCTGTTGAGATCAAGTAAGCTATCCTATAGCTTACGAGCCTGAGCTTCGGCTTAGGTAAGGCTGGTGGTTTTTTAACCACCGGCCTTTTTGCGCTATAAATAGCGCTGACAAACTTCCCACCGTTTGTCGCCGATCATAGGATCGCGGACCTGACAGAGATTACTGGTTGGGTTCTTGCACCCCGAGAGTGGCGTGTTGCAAGTCGAGTGGGCTCAGATGGGTCACCATAGAGCGAGAAGAGGAACCAAATGGTTTACTCCGATTTTCAAAAAAAACGCATCCGCAAGGACTTTGGTAAGCGTCCAAAAGTACTGGACATCCCTTACCTGCTGTCGATCCAGCTGGACTCGTTCCAAAACTTCCTGGAGCAGGATGCCGAGGGTGAGCGTGGTCTGGAAGCGGCTTTCCGCAGTGTTTTCCCGATCAAAAGCTTCTCCGGTTATTCCGAGCTGCAGTACGTAAGTTACAAGCTGGGCGAGCCTGTATTTGACGTTAAAGAGTGCCAGATTCGTGGCATTACCTACTCCGCGCCTCTGCGAGTAAAGCTGCGCCTTGTTCTGATGGACAAAGAAGCCGGCGGTGCGGTTAAAGACATCAAAGAGCAAGAAGTGTACATGGGTGACATCCCGCTGATGACCGAGAATGGCACCTTTGTCATTAACGGCACCGAGCGTGTTATCGTTTCCCAGCTGCACCGTAGCCCGGGTGTGTTCTTCGACCACGACCGTGGTAAGACGCACTCTTCCGGTAAAGTTCTTTATAACGCTCGTGTTATCCCTTACCGCGGCTCCTGGCTGGACTTCGAGTTCGATCCAAAGGACAACCTGTTTGTTCGTATTGACCGTCGTCGTAAGCTGCCGGCTACCATCATGCTTCGCGCGCTGGGTTACAGCACCGAAGAGATGTTGGAGATGTTCTTCGAGAAGGTGGAATTCACCATCAAGAAGGACAAGTTGGTTATGGCTCTGGTTCCAGAGCGCCTGCGTGGTGAAACTGCGGTCTTCGACATCAAAGATGCCGAAGGTAACGTCGTGGTTGAAACCGGCCGTCGTGTGACCGCCCGTCATATCCGCGCTATGGACAAAGCCGGCCAGACTGAACTGGAAGTGCCAGTTGAGTACCTGGTAGGCAAGACTGTCGATAAAGATTACGTAGATGAAGCTACCGGTGAACTGCTGGTTGCCGCTAACCAGGAGATGAGCCTGGAAGACGTGGCCAAGCTGTCCCAGTCTGGTATCAAGTCCTTCAAGACTCTGTACACCAACGACCTGGACCACGGTGCTTACATCTCCACCACCCTGAAAGTAGATTCAGCCCAAGAGCGTATGGAAGCTCTGGTTGAGATCTACCGCATGATGCGCCCGGGTGAGCCACCAACACGTGACGCGGCGGAAGCCCTGTTCCAGAATCTGTTCTTCTCTGAAGAGCGCTACGATCTGTCCACTGTTGGTCGCATGAAGTTCAACCGTCGCCTGGGCCGTCAAGAGTCCACTGGTGCCGGCATCCTGGACAAAGACGACATCGTCACCGTTATGAAGAAGATCATTGAGATCCGTAACGGCCTGGACGAAGTTGATGACATCGACCACCTGGGTAACCGTCGTATCCGTTCCGTAGGCGAAATGGCCGAGAACCAGTTCCGTGTTGGTCTGGTTCGGGTTGAGCGTGCAGTACGTGAGCGTCTGTCTCTGGGTGATCTGGACAGCCTGATGCCTCAGGACCTGATCAACGCCAAGCCAATTTCGGCGGCGGTGAAAGAGTTCTTCGGCTCCTCGCAGTTGTCCCAGTTTATGGACCAGAACAACCCGCTGTCTGAGGTGACCCACAAGCGTCGTATCTCAGCCCTGGGTCCTGGTGGTCTGACTCGTGAGCGTGCCGGTTTCGAAGTTCGAGACGTACACCCGACTCACTACGGCCGTCTGTGCCCGATTGAGACCCCTGAAGGTCCAAACATTGGTCTGATCAACTCCCTGGCGAGCTACTCTCGTACCAACGAGTACGGCTTCCTGGAGACCCCTTACCGTCGCGTTGTTGACGGTGTGGCCACCGAAGAGATCGATTACCTGTCCGCCATTGAAGAAGGTAACTTCATCATTGCACAGGCGAACGCCGCCCTGGACGAAAACAACCGCCTTCCTCAGGACGAGCTGATCGCCAGCCGTCACAAGGGCGAGTCCGGTTTCCAGAGTGCCGATCAGATTCAGTACATGGATATCTCTCCGCAGCAGATCGTATCTGTGGCGGCGTCCTTGATTCCATTCCTGGAGCACGATGATGCTAACCGCGCCTTGATGGGGGCGAACATGCAACGTCAGGCCGTTCCGACACTGAAGGCCGACAAGCCTCTGGTCGGTACCGGCATGGAGCGCAACGTCGCCATCGACTCCGGTGTAACTGAAGTGGCCAAACGTGGCGGCGTAGTGGACTACGTCGATGCCGGCCGCATCGTGATCAAGGTGAATGAAGATGAGCTGGTACCAGGCGAAGCCGGTATCGACATCTACAACCTGACCAAGTACACCCGTTCTAACCAGAACACCTGCATCAACCAGCGTCCTATCTGTAACGTTGGTGAGCCGGTAACCCGTGGCGACGTACTGGCCGATGGCCCGTCCACCGACCTGGGTGATTTGGCACTGGGTCAGAACCTGCGCGTCGCGTTCATGACCTGGAACGGTTACAACTTCGAGGATTCCATCCTGCTGTCCGAGCGCGTGGTTCAGGAAGATCGCCTGACCACCATCCACATTCAGGAACTGTCCTGTATTGCTCGTGACACCAAGCTGGGCTCCGAGGAGATCACTGCCGATATTCCTAACGTAGGCGAATCCGCGCTGTCCAAACTGGACGAGTCCGGCATCGTATACGTAGGCGCCGAGATGAAGCCTGGCGACATCCTGGTGGGTAAAGTGACTCCGAAAGGTGAAACTCAGCTGACTCCAGAAGAGAAGCTGTTGCGAGCCATCTTCGGTGAGAAGGCGTCCGACGTGAAGGACTCCTCTCTGCGTGTACCTAACTCTGTGTTCGGTACCGTTATCGATGTCCAGGTCTTTACCCGCGACGGCGTGGAAAAAGACAAGCGTGCCATCGAGATCGAAGAGATGCAGCTGAAAGAAGCCAAGAAGGATCTGACTGAAGAGTTCAGCATCCTGGAAAATGGCGTCTTCGACCGTGCTCGTAACCTGCTGCTGAACTCCGGCATGACCGAAGCTCAGCTGGAGAAGATGGATCGCGCCAAGTGGCTGGAACTGCCTCTGGACGACGAATCCAAGCAGACTCAGCTGGAGCAGCTGGCCGAGCAGCACGAAGAGCTGCGTGCCGAGTTCGATAAGAAGTTCGAGATCAAGCGTCGCAAGATCACCCAAGGTGATGATCTGGCGCCTGGCGTTCTGAAGATCGTTAAGGTGTACCTGGCCGTTAAGCGTCGCATCCAGCCTGGTGACAAGATGGCCGGTCGTCACGGTAACAAGGGTGTAATCTCCACCATTGTTCCTGTTGAAGACATGCCACACGATGAAACCGGTACTCCGGTGGACATCGTACTGAACCCGCTGGGTGTACCATCGCGTATGAACATCGGTCAGATTCTGGAAGTTCACCTGGGTGCCGCAGCACGTGGTATCGGTACCAAGATCACCGCCATGATGGAGCAGCAGAAGGCCGTGGCCGAACTGCGTGACTTCATGCAGCAGGCGTATGACCTGGGCGAGACTCAGCAAGTGGTTGACCTGAACACCTTTACCGACGAAGAAGTGATTCGTCTGGCGAAGAACCTGCAGGGTGGTATGCCAATCGCCACGCCGGTATTCGATGGTGCCAAGGAATCCGAAGTTAAGGACCTGCTGGCCCTGGCTGACTTGCCGAACTCCGGTCAGATCACCCTGTATGACGGTCGTACCGGTGACTCCTTCGAACGTCCTGTAACCGTAGGTTACATGTACATGCTGAAGTTGAACCACCTGGTTGATGACAAGATGCACGCTCGTTCCACCGGTTCTTACAGCCTGGTTACTCAGCAGCCGCTGGGTGGTAAGGCTCAGTTCGGTGGTCAGCGATTCGGTGAGATGGAAGTGTGGGCACTGGAAGCATACGGTGCCGCTTACACTCTGCAGGAGATGTTGACTGTGAAGTCGGATGACGTGAACGGTCGTACCCAGATGTACAAGAACATCGTTGACGGTAACCACTCCATGCAGCCTGGTATGCCTGAATCCTTCAACGTACTGTTGAAAGAGATCAAGTCCCTCGGTATCAACATCGAGCTGGACCAGGAATAAGCCATCCGCTGACGCGGAACTTAAGTGTGCCCCGCCTGCGGGCGGGGCACCGAAGTTAAACCTCCACTAGGAGATGAACGTGAAAGACTTACTCCAGTTTCTGAAGAAGCAGAACAAGTCTGAAGAGTTTAACGGTATCAAGATCGGTCTGGCGTCTCCAGACATGATCCGCTCTTGGTCTTTCGGTGAAGTTAAGAAGCCGGAAACCATTAACTACCGTACCTTCAAGCCTGAGCGCGACGGCCTGTTCTGTGCGCGTATCTTCGGCCCGGTAAAAGACTATGAGTGTTTGTGCGGTAAGTACAAGCGCCTGAAGCACCGTGGTGTTATCTGTGAAAAATGTGGTGTTGAGGTAACTCAGACCAAGGTGCGCCGTGAGCGTATGGGTCACATCGAGCTGGCCAGCCCGGTTGCCCACATCTGGTTCCTGAAATCACTGCCGTCCCGCATCGGTTTGCTGCTGGACATGACTCTGCGCGACATCGAGCGTGTGCTGTACTTCGAAAGCTACGTAGTGATCGAAACCGGCATGACTTCTCTGGAAAAGGGTCAGATGCTGACCGAAGAGGAGTACCTGGATGCCCTGGAAGAGCACGGTGATGAGTTCGATGCCCGCATGGGTGCCGAAGCGATCCTGGAACTGTTGCGTGCCATCGATCTGGAAGCTGAAATCAACGAAATGCGCGAAGAGTTGCCTCAAACCAACTCTGAAACCAAGCGTAAGAAGCTGACTAAGCGCCTGAAGCTGATGGAAGCCTTCCACCAGTCCGGCAACAAGCCGGAGTGGATGATTCTGGCGGTTCTGCCAGTTCTGCCACCGGATTTGCGTCCACTGGTACCGCTGGACGGCGGCCGTTTCGCGACCTCGGATCTGAACGATCTGTACCGTCGTGTGATTAACCGTAACAACCGTCTGAAGCGCCTGCTGGATCTGGCTGCCCCTGACATCATTGTCCGCAACGAAAAGCGTATGCTGCAGGAATCTGTAGACGCGCTGCTGGACAACGGTCGTCGTGGTCGCGCCATTACCGGTTCTAACAAGCGTCCTCTGAAGTCCCTGGCCGACATGATCAAGGGTAAGCAGGGTCGTTTCCGTCAGAACCTTCTGGGTAAGCGTGTGGATTACTCTGGCCGTTCGGTGATTACCGTAGGTCCGACTCTGCGCCTGCACCAGTGTGGTCTGCCTAAGAAGATGGCTCTGGAACTGTTCAAGCCTTTCATCTACGGCAAGCTGGAAGGTCGTGGCCTGGCCACCACCATCAAAGCTGCCAAGAAGATGGTAGAGCGTGAAGTTCCGGAAGTATGGGACGTTCTCGACGAAGTGATTCGTGAGCACCCGGTACTGCTGAACCGTGCACCAACTCTGCACCGTCTGGGCATCCAGGCGTTTGAACCTGTACTGATTGAAGGTAAAGCGATTCAGCTGCACCCTCTGGTCTGTGCGGCGTACAACGCTGACTTCGATGGTGACCAGATGGCGGTACACGTACCGCTGACTCTGGAAGCCCAGCTTGAAGCCCGCGCCCTGATGATGTCTACCAACAACATCCTGTCGCCTGCTTCCGGTGATCCTATCATCGTACCGTCTCAGGACGTGGTACTGGGTCTGTACTACATGACCCGTGAGAAGATCAACGACAAGGGTGAAGGTATGGTGTTTGCTTCCGTTGAGGAAGCAGAGAAAGCCTACCGCACCAAGACCGCGGCTCTGCACGCTCGAGTTAAAGTACGAATCAATGATTCCTACAAGACCGAAGATGGTGAGATCAAAGAAGAGAGCAAGATCATCGATACCACCGTTGGTCGTGCCATTCTGTCTATGATCCTGCCGCACGGCATGTCTTTTGACCACATCAACAAAGATATGGGCAAAAAGCAGATCTCCGGCGTTCTGAACAGCTGTTACCGTATTCTGGGTCTGAAGCCGACCGTCATCTTTGCTGACCAGCTGATGTACACCGGTTTCCATTACGCCACTCTGTCCGGTACCTCCGTAGGTATCAACGACATGGTGATCCCAGCAGCCAAGAAGACCATTATCGAATCTGCCGAAGAGGAAGTGACTGAAATTCAGGAACAGTTCCAGGCAGGTCTGGTAACCGCAGGTGAGCGTTACAACAAAGTAATCGACATCTGGGCCAGCGCCAACGAGAAAGTCTCCAAGGCGATGATGGAAAACCTGAAAACCGAAACCGTTATCAACCGTGATGGCGAAGAGGAAGAGCAGGGCTCCTTCAACAGCATCTACATGATGGCCGACTCCGGCGCTCGTGGTAGTGCGGCTCAGATTCGTCAGCTGGCCGGTATGCGAGGCCTGATGGCCAAGCCGGATGGCTCCATTATCGAAACCCCGATTAAAGTGAACTTTAAAGAGGGTCTGTCGGTAGCGGATTACTTCATCTCCTCTCACGGTGCTCGTAAAGGTCTGGCGGATACCGCACTGAAGACCGCGAACTCCGGTTACCTGACTCGTCGTCTGGTGGATGTGGCCCAGGATCTGGTGATCATCGAGAGCGATTGTGGTTCCGAAGAGGGTCTGACCGTTAAGCCGCTGATTGAAGGCGGTGATGTGGTTGAGCCGCTGCGTGAGCGTGTACTGGGTCGAGTCATCGCCAAGGACGTGATCAAGCCGGGTACCGAAGACGAAGTGCTGCTGCCTCGTAACACCCTGCTCGACGAGAAGATGTGTGACATCCTCGAAGAGTTCTCGGTGGACGAAGTTCTGGTGCGCTCCGTGATTACCTGTGAGACCGACTTTGGCGTTTGTGCCCACTGTTACGGTCGCGATCTGGCCCGCGGCCATATCGTTGGTAAGGGCGAGGCCATTGGTGTGGTTGCCGCTCAGTCCATCGGTGAGCCGGGAACCCAGCTGACCATGCGTACCTTCCACATTGGTGGTGCGGCATCGCGTGCGTCCGCAGAAAGCAACGTACAGGTGAAGAACGCGGGTAGCATCAAGCTGCATAACGCCAAGTTCGTAACCAACTCCGAAGGCAAGATCGTTGTGACCTCCCGTTCAACCGAACTGGCGATCATCGACGACCTGGGTCGTGAGAAAGAGCGTTACAAACTGCCGTACGGTGCCGTTCTGGAGAAAGGCGAAGATCAGGCGGTTGCCGCCGGTGACATCATCGCCAACTGGGATCCGCACACGCACCCAATCATCACCGAAGCGGAAGGTCAGATTAAGTTCGTTGACATGATCGACGGCGTGACCATGAAGCGGGAAACCGATGAGCTGACCGGTCTGAGCCGTATCGAGATCCTGGATCCGAACGAGCGTACCAGCGCCGGTAAAGAGATGCGTCCTGCGGTTAAGCTGCTCGATGCCTCCGGCAACGACATCCTGATCCCTGGCACCGAAGTGGCGGCACAGTACTTCCTGTCCGGCAAAGCGATTGTTGGTGTGGAAGATGGTGCACCGGTTAACGTTGGTGATGCCCTGGCCCGTATTCCTCAGGAATCCGGTGGTACCAAGGATATTACCGGTGGTCTGCCACGAGTGGCCGACCTGTTTGAAGCCCGTAAGCCGAAAGAGCCTGCGATTCTGGCTGAAATCACCGGTACCATCTCCTTCGGTAAAGAGACCAAAGGCAAGCGTCGCCTGGTGATCACTCCTCACGATGGTGCCAAGCCATACGAAGAGATGATTCCTAAGTGGCGTAACCTGAACGTGTTTGAAGGTGAAAAAGTGGAGCGTGGCGAAGTGATCGCCGATGGTCCGGAAGCACCGCACGACATTCTGCGTCTGCGTGGCGTCCGTGCCGTTGCCAACTACATCGTCAACGAAGTTCAGGAAGTGTATCGTCTGCAGGGCGTGAAGATTAACGATAAGCACATCGAGGTGATCATTCGCCAGATGCTGCGTAAGTGCATCATCTCCAGCGCCGGCGATTCCGACCTGCTGGAAGGTGAACAGGCAGAAGTGGCACGGGTTAACATCATTAACCGTGACCTGCTGGCCGAAGGCAAGCAGCCTGCCACCTTTGAGCTGGAACTGCTGGGTATCACCAAGGCCTCGCTGGCCACCGAATCGTTCATCTCTGCGGCTTCCTTCCAGGAAACCACTCGAGTGCTGACCGAAGCGGCGGTAAGTGGCAAGCAAGACGACCTGCGCGGTCTGAAAGAGAACGTCATCGTGGGTCGTTTGATTCCTGCGGGTACGGGCTATGCTTATCACGAGCAGCGTAACGCCAAAGAGGAGCCGGTGGCTCCGGTGGTGACTGCTTCCGAAGCGGAGCAGAACCTGGCCGACCTGCTGAATGCAGCGGACGACTAAGCCTCTTAGTTGAAGGTACAGAAAAGGGGCGCTTCGGCGCCCCTTTGTTGTTTTGAGTGGTCGGTCAAGAGGGCAGAAACCCTGTTCAGGGCAAATGTGGGGCTTCGTAGGGATTTATTTCGCTGCGAAAGGCTAAACACATTGGCTAAATCTTGACACCCGCTCACTAGGTGCTTAAAATTCCGCGTCCCCTTTTTTGGGATCGATTTTTCGCACCTGAAAATGAGTAGTAAACATCAATTGGAGTAATCAATGGCTACTGTTAACCAGTTGGTACGCAAGCCTCGCCAATCGAAAGTCGTAAAGACTAACGTTCCGGCTCTGGAAGCGTGTCCACAAAAACGTGGTGTATGTACTCGTGTGTACACCACCACCCCTAAGAAGCCGAACTCTGCACTGCGTAAAGTGTGCCGTGTTCGCCTGACCAACGGCTTCGAAGTGACTTCCTACATCGGTGGTGAAGGTCACAACCTGCAAGAGCACTCTGTTGTTCTGATCCGTGGCGGTCGTGTAAAAGATTTGCCAGGTGTGCGTTACCACACCGTTCGTGGCGCTCTGGATACCGCTGGCGTGAGTGATCGTCGCCAAGGCCGTTCCAAGTACGGTGCCAAGCGTCCTAAGTCTTAATGGTTCTCCGTTAAGTAAGGCCAAGCAACTTTAATTTCGTACATCCTGTTTTGGATATACCTGAAGCAATCGGAGAATTCCCATGCCAAGACGTCGCGTCGTAGGTCAACGTAAAATTCTGCCGGATCCTAAGTTCGGATCTGAGCTGTTAGCTAAATTTGTAAACGTGGTTATGCAGGACGGCAAAAAGTCTACTGCTGAGCGCATCGTATACGGTGCACTGGAAGCGGCTGCTGCCAAATCCGGTAAAGACCACATCGAAATGTTTGAGACTGCACTGGAAAACATCCGCCCAGCCGTCGAGGTTAAATCTCGTCGTGTAGGTGGTTCAACCTATCAGGTGCCGGTTGAAGTTCGTCCAGTCCGTCGTAACACCCTGGCCATGCGCTGGTTGGTGGAAGCTGCTCGTAAGCGTGGCGAAAAATCGATGGCTCTGCGTATGGCAGGTGAACTGCTTGACGCATCCGACAACAAAGGTTCTGCGGTTAAGAAGCGTGAAGACGTTCACCGTATGGCCGAAGCCAACAAGGCATTTGCCCACTACCGTTGGTAAGCTTGCCGGCGCAGCACGATATGTGCTGCGCCTGTTTTGCATTTTTCCCGGAACCTGGTTCCGGGTGAGAGGAAGAAATCGTGGCTCGTACAACTCCACTAGAGCGCTACCGCAACATTGGTATCTGCGCTCACGTTGACGCCGGTAAAACCACCACCACTGAGCGGGTGCTGTTTTATACCGGGCTGTCTCACAAAATCGGTGAAGTACACGATGGCGCCGCAACCATGGACTGGATGGAGCAGGAGCAGGAGCGTGGTATTACCATTACCTCTGCTGCGACCACCACCTTCTGGCGTGGTATGGAAGGTCAGTATCCTGAGCATCGCGTAAACATCATCGATACCCCCGGACACGTGGACTTTACCATCGAGGTAGAGCGTTCCCTGCGTGTACTGGACGGTGCAGTGGTGGTTTTCTGTGGTTCCTCTGGTGTTGAGCCTCAGTCTGAAACCGTATGGCGTCAGGCTGACAAATACCACGTGCCTCGCATGGTGTTCGTCAATAAGATGGACCGTGCCGGCGCAGACTTTGAACGCGTTGTCGAGCAAATCCGTGATCGACTGGGAGCCACTTGTGTGCCTATCCAGCTGAATATCGGTGCCGAGGACGAATTCAAAGGCGTAATCGACCTGATCAAGATGAAGGCCATTAACTGGAACGAAGCGGACCAGGGCATGACCTTTAGCTACGACGAGATCCCTGCCGAGCTGGCCGACCAGGCCGCGGAATGGCGGGAGTATCTGGTCGAGGCTGCTGCAGAAGCTTCCGACGAGCTGATGGATAAGTACCTGGAAGAGGGTGAACTGTCCGAGCAGGAGATCAAGCAGGCGTTGCGCACTCGTACCCTGAACAATGAAATTGTCCTGGCCACCTGTGGTTCTGCATTTAAGAACAAAGGTGTACAGGCAGTTTTGGATGCAGTGGTCGAATTCTTGCCCGCCCCCATTGACGTGCCAGCCATTAAAGGTCTCGACGAACGTGAGAACGAAGTCGAGCGCCACTCAGACGACAACGAACCGTTTTCGGCGTTGGCGTTTAAGATCGCGACCGACCCCTTCGTTGGTACCCTGACTTTCTTCCGCGTTTACTCTGGTGTGGTGAGCACCGGCGATACCGTTTTCAACTCCGTTAAAGAGAAACGAGAGCGGTTCGGTCGTATCGTGCAGATGCACTCTAACGATCGTAAAGAACTGAAAGAGGTTCGCGCCGGCGACATCGCAGCAGCAATCGGTCTGAAAGACTGCACCACAGGTGACACCCTGTGCGATCCAAACCACAAGGTGGTGCTGGAGCGTATGGAGTTCCCTGAGCCGGTCATTCAGATCGCGGTCGAGCCTCGTACTAAGGTTGACCAAGAGAAGATGGGTATTGCCCTGGGCAAACTGGCTGCCGAAGATCCGTCCTTCCGTGTGGAATCCGACGAAGAATCCGGCCAGACCCTAATCTCTGGTATGGGTGAGCTGCACCTTGATATCATTGTTGATCGAATGAAACGTGAGTTCAGCGTTGATTGTAACGTTGGTAAACCTCAGGTCGCTTACCGTGAAACGATCCGCTCTAAGGTGGAAGTGGAAGGTAAGTTCGTTCGTCAGTCCGGCGGTCGCGGTCAATACGGTCACGTATGGCTGAAGATGGAGCCGAACGAAACGGGCGAAGGCTTTGAGTTCGTCAACGAAATTGTGGGCGGTGCGGTTCCTCGCGAATACATCCCTGCAGTGGAAAAAGGCTGTAAAGAACAGATGGACATGGGTGTCCTGGCCGGCTATCAAATGCTGGACGTAAAAGTCACCCTGTTTGATGGATCGTTCCACGATGTTGACTCCAACGAAATGGCGTTTAAGATCGCGGGGTCCATGGGCTTCAGAAAAGGTGCCCTGGAAGCCGATCCGGTTCTGCTCGAGCCGATGATGAAGGTAGAGATTACCACTCCAGAAGATTGGATGGGTGATGTCGTAGGTGACGTAAACCGTCGCCGCGGTATGATCGACGGTATGGATGATGGTCCTGCGGGACTGAAAATCATCCGCGCTAAGGTGCCATTGGCTGAAATGTTTGGCTATGCTACTGATCTGCGTTCCGCTACCCAAGGTCGCGCTTCCTACTCCATGGAATTCCTGGAGTATAACGAAGCACCGCAAAACGTAGCTCAAGCTGTAATCGATGGCCGACTAGGCTAATTCACTTAGACTCGGATTAATGTCTTTCCGAGTCCTTTGAACATTGAAAGGAACACGACGTGTCTAAAGAAAAATTTGAACGTTCGAAACCGCACGTTAACGTTGGTACTATCGGCCACGTTGACCACGGTAAAACCACTCTGACTGCTGCTATCACCAACGTACTGGCTAAAGTATACGGTGGTGAAGCTAAAGA
>NZ_FNEM01000040.1 GCF_900100175.1 Ferrimonas sediminum
GATTGCGTGATTCAACAAACAGTGTGGCTCTGGTTTTACTAATCCACGATAAAACGCAGGAGGCCGACACTCGCACAGGGAATCATGATGTCTAGGAAGCCAGTAAAGTAATGGAGTTACATCTCATCTACACAGATTCAAATGTGGTTCTGTCTAAAAAGAAGTATGCCGATTGGGTTCAAATTCAAGAGGACTTTCCTGATTATAAAACATCATTAGGCCCATGGAATTTGGATGAAATGATCGACTTCCTTAACGAAGAATATGATAATCTTTTACCAAGTGCTTCTGCCCAAGTAAATGACTTATCAAGTAGTAGCGTTATTACAAAGGAACTGTCATGGTCTTGAGCTATGGCATTCCTAACAAGCTAATAAATAAGGACAAAAAACAGTTTGCTGTTTTCGTTCCTCAACATTTTAGCAAACAGTTTTTTGCCCATTATTAGGGCGTTAGCTCTCTAAAGTAAGGATTGGCTGTTGAGGAAAGTTTTATCTGTTTTAATTGTCACTTATATTGTTTATGGATGGCTTGGTAATTTTTGGGATAATTCAGAAGGATCAAATAAGCTAGCTAAATTTAGTAATCTTACTCTTGAAGATATTGTCTCAATTGAAGCGGTAAATTCCGAGTATATTAATGTGGCAAGTTTAGCATTAAATTCCACTCAATCAAAAGAACTATTAATTAATGCTATTACTAGTGCAGAGCAAACATCAATTGCTAAGAGACCACCCAAACACACCAAACTATATATCAGAATTAAAACAAAGAACGATACCATAGGTTTGAATCTTATGGTTCCACTTACCAAAAGTGGTGAAATGTATTTTGTTGTTGTAGATCGGGTTTATGATGGTGAAAGTTACACTCAGGATAGTTATGGTCGCTTTATAACTACTGGGCTTTATGAGTTTTTAGTTGAGGCAAAGTTAGTAAACGATAGCTAACAAGCAATTCAACAGGGATAAAAAACTTGCGGGCTATTCGCTTCGCTCAATTTTAGCCCACAATTTTTTACCCGTTAATCGGGCGTTAGGTGTTTTGAGAAATGCGATTAGTCCAGCTTAGTTGTCCGGCTGTGTCTCTATTAGCCGTCTTGTTTACTATGAAGCTTTTTTCAGGTTTGCCTAATGATGCTTCAGCGAGTCAAGCCGGTGCGGTCGGGATTCTGCTTCTGTTTGGGATATTGCCGATCATGGGAATATCGGCGCTAATGACGGTGGGTTCAACCATCTTATTGCTTTCGCCCGGTCAAAGGGTAATACACAGAATGGATTCGAAAGGGTGGTTAGCCGTTCTTGGGGTCAACGGGGTGTTATCTCTTATCTATATCGCTCTATCAATCTGGTTCGCAGTACTTTGGTACAGCAACACCTAACAAGGCACTGTAGGCGGATTTCAGCCAGCCCGGCTCTGCTCGTGCCTCGCAAAGATTAGCCGGGCAAGCTGCTCCCGCTAAGTGGAGCGTTAAGTAGCTCGGGAAGGTATGGTGAGGACGTGAAGTACGAAGACTTTTCTAAGAGCATTGATTGCAACTTTCCATACGATGATGTGAGGTTATGGAAGAAAATTATTCATCAATCCGCAGAGATTGGAGAAGGAGCTCCGTTTGTAGTGCTACATGAGATATGTCGCGTACCTTTATCAAAGAAACTAAGCAAACATAAGCAGCTAGAGATATACAATTATTGGAAAGCTAAGTTTGGCGGCCCAGTTCAGAAGATTATTGAACCAGCCTGTCTATCATTTATTGATAAGACAGAGATAAATGACTCCAAAGCTCTAGAAATGATGAGAGAGCTTATTGGATTTCCTGGTTCATACATTGCTCTTCAGTTGGTATTGTATTCGTGTCCGGATGACGATGATGTCGTTAGTGACGAGTACGATAAAATAGTTAAACAGTGGCAAAGGCTACTTAACAAGACACTGTAGGCGGATTTCAGCCAGCCCGGCTGTGCTCGTGCCTCGCGGATAGTAGCCGGGCAGTCTGCTCCCGCTAAGTGGGGCGTTATGTTTTCAGTGAGTAGGTCATAGTTTATGAGTAGTAGTCTAAAGAATAATGTACTAAAAGCTTTGGGCGTTATTTTTGCTGTCATAGCTAGCAATATAGTTATGAAGGCATTTAATAATGAACCGCATATGACAAACAGTGAGAAATTGATTCAGGTCTCGAGTGAAATAAACGCAAATTTACCGATGAATGTTGATTCTGAAACGGTTCTAATTTCAACGTCTGGTTTTAACGGTGCGTTTAAATATAACTATCAGCTTCCTAATTTTGAAGTGGAAAGTATGGATGTTAAGGAGTTTGTGGCTGACATGAAACTACCGTTAATTAATGCAGTTTGTACTACTGATGATTTGAAGGCCTTCAGGGATATGAAAATAGTCGTGTCTTATAGTTATTACGATTCAAACAAAAATCAAATCGCGGTAATTGAAGTTGACACTAAAGAATGTGTAAAAACATAACAAGGCACTATAGACGGATTTCAGCCAGCCCGGCTGCGCTCGTGCCTCGCGGAGTATAGCCGGGCAGCCTGCTACCGCTAAGCGGAGCGTTATAGCTAAAGGAAATATTATGCACACACGGATAGTTCTATTATTAATTACATCTTTTTTAATTATTTCATGCGATGATGATAATAATACTTCATCACTGGAAACCAAAACACTTGCATCCTACAAAAGACCTTGCGTTGGTGTAAGTCAACAACTCTGCTTTATAACGCAAGATGGTGATGTTGATAGTTACCTTTATGACTCCATTGAAGGTTTTGATTTTGTTTGGGGACATACCTACCAACTCTCTTTAAAAGTAACAAAGGTAATCGATCCTCCCGCTGATGCCTCAAGCATTAAATACTCTATTGAAAACATCATATCAGACATAGAAGATCCCTTTAACACTAGTTATGAATACGAGTTAGTAGAGTTATTAGATTGGACATTTACAAAAGAGTCAGGTGTTTATTATTTTTTAGGTCAGCCCTTTGAGTGCCAAACTGATGTAGACTGTGACGGTTTAGTTAATTTAAATAATAGTGGTGGTTTGGTTAATTTGACTTTTGAATATATAGGTAATGGTCAAATAACCTTAGTTCAGTGGAATTAGCTATAACAAGTCATTGAAGTAGAACAAAAAATAGTTGATTTTTGCTCGTGCCTCGCCATTGTAACCAACTATTTTTAGCCTCTTAATGAGGCGTTGATATGATTCCCCCTGTCAATAGGCACAGATCAGTCCATGCCGGGCCCCAAAAGGCCGGCGTGGACACCCTGATGAGCAACCTTTGGCA
>NZ_FNEM01000030.1 GCF_900100175.1 Ferrimonas sediminum
CTGGGTACCCGCGTGCGCGGGCACGACAATCAAAGGCAAAGACGCTGGGTACCCGCGTGCGCGGGCATGACAACCAAGGGCAAAGACACTGGGTACCCGCGTGCGCGGGCACGACAAAGAGAAGATCGCTGGCACGACACGCGGGTGCGACAGGGGAAGCTGCGGTAATTAACTGCTGCGCTGTTGCTGCTGCACCCGCCATAGCGCGGCGTAGTGGCCATCGAGATCCAGCAGCTGTTGATGGCTGCCTTGCTCCACCACCTGGCCTTGGTCCAGCACCACAATCTTATCGGCATCCACCACGGTAGAGAGTCGGTGAGCGATCACCAACGTGGTCTGCTCACGGGCAATCTCGCTCAGGGCAGTCAGGATGTGCTGCTCGGAGTGGCTGTCCAACGATGAGGTGGCCTCATCAAACACCATGATCGGCGGATGCTTAAGAAGAGCCCTGGCAATGGCCACCCGCTGCTTTTCACCGCCGGACAGCTTCAAGCCACGCTCCCCGACCAAAGTCTGGACACCATCCGGCAGACGGGCAATAAACTGATCCAGATGGGCCAGGCGAATCGCCTCACCCACCTCTTCATCGCTGGCCTCAACACGGCCATAACGGATGTTCTCCAAAATCGAGGTGTTGAACAGCACGGTATCCTGGGGCACAACCCCAATGGCTCGGCGCAATGAGGTTTGTGAGACCTTACTTACCGACTGGCCATCAATACGAATGCCCCCATCGGTAATGTCATAGAAACGAAACAGCAGCTTAAACAGCGTCGACTTGCCGGCACCGCTGCTGCCGACAATCGCCACCTTCTGTTTCGGCTCAACCCGAAAACTTACCCCTTTTAAGATCGGCCGTTCCGGATGGTAGTGGAAATGCACGTTATCGAACTCGATGGCGCCCTGCCCCACCTGCAATTCGGTGGCGTCGTCGGCATCTTCCACACCCGGCTTGCGACCCAGCAGATCAAACATTTTCTCGATGTTGGCCAAAGAGCCTTTCATTTCCCGGTAAACAAACCCAAGGAAATTCAGCGGCATGAACACCTGCATCATAAAGCTGTTGATCAGCACAAAATCACCTAGGGTCATGTCACCGTCGACCACGTCCGATGCGGCCAGCACCATGGCGGCGGTCATCGCCAGCGCAATGATCAACGCCTGGCCGCCGTTTAAGGCAAACAGCGACAGCCGGTTACGCCGCCGAGCCTGCTCCCATTGGGACAGCTCATTATCGTAATGGCGGCTTTCATGCTCTTCGTTGGTGAAGTACTTCACCGTTTCAAAGTTCAGCAGACTGTCGACCGCCCGGGTGCTGCTTTGAGACTCCGCCTCGTTCACCTGACGGACAAAATCGGTGCGCCACTCGGTGGCAACCACCGAAAATCCGATGTAAGCCACCACCGCCACCAGCACAATAAGCGCAAAGCCGACGTGGTAGTTCCACCACAGCAACCCCACCACCAGACCAATCTCCAGTAGCGTCGGCACAATATTGAACACCATAAACCGCATCAAGAAACTGATGCCGTTGGTGCCCCGCTCAATATCCCGCGAAACACCGCCGGTACGGCGCTCTAAATGGAACCCCAGATCCAGTTTATGGAGGTGGCGGAACACCTTCAGGCCAATGCGGCGCATCGCCCGCTCGGTAATGCGGCCAAACAGGGTGTCACGAAGCTCTCCAAACAACACATTGGAGAATCGAACCAGGCCGTAAGCCAGTAGCAGCGCCAACGGAATGGCCGTCGCCGCCGGCACATCGCCAACGCCATCCAGGTTATCGACAATGTGTTTCAGAATGAACGGCAGGCCGACACTGGCCACCTTGGCGCCCACCAGGCACGCCAGCGACAACCCGAGAATCAGTCGGAACTCCAGCAGGTAGGGCAACAGCGACTTCAGTACGCCAAAATTAACACTGGAATAGGGGGTGACCGACTTGTACCGACGACTCATGGACTCTGCCTGCTGATAACCGATTGTAAACAAGCTACATTATCCGTGAACTGCCGCGAGAATTCGCCCTAAACGTGATCTTTCTTATCTCCTGCGTAAGAAAAAATGCCACTGCCGGCCACGTCCTGAAAATTCACTGCTAGGGTTAAATTAAGGCTCCAGGGTAAAAGGACTTATCCATGCTTAAATTGCACCATCACGGTGCGGCCAGCGGCGTCACCGGCTCTTGCCACCAGCTCTATCTGGATGACCAGCACTCCATCCTGGTGGATTGCGGCTTGTTTCAGGGTGAAGATTTGGAAAGACGCGCCCCCGGCGAGCACCATATCGACTTTGACCTCAGCCAGGTACAGGCGCTGATCGTGACCCATTGTCACATCGACCATATTGGCCGCATCCCCTACCTGCTGGCCGCTGGGTTTCGTGGCCCCATCCTCTGCAGCCAGGCCAGCGCCTACCTGCTGCCGCTGATCCTGGAAGATGCCATTAAATTGGGATTTACCCGGGATCGGACTCTGGTGAGCCGCTTTTTGGAACAGATTCGCTCCCAGCTGCAACCGCTGGATTACCATCACTGGCACGCCCTGCCCGCTCCGGCCGTTGGTATGGTGCGCCTGCGTCCTGCCGGGCACATACTGGGTTCCTCCATCGTAGAGGTGGCCCTGCCCAACAAGAAACGGATTGTGTTCAGTGGCGACCTTGGCTGTTACAACACGCCGCTGCTGCCGGATCCCGATGCCCCAGAGGCGGCCGACCTGCTGGTGCTGGAATCGACCTATGGCAATCGAAGCCACGAACACCGTGCCGAACGCAGCCAAAAGCTGAAACAGATTCTGCAATCCACCCTGGAAAACCGCGGTGTCACCCTGATTCCGGCCTTCAGCATTGGCCGTACTCAGGAGCTGCTGTACGAAATCGAAGATCTGCTGCATAACCTCAACGGCGACCAGGCCATGGCCCAGGTTCCTATCATCGTTGACTCGCCTCTGGCGGCCAAAATCACCACCAGCTACCGCCAGCTGCAGCACCTTTGGGATAAAGAGGCCAGGCACAAAATCTCCAGCAATCGCCACCCGTTGGACTTTGACCACCTGATCACCATCGATGGCCACCGCCAGCATCAGGAGTTGCTGAACCGCCTGCAAGTCAGCGCCGAACCCGCCATCGTGATTGCCGCCAGCGGCATGTGCAGTGGCGGACGCATAGTTAACTACCTGAAAGCCCTGGCACCGGATCCCCGCACCGACATCGTGTTTGTCGGCTATCAGGCCAACGGTACCCTGGGGCGGCGCCTGCAGCAGCTCAACGCTCCCACCGAGGTTGAGATTGATGGTCAACCCACCCGAGTAGAAGCCAGCATCCATACCCTCAGCGGCTACTCCGCCCACGCCGACCAGCCAGATTTGATCCGGTTTGTCGCCAGCATGGCGTTTCCTCCCAAGTGCATACGCTTAATCCACGGCAGTCCCGTGGCCCAAAAAGGGCTGGCCAACTGCCTCAAACGCACCTTCCCCGGCATAAAAGTGGAGTTGGCCGCTACCATGGCCAGCGCTCCGGTAAAAGCCAGCGTGAGCTCGACGTAGATCGCCCTGCGAACGGCTAAGGGCAAGGTCAAAGTCAAAGACACTGGGTACCCGCGTGCGCAGGTACGACAATCAAGGTCAAAGACGCTGGGTACCCGCGTGCGCGGGGACGACCAACCTCCCCCGTCGCCCTTGCGAACGCGAGGGCCCAGTGGCTTTAAAATGGAAAGACACTGGATTCTCGCCTGCGCAAGAATGACGAACAGGCAAAATCAAAGACGCTGGGTACCCGCGTGCGCGGGCACGACGGAGGGGTGGTTAACCCGCACCACTAACGAACAGCCCCAACTCCGTCGCAACCTCGATAGGTCAAATTAACTTCAAAACCATCCAGTTCGCACCGTCGCCCTTGCGAACGCGAGGGCCGACCTACCTCCCCCGTCGCCCTTGCGAACGCGAGGGCCCAGTGGCTTTAAAAGCGGTTACGGGCAAGGGCAAAGTCAAAGACGCTGGGTACCCGCGTTCGCAAGAATGACGGAAGGTCAAAGTCAAAGACGCTGGGTACCCGCGTTCGCGGGCACGACGGTGGGTTGGTTGGAGTGCAGTGGTAGCGGGCACGACGGAGGGTTGGTTGAATATTGGCGAGACAGCAACTCTGATGGCGACCACTGCGCTTACCGTGTCCACCACACCCCAACCGTGTCGCCCTTGCGAACGCGAGGGGCCAGTGGCTTTAAAAGCGGTTACGGGCAAGGTCAAAGACGCTGGGTACCCGCGTGCGCGGGCACGACGGAGGGATGATTAGAGTGCAGTGGTAGCGGGCACGACGGAGGGTTGTAGCTTACTCAGTGCAAAGTCGATATTGATGGCGACCACTGCGCTTACCGTGTCCACCACACTCCAACTGTGTCGCCCTTGCGAACGCGAGGGGCCAGTGGCTTTTAAAGCGGTTACGGGCAAGGGTAAGGTCAAGGTCAAAGACGCTGGGTACCCGCGTGCGCGGGGACGACCAACCTCCCCCGTCGCCCTTGCGAACGCGAGGGCCCAGTGGCTTTAAAATGGAAAGACACTGGATTCTCGCCTGCGCAAGAATGACGAACAGGCAAAATCAAAGACGCTGGGTACCCGCGTGCGCCGGTACGACAATCAAGGTCAAAGACACTGGGTACCCGCGTGCGCGGGCACGACGGAGGGTTGATTGGCGTGTAGTGGTGGTGGGTAGGACGGAGGGGTGATTGAGTATTGGTGTGGCAGCAACTCTGATGGCGGCCTCTGCGCTTACCGTATCCACCACACCCCAACCGTGTCGCCCTTGCGAACGCGAGGGGCCAGTGGCTTTAAATACCTCAAAGACGCTGGATACCCGCGTTCGCGGGCACGACAATCAAGGTCAAAGACGCTGGGTACCCGCGTTCGCGGGCACGACGGAGGGTTGGTTGGTGTGTAGTGGTACTAGGTACGACGGAGGGTTGATTGGTGTGCAGTGGTGTAGCACCAACTCTGATGGCGACCACTGCACTTACCGTGCCCACCACACCCCAACCGTGTCGCCCTTGCGAACGCGAGGGGCCAGTGGCTTTAAATACCTCAAAGACGCTGGATTCTCGCCTGCGCAAGAATGACGGAAGGTCAAAATCAAAGACGCTGGGTACCCGCGTGCGCAGGTACGACAATCAAGGTCAAAGACACTGGGTACCCGCGTTCGCAGGTACGACGGTCAAGGGCGAAGACGCTGGATTCTCGCCTACGCAAGAATGACAGAAGGTCAAAGTCAAAGACGCTGGGTACCCGCGTTCGCGGGCACGACGGGCAAGGTCAAAGACGCTGGTTACCCGCGTGCGCGGGCACGACAATCAAAGTCAAAGACACTGGGTACCCGCGTTCGCAGGTACGACGGTCAAGGGCGAAGATGCTGGATTCTCGCGTGCGCAAGAATGACGGAAGGGCAAAATCAAAGACGCTGGATTCTGGCGTTCGCAAGAATGACGGAAGGGCAAAGTCAAAGTCGCTGGATTCTCGCCTACGCAAGAATGACAAAAAGAAGGACGCGGGCACGACATGGCTGGATCAAAAAACGCGGCCTTGGCCGCGTTTTTTAAAGAAGGAACTCAATCAGCCCAGGTCGACTGATTTCAGGTACTCTTTGAACTGTTCTTTCATGCCTGAGTGACGCAGTGCGTACTCTACATTGGCTTTCATGTAACCCAGCTTGTCGCCACAATCGTGAGATTTGCCGGACATCTGGAACGCCTCGACGTTTTCAGACTCCATCAGCATGGCGATGGCATCAGTTAACTGAATCTCGTCGCCGGCTCCTGGAGGGGTCTTCGCCAGCAGTGGCCAAATGGTAGCTGGCAGCACGTAACGGCCCACCACGGCCATGTTGGAGGGCGCCACGTCAACGGCTGGCTTTTCAACCACCCCTTTCATGACCACACTCTCTCCAGGACGCAGGCCGGAGGCATCACAATCAGCAATGCCATACTTAGAAACATCTTCAACCGGCACCGCTTCCACCATAATCTGGCTGCGGCGGGTGTCAATGAAACGCTGCTTCATGGCAGCCAGGTTCTCAGACTTCTGATCCGCGGTGTACTCATCCAAAATCACGTCTGGCAGCACCACCGCAAACGGGTTGTCGCCCACCAGCGGCTTGGCGCACTGAATGGCATGGCCCAGGCCTTTTGCTTCACCCTGACGCACGTGCATGATGGTCACGTCTTTCGGGCAGATGGCCTGCACGGCTTCCAGCAACTGCCGCTTTACCCGCTTCTCCAGCGTCGCTTCCAGTTCAAACGAGGTGTCAAAGTGGTTCTCAATGGCATTTTTAGAAGCGTGAGTCACCAGCACAATCTCTTTAAAGCCGGCTTCGACACACTCATTCACAATGTACTGAATCAACGGCTTGTCCACCAAAGGCAACATCTCTTTGGGGATGGCTTTGGTCGCCGGCAGCATGCGGGTACCCAGACCGGCAACGGGGATTACAACTTTAGAAATCATATCAGTACTCAAGAAATTAGATCATGCCACTCACGGCAGCAGAAACACTGCTGCCATCGAGCTCTTTCAGACAAGGCATTACCAATGCCAAATTAGTCACTGCCAAACAGGTCGCGGGTATACACCTTGGCTTCGACGTCTTTAATATCGTCGGTGAGGCGGTTGGCCACAATCACGTCAGACACCTTCTTAAACTCCTCCAGCTCGTTAATCACACGGGAGTTAAAGAACTCGGCCTCTTTCAGCACCGGCTCATACACCACCACTTCAATGCCCTTGGCTTTGATGCGCTTCATCACGCCCTGAATGGAGGAGGCACGGAAGTTGTCGGAGCCGGCCTTCATGATCAGGCGGTGTACGCCGACAACCTTGGGCTTTCGGGCGATGATGGCATCGGCGACAAAATCTTTGCGAGTGCGGTTGGCATCGACAATGGCACTGATGATGTTATTTGGCACATCTTCATAATTAGCCCGCAACTGCTTGGTGTCTTTCGGCAAGCAGTAGCCGCCATAGCCAAAGCTGGGATTGTTGTAATGGCTGCCAATGCGCGGATCCAGCCCCACCCCCTCGATAATTTGGCGGCTATTCAGGCCATGGGTTTCGGCATAGGAGTCCAGCTCATTGAAGTAGGCGACCCGCAGTGCCAGGTAGGTATTGGAGAACAGTTTTACCGCTTCCGCCTCGGTGCAGTCGGTAAACAGGACTTCAATCTCTTGCTTAATGGCACCTTGCACCAACAACCCGGCGAACACCTCGGCCCGCTCGGAGCGCTCACCGACGATGATCCGGGATGGATACAGGTTGTCGTACAGCGCCTTGCCTTCGCGCAAAAATTCTGGCGAGAAGATGATGTTGTCGCAACCAAACTTCTCTTTTACAGATTTGGTGTAACCCACAGGCACGGTGGATTTGATGATCATCACCGCTGTCGGGTTAATGGCCATCACATCCTGAATCACCGCCTCGACAGAGTTGGTGTTGAAATAGTTGGTCTGCGGGTCGTAGTCGGTGGGTGTGGCAATAACCACGTACTCGGCACCGGCATACGCCGCCTCTTTATCCATGGTAGCGGTAAAGTTCAGGGCTTTGTTGGCCAGAAAATCTTCAATCTCGGCATCGACGATGGGAGACTGTTTGTTGTTCAACATGGCCACCTTGTCGGCAACAATGTCCAGCGCTACCACTTCGTTGTGCTGTGCCAGCAATACCGCATTAGACAGACCGACGTAGCCGGTGCCCGCAATCGCAATTTTCATCTACTTTAATCCAATACTTTCAATAGATTGCAAGCAAGCCAATCGCCGCTCACAACAAAACAAAGAGCCGGCCATCTTAACAATGTGCCGGCCACTAAAATGAGATCTTTACCCAAAAACACTCGCTAAAGAGGGGTTACTTGTAACCATTGGGGTTATTCGATTGCCAGCGCCAGGTGTCGGCGGTCATGGCATCGACGCCGCGCCTGGCAGTCCACCCCAGCTCAGCCTGGGCCTTGGCGGGATCGGCATAACAGGCGGCAATGTCGCCAGGACGTCTGGCCACCAGTTGGTAGGGCACTGCCTGGCCGCTGCCTTTTTCAAAGGCCGACACCATCTCGAGCACGCTGTAGCCGGTACCGGTGCCCAGATTGTAGATCACCACCCCGGGCGAAGACTGCAGTTTATCCAGCGCTTTGAGGTGACCAATGGCCAGATCCACCACGTGGATGTAATCGCGCACACCTGTGCCGTCGACGGTGTCGTAGTCGTTACCAAACACCGACAGGTGCTCACGCTTGCCCACCGCCACCTGGCTGATAAAGGGCATCAGGTTGTTGGGAATGCCGTTAGGATCTTCACCAATCAGGCCGCTTTCGTGGGCGCCCACCGGGTTGAAGTAACGCAGCAGGGCGATGTTCCAGCGGCTATCGGAAACGTGCAGATCCTGCAGCACCCGCTCAACCATGTACTTGCTGGTGCCATAGGGGTTGGTGGTGCCGCCCACCGGCGAATCCTCCCGAATCGGCAGGCTGGCTGGGTCGCCATAGACGGTTGCCGACGAGGAAAATACCAGGTTGAACACGCCGGCTTTGGCCATCGCCTCACAGAGGCTGAGGGTGCCGGTGACGTTGTTCTGGTAATAGCGCACCGGCTGGGCGACGGATTCACCCACCGCCTTTAATCCGGCAAAGTGCACCACGGAGCCGATGTCGTGAGCGGCAAACACTCGCTCCAGCAGGGACGAGTCCAGAATGTCGCCCTGATAAAAGGTCACGCTTTTGCCGGTGATCCGCTCAACCCTACGCAGCGACTCTTCACAGCTGTTGCTGAGGTTATCCACCACCACCACGTCTTTTTCTGCATTCAGCAGCTCTACCAGAGTATGGCTGCCGATGTAACCGGCGCCGCCGGTGACCAATACCGCTTTAGACATTCAATTTATTCCACGTTATTTATTACACACTGCCTTTTTCACACCGAGCTCAGTACAGCAGACCATACTGACTATAGCCTAGTGCATTCCGGCAACGGAGCCACTCAGGCAACGGAGGTACCGACGTTTGGCATCGACTGAACCACCTCGATGAGTGCGGTGGTCGAAATAGAGGGGGTTCGCGGAAGGTAGATGACCTGACACAGATCGGCAAGATCGTCGAACTTGCCCTGCCAGTCATCGCCCATCACCAGCGCATCGGCCTGATAGCGCCTGATGTACTCACGTTTTAACTCGAGGGACTCTTCAACAAACACCTCATCGACGCAGGCCAGGGCCTTGATGATTCGGCACCGATCCACTTCATTGCAGATGGGGTTGCGGCCCTTCTTGGTGTAATTCAGCTGGTCTGAAGACACCCCGACCGTCAGATGGCCGCCAGCCCGCCTGGCTCGCTCGAGCAGGCGCAGATGGCCGACATGAAACATGTCGAAGGTCCCAAAGGTAATAATTCTCATAATCTACGTTAACTCAACAGGCAGTCCACGACCCTGTGACTGCATTGCCCATCGACCCTGCCCACTAGCTGTGCGGTCAGGCTATGTCTAACATCCCGTAACTGGCCGGGGTTTGCAAGCTGATGCGCTATGGCACCAGCCAGATCGCCGGGGCGCTCCACCACGGTCGCCAACGGCTTGTACTGGTTCAGCTCCGGTGCCATTCTCTGCTTCAAGCGAAACTTTAACGGCCCACGATAGGTCCAGCGCAGGTGATAAAAGTCGCACCATATCACTGGTTTATCCAGCGCGGCAAACTCCAGCAGCGTGGAAGATGCATCGCTGACCAGCAGATCCGCCACCGACATGTAGGCGGTAATGTCCTGATCCGCCACCGGCACCAGATGCACATTGGGGTATTTGGCCCAGGCGTGCAGCCTTTGGCTCTGGTTACGATAACGCTTTTTGGTCAG
Organism: Ferrimonas sediminum; assembly: GCF_900100175.1. Lineage (GTDB taxonomy): Bacteria > Pseudomonadota > Gammaproteobacteria > Enterobacterales > Shewanellaceae > Ferrimonas > Ferrimonas sediminum. Next base: position 9,871 of record NZ_FNEM01000030.1, read on the forward strand.
CGAAAAGTAATGCGGCTTGATGATCATGTTGTAGGCCGATAACTGCTGTGGCCAGTCCCGCGGCAGAGCTTCAATGCTGCTGGGGAAAAACGTCGGCGCATACAGCAATGTCGGCTTGGCGGCATCCAGCCCTAAGGTGTGTTTCAGCCTTTCACTGTTATCGGCATTGACGATTGAATCCAGCTTGGCGTAGCCGGTATCCACAAACCGGTGCTCGGGATAACGCGCCTGCAACTGCCGCAGCCGGTGCTGGCCTTCGACAAAGCGGACATCGACCCGGCCTTTGGGCATATCGAAGTAGCAAGCCTTGGGGCCGATGCCATGCTGCATCAAGGCCACTTTGGTGGCTTCCGGCATGGAAGAAAACTGCTGCTGAGTGTTACCAAAGACAAACCAGTCGGGCTGATGCTGATGGCACAAGGCTTCCACCTGCTCGGCGCTGCTTACCCAAAATACCTCGATGCCGGTTGCTGCCAGAGCCTGACGGTAACCGGGCATTAACTCCGGATCGATGTGGTGGCAGACAAAACGAACTTCACCGCCCCGGGCTAGCCACTCCTTGGCAACCGGCAGGTACTGGGGCAGATAGTAGGGGTACAACAATTCAAAAAACAGCAACCTTTACAATCCTAGGGGTCTGTGGAGTTCGGTGAATGGCAGCCGCGACGCTGCCACACTGTATTAAGCTACGGAATCTACCCGTGCGACTTCATCGGCGATGGTTTGTGCCAGCGCTCGCACCAGAACCTCGTCTTCGCCCTCGACCATGACCCGGATTAACGGCTCGGTGCCGGACTTACGCAGCAATACCCGACCACGACCGGCCAGCTCCTGCTCAACATTGGCAACCGCCTGTTTTACCGACTCCGCTTCCAGTGGGGCGGTATTACCGGAGAAGCGAACATTGATCAGCACCTGGGGCAGCATGGTCATGCCGGATCTGGCCTGTTCCAAGCTTTGGCCGGTTTCTGCCAGTACCTGCAGCACCTGCAACGCCGCAACGATGCCGTCACCGGTGGAGGCGTGATCCAGAGACAGAATGTGACCGGAATTCTCACCACCCAGGGTCCAGCCCTTCTGTTTCAGCAGCTCGACCACATAGCGATCACCGACTTTAGAGCGGGCAAACTCGATGCCACGCTCTTTCAGTGCCAGCTCCAGGCCCATGTTGGCCATCAGGGTGCCGGCTACGCCGCCAAACTGGATGCCCTTCTTCTGCCAGTGTTTGGCCAGGATGAACAGAATGATGTCGCCATCGAGCTTGGTACCGTCACCGTCTACCATCATCACCCGGTCGCCATCGCCATCGAAGGCGATACCGAAGTCGGCGCGCACTTCCACGACCTTTTTCTGCAGCGCATCGAGGTGGGTAGCGCCACATTGGGCATTGATGTTGGTGCCGTTGGGCTCGTTACCGATGGTGATAACCTCGGCACCCAGCTCGGTAAATACCGGCGGTGCCACATGGTAGGTGGCGCCATGGGCGCAATCCAGCACAATGCGCAGCCCTTTCAGGCTGTATTCACGGCTGAACGTGGCTTTGCAGTATTCGATGTAACGGCCGGCCGCATCGCTTACCCGGGTGGCGCGCCCCAGTTGCTCGGAAGGCACACAGTCCATCTCTTTGTCCAACCAGGATTCGATCTCCAGCTCGACCTCGTCGCTGAGCTTGGTGCCGTCGGCGGAGAAGAACTTGATGCCGTTGTCATGGTATGGGTTATGGGAGGCGCTGATCACCACACCGGCTTCACCGCGGAAAGTGCGGGTGAGGTACGCCACCGCCGGCGTTGGCATCGGCCCCAAAAAGGCCACATCGATACCGGCAGCAACAAAGCCCGCCTCCATGGCAGACTCCAGCATGTAGCCGGAGATGCGTGTGTCTTTGCCAATCAGCACCCGACTGTTGCCCTGGTTGGCCAACGCCTTGCCGGCGGCCCAACCCAGCTTCATTGCAAACCCAGGTGTGATTGGGGACTCCCCAACCAAACCGCGCACACCATCGGTACCAAAGTACTTTCGAGACATAAGAAACTCTATCCGTTAAAACTAGGTCAGCACCCTGCTCGACCTAAATACAAAATGTCACCACGCACACCATGTGCACAGCGACCAAATTAGAAAGAAACTACATACTAACATCAATCACTGACGTACCCACGACGCCAAGCCTATCGCGCTTTAGCAGTTAACCGTCGTGCCCACCCTTCGTCATTCTTGCGAACGCGGGTACCCAGCGTCTTTGACTTTAGCCCTTAGCCCTTTGGGTTTTAGACTTTGACCTTGACCGTCGTGCCCGCGAACGCGGGTACCCAGTGTCTTTGACTTTAGCCCTTAGCCCTTAGCCCTTTGGGTTTTAGACTTTGACTTTGACCGTCGTGCCCGCGAACGCGGGTACCCAGCGTCTTTGACTTTAGCCCTTAGCCCTTAGCCCTTTGGGTTTTAGACTTTGACCTTGACCGTCGTGCCCGCGAACGCGGGTACCCAGTGTCTTTGACTTTAGCCCTTAGCCCTTAGCCCTTTGGGTTTTAGACTTTGACTTTGACCGTCGTGCCCGCGAACGCGGGTACCCAGCGTCTTTGACTTTAGCCCTTAGCCCTTAGCCCTTTGGGTTTTAGACTTTGACCTTGACCGCCGTGCTCGCGAACGCGGGTACCCAGTGTCTTTGGCTTTAGCCCTTAGCCCTTAGCCCTTAGCCCTTAGCCCTTAGCCCTTAGCCTCGGGTAACGCAAACACTATCCGGCAACCTTAGATCTCCAACCAACCCACCGTCGTGCCCGCGAACGCGGGTACCCAGCGTCTTCCCGCCCCTCGTCATTCTTGCGAACGCGAGAATCCAGTGCCTTTAGCTTTTGGCCTTAGGGCTTTGACCTTTGGGTTTTGGACTTTGACCTTGACCGTCGAACTCAGGCCTTTGCCCTTGACCGTCGTGCCCGCGAACGCGGGTACCCAGCGTCTTTGACTTTAGCCCTTAGCCCTTAACCTCGGATAACATAAACACTATCCGGCAACCTTAGATCTCCAACCAACCCACCGTCGTGCCCGCGAACGCGGGTACCCAGCGTCTTTGACTTTAACCCTTAGCCATAAACTATAAAACTGAGCCCTACCCCTCAAACAACTCAGCAGGAACCTTCAATACCACCTTAACAACATCACCAGGTTCACCAACGGCTCGACCGGTAACGTGAATCTCATAAGGTTCAAAAACAGCAACATGCCCGGCTGTCAGCTCTTGCAACTCAAGCTCACCAGCAACATCAAACAACTGGTAGTCGTCCTTATCGCAGTAATCACCACTAGGGGCTGCATCCCCTTCAGCAACAACAGCAACGCCATCGCCACCTTGGACCACCACGTGCACATCCACCACTCGCTGGTGGTTTTCAGCAATAACAGGAGCCGATGAATCTTTGGTTACATAACGAATCCCAATGGCCTTAATGGCCGAACCCGGAACCTCAAAAAGACCCGCAGGAATCTCACCCAAAGACAACACATGGCGAATGCACTTACCAACCTCTTCAGGCAAATCCGCGCACGAGGAAATCTCAAACAAATGCATAACGCCCCCTCTTAAAACCGAACCTTGAGAACCAAAGAGCTCCAAATAAAGTCGTCTTTCCTACCGGAAGGTGACACACCTTCGCTATTAATAGATATATCGGTACTGGTCCAGTTCAGTTCGCCAGACAACGCCCAACGATCACCTAACAGCCACAGCAACCCGCCCCCCAAACCATATCCCCAGCCGGGTTCTTCACGGTCGTATCGAGCAGCACCGCCATAAAAGCTAACTGCCCATTTTTCTGCAAACTGATAGCCAAACTCTGCAACACGCCACATCATCAGGTTCCCCGTTGCTCCAGAGCCCATAATGTCATCTGGCACAAATTCTATCGCCGTGCCCATACTCCAGGTATCAGAAACCGGTTTAAACACGCCAAACTGCAAGTTGGGACGAACACTACTATCAGTACCTTTATCAGCATTATCTTGATAAAGGTAGGTGCCGCCCAGTCCAGCCTGAAATGCCCAGTCGGCCATAGCAAAAGGCGATACAATTAAAGCCACCACTAGAAATAAAGCTCTCATCATTACCACCCTAAGCTGATTTCACCGCGAACAAAGCTATCGTCATAAACTGTCTGACCACCGTAAATCCGGTAGCCCCAGTCTTGATCATTCCAGCGACCAAAATAACGGACATCCAACTCTCTAGCCGTTGTATAGGTTTGAGTCGAGTTATTGTTATCATTCTTCATTTGACGATAGACAAATTCATACCTGTCTCTGTATCCACGCTGCCAACCCAGTTTAACCATATTGGCTGTACCAGGAACACCATCTTGATCATCACGATTATTGGCGAACCAATGACCCATGCCGACACCATCGTTGGTGTAACCATTTTTATAAATATAATGATTATACCAAGCATTTTGCCATTGGGTAAATTCATAAGTAAACGACCAATCTCGACCTAATAAATACTCAGGAAGAAACGGGATACTAAGTCCGCCTGAAACAGCGATGTTACCCAGTCGCCAATTGGAATGACTTGCGGTATCTTCACCGGCATACTCACCGTAAATAGAGAACGGTGTATCACCTTGAAAATTAAGACGGGTAGTAATAGACGCTTGTTGATTACCAAACTCACACAGATTTTTTTGCTCGGATTCGCAATCATCAAAACCATCCGATGCATTATTATCGTTTGAAACAGGATCCCAAAAAGCATCCCAAATAGACCTTAAACTTACCTCACGAGACCCACCACCAAATTGCATGGTTCGATTTGCGCCGATAGTCCACCCTTTAACGGGCTCAATGCTCAAATGGGTCATCAAAATTGCGGGGCGACCGGACTCAACTTCATCACCATACAAAATCGTATCATGCTCCTCTAATCGGGTAACTGATACTTCATAATGCAGGTTCCATAGAGTCTCAAATGCAACTGGGTTACTAATACCCACTGAAAATGATGGACGAGCATTGGTAGACATTAACATTGCAGAATCAGAGAAAGGCGACAACCAATGCTCTCTATACCCAAAATCTACCTGAAAGCTATCCCAACCAATAGCTACATAGGAGTCAACCGGCAAAAGGTCATCAGCACCATCCTCACCATCAAAAGCCAGCCCACCAACCGAAGCAACCAGCCAATCTGAGTACTTATATTGAACAGACGCCGATACACGATAAGCTGATGAAGCAGTCTCACCCCTACTGTTCGGGATGACCTGTTTATGATCCGGTTCGGCTGCTGCAGCAACTGATACTTCTGCTCTTTGGATTACGCCACTTTGTTCGTATGGCAATAATCCACTATCAATCTCATGGTATAGACCTGGGACTTTCTCTCTAATAAGCTCTAAATAGGATCTAACCTGTTTTACGTTATATGGTTTCTTTACGACGGGCATATCAGAAACCACTACCAGTTGATCAATTCGCCCATTTAGATAATCATCTTGTAGGCTAATGAAGGTACTAGCTGCTTTCGCCTGTGCAGAAGCACACAATACAAAGGCAACTCCGATGCTTATAGACTTCATTTTTATCCTTGCCTAACTAATATTTCGAATTGTTTCTTCTAGCTATTTGTAGAAATCCAAATACCAGTCGGCGAATCTCTGCAGGCCATCGGCCAGGGAGGTATCCGGGCTGAAGCCGACCGCCTGCTGCAGGTTATCGGTGTCGGCGTAGGTGGTGTACACATCACCGGCCTGCATTGGCTTCATGTTGAGCTTGGCGGTAACGCCCAGCGCCTGCTCCAGGGTGCGGATAAAGGTCATCAGCTCTACCGGTTGGTGGTTACCGATGTTGAACAGCCGATAGGGCGCACTGGAGCGGTCCGGGGTGGCGCAGTCGTTGCTGTCGTCCCGTTCCGGCACCTGCTCCATGACCCGCACCACACCCTCGACAATGTCATCGATGTAGGTGAAGTCCCGCGACAACTTGCCATGGTTAAAGACATCGATGGGCTCGCCGGCCAGCATCTTCTTGGTAAAGCTGAAGTAGGCCATGTCCGGCCGGCCCATGGGGCCGTAAACGGTAAAGAACCGCAGTCCGGTGGTGGGCAGATCGTACAGGTGGCTGTAGGTGTGGGCCATCAGCTCGTTGGACTTCTCGGTGGCGGCGGACAGGCTGATGGGGTGATCGACCGCATCGGTTTCACTGAAGGGCACCTTCTTGTTCATGCCGTACACCGACGAAGAGGAGGCGTACACCAGGTGCGGTACCTG
>NZ_FNEM01000029.1 GCF_900100175.1 Ferrimonas sediminum
AATCCAGTGTCTTTGCTCGCATCAAAAACCGAAGCCGCTGGGCCCTCGCGTTCGCAAGGGCGACGGGTGGGGGCAGTCGTGCCCGCGAATGCGGGTACCCAGCGTCTTTTTTCGTCTAAAACCCTAAGCGACAGGGACCTGGCGCAGGCAAGGGCGCCATTCGTTTTTGAGGCACAAAAAAAGGCTCGCCGAAGCGAGCCCCTGTCAGGAGTTTTTACCGTAGAGCGCTTATTTGGCGTTCATCAGGACAACGGCGTTGTCCAGCATACGGTTGGAGAAGCCCCACTCGTTATCGTACCAGGCCATTACTTTCACCAGGCGACCGTTTACTCGGGTCTGGGTAGCGTCGAAGGTCGAGGAGTAAGGGCTGTGGTTGAAGTCGCAGGAAACCAGCGGCTCATCGTTTACAGCCAGAACTTCGGCCATGGCGCCCTGGCCGCAAGCCTTGGCGACAATCGCGTTTACTTCTTCGATGGTGGTGTCGCGCTTGGCAACGAAGGACAGATCAACCAGAGATACGTTGATGGTTGGTACGCGAACGGCGCCGCCGTCGAACTTACCCGCCAGCTCAGGCACAACCAGACCTACGGCTGCAGCAGCACCGGTCTTGGTTGGGATCATGTTTACCGCCGCAGCACGGGCACGACGCAGATCTGAGTGATATACGTCAGATAGACGCTGATCATTGGTGTAGGCGTGGATGGTGGTCATCAGACCAGACTCGATACCCAGCTCATCGTTCAGCGGCTTGGCAAAAGGAGCCAGGCAGTTGGTGGTACAAGACGCGTTGGAGATAACGGTCATGTCAGAAGTTACGATGTCGTGGTTTACGCCGTAAACAACAGTTGCGTCAACTTCTTTACCAGGTGCAGAGATGATCACTTTCTTGGCACCGGCTTCGATGTGCTTGGAGGCGGTGGCCTTGGTAGTGAAGATACCTGTACATTCGAAAACTACGTCAACGTCCAAGTCGGCCCAAGGCAGCTGGGACGGATCACGCTCGGAGAAGGTACGGATCTCATCGCCATTGATGGTGATGGCACCTTCGCTTTGTTCAACTTTTGCGTTGAAGCGGCCGTGCACGGAATCGTATTTGGTCAGATGAGCGTTAATGGCGGCGTCACCCAGATCGTTGATAGCAACGATTTTGATTGGGTAGTCTTTCTCGCTCTCATACAGCGCGCGCACAACGTTGCGGCCGATTCGGCCATATCCATTGATGGCAACTTTGATCATAGTGATACCTATCTCGATAACTTATGTAATTGTGGTTAATTTACAACACTAATGACGGTGGTCAAGGGCGTAACCGCAATATTTTGTGATAAATGAGTAAATGTTACGACACATCAAGTTTTAGTTGGCTTAAGCCTAGTACAAAACGGCTGATTCTGTGACCAGTGCCTCGCGATGGCGAGGCGCGCTCCGTGCAATAAATCACCATTTAGTCCGTAACTCAAAAAGAAATAAAATTACAATTTGAGGTCGTTTGCCGTAAATGTGCCCTGCTCAAGCTTGTCCAGCAGTACCTCGGCTTTGGCGTCCAGAGTGGCCTTGTCCACGTTGCTGGAAGCTCGTAATAACCGCAGTCGCTGCGCATTCACCAGCTCGGGTTTGAACTGTGCTGTCATCTTAGCAAACAGATAGGCGTTAGCTGGTTGGTTGAGTGTCAGGTATTCGTTGGACAGATCCAGATAGGTATCGATAGCGGGGTGGGGCAGTGTGGTAAGAGTGTCTAATAGGTAGGCGACTGCTTTCTCAGGGTTAATTCGAGAGTAGTAGGACGCTGCGAACTGCTTTAACTGGACGGAACTCAGCTCGCCTTTTCGCTCGGACTCCAGGAACCGCGCCAGCGCCTGGTGGTCGTTGAGCCGGGTCCAGTGATAGAAGCTGAGGTAGGGAGAAGGGGAGCTGGCGGTGGATTGCTGCAGTTTTTTCAGCGCTTTTTGCGAAGCGATGTAGCTTTCTATTCGAGCAGTCTCCCGCTCCTTGGCAATAATGCGGTTTTCTATCATGGTCGCTTTTTCCATGCAACCGACATAGTTTTCTAAAGAAATGAGCTCGTTATAGATGGTTCTGCGATCATTGGGTTGGTCTTCATAACGGGTCCAGATCACCTGTGAGCGTTCTTTAGTACACCACCCGGTCAGGGGCACGTCCTGACACATTTCTGGGTGAGATTCACACACTTGCTGTAGCGTTAATCGGGTGTCACAGGCGCTAAGGGGTAGCAGCAGGGCTACCAGGGCAATTGCTCGCATCGTGTAAGTTTACCAAAAATTCTGCGGTTATCGGCTAAATCTAGTCGATTTCTCTAATTAAATTACGGATTTAGGTCGCTGGAATCAAGAAGCAGTTGTTCTGTAGAATACCAGCCAGTTGGCCAACGTAGCCACGTTATCTGTACCCATTTCATGGTCTTTGAACTTAATCACGATTATAAAGCATTGAGTCGAAGACTGTGCGCATCTAAAGGATCTGTTCACAATGAGCGCTGACAAGCACTTGAAAAGCTGGCAAGAACGTTTCGAAATGGCCGAAGCGATGCAACCCATTATTGGCAAGCTGTATCGTAATAAAGGCGTCGAAGTGTTGGTGTATGGTAAGAGCCTGCTGAATGCGTCGACCATCGACATCATTAAGTCTCACCGTCTGGTCCGTAAGCACGAAGGCGAAAAGCTGCGCCTGCGTGAGAGCTTCCCGTTCCTGGAAGCCCTGAGCAAGCTGGATGTCCGCTACGCTCGCATCGATCTTGGTAAGCTGGCCATGAACTACTGGCGCAACCATACCGACGGCAGTGAGATTGAGTCTTACGTTGAAGCGGAAATGGGCCCGGCCATCGAGCAGGAGCTGGAGCAGCGCGACGTCGTTCTGTATGGTTTCGGTCGCATCGGCCGCCTGCTGGCTCGTCTGATGATTGAGCGCACCGGCGTGGCCAACTCCATGCGTCTGAAAGCCATTGTGGTACGTGGCGGTCGCGATGGTGATCTGGAGAAGCGTGCCAGCCTGCTGCGTCGCGATTCCATCCATGGTCCGTTTAACGGCTCCATCGAGGTGGATGAAGAGAACAACGCCATCATCGCCAATGGTACCTACATTCAGGTGATCTACTCCAATGGCCCGGATCAGGTGGATTACACCCAGTACGGCATCAACAACGCCCTGGTTGTTGATAACACCGGTATCTGGAAAGATGAAGAGGGTCTGGGTCTGCACCTGAAATCCAAGGGTGTGGCCAAGGTGCTGCTGACCGCTCCGGCCAAAGGTGACATCAAGAACGTGGTTTATGGTGTCAACCACATGGACATTGAGCCGGAAGATATGATTGTGTCTGCGGCGTCCTGTACCACCAACGCCATCACTCCGGTACTGAAGGCCATCAACGATAAGTTTGGTATCCGCAACGGCCACGTTGAGACGGTTCACTCCTACACCAACGACCAGAACCTGATCGACAACTACCACAAGGGTGACCGCCGCGGTCGCAGTGCGGCTCTGAACATGGTGCTGACCTCGACCGGCGCCGCCAAAGCGGTAGCCAAGGCGCTGCCAGAGCTGAAAGGCAAGCTGACCGGTAACGCCATCCGCGTTCCGACTCCAAACGTGTCCATGGCCATCATGAACCTGAACCTGGCCGAAGGCACCGACCGCGACACCATGAACGAGTTTCTGCGTGAAGTGGCCCTGCACTCCGAGCTGCAAAGCCAGGTGGATTTCACCGAGTCTACCGAGATCGTGTCTACCGATTTGGTCGGGTCGCGTTATGCCGGTGTGGTGGACTCACAAGCTACCATCGTCGACGGCGACCGCGCCGTGCTGTACGTCTGGTACGACAACGAGTTTGGCTACAGCCGCCAGGTTACCCGCGTGATGAAGAAGATGCTGGGTCTGACGACTCATGTGATTCCGTCATAACGGACTGCCCGAATAGCAAAAAAGCCAGCAGAGATGCTGGCTTTTTTTGGTCTGAACCCGTTAAAAAATCAACAGGGGTTCAGATACAGCGAGCCGGTTTCGGCAGGCCGGCAATTTTGGTGGCCTGTTTGGCCGGGCCTTTGGGGAACAGCTTGTAGAGGTACTTGGAGTTGCCTTTGTCTTCACCCAGTTTCTGGCCGATGGCTTTAACCAGCACCCGGATGGCGGGACTGGTGTTGAACTCTTCGTAGAACGCCCGCACAAAATTCACCACTTCCCAGTGGTTGGCGCTAAGGATGATGCCCTCCTGTTCGGCCAGCAGCGGTGCCATCTCCGGTTGCCACTGGCTGGCATCCAGCAGGTAGCCCTGTTTGTCAGTCTCTATTTCCTGACCATTGAAATTCAACATGTTTACCAAGCCTGTACTTTGTCGTATTGCAGCGTCAGATCGACGAACTGCGGGTAATCAATGACGGTTATGGGGGCCAGAATCCGATTTAACAACCCCCGAGCCTGAAGGTCTTCCTTAAGAACGTAACAGGGGCGGGCCTCGGCCAGGCCGGCAAATTCCGGCAGAGTGGCGGCCACGACGGCGTCCTGCATCAGAAGCAGGCCGTCGCCGGCGGCGGCGTAATCCATTACGAGTTGGTGGCGGGCGCTGTCATTGGGTGATTGGTTGAGGGTATGGAGAACGTTCAAAATGTCAGTACCTGTTCTGTGCCGTTAAGCTGCTGGGTCAGTTGTTGCCGGGTCAGTACGTTGACCGGCATCATCAGGTCGTCGGCGACCAGACCTCGCTGCTGCAGAGACTCCTGGCAGACCCAGATCTGCTCGATGTCGTACATGGGCAGGGCTTTAAAGGTGGCGATGTAGTCCCTGGACTCTATCTGGCCGGGCTCCTGGCCGGTCAGCAACTGGTAGACCCCGTCTCCCACAAAGAAGCATTGGGTGGGGATGTCGTAGCTGGCGCTGAGCAGGGCCAGATCCAGCGCTTCCCGGCCACCGGTGCGGCCATGGGGCATCTGGGTAAAGACTATGGCTAACTGTTTCATCAAAATTGCACCGTCCTGTCAGCCGCCTGCATGGTGGTCACCAGTTCGCCCAGCCCGCCAAGGATAAAGCCGCTGGCCAGGTTGGCACTGTCCAGACCGGCGTCTTCGGCCGCTTCGGTATCGATGATTCCCCGGCGCAGGCCGGCGGAGACGCAGCTGACCAGGGGCACCTGGTGCTGTTGGTGCAGTTGTTGCCAGCGGCCGAGCAGGTTCAGTTCATCACTGGCTGGCATCAGCATCCTGGAGGCATTGAGCACGCCGGCCTGATAGAAGAACACCTGCTCCAGCCGGTGGCCCGCCGCGATGACGGATTCACAAAATTTCAGGGCAGACCAGGCGGACTGGCTGCCGTAGGGTTCGCCGTTGACGACCACTAAAAAAGAACTCATATCGTGTGCTGCATTCAATAAAAAAGGCCCCGGTAATGGGGCCTTAGTGTAACGTAATTTGCGAGCTTAGTCGTCGCTCATACCCAGCAGGCTCAACAGGCTGAGGAAGATGTTGTACAGAGACACAAACAGGGTCACTGTTGCATTGATGTAGTTGGTCTCACCACCATGGATAATGGCACTGGTCTGCATCAGGATTGCACCGGACGAGAACAGAATGAACAGGCAGCTCAGCGCCATGCTCAGGGCCGGAATGGCCAGGAAGATGTTGGCGATGAAGGCGGCAATGATCACCCAGAAACCGGCCATCATCATGCCCCCCAGGAAGGACATGTCCTTGCCGGTAACCAGCACATAGGCGGACAACCCGAAGAAGGTCAGGGCGGTGCCACCCAGGGCCATGAGGACGACGTCGCCCATGCCGGCACCCAGATACATGTTCAGAATCGGTCCCAGGGTGTAGCCCATAAAGCCGGTCAGGGCGAATACGGACACCAGGCCCATGGCGCTGTTGGCAGTGCGGTTAACCAAAAACAGCAGACCGTAGAAACCCACCAGCGTGATGATCAGGCCGGGGTAGGGCAGGTTCAACGCCATGGAGACGCCGGCTACGGCGGCGGAAAAGGCCAGGGTCATGGCCAATAACATATAGGTGTTACGTAGAACTTTATTAATCTCGACCGAGCTGCGGGTGCTGCTGACGGTCTCAAAACGCTGGGTCTGCATGTTGACTCCTTTGTCTGTGGCTACAACAGTTTAGAGCCACCAAATCCTAAAAGGTTTACTGTACAAGTTGATATAGGTGCCGGGCAACGGTTTTTCAACCCTGCGGCGTCAATATTGAGTGCTGAGTTCAGCCTCAATCAAGGCTGTAGTGACTGAATACGGAAATGCCGTCGCGACAGCGCACAAAACCCGAACTAACACGCGTTGGTTACATTTTATCGACGCCGTCTGGGCTATGCTGAAGAGATAAGGCAGAATAATCTCAGGGCGATGCAATCGTCAGGAAAGCGTAACCGTTAAGGATGACTACCCCGTTTATGAATACCCTAAGCGCAGCATTGGAACTGGAACCTCATATCGTTGCTCTGGAAAAGCGCCTTTTCTGTCACTCGACGCGTCGTCATCCCGAGCAGTTGGCTTTTTTGATCCACCCCGATTTTATTGAGGTGTCCGCCGCCGGACAGCGGTTCGGGCTGGCCCAGGTGTTGGAGCGAGTACCCAACGAAGTGCCCCCGCTGATCGATGCCAGAGAGTTTCAGGTACGCCAGCTTAGTGCCAGCCTGTGTCAGGTATTGTATCGGGTCAAAATGGTGAAAGGGTCGGTTTTCAGCTACTCCCTGCGTAGCTCATTGTGGGTGCTGGAGAATAACCGCTGGCAGATGATCCATCATCAGGGCACGCCCTGCCAGCCATTCTGAGCTACGCCTATGAGCCATACCGAACTGCGCATTCGCCCTTATCAGCCGGGCGATGCCCGTGCATTGACCGACCTGTTTTACGACACCATTCACTCCGTTGGCCTGCTTCACTACACACCGGAACAGGTGGCGGCCTGGGCGCCATTGCCTAAGGAGTATGAGCGCTGGGCGCAGCGATTGTCGCAATGGCCTGCCTGGGTAGCCTTATTGGACGAGGTGAGAGTGGGATTTATCACCCTGACCGACAGCGGTCATATCGACTTGGCCTATACCCATCACGCTTATCAGCGTCAGGGGATTGCAACGGCGTTGTACGAGCATTTACTGCGGGCAGTGGCGGAACAACCCCTGAATACTCTTACTGTCGATGCGTCCCGTTTTGCCCGGCCGTTTTTTGAAAATCGGGGGTTTGCGGTGATTCGGGAAAACCGGACTGTTCGGCGCGGTCAACGACTGCAGAGTTGGCGTATGGCATTGACCTTATTGGAAGGATGCTCTGGGTCATAGTTTTCGACTATTGGACCCTGGTGCGAATCTAGGGCTTTACAGAGAGCCTAGCTTTCCCTATTATTGCCGCCACTGGAGAGATGGCTGAGTGGTTGAAAGCACCGGTCTTGAAAACCGGCAAGGGTTTATAGCCCTTCTAGGGTTCAAATCCCTATCTCTCCGCCATATTAGTAACACCTTTGAGACTGTGATTTTTCATGATTTGGTTTCGAAGTTAGGAGAGAGATGGGGTGAAGAGCCCTAGCTGGGTTCGCAACGAGCGTAGCGAGTAACGCCGAAGGCGGCCAAGCGCAGCGCGGGTATCAATCCCTATCTCTCCGCCATGTTTTAGAAAAACCCGCCTTTTGGCGGGTTTTTTCGTACAACTTGCAGGGTTGACCATGTAATGACGCCCCTGTCAACGCGGACATCGAGGCCGGAGTTGATGGAAATGTCTATGGGTTACAAGGTCCTGCAAGGCTATGCCAACGACAGTAAGAACACACGAACGAGACTGATGCCGAATGTTCCGAACCACCGGGGCTCAGCGGCAGAATCGAGCGGTGGTTTTTTTTGAGATTTCGGCCCCAAATCATCGTTGGCAAATAGAAGTGGGCTATAATTCGTGCGGCAAGTCAGACATCCCAACCGACGTCGGACAAGAGAGTAACCATTTGCAGTACAAAATCGAGGCTAACTACCGAAATCATTTCGAGTAGTGCGTATCTTTTGGTACCAATAGTGGTATACTTCCCCGCCGAAAAGTGACTACGATTGTTTTTTGCAGAGTAAAGCAATGACTGATTTATCAAAATACAGAAATATTGGTATCTTCGCTCACGTTGATGCCGGTAAGACCACTACTACTGAGCGTATCCTGAAACTGACCGGTAAGATCCACAAGACCGGTGAAGTTCATGACGGTGCCGCTACCACTGACTTCATGGAACAGGAAGCTGAGCGTGGTATTACCATTCAGTCAGCTGCTACCACTTGTTTCTGGAAAGAGCACCGGATGAACATCATCGATACTCCGGGACACGTAGACTTCACCGTTGAAGTATACCGTTCCCTGAAAGTATTGGATGGTGGTGTCGGTGTATTCTGTGGTTCCGGCGGTGTTGAGCCTCAGTCCGAAACCAACTGGCGTTACGCTAACGAATCCGAAGTAGCCCGTCTGATCTTCGTGAACAAGCTGGACCGTATGGGTGCAGACTTTTTCCGCGTTGTAGACCAGGTTAAGAACGTATTGGGTGCAAACCCAATGGTTATGACCCTGCCTATCGGTCGTGAAGATGATTTCGTTGGTGTTGTTGACGTACTGAGCCAGAAGGCTTTCGTATGGGACGACACTGGCCTGCCAGAAAACTACGAAGTTGTAGACATCCCAGCTGACCTGGTCGATGACGCTGCCGCATACCGCGAAGAGCTGATCGAAATGGCAGTTGAGCAGGACGAAGACCTGATGATGGCTTACATGGAAGGTGAAGAGCCTTCTCTGGAAGACATCAAGCGTTGTATCCGTCTGGGTACCCGTGACATGTCCTTCTTCCCAACTTACTGTGGTTCTGCATTTAAGAACAAAGGTGTTCAGCTGGTTCTGGACGCGGTTGTTGATTACCTGCCTAGCCCAACCGAAGTTGACGCACAGCCTCTGACTGATCCAGAGACTGGTGAAGCTACTGGTGAAGTTGCTACCGTATCTGCCGACGAGCCACTGCGTGCTCTGGCGTTCAAGATCATGGATGACCGTTTCGGCGCCCTGACCTTTATCCGTATCTACTCCGGTGTTCTGGAAAAAGGCATGACCATCCTGAACTCCGCTACCGGCAAAACCGAGCGTATCGGTCGTATGGTAGAGATGCACGCCGATGAGCGTAACGAGATCTCTCGTGCTCAAGCCGGTGACATCATCGCGGTTGTTGGTATGAAGAACGTGCAGACCGGTCACACTCTGTGTGATCCTAAGCATGAGTGCACCCTGGAGCCTATGATCTTCCCTGAGCCAGTGATCTCCATCGCTGTGTCTCCGAAGGACAAAGGTGGTTCCGAGAAGATGGGTATTGCTATCGGTAAGATGGTTGCTGAAGATCCATCCTTCCAGGTTGAAACCGATGAAGATTCCGGTGAAACCATCCTGAAGGGTATGGGTGAACTGCACCTGGATATTAAAGTTGATATCCTGAAGCGTACCTACGGTGTTGACCTGATTGTTGGTCAGCCACAGGTTGCTTACCGTGAAACCATCACTCAAGCAGTTGAAGATTCCTACACTCACAAGAAGCAGTCTGGTGGTTCCGGTCAGTTCGGTAAGATCGATTACCGCATCAAGCCTGGCGAACCAGGTACCGGCTTCACCTTTACCTCCTCTGTTGTGGGCGGTAACGTGCCGAAGGAATTCTGGCCTGCCATTGAGAAAGGCTTCGGCTCCATGATGGAGCAGGGCGTTCTGGCTGGTTTCCCAGTTCTGGACGTTGAAGTTGAGCTGTTCGACGGTGGTTTCCACGCGGTTGACTCCTCTGCCGTAGCCTTCGAAATCGCCGCTAAGGGTGCTTTCCGTCAATCCATTCCTAAGGCCGGTCCTCAGCTGATCGAACCTATCATGAAGGTTGACGTGTTCACTCCAGAAGACCACGTTGGTGACGTAATCGGTGACCTGAACCGTCGTCGCGGTATGATCAAAGACCAAGAAGCTGGCGCCACTGGCGTTCGCATCAAGGCTGACGTACCTCTGTCCGAAATGTTCGGTTACATCGGTCACCTGCGTACTATGACTTCCGGCCGTGGTCAGTTCTCCATGGAGTTCTCCCACTACATGCCTTGCCCAATGAACGTGGCAGAAGAAGTTATCGCTGAAGTGAAAGCTCGCGATGCAGCTGGCAAGTAATCTCTGATTACAGACAGTGATAAAGCCCCGGCCTAGTGCCGGGGCTTTTTGTTTGGGGTGCCGGTAGTCATGGCTTGTGCAGAATCGGCGTGCTGGATAGCATGGAGGCTTCATCAACGGGTGAAGCGGACATAGGTGTGCCTGAGGTTGACCGAACACCCCACGGATCGGAGCGACGCCATGCAACCTCATGACAGTGACCCCCTCAACGACTTTATTGAATACGACAGCGAGCAGATGCAGCAGCGATCGCAGCAGTTTCTGCAGCAGATGCGCCGCCGCCACTCCATTCGCAGCTTCTCCGATCGGCCGGTTCCCCGGCAGGTGGTCGAGGACTGCATTCTCACCGCCGGCAGTGCCCCCAGTGGTGCCAATCACCAGCCCTGGCATTTTGCTGCCATTCACTCAGACCACCTTAAAAGCCAGATCCGCGAACAGGCGGAGGCATTGGAGCGTGGCTTTTACCAAGACAAGCGCGCCGGAGAAGCCTGGCTGGAGGCCCTGAAGCCCCTGGGCACCGATGCCCATAAGCCCTATCTGCAAACCGCCCCGTGGCTGATTGCGGTGTTCAGCAAGAAACGAGGCGGCCTTCAGGATGACGGTGAAACCACCAACTACTACGTGCATGAGAGCGTGGGGATAGCCACCGGCTTTTTGATCGCCGCGCTGCACCAGGCCGGGCTGGCAACACTCACCCATACCCCGAAACCGATGAGCTTTCTCTCCAAGGTCTGCGGTCGTGGCGACAATGAGCGGCCCTATATGTTAATCGTGGCTGGCTACCCGGGCGAGGATGCCCGAATTCCCGTCCACGCCCGACACAAGAAGTCGTTGGCGGAGATCGCCAGCTTTTTGTAGGGGGCAGAAAGGACTTTACGGCGTGCCAGGTAAACGCTAGTTTCAGTTGATGGATGATTAAAATCTGACCAGAAGGAAGGATCCGTGTCGACCTCTCAACCCCCGCTCAGCATACTTGCTGAAACCCATGATGTGTTTAACCAGGTGCCGCCGCTGGAGCACTACAACCTGTATGACAACGATCAACCACTGAAAGAGTTGCTGGCTCGCGAAGGCGGCAGTTGGGGACTGGAGCGGGTTCGCCAGCTCGGCCAAACCCTGGGAGAGCCCGAGTGGATAGAGAAGGGCTTTCTGGCCAACCGGCATAAGCCGGAGTTTCACAGTCACGATCGCGTCGGCAACCGCATCGACTGGGTGGAGTTCCACCCCGCTTATCACCAGCTGATGGCCCTGGCTATCGATGTCGGCATACCGACCCTGCCCTGGACCGATCCCAAGCCGGGCTCCCACGTGGTGAGGATGGCCCTCAACTACCTCTACAACCAGAATGAAGCCGGCAGTGGCTGCCCGCTGACCATGACCTTTGCGGCCGTGCCGCCGTTGATGAAAAACAGCGGTGAAGCCTCGAACTGGCTGGCCAAACTGCTTCGAGGCCGTTATGACCCGGCCAATAAGCCTGTCGGCGACAAACAGGGAGTGACCATCGGCATGGCCATGACCGAAAAGCAGGGTGGCACCGACGTGAGGGCCAATACCACGCTGGCGACGCAGGTGAAAGACGATCGCTATGAGATCATCGGCCACAAATGGTTTTGCTCGGCGCCCATGTGTGACGGTTTCCTGACTCTGGCGCAAACGCCAGCCGGACTGACCTGCTTTCTGTTACCACGATGGCGCCCGGACGGTCGCCGCAACGAGTTCTATGTGCAGCGGCTTAAAAACAAGATGGGCAACCACTCCAATGCTTCCTCTGAGGTGGAGTTTCGCGGTGCACTGGGCTGGCGCCTGGGGGAGGAGGGGCGTGGCGTGGCCACCATCATCGAGATGGTGGCGTTGACCCGTTACGACTGCATGATCGGCTCGACGTCGATGATGCGTCAGGCGGTGGCCCAGGTGACCCACCACATTGCCCATCGCAGCGTGATGGGCAAGCGGTTGATTGAGCAGCCGCTGATGCAGAATGTGGTGGCGGATCTGTGTCTGGAGGTCGAGGGGGCACTGGCGATGACCGGTCGCATGGCTCGGGCACTGGACGCCCCGGACGATCCTCAGGAACAGCTGCTGTTGCGGGTGGGCACGGCGATTGGTAAGTACTGGATTTGCAAACGTGCGACTCACCATATTGGCGAGGCCCAGGAGTGTCTGGGGGGCATAGGTTATGTGGAGGAGAGCATACTGCCGCGGTTGTATCGTGAAGCGCCGGTGAACTCCATCTGGGAGGGCAGTGGTAATGTCCAATGTCTGGATGTGTTGCGGGCCATCGGTAAAACGCCGCAGGCGATGGAGGCCTACTTTGCCGAGTTGGAGCTGGCCCGCGGTGGCCACCGGCTGTACGACACTTATCTGGATGACACCCGAGAGCAGTTTCAGGCATTGACGGACTTTGAGTATCAGGGGCGGTACATGGTAGAGCGTCTGGCCAAGCTGATGCAGGCGGCGCAGCTGATTTTTGCCGGAAATGCCGGTGTTATCGATGCATTTTGTGCCAGCCGCCTGGGGCCTGGGCTTGGGTTATGTTTTGGCAACCTGCCCCTGGGCATCGACTGTCTGGCGATCATCGAGCGTGCTCGGCCTCATACGCTCAGCCGCCGTTCGCATCGGTAGCCAAAAATGCCGTGGCCAAGGAGGGTTATCTTCAATGGAACGTCGGATTTCTGCTACCGCGACTCCTTGAACGGTGAGGTTGAGTGGTGAAGCGAACGTCTAACTAAAGAGGAGTGATGAGTCGGATCGCTGGCGGAACCGAAATGAGGAGGGCCGACTAGGTTGCAGTTTATTCGCTAATAGAAACTGCAACCAACCGGCCGACTTCGGTGCCGAGGATTAACCTCCGGATTTGCCAAGCTTGGCGGGCGCCGGCTCTCCCAGCAGCTGGCTGGCCCTGGCCATTTCGATAAACAGCCGCATGCGATGGTTTTCAAATGGGGTCCTGGGGTAGATGGCCCACAGCGGCCCCGGGGTGCCGAAGCGGCCGTCAAACAGACGCGCCAGCTGGCCGTTATCCAGGTACTGCTGACAGCAAAAGTCCGGTAGCCAGCAGATTCCGTGGCCCAGCAGGGTCATCTGCACCGCGGCCTCCGCTTCATCCAGGCTCAGGTGGCTGCGTACCTGCAGGGTTCGGAGCTGGTCGCCATCCTGCCAATACCACTCGCCATCGTTGAGGTCGGTATAGTTCAGGGCCACCAGATCGTGATTGCACAGATCCTTAATGTCTTTGGGGAAGCCGGCTTTGTTCAGATAGTCGGGGCTGGCGTAGAAATCCCTCTTAGTCAGGGACAGGGGTTCGTTAACGAAGCTTTTATCATCCAGCGGTTTGGTATTTAACATCAGATCGACGTCAAACTTAGTGGCATCGGGGGCGGACCAGGTGGATTTCAGCTGCAGGTCGATTTTTGGGTACTGGCGCACGAACTGGGACAATACCGGCCCGGCAATGACCCGGTTGAACAGCCCCAGGGCACTGACCCGGAGTCTGCCGCTGGGCTCACCGGTGGTGGTTTTCATCCGTTCGGTCACCTGCTTCCACTCGGCTTCGATGGTTTGGCTGTGTTGCAGGAACGCTTCCCCCTCAGGTGTTAACGCCAGTTTGCGAGTCGAACGTTGAAACAGGCTGACGCCAAGAAACTGCTCCAGCTGTTTGACTCGGCGGGTGACGCTGGGCCGGGGCAGTGACAGGGTGTCGGCGGCCCTGGCAAAACTGCCGACGCGGGCGATCTGGTTTACCAGGCGGATGTCATCGAGAGAGATCTGGTGCATAGACAGAAGCTTTGGGTAACTTGGGATGGTTAGTTGAATGTTAACAGCGGCGCAGTGCTTTCCCAAGTTAGCCCTGCGATGGTGAGTGTTTTTTTTCAGTTTTTCCCAGTAAAAGGGGGGCCGGCCCGTCCAAATCGCAAGCCGGCACCCTGGCTATCAGAAGCGTTTGCTCAGGCTCAGATTGACAATGTGCAGGTGGGCTTCACTCTGACCGACAATCTGTTGGCTAAAGGGGGCACCGGCGATTGGATCAAAGCCTTCGATAGACTGGTTCAGTTCGACATCGCCCAGATCCATGTATTGATAGCTGAGGTCGAACCGGGTGGAGTCACTCAGTTGCCAACCGAGACCGGCAGCGTAGGCGATCTGGCGATCCGCAGGGGGATCCAGCTTATGGATGGCCTTGGACACCGATGACTCGTCGTAGGCGATACCGGCTTTCAGGGTCCAGTCCGGGGCGACCTGGTAGCTTAGGCCGATGCCGGCGCTCCAGGCATCTTTCCAGTCACGGTCCACCACGATGGTGGGGCCGTTATCATGGATGATGCGGCTCTCTTCCCAATCAGACCACTGGGCCCACTCCACGTCAGCCAGCAGGCTTAGCTTGGGTGTCAGCTGGTGATCCAGGCTCAGCACTGCCTGGTCGGCAAGATTGAACTCCTGCGACGCGTGGTCGATGAGGGTTCCCATGGGGGTGGTCATGGTGGTCTTACCGGTTACCTCATGAGTTACGCCGGGGGTGTACCGAAGTCCCAGGCGGGTATGAGACCATGGCTGATACATTACGCTCACGGACCAGACCGGCTCGAAACTGTCCAGGTCGAGGTTTTCCGAAGCGCCGGGGAATGGATCCATATCCAGTTCCCAGGCCATATAGCTGATGCCGGCGCTGAGTCCGACGGACCATTGGTCATTGATGCGGTAACCGACCGAGGCGACGGCGACGGCGACCATCACCTCCACCGACTCAATGAAGTTGGAGCCGATCCAGTTATCGCCAAAGTCGGTCGCGCCCCCGGCCGGTGATGCAAAGGCAAAGCCCACCCCCCATTTCTCGCCCAAAGGTTGTCCATAGAACAGTGAACCACCGCCACTGAAGCCCTTGCCGTAGTCGGTATCTTTTTTGCGTTGGTCAAAATCGGCGTTGTTGCCGCTGGAGCCATTGTCGTGGAAGGTGAAGGTGTCCTCGACCAGTAGCAGGGTACCCTGGAACGCCTTGTGATCGAGGTAGGTCAGGCCGGCGGGATTGTTGAACGCGGCACTGGCACCGATGTCGGCAGCGCGGCCGGCGCCGGCACTGCCCAGGTAAGCGGAAGCGGTTTCATCGCGAAGGATGCCACTGGCAGCGGCGTGGAAGGAGCAGATGGACAGCATCAGGCATGAAATCGGAGAACGACGAAATTTCATGGTTAATTCCCTTGATTTAAAATGGTGAATTATTTTTATTGATTTATCTTTCTTGCGCTTTTGAATATATGGCCAACTCATCAATGGATGGGATTGTTTTTATTTCCTATCGTGACTAATGCCAAGAAAAATCATTAAATCTTGAGCTGATTTCTCCCTGTTTCGCTAATAGTGAATTTCATTGTTGATAACAATCCGCACGCTAAATTAGCTTGGCTTTTTTTTATTCGCGCCTCTGGCTAAATGTGATTTTTCCCACCACCCTGTTGTTAAGTTGTTTGACCGTCTGGCTTTGTGGTGGCTTTGGGTGATGCCTCAGATAGGCACCAAAGTGTTGGCTGGGTCGCAATTTGCAACATTTAACCGTTTTTGGGGAGGTGTTCGGCAAGAGGGTAAAACTAAGTTCGGATAAGGGTTTCCGGCCGATTAAAATCTATTGTTATCAAAAGCGGAATAGTGAGTTGTTAAGGGGGATCTATTTGAGCGGCGGTACTTTTATTATTATTTATCCCTGACGCTGTGATGGCTGAGATTATAAATGCAATCCTTATGACTGGAACATTTATTATTCGGACCTGAAATGTGAGATAAAAACCATGACTGAAAAAAAGACGCAGGGCGATACCACGCATTCCCGAGAACAGGAAGGATTGCTGGATAACCCGGAACGACGAAAACTGTTTAAGCGCGCCGCCATTGGTGGGGGTGCCGTTCTGGCCGCCGGCCTGGGCGCCTATGGCGTTGGCCGGGTATCCATCGAGGGAAAACTCAACCCTGGCTGGCCGCAGTTGGCCGACGATTTTAAACCCTTCCCCGGTCGTGACCACATGTGGTCCTACGCCGGCAGCCCACTGCTGATGATGCGCCACCCTGAGCGCAATGAGCAGTTTGGTCGCCTCAACAAAGACAACCCTCACTACAATTTCCAGCTTCAGGTACCCCGCTTCGAGCAGAAGGGCTGGGATAACTCCCGCCTTGGTTTTACTCAGCTGGATCGGTCGTTGTCCCATGCCGCCTGGTGTCCGCCCCATAAATGGGATCTGCGCCTCGGAGCCATGGGGGTGCCGGATACCACCTGGTTCTCCTGGGATCAGTCGGATGTCGAGCATGAGCAGTATCAGTTTGGCTCCAAGCTGGAAGCCGCCAACGCCATCCGTAGTGCCGCAAGGCTGTTTGGCGCCATCCGCTGTGGTATCGCCAAACGTGATAAGCGTTGGGATTACGATCCGATTTATGATGCCGGCGCCACCGTAGAGATGATGGAAACCATGGAGGCTCAGGGGGTCAGCAAGATCACCGATCAGGCCGAGATGGCCAAGGCGATGCAGGGGGCGATGGAACACTTTAAGCCAGTAGACCGCGAGTTGAGCTGGGAGGAGGATTTTCCTTTCGAGCCGAAGACGGTGATCGTGATGGCGGTGCCCATGGACTACGACAACCTGGCGACGGCGCCCACCTTTACCTCCGGCGGTACCGTTGGAGACGGCTACACCAAGATGGCGACCCTGGCGTCGCAGATGGCTAAGTTTATTCGTGGCCTTGGCTATCACGCCGTGGCCAGCGGCAACGATCTGGGGAACTCCGTGGCCTACGGCATTGCCGCCGGTCTGGGCGAGGGCGCCCGAAATGGCCAGTTGATTGTACCCGGCTACGGCCCGCGCTTGCGTCTGTGCAAGGTGTACACGGATCTGGAGTTCATTGATCACGACCAGCCGCGCAGCTGGGGCATTGAGGAGTTCTGCAAGTCCTGTAAAAAGTGCGCCGAAGCTTGTCCGTCCAAGGCGTTGCCAATGGGTGAGGACACCACCTTTACCTTTGTCGGTGAGCACTCGGATCAGCCTGGCTATAACTGGAACAACCACGAAGGGATTAAAAAATTCCATGTCGATTCCAAGCGCTGCTTTGACTACTGGATGGAGAGTGACGGTGACTGCGCCGCGTGTAACGCCGCCTGCACCTTTAACGAACCGGATTTCTGGCACCACTGGATGATTGTGGCCGCCAACCCGTTCGTTCCCGATGTGCTGCACAGTGCCATGTCGGAGATGCATCCCGCCTTTGGTTACGGCTCTACCCAGAACCCAGCCAAGGTAACCAAGTTCTGGAATACCGGTGAGGGGATGCGGGTTAACGCAACCAACCGTAACGTTTTCGGCGCTGTTGGCCGTTCCTGAGGAGAGTGACATGGAACTACTGGAATTTTTTATCATGGGCATGCTGTTCACCCTGGGTGTTCTGGGGCTGGCCTACCTGTCCGTGCGGGTGCGCATGCCTGCTCTGGCCTGGACCGGCATGATCACCGGGGCGTTAACCTTCCTATTTGGCATCGGCTGGGCCGGCAGCTCCTTTATTGAGGATGTGCCGCAATCCGGTTCGTTGGGGCTGGCGGTCTTCTGCATGCCGGGCTTGTTGCTGATGGCCTTTATCTGGCGCAAATACGTGCCCAAAGGCCTGCGCCTGTAAACCGTTCCTCCCCTATCGGCGTGCCCGCTTTGTACGGCGGCGCACGCCGATCTTTTCCACAAGGCAAGAATGTCATGAAAGCAAAACGATTCGATTGGTCCCCCGTGATCCGTGGTCTGGCCTGGTTGAGTCTGATCGCGGCTTTTGTTATCGGTCAGATAGGTACCCGGCCTGATTATGAGGCGCTGCTGGCCACCCACTTCCCCGAGGCCACATTGACGCCGTATCAGGGCCAAGCCGATGGTCCCCGGGTGTTTGAGCTGGGCAACGCCCAAAGTGGCGATCCCGAGGTGGTGATTCTGGGGCAAGGGGATGGCTATGGCGGCCCGATGACGGTGGCCATTACTGCCAGCCGTACCGATACCGGCGCCCGAACCCATGAGGTGCTGTTGCTGGCGGATACGGAAACGCCACCCTACATCGAGCGGCTGAAGAAGAAACACTTTTTCCGCCAGTTGGCGAACCGCTCGGTCACCGACGATTTCTTACTGGATACCGACATCGATTCCTACTCCGGTGCCACCATTACCGCCCGCGGCGTCAGTCAGGCAATGCGCGCCTCGTTGCACCTGGGGGCGATGACCCACCTGGGCTTGCCCGCCACCTGGACGCCTGACCCCTGGGCCCTGGGGTGGGATGAGCTTGGCATGTTGCTGCTGGTGGTGGCGTCGATTGTGGTCAGCATCGGATCGAAACACCGTATCAGTCGGCTTCTTAAAACCTCGTTGCCACTGGCGTCGCTGCTGTTTGTAGGCTTTTACACCAATGCGTCCATCGGCATTGGCAGCATCAGCAGCATTGTGTTGGGTTACATTCCCAGCGTGAAGCAGCATCCGATATGGTGGATTTTGATGGGCGGAATTCTGGTGGGGATTGTGCTGTTGGGGCGTAACGTTTATTGCCATAAGTTGTGTCCTTTCAGTGCGGTGCAATCCTTGCTGACCAAGGTGACAGGATTGTCGATGAAGGCGCCAGCGGCGCTGACCAAGCATGCCCGTAGCCTGATCCTGTTTCTGATCTGGGTGTCGCTGATGCTGATACTGATCTCCCGCCATCCTTCACTGGGCTCCTATGAGCCGTTTTCGATGATGTTTGCCCTGGAAGGGGTTGGCATGCAGTGGTATATCCTGCCGCTGTCGTTGTTTGGTGCGGCCTTCATTCCCGACTTCTGGTGCCGCTATTTCTGCCCGGTTGGGCTGACCATTAACGAATCGGTGAAACTGCGCCGAAAAGCGGTCAACCGGGCGCGAGCCTGGCAAGACAGTCGCCGAATAGAGGTGCAGTGCGACTCCAGCCAACCGTCATCCACTTGCAAGAGAGGTTCCCATGGCAAAACTCAGGCGTAAGCCCAATGCACACCCCATCGCCCGGGTATTAAGCGGTGTGACCCTGTTTTTAATTTTGCTGTTCTTTTTCAATTCGGCGCGGATGATCCATGCCGATGGCGTGTGGCAGCAGTTTAGCGATAGCGTCAGTGCCACACTGACTACCGGGGAGCCAGCGCAATGAAGTATGGACCAGAGACTTATCTCATTTGCAGTGACTGTGGTGGCGAGTTGATTCATCGACCGCTGGTGGCGGTGGATGCCCGCTTTGCCACCCTGTGGAGTGATGGCTACGTCGACAGTCCCACAGTGCCTGAACAGCCATTGGTGGCCCGCTGCGGCCACTGCCAGATGGCGGTATGGCTACCAGAACTGGCGGTTAACCCGGACGGTGGTGGCGATGCCTGTGAGTATCAGCCATTGACTCTGGCCGAGACACAGAGCCTGCTTGATCACCATGTGAGCCAGCCGTCCGACTACCAGTTGCATCTGCGCGTTAAGCTGTGGCATCAGGCCAACCATCGTTATCGCAACGATAGTGGCCCAGGCGTCGATTGGACCGAGGCGGAACGGGCCAACATGGAGGCGTTGTTGGCGATTTTGGACATGCACCAGGTGCAGGAGCGGCTGATGGCCACCGAGCTCCTGCGCCAGCTGGGGCAGTATGAGTCGGCAAGCGCTCTGCTGGACAGGCAGTTCGAGGGGATGGCGCTGGATGTCGTCGGTTTGCTGAGGCAGCAGTTGGATCAGCGTCACCAGCGGGTGTTTCGCTGTCAGCTGGATCAGGGGGCCGACACCTGCAGGGCCGCGGATAACCGCTGAGTGAGGGGGATGTTATGACACAGGCAGACAGCGGGGCCGGCATTGCCGAGGTCTTGCAACAAGGGTGTGACGAGCTGGGTGTGAAAGCCATCTGCTATTGCTACGATCTTGACGAGCCGATGCGTTGGGGGCGGCGGTTGAAGAGTACCGAGCACGTGATTCGCAATCTGGCCAAGCGTCGTCAGCTGTTTGCCAGCTCCGGCCAGGCGCTGAGTCTGTGGCGCAGAAAGATGCCGTTTTACCGTCATATGGAAACCGTGATCGAGCAGCTTCTGAGCCAGCAGGTGTGTGTCTGGCCGCAGCGAACCATGCCAGCGGCGATGACTCGTCACCTGCAGGCTCAGGGGATCGGTGGGGTGATGACGGTGTCCGTATGCTGTCCGGTGTCGCCGCGACTGCGGGGACGGTTTATGTTGTTGGCAGAAACCCCGGAGCAACTGAGTGAGCTGGCGCAGCAACGGGGTAGGGTGGTGGCGTGCCTTGAGCGGCTGCAGACCCGGATTGCGCTGGATTATGGTCGTGACATCCATCCTCTGGTGGACTGCAATGTTGTCAGCCCGTTGGCGGTCTACATTCTTTCCGGAATTGCCCAGGGCCAGGATCGGGAGCAGGTGTCTTCCCAGTTGAGCCTGACCCTGCGCGGCGTCGACTACCACATTAGTGTGCTTAAGCAGGTACTGGGTGCGAAAAACATCGCCCAGCTGGTATACGAAGCGGGTAAACTCAGGCTGGTGTAATGCAAAGTTTGGTGGCAATAGTCTCAACCCGAATGAAAAATCGTCATTCGCGCCGGAGATTGCCGCCATATTGTTCGTTCGACCGTTTTTTACTTTACAGCCGGGCCGGTGATTATTACTATTTGCCGCGTTGGAGAGATGGCTGAGTGGTTGAAAGCACCGGTCTTGAAAACCGGCAAGGGTTTATAGCCCTTCTAGGGTTCAAATCCCTATCTCTCCGCCATACATAAAGAAGCCCGCCTAGTGCGGGCTTTTTGCTGTTCTGCGTTCGAAGAAAGGGCGACACATTTGAGGTGCTGCGGGACTCTGGTTACCGAACCCGGCACCGCGCTCGGCATTAACCGTCCCCACCCAGATTCAAAACGTCCTCGGTCGTGCCCGCGCACGCGGGTAGCCAGCGTCTTTCTTTCTCCTATCCAGAACCAAAGCCACTGGGCCCTCGCGTTCGCAAGGGCGACGGTGCTAATCGATAGGGTTAGTGGTAACCGCGTAGTTGCGGTGGTTGCAGAAAAGGTCGATGCCTGTCGCGATCACCGCAATCCCAACCATCCTTCGGTCGTGCCCGCGCACGCGGGTACCCAGTGTCTGTGTTTCTCGTATCGATATTAAAGCCACTGGGCCCTCGCGTTCGCAAGGGCGACGGTGCTAATCGATAGGGTTACTGGTAACCGCGTAGTTGCGGTGGTTGCAGAAAAGGTCGATGCCTGTCGCGATCACCGCAATCCCAA
>NZ_FNEM01000027.1 GCF_900100175.1 Ferrimonas sediminum
TTTGTGCAAGTTTTGGGCGTCATCAGGCCGTGAGGGCGGGAAAAAACGCTTTTGGCTGACAGAGCTCCTGTCCGACAGGGGGTGTGCAAGTTTTGGGCGTCCGTGGACGCTAATGAGCGCTGGAATGTCGGCATCCCGGGGTGGGGTTTGCTACCATGACGGCTTTTCCGGCCATCAGGTTGCTTTTCGTTTATGACCGCCCCCAGCACGCTTCGCATTGCGACCTTTAACGCCAGCATGGAAGCCGGCAACTATGTCGAGGATGGCGCAGCGCTCGATCCGACGGCGCTGGCCAGGCATCTGGCCACCGGCAAGCACCCGCAGATTCGAAATGTCGCCGAGATCATTCAACGGGTGCGTCCGGACATTTTGCTGCTGAACGAGTTCGATTACATCGCCGATGCCACCACCGGCGCCGAGGCGTTCATCAATCACTACCTGAAGGTAGGGCAGAAGGGGCAGGCCGGCATCGACTATCCCTATCACTATTGTGCTCCGGTGAACGCCGGTGAGCCCAGTTCGCTGGACATCGACGGCGATGGTGTGGCGTCGGGGACACTGGGGGACGCCTACGGGTTTGGTGCCTACCCGGGCCAGTACGGCATGTTGGTGTTGTCCCGCTACCCCATCGATCACCAGCGGGTGAGGACGTTCCGACAGTTTCTGTGGCATCGTATGCCCGCTGCATTGCGGGTTACTCACCCGGACGGACGGCCGTTTTACGATGAGGCGACCCGCCTGGGGATGCGGCTCTCCTCCAAGTCGCACTGGGATGTGCCGATTACGGTGGGGGAGCAGAGGTTGCATCTGCTGGCGGCCCACCCGACACCGCCGGTGTTTGATGGGCCGGAGCGGCGCAATGCGGCGCGCAACCATGATGAGATTCGTCTGTGGGCCGATTACATCGATCCCCTCAGGAGCGATTATCTGGAGGACGACAACGGTCAGGGCGGGGGATTGGCGGCGGGCAGTCGCTTTGTGATTGTGGGCGATTACAACGCCTCGGCGGTGGAGGGGGACAGCCATCCGGGCGCCATCGAACAACTGTTGCACCACCCCGGGATACAGGCCGAACCCGCGCCGGGCAGTGATGGCGGTCGCTACCATTCACCGGATAATCCCGACGGGGCACAACACACCGCCGCCTGGCGGGCCCGGGTGGATTACGTATTGCCGTCGCGCAGCGGCTGGCAGGTGCGCCAGAGCGGCGTATTCTGGCCGACGACCCGAAGCCGGCTGCACCGGTTGGTGGCCAACCGGCGCGTCTCTTCGGATCACCGCCTGGTGTGGCTGGATGCCGTACTGGTCCCCTGATACGGACATGCATCAAACGCATACCGTTGTTGCATTTAATTCAACTGCGTTTGCTCTGGTAGCTTTACTAAATGGGGAGTAGCATTGGCGCCCGGTTTGTCTGATTGAGCGTGTTGATGCGATCCCAGTCCCTGTTTGCCCAGCTGTTGAGAATGACTCTGTTACTGGGGGTGGTGCTCTATGGCGTTCACCACAGTAATGGCCTGCTGGTGGCCCTGTCCGATCATGCCATGGACTCGGGGTGCCATGCTGGCGACGGCGCCTCCGGTCATCATCAACATACGGAGAAGACACAGGCTCCGCACCATCACCCTCACGGGGGATCGTCATCCCCTGTGCCTGAGTAAGGCTGCCGTTCCACCACCTTGTTAGCGGCCGTCATGGCCACCCCGTTTCCCTGGAGTAGTTTTGAGTATTTTCCGTTTTCCCCTGCTGGTGTGGATGGGCATTGCCGTGCTGATCATCAGCCTGGGTATCCGCCAGTCCTTTGGCATCTTTCTCAGTCCCATGGTGGAGAGTTTTGGCACCGGCCGGGAGTTCTTTTCCCTGGCCATTGCGGTGCAAAACCTGTTGTTCGGGCTGTTCCAGCCCTTGGTGGGCATGGCGGCCGATCGCTATGGCGCCAGCCGGGTGATGGCGCTGGGAGCCATCGCCTATGGCAGCGGTTTGTTGATGACGGCGCTGACCACCGAGCCCAACTGGTTGTTTGTGTCACTGGGGGCTCTGGTGGGGCTGGGCCTGAGTGCCACCAGTTATGTCATCGTGCTGGGGGCGGTGGCCCGGGCGGTGCCGCCGCAACATACCGCCAAGGCGTTTGGCCTCACCACCGCCGCCGGTTCCTTTGGTATGTTTGCGGTGATTCCGGGGGCCCAGGCGATGCTGCACCAGTTTGACTGGCGCTTCACCATGGAGCTGTTCGCCCTGATCTGCACCCTGATGATCGCCTTCGCCTCCTTTGTGAAACCGGGCAGACAGCCGCAATCCAACCAGGCGGTGCCGGCACAGACCCTGAAGCAGGCGCTGCGGGAGGCGTCGGCGCACCGTGGCTACTGGTTTATCCATCTGGGGTTCTTTGTCTGCGGTTTCCATGTGATGTTCATCGCCACCCACCTGCCGGCTTATCTGGCCGATAAGGGCCTGTCGGCGCAGGTGGCCGCCATGGCCCTGGCGTACGTAGGCATCTTCAACATCTTTGGCTCTTACTTCTGGGGACTGCTGGGCGATCACTATGACAAGCGCTATGTGATGAGTGGCCTGTACCTGATGCGCACCGCGGTGATTGCCGCCTTTGTCACCCTGCCGGTGACCGAGCACACCGCGGCACTGTTTGGCGGTGCCATTGGCTTTTGCTGGCTGGGCACCGTACCGCTGACCTCGGGGTTGGTGCGACAGATCTTCGGTGCCCGTTACCTGTCGACCCTGTATGGGTTGGTGTTTTTCACCCATCAGGTGGGCAGTTTCCTGGGGGCCTGGGTCGGTGGGCTGATCTTCGATCACTACGGCAGCTATCAACCCATCTGGTGGACCACGGTGGTGATGGCGGCGCTGGCAGCGGTGTTGCACCTGCCCATCAACGCCCGCCCCGTGCCCCGGTTGCAACTGCAGCCGGCCTGAGGTCAGTCCTGATCCGCCGGAGGAGACCCGGCGCCGCCGCCCAGTGAGCGATAGAGGTTGACCATCGACTGCATCCGGTCCCGTTTGATCTGTGATAACGCCAGTTGGGCACTGAACAGCTGACGCTGGGCATCGAGCAGATCCAGCGAGGTGGCGACGCCATTGGTGTAGCGCAGGCGCGCCAGCCGCACGTACTCGGTGGAGCTGGCCACCAGCTCCTCCTGGGCGGCAATGGCCAGTTGTGAGCGACGGTAGCCGTTGATGGCGTCATTGACTTCAAAATAGCCGGTCAGCACCACGCTGCGGTAGGCCAGCAGCGCCTGCTCGGCGTTCTCCTTGGCGATGTCGTACTCGGCGCTGATGCGCCCGGCATTGAACAGCGGCGCGGTCAGTCCCCCCAGCAACGACCAGGTCACTCCCTGGCTGTCGAGAATGTCGCCAAGCTGTTCGCTCTCGCGGCCATAGCTGCCGCTGATGGTGAACGAGGGGAAAAACGCGGTCTTGGCGACGCCGACATTGGCGGTGGCGGCAATCAACCGCTGCTCGGCGGCCTGCACGTCCGGTCGCTGGGTGAGCATGGAGGAGGGCACGCCCACCGACAGGCTGTCCGGCAACCGCTGGAACGGTTGAGTGACCTTGCTGCCCGGTTGCAGCGCCTGGTCAAAGCTGCCCAACAGAATCCGCAGTTGATTGGCGGTCTGTTTACGCTCGAAATCCAGCTGCGGCAGGGTCACCCGGGCGGATTGATATTCCACCTCGGCCTGCCGAACCTCCAGCCCGGAGATCACCCCGTTGGCCCGGCGCAGTCGTGCCAGATCCAGCTCCTTGAGGCGCAGTTCCACGGTGCTGGCGGAGATGCGGTAGCGCTGCTCCACATCCAGCCACTGGTAGTAGCGGCTGGCCACGTCGCTGATCAGGCTGACGGTGGCCAGGGCCATCTGCTGTTCACTGGACAGCAGGTTGGCGTAGCTGGCCTGGCTGCGGCGACGATTGGCACCCCAAAGATCCAGCTCCCACGATACGACTCCGGCCAGGTACAGGGTGTCTTCGATGTCGGGGTCGGTACTGGTGAGGCCGCTGTCCAGTGACCGCTCTCCACTGGCACTGAGACTGAGCTCCGGATACAGGGCCGCATCGGTGACCGTGACCTGAGAGCGGGCCGCCCTCAGCTTGGAGGCGGTGGTCTGCAGATCCAGGTTCTGGGCCAGGGCCTGTTCAATCAGACGCTGCAGGTTGGGGTCGCGATAGTACTGGCGCCAGGACTGTTGGCCTAGATGGGTGTCGCTGCCGGTGTCGGTGTCGCTGTGGTACTGGGCGGGCAGATCCAGTTGCGGCCGCTGGTAGTCCGGGCCCAGGGCGCAGCCGCTCACAATCAGGGCCAGCAGCAGCGGGTGGTAGAGGCGCAGGTGTGTCATACACGTTCTCCCGCAGTTGCTGTGGCAGGGGTGTTGGCGGCCCGTCCTTTAAACCAGCCGGCACAGGTGACGAAAAACAGTGGCACCAACACAATACCGATGGTGGTGGCGAACACCATGCCGCCGAGGATGGGGATGGAGATCGACTGGCGGCTGACCGCCCCCGGCCCGGTGGACAGTACCAGTGGCAGCACCCCGAGAATGAAGGCCATGGAGGTCATCAGAATCGGCCGGAATCTCAGGTTGGCCGCTTCCATGGCGGCGTCGAGACGACTGCGGCCCTGCTGATGCAGCTGGTTGGCAAACTCCACAATCAGGATCGAGTTCTTGGCCGCCATGCCGATGAGGGAGATGAAGGCCACCTGGAAAAACAGATTGCTCTCCATGCCGCTGACCAGAGTCGACAGTGACGCCCCCAGCATGGCGATGGGGGCGATCAGCAGTACCGCCACCGGAATGGTCCAGCTTTCATACAGGGCCGCCAGAAACAGGAACACAAACACCATGGCCAGGGCGATGGCGATGCTGGTCTGGTTGGCCGACTGCACCTCCTGATAGGTCAGGCCGGTCCACTCATAGCGAAACTCGTTGGACAGCATCGGCGTGGCCACCCGTTCGATGGCCTTGATGACATCGCCGGTGGCGTAGCCCGGGGCCGGGGTGACGTTGATGGAGGCGCTGGAGAACAGGTTGTAGTGGGTGACGGCCGCCGGCCCCACGGTGTAGTCGTAATGGGCCAGTACGCCGATGGGCACCATGGCGCCGCTGGCGGAGCGCACGTAGTAGTCCTTAATCTGGCTCGGGAACTGGCGGTAACGATCCTCGGCCTGAATCTTCACCCGGTAGACCCGGCCAAACAGGTTAAAGTCGTTGACCGTGGAGGAGTCGGTAAAGGTCTTGATGGTGCTATAGATGTCGGAGACGTTGACGCCGATGGCCATCGCCTTGGCTTCATCCACCGACAGTTTCAGTTGCGGAATGGCTGCCTGCAGCGACAGACCCGCCCGGGCCACTTCCGGTTGCTGCTTCAGCTGTTCCACCAACTGGCCGGCATTCTCCATCAGCCCCTTGAAGTTGGTGCCGGAGGTATCCTGCAGCTCCATCTCCACGCCGGCGCCGTTGCCCAATCCGGGAACCGCCGACGGCAGGTACAGGTTGAACTCCGCTTCCAGCACCTGGTTGAGATCTCGTTGAATCTGATGCATCACCCGCTTGATGGTGGCGCCGTCCTGTTTGCGCTCCGGCCAGGGCTTGAGAATCACCTCGAACTGACCGTTGGCCTGGTTGGAGCCGGAGCGGCGGTTCTCGCCGGCCAGGGTAAAGGAGTAGGCCACCGCCGAATGGGCCATCACGTGTTGCTCGGCCTTTTTCAGTACCTCCTGGGTGCGGTTGACCGTGGAGCCGTCCGGCAGGGTCATGTCGATGAAGAAGCGCCCCTGGTCTTCGTCGGGCATAAAGCTGGCGGGCAGGGAGGTCATGATCAGGTACACCGCCACCACCATGGCGGCAAACACCAGATAACTGCGGCCGGCGTGGCGGTTGGTGAGCCCCACCAGCGCCACGTACTTGTTGGTGCTGACATCCAGTTTGCGGTTCAGCCAGCGGAAAAAGCGCGGCCGCTGGCCGCAGTCGGGCTTGAGCAGCAGGGCGCACAGGGCCGGGCTCAGGGTCAGGGCCACCACGGTGGAGATCAGAACCGCCACGGTAATGGCCACCGCAAACTCCCGGTACATGATGCCGGTAATGCCGGCGAGGAAGGAGACCGGCACAAACACCGCCGCCAGCACCAGGCTGGTGGCGACCAGGGCGCCGGACAACTCTTTCATGGCAGCCCGGGTGGCGTCGGCGGCGCTCATGCCCTGTTCGTTGATCAGCCGTTCGACGTTTTCCACCACCACGATGGCGTCGTCCACCACGATGCCGATGGCCAGCACCAGCGCCAGCAGGCTGACGGTATTGATGGTGAAACCGAACGCCAGCATCGCCGCCAGGGTGCCCACCAGCGACACCGGTACCGCGATGGCGGGGATCAAGGTGGCGCGCAGGTTTTGCAGGAACAGGTACACCACCAGCACCACCAGAATCAGCGCTTCAATCAGGGTCTTCACCACCTCGGAGATGGAGTCTTCGATGAACAGCGATGCGTCGTAGAACACCTGCCAGTCCATGCCCTGGGGGAACTTCTGTGCCAGTTGTGCCATGGTCTGCTTGACCCTCTGGGTCACCTCCAGGGCATTGGCGCCGGGCAACAGGTAGACCTGCAAAATGGTGGCGTTCTGGCCGTTGAGCTGCGATTGCAGGGTGTAGGCCGACGAGCCCAACTCTATGCGGGCGATGTCCCGCAGCCGAATCAGCGAGCCGTCGCTGTTGGCCCGGACGATCACCTCTTTAAATTGTTGTACGCTCGACAGCCGGCCGGCGGCGGTGATGGGCAGGGTCAGGCTGAGATCGTCCACATTGGGCTGGGTGCCGATGGTACCGGCGGGGCTCTCTTTATTCTGTGCCTTGATGGCGCTGATGACGTCGCTGGTGGTGAGGCCATGGCCGGCCATCTGGTCCGGTTTCAGCCATACCCGCATCGAGTAGCTACGGGAGCCGGTGTTGCGGGTGCGGCCGACGCCGGGGATGCGTCGCAGCGCCGACTCGATGTTGATGGTGGCGTAGTTACTGAGGTAGATCTCGTCGAAGCGCTCGTCGCTGGAGGTCAGCGCCAGCTTCAGCAGCTCCACCGAGGCCTCTTTGGAGACCGATACCCCTTCGGTCTGTACATCGATGGGCAGACTGCCCGAAGCCTGTTGGGTGGCGTTTTGCACGTCCACCGCCGCCAGATCCGGATTGGTGCCGACATCAAAGGTGATGGTGACATTGGTGCTGCCGGAGTTGGTGCTTTTGGAGCTCATGTAGATCATGTTGGGCACCCCGTTGACCTCCTGTTCCAGCGGCGTCGCCACCGATTCGGCGGCGGTGGTGGAGCTGGCGCCGGGGTAGGAGGCGGAGATTTTCACCTGTGGTGGGGTGATGTAGGGGTACTGATCGATGGGCAGCTGGAACATGGCGATCAGCCCCAGTAGCACGATGACGATGGAGATGACGCTGGCGAAGACGGGGCGGTTGACGAAGAACTGGGCCATTACTCTTGCTCCTGTTCCTGCTGCTGTTCAATCTTCTGCTGTTCCAGGGCATCCGCTTTTTGCTTGGCATCCTCGCGGGCCTTGTACTCCTCGGCGGTTAACGGCTGGGCCAGCTGGCCGTGGCTGACCCGGTGCATCCCTTCGACGATCACCAGTTCACCGGCACGCAGGCCGCTTTTTACCACCACCCCCTCTTTACCCTGGTGTTCGATGACGATAAAGCGGCGCTCGACGCTGTTGTCGTCCAGCACCACCATCACGTAGACGCCGCCTTGATCGACCCGGGTGGCTTTCTGGGGAATAACGATGGCGTTGTCGATCTCAGACAGTTTGATGCGCACATTGGTGTACTGGCCCGGCAGCAGTTCCCGATCCGGATTGGGCAGTACTGCCCGTACCTCAAAGGTGCCGGTTTCCGGGTTGACCGAAGGGTCGGTGAAGCTGACGTCACCCCAGTAACGGTACTGGCTGTTGTCCGGCAGGGTGATCTGCACAAAGCCCTCGACCGCCTTACCTTCGGTTTCCGCCTCTCTTTTGGCGCTGCTGCTGGTCATGCGGCGACGGGCATTGAGGTAGTCCAGCGCCGACATGTTGAAGCTGACGTAGATGGGATCCACCTGCTTAACCCGGGTCAGCAGGGATTGGCCCTTGCTGCCCACCAGGGCGCCGATGTCCACTTCGGAGCGGCTGACCAGACCGTTGATGGGGGCTTTGATGTCGGTGTAACTCAGCTCCAGCTCCGCCTCCTCCAGCTCCGCCTGACTGGCGGCGCGGTTGGATTTTGCCTGGGCAAGAATTGACAGGGCGTTGTCGAAATCCAGCTGGCTGGCGGCGTCCTGTTCATACAGCGGTTGCAGTCGCTTAACGTCACGCTGGGCCTTTTCCAGCGCCGCTTGCTGCGATTCCAGCTTGGCCTCAAGCCGGTTAACCACGGCAACGTAGGGCTTGTTGTCGATCTGATACAGCAGCTCGCCGGTTTCCACCGCACTGCCTTCCACAAAGGTCTTGTCTTCGACAAAACCGTCGATGCGGGCGCGCACCTCGACGTCCAGCGAGGCCCGGGTCACGCCGACGTAGTTGCCGTACAGCGGCACGGTGGCGGTGCCGACTTTTTCTACCACCACCAGTTTGGGTGTCAGTTCCATGGGGGGCTGCTCACAGCCACCCAGCATCAACAGGATGGTGGCGGTCAGGCCGCGGAGCAGGGGAGTAGGGGCTGTGTGAAGCATGGTCGTTACCCGCAGTGTGCGGCGAACGTCAGGGGCGTCCGCCTCGGTGATCCGTACCGAGTCGTGTACACACAGAGTCTGGCGGGTTACCGAGGGGGTTCCCCAGTGTTTTTTGCCGCGTCCTGCGGGCACAAAAGTAATCGATATGAGTAAGTTATAGCCGTAGTGTAGAGCTTAACCCCATCTGAATTCAATGGCCAAGCGCCGAGCTAACCTCATGTGGTTGCAATAGCTTGAAACGTTATTGAAATGTTAATTTGCAGTGGCTGGTGGTAGTTTCTGTCGGCTAAGGAGTCGTTTCGTTTACTGCTTGATAAAGGATGATCATGATTAAGACCGTTTTTAAGCGCCTGGGGATCGGGGTGCTGTCGCTGGCGGTGGTGGCCGGCGGCTTTGCCGCACACGAATGGCACGCCGACAAGCCGGTGATGCTGAGGGCATTTCTGGATCGAACGCTGATTAAGATGGCGCTCGACAGCCCGGAAACTTTAACCTCGCTGGGCGTTCTGGAGTCGTTGGGCATCAATGGCCATAACGCCGAGCTGGATGATGACAGCCCCGAGAAAGGGGAGCGGATGCTCAAAGAGTTGCTTGAGGCCCGTGAGGTGTTGCTGAGCTACGACGATGCCAGCCTGAGTGATGATGAGCGCCTGTCCAAGGATGTGGCGTTGTATCTGCTGAATTTCATGGAGCAGTCGAAGCAGTTTCGCTATCACAACTACCCTGTTAATCAGTTATTTGGAATCCAAAATGGCTACCCTAGTTTTATGCAGGCCAAACACCCCGTCACCAGCGTCGAGGATGCCGAGCATTACCTGTCTCGACTGAAGAAGGTGGAGCGCAAGTTTCAGCAGAACCTGCGGGGGCTTAAGCTTCGAGAGCAACTGGGGATCATTCCGCCGAGGTTCGTGATTGATCGGGTACTGGAGGAGATGACCGCTTTTGTGGCCACACCGGTGACGGAGAATATTCTCTACACCTCGCTGGATGAGCGCCTGTCCGCCCTGGACAGTCTTGACCCGAAGGAGAAACAGCGGCTGCTGGCGGTCGCCGATGCCAGCATTCGTGACTACGTGCACCCGGCCTACCAACTGTTTATCGACTACTTCGTGGCACTGAAGCCCAAAGCCGGCAGTGACCATGGTTTTTGGCACCTGCCCAATGGCGACAAGGCCTATCAGGCGTCGCTGCAGCTGTTTACCAGCACCGATTACAGCGCCGATGAGATTCATCAGTTGGGGCTGGCGGAGGTGGATCGCATTCAGGCACAGATGCTGACCATTTTGGCCGGGCAGGGCATCGACACCGATGCCGGATTTACCGCCGCTATCGCCACCCTGGCCGCGGATTCGCGTTTCTATTTCGAAGACAGTGAGGCGGGCCGACAGCAGATTCTGGCCGAATATCGGCGCATTCTGGATGAGATCAATGCCGGACTGGGTGGAGCCTTTACTATTCGCCCGCAAGCCGGCATGGAGGTGGTGCGGATTCCCGAGTTTAAGGAGAAGACCTCCCCCGGCGCTTACTACGAGCCGCCGTCACTGGACGGTGCCCGCCCGGGCCGGTTCTTTGCCAACCTGTATGACATCAGGGCAACCCCCAAGTACAGCATGCGCACCCTGGCGTACCACGAGGGGATTCCTGGGCACCACTTCCAGATTGCGGTGGCGATGGAGCTGGAGGGGCTGCCGTTTTTCCGTCGCATGTCGCCGTTTACCGCCTACGTCGAGGGTTGGGCCCTGTACGCCGAGCAGGTGGCCTGGGAGCTGGGGTTCCAGCAGGATCCGCTGGACAACCTCGGACGACTGCAGGCGGAGTTGTTCCGCGCCGTCCGTCTGGTGGTGGATACCGGTATCCATGCCAAACGCTGGAGCCGTGAGCGTGGCATCGACTATATGCAGGCCAACACCGGCATGGCCACCTCCGATGTGGTGGCGGAGATTGAGCGCTACATCGTGATGCCGGGGCAGGCTACCTCCTACAAAGTCGGCATGATGAAGATACTGGCACTGAGGGAGAAGGCTAAAGATGCTCTCGGCGAGCAGTTTGAGCTGGCGGCATTTCACGATGCGGTGCTGAAAAATGGCGCCCTGCCGCTGAGCATTCTGGAGCAGGTGGTGGACGACTACATCACTACCACCCAGGGCCTGGCCAAGGCTGGCTAACCGCTAGAACGGGGCCCTCGGCCCCGTTGTTATCTGCGGCGGTCACTACCCGAATAAAACCATCGCCGCTTTCGGTGATCAGCAGGTTGCCCGGATTATCCTGCGAGATGCCCGGGAGCAGCTGGCCGCGGGTTGCCAATCACTGTGAACTGGATCGTGGCCAATAAGTATGCGCGATACTCGAGATCACATCCTGGTGAACGGGCGTTGTGTGCATGTCTGATATGCAGTGAAATCAGTGTTTCTGGTGACTTTTCTGACATATGCTTGGTTCATTGTGCGTCCGCCTATTGCCGTTGGTGAGGGCGCCAGCGAGGAGCTGCATCATTCTGTGAACGGAAGCGGATGGTGAGCCGACCTTAATCCACAATTCCATAGGAAACCAACATGTTTAATGCGCTGCTATTGACCCAAGAGGGCAAAACAACTCAGGCTCAACTGGGACAGATTCAGGACAGCGATCTGCCGGAAGGCGAGGTGCTGGTCAGTGTCTCGGCCTCGTCTCTGAACTACAAAGACGGCCTGGCGATCACCGGAACCGGCAAGATCATTCGCGAATTCCCTATGGTTCCCGGCATCGACTTTGCCGGTACCGTGCTGGAATCTTCCGACGATCGCTACCAGGCCGGCGATAAGGTCATTCTGACCGGTTGGGGCGTGGGTGAAAACCATTGGGGTGGCATGGCCGAGCGTGCCCGGGTGAAGGCCGACTGGCTGGTGCCCATGCCCGTCGATTGCGATGAGCACAAGGCGATGATGATCGGTACCGCCGGCCTGACCGCCATGCTGTGTGTGCAGGCCCTGCAAGAGGGGGGCGTTCGTCCTAAGGATGGTGAGATACTGGTCACCGGTGCCAGTGGTGGCGTTGGCTCTGTGGCGGTAACACTGTTGGCCGAACTCGGTTATAAGGTGGTTGCATCCACCGGTCGCGTCGAGGAAAACGGCGATCTGCTGCGCAGCCTGGGGGCGTCGGATCTGCTGGCCCGGGAAGAGCTGGAGGCCAAATCACGTCCACTGGAGCGTCAGCGCTGGGCCGGTATTGTCGATACTGTGGGCAACCAGGTGCTGGCCACAGCCCTGGCACAGATGAACTATGGTGGCACCGCCGCCATCTGCGGCCTGGCCGGCGGCTTTGCGCTGCCGACCACAGTGATGCCGTTTATCTTGCGCGGGGTGCGTCTGCAAGGTGTGGATTCCGTGGCTTGTCCGTTTGAGAAGCGTCAGCAGGCTTGGGAACAGGCGCTGAAGATTCTGCCAGAGAGCTTTTATCGGCAGGCCTGCCAGACCATCAGCCTGGGGCAAGTGCCGGACTACGCCAGCCAGATTGTCAAAGGTCAGGTGACCGGCCGGGTGATCGTGGCGCTGTAATGTCTCCACCATTCGACTGACAAAAATCCGCCCCTCCAATGGGGCGGATTTTTTTGTCTGTTCCCGGGCAACGGCGGTGTGTTCAACAAAGTTTGCCCGCCCTGTTTCCGTTATCCTCTCGGTCATACCCGTGCCGACCAGCCTTGATCCCAATTTGGGCGGAAAACGCCGCTATCTCTCCAGAGTCTTTCGCTTTTTACCGTTGTAACAACCCAAACGATCCCCCCGCGTTGACGGGAGAAACGCGATCCGATGCCGGAAACACCTCTCCCTATGCGTTGCCGCCGACAGTTCAATGCTACATGGTCTTTGTACTATCACATTGGCCTGTTGCTATTTTCTCACACTATTGAGTCCAATCATGATGAGCCTCTCAGTTTACGTTGCTGTGATCTTTTGTTAACAGAATGGTAAAGGCATTCACGTTTTGGAACGGGTTCCATATCTACACTCGCCCTTGAGATAACAAAACAAGGGTGAGAACCAGATGAGTAATGTTAATCAGCTAGGACGCCGTAACTTTATTAAGGGGTTGGGTGCCGCGGGGGCCGTAATGGCCGCTCCGGCCTTGGCGACCTCAGTAAGTGCCGAAGGCGTGAAGTGGGATGAAACGGTAGAAATTGCCATTATCGGCTCCGGCTTTGCCGGCCTGGCCGCAGGCATCGAAGCCTCCCGTCAGGGCTGTAAGTCAGTGACTATCTTCGAAAAGATGCCGGTATTTGGTGGTAACTCCGCCATTAACGGTGGCCTGTTCGCCGCGCCTCGCACTCCGATGCAGAAAGAGAAGGGTGTGGATGACTCCGTAGAGCGTATGGTGAGCGACCAGCTGAAAGCCGGTCGTGGTGTTGCCGACGAAGCCCTGCTGCGTCACGTGGCTTCCCACGCCATGGAAGCGTTGCAGATGACCATGGACGCCGGTGCCGTGTTCCACCCTTACCTGCAACAGCTGGGTGGCCACTCCGTACCCCGTACCTACCAGACCACAGTAAGCTGTGGCGCCGGTATTACCCAGCCGCTGCTGCGTGAGTGCCGCAAGGTTGGTGTGAACATGGTAAGCCGCACCAAGTTTGACGGTTTCATCGTTGATGAAGCGGGCAAAGTGGTTGGCGTTAAGCTGAAGAAGGGCTACTACTTCGGCGAAGAGGATACCGGTGAAGCGATCAACGTACGTGCGACCCGCGGCGTGATCATGGCCACCGGCGGTTTCGCCCAGAACGTAGACCTGCGTATGGCCCAGGATCCCACCCTGACCGCCGAAGTGGGCTGCACCAACGCCAAGGGCGCGACCGGTGAGGGCATGTTCGAGATGTTCCGTCTGGGCGCGATTCCAGTGCACATGGCCCACATCCAGTCAGGCCCATGGGCGTCTCCGGACGAAGGTGGCTTCGGCTACGTGTCCAACTACTCGATCTTTAACTTCCCGCACTCCATTGCGGTTAACCGCATGACCGGTAAGCGTTTCATGAACGAAATCGCCGACCGTAAGACCCGTGCGGATGCCGAGCTGTCCTGTCGTGATGCCAAGGGTGAAGCCCTGCCGCCAATCATGATCACCAGCTACGAGCACGCCAACCAGCACCCTAACTGTAAGAAAGTACTGAAGTACGGTGTTGGCTGGAAGTTTGACTCTCTGGAAGCGTTGGCCAAGCACTTCGACGTGCCGCTGAAGGCTCTGGAAGCGCAGGTTGAAGAGTACAACGGTTATGTGAAGTCCGGTGTGGATGAGCAGTTCGGCAAGAATATGGGTAAAGCCAAAGGCAAATACCTGAAAGCGCCGTTCACCGTGGTTCGTCTGTGGCCCAAGGTTCACTACTGCCAGGGCGGTGTTCAGACCAACACCAAAGCGGAAGTTAAAGACTCCTTCACCGGCAAGCGCATCGAAGGCCTGTACGCCGCAGGCGAAGTGGCCGGTGGTATGCACGGTGTGAGCCGTCTGGGTAGCTGCTCCATTCCAGATTGCATGGTGATGGGCATGACAGCTGCTCGCAGCATCATGGGCGCCTGAGTCAATAACAGAGAATAGAGGATTAGATGATGAAAAAGTTAATGACCCTGGCCGCTGCTGCCGCTCTGCTGGCAAGCATGAACGTCTCTGCCGAAGTTAAAGCCGGTGCCACTCTGGTTGACCAGGGTATGATGGACGGTCGTACTTACCACAAGAAGTTCTACAAGAAGGACAACTGTAAGGTATGTCACGGTACTGACACTCCCTCTTTCCGTCCTGCAGACGACGCCTGTCTGAAGTGCCACAAGGTCGATAAGTTGGCTAAGAAGACGGTTCGTAAGGATGAAGAGGAGCTGTGGCAGAACCCTCATAACAACCTGCACTACGGCAAAGAGGTGCCTTGCACCGAATGTCACGGTGAGCACGAGGCGAAGGCGCCTATGTGTAACGACTGTCACACCTTCAAGTTCGATAAGCACAAGAACTAATATCGTTCGCTGAACGTTCTAGGTTAAACCGGCATCTTCAGGGTGCCCTTCCGATAAGCGCCATCGCTCTTTGGATGCCGGGTATTCTTTAGCCCTCTTACAGACACTAAGTAAGAGGGCTATATTTTGGATAAAGATATGATGAAAACAGCTTTATTATTTGCAATCTCTCTGGTTGCCAGTAGTACTCTTGCAGCAGATATTCCAGATTTTCTTGATAAGAAAGAGATTCAAAACGCCGAATTTAAATGTTTGGGCGAACCCGCCAATTATTCCAAGGAAGAACAGAAGTACGTCGATATTCTGTGGCAGGAAACTCTGAAATATCTGCAAGGTTATGCAGTCGCACTGAGCACCACCGATGGCAACTGCCGTAACTCAGATCAGTCCATGTATCAGACCAATACTCATGACCTCAAAGGGCCGCAGTACATGTGCATCATGGACCGTCGTGACATGAAGCTGATGGTGAAACACATCTACGCGGTGATCAACAACCCGGACAAAGCCAAGCAGTGCTTCGGTGCCCGTGAAGAGGTTAACTGGATCTACAGCCCGGGTGGCGAGTTGGAGAAGAATTCCCCGGTGGCCCAGTGGCTGAATCGCACCACCTTTGAGGAGTTCTTCGATAGCAAGGTCACCGACACCGAAGTGAAGAAGTTTGGTAAAGAGTTCACCGACAACTTCGCCAAGATGGTGACCGGCGACGACATTCAACTGCCGGCCGCTTTCCCGTTCGACGTGAGTGCCAATGCGCTGCCGAACCTGTGGGCTTCGGTCGGTTGGTTCCCGATGTACGCCGAAGACAGCGAGCGTAACAAGCGCAATTTCGACAAGACCCGTGGCAACTACGCCTACGCCGAAGTCTTCGGTCACTGGGGCTTGCTGCGCATCGATGAGATCAACAACGAGAAGGTGGGTGCCGAGGTGGGCATGGTGACCCAGCGCATCGACTCCTTCTACCCGTACCATAATCACGCCATCTCTGAGATCTACTACACCATGCGCGAGCCGGCGTGTGCCGATGAGTTCCAGAATTTTGCTGTTCGTGAAGACAGCCCGCTGGTGAAAACCGTTAGCGAAACCGACACCATCCGTGAGGTGGAGTTCGATGCCGGCATGGCGAATGAGTCATGGTTCTGGGCCAATACCTCGCCTAAGAAAGACGATCTGGCGTACTTCCACCAGAACACCATCCACGCGTTTAACTATAACGGTGCCAACTGCCACGCCAAGCCGGAAGAGAAGGCGATTGTCACCGTGTGGGCACGATCCAACGCCAACGACAAGCGCAATGACTACGGCACCACCCGCCTGTGTGAGTCCGCCGAGCGTCCTGACACTCCGGCCATGCGTGGCGAGAAGATCCGTTGTGATCTGACCAAGACCAAGTTCTGAATCTTGTCTTTTCCTGCCTGGTGGTAGGTGTGAACTGACACTTAAATCTGGAGAGAAACCAAAATGGTAACAGTCGAACACGCGCAGGCCCTGGCCATAGCGGCTCTTATGGCTGGCGGTGGCACCTTTGCAGTGATGGTTTGAGTTCACACCGGATGTTCCTGGCTATTGGGCCGGGTGAACACCGGTTAGGGAGAGTGTTTCCCCGGGTTACCGCTGAAGGAGAGAGCAGCGGTTGGGGGCTCGATGTGCCGGGCATTAAGGGAGCTATGTTTGCGGTTTCATCATCATCATCAAGACCTTCCTGCATCGATCTCAATGTGATGCCGGGTCATCGAGCCCTGTCCTAAAAGTGCGCCGCAACCTTGTTGCGGCGCACTTTTTTGTTGTGGCTTTGAGGGGGAGCAAAGGGGGAGTTGTTTTTTCAGGGTGGACGCAGCTATCCAGTGGCCGGTGACACCCAGGGGCAGAAATCGTCGACACCGGGTCTTCCTGTTCACGGCGGTGACAGAACGTGCTGGCATAAAAAAGCCCCGCAGACAGCGGGGCTTTTTTTGAGCCGGGGACGATTTAACTGGGGTTGAGAACCATCTTGCTGATGTTGGCTTTCAGCAAGGCCCGCAGCTGTTCCAGCGCCTTGGTTTCCGAAGCCGGGTTGATGTAGAACGACTCGTTGAACATCGGCAGCGGCGGCAACTTGTGCTCATCGGCATCCAGTACCTGCATCTTGTCGTTGACGCGGAACTCGGCGATGGGGGCAATCACCAGATCGTCTTCCACCGCCATGCATAATGCCTGGGGCGACGGTGTCGACAGCAGCACATTGATGGGGCGCATGGAGATGTTGTGGTTAGCGAATACCTGGGCGCGGATGGGGCAGTTTTCCGGATACAGCGCCATGGGCACCGTTGAGCGATTGTGAGCGTTGCCGTTTTTGGCGGCAGCCCAGACAAAGCGGCGCTCAAACAGCAGATCGCCGTGGGGCTGTGGATGCCAGTGAGTGGCAATGATGGCGTCAAACTCGCCATTTTGCAGACGCTTGAACAGGTTGCCACTGACGTCGGTGTCGATCACCAGCGACAGATTGGTAAACTCGCGAATAAACTCAATCAGGCCACTCTCCAGATACCACTTCACATAGTCGGTGGGTACCCCGAGGCGGATAATCTGCTTGGCATCGGTGTCCTTAAGGT
This sequence comes from Ferrimonas sediminum, assembly GCF_900100175.1. Lineage (GTDB taxonomy): Bacteria > Pseudomonadota > Gammaproteobacteria > Enterobacterales > Shewanellaceae > Ferrimonas > Ferrimonas sediminum. The sequence goes on from NZ_FNEM01000027.1 coordinate 17,261, forward strand.
CATCCAGTGCCTGAGAGTTCAACTGCACCATTTTATAGGCGTAGTTGAGCAGTTTCTCACCGGCTTCGGTCAGGCTGGTGCCACGGTTATCGCGCTCCAGCAGCGACTGGCCGACGCTCTCTTCCAACTTTTTGATCTGCAGGCTCAGCGCGGACTGGGTACGACAAACGCGATCGGCTGCTTTTGACATATTACCGGCTTCGGCGACAGCGATGAAACTCTCTAAAAGTTCGACTTTGAGCATGGTGTATTCGCTTTGCAAATGATGCCCCAAGTATTACTCAATATTCGGTATGACCAAAGGTTGCTATGGTGTAACTGTGAGTTTCAACATTAAAAAACTGGAGCCGGCCATGAGCAATTGGGAACAACGGGGCAATTTTCTGGTTTCCGTAGCACAGCGCTGTTTGCGGGGACAAAAGAGCTTTAACCTGGCTCGTTCACATCTGGTCAAGGCCAGTCAAATTTCCAAGGGCACGGTGTACAACCATTTTACCAATGAAGCGGATTTGGTGGTTGCGGTAGCCATCGCCGAGTTCCGAGATTTTTTCGAGCAGGCCCAGCAGGATGAAGAAACTTACGCCGATCCGCTGCACCGTTTTCTGTACCATCACTGCTGGCGCATGCGTGACGTGCTGTGTAATGATCGTTTTGTGATCTCCCGAGTGATACCCAACACCGATCTGCTGGAGCAGGCCGGTGAGTATTACCAGGCTGCGTACAACAAAGCCTGGAATGACTACAACCAGTGGAACAAGGACCTCATCCGCGAGATGGGCGAGATGAAGGGGTATGACCGTGTTTCACTGGTTCGCAACTTTGTCCGCGGTACCATGGTGAACATCGATGAAGGTGATACCGATTGCTGCGACATCGAGCTGTACCACCAATACTGCTATGCCCTGGCGCAACTGCTGGGTCACTCCGATAAGCGGATTCCCACCCGCAACGAACTGTCCCAATGGCTGATTCAGCTGCGGCAGGCCGCCTGAATTAATGCACTTATGGTCTATCGATGGATCATATTGTTATCAGCAATTGAGTAAGAGTTTTGCTCAAACCCCTATCTTCTAGTTGAACCCTCTGTGTTGAACTGGAGATAGGCAATGGATAAGCGCAAAACCCTGAATGCAACACTCGCCGGCCTGATGTCGGTTGGTCTTCTCGTCGCCGCCAACCATGCCCAGGCGGTACCCGATCAGCCTGAGGCCTGGGAGAAGTGCGCCGGAGTCGCCAAAAAGGGCATGAATGACTGCGGTGCCCTCGACGGCAGCCATGGTTGTGCCGGACAGGCCAAGACCGACAACAGCCCCGAGGAGTGGGTGTACGTCCCTCAAGGCACCTGCAAGAAGATTGGTGGCAAAGTGGCCAAGGTGAAACCCGCCAAGGGGATGGATAAGTCATGACCCCGGGGCGTCTGCCCGGGATCGAGTCGGACAGCGTCAGCATCAGTGTGCGGGAGCAACACCTGCAGCAGGTATTGCAGCGGCGACAGCCGCTGCCCTTCGTTGAGGTGATGGCAGACAACTACCTGGCACTGCGAGGCCCCCATTACCGATTGCTTCAGCAGGTGGCACAGCGTCATCCCGTGGTGCTGCACTGTGTGGGTCTGTCACTGGGTTCCGGTGGGGCCGATGATGACTATCTGAAACGCCTGGCCCGTATGGCTTCAGAGCTGGGTGCCATTGCGGTGTCCGATCACCTCAGCGTCAGTCAGCTCCCCGGCGGCCGGGTGCATGATCTGCTGCCGATTCGCTATTGCCCGGAGATGGTGCCACCGTTGATGGCCGCCATTCATCGCATTCAGGACACCACCGGGCTGCCTTTTATCATCGAGAACATCTCCCGTTATCTGGCCTATGCCGACGACTGCCTGGATGAGGGGGAGTTGCTCGGTGAGCTGCATCGGCGCACCGGAGCCGGGGTGCTTCTGGACATCAATAACCTGTATGTGACCGCTCATAACCTGGGGCTGTCCCCCATGGCGCTGCTGCGCCAGTTCCCCCTGGGGGCGGTGGCCTATTGTCATCTGGCCGGCTATCAGCGACGCCAGAATGTGCTGGTGGACACCCACGGTAGCAGCGTCAGTGAGCCGGTGTGGCAGTTGTATGCCCGGGTAATCGCCGCCATGGGCCCCAGGCCGACGATCATCGAGTGGGACAACGACATTCCGCCGCTGTCGGTGCTGTTGCAAGAGGCCGACCGGGCAAGGTCGTTGCTGCAGCGGCAGGAGGCGATATGAGCTGGGTCAGGGATCCGCTTGAGTACCACCGTTTGCACGGAGAGCAAGGGTTCCAGCCTCTGGCGGATGGCATTCGTTTGGACGAGGCCCTGGAGGTCTACCGGCAAAACCGCGCCGGCGCCCTGGTACAGGCTTTGCTGAGTACCTTTGGGGTGTGCCGCTACCTGCTGGGGGAGGAGCTGATGCTGACCATCTGCCGCAACTGCGCGGGTTCATTGCCCCAGAGCCAAAGCCTGGAGCGGGTGGGGGCCGAATTACTGCCCTGGTTAAGGGGACAGCCCCAGAGTGCGGCCCTGTTTGCCGATTACCCTTTCCTGCCGGCGCTGCTGCAGTGGGAGTGGGGCTGGCATGGTGCCTATTACGCGTACGATAGCCCGCCGCTGAACCTGTCCCGGTGTCAGCGGTGGCTGCTGGAGGGGGGATCGTCGCGGCCACCGTGGCGGTTGAATTCCGGGTTGACCCTGGTGGCCTCCTCCTATTGCATCGAGGCGTTGTGGCTTGGCGGACAGCGGTTGATTCAGGGCAGTGATGAGGAGCTGCAGGTCGACCAGGGAGCGATGGCCTGTTGGGCCATCTGGCCGACGGCAGCCGGTGTGGAGTACCGGCAGCTGACGGCGGCGGAGCTGGCCAGCTTGCAAACGCTGCGCCTGCCGCTGCGAGGGATCAGTGACCGGCCGGTGAGGCTGAAGCCCGAGCATCTGGCCGAGATGATTCAGCGTCAGTGGCTGGTGGCTGGCGATGCCTCCTAGCTGGCGTAATGCATCTCCAGATCCCGGGCCAGGGCATTGCGTACCTCCGGCGGCGCGGTGATCTCAGGGACCCCGGCCTGAGGGTGATCGATGCCGCAGCGCAGCGGCCCGCCCTGCTTGATGTCGATAATCGCATCGGGGGGGAATTCAAACCGAAGAAAGTGCACGCTGGAGGTTTTTTCGGCCTCGCTGCGGGCCATGTCTTCATCGGCGATGGCCATTATTCTCTGACCGTCGCCCACCTGAAGCCACAGGGTGTGCTCGATGCCCGCCAACTCTTTAAGCCGCTGTTTGCGCTCATCGACATTGGTGTACTCAATCAACATGGTGGCTTTGAGGTTGGTGCCATCGGGGATCAGCGGGTTGTAGGCATCCAGTTCCTCCTGAATGCCCGCTCGCTCAAAAATCCCTTCGATGCGCAGCATCTCCTGAATCTGGTAGCGGATGGTCAGGGCATCCTCGAAGCTGAGGCGGATGTGCTCCCCAAGCAGCAGCTGTCTGAGCCGTTTGTGCTCCATGATCTGGCGCCGGAACTGCGGCCGTTTTTCTGCATAGGTTTCCAGAGACCACAGCTGGTCCCGGGTCAGTTTACTCATAGTGAACTCCGAAGGATTACAACCCATAGGCGCGCCTGAGCAGGGTCATCGGGTGGCTGGGCTCCGCCTCTCCCTCCTGCAGGGAGGCCAGGTGGGCGCTGGCCATGGGGCAGTCGCTGGCCAGGTGGCGAGAGGACTGCTGCGCCAGTTTTCGTACCACCGGTCGGGCGATTTTGACCGCGTGGTCGTAGCTTTCAACTTTCAGGGCGTAGGTGCCATCGTGACCGGAGCAACGCTCGATGGCGTCGATGCGGGTTCCGGGGATCAGCTGCAGGATGTCCCGGGTTTTCAGGCCAATCTTCTGCACCCTAAGGTGGCAGGCGACGTGATAGCTGACATCGCCCAGTTCATGGGCAAAGTCGGTGTTCATCAGCCCGGCTTTGTGGCGCAGATGCAGGTATTCAAACGGATCAAAGAACGCCCGCTGCACCGCTGCAACGTCGGGGTCGTCGGGGTACATCAGCGGCAGTTCCTGCTTGAACATCAGTACGCAGGAGGGCACCGGGGCGATCAGGTCAAAGCCCTGGCGAACCAGATCGGCCAGTATGGGGATGCTCTGCTGTTTTAAAGCGTCGACACTGTCCAGGTCCCCCAGCTCCAGCTTGGGCATGCCGCAGCAGTGGTTGTCGGGCACCAGCTCGATATGGATACGATTGTGCTGAAACACCTTAAAGAAATCTTCGCCGAGATCCGGCCGGTTGGCGTTGCCATAGCAGGTGGCAAACAGCGCGACCTTGCCGGTGGTTTCGCCGGCCGGTTCGGGGTCGATCTCTTGAGCCAGTGGCCGGGTACGGTGGCGCAGGGTGTGGCGGTGGTACTGGGGCAGGGTGGCCCGGCGGTCGATACCCAGAGTGGCCTCCAGCCCTTTGCGAAAGCCGGCGGAACGATTGAGGGCATTGACGGTGACGTCCACCAGCGGCAATGTCGCCAGCTTGCCGACGGCGGTGGTGCTGGTCATCAACCGGTCGCGAAAGGGCGGCGGTGACTCTTGAAACTGCACCGCTTTGGCCCGCAGCATCAGGTGCGGAAAATCCACGTTCCAGTCGTGGGGCGGTACATAGGGGCATTTGGTCAGGTAACACAGGTCGCACAGATAGCATTGATTGACCACCTGGGCGTAATCGCCTTTGCGGACGCCATCGACCTCCATGGTGTCGGAGTCGTCCACCAGATCAAACAGGGTAGGGAAGGCCTGACACAAACTGACGCAGCGGCGACAGCCATGGCAGATATCAAATACCCGCTCCAACTCGTGGTCCAGCGATTGCCGGTCGTAGAAGCTGGCTGATTTCCAGTCCAGCGGATGGCGAGTGGGAGCGTCCAGACTGCCTTCCCTGTGGGCCATTGATGGCCTCCTTAGCTCGGGTTAGCGAAACTTGACGTCGAAGATGGCTCAGCCATCCAGGTTATCCAGGGCTTTTTGAAAGCGGTTGGCGTGGCTGCGCTCGGCCTTGGCCAGCGTTTCAAACCAGTCGGCCACTTCGTCGAAGCCCTCGTCGCGGGCGGTCTTGGCCATACCCGGGTACATATCGGTGTACTCATGGGTCTCGCCGGCAATGGCGGCCCTGAGGTTGTGCTCGGTGGCGCCGATAGGCAGGCCGGTGGCGGGATCGCCCACCTCTTCCAGGTACTCAAGGTGGCCATGTGCGTGGCCAGTTTCTCCTTCTGCTGTGGAACGGAACACCGCCGCCACATCGTTATAACCTTCGATGTCGGCTTTGGAGGCGAAATAGAGGTAACGTCGGTTGGCTTGCGATTCACCGGCAAAGGCGTCTTTCAGGTTTTGCTCGGTCTTGGAACCTTTAAGCGACATGGTCACATCCTTCGTTGCAAAGACTGGGGGGGCGAGCCTGAAAAAAGGGCTGTTACTCAAAGGTAGTTACTGGAAAAACGGTTCACCAGTGAATATGGGTAGAATATTTAGATTGAATCCATCGATATCTTGGATGGAGGCACTGTCAAGGCGCGTAAATCTAGTTCAAGTGTCTGAATGCGGGAGAGAAAGCAGGGTGAGAGGGCAAGGCGCAGGGACGGGCGTCCCTGCGCGGCAAGGTTAGCCCTTGACCAGAGGATCCACAAAGGTCACGGCCATGTCCCAGGGTTGCTCAATCCAGGTATCCTGAGGAATGTCGACGACATAGTCGTCTACCAGGTGTTTGCCTGCAGGTTTGGCGCAAACGGTGACAAAGTGGGCTTTAGGATACAGCTGGCGAATCATCTCGGCGGTGCCGCCGGTGTCCACAAGATCGTCGATGACGATGAAGCCTTCGCCGTCGCCCGGGGCTTGTTTAACCACGGTCAGGTCGCGCTGGTGGTTGTGATCGTAGCTGGAGATGCAAACGGTATCGACGTGGCGAATACCGAGCTCACGGGCCAGAATCGCTGATGGTACAAGGCCGCCACGGCTTACGGCGATGATCCCTTTCCACTGATCTGCCGGCAGAAGGCGCTCGGCCAGTTGACGGGAATACATCTGCATGTTGTCCCAGGTGATGACGAACTTGTTACTCATGATCCAATGAACCTCAAAAGACAGGGACCGGGTCCGCTGTACTGAACTTATGAAAATTTATTGGGCGGTGATTCTAGCAAAAAATCCGGTTTATGGCCCGAAATTCGTAACTTAAAGTTTAAAAAACAGTGATCTGATCTGGGCTTAAAGTTTAAATGGCTAAAAATCCATCCTTTTGTGGTTGTGGCCACCCTGGGTGCCGCGGAGCCATAAAGCCGTTGCGGTCACTGTTGCAGTTGTGGCCACAGTGAGGGAAAGCCCCAGCCATCCTCGCCGGCCACCACCGGTTCGCCGGTCAGGTACTGGTACAAGGTTGGCGCCAGTGAGCCGTTAACCGCCGCGGGCAGTGGCGTGTTGCCGGTGACCGGTGTGCCCCAGAACCCCAAAAAGGCGTCTTTCTCCAGATAGTGCTCACCGGCGTGGCGCCCGGGCACCAGGGTGTTGTAACCGACCCCCTCTTTCGGGAACAGGTTGATGGTGCCGGCCCGATCCTCATCGTACAGGTGCGCCAGCTGGTTTACCGAATCGGGACGGGGGCCAAACTGGGTCAGGGTGCGCCACTGGGCATCGGTGCACCAGCTGTCGGGTTGGGCCAGGGTTGCCTGGGTCAGGCAGCGGCGCAGAAGCCGCTGTTTCTCCGCCTGCAGGTGCCCGGATAATGGCGCCAGATAGGGGTTGCTGCGCGCCACATCCAGTAATATTGGTTGGCCCCGGTTATCGGCGCGGCGGTAGAACAGACGGTTACCGCGGCGCTGAATGATCTCATCCTGGCGAACGCCATTGCGGTAGCCCACCAGCCGCAGGGTGCAGCGATCCGGGGTACAGGGGGTTTCTCTGACGGCCAGGTAATCCAGCGAGTCGTGCAGGCGGCGGGCGGTGGCGTCGATCAGGTCGACACTGCTGCCCTCGGGAGCCTGCAGCGGGGTCCAGTGGATCAGTTCATGGTACAGAGGCTGGGTCTGCCAGCCGTTGCGGGCGTTGAACAGATCCAGCATAAAGTTGCCGCCGGCGGTGGAGGCGATCACCAGATCCAGCTCGCGGTTGCTGGGGTAATGGTGGGCGTTGGTGATCTTGGGGCCTTCCCCTTCGTCGGAGGAGATCTTGCGAACTGCCAACGGGTAACCCAGCTCGGTTTCCAGTGCCTGCAACACCTCCACTTCCGGGTTGAGGGCGTAGTAGATGGGCGCCAGCCCGTGATCGCCGGCCATCCCCCACAGGGTTTGATCGTAGATGCCGGACTGCTGATACAGCTCGGTATAACGGCCGAGCCAATAGTCGAGCCGGTTCAGCTCGCCGGTGGGGGCGATGATCTCATCACTGAAGGGGCCTTTGAAGTGGGCGAAGTGATCCGGCCAGGGCAGGTACATCAGCAGGTAATCAGGCATGCCCTGTTCCGACAACGCCGCCAGTTTTCCCAGCCGCTCTTTGATCAGTCGCTTGCGGCTGAGCTTGGCCAGCGGCGCCCACCAGCTCTGCTGCTGGTAGTGCTCGATCTCCTCGATCAGGGCGCGGCGTTCGGCGCGAATCTTCGGCTCGGCCTGGGCGCGCCTTGCCAGCTCGCCGGCGCAGCGGCGTTCGCCAAAGTCGCGAACCGCCTCTCCCAGCCCCAGATTCACCAGTGCATCGTAGCTGATCTGGGCATTCCAGTCGTACTGGGCGTTGCAACTCATGGTTTTTAGGTGGGGCAGGCGATCAAACATGGTTTTGGCACCGTGGTCCTGAAACAGCTTTTCCAGCTGCAAGGCATCGTTGCCGAAAAAGTAGTAGGCCCTATCCTTGTCCCGGTCCACAAAGTGAAAATTGGGAATGCCGGTGCCTCCGGGGCCGGCCACGGTGGCGCCGGTTTTGATGATGGGCAGGTTGCGGACACTGATGGTGGGGGTGGTCGACGCCCCGTGCTCGGTGATCGCCGTTGGCTGAGTGCGGTACAGGGTTTTGAAAAACGGCAGGTAGTGGGGATCCTGATCGGTACTCTCGGCCCGAGTCTTCAGGTAATCCAGCTGCTGTGGGTGCTCAGGCTCCACCACACTGTTGTTGTGGGGGCGGTAGTGGCTTCGCTGGCGGTAGTTGGCCAGGGCGTGGGTGATAAAGGGCGTCGGTGTGGGCGTGACCAGCGCCTGAATCAGCCCCTGCTGCAGGCCATCGACCGCGACCTGTACCGCAAAGCCCCGCTGATCCTGGCTGTTCAAAAACCGCAGCAGCGCGTCGGGATCGTCGTCCATCTGTAGCTGCATCCAGTCGCTGAAGGCGTCGATGCGCTTCTGTTCCAGGGCAAACTGCCGGTAGTTTTTCAGCACGTTATAGCGGACAAAGTCGATGAGGGTAATGGTGACGGCTTCGGCTTTGTTGTTGACTGAGCCGGCCCGCTCCGGTGCCGCGTCGGCAATGATGGCGGCGACCGCGTGTTTGAACTCCCCCGGGGCCATTTGGGCTTCAAAATCGGTCAGCAGGCCGATGATCAGAGGCTGTACCCGTTGGATCAGCGCCCGGTCGGCGGCGCTGTCGCCGAGGTAGCGGTACTGATCGGGCAGGTGACGGCCCAGTACCCATTCGTCGTTGTTGAACAGGGCGTCGTACAGCGACACCAGGGTGGCAATCAGTCTATCGTTTACCAGTTCAGCCTGTGGCTCGGCGGCAGCGGCAACCGGCTCTTCGATGCTGAACAGCGAATGTTCATAGCGTTTGAGTTCGTCGGCTGAGTATTGCTGCTTCAGGTAGGTCTTGAACCGATCCTCGCTGTCGTAACCGCCGTAGCGGTCTTTAAACATGTACAGGAAGTGGCCCAGCTGAATGGCGTACATCGGATTGGTCAGGCGGCCGATCACCCGGCCCTTGGTGGCGCTGTCCAGCGGCAGGGTCAGGATGTAGGTGTCTAATGTGGTGCCGCCAATGGTAAACAGGGTCAGATCGCGGGTGGTGGTGGCCACCAGAGTACTGGTATCGAGAATCTGCCCCTTGATGATGTGGCTGGCGTGGTAGAGGCCGCCCACCACGGGAACCTTACCGATGTCGGCAGCCAGGGCCGGTTGCAGCAGTTGCGTCAGCAGCAATCCGCCACAGAGAATCCGCATCATCATTGAGTAATCCTTTGTTTTTCAAACAGCAACGCACAGGGTAACGGAAAATCACCCTGGGAGGGAGTGGTGAAAGGGCAAAGGGGAGCGCCTGCATGGGTCAGGCGCTCCGGGGAATCGGCAGGATGGGGTGGATCAGCAATAGATGTGATTGGCCCACAGGGTCAGGCCGGTGGTGACGCTGCCAAAGTTGTCACCGGCCACCAGCGGCAGCCCGTAGCGCTGACGGAAGAACCCTTGCACCAGTGGTGAGTTGGAGGTCCCGCCGGTCATAAAGATGACGTCCGGCTGACAGCCTGCCTGGGCGATGGCGTCGTCGGCGAGGCGACCGATGGTATCCAGGGCTTTTTCGGCACTGGTTTCGAACTGCGCCTGGTCGACCCGGGCTAGCAGGCCGGCTTCGAGGAAGCCCAGATCCACCTGGGTGTCGGCCTGATCACTGAGGGCGATCTTGGCCTGCTCGGCGTAAGCGCTGAGTTGATAAGTCTGGCGTTCGTTGGCCAGAGTCAGCAACCGGCCCACTTCGGCCAGTTCGGGCTCTCGCCTCAGGCTGTCCAGCAACCGGCGGGTATCGGTGTCGTAGAAGCGGGTTTGCGACGACAGGTCGTTAATGGCGGCGGCGTCCCAGTAAGGTTTGATCGGCACTGGCTTGCCACTGGGCTGAATCAGCCGCGAGCCCAGATGGGGCATCAGACTCTGGAAGTTGAGGGCGATGTCGAAATCGTTACCGCCGACCCGGACGCCAGCGTAACCCAGCACCAGATCCTGATGGTTGCGCTGCTGCAGGTAGTCCGGGCCCATGGTGACCAGAGAGATGTCGCTGGTGCCACCGCCGATGTCTACCACCAGCACCTTCTGCTCTTCGGCCAGTTGCTGCTGGTAGGCCAGGCCGGCGGCCATGGGCTCGTACAAAAACTCCACCTGTTTAAAGCCGACAAAGCGGGCGGCGTTCTGCAATATCTGCAGCGCCTGGCGGTTGCTGTCGTCGCTGTTCAGGCCCTGAAAGTTGATGGGTCGGCCGATGACCACCTTGTCGGGGCGGCTTTGACCGGCCTGGTCAAGCTGGCACAGCAGATGCCACATCATGGCGGCAACCACGTCTTCAAACTGCTGTTGCTGCGGCGGTAACAGGCCGCTGGCACCGAGAAAACTCTTTGGTGACTTGACGTAGTAACAGTCGGCGGGGTCTTCCAGGTAGTGGGCCAGGGCGCTGGTGCCAAACTCCAGTGAGTCGCCGTAGCCATCGAGCTTGAGCTCGTTCATGGCGCGGGTGCTGGCGGGAAGTTGGCCGCGGCGGGCCTGCTGGAACGGCTGGTGCAACTGCTGCTGCTGCAGCTGCTTGAACAGCCAGGCGGTCATCATCTCTCGCTGCGGGGCAAACAGGGTCGAACTCATGTAACGGCCGTGAGCCGGTAGTTCCACCAGTTGAACCGCCGCATCGGCCATCACGCCAATGGCGCAGTTGGAGGTGCCGAAATCAAAACCCGCGATGCTGGAGTGTGTCATAGCCTGCCTGTCGTCGAAGAAAAGCCGCGCAGAATACCCAATGTGGTGTCGCCATACAAGCGACGCGACGGGGATTAGTCCGCCTTTGCGCCAAACCCGCCATTTGGCTAGTGCCCGCGTACGCGGGTATCCAGTGTCTTTAATCTGGCGGGCGGGAGAGCCAAAGCCACTGGGCCCTCGCGTTCGCAAGGGCGACACGGAGAGGGGGTGGTGGTGTGACTGATTGAGGTGGACGCCATGGAGTCGAGTGTTGCCCTCATCCCGTTACAACCTTCCGTCGTGCCCGCGCACGCGGGTACCCAGTGTCTTTAAT
>NZ_FNEM01000025.1 GCF_900100175.1 Ferrimonas sediminum
ATCACCACAGTTTGCTGTGGGCGATTAGCTCAGTTGGGAGAGCACCTGCCTTACAAGCAGGGGGTCACTGGTTCAAGCCCGGTATCGCCCACCACATCTATCAAAAAAAGCGAGTCCAACGACTCGCTTTTTTTGTGCCTGAAGATCAGAACCACTGCCGATACCGCCACCAATTGATCCCTGCGTTCGTCACACAATAAATTAAAAAATCATCTGCCCGTACTTCGCTTTCGTACTAGGTTTACATTAGCCTTCACACGGAGATGAACCATGAGCAGTATCTCTCAATCCGCATCCCAAAGCAGCATTGCCGAGTACCTGAGGCATGTACAGGGCGTGGATGCCGCCGCTGCCGATGCCGAGGCTGCCGCTATCATTGATAATTTTGAACGAATGAAATCAATGGGCTACATCAAAGGCTGGTGCTTTGATGAAGGTGGCCACCTGGATCTAATCCCCTCGGACACCATAGTTAAAATATTTGGCGACGAGTAAGATCGACGACAACCGCTACCGGCTCCGTTCACCACGGCGCTTTACATCTGTCCTGTTTCAGCCCAGTATGTAAACACAATAGTTTACAAAAGGCGAGGCGATGGACAGCCGTCCCTACTACACCTTTGGCGTCACTCTGTTGATCACCCTGATCAGTGTGTGTGGTATTGCCCTGCCCTACCCTATCCTTGCGCCTCTGTTTCTGGATCTTCAACATCCGATCAGCCAGTTTGCCGGCATCCCGGAAAAACTGCTATTGGGGGCCGTACTGGCCATCTACCCTGTCGGCATTTTGATTGGCAGCAACTATCTGGGTGCCTGGTCCGACCGACTCGGACGGAAACGGGTACTTAGCTGGACCATGCTCGGCGCAACGCTGAGCTATGGACTGACCGCCTTTGCCATTGAACAGGGCAGCTTTCTGCTGTTTACTGCCAGCCGGCTACTGACCGGGCTGTTTGAAGGAAACCTGGCCATCGCCCGAGCGATTGCCGCCGACCTGCACCCCAAAATCGATCGAACCCGCGCCTTTTCCTATCTGAGCGCCATGGGGTATGCCGGATACCTTATCGGCCCGGTTGTTGGAGGCTTTTTACTGCCACTAGGTGCCAGCCTGGCTTTCTGGGTTGCCGCTGCCGCCTGCGCGGCGGCAACCGGATTGATTTTGCTGGCACTGCCCAAGGATACCGGAGGCCGGTACCGGCAACAGGGTTCCAGCCTGAGTTTGCTGAAGCACCCTCATTATCGGGATTTTTTTGTCTGCTACCTGATGCTGATGTTGGCCCTGAACGGCTTCTACGAGTTCTATCCGGTATGGCTGGTGGAGTACCGGCAATTCAACAGCGAGCAGATAGCCTGGGCCACGGTACTGCTGACTTCAGCCATGATCGCCACCGCCGTAATGGCAACCATGAAGGTAAAACGCTGGCTCGGCCTGGTCAGCGCCGGGGTAGTGGGAGTTCTGCTGTTTGCCGTCGCCATCGGCAGTTTTCCCTATGGCAACGGCGATTACCTGGCCAGCTTCATCGCCGCCGGCATCGGCATTGCGCTGTTTAATGCCATGATGCCGAGTTACCTGTCGGAACACGCCCAAGACAGCCAGGGCCAGGGACAGTTAATGGGGCTGCTGACCACGGTGTTTTGTTTGGGCAATGTCATCATCGCCATCGTCGGTGCCGCCCTGGCACTGGTGGATACCCGGCTGGTGTTGATGACCAGTGCCCTGCTGGCCGTTATCGCCTCGGGGCTGTTTTGGCGCCTGGCTCGTTCTGCCCCCAGAGGGGCAGAAACCATCCACTCCAATTCCTAGGCCAGGTATCGGGCCGACAGGTGGTTGAGCAGAGCCTCGGCAGACAGGGGATGCCCCGTCATGTTGAGGCAAGACTGATTCAAGTCGGCGCCACCTCCATGGTGCCAAATCCCTGCCTGCAACTGCTGGCGCACCCACTGGCCCCGATCTTCAGGTCCACGATGCCACTGTGGGGACTGACGTAATCCGGCAAACACCTGCGCCGCCGCCATCGCCCCGAGCGCATAGCTGGGGAAGTAGCCGAACTCACCGAAGCACCAGTGAATGTCCTGCAGACAGCCGTCCCGATTGTTGCCAGGGCTGACTCCCAACAGGGTGTGCATGCCCTGACGCCAGGCCTCAGGCAGATCAGACAGGGGCAGATCGCCGCTGATCAGCGCCTGCTCCAACTCCAATCGCAACAGGATGTGCGCCGGGTAAGTCACCTCATCAGCCTCAACCCGAATCAAACTTGGCTGCACCCGGCCAATGTGAGCACTTAAGTTTTCTGCCTCTAAGCCAGGGTGTGCCCCCCAGTGGCGCTGCAGGAATTCCGACAACCACTGAATGAAATCCGGCTCTCTTGCCAGCTGCATCTCAAACGACAACGCCTGGGCTTCATGCAGGGCGGCGGACTGCACCCGGGCCATGGGCGTGTTGTGCCAACGAGCGTCGATCCCCTGCTCGAAACAACCGTGTCCCGCCTCATGGATCATGGAGTAGAGGGCGGACAGCGGCTGTTGCTTATCGTAGCGGGTGGTTATCCGCACATCCGATGGCACTCCGGCGCTAAAAGGGTGGGTGCTGGTATCGAGGCGGCCGCGGCCAAGATCAAAACCAAGCTCAGGCAACAACGCCTCCAGAGCCTTGCGCTGCTGATTCACTTCGACCTCAGGCAAAGGCACAACACTTCGGACACGGCTGCGCTCAGACGCTTCAGCAATCAGACCCGGAAGGCGATCTTTCAGAGGCGCAAACAGCTGGTTGAGTTGCGTCAGGCTGATGTCCGGCTCAAATTTGTTCAGTAACCCTTGATACAGTGGCGCCTGCGCTGACGAGCGCCGGATCTCCGCCTCCTCCTTCAATAACGCCAATACTGGCTCAAATGCCGTTTTGAACAGAGAAAAGTCATCCTCTTTTCTGGCCTGGCGCCAGCGGTTTTCACAGGCCACGGACAGTGTCACCCTGCGACGCACAAACTCGTCGTCCAACAGGGTCGCATCCCGAACCCGGCGCACCATCAACTCCAGCATCCGCCGCTGGCTGGCCGACAACGGCAACTGACCCAGCTGAGACAGAGTATCGGGCAAGCCGGGATCGCGCAGCCTTCGGTTGATCACCAGTTGTAACTCGGCCATGGCCTCGGCTCTGGTCTCCTGCCCCCGGTCGCTGAGCAGGGTGGCCTGATCCCACTCCATTAACGCCATAGCGTGCTCTAAGTGGGAAATTCCTGAAAAATGTTGCTCCAGATCACTCCATGTCTGTGTCATCGATCTACCCCGTTCAAGTTAGAGTCAGAATTCTATAGGCGTGAGCGCATTTGTTTGGCATAGTAATAAAACATTGATATTAATTCTTCAAAATAACAAGAATTCGTTATGGACCTCCGTCAACTACGCAATTTCGTTACCGTCGCCGAACAGAGCAGTTTTACCCGGGCTGCTCGTATTCTGGGTGTCGCCCAGCCGGCAGTCAGCACGGCCATCAAAAAACTGGAGACCGAGCTCGGACTGGTGTTGTTGCATCGCCAGGACAAGCGGGTTCAACTCACTGCCGAGGGACAAGAACTGCTTCCCCATGCCAAAGAGATCCTTTCGCGGGTCGAGCTGGCTGAATCGGCCATGACCCGACTGCAGCAACTGGGCCGGGGTGAGGTTCGCATCGCCCTGCCCGGGATGATCGGCTCCTACTACTTCCCTGCCCTGCTGATGGCGTTCCATCACCGTTACCCTGAGCTGAAACTGTCGCTGATTGAAGCGGGCACACGGGAGATTCAATCGATGATCGAGCGGGACGAAATCGACATCGGTATCGTCATCGACGGAGACGCTCAAACCACGCTGGAAACCATTCCTCTAACCAAGGAAGAGATGATCGTGGCCTGTAGCCTCGACCACCCGTTGGCAGAGCTGGAGTCGGTGAACTTTGAAGATTTCATGGAGCATGAACTGGTGATGTTCAAGCGCGGCTATTACCACCGCGAGCGCATGGATCAACTGGCCAAGGCCCATAATCTGGAGCCTCAACTGGCGTTTGAGACCAACCTGATTGAGCTGATTCGCTCCATTGTGCGCCAGGGCTTTGCGATCACCACGGTATTAAAGATGGTGGTGGAGAATGACCCCCAGATTAAGGCGATCTCCTTTGAAGAGCCGTTGTTCATGGATCTGCATGTGGCCTGGAAACGCGGCCGGGCACTGACTCAGGCAGACCGCACCTTCCTGGACTTTCTGCTCGAACAGCGAGACACCGAGAAGTCTCTGTAATCCGGCCCCCGGCTGCGGTCAGACGACCGCATCCGGCTGGTTCTCCGGCGCCGCTTCGGCAAATGACGTCATCTGCCGGCACCGGCGAACGATGCCATTGAGCAAGGGATACTCCTGCATGGGCACATTGAAACGCTCGGCATTGTAGACCTGGGGCACCAGACAGACGTCGGCCATGGAGACCACATCACCAACGCAGAACAGTCCCGAGGTCTGCTCCAGTTGCAGCTCAAAACCGGCAAAGGCAGTCTTGACCCAATGCCGGTACCACCTCGCTTTTTGCCCATCGTCCACCCCCAACTCTACCGTCAGGTATTTCAACACCCGCAGGTTATTTAACGGATGGCAATCAATGGCTATGTTGTGGGCCATCGCCCTGACCTTGGCCCGGGCCGTGGGTTCATCGGGCAACAGAGGCCTGTCCGGGTACGCCTCATCCAGATATTCAATGATCGCCAGAGACTGATTCAGAATCAGGTCGCCGTCCTGCAAAGTGGGCACCAGGTGGTTGGGGTTTAACACCCCGTACGCCGGCAGGTGCTGCTCGCCACCGTTGTTAATCAGGTTCACCGAGATGTTTTCATACTCCAGCCCTTTGAGTGCGCAGGCAATCCTTACCCGATAAGCCGCACTCGAGCGCCAGTATCCGTACAATTTGAGCATCGGCAATGATGACCCCTTAAGACTCGACCAGTCTCTGTTCTATAGCACCAAAAATGGAATCTTGCCTTAAATCAAACATCTCAATTCTAACGACATCGCCAAATTGCATAAAAGGAGTGACCGGTTTGCCGTGCTCAATGATCTCCAGCATCCGCTTCTCTGCCAGGCAGGAGGAGCCGGCGCTGCGATCGTAGTTGGAGACGGTGCCTGACCCGATGATGCAGCCGCTGCCCAGGGGGCGGCTCTTGGCGGCATGAGCAACCAGGGTCGGGAAGTCAAAGGTCATGTCGACGCCGGCATCGGGGCGGCCAAAGCAGTCACCATTAAGGTGGGTGACCAGAGGCAGGTGAACCTTGCCGTCACGCCACTGCTCGCCGAGCTCATCGGGAGTGACCGCCACCGGAGAGAAGGCGCTGGACGGTTTGGACTGATAGAAGCCAAATCCCTTGGCCAGTTCGCCGGGAATCAGGTTACGCAGGGACACATCGTTAACCAGCATTAGCAATTTGATGTGTTCCCCAGCGGCAGAAGCTTCGACTCCCATGGGCACATCATCGGTAATCACCGCAATCTCTGATTCAAAATCCACTCCCCAGTCGGTAGTGGGCATGCGGATCGCTTCGTAGGGGGCCAGGAAGGTGTCCGAGCCGCCCTGATAGATCAGCGGATCGGTCCAGAAACTCTCCGGCATGTCGGCGCCACGGGCTTTGCGCACCAACTCCACATGGTTGACGTAGGCACTGCCATCGGCCCACTGATAGGCCCGGGGCAAGGGTGAATGGCACTGGGTCTGATCGAAGTCAAAGGCATCAATGAGCGCCCCCTCATTGAGCTGTTGGTACCTTTGCTCCAGCCTGGGGGCCAGCTGCTGCCACTGATCCAGTGCCTGTTGCAGGGTCGAGGCGATGTCGGTGGCCAGGGCGGCATGGCGAAGATCACGACTCACCAGCACCAGCTCGCCATCGCGACCGCTGCGGTTCAAGGTGGCTAATTTCATATGGATTTCCTTATTCTTTTACTTGCCAACTGCTGGCGTAATCCGGGTTTTCCAGGGCCTGGGCCGCCTCGGACAACTGCAGCGGATCCCGAGTATCAATCATCACCGCCACTTCATCGGTGAAGGTCTTTTGGTGGGCCATCCCGGCGGCAAACGCCTTGGGGTGGGGCCCGTGGGTAAAGCCACAAGGGTGGAACGTCACCATGCCCGCATCGATGTTGTCACGGCTGAAAAAATCGCCGGCGTGGTAGAACAGCACCTCATCGTAATCGTCGTTGTTGTGGTAAAACGGCACTTTCAAGGCACCGGGATCACTCTCAATCGGACGAGGAACGAAGGTGCAGACCACAAAGCGACTGGCCACAAAGGTGGTGTGGGCCGAGGGCGGCAGATGATAGCGGTGACTCATCAACGGGCGGATGTCTCGCCAGTTAATGCGCACCGGCGCCAGATCCCCATGCCAGCCGATGGCATCCAGGGGGTTAAAGGGATAGCGAACTTCAGACAGGGCATCGAGGCGCTTCACTTTGACAGTCCAGGGCTGTTCGTCCTGCTGAGCCAGGAATGCGTCATTGATACGTGGCATGTCCAGCATGGCCGGGTCAAAGATGGCATGAGGACCGACGATGCCCTTGTCGGGCAACTGAAAGCTGTCTCCGCTGGCCTCAATCATCAGGATCTGCAGCGGCTCAAGCACCTCCAGTCGCCACATCGTGGATCGTGGCAACATCAGATAATCACCGGTTTCCAGTGTCAGGTGGCCATAGTCACAATAGAGCTCGGCACGGCCAGCATGGATGAACAGCAACTCGTCGCCATCGGCATTGCGCATCAGCTCGGTCATGCTGTGGTCGAGGTGCCATAACCTCATCTGGCAGTGGCTGTTGTGCAGGAATGCCGGCACCTGCCAGGGCACAGGGTGGCGCTGCTGCTGTCGATTGAGATCCAGTGCCCGCGGCCTCAGTGGCCCCTGCCAATCACTCCAGCCTGTGGGCGGATGCCGGTGATGAAAGTGTGCCGCCGGACCAAAGAAGCCGGCCCGACCCGCTTCCCGCTCATAAATCGCCTGCTCCGGCAGATCGGCATGGGCCTGGCGGGAGACCGTGCCCTCTTTGTGTGGAAAACTGATCCATTTACGCATAGCAACTCCCCAGGGTTTGCGGAAATCGGGGCTCGTGCGAGCCCCGCCAATCAGATCACGCCACGGCGAATCTGATCTTCCTCGATGGACTCAAACAGAGCCTTGAAGTTACCCTCCCCGAACCCTTCGTTGCCCTTGCGCTGAATGATCTCGAAGAACACCGGCCCAATGACGGTCTGAGTGAAGATCTGCAGCAGAATGCCATCTTTCATCGGCGCACCATCGATAAGGATACGCAGCTCCCGCAGACGCTCCTTGTCCTCCTGGTGACCTTCGACCCGCTGATCGATCTTTTCGTAGTAAGTGTCCGGGGTCGGCATGAACTCCATGCCACCGGCGCGCAGATCAGACACGGTCTGGTAGATGTCCTCGGTCGTCAGGGCGATGTGCTGGATGCCCTCGCCTTTGTATTCTCTGAGGTACTCCTCAATCTGCGACTTGTCGTCAGAAGACTCGTTGATGGGGATGCGAATCTTGCCGCAGGGGCCGGTCATGGCCCGGCTGACCAAACCGGTCAGCTTGCCCTCAATGTCGAAATAGCGGATCTCACGGAAGTTGCCGATGCGTTCATAGAACCCGGCCCACTTGTTCATGTTGCCCTGAAATACGTTGTGGGTCAGGTGATCGATCTCGAGCAGGCCCTTGTCGTTGGCAGCCAGTGCCTGTTGCCATTGATCGTAGAACTGGAAATCCACATCGTAGATGCTGTTGTCGCCGTAACGGTCGACAAAGTACAGCGTCGACTCGCCAATCCCCTCGACCGCCGGAATGTTCAACTCCATGGGACCAATGTTGCCTTCGAACCGCGTTGCCCCATTCTCAATGGCGTGAGCCTGTGCCTTGGCGGAATCGGCCACCCGCCACGCCATGCCACACACCGACGGACCGTGCAACGCCGCAAATTCGGCCGCCTGCGAGTGAGGCTGGGCATTGATGATGAAGTTGATGTCGCCCTGACGATACAACCAGGCCTGCTTGCTACGGTGCTTGGCAATTTCGGTAAACCCCAGTAAACCGAACAGCTGCTTCAGCTTCTCAATCCCCTCTGCATCGGGGGCGGTGTACTCCACAAATTCAAACCCGTCGGTTCCCAGTGGATTGTAATCCGTTATCGCCATGGTCTTCTCCCTTGTTGATTGCGCTGTTGCTGCTCGGCCTTCTATTTTTTTGAGCCGATGCAGGGTCTGCCGGTGGCCTGTGGCACACCGGACACGATTAACCAAACGCTAACAAAGATTGAGCTTCGTGACAGGGATCACAGAAAGGTTAGGGCGGGAAGAAGATGTCACCCCTGGTTTACAGGGGTGGCATTTGTATTTCTAGTCAATTACTTACGTTTTTTTCCGATGCTGTATTCACGCAATTTATTGGCAATGGCAGTGTGGGACACGCCCAGTTTTTTGGCCAATTGACGGGTACTGGGGTAGGCGGGATAGAGCCGACGCAACAGGCTGGACTCAAACTGCTTTACTGCCTGCTCCAGGGACCCTTCAAACTCCTGATCAAAATAACCAAAGCCCTCGGTCCAGGCGGGGAGCCTCAGATCCTCCGGCTGCAGCTCTCCCATGCCTTCGGCCATGGACACCGCCCGAAAGATGGCATTCTTAAGTTGACGCACATTCCCGGGCCAGGCGTAGTTACGAATGTAATCGCGACACTCGCCAGAGAGCTGGCGGGCCGTGCTGGCCAACTGCTGGCTGTAGTGCTCCAGAAACAGCTCCGCCAGCGGCACGATGTCACTGGGGCGCTCCCGCAGCGGCGGCAGCATCAGGTTGAGAACATTGATGCGATAGTAGAGATCTTCACGGAATTGGCCCTGCTGGCACAGATCGGACAGATCCCGCTGACTGGCACAGATGATGCGTACGTCCACGGCAATCTCTTCATCGTCCCCCACCCGGCGAAAACAGCCATCCTGAATAAAGCGCAGCAGCTTTACCTGCAGCTGGGCCGACATGTCGGCCACCTCATCAAGAAAAATGGTGCCGCCATCTGCTTGCTCGATGACGCCCTTCTTCACCGGCTGACCCGGGGCCGAGGCAAAGCCAAACAGTTCACTCTCGGCCACGGCATCGGGCAGGGAGGCACAGTTGATCACCACAAAGGGCTTCTCGGCACGCAGACTGGCGTCGTGGCACGCCCTGGCCATGAGCTCCTTGCCGGTGCCGGTTTCGCCGCTGATCAACAGTGGCGCTTCCAGTTGGGCCATGCGACGGGCCTGATCCAGTACCGCCTTCATCTTGTCGCTCTGAGCCAGAACGGTATCAAAGCCAGTCAGCTGATTGCGCAAGGCGTTGAACTGCTTACCGACACGGGAGGGGGATTTCAACACCACCACGGCCCCTGCCAGCGAGGTCTCTTCATGGTTGCCCTCCGGCAGATGAATCGGGAACATCTCCGCCAGGTAGTCGCTGCTTTGCACCTGCACCCGAATCGCCTGGGGCAGGACTTCGTCGCTCTGCAGCCAGCGCTGAAAGCCAAAACCCTGAACCCAGTTACTCAGGGGCTGATTCAGCACCTCTTCCCGAGGGGTGCCCAATACCGCCACCGCAGAATCGTTGGCCATGGTCACCTTAAGGCGGGTATCGATGGACAATACCGCATCCGGCAGGGTGCTCAACAACGTCTCCAGAGCGTAGTGCTCTCGCTCAGAAGGCATAAAGGGAACGGTGCGTACATCCTTTACGGCTTCGATTTTACGCAGGATGGGCAGCAACACGCTGAGTTCGTCAAAACTCAGCTCCGGCAGCTGCAGATAGATGTAGCCCTGACTTTCCGCGTCGATGGCATTGACGTTGATCTGGTGCTGCTCCAGCACTTCCAGTATCTCCCGGGCCAATCCGATGCGGTCGTCACAACTGACTTCCAAGCGCATAAAAGGGTTCCTAACTGACTGTTCACTAATGGACACATCATACCCTTTACCGTCTTGGGTGACCACGGTGTCAGTATTTGTTTACAAAATTGGCGCACAAAAAAGCGCCGCTTTAGGCGGCGCTGTCTAGCACGGTGTGCTGGAGCGAAGGCGCGAACAGGCTAGTCCAGCTGCTGATCGGTCTTGGCCGCCATGATGAAGTCGTTGCGGTGCAACCCCGAGATGGCGTGGGTCCACCAGGTGACGGTGACTTTGCCCCACTCAAGCAAAATGCCGGGATGATGAAACTCCGCTTCGGCCAGCTCCGCCACCTTGTTGGCAAAGGCCCAGGCCAGCTTGAAGTTCTTAAAGGTGTACACTCGCTCCAACTGCATGACACCATCGCGCACTTCGGTATGCCAGTCGGGGATCTGCGACAGCAACTGCCCCAGCTCTTGGTCACTGACCTGGGGAGCACCCGCCTGGCAGGCTTCGCATTTCATTTGAGATAATTCAGACATTGTGTGGTTTCCTTTTTACACAGCTTGTTGTTTTGGCGGAAATTTAGCAGGGTGCAGGCCCAATTCCCGAGCCTGGGCCACCAGGGTCATCAAATCCAGGTTGGCGATGTCGAACAGGGCATCGATGTCATCCAGCACGTAATACAAAGGCTGCATGATGTCGATGCGATAGGGCGTACGCAGGGCATCGATGACCGACATCGGCTGGCGCTCGGGTTTGTCCGACAGGGCGTAACGGGTCTCCCCGGGCGACGACAAGATGCCGCCGCCATAGATGCGCAGTCCCTGGTCGGTGTTCACCAGCCCGAACTCGACGGTAAACCAATACAGCCGGGCCAGGTAGACCCGCTGCTGGGGCGTTGCCGCCAATCCCAGCTTTCCGTAAGTATGGGTGAAGTGGGCAAACGCCGGGTTGGTCAGCAGCGGACAGTGGCCAAAGATCTCGTGGAAGATATCCGGCTCCTGCAGGTAATCGAACTCGGCCCGGTTACGGATGAAGGTGGCAACGGGAAACCGCTTCTGCGCCAGCAGCTCGAAAAAGTGCTGGAATGAGATCAGTGCCGGCACCTGGGCGGTTTGCCAGCCCGTGGCCTGTTGCAGTACCTGATCCACTTCCGCCAGCTGGGGAATGCGGTCCAGGGGCAACGACAGCTGCTCCAGCCCCAGCAGGTATTCCGGGCAGGCCCGGCCTTCGATGCAACCGATCTGACGTTCGATCAATTCACTCCAGATCCGGTGTTCCTCATCGGGGTAATGAATCACCCCCTGCGCGTCCGGCTGACGGGCGGTGTAGTTAGTTCCCTTCATGACACCTCCTCGGCCAGGCTGGCGGTTAACGGTGCCAACCCCTGCGTCAGATCCGCCAGCAGGTCATCGCAGTGCTCCAGACCGATGGAGAGACGAATCAAGGTGTCGGCAATGCCGGCTTTGGCCCGGTCATCATTGTCGTAGGTGGCGTGAGTCATGGAAGCCGGATGCTGCACCAGGGATTCGGCATCGCCCAGGCTGACCGCGATCTTGAACAGGGACAGACGATTGACGAAGGCCACCGCCTGCTCGAAATCGGCGTTCAGTTCCAGCGCCAACACGCCGCCGCCGGCTCGCATCTGGGTGCCAATCAAGGCCTTGCCCGGATGGCCATCCAGGCCGGGATAATAGACCCGGGTGACGGCGGGATGGCGCTGCAGAAACTCTGCCACCACCTGAGCACTGGCGCTGTGGCGCTCCATGCGCAGCGCCAGGGTTTTCATGCCGCGCAGAATCAACCAGGCATCGTGGGGAGACAATACCCCGCCGATATCTTTAAGGCTACGGCTTCGAAGCAGCTCCAGGTGCACCTGGTCGGCGCACACCACCCCGGCAATCACGTCGCCGTGGCCATTGAGGTATTTGGTGGCGCTGTGCAGAACGATGTCGATGCCCTGGACCTTAGGCTGCTGCAACAGCGGCGTCATGAAGGTGTTGTCCACCACCGAGATCAGCTGGTGCGCCCCGGCCAGTTTGGCCACAGTCTTCAGATCGTACACCGCCAGGTGAGGGTTCACCGGCGTCTCCAGCAGCAGCATGCGGGTATTGGGCCGAATGGCGGCACGGATGGCCTCGACATCGGAAAAGTCCACCGCGGTGACCTCGATGCCAAAACGCGGCAGCTGCTCACTCACCAGAGAGTGAGTACAGCCATAGAGACAGGTGTTGCAGATAAGGTGGTCGCCCTGATCCAGCAGGCCCAGCAGCACCGCCGACACGGCCGCCATGCCACTGGCAAAGGCCACGGCACCGTCATAGCCTTCCAGTTCGGCCATGCGCCGCTCAAATTCGGCCACCGTCGGGTTGCCCAGGCGGGTATAAATGGGACCGTCCTGCTCGCCGGCAAAGCGGGCAGAGCCGGTTTCGACTCGATCAAAAACAAAGGTGGCCGACTGGTACAGAGGTGACACCAGCGCCCCTTGAGGTTCCTGAAGATGGCCGGCATGGATCACCGCCGTCTCCGGATGCATCTTTGAAGCCATGTTGCTTAACTCCCCGTAATGCACCCTATATACGTTATTGTGGTGGGTGCAGGTTTCTCCCCCTAACATAATCCAGCCACCTGCCGGCAACACCTTTTCGCCTAAAAACCCACCACTACGGTTGTAAATTATTTGTTACATGACTGGCGTTCACGAGCCTGCCGCAGCGCCTTAGCCGACAATGACGTCAACTCGGACAATAGCTTGCCCTGCAGGGTCAGCAGCCTGGGTCTGGCTTCGGTCTGAGGCAGAGGTCGGCACAACTTCTGCGCCTGATACCCCAGCCGGGCGGTCAACAGCCCCGCCCCCATTCCCTGAGCCAGCCGGGCGGACAACTTACCGGTCAGTTCCGCCGACAGCATCTGACCGCCGAGATCCACCATCAACTCACTGCCACCGGCATAGATGAGGTTGTGCAGCATCTGTCGTACCAGAGACACCCGCCCCAGATAGCCGGGTTCCACGCCGTAGAGTTTGGCCAGCTCATCCAGCATGCGCTGGTTGCGCCACAGCATCAGCGCCATGTCCAGCATCGCCAGCGGACTCGCCGCCAACATCACCGCCGCCTGCGCCGAATAGCGATAGATGATCGCCTCCGCCTGCTTGTCCAGCGGTGCCACCACAGTCGACTCCGCCAGCGCCAGCAGTTCGGCGTCACTGTGATGATCCTGAACCCGGCTCTGCCACTGACGCCAGTTGTCATCACACTGCGGTGGCAGGGCCTGGCGAAGCTGGTCCAGCAACGGCGCCGCGGCGCCCATCTGCTGGCTGGTCAGCAGGGGCAGCAGTTGCTCCTGAAGATTGGCTCGTCCCCGTAGCTGCCTGAGCCGCAGCCACTCTTTGACGGTCAGACGCACCAACCCAGCCAGGGCCAGAGAGAAAAACAGGGCGTACAGGGCGAACAGCCACGGACTGGTGTGCCAGGACGCCTGCAGAGTCAGGCCAGCTTCGGCCAACACCAGGGCCAGGCCGCTGCCCAGCAGCACCTTGGTCCACAATCCCGCCCGGGCAGCCTTTGGTGGCTCAGTGGACAACAACGCCGAGTCCAACGGCTGATCTTCGGCCTCTTCAGGCAAGGCCTGCAACGGCTCCACCGCGTCAAACTCCCGGGATTCCTGAATCGGTTTCATCGCATCTTGTCTCCTAATAAAAACTGCAGTGCGTAGTCCAGTCTCATGTGGGGTAAGGCGCTGCCGGCCTCGCAAACGGGGGGTGAGAAGGGCCGGAAACGAAACCCCTGCTGTTGCCAGAACTGTCGCTCGGGCAACTGGGTGGGGACTTCACCGGGAAAACGCACACAGGACTCGCCATCCAGTGACTGGCCGGAGATCACTGCCACTGTACTTCCGCTGCGCTCCACCTGCCCCTGACGGGTGGCGTTGATAGCGCTGAGCACCAGGGTTTCCATCCGGGTGCCAAAGTAACGGGGCTGACGACGGCTGCCCTTCATCAGGTTATGCATTAACTGCAGCAGGTTGTGGTGCTGGTCTACGGTCACGTGATCCGCCTTGGTCGCCGCAAACAGCACCCGGTCAATCTTGGGCCGGAACAGCCGCCCCAGGGTGCTGCCGGGACCGTAGTGGAAGCTGTGGCTGAGAGCTTGCAACGTATGAGACAGCTGCTCGACCTGATCCCGGCCTTGATTCAGTGCCGTCAGGCAATCCACCAACACCACCTGACGATCCAAACGGGCAAAATAGTGGCGGAAGAAGGGCTTAACCACCTGATCGCAATAGGCGCTGTAACGCTCGGTCAACCTCTGTATCAGCGGGCTGTCCTCGGCCAGGCTCGAGCGCAT
Source organism: Ferrimonas sediminum (assembly GCF_900100175.1). Classification (GTDB taxonomy): domain Bacteria; phylum Pseudomonadota; class Gammaproteobacteria; order Enterobacterales; family Shewanellaceae; genus Ferrimonas; species Ferrimonas sediminum. The sequence goes on from NZ_FNEM01000025.1 coordinate 14,253, forward strand.
GGCCGGGGGCAACGGAAACCACTCCAGTACCGGGGCTCCCGCCAGTTCTCCGGGAAGCAGAGCCCGCCCCGGTTGCAACAGGCTGGCACCGCACTCGCGTTTGAGGGTCTGCAGCAGGCTGGCGTAGTCCCGGGCAACCTCGGCGATAACGCCGTCGGTTTCGTCGCTGCTGAGCGCCGCCACCCGGGCACACCAGGACTGGGTTTGGGTTTTCCAGGCCGGTCGCTGCAACTGTTGCCAGATGGCATCACTCCATTGGTCAAATGACTGCTGCAGCAAAGGCAGATCCAGCAACCACTCGCCAGGGTAATCGATGATATCCAGATACAGGGTCACCGGGCGACCAATCTGCCCTGCCAGCCCCTTTTCCGGCAGGTAACGCAGTGCCAGTCGAATCTCACTGATGGTGCGGGTGGAGGGCGGCCACGACGGCGGCGTCTGCTGCAGGCAGTCCAGGGCGCCGGTGTAATCAAACGGCTGCAGGGTCAGATCGGGCTGGCGGGCAATGCGGGCACCGAGAAACCGCTGCTGCTCCATCACCTGCCAGGCCGGCAGAAGCTGTGATTCGCCGTGCAGAAGCTGATTCACCAGAGAGGTGATGAACGCGGTCTTTCCGGCTCCGGAGATGCCGGTCACCCCGAGACGGACATGGCGATCCAGTCCGCGCTGAGCGATCTCCTCCAGTTGATTACCTAGTTGTTTAACCCGGTGTTTTAAAGGATTCATAGGCGTGTATCGTAATCCATGGCTTGGGTGACGTCGGCAGGGACCGAACCGACTCCCGTCAGAACGGCAACGGTCCGGCTGCAGGGCAACCGGACCGGATTTCATCAGAGGTTATTGATTTCTCGTTTCAGGTGGAAGGCGTCCGAGGTGACGTGTTTTTCCAACCGCCTGAGGCGCAGTTCCAGGTTTCGAAACCGGGTACTGACTTCGTTCATCGCCTTCTTGGGCGAATCCCCGGCCTGCCAGACCTTGGTCTTCAGCTCATTGTGATGGGTGCTGGTGGGGGTCACCCCTTTGTCCAGCAGCACCCAGGCGATGATGTACAGCAGCAGGGGCAGACTGAAGACACCGGTCAGCAAGATGGCCGACAGAGTCACGATTCGAACCAGCCACACTTCCAGGTTGAAGTGCTCGGCCAGGCCGGCACAGACGCCAGCAACTTTGCCCTGATCCGGCAGACGCACCAATTGACGTTTCTCATGCTTCATGTCGGGTCCTCCACTCCGGTGACTCCTGGTCAAGAATCGACTCCAGGGTGTCGATTCGCTCCCCCATCTTGTCGGCCCGGGTTAACAGCGCATTGAGCTGTTGATACTCTTCGTCGCTGAGCCCTTGTGCCAACTGCTTCTTACTGCGGTAATGCAGGATGAGCCAGATGGGAGCCACGATTAACAAAAAGATAATCAGTGGCGCAATCAGTAAACCCATTAATTCTTCCATTCCGACTCCTCCCTAATTAGTCCTGCTTCTTCTTGAGCTTCTTCTTCATCTGCTCAAGTTCGTCGCTGATCTTCTCTTCCGCAGCCAGGGCGGCAAACTCATCTTCCAGGCTGCGGGGCTGGGCCAGTTCATGGGCTTCCACTTCCGCCTCCAGGGTTTCTACCCGGCGCTCGTACTGTTCAAACTTCATCATGGCATCGTCGATCTTACCGGTGTCCAACTGGCGTTTCACATCCAGACGGGATGACGCGGTCTGCTTGCGCATAATGATGGTCTTCTGGCGAGCACGGGCATCGTTAAGCTTCTCCTGGAGCAGGTTGATCTCCTCCTTCAGGCGATCGATCTGCTCTTCAACATACACCAGCTCACGCTTCAGGGTCTCCACCAACTCAGCGCACTTCTGCTTTTCAATCAGTGCGGCCTTGGCCAGATCTTCACGATCCTTACCCAGTGCCAGTTCGGCTTTGCTCTGCCAGTCCTCGACCTGAGCTTCGGCCCGCTCGATGCGACGCATCGCCTCTTTCTTCTCTGCCAGCACTTTGGCAGAGGTGGAACGAACTTCAACCAGCGTGTCTTCCATCTCCTGAATGATGAGTCGTACCATCTTTTCCGGATCTTCCGCTTTGTCCAGCAGGGCGCTGATGTTGGAGTTAACGATATCGGCAAATCTTGAAAAAATACCCATAATTAAATTCCTCTGAATGTCTAAATTGGCCCTCGTGTCTGTATCTGTTACAGGAAACGTGCCAACTTTTTGCCATCGCTAACCACTTGTTTTTAAACTGCTTTTCATGAGGCTTTATTTTAAGCAAGGGACGCCCTATTATGAATTCCACTAATAATTAGTAAATCACGCTACATCAGGGACCGATGACCAACTCTTTCAAACAAGACAACTTAATTGGCGAATCCAACGCCTTCCTCTCCGTGCTGGACCATGTGTCCCAGGCGGCGCCGCTGGACAAACCGGTGCTGATCATCGGTGAACGCGGCACAGGTAAAGAGCTGGTTGCCAAGCGCCTGCACTTCCTATCACAGCGCTGGGAGCAGCCTTACATCACCCTGAACTGCGCCGCCCTCAATGAGAATCTACTGGAAAGTGAACTGTTTGGCCACGAGTCCGGCGCCTTTACCGGCGCCGGTAAGCGCCATGAAGGGCGCTTCGAGCGGGCCCATAAAGGCAGCCTGTTTTTGGATGAGCTGGCCAATACCTCGGGGCTGGTGCAAGAAAAACTGCTAAGGGTCATCGAGTATGGCGAGTTCGAACGGGTCGGCGGTGCCCGCAGAGTCCGCACCGACGTGCGCCTGATCTGCGCCACTAATGAAGATCTGCCTGCACTGGCAGATCGCAGTGAGTTTCGTGCCGATCTGCTGGACAGGCTGGCGTTCGACGTGATCACCTTGCCGCCACTGCGGGAGCGCACCGACGACATCCTGCATCTGGCGGAACACTTTGCCATCAACATGGCCCGACAGTTATCGATGTCGATGTTCCCCGGCTTCACCAGTAAGGCCCAGCAGACCTTGCTGGAGTTTGACTGGCCCGGCAACGTCCGTGAACTGAAAAACGTGGTAGAACGCAGTGTCTACCGCCACAACAACGACGCGCTGCCGGTGCATCAGATCATCCTTGATCCGTTTGAGTCTCCCTGGCGACCGGCGCAAAGAATCAAAACCCAGGATCGGCAGCCGACCGTTACTCGGGAGGTGGCTGCGGACGTCGCCACAGCCCCCCCTCCGGCCGGTAATCCGGCGCCGGTACTGCCACTGGACTTTAAGGACACGGTACAGAACTTTGAGGTCAACCTGTTAAAACAGGCGCTGGAAGAGAGCCAGTTCAACCAGAAACGAACGGCGGAGGTACTGGGACTGAGTTACCACCAGTTGCGGGGGATCCTGAAAAAGTATGATCTGTTATGAAATCAAGCTAATGATCGCCAGCCCCAGCTTTGATACACTAGTCCGATCGCATCGACGTCAGTTAAAAACATGGCTAACTTTCGTGCTCTCGCACTGCTGCTGATTCTGGGCTCACTGCTCGGATGTAGCAAGACCGACTCCTCCCTGACATCGGGGCTGGTGTATTGTTCTGAAGCCAATCCAGAACTGTTCAACCCGCAGCTGGTCACCTCCAGCAGCACCCTGGACGCCAGCTCCAAGCAGATCTACAACCGTCTGCTGGGGTTTGATGACATCAGCGGTCAGCTGGTGCCTGAACTGGCCAGCCGCTGGGAGATCTCTGAGGATGGCCTCAGCTACCGCTTTACCCTGCGCCAGGATGTCTGGTTTCAAAGCAATGAACGCTTTACCCCAAGCCGACCGCTCAATGCCGATGATGTGCTGTTCAGTTTTTTGCGCCTCATTGATACCGACCACCCCTACCATCGAATCAATGGCGGCCAGTACCCCTTCTTCCAGAGCATCGAGCTGGCCGACAATGTACGGGCACTAAAACGGCTGTCTGACCATCAGGTTGAGTTTCAATTACATCAAGCGGACGCCACCTTTCTCACCAACATCGCCACCGATTTTGCCGTGGTGCTGTCGGCGGAGTACGGCGCGCAGTTGCAACGGCAGCAGCGGATGGAGGAGATCGATTACCTGCCCATTGGCACCGGTCCGTTCCGGCTGGTGAAATACCAGAAGAACCAGTACATCCGCTACCGGCGTCACCCCAACTATTTTGGTGAGCCCGCCGGCGTCGAACAGCTGATCTACGACATCACCCCTAATGCCACCAGCCGCATGATCAAGCTGATTGGTGGCGACTGCGACGTCGCGGCTTTGCCACAGGTGGGGCAACTGTCGCTGATGCAGGAGTATAACGACCTGCAGCTGGAAGCCCAGCCGGGATTCAATGTGGCCTACTGGGCTTTCAACACCCAGAAACCCCCGTTTGATCAGCTGGCGGTCCGACAGGCGCTGGCCATGGCGGTAAACCGGCAGAAAATTTTGCAGGCGGTTTACCACAATACCGCCGCCCATGGCCAGGGGATGCTGCCGCCGATCTCCTGGGCCTATCAGGATCGCGGGACCACCCAGCCCTACAACCCGGTACTGGCCAAAACCCAGCTTCAGAGACTGGGGCTGAGCAACCTGAGCTTTGATATCTGGGCACCGCCCATCGGCCGCAGCTACAACCCCAATGCCATCAAGACTGCCGAGCTGATTCAACAGGATATGGCGGCCATCGGCGTACAGGTGCGCATTGTCAGCTACGACTGGAACCTGTTTACCAGCCGCCTGCGACAAGCCGAACACGATACGGTACTGCTGGGCTGGAACGCCGACAATACCGATCCGGACAACTTCTTCACCCCGTTACTGAGCTGCAGCGGACTGGTCTCCGGCACCAACCACGCCCGCTGGTGCAACGGCGACTTCGATCGCCTGCTGAGCGAGGCGCGCAACAACGAAGACCGGGCCCAACGGCGCATTCAATACCAACAACTGGAGCAACATGTACTGCAACAGGTTCCGGTGCTGCCTCTGGCCCACGCCACCCGGACGCTCGGACGGGTCCGCCAGCTTCAGGGACCGATATTGACCACGGTCGGCGGTATCAAATTTGCCCAGGTTAAACGGGTCGAATAATGCTTAACTACCTGCTACGAAGAATTAATCTGTTTGTCCTCACCACCCTGATGCTGTTTGCGGTGGTGTACGCGGTCACCCTGGCGCTGCCGGGTGAACTGTCCAGCAACCTGTCTGGCATCGCCGATCCCACCGCAACCCAGATGACGCAGATTCAGGATGACTACAACCTGAATCACGGCCCGGTGCTGGGGTACCTCACCTACGTGGTTAAGCGGATAAGCGGTGATTTTGGCGTATCCCTCAACTCCGGTGAAGCCATCGCCGACCAGTTGCTGCAGGTGCTGCCGGCCTCACTGGAGTTGGGGATTCTGTCGATCTTCCTGGCCCTGCTGATTGGTGTTCCCATCGGTATGCTGGTGACCCTGAGCCGCAACGCCACCCTGCAACGGGTGGTGATGACCGTCACCCTGCTGGGCTTCTCGGTGCCGGTGTTTTGGCTCGGGCTGCTGCAGATCATCACCTTCGGCATTCAATTTGACTGGCTGCCGGCGTCCGGACGCATCAACCTGATGTACGACATTCCCGATTTCAGCGGCCTGTTGCTGATCGACATCCTGTTGTCGGACGTGCCCTGGCGCAGCGCGGCGATGATGGACGCCTGGGCCCACCTGATTCTGCCAATGTCGGTGGTGATGGTGCTGCCACTGACCATCATTATTCGCATTACCCGGGTGTCGCTGGCGGAGGAGCTGGACAAAAACTACATTCGGGCCCTGGAAGCCCGGGGTGTCTCCCGCTACCACCTGATCATGAACCATGCCCTTCCCAACGCCATGGCCGAGGTAATTCGAGTCCTGGGCCTGCAGTTGGGGCCTATCGCCAGTTCAACCATCATTGTCGAGTTGCTGTTTTCCTGGCCCGGCGTCGGTGCCTGGCTGGTGGCCGCACTGCGCCAGGGGGATTATACCGCCCTGCAGGGGGGGGTGCTGGCCATCTCCCTGTTCATCGTATTCCTGAGCATCCTGTTCGATATCGCGCACACGGCGCTCAACCCCATCAGCCGGAAAGAGATCTATGGGCGAAATTAACATTTACTACGAAGAGAAAATCCCCTCTTTGTGGCAGACCATCTGGGACAGCTTTACCCGCAGCCCCCTGGCCCTGATTGGCCTGTGGTCGATGATGCTGATCCTGTCCATGAGTGTGCTGGGGCCGCTGATTGCCCCTTACTCGGCCTCCTACCAAGATCCCAACGCCCTGCTGGTGCCGCCCTCATGGGCCGATACCGGTACCGTAGAGCACTTCCTCGGCACCGACGATCTGGGACGGGATCTGTTTTCCCGCATCCTGCACGGGGCTCACCTGACCTTTGGCTATGCGCTGATCATCGTAATGCTGTCGCTGGTGTGCGGCTTTCTGATCGGCAGCCTGTCCGGCATGACCAAGGGACTGAAAGCCAGTGTGCTCAGCCACCTGCTGGATACTCTGCTGTCGATGCCTTCGCTGGTGCTGGCGATCCTGTTTGCCGCGGTGCTGGGACCGGGGCTGTTTAATGTTATCTGGGCCGTCGGCTTGTCGCTGGTGCCCCGCTTTGTGCGCACCATCCACAACGCGGTCCATGAAGAGAGGCAGAAAGAGTATGTGGTGGCCGCCCGCCTCGACGGTGCCACCACCTGGCAGGTGTTTTACGACTCGATTCTTCCCAACGTCTGGAACCCGGTCGTGGTGCAAACCACCCTGGCGTTCTCGGTCGCAATTCTGGACATTGCCGCCCTGGGCTTTATTGGCCTGGGTGCCCAGTCCCCCTCTCCGGAATGGGGCGCAATGATCGAACAGGGGCTGGACAACCTGCTGACCGCCCCCTGGACGGTGACCATGCCCGGGCTGGCAATTTTGTTCAGTGTGCTGGCGACCAATGTCGTGGGTGATGGCCTGCGCCACGCCTTGCTGGAGGGTCGCCGCTGATGCACCTGCTTGATATCCGTAACCTCAGCATTGAGCTGGATACCCCCCACGGCTGGCTGGTGGCGGTGGAGAAATTCAGCCTGACTCTGCAGGAGGGCGAAATTCACGGCCTGGTGGGCGAGTCCGGCTCAGGCAAAAGTCTGCTGGCGCAGGCGATCATGGGCATCACCGACAAACGAACCCGAATCATCGCCGACCGCTTAAGCTGGCGGGGCCAGGATCTGCTGACCATGTCGGTGAAGAAGCGGCGCCAGTTGATGGGCCGGGACATCGCCATGATCTTCCAGGAGCCGGCGTCGTGCCTGGATCCCGGCAGCCGGGTCGGAGGCCAGTTGATCGAGGCGATGCCGACGCCAGAGGGGGTGCCTTGGTGGCGCCGCAACCATGCCCGCAAAGAGCACGCCATCAAGCTGCTGCACCGGGTTGGCGTCAAAGACCACCAGCGGGTGATGCGTGCTTTCCCCTGGGAGTTGTCGGAAGGACTGGCCCAAAAAGTGATGATCGCCATGGCGGTCTCTCACCGGCCCAAGCTGCTGATCGCCGATGAGCCCACCACCGGACTGGAAACCGCCACGGCGGCGCAGATCTACCGGCTGCTGTCACAGCTGAACCAGACCAAGAGCGTAGCCATCCTGCTGATCAGCCACAACCTTAACTCGGTGGCGCGCTGGAGCCACAACCTCAGCGTGCTGTACTGCGGCCAGATGATGGAGTCCGGCAGTGTTAAGACGCTGATCAAAGAGCCGTTCCACCCCTACACCAAGGCGCTGCTGGCCAGCACCCCCACTGCCAACATGTCGCTACTGCCCAAGCACCACCTGGATACGCTGGACGGAATGATTCCGCCGCTGCAACACCTGCCCATCGGCTGTCGACTGGGGCCCCGCTGCCCCTATGCCCGCAAGGAGTGCGTCAATCCGCCTCGGATTGCCACCAAGAGTGGCCACGCCTATCGCTGCCACTTTCCCCTGGGCCAAGAGGAGGATGCCCTATGACCGCCCCATTGCTTGAGGTGAAAGAGCTGTCGAAGCGCTTTCCTGCCGGCTACCGGCGTTTTCGCAAGGTGTACGACACCGCCCTGGAGCCGATCTCTTTTGAACTCTACCCCAACGAGACCCTGGCCTTTGTTGGCGAGGCCGGCTCGGGACGCACCACCCTGGCCCGAATCCTGGCCGGAGCCGAAGATCGCAGCAGTGGCGAGATTCTGTTGGAGGGCAAGCAGCTTGAGATGCTCGACCACAAACAGCGCTGCAGCCTGATCCGGATGATTTTTCAGGATCCGACCACCTCGCTGAATCCCAGATTGCGGATTCGACAGCTGTTGGAGGAGCCACTGAAGTTCAACACCAACGAAAGCAAAGAGGAGCGGCAGAAGACCGTTAACCGGGTGCTGAAGAAGGTGGGGTTGCTGCGGGAGCATGGCGACTTCTACCCGCACATGATCTCCCATGGACAGCGGCAGCGGGTGGCCATCGCCCGGGCGCTGATGCTGTCACCGAAAATCATCATCTCCGATGAAGCGCTGTCGGGGCTGGACTCCTCACTGCGGGCCCAGTGCGTGAACCTGCTGCTGGAGCTGCAACAGAACCTGGGGCTGAGCTACATCCTGATGTCACACGATCTCGGTTCGGTCCGCCACATGAGCGATCGGATGATCGTGCTGAAGCGGGGCAAAATCGTCGAACAGGGCCGCACCATGGAGGTGTTTGCCAACCCGCAGCACGATTACACCAAGCGTTTGATTGACGAACAGATGCTAACCATTGAGCGTCAGGTATGACTCTGATTCTGCACTCGACCCTCACCTGCCCCCACTGCCAGTTTCAGGCGCAGGAGCTGATGCCGACCGACTGTTGCCTGTGGTTTTACCCCTGCCCAAACTGCAAACAGATGCTGACCCCGAAAGCCGGCGATTGCTGCGTTTTCTGCTCCTATGGGACGGTTTGCTGCCCACCGGTTCAACAAGGGCTATGCGGCTGTTCTAAAAACTAAAAAAGGAGCCTTATGGCTCCTTTTTCAACCCGGCACCCGGAGTGAGTCCCGGAAATTCTCGAGCTGGAATTCTGATGATCACACCTACCGACCGCACACTTCCACACTTTCCCCTATCTCTAAACGGCGAATGCACCGGGCCGGCGAACCGGCCATCAGAGTCAACGGTTCGACATCCCGGGTCACCGTTGAGTTGGCGGCAATGACCGCGCCTCGACCGATAGTGATACCTTGGGCAATCACGACACTGCCGCCAATCCAAACATCATCCTCCACCACGATGGGTCGACACATGGTCTGCCAGTTCCGGCGCTGGTGGTAATCGAGAGAGTGACTGGCGGTATAGAACTGACAGTTGGGGCCCACCATCACATTGCGCCCCAGAGTAATGCGAGCCCCATCGAGCATGGTCACCCCCATGTTCAGGAAACAGTGCTCCCCCATCTCAATGTGACGTCCAAACTCGCAATGAAACGGCGGCGTGATCCAGCAGCCCTGCCCCAGAGTCATCAATGACCGAAGCTCCTGCTGCGCCTGCTCGACACTAACAGCATGGTTGATTCGTTGCTGGGCCTGATAAGCCAGGTGTTTGATTTTGTTGATATAGTAATCACCTCCATCATAATCCAAACCCGCCAGCATCTTTTCGTATTCGGTCATTGCAGTCACTCTTCAACATCCCAAGGCACAGTGGGGGCCCCACCAATAATGGGATCAGTGTAGTGTTGAACTGATATCTTCAAAAGTGAATTAATGTCAGCTATGATTTTCCAAAATGGAATAACGCATCGGCTCCAATCATGTCCTTTGAGCAACTTTCCCGACTCGATCTCAATCTGCTGATCTGCTTGCATGTGCTACTGGAGCAGCGGAGCGTCACCAAGGCGGCTCATAAGCTGCACCTCAGCCAATCGGCCATCAGCAAAAGCCTGGCTCGACTGAGAACGCAGTTTAATGATCCGCTTTTCCTGAGGCAGTCCCATGGACTGGAACCCACCCCCTATGCCCGAAACCTGGCAGCCCCCCTGAAGCAACTGCTCTGTGCTATTGAAGCCCTCACCGAGCCCGGTGACTTTCAGGCCAATCGCAGCCAACGCTGCTTTATGATGGCGATGGTTGAGACCATGTACCCGCTGCTGCTGCCACGGTTTCTCGCTGAGCTGCACGAACAGGCACCGTTGGTGACCATTGATGCCCAGGCGTGGGCAACAAACAGCCTGGAACGTTTGATTCGGGGAGAACTCGATTTTGGCATCACTGGCAAGGACATCCATTTTCAAGATGCCCGTCGCACCCTTTTGCCGCCGAAAGGCATTGTCTATGAAGAGCTGTATCAGGATCAGCATTGCTGCTTAATTCGGCAGGCCCATCCTCTGTTAGGCCAGGCCTGGGGACTGGAACCCTACCTGTCTGCCCGGCATGTACAGGTTCGATGCGATGAGCACGAACATTGGCTACTGGACCTCAAACTGGCCGAACAAGACCGGCACCGGCGCATTGCCATGCACGTGCCCGACTTCAACAGCGCCGCCAGCATCTGCGCCCATACTGACCTTATACTTACCGCGCCTGGCCGTTATGCCCGCCACATCGCGGAAGGATTCAACCTGATCATTCTGCCGCTGCCAATGGCGCTACCGCCCATCTCCTATACGCTGTTCTGGCATCAACACCATGACAGCGATGCCGGCCACCGCTGGTTCAGGGAACTGATTCTGTCCCGGTGCCAACAGTCAGCGCCTGAGCCATAAAAAAAGGAGCCCTCAGGCTCCTTTTTCACAATGCGTCATGACTTAGTCACGAAAGTTCTCGAAGTTGTCAACGCGAAATGACTAAAGCCACACCGCCACTTCCCGCCAGCTAGGCCAGCCTCTAGTCCCTAAAATTCTCGAACTGGAACGGCTGCCCCAGATCCGCTTCCCGGGTCAGGGCCATCACCGCCTGAAGGTCGTCGCGCTTCTTGCCGGTGACCCGCATCTTGTCGCCCTGAATCTGCGCCTGCACCTTAATCTTGCTGTCTTTGATGGCTTTAATCAGCTTCTTGGCCACCGCCTGCTCGATCCCCTGCTTAAATTTGCAGGTACGGGAGAAGGTCTTGCCGCTGTGAACCGCTTTCTCGTCCACCTCCATGGCGGAGGAGTCCACTTTGCGCTTGGCCAGGCTGCCACGCAGAATGTCTTCCATCTGGCGCAGCTGAAAATCCCCTTCGGCTTTCATGGTGACCACCATGTCATTCAGCTCGAAGCTGGCTTCCACACCACGAAAATCGAATCGGGTGGTCAGTTCGCGACTGGCGTTATCGACGGCGTTGCGTAACTCAACCGCATCCACTTCAGACACTATGTCAAACGAAGGCATGGTTTATTCTCCATAAACTGAGGCGGTGGCATTGACCGGGCCACCGAAAATTAAGCTGTTGATGTGAGTCAGAGTTTACTCTCTCTGAGACCGGTGACAATCACCTCGGGGCAAAACTCTGACCTGGAAAGCCTCGCTCAGGAGTGGGATTTCTGCCCGTGGGTCGCTATTATTGCCCCCATGATGATTTTGACCTCCCCCAGCCCGCAGCAGCGACAATGGTTCCGATTCAGTCTGTTACTGGTGATCGGTGCCTTCTCCTACCTGCTGTTTGGCGAACCGAGTTACCCCCAGCCATTCAGCCACACCGACAAGCTGGGACACCTGGCCGGGTTTGCCACCCTGGCGTTGTTGCTGCACCTGGCCTTTGACTGGCCCAAAAGCGGGCAGTTCGCCGTGCTGGCACTGTATGCGGGGCTGGTGGAGCTGGTGCAATCCTACCTGCCCTACCGGCAGGCTGACCCCATGGACTGGCTGGCCGACATGGCCGGCGTGCTGATGTTTCATCTGTTTTTGGAAGCGGTACGACGATGGCAACGACCCTAGCCATTCTGGGCGGTGGCGCCATTGGCCAGTTGCTGGCGATGGATCTCTGCCAGCACCGGCACTCGCCGTTACTGCTGACCCGCCCAGAAACCACCGCCAGGATCATCCAGCACCAATTACAGCGCCTGGACGGCTCCATTCAGCAGGCGAGCCTGCCCCATGCTCCCAGCAACCAGCCTCAGCATTGTGATGCCGTGCTGGTCACAACCAAGGCTTACCAGGCAGAGTCGGCCCTGACACCGGTACTGGCCTGGCTGCCCCCCTCGACCCCGATTGTACTGCTGCACAACGGCATGGGTCCGCAGCAGCGGCTGGCGCAGCGCTTCCCTGAACACAACTGGTGGGCGGGGATGCTGACCGACGGCGCCCTGAAGCTGGAATCACACTCGGTGCGCCATACCGGCCAGGGAGTCCGCTACCTAGGGCCGCTGAGCGGACAGGGGCAGCTGCCCGATGCCTTGACAGAGATTGGCTTTATCAGCGAGGCCGCCATTTTGCCCAGGCTGTGGCAAAAGCTGGCGGTGAATGCCCTGATCAACCCCCTGACCGCCTGTTATGGCTGCACTAACGGTGAGCTGGCTCGCCCCGGCCATCGCGCCGAACTGCAGCGGCTCAGCGATGAGCTGGCGGCGGTGGCCAAGGCCGAGGGGATCGCGATGGAGGCGGAGCAGATTCTGGCCTGGTGCCTGAGTGTGGCCGAAGCCACCTGCAGTAACCGCTCATCGATGCTGCAGGACGTCAGCGCCAAACGCCCCACAGAAATAGACGCCATCAGCGGTTTTGTGGTGGAGCGCGCCCGGGCCCACGGCCTGTGCGCCGACGCTCATCGGCACAACCTGGACCGGGTCAGTCAACTCAGCGGCTGCACCAAGACATAAAAAAACCGCCGGAAGGCGGTTTTTTTTAATCGGTACAGGCTGGTATTAAGGGCGGTATACCTTGACGTTGTCGAAGCCCTGCTCTTTGAGGTACAACGCCTGCAGCTTACTCATGACGCCGCGGTCGCAGTACAGCAGGTAGGTGCGGCTCTGATCCAGCTCCTTAAAGGCAGAACCCAGCTTGAAGAACGGCAGAGTCACGACATCGACGCCGTCCATCTGCAGCGGCTTCTCCTCTTCCTCTTCCGGCGCCCGAATGTCCAGCACCACGGCACCGGCGGTCGGCGTGTCCACGGTTTCCATCTCGGTCACCCGAGCCTGTTCCTCTTTTGCCACGTCGCGAATGTCCATCACCTTGGTCTCCGCCATCACCCGCTCGATCAGGTCTTCAGAAAACTTGGCTTCTTCCGCCTCGATTTTTGACAGTACCGCCTTAACCGTCGGCTTCTGGGAGATCACGCCACAGTACTCCGGCATCGCCGCCGCAAAACTTTCGGTGCCAATCTGGCGGGCCACGTCGATGATCTCCTGCTTGTCCCAGGTCACCAGTGGACGCAGGATCACGGTGTCAGTCACCTTGTCGATGACATTGAGGTTGGTCAGGGTCTGGCTGGACACCTGACCCATGGCCTCTCCGGTCACCAGGGCAGGAATGTTGAACCGTTGAGCTACTTCACTGGCCACCCGCATCATCATCCGCTTGAGAATCACCCCCATCTGGCCATTGTCGACTCGCTCGAGGATCTCTTCCACCACTGGCTCAAACGGCACGGAGATGAATCGTACCTTGTGCGAGGAGCCGTATTTGTGCCACAGGTAGTACGCTACCTGCTTCACGCCCTGCTCGTGGGCGGCACCGCCCAGGTTAAAGAAGCAGAAATGGGTCCGGGCACCACGCTTGATGCACTGGAAACTGGAGACGCCGGAATCAAAGCCGCCGGAGATCAGCGACAGGACGTCTTCCTGGGTGGCGATGGGGAAACCGCCCATGCCATCGTGACGTTTCTCCACCAGATAAAGCTTATCGTCTTCAATCTCCAGCCCGATCACCTCATCGGGATCCTTGAGGCGAACGCCGGCCGCTTCGGTATGCTGGTTCAAACCACCGCCGACGTAACGCTCCACCTCCAGCGAATTGAAGTCATGCTTACCGCGGCGCTTGGCCCGCACGCAGAAGGTTTTGCCCTTCAGACGCTCGGTGAACACCGGCAGGGCATGCTGAAAGATGTCGTCGATGGTTTCAAAGTTGTACTGGCGTACTTCCAGAAAGTGATGGATACCGGGCATGTTTCTCAGGGACACCACCAACTTGGCGGTGTTGTCGGCATCATCAAGGCTGCTGGTGGCACTGATATGATCCCAGTTAAAACGCACGCGCACGGATTCGTCGGTTTTCCGCAGCACGTTGCGAATATTGGACTCGAGCAATTTACCGAAGCGCTTACGCACCGATTTACTCTTGATCATGATCTCGGGATGCAGCTTGACGATAAATTTCATGAGCTTCCTGTAGAGGCAAAAAAACAAAGCGCGGCATTATACCTGAGCTTAAGGATTCGGGAAACAACCAGGAGATGGCCTAAACCACATTTGAAGTGAGATAGGGCCGAACAACACGGCGTGCGCCCAGCCCGGAAGCTACTGGATTGCCGGAATCTCTTCCGAAAGTTTAGGCTTACCCTGAGTGATCGCAATCTCTACCCGGCGATTTTTCGCCCGCCCCCTGGCGTTATCGTTGCTGACCAGAGGTTGACTGTTGGCCTTGCCGATCACCTCCATTCGCAGCGGGTCGAAGCCTTCCACCTTGATCATCTCGTGAGCGACCGACACCGCCCGTTGTGACGACAGCTCCCAGTTTGAGCGGTATAACTCATTCTGGACCTTGGCGTTATCGGTATGGCCTGTCACGGTAACAATGCCAGGTACGTCTTTTAGCAGATCGGCCACCGCTCGAATGACCGGCCGAAATTTCGGCTGAAGAAATGCGGAGTTAGCCGGAAACGCGCCCTTTTCTCGAATGCGAATCACGATCTGCTGGCCCAGAGATTCAATCTCGATGGCACCATCTTCGATCTGTTCCTGCAGCTGGTGAGCCAGTTTTTTCGCCAGTGCGTTGGCGTTGGACTGAGTCTGAGAGGAGGAGCTGGTGTGTTCACTGGCGCCGCCTTGAAGCTTACCTTCGTTGCTCTGCTCACTGCCTGCGACCGGATCGGCCCCGGCCTCAACATCCAGGTGGTTCTTGGTAAACTCGATGGTTTGCTGGTTGATGACTTCGATAGGGGTCGGTTCGGGCCGGCCGGGACGAAACTCCTGGGCGATGACCGAGGTTCCCTTGGGGATGTCTTTCACCTCCAGCTTATTCTGTACCCCGAACGCGTACTTCATGGAACCGGCAATCTGCTTAAACTTAAGCACGTCCATCTCGGAGAACGCCAGCAACAATACGAAAAAGCACATCAGCAGGGTGCTGAGATCGGCAAAGGTGGCCATCCAGGCGGGAGCGCCAGGGGCAACTTTCTTTTTCGGTGGAGCGGCGTCGTCACCGCCTGCGCTGAGCGTCATCTGTCGCGTCTACTCTTCGGTGGTGGAAATTTTACGCTGGTTTTCGTTGAGGTAGTTCTTCAAGAAGCCCTCAATCACCCTTGGGTTCTGGCCATCCTGAATCGCCAGCACCGCGTCCATGATCAGACGGCGGTTAAGCATCTCTTCACTCATCCTCAGTTCCAGCTTATCGGCGATGGGCGCCGCCACCATGTTGGCAATGATGGCACCATAGAGGGTGGTCAGCAAGGCCACTGCCATGGCGGGACCGATGGACTTGGGATCGTCCATGTTATTGAGCATGGCCACCAGGCCGATCAGGGTACCGATCATGCCCATGGCCGGGGCCACGTCGGCCAGGGCGCGAAAAGTACTGGCACCAAACTGATGGCGCTCGATGGTCAGGCCGATGTCCTTGGACAGCGCCTGGCGCACCACGGTGGCGTCGTGGCCATCCACCAGCAGGTCGACCGCCTTCTGCATGAAACTGTTGCTGATCTCCGCCTCTTCCAGGGCCAGAAAGCCGCCTTTACGGGCCGAGTCGGCCATCACCACCGATTGCTCAATCAGGGCTTCGGGCTTGTCCAGCTTGAACATAAAGGCCTTGGCCGCAATTTTTACCGCACCGAAAAACTGGCCGATATTGAACTTCATCATTACGACGAACAGCGAGCCGCCCACAACAATGAAGATAGAGGGGATGTTGATGAAGACCCCAGGGTCACCGCCATTCATCATCGCCATAATGATGAATGCAAAGGCGCCGAGAAGGCCAATAAGGGTCGCCAGATCCACGAAATCTCCTGAAGTGTCTGAATTTTCGGCTGTCCCCGGGGGGAACATCGATTGCCTATTGTCTTTATCGGTCCGTCGCAGCGCAAGTTTAATGAAATTTAATGTTAAGCGGCCACTGTCATTGATTCGACGGGCACAAACAAGTACCTTTGTGCAGCAATTCAAGGAGCCTACCATGGCAAAAAAACCGGACAATCTTAGTTTTGAACAAGCTCTGGCAGAACTGGAACAGATTGTTGCCAATCTGGAACAGGGAAATGTGCCATTGGAACAGGCACTGAAGCAGTTTGAGCGGGGGATTCACCTCGTACGAGCCAGCCAGCAGAAATTAACCCAGGCCGAACAAAGCGTGCAGATGCTCACCAAGGATGAGGAAGGCAACGCGCAACTGGTTCAGTTCGATTCTCAGGAGTAACCATGCTGAGCGCCGCTCTGACTCAGTACCGTCAACGTGTTGATCAACACCTTATTACCCAATTTGACCAGCTTCCCGATTGCGCTCCGCGCCTGTTGGAAGCGATGCGTTATGGCACCCTGCTCGGTGGAAAACGCGCCAGACCCTTCCTGGTTTACTCCGTCGGCACCCTGCTCGGCGCCGAAGAGGCCACTTTGGATCCTCTGGCCGCCGCAGTCGAATGCATTCACGCCTACTCGCTGATCCACGATGACCTGCCGGCCATGGACGATGATGATCTGCGCCGGGGTAAACCCACCTGTCACATCGCCTTTGATGAAGCGACCGCCATTCTGGCCGGGGACGCTCTGCAGACGTTGGCATTTGAGATTCTGGCCAACTGCGATCTGCCTCCGGAGTTGGAACCAAACCGCATCGCCATGATTCGGGTATTGACCCGGGCCTCTGGCTATCAGGGGATGTGCGGTGGGCAGGCGATTGATCTGGCCTCCACCGACAGCCGTATCTCGCTAGAGCAGTTGACCCGGTTACATCGCCTCAAAACCGGCGCACTGATGCGCGCCAGTGTCGAGATGGCGACTCTGGCGGTGGCCGGGCTGGCACCGGAGCACAAGCTGGCGCTGACCGAATACGCCGATGCCATTGGCCTGGCGTTTCAGGTACAGGATGACATTCTGGACATTACCGCCGACACCGAACAGCTGGGAAAACCCCAGGGATCGGATGCCGATGCCAACAAGAGCACCTTCCCCTCTCTGCTGGGACTTGACGGTGCCTGTGAAGTGGCTCAGAGTCTCCACCAAGATGCCCTGACATCGCTGGCAAAATTGCCCTACAATACCGACCTACTTACTGACTTTGCTCGCTATATTATCGAGCGCGGCCAATAAACAAGATAACAAAGAAGCGACCGTCACAATGAGTTTGGATCTGAACGATTATCCACTCCTGGCCAAGGCTGAAATGCCGTCAGACCTGCGCCAGTTGCCCAAAGCCGAACTGCAGAACCTGGCCGATGAACTGCGCCAGTATCTGCTGCGCTGTGTCAGCCACTCTTCCGGACACCTGGCCTCTGGCCTGGGGACCGTGGAACTGACTGTCGCCCTGCATTACGTCTACAACACCCCGTACGACCGCCTGGTCTGGGATGTGGGCCATCAGGCCTACCCCCACAAGATCCTTACCGGACGGGCCCGGCAGATGCCGACCATTCGCCAAAAAGGCGGCCTGCACCCCTTCCCCTGGCGGGAGGAGAGTGAGTACGACACCCTGAGTGTCGGCCACTCCACCACCTCGATCTCTGCCGCACTGGGGATGGCCATTGCCGCCGACCGTGAAGCCCAGGGGCGCAAAGTGGTGGCGGTCATTGGTGACGGCGCACTGACCGGTGGCATGGCCTTTGAGGCTTTGAACCACGCCGGAGACATTCACAAAGACATGCTGCTTATCATCAACGATAACGAGATGTCGATCTCCGAGAACGTCGGCGCCCTGAATAACCACATGGCCAGGCTGATGTCGGGCCGCCTGTACACCACCATTCGTGAAGGGGGCAAGAAAGCCCTGGCGGGGATGCCACCCATCAAAGAGTTGGCTCGCCGTGCAGAAGAACACCTGAAAGGGATGGTGGTTCCCGGCACCCTGTTCGAGGAGCTGGGTTTCAACTACATCGGCCCCATTGACGGCCACGATGTCGGCGGCCTGGTGGACACCCTGAGCAATATGCGCAACCTGAAAGGGCCGCAGATTCTGCACATCATGACCAAGAAGGGTAAAGGGTACAAACCGGCGGAAGAGGATCCCATCGGCTACCATGGGGTGCCAAAATTCAATATCGAAGAGGCCAAGCTGCCGAAGTCCAAGCCGGGTCAACCCACCTTCTCCAAGGTGTTCGGTGACTGGCTGTGCGACATGGCTGACGTCGACGACAAGCTGATGGGCATTACCCCAGCGATGCGCGAAGGCTCTGGCATGGTCGAGTTTTCGCAGCGATTCCCAACGCAATACTTTGATGCCGCTATCGCCGAGCAACATGCGGTCACTCTCGGATCGGGATTTGCCTGCGAAGGCTACCGTCCGGTGGTTGCCATCTACTCCACCTTCCTGCAGCGCGCCTACGACCAGGCGATTCATGATGTCGGTATTATGAACCTGCCGGTGCTGTTTGCCATCGACCGGGGCGGCCTGGTGGGCGCTGACGGCCAGACTCACCAGGGCGCATTCGACCTGTCGTTCCTGCGCTGTATTCCCAACTTCACCATCATGGTGCCAGCCGATGCCAACGAGTGTCGACAGATGCTGTATACCGGCCATAAGATGGAGTCCCCGGCCGCCGTCCGCTACCCTCGTGGCACCGGACTGCCGGTGGAGATTCAGTCCGAGATGACCGAGATGCCCCTCGGCAAAGCGGAGATTCGTCGCCAGGGCCAGGGGCTGTGCATCTACAGCTTCGGCACCCTGCTGCCTTACGCCCTCGAAGCCGCCGAGAAGCTGGACGCCACCGTGGTCAATATGCGTTTCGTGAAGCCGCTGGATGAGCAGATGGTGCTGGAGATGGCTGCCAGTCACGATCGGCTGGTGACCCTGGAAGAGAACGCCATTATGGGCGGTGCGGGATCCGCGGTGCTGGAGTGCCTGAATCGGCACAAGGTGGCCAAGCCGGTACTGCAACTGGGACTGCCGGACCGCTTCATCGAGCAGGGCACCCAGGAGGAGATGCACACCGAACTGGAGCTGGACGGCCCGGGCATACTCAAGCAGATTGGCGCCTACTTCGGCGACTGATCCGCTTCAGCCTGCGTAATCAACCGGAACCGGCCCTGCCGCTTCCGGTTTTTTATTGCTTTAACGACAAAAACTTAGAACGCTCAATTCTGATTTTCAGTCTTTTTTTTCCGACTTCTCGATGGCAAAGTGATCCTCTTTACCGTGATGAAATAACCATGCCACTGGACGCCATACTGTGGGACTACGACGGAACCCTAGTCAATTCGGTTCCCAAAAATATCAATATTACCCAGTCCATTCTCGCCGACATCGCCCCTCACCTGAGCGGCGAGAACCTGCCACACTGGCTGCGTAGCGAATCCGCCTACCACCAAGCCAATCACGCGGCGCGGAATTGGCAGGACCTATACCAAAACTATTATGGGCTGACCGCCAAAGAAACCACCGAAGCTGGCGCCCTGTGGGCCAAGCATCAACGCAGCAACACCACCGAAGTTCGCCTGTTTGAGGGTATCGCCAATGTGCTTCGCTCCCTGACTGCCCTACCCCACGGTGTGTGCTCACAAAACGACTCCAGCACCATCTGGGCCCTGTTGAAGCGGGAAGGTGTAGACACTCCCTTTCATAGCATCATGGGATATAACGACGTTGATGGTGGTCACCAAAAACCCCACCCGGCCGGAGGCCTGCAATGCATCGAGGCCATCTTTGGCACCAAACGGCCGCGGCAACTGATGTACATCGGCGACCACCAAGGGGATGTTGAGTTTGCTCGAAATTTGAATCGGGCACTGGGTGCGGATTGCACCGTCATCGCGGTCACAGCAGCCTACAGCGGCTCATCCCCCAAACTTTGGGAACACCAACCCGACCACATTGCCGACACGCCTGAATCCCTATTATCGTTGTGTCAAAGCTACCTGTAACGCCCCACAAGCAGGCACAAAAAAGCCGGTCAGCGTAACTGACCGGCTTTTTCACTGACCGGAGAGGTTAGCCAAAAAACAACCGCCATAACCAACTTCGATCCAGATCCTCTTTACACTGGTTGTACTGGGCCGCGTAACGCTTTGAGCGACTTTCCACTTTACGTGAGGTTTTCACCAGCCACTGTTTGCTCTTGTAGCTGCCGCGTTTATAGCCCCCCCAGCCCTCATGATAATTCAGGTACTGGCGATAAGCGTCCCACTTGGAGACCCCGTTAACCTTGTTGGACTTATAGATGTACCAGCCCATGAAATCCATGGCGTCATCAAAGTCACTGCGACTGGACCAGCTGTTACCGGTTTCCCGGGCATACTGATCCCAGGTCACGGTCTTCGCCTGAGCGTAACCGTAGGCGCTGGAGGCACGACCGATGGGAATGAAGCCCAGGAACCATCTCATGGGCGGCTGCGCATTATGCTTAAACGAGCTCTCCTGATACATCATCGCCATGGGCACGTGTACCGGCACCCCCCACTTTTCGCGGGTGTTTTTTGCCGCTTTATACCAGCCGCGGTTTTCGGTAAAGATATTGCACAAATTTTCCGGATCCCGTGGTGGTGGCGTGGCACAGCCCACCAAGCCAACCAGCACGAGAGCGCTTAAGATAAGCTTTATTAATCTTACATTTAGCATCATGAACCAGCGAAAAGCCCTGAAAGTACCGATTTTGCCCTTCCCGCTTGGGAAATGCCACCGAGGCAGCAACAAAATCCAAAGTTTTGATTTTCACCCGGGCTGCCAGTAAAAGCTGGCAACCGGGATCGCATTTGTCGAAAGTGACGATAACGCAACTCTTTACAGCGACCGTAAACGCTGATTAAATGCGCCCCTTTCGTACTAACCCAGTAACAAAAGATGTCAACCGAGCTGTATCTGGTTTATCTGACGACGGTCATTGTGCTGTTGATCGCCCCTGGCCCCATGACCCTGCTGACCCTGTCAACCAGCGTCCGCTACGGGCACCGAAAAGCCCTGGCAACCGTATTGGGTTCCAACCTGGCCGGCCTGTTGCTGATGATTCTGTCTGCCACCGGCATCGGCGCGCTGATCACCAGCAATGCCGCCCTGTATGAAGTGCTGCGCTACGCCGGCGCCGCCTACCTGTTGTGGCTGGGCTTCTCCGCCTGGCGCTCCCGCCCCAGCGAAACCCTGGAATCGAGCTTTACCTACCGCAACAGCTGCAGCTTCAGCCTGTTCAAACAGACCCTGTTTGTCGGCCTGGCCAACCCTAAGGGCCTGATCTTCTTTGCGGCGCTGTTTCCCCAGTTTCTCGATGCCAGCAAACCGATGCAGCCACAACTGCTGGTGCTGTGTTCCACCTTCACGGCGGTGGATTTCGTGATTCTGAACCTGGTGGCCTTTGGTGGCTGCCGGTTGGCGAACCGCTTATGCAGCACCACGGCCCAGCGTCGTTTCAACCGCCTGTGTGGCCTTACCTTCATTGGTCTGGGCAGCGTTATGGTGATTGCCTGAGCCCCGAGGCTCAAGCAGCAAAAAGGCCGCTTCGCGGCCTTTTTTGATCAGGGCTCAAGATGACACTGAACCGGTTCCTGTTTCCACACCACCGGCTGCCAGTAGTCTGTTTTCGAGCTTGGTACCTCCACAGGCGTCTCAAACCTGGCTCCGAGGTGGTATTCCACCCCGGCCTCCACCCTGAGGGTAAACTCCTTGTAATGGCGGTCTCTCAGGCTGATACCCAGACGAGGATCGTCGATAAGCTCCACCACCCTCAGAGTATGGGTGCCAGGGGCAAGCCGGTAACTGGCTTTGGTCACCACATTGGTGTCATCAATGCGGGTCACCACTGCCCGAAACAGGTTTTCAGTTTCCGGTGGCTGGTGAAACGTCGATAGCTCGCCACACAGCCCCTGTTGATCGTCGTGACTGGCACAGGCGGTCAATATCAATGCCACACTGCCTACCAACGCTCTGCGCATTCTGCCTCCCGATCAACTCTGGAAATAGTGTTTCAGATAAGCTTCAAAGGTGCCGGTTTGCTTATGCTCCAGTTGCTGCTGCCGCAGCAATGACTGACTGACCTCATCCTGCAGGCGCCCTTCCGACAAGCTGGCGTAATCCCTGGCCAGCAGATGGACGGTGTGTGCCTTGGCCAGCGCCATGGCCGGGTTGTCCAGTTGACGATGTTCGGCCATCAGGCGTCCGGACAGGGTGTGCCCGGGCTCGGCGATGGCCGGACGCCACAATGCCAGGGCATCCTGATACTGAGAATCCCCATTGAGGTCGTCAATAACATCGGCAATCTTCGACCAGCGCTCAAAACTCTGTTGCAGCCACTGGGCCAGGGCAATCTGCTCGCCACAGCCGGTCTCCAGCTGCAGTCCGGGCTTACGCCCCTGGGTCACCACCGACTCAAAATTGCGCTGAGTCTGCAACTGGCAGGCGTCGGTCCAGCAAGGACTGGGCAACAGGGCACAATCCAGCAGGAACAGATCCAGCAACAGAATCTGGTCGCGGCCGATCCCCAGCGGCTCAAACGGATTGACGTCCAGAGTCCGCACCTCGATGTACTCCACCCCGGCACGGGCCAGCGCATCGGAAGGGGTTTCCCCTGAGTGGGTGGTGCGCTTGGGCCGAATGGAGGAGTAAAGCTCGTTCTCGATCTGCAGGATATTGGCGTTCAACTGCAGCAGCTGTCCATCCTGCTCAATCCCCAATTTGGCAAACTGTGCCGACGGCAGGGTAATGGCACGCTTCAAGTCGGCCACATACTGGTCCACCGAGTTGTAGCGAATCTGCAGATTGGCCTGCTCGCTGTTGGTGTAGCCCAGATCGCTCATGCGCAATGAGGTGGCATAGGGCAGTGTCAGCAACCCGGATGGCAGGGTGTCGAACTCGAACGGCACCTCGCGCCCCTCAAGGAACGACGGGCACAGCGTTGGGGAGGCGCCAAACAGGTAGGGCAGAACCCAGGCCTGATGACGGAAGTTTCGAATCAGGTGGAAGTACCCGTCTGAAATCACCTCCTGGCTGTCGCTGCCCTTAAGGCCTTTCCACAGCGCTTTAGGCAGGGAAAAGTTAAAATGCACACCGGCAATGGACTGCATCTTGGCACCGTACCGACGCTTAAGCCCCTCGCGGTAGAGGGTTTTCATTCGACCGACGTGGGAGTCACCGTACTGGGCGATGGGCACATCTTCGTGATCATCAATAAAACAGGGCATGGACTGGGGCCACAGGTACTGGCCTTCAATACGCTCACTGACAAAATGGTGAACGTCCCCCAGTTCGGCCAACAGGTTATCGACGTTGTCGTTCACCCCGGTGATCAGCTCAAGCAGAGACTCCGAAAAATCGGTGGTGATCCACTTGTTGGTAAGTGCCGATCCCAACACCTCGGGGTGGGGATCTCTGGCCAAGGCGCCCTGCGGAAGGATGCGCAACGCTTCACGCTCAATGCCCCGTTGCAGCTTCTGCAAAGCTTGTCGACCTTCCCCTTGGGCCAGGCGACTCAGATTCTGTTCAAATTCGGTCAAGCCAGATTCTCGCGTGGATGGGAGGGCCAAGCCCTCCACTAAATTAGAAAAAAACGATTTTACAGTGTCAGTGGCTTCACTTCATAGCCCAAAGCGATCAATGGCGCTTCAATGGTGGTTTTATCACCAACCACCAGAATGATCATCCGACTCAGATCCAGCTCCTTACGGGCCAGTTGATTCAGTTCATTCAGGCTGATGGTGTTGATCAACGCTCCCTGCTGGGCCACAAAGTTATCAGGCAGGTTGTAGCGCTGCAGCTTGCCCAGGAAACGGGCCTTCTGGCCTGGAGTTTCAAACTTGAGGGCGTCGGACTGGGTCACCGAGGCGCGCATGAAGTCGAGCTCCTGCCGGGTCATGCCGTTTTCGGCAAAACCGGTCATTTCACCGAGAAACTCTTTGACCGACTCCGCAGTCACGTCGCTGCGCACACTGGCTCCGGCTACGAAACTGCCCAGTTCCGGCCCGCCACTGAAGCCGCTGCGAGCGCCATAGGTGTAGCCCTTGTCTTCGCGCAGGTTGAGGTTGATGCGGCTGTTGAATGCGCCCCCCAGAGGGTAGTTCATCAATCCGGCTTTAAAGTACTCACCCAATGCATCGAAAGGCAGGCCGCGTCGGCCGATCTTAATGACCGATTGCGCCGCACCGGGTTTATCCATCAGATAGATGACCGGCCCCTTAGTTGAGGGCATTCGGACCAGCTTGGGCCACTGGGCGGCCTGGCCCTGCCAGTTTGCCAACCAGTCAAGTTTGCTCATCAGGGTGCGCTCGTCGATGTCGGACACCGCGACTACACTGGCGTTGCCACCACGGAACTGTTGCTGATAGAAGCCCTTGACCTGCTCCAGAGTCAGGGCCGATACCGTCTCCAGGGTGCCGCTCAGGGGTTGTCCCATGGGGTTATCGACACCAAACAACAGCTGGCTCCAGGCGGTACTGGCCAGCCAGGCGGGGTCATTGGCCTGATGCTGCAGCCCTTGCAGTTGCTGCACCTTGACCCGCTCAAAGTCTTCAGGACGGAACGCCGGCTTAAACAGGCGTTCCTGCAGCAATGCCAGGGTCGCATCCAGATTCTGAGTCAGAGTGCTGACGTTAACGTAGGTGCGGTAGCCAGAGGCCGAGATGGAGATTGAGGAACCCAGCTTTTCCAGTTCCTGAGCCATCTGTTCGGTGGTCATAGAGTCAGTGGACTCATCCATCATCGCTGCCGTCAACCGGGCCAGACCGGCCTGATTGGCCGGGGTCAGCCTCTGCCCCCCTTCCAGGGCGATGAGGATCTCGGTAGTGGGCGTCTCCAGGCTTTGGGTACCCACCACCTCGATGCCGTTGCCGAGAGTGCGGGTCCACAAGCCAGGCACTTTCAACTGCGGCGCCGGCCCGGCGGGTGGCACCTGGCTACGGTCAAAGGTGTCCTGAATCACTGCCGGCACCACCTTTTGGGCGTGGGCCAGGGTGGCAGGGTCGATGGGCTCGGGGGCAGTGAAGGTCGGATTGGCCGCGGCCAGTCCGGTTTGCCCCGGTGGCACCACGCTCATGATCACCGCGTGCTGACCTTTGAGGTAGGTATTAAACACCCGCATGACGTCATCGGCACTGACATTACGATACCGCTCCAGATCCGTCTGCAGCAGGTCGGGCTCACCAAAGAAGGTCTGGTTATAGGCCAGTGAGGTCACCTTGCCACGCACACTCTGCAAGCCAAAAATGGTGCCGGCTTCATGGCCAACCTGAGCCTTCAGCAGATCCTCTTCGGTGACCCCACGCTGCTCAAATTCGGCAATGGATTGACGAATTACGGTTTCGATATCCGCCAGTTTTGGCATTTTGGCCGGGTTGGCCAGGGCATACAGGGTGAACTCACAGGACAGCTCGCGACAGGGATGACTGACCCCGGCCTGCACCGCCAACCCGGCTTTGACCAAGTTTTTATAGAAGATCGAGGTTTGACCGCCGCCGAGAATGTCGGCCAGCAGATCCAGCGCCGCCTCATCCTGATGACGGGCATAGACGGTGGGGAAGGAGAGGTAGATCAGTGGCAGATGGACCTTATCTTCCAGAGTCAGGTAACGGTCTTCCGAGAGCTGTGCGGGTGCTTTAGGCGCCTGCTCCACAGCCGGCCCCCGCGGGATGGGGCCAAAGTACTTCACCACCCACTCCAGCACCTGCTGACGATCGAAGTCGCCGCCGATGGTGAGGGTGGCATTATTGGGGCCATACCAGCGGGCAAAGAAGGCCCGAAGATCATCGACGCTGCCGTTATCCAACTCCTCCATCCAGCCAATGACCGGCCAGGAGTAAGGGTGCCCCTGAGGGTACAGCGCCTGGTGCACCAGCTCATTGAGACGGCCATAGGGCTGATTATCGACCCGCTGGCCACGTTCGTTCTTCACCGTCGCCCGCTGCACCTCAAACGCCTGCTCGGTGACGGCCGGCAACAGGAAGCCCATGCGATCGGCTTCCAGCCACAACATCTTCTCCAGCTGATTGGCCGGGACGGTTTCAAAGTAGTTGGTTCGATCGCTGTTGGTGGTGCCGTTTAGGGTGCCGCCGGACTCGGTCACCAGCTGAAAGTGTTGTTCATCGGCAACGTGCTGCGAGCCCTGAAACATCATGTGTTCGAAGAAGTGCGCGAACCCGGACTTACCCAACTCCTCTCTGGCCGAGCCGACGTGATAGGTCACGTCCAGATGCACCAGGGGGTCGGAGCGATCCTGATGCAGCACCACGGTCAGGCCATTTTCTAGCTGAAACTTTTCGTAAGGAATTGTGATTTCGGCCTGCGGGGCCGGGTTTGAGCCCAAATAGGTGACGCCTGACGGCAATGACGGCTGCGGTGCTTCGGATGCACATCCGATCAACGCCAGCGCCAAACACAGGGCTAACGGCTTAAATAGCTTCACTGAATTCCCTCCTGATACCGGCTGAGACGCGGGTTGCAGCCAGCCTAGATACTTGAAACTACCCCCAGTGTAGTTAGGGCAATCACCAAGTATCGAAAAAATTTACCTACGAATATCAGAAGACTACTAGATAACAGTGAAAACCGGAACCATCCCGCCAGTAAGGGGATTGCGTCGCCGATAATGGGCAACCAGGCCAACAACAGACTCCAGACACCGTATTGCTGCACCTTGGGAACCAGCCATTGGTGTTTGTCGTTCAGCAGCGATTCGGGAGACTTTCGACGGCTGGCAAGGTAGCCGAGAAGGAAGCTGGTCATAGAGCCCAGGGTATTGCCGATGGTGGCCACCAGAACAAACGCCAGCCAGGGGTCAGGGGAGTTTTGTACCCAGTAGGCCAGTAACAACTCGGAACCGCCGGGCGCCAGGGTGGCCGAGATAAAGGCGCTGGCAAACAGGCTCCAAAAGGCCGTCAACATGGCGAGCGCCTGGGCTTATTCGACCGTTTCGGAGGGGATCATCAGAGCCTTAAGCTCTGAGTTGTTGGTGAGCATGTCAGCCAGGGTGTAGTTATCCAGGGTCGACAAGAAGGCCTGGGTGGCTTCTTCCAGCACACTCTTCAACCGGCAGGCCGGCAGGATTTTACAGTAGGGTTCGCCACAGTTGATCAACTGCAGCGGCTCGAGCGCGCGAATCACTTGGCCGAGTCCAATCTCCTCCGGCTTCATTGCCAGGCAGATGCCGCCTTTTTTCCCACGCACGGTTCTGACAAAGCCTGCATGCCCCAGCTTATTGATCACTTTAACCATGTGATTACGCGATACGCCATAGGTCTCCGTCACCTTGGTGATGCTGGTCAATTCCCCTTCGGGAAGGGTGGCCATGAAAAGCAGAGATCGGAATGCGAAATCGCTGAAGCTGGTGAGTTGCAAGTTACCTCCAAAACTCCCCGGAAGGGAGGTGAATCTGGCATCAGAACCTCAAATTGAAGCCCGATGGCAAAGCCTAAAAGCGCTGAGCTTGTAAACAGCTGTAGCGATCAATGCGGGTTTCCTGAACCGTTTCACCACTGCTGCTTTGATACTGGTGACGATATACCATGCCGAGCTCCAATCGCTTGCGGTAATAGCTGCTGCTGCAGAAACTGTTGACCGTCTCCTGACTGTGATTTTCCACCACGGCGCCGAAGGCCCCAAGGCGATGGCTATCCAGCTGGCGGTAATGCATGATCATCACGCCATCTTCATACTCGGCATTAATGAAGTTGGGGTTCTGGCTCTGACCAATACCACCATTGAGATCCCGCACCAGTTGCTGACTCTCTTTATCGAGCCAATCAGGCACGGTATCGAACCAGGCGTAGCCCGGAACAGCAAGCAGAGACAGCAGTAACAGTAAGCGCATAATTAAACCGGAAAATCCCTAACGGACTAATGCTACACCCGATTGGCTAAATAAAAAGCCATATCGGCGAATATTTACACACATTCAACACCGGAGAAACAAAAACACCACAAAGGATGGTGGCCAATGTTCGTTCTGGTAATTAAATCACTTCAGCATTCGGTGTTTCGCGAAAAGCTCGGCCGCACCGGAAAGCGCTAGTGTAATGATTCTATCGGCAATCGGCATCATTTTTTACCCTCATTCGGGTGAAACTGTCGCATTCATCGCTCAAGCCCGACTTTAGGCAACCGCGGTACGCGCCACTTTTCGTTGAACCGGAGAAGACGGAGTTCATTGTCGATTGCGTTATAATTAAACTATTGGTATCAATAAATAATCAGCTTTACCACCAGACACTGTCCAGAGGAGCCTTGAATGATCGGACGACTGTTTCTGCTGCCCATCGTGCTGTCACTGCTATGGTGCCTGTTTCTGACCGTAAACGGGTACAGCTTGCAGCAGGGAAAGAAAGGCTTTTACGGGATTTTTGTGTTCTGCGGCCTGGTGATGGCGTTCTTCACCCTGATGATCTGGCTGACGAACCCCTACTAAGGGATCGGATGGGTTGAGGCGGAGGAGAGAAGCAGCGCTTTCTCCGCCTAAGCAACAACCCTGACAAGCGCGCATAAAAAAACCCGAGCGTCAGCTCGGGCTT
>NZ_FNEM01000020.1 GCF_900100175.1 Ferrimonas sediminum
TTTTTTGAAGTCCGAAGACTTCGACTCAATGAATTACTGAATTAACTTGTTATAGTCACTCAGTGCAACATTGATATTTGAGATATCAATCCTGCGCGAGTGCCCACACAGATTGTCTGACTAATTGTTAAAGAACGTTGCAAAGTGAACCGTGGTTCCCGTTGCTGAGGCTGCGTATCTTACGCTTTCCTCAATCCCCGTCAAGCGTTATTTTCAAAGGCTTTTCCGAGTGTCGAATTGTTGCTCAGTGCCTTACTCAGTAAGCCGCTGTGCCCCGTCGACAGGAAGCGCATTATAGGGAGCTTCCAGCGGAACGCAAGAGGGTTTTTCGATAAAAAAGACCGTTTGTGATCATTCTGACCTAAAAGGCTCAAAAGCAAACAAGTTCAGGTTAAAGATCAAACCCGTAGCCGCGTAACAGAGGTTTTAACTCCATTCCGGGGGCCGCCCCACTCCACAAATACTGGTTCGGTACCGTCAACGGCGCCTGAGGTCGATCGCTAAGTAAGGTTTGAGCACGCCGGGCAATGGCATCACCGGAATCCACCAGGGCAACGTCTGGCCCCAGTACCGCTGACAACTCTTCTCTTAATAGAGGGAAGTGGGTACATCCGAGCACCACCACATCGGGACGAGCACCCTTCCCCATAAAGGGCTGCAATATAGAGGCCAGCACAGAGGTCGATACCGGCCGCCCGGCCAGCTTATCCTCCGCCAGCCGAACCAGTTCACTGCTGCCCAGACGAAGTACTTCACAATCGGCAGCAAACTGATTCACCAACTCATCGGTATAAGAGCGCGACACGGTTCCCGGCGTTGCCAACAGGCCGATCACCTTGCGGCGGCTGAGCAGGGCCGCTGGCTTAATTGCTGGCACCACACCAATCACCGGTACCGACAACCTCTGCCGCAATGCCGGCAGGGCCAGGGTACTGGCCGAGTTGCATGCCACCACCACCAATGCTGGCTTCAGGGTGTTGACCGTTTCATGAATCAGCGACACGCACCCCGACACCAACACCTGGTCCTCCAGCTCCCCATAGGGGAAGCGAGCATTATCAGCCAGGTAATGGATCGGCCAGGCGGGAAACGCCTGCCTGATATGGCTATAGACTGACAAGCCGCCTACACCGGAATCAAACAACAGTATCGAGCTCATGGAAATCAGGGTCATCTATCGCGAAAATGGCAGCTGATGATTTTCACACAGAGCCGAGCATTTACCAAGAGGACTAGACTTACGGTGGCGCTTGGTTAGAATTCCCCCTCTTTTACCCAGCTACCGGAGACCCCCATGGATCTGAAAGCTCTTGATCCAGCTAATTACGATAAGCAATTGGCACAAAAATGCGAGCGCATGACCACCATGTTTGCGCCCTTTAATGCTCCGGATCTGGAGGTGTTTGCCTCCGAGCCAACCCACTACCGTATGCGTGCGGAGTTCCGGGTTTGGCACGATGAAGACGACCTGTACTACATCATGTTTGACCAGGCCAAGGGCGGCAAGGTTCGTACCGATCAGTTCCTGCCCGCCAGCGAGCTCATCAACACCTTTATGCCCAAGCTGATGGCTGCCATCAAACCCTTTCCGGCACTGAGGTTCAAGTTGTTCCAGGTGGACTTCCTCTCCTCCCTCAGTGGCGAGTTGGTGATCTCCATGCTGTATCACCGCCAGTTGGATGAGGCCTGGGAAACCGGTATTGCCGAATTGCGGGAACAATGGCAGCAACAGGGCTATAAGGTCGACATCATTGGCCGGGCCAAGAAACAGAAGATCTGCCTGGAACGGGACTATGTCGATGAAACCCTGACGGTTCATGGCACCCCGATGCATTACCGACAGATTGAAAACAGCTTTACCCAGCCTAACGGCCGGGTGGCAGAAAAGATGCTGGAGTGGGCGGTCGACTGCACTCGAAACAGCAGCGGCGATCTGCTGGAGCTGTACTGCGGCAACGGCAACTTCTCTCTGGCGCTGGCACAAAACTTCGAACGGGTTCTGGCCACCGAACTGGCCAAGCCATCGGTCGAGTCGGCCCAGCACAATATCGCTACCAACCGCATCGACAATGTCACCATCATTCGCATGTCCGCCGAAGACTTTACCGATGCCATGAACGGCGTCCGTGAGTTTCGTCGCCTGAAGGGCATCGATCTGACCGCCTTTAACTGCAACACCATCTTTGTGGATCCACCCCGTGCCGGTCTGGATAAGGCCACCGAGAAGATGGTCCAGGGTTACGACCGCATCCTCTACATCTCCTGTAACCCGGACACCCTGCTGGATAACCTGGAAACCCTGGGCCAGACTCATAAGATCACCCGGTTAGCGCTGTTCGACCAGTTCCCCTACACCCACCATATGGAAGCGGGTGTGCTGCTGGAGCGTAAGTAAGCCCTGACCGCCCCAACAAAAAGCGCAGCCAAGAGGCTGCGCTTTTTTGTCACCGGTACCTTGGCACTAGGCTAACGGCAGGTTTCGACAAAGCCAAAATTGACCTCATCGCTGTGTATGATGCCCAGGCAAACATCCTCAACCCGGTAGTAATACAGAAAACCACTTTGATCGCCGAACGCCAACCGTCCCGTTAACGAGGTTGACAGGTCCAGTGTGCCCCATTGAGTACAGGTGCTCTGATGGCAGACGATCACTGCACCATTGGCGTCAATCTCCACGCAGCCGTCAGAGGTACAGCTGCTCAGTGGTGCAGTGAACTCTGCAAGCTGAGCATCGGACGGAGCCATTCTGGCATCCCAGGCCGCAATTCCCATCATGGTTTCCGGCGAACCGGTCACGGCATCGGAGCCACAATAGCGGTCGGCAAACGCGGATACCTGTAACTCACTGTCTGTTTGACGCACCTGAGCCCGCCGTGACGTCTGCCCCTCGTTCACCGGCAACAGCTGATTCGAGGCCGACAGCGTCAGACCCGGTGTTAGAAAAGAGGGAGAAAACACACCGAGAAGCAGCTGGCCGCTGTCGGTCTTTAGGGCATACCCCGGCCGGGTAAAACTGGACCCGGGGAAGCACGCCTGGCGACCAAACCCCGCCACCGACACCGTTCCCGTCCAAAGCGTTTCGGCGTTGAACGCTTATTCGGCCACCGCCGAGTCTGTGCAGCCACAGACCGCGGCACTCAGCCCAACAGACACCGCTACAGCCTGAAGTTGTTTCAAAATCACAAGACCTTCCTTTTCATTGCGCCAGTGATTATAACTCGATTACCGACTCAATCCAGCCTATCACAAAAGGAAGTCAAGCTATTGATTTATGGTTGATTAACCTGTGGTTCCAGGTCTTTTTCTCGGCCACTTCGCTGCAGAGACTCCGAGCCTTTGGCGATCATTTTCAGTTGGATGATCAGCCTCTCGGCCAGGGCCTGCCGCTCCTTTTTATTCAGATCCAACGCTTCGGCCCCACTGGCAAACACCAGCGTCACCAGTGCTTCGGCCTGGGCATAGGCCAGATCCGGCCGGCGGCCGGCTTTAGCCTGAAGGTAGTGATTCAACTCATCGATGAAATGACGAATCTCCCGGTTAACCGCGCCACGAAACGCCGCCGAGGTACCGGAGCGCTCCCGCAACAGCAAGCGGAACACATTGGGGTTGCTGTCGATGAACTCCATAAAGGTCTCGATGGAGGCGCGAATCACGCTGCCCCCCTCTTCTGCCCGCTGCCGACCTTTACGCATCAGTTGCCGCAGTGTCAGGCCCCCTTCGTCCACCATGGTCAGACCCAGCTCTTCCATATCCTTGAAGTGACGATAGAACGAGGTTGGAGCAATGCCAGCTTCCCGGGCCACTTCCCTCAGGCTCAAGTTGGAGATGCTGCGCTCAGCGCTCAGCTGATTGAATGCCGCGTCCAACAATGCGCGCCGGGTGCGCTCTTTTTGCTGTGCTCGAATCCCCATTGATTTACTACCCTTAATGAACAAGTCGACCATTCTAACTTGAATGTCGGCAAAGCTCACCTGCGACCTATATCAATTGTCACTTGAGTTCTTCGACAAAGATCACCAAAATAGCGCACAGATGTAAGCTGAATGAGTATCACGGATGAATCCTAAACCGCCACTGATCATACTGAATGCCCTTATCTTCGGGCTCACCGCTCTGGCCGCACTGACCCTCGCTCCCCTGCATGGGTACCTCGTGGGCTATCAAACTGAAACCTTGGTGCTGGCCGTGCTGCTGTGGGCCTGGAACGGCCTATCGATCACCGCCGGCTATCACCGCCTCTGGTCCCACAAGGCTTATGCGGCCCACCCCACGGTACAGTGGTTCCTGGCCATTGGCGGTGCCATGGCATTGCAAAACAGCATCCTGCATTGGGCGTCGGATCATCGTCGCCACCATAAGCATGTGGACCACGACAGCAAAGATCCCTACAGCGCCAGCCGCGGCTTCTGGTACAGCCACATCGGCTGGATGCTGCGTAACTATCAGGGCGAGCCGGATTACAGCAACGCCCGGGATCTGCAGAAAAACACCATCGTGATGTTCCAGCACAAGCACTATGCCATCCTGGTGCTGGCCACCAATATCGCCCTGCCTCTGCTGGCCGGTGTGCTGATTGGTGACCTCTGGGGCACCTTGCTGATGGCTGGCGTGGTACGACTGGTGGCGATGCATCACGGAACCTTCTTCATCAACTCGCTGGCCCACATCTGGGGCAGCCAGCCCTACAGCGACAAGCAGTCCAGCCGCGACAACGGTGTCATCGCCCTGCTGACCTTCGGCGAGGGCTACCACAACTTCCACCATACCTTTGAGTATGACTGGCGCAATGGCATTCGCTGGTTCCACTTCGACCCCACCAAGTGGCTCATTGGCGCCCTGGCTAAACTGAAACTGGCGTCCAACCTGAGGGAGGTGCCGGCAGAACGCATCGAAACCGCCAAGCTGCAGATGCAACTTAAGCAGAGTAAGGCGATGTTGCTGGATCGGGGGCTACCGGAGGAATGGCTCAACAAACTGGAGTACCAATACCAGAGCGTACTGGAGCGGATGAAGCTTTACTATCAAATCAAGCAGCAGACTCTGAAGGAGAAGCGACAACATCTGGACAGCAGTGCCAAGGCGCAGCTAAAAGAGATGAAACTGTGCCTGCAGGAGCAGCAGCAACAATGGCTGAAACTGAGGCAACAGCTGGCAACGACCACACTGGCCAAACTCTGATCAGGCCATTACGCTGCCACAGTGGCAACCGCAGGGCCGGTGTTTCCAACATCGCGGACAGCGGCGCTTCTATCAGGATTAGAGGCAGGGGCCAACACCGCTTCTGATCCCAGGCAAACCGTCATTAACCGCAGCCACAAACACACAGGGCCAGCCTTTGGCTGACCCTGTGTGACGGGGTAACCTCGCCTACTGGCTAAAGCTGACGTCCATCCACACCAAGCGGTGAGACGAACTGGCCTGGGGGTCATTCACCATCTGGCCCTGGCCATTGTTTCGATAGAACAGCGCCTCCCCATCGTCACCAAGCTGGGCCCAGACAATGCCCTGATCCACGAACTTAAGCTGCTGTTCCAGCATGATGTAATCGTTACGCAGTGCATTCAGGCCGGTAATGATGCCGGGCATACTGTGGGTACTGGCCGTGGTCTGGGCATAATCTACCCCGGCGGCGCTGGTCGGTGCTTCCCAGTTAACCCCGGTAAAGCGGTGCAGGGTGCTGGAGTTGACCAGGGTCCGCATGGCGGCGGAATCGGCGCGATAGCTGGGAGCGCCATCGGCGCCCAGTGCCCAGGCACCTTCATGATCGTTGTAGAAGTTGCCCATCAGCACAAAGGGACGGCTACTGTCGTAGCCACCGGTGACGCGACGGCTGTTGTCATCGTCATTAACGATGTAGCTGTTGTAGTCCTGACTGATGTAATCGGCCACGAACTCCACCTGGGCGCGGTTGCGCATATAAGCCCGGTTGGAGGCATCCACCTCGGCTGGCTCACCCAGGTAGGTCGCCAACAGCTGTACTATGCGACCGTCTGGCAGCTTCATGGGAATGTCGACAAAGTTGGTGTCCATCAATGGCAGGCTGTTCCAGGTTTCGGAGGCAAACCAATCATTGCCGCTGCCATCCTGGGGCTTCTGCTGACCATCGGCGGTAGGCACTCTCTTCCACTCCAGCTGTCGGTAGGTGCGGACGTTGTTTTCATCCAGGGCATAACGAGACAGCAGCGCAAAGCTCTTTTCACCGGCATAATGGCCATAGCCTTTGGCATCGAAAGGCAGGGTGCCCGGCGCCGAACCGTCTTTATTCAGGTCATCGAGAACCGGGATGCCCGAGTTACTGTTGGCCAGGTACAGATAGGGGTAGCTGACCGCGTCCAGATCCGGATCCTGCGCCTGATTCAGATATTCACTGACAAACAGCTCCAGTGCCCGCTTGCGGTACTCTTCACCGCCCAGCCCATCGGCACCCGAGAATCCGGTCACCAGCAGCACATCCGGCCTGGCACGCTGAATCACCTCGGCCACATTTTGCAGGCGCGGCTCATTGCCGCTGCCGGTTTCGCTCAGAGCCTGGTTGTAATCGGAAAACTCCATGTCGGCATGGTAGGTGGCAAAGCGTATGGTGTCGCTGAAATCCGAAGTGCTGCTGGAATCACTGCAGGCACTGAGCCACAGTGCCGTGGTCACCGCTAACATGGGTTTCAAATTCATCGG
Organism: Ferrimonas sediminum; assembly: GCF_900100175.1. Classification (GTDB taxonomy): domain Bacteria; phylum Pseudomonadota; class Gammaproteobacteria; order Enterobacterales; family Shewanellaceae; genus Ferrimonas; species Ferrimonas sediminum. The sequence continues at coordinate 6,673 of NZ_FNEM01000020.1, forward strand.
GACTCTCTTGGATGGACTAACTAAACAGGCGCTCAAATTACGACCAAAGGTGAACTAAATCAAGGACATAAATGCTGCGCGATTGTGATGGGATTGTTTACCGGAAGCCGAATTTCCTTTGAAATCCAGCACCTAAGCAATTTGAGTCGTGATTATAAAGCAATGACAACCTAATTTAATCGTGGGAATCTGAACCAACATAGATTCCCTTGGCCTTCGCATGGGGTATCATCTGTCTCATTTCCACCGAAACCGAAACAGGCAAACGACGATGACCACACCCATCAAACTGACGGAATACAGCCACGGAGCGGGATGCGGATGCAAGATCTCCCCCAAGGTACTGGATACCTTGCTGGCCAGTCAGCTTACGCCCTTTGATGACTCGCGCCTGGTGGTCGGCAACGCCAGCCGCGATGATGCTGCCGTCTACGATCTGGATGGTACCACCGGCATTATCAGCACCACCGACTTCTTTATGCCCATCGTCGATGATCCCTTCACCTTTGGCCGCATTGCGGCCACCAATGCCATCAGTGATATCTACGCCATGGGCGGCCGTCCCATCATGGCCATCGCTATTTTCGGCTGGCCAGTCAACCTGCTGCCAGCAGAAGTGGGGCAACAGGTGATCGAAGGCGGCCGCGCCGCCTGTCGCGACGCCGGCATCATGCTGGCCGGAGGGCACTCCATCGATGCCCCGGAGCCAATTTTTGGCCTGGCAGTCACCGGCCAGGTGCCCCTGCCCCAGCTTAAGCGTAACGATACTGCCACCGCCGGCAGCACCCTGTATCTGACCAAACCTCTGGGAGTCGGCATTCTGACCACCGCCCAGAAACAGAAGAAACTGGCGCAAGAACACGACGGCATCGCCGTGGAAGCGATGTGCCAGTTGAATACCATCGGCGCCGATCTGGCACAGATCGACGGCGTCAGCGCCATGACCGACGTCACCGGGTTCGGCTTGGCCGGTCACCTGATTGAACTCTGCGAAGGCGCCAACCTGCGTGCCCGGGTCTCTCTGTCCAAATTGCCGCTGCTGGATCAGGTCGATCACTATCTGGCCCAAGGCTGCATTCCTGGCGGGGCCGGCCGTAACTTCGACAGCTACGGCCACAAGCTGCCTCCCCTGGATGAGCGCAGCCGAACCCTGATGTGCGACCCTCAAACCTCAGGCGGGCTGCTGATCGCGGTGGAGCCTCATGCCATTGCCCAGGTGGAAGCCCTGCTGGCATCCGCTAAGCTGCCACTGCACCCCATCGGCACCCTGACCGCCCCCCTGGGTGAAGGCCGCATTGAGGTAACCGAATAATGGCGACTGTCAGTGCCGACCACTATCGAGACATCCTGCTCTCCGACCGTCCTCTGATCGATCTGCGGTCGCCGGTAGAGTTTGCCAAAGGCGCCTTTCCCAACAGCATCAACCTGCCGCTGATGACCGACCAGGAGCGCGCCGCCGTGGGAACCTGTTATAAGAAACAGGGACAGATGGCGGCGATAGAGCTGGGCCACAAACTGGTTCAGGGCAAGGTCAAGGCACAGCGGCAGCAAGCCTGGAGCGAGTTCCTTGAGCGTCACCCGGATGCCTACCTGTACTGCTTCCGAGGCGGCCTCAGGAGCCAGCTCAGCCAGGAGTGGATCGCCGAAACCGGTCATCAGCGCCCCTACATTGAGGGCGGCTACAAGGCGATGCGCAGCTTTCTGATGGCACAGACCGACACCATCACCGAGCAGGCACCGATGTGGATCATCGGCGGCATGACCGGCTGTGGTAAGACCGACTTTCTCAAGTGCCGTCAGGACATGGTGGATCTGGAGGGGCTGGCCAATCACCGGGGCTCCAGCTTTGGCCGCCAAATCACCGAACAGCCGGTTCAGATTGACTTTGAAAACGCCCTCGCCGTGGCACTGATGAAGCATCAGCAACAGCATCAGCAGCTGGTGCTGGAGGATGAGAGCCGCCTTATCGGCCGGGTGTCATTGCCGCTGGAGATGCATGAGCGGATGCAGGCAGCGCCGCTGGTGTTGCTGGAGGTATCGCAACACGACCGCATCGAGCGGATCCTAAAGGACTACGTCACCGACATGGCCAGCGCCTTCATCGGCCGGGACGGCGAGGAGCTGGGTTATACCAACTTCCAGGGCCACCTGCTGGGCGCGCTGGATCGAATTCAGAAGCGCCTCGGCGATCAGAAGTACCGCCAACTCCGAGGGATCATGGAGCACGCGCTGCAGCGTCAGCCCAGCGGCGACCTGGACGGGCACCGGCAGTGGATCGACACCCTGCTGCAGGAGTACTACGACCCCATGTACCGTCATCAACTGGAAAAGCGGCGTCAACGGGTGGTGTTTCAGGGCAACCATCAGGATGTCCATCAATGGCTGGATCACAAGGCCGGAACTCAATAATAAAAAACGGCCTCAGGGGCCGTTTTTTTATGCGTGCTGCAGAATCTCGCGCCAGGGCAGCGTTGGCGCCCCCATGACCAGATAATTGGGGTTTTCCAGACTTTCACGCTCATTGTAAGACAATGGCTGCAGGTCGATATCCAGAATCCGTCCGCCGGCCTGCTCGACAATGCACTGCGATGCCCCGGTGTCCCACTCTCCGGTAGGCCCCAGGCGCAGGTATACGTCCGCTTCCCCTTCGGCCACCATGCAGCTTTTCAGCGACGCACTGCCAAAGGGCACAAAGCGATAATTGCGACCCGGCTCCAACAAGTCGATCACCGCTTCCAGGCGCTGACGGCGGCTGACGGCGATCACCATCTCCTCGTCGACCAGGGCCGCTTCACGACTGTGAATGGGACTGTTGATGCCATTGGCACGCTTAAACGCGCCCAGGCCTTTGCCGGCAAAATAGCACACCTTGGAGATGGGCGCGTACACCACCCCCATCACCGGAACATGGTTATCAATCAGGGCGATGTTAACCGCAAAGTCACCGCTGCCGGCGATAAACTCCTGGGTGCCATCAAGGGGATCAATCAACCAGTAACGGCCCCAGGCCTGGCGGTCACTCAAGGGAATGTCGGCATCTTCCTCCGAAAGAATCGGAATCTCCGGCGCCAGTTTGGCCAGGGCAGCCACGATCAGCTCATGGGCCGCCAGATCGGCGCTGGTCACCGGGGTATTGTCGGACTTGGTGATCTCTTGATATTGACCGTGCTCATAAATCGTTCGGATCTGCTCGCCAGCCTGACGCGCAATCTCAATTACGGGTTCTAACAGCGTGTTATTTCTCTCCACAACCTCTACCTACTGTGGCAAATCTCTAACTAAGTTTCAGCGCTTTTCTCGCCAAAAACAAGGCGCTGATCGCTCGGGATTCGGAGAAATCCGCCCGCGCCAACAACCCGTCCAGATCGGCAATGGGCCAGGGCACCAGTTCCAGCGGTTCAGGCTCATCCCCTTCTAACTTGCTAGGCGTCAATCCTTGAGCGAGCAAGATAATCATTTTGCTTGAAAAATACCCTGGTGCCAGCGCCACTTCCATTAGCGGCGTCAGGCGTTCAGCCTGAAAGCCGGCCTCCTCCTGCAGTTCGCGGTTGGCGGCCTGCAGCTCATCTTCACCGGGATCAATTAACCCTTTAACAAAACCCAATTCGTACGTTTCGGTGCCGACGGCGTACTCCTTTACCAGCAACACGGTGTGCTCATCCAGCATCGGTACCACCATCACCGCGCCACGGGATCCGCCCTGCATCCGCTCATAGACACGCTCGACACCATTACTGAATTTGAGATGGACCTGCTCAACACGAAACAGCCGGCTTTTGGCCACCAGCTCGGTGTGGATAATCTGCGGTTTTTGTTGCGAACTCATGGATTCCAGGATTCAGGGTTGCGTATGGGATTAGCATACACACTCGCCTGTCGATTTGATATTGGTCACATAATAAAAAGGGCCGCCGAAGCGACCCTGTTGCGGTAAGCCGGCGCTAAAAACCGGGGATGCGGCCAGAGTACTGCAGCGGATAGGCACCACTGGCGTCCGCCTGCCCCAGGAAACCCAAAGACTTGGTCAGCGCTTCCGGCTGGCTGTCGGTAGCCCGAATCCGCGCATCCAGCTCAACCTGCATATTGGCTTTCAGCATGGCGGTACCGGAGACTCCGATGCGGTTATCCTGTTCAGTCATGGTCAGCATCAAATTGCCCTGCTGACAGCTGAGTTTACTGCTGAGGTTGCCCAGAGGAAACTGGCCAAACTGGTTATTCACATCCAGTTGCTGCACCATCAAGCGGCCATCGAGACGCTCGCACCAGGGCTGCCCCTGGGCACCGTCGGCCAGATTAAGATTGATCTCGCCGGCCACCTGGGTGCGGAACGGCAACCGTCGTTTGCCCACCAGCACCGACACCGGGCTGTCCAGTCGCAGGCCTTCCACCTCCAATCCAGACAGGCCATAGGCCACCGTGCCGCGACCGCTGATCGCACCGCTCACCGATACCGCCGCTTCCACTTTTCCCTGCAGCAGTGACCCGGGAGCCACCTTCCAGCTAAGATTCTCCAGCGTCCGTCCCGACACCGTCAGGGTCGCAGCGCGCCCCTGCCACAGGCTGCCCTCCAGCCCCAGCACCTGCACCCCTTTCGGTTTAGGAGCCAACTGCCAAACCATGGAGACCGGCACCGTAATCACCAGAAACAGAATGTACAACGCCAATGCGGCGACGCCATATTTTACAAAACGCATGTTACCCCTTCACCAGCTGTAAGCGCCGAACTTCTACCTTGCCATTGGCATCGGCTCTGGACAGATCCAGCGCTTCCACCCGTACGCCCTGCTCAGAGAGGTAGGACAGCCAATTCAACAAGCCGTCGAAACTGCTTTCATCCAGCCATACCTGCAACTTATCCCCCTGGGGCTGCATGCGGTCAATGGACAGGGCAAACTGCCTGGCGCTCTCGGTAGCCAGCTGACTCAGGCTGCCTCGCGCCTGGGTGCCAGCGCCGGACTTCTGACTCAGGTAGCGACCGGCGTCGGCCTTGAGGCTGGCCAGCTTGGCCTGCTCCGACTTAAGACCACGCTCGGCCTGGATCACGGCGTTCCCCAAAGGCTGCCACACCATCCAGTAAAACAGCCCGACCACCAGAAACGGCGCCGCCAGGGTCAGCATCTGCCGCTCACGGGGATTCAATCTACTCCACCAGAGTTTCACTGCTGCCATCATCGTGTCCTCACCGTCAGGGCGCCACTGACCCCCTGCTCCTCATTATTCATTGCGCCGGTTTCCACCACAAACTGGGAGCCGGCCTGCTGCTGAAACTGCTCAAACTGAGCGAAGCTCTTGGCATTAACCTGCAACCTGAGTTCACCGCGATCGGCGTTGTAGCGCAGTGACACCGGCTTCAGATCGGGAATAGCGGCAAAAGCGGGTTGCAACTGCACGAACATAGTCAGCAGCTGCCCCTTCTGGTTGCCGCCTCCCATGGCACGAACCTTAGACGCCATCAACTGGCTGGGGTGCAGCGCCGCGTTCACCCGTTCATTGGGGAACAGCCGTTTGTAGATGGCATCGGACTCGGCCCGGATCGCCGTCCGTTTGCTATCAAGCTGATACCACTGCATCCCCTGATAGGCGATAGACAGCAACAGGGTCACCGTCGCCACCGCGGCCACCTTGCCCCAGATCTGCCAGACCCGGCCATACTCCCGCTTTGGAGCATAATCGCCACTGAGCAAGTTGCATCGCGACTGCGCCATCCCCTGAGCCAATACCTGCATCGGCAGATCCAGCTGCTGGTACTGCCAGTCGATGCCGTCGATGTCCGCCGGTGCCGGCGTAAAGGTCGCGACGGGCGTCGGCTGCTCGATGTCACCCTGCTCCCCGGCCACCATTGGCAGCCAATCCAGATCGATGCAGCTTCCTCCCAGTCCAAACCGGCACAGCCATTGCTGCTCCAGTTGCATGACCGCGCCGGCGCAAGCAGAGGGGCACGGCAGAGCCAGCACATCCGGAACAATGCGGTTAGGCACCAGTTTGGCATCGCCGAGCCAGCTCAGCCAGGTTGCCATCTGCTGATGACTGACCACACTGACGGCCAACTCGTCGCCGTCACGTTCTCCGGTAACAAAGTGGAGCTTATCCACGTCTTCGGCCAGCTCATCTTCCAACATAAAGGGCAGGCCCTTTATGGCCTGACGAGCCATCTTGGCTGGCAGGGTCACCTGAGTCAGGGTCAGGGCGCTGGAGTCCACCAGCACATCCACCGGTCGGCCGCCGGCACGCTCAGTCAGACTGGACAGAGACGATGCGTCGCGCAGCACCCCTGACCCTATCACCGCCTGCTGCTCTTCTGACCAGGTTATCCAGCTAATGGGCGCATCGGCACGCTCGCCCAGACGCACCACTAATCGTTCGCTCACTGTTGGCCTCCATACTGTCGGGTCAGCACCACAAACTGTGTGCCTCCCGACCGCTGTAAAATACTCTCAAGCCGGAAGATGGTGTTATCCACCTTGGCGGCGCCACGGAATCGAAAATGACTGCTGTCGACCACAAAGCTGCTCTTGGCTTTGTCATCCAGCTTGACACTCTGCACCACCGATTCTTCCCAAAACTTGTCAATGCTCTCCCAACCGTCCTGGGGACGGTTGCCGATCAAATCTTCCACTTCCGAACGACTCAGCTCACCATTGAACATGCCCACCAGCAATGACGCCCGCTCCACCGGTACGGTGTTAACGTTGACGATCTGAGTCGAATCGCCTGGAATCGCACAGACGTAATCTTTAACCGCTTTGTACATCGGTTGGCTGATCCCCAGTACCGCCCGCATCTCGCTGTGGTGCCACATCGGCTGATTAGCCGCCCGGTAGGGCACCTCCCGCGCTTCGTAATCCGCATCTTCGGCACCATAGCTGCCCTGGGTACGGTCATCCGCATCCAGATAATCATGCAACCGTTCCGCCGCCATCTCAGCCATATAGAGATCAAAACCAATCTCTTCCAGCATCGCCTGGAACTGCTTCTGTACCAGCGGCTTCTGATTGGGATTGGCCTTCTTCTCATCGTCAGTAAGCCCCTGAGACAGCGCATTGATGTTGAAACAGCTGCGCATGTCGTCCAGGTGGCCGATGATCTGTCCGCCCTCGACGGGGTAGATCACATCGGCGGTGGCCCAATACTGCTGCAGATGGACGGTACCATCGGCATCTTCCATATCCTGCTTCAGCGCTCGCTTGGCCAGCTCTTCTGCCGACAGAGCAAACCAATAGGCCTGCTCATACTGGTTGTGGTTCACCGTGCGCCGCACCGCCAACCGGCTGCGTTCACTGAACGAGGCGGCGATGGTTGTCATCACGGCCAGTACCAGCAGAACGGTCAGAAGGGCGATGCCCTGTTGTCGTTTCACGATCAGTTGCCCTCCTCGTTGCCGCCGCTGCCACCGGAGTTGTTGCCACCGTTGCTGCCGCCGGAGTTGTTGCCTCCGTTACTGCCGCCGGAGTTGTTGCCTCCGTTGCTGCCGCCGTTATCGTTGTCGCCATTGTTGGCGTCATTTTGGGCACTGCCGACGCCGTCAGGAAGCAGAAAACGGCGCTCCACTTCGCCAAAATCTTCCAGCTCCATCTTCACCGACACCGCCCGGGCCAGCGGGCTGCCGTTAAGCTTGGTCTGCCACTTATCGTCCACAAAGAAGGCAAACTTCAGGTCCACGACCTTGTCCAGCAACACCAACTCCTGCGGGTCTTCCCCCTCGACGGGATCCGGGTAGATGTGGTGCAGCCGCTGCAGCTGATTTTCCTGCAGCCGATAACCTACCTGCTGCAGTGTGCCCCGGGGCAACTGGCCTCTGGGGTTGAGCCACCCCAGGCGATAAAAGCTGATGCCGTCGGCATCGGAGTCGATCCAGCCATCACCAAACTGATAGTTGGAATCGCTGGGCTCGGCACCATCCCCGCGAACCGGGCGCATTACCAGCTGCTCAAAATCACGTTGCATCAGTGACATGGCTCGCTGAACCTGCTTTAGCCGCAGATGGTGAGTCTCGCTGGTTTCATTCACCGACAGCACATTAGTCAGCACCCCGGCCGTGGCGACCCCAAGCAGGGCAAAAATCGCCATCGCCAGCAGCATCTCCAGCAGGGTGAAGCCGGAGACCTTAGTCCGGTTTGGCCACATAGGTGGTCACCTCGCTGATGATGGGGTCAAAGCCGGGATCCAGGCTGACCTTAACTCGAATTGCCCGGAACTCTTCGTCTCCGGTCTTAATCACTTCCTGACGCCAGTACCACTGCTGGTCTGCCAGTTCCACCCGCCCCTTTTTGCCGTTACCCAGTTCAGGAAACGCCGACTCCAGCCGCGCATCCACCATGCGGTTGTGGGCCACAAAGGTGGCAAAGGTTTTCTCTCGTAATATGGGCACCGCCGCCAGTTGTTCGCCGGCACTTTTAACCACCGCCACCGCGGCCATGGCGAATACCGCCAGGGCCACCATCACCTCCAACAGGGTAAAGCCGCGATGCCTCACCGCTCCTCCTCCAGGCGCACGATGTCACCGATGGCGTTGCCTTCTAGCTCAATCATCAGGGTGGGGCGAGCCGTATCGTCTTCAAACTGGAGGGAGAACGGGGTGATCTCCCCGGAAGGCAGGATCAACAGCTGCGGCTCTGGATTGCTTTTTTTCTCTTCGTCCGACTTTTCAAACAGCGACTCATCCAGACCAAACTCGCTCTCATCCTCTTCATCGGACTGTGCCAGCGGCATGCCTTCGATGGACAGGCTCAAGAATACCCCTTCGGGCATCTGCCGCTCCCGGTACAGGCGTTCCGCCTGCAACGGTTCCCAGTCGTCCTTGTCGACATTGAAGCGGGCAAAAAAGTAGTGATCCTCTTCCACCACCACACCCACTTCCTGACCGGACAGCACCGACTCCTCCAGTGCCATGGACACCACAGAAGCAAACTCGTTGGCGGCTTTATCCAGCGCCTCCTGGCGTGGATCGCCGCCGACAGTCAGGGTCACCGACATAGCGGCCACCCCTATCAGCACCAGCACTAACATGATCTCCAGCAGGGTAAATCCCGGCTGGTGCCGAGGCGAGGTCTGCATTACTGGTAGTCCGTCAGGTTCCAGTTACAGATGTCATCTTCAGAACCGAATTGGAAATCCGGGCCGGCGGAACACAGGTCAAAGCGGCCTTTCTCGCCCGGGCTCAGCAATACGTAATCGTTGCCCCAGGGGTCCTTCGGCAGACGCTTAATGTAGCCACCTTCACGATAGCTGCGAGGCTCCGGAGAGAAGTTGGGACGATTCACCAGGGCGGTCACGCCCTGCTCGGTGGTGGGGTAGATGTTGTTGTCCAGACGGTACATGTCCATGGCATTTTCCAACGACACGATGTCCGCCACCGCCTTCTGAATGTCAGCCTTGTCTTTGGAGCCCATCAGGTTGGGCGCAATCATCGACGCCATAATGCCGATGATCACCAGTACCACCATCACTTCCAGCAGGGTAAAACCGCGCTGACGGTTGTGTTTGTTTCTCATTTCTGACCTCTAAAAACTTAATTAAATTAGGGTATTCATTGCCATCATCGGTTGCATGATGGACACCACAATAAACAGCACCACGCCAGCCATGGTCACTACGATCAACGGCTGCAGGACGGCCAGGGCCACACTGACCAGGGTTTCAAACTCCCGATCCTGGTTATCGGCCGCCCGGGCCAGCATGTTGTCCAGCTCACCGGATTTCTCACCGGATGCGATCATGTGCAGCATCATCGGTGGAAACAGCTTGGTGTGCTGCAGGGAGGCGCGCAGGCTGGCTCCCTCACGAACCTTGGTGGTGGCCTCGGCAACCGCGTCACGCACCCTCAGGTTCAGTAGCACATCCGAGGCGATGCCCATCGCTTCCAGCAACGGCACCCCGGACGCCGACAAGGTGCTTAGGGTGCGGGCGAAACGGGCGGTATTCAAGCCGCGGGCCACCCGACCCACCACCGGCAGTTTCAACACCGCGGTATGCCACTTCAATTTCAGGTCCCGATTGCGCAGCGACTGCTTAAAGCCGATCACCGCCACCAGGATGGCCCCTAGTATATAGAGGCCCCAGTTCTGTAAAAATTCCGAGGAATCGATCAACAGCTGTGTGGTCCACGGCAGCGACTGGCCCATGGAGCTGAACTGCTCCACCACCTGAGGCACTACCGCCACCAGCAGGAAGGAGACCACACCGATGGCCACCAGAGTCAGGATGATGGGGTAGACCATGGCCTGAATCAGCTTGGAGTTAAGCTCCTGTTGCCGCTCCTTGTAATCAGCCAGGCGCTCCAGCACCACCTCCAGATGCCCGGATTTTTCGCCGGATGCCACCATGGCCACATACAACTCGTCGAAGATGTGGGGAAACTCGCGCATCGACTCGGCCAGGGAATAGCCTTCCACCACCTTGGAGCGCACCGACATCACCATGCTCTTGGTCTTCGGCTGTTCACTCTGCTCGGCAACCGCCTTCAGAGCCTCTTCGATGGGCAGGCCACCGGCCACCAGCGTCGACAGCTGACGCGTCAGCATCGCCAGATCCGAGGTGGACAGCGTGTGCTTAAACAGGGTGAACGAGGCGGTCTGCTTACTCTTTTCCCGGGCCGAGGCCACCTGGATGTCCAGCGGTACCAGCTGCTTTTCACGCAGCTGGCTGCGGGCCTGGCGGGCAGTATCGGCTTCGATCACCCCTTTTACCTGCCGGCCACGGCTGTCCATGGCCTTATATTCAAACGCCGCCATGCTTTACTCCTCCCGAGTGACCCGAAGCACCTCTTCCAAGGTGGTCTGGCCCTCAAGCACCTTAAAGCAACCGTCGGCCCGAATGGACGGCACCGACTGACGCACGTATTTCTCGATGGCCAGCTCGCCACGGCCGCCATGAATCAGTTCACGAATGGCGTCGTCCACCACCAGCAGTTCATGAATACCGGTCCGGCCCCGGTAACCGGTCTGGTTACAGGCGTCGCAGCCACAGGCACGGTAGATGGTGGCCGGCTGAGACAGGCCCAGCAGGTCCATCTCGCGGGCATTGGTTTCATGGGGCTGCTTGCACTCTTTACACAGGGTCCGGATCAGGCGCTGCGCCAGTACCCCCAGCAACGAGGAGGACACCAGGAACGGCTCCACCCCCATGTCCTGCAAACGGGTAATGGCACCGGCGGCGGTGTTGGTGTGCAGCGTCGACATTACCAGGTGACCGGTCAATGACGCCTGAACCGCAATGGAGCCGGTTTCCAAGTCCCGAATCTCACCCACCATCACCACGTCGGGATCCTGACGCAGAATCGCGCGCAGGCCCCGAGCAAAGGTCATGTCGACCTTGGTGTTGACCTGGGTCTGGCCGATGCCTTCGATCTCGTATTCGATGGGATCTTCAACGGTCAGGATGTTTCGGTCACGGCTGTTGATCTCGGTCAGACCAGCGTACAGGGTGGTGGATTTACCGGAACCGGTGGGACCGGTCACCAGCAAAATACCGTGGGGTTTGCGAATCAGCTCGTCGAACTGATCCCGAATCGGTTTGCTCATCCCGAGCTGTTTCAGGTTCAGCATCGCCTGGTTCTTGTCCAGCAAACGCAGCACCACCCGCTCACCGCGAGAGCCGGGCATGGTGGACACCCGCACATCCACGGCACGACCGCCGATGCGCAGCGAGATCCTGCCATCCTGGGGCACCCGTTTCTCGGCGATGTCGAGACGGGCCATCACCTTGATCCGCGACACCAGCAGTGAACTGATCTTGCGTTGCTGCTTAAGCACCTCACGCAGCACGCCATCGACGCGGAAACGCACCACCAGCTCTTTCTCATAGGTTTCGACATGGATGTCCGACGCCCCGACCTTGATCGCTTCCGACAACAGGGCGTTGATCAACCGGATGATCGGCGCATCGTCCTCGGCATCCAGCAGATCTTCGGTTTCCGGTAGCTCGTCTGCCAGCGAGGTCAGATCGTCATCCTTGCCGATGTCTTCCATTAGCTGCTGAGCTTCGGAGCTGTCCTGCTGATAGACCTCGGTCAGTTTCAGCTCGAACGCCGTCTGATCCAGGGGGTGCAGTTTGATGCCCCCCCCGGCGATACGGCGGGCCTCCAGCATCGCCTTGGGCGTGCAAGCCGGGCCGTAGCTGAGCACCAACTCACCGGACTCCAGCTCATCCAGCACCAGGCTGAAACGGCGGGCAAAGGCAAAAGGCAGGCGCTGATGGCCAGCGTCCAGCTCCCCATCAATTTCGGCCTCAGCCGCCACCGCTTCGCTGTCCAGCTCCGCCTGCTCTACGGCCTGCTCGAGTGCGTCATTATGGGTCGACTCACTCATTGATTACTCCTTGACCGGCGGCACGTCGGTGCCCAGACCGTTGGTCTTGTCTTTCTTGAGGCTGTCCAGCTGCTCGTTCATCCAGCCACTGTCGTCGCGAATCGGCGTATTCATGTCGTTGCCGTTCTGGTAGTTATCCAGAATCGCCTTGGCTTCCGGAGTCAGGTTCTGAGGCTGAACCCATTCTGGCAATACCGGTACATTGGTGTACGGCATCAGCGCCACGCCCTCTTCATCCTGGGCCAACTGCTCGGCACGGATGTAGTTGTACTTGCGGCCAGACAGGCCATTCATGGTCACCCCATCACGAATGATGGTGGGCTTAATGAAGATCATCAGGTTGCGCTTGGTCTTTTTGGAACTGGTGGAGGTAAACAGCGCCCCCAAGTAGGGGATGTCACCGAGCCACGGCACCTTGGAGACACTTTCCTGCACGTCTTCGTTGAGCAGGCCGCCCAGGACAATGGTCTCGCCAGAGTCTGCCAACACCGTGGTTTTCAGCTCCCGCTTACCAAAGGTTACGTCCACCGAGGTCCGGCCGTTGACGTTGGAGGTCTCCTGAACAATCTCCATCTGCACCGCATCACCTTCGTTGATCTGAGGCCGAACGGTCAGCTTGATGCCGACCTCTTTGCGCTCTACGGTCTGGAACGGGTTGTCGTTACCGGAGCTGGCGGCGGAGCCAGTGATCACCGGCACCTCGTCACCGACGATGAAGCTGGCTTCCTGGTTGTCCAGGGTGGTGATGCTCGGGGTGGCCAGCACGTTAGAGTTGGTGTCGGACGCCACCGCCTGCAGCAGAGCACCGAAGTCACCGAACTGCACGCCCCAGGCCATACCGTTAACCTTGGCCAATGCCGCAGCCAGGGTAGAGATGTCGCCAGGGGTATCCGGGTTCTCGGTACAGGTACCGTCATTACACACGGTCGACCCTTCGGTCTCCTGCGCATCCCACAAACCGGCACCAATCTCGCCGATGGTGACACCGGTACCGTTGTTAAACTGAGTCAAACCGCCGGCCTCGGAGTACATCTGCACCCCGAAGGCGATGTCATCGCCTTCGGCGATCTCAACGATGATCGCTTCCACCAGCACCTGGGCGCGGCGAATGTCCAGCTGGCGAATTACGCTCGACAGCTCCTGCATCTGATCCGGTTGGGCGTTGATCACCAGGGCGTTGGAGTCGGCATGGGCCATGATGGTGATGCCCTGGCTCTTGCTGCCGGAACGGCTGCTGCCTTTAGACGCCTCGTCGGCTTTCTCCAGGCTGTCGGCAAAGCCGGACAGCACCTCCTGCAACTCCTCCGCCTGGGCGTACTTGAGGTAGAATACCTGAGTGTTGCCGGAGTTACGCATGTCTTGATCCAGCGAGTGCACCAACTGCACCGCCCGCTTACGGGCCTTCTCATCACCGCTGACCACCACCGAGTTGGTTCGCTCATCGGCCACCACCTTGGGAACGCTGCCACTGGCGCTGCTCTGCTGGCCGCCACTGCGGTACAGGGCATCAATGATGCGAACCATCTCCGCTGCCGACGCGTACTGCAGCTTCACCACCTGAACCTTGGTGTCACCCTGAAGGTCGACCCGCTTGACGATCTCCACCAGCTTGTTCACCACCGAGGCCCGGCCGGTGATCATCAGTACGTTGGAGGGGTCGTAGTTAACCACATTACCGCCGCCGCTGTTGTCATTGAGCTGGCGCAGCAGTGGCGCCAACTGCTTGGCTTCGACGTTGTACAGCGGCACGATGCGGGTCACCATCTCATCGCCGGCACCGGGACGCTCTTCATCCGCCACCCGAATGTTGGCGTTCTTGGCATCTTTGCCCTTGATCACCTTGATGATGTCACCGTCCATCTCGACCACGGCATAGCCATACACCTGCAGCACACTGAGGAAGAACTGGTAGTACTGCTCGTCGTTGAGCAGGTCGTAACTGCGGACGTTGATTTTGCCGCGAACCGTCGGATCGACGATGATGGTTTTTTGCAGGTTTTTACCAACAATATTGATAAATTCCTGAATGTCTGTGCCTTTAAAGTTGGCCGCATACTGAGCCGCCATCACTGGCGTACCCATAGCAAAAATCGAAGCTCCGGCAATCAGACCCGCTGCAATGCGATTGCGAATCCAAGGCGTTCGGCGTGTGTGTGTCTTCATTGTATTCCCCATAGCCTCGATCATTTTTGGTTGGGCAGGCTAAACATAATTTCAGTAAGTTGACCTTCACGCTCCACCATCACGGCCATTTCCGTCAGCTCCGGCAACTCCGCCAGTAACTGCATCGCCTCTGACATCTGGGTGAGATCATATCCATTGATGGCCACCGCCAGATCACCGGATTTCAATCCAGCATCGGAAAACAGGGCGCGGTCTTTACCGGGATTGAGGCGATAGCCTTTCAGGCCACCGTCCGCTTTCACCGGACTGATTGAGATGTAGTCGGTCAGCTTACCGGGATCGGTCAGCAGATCCGTGCGGGCGGCGTCCAGTTGCGCCGACACTTTGTTATTATTGCGCATATCCTGGGTCCGAGGCTCAGAAGTGCCGGTTTTCAGCCTCTTAGTCTCTTCGGAGATGGTTTTGCTGTATTCGATGCCGTCCAGCATCAGGGTCTCGTAGCGGCCGCGGTTTACAATAATGGCGCGATCGGCATACACCTCATGCAGGCTAGCCGAGGTGCTCTTGATCTTGTCGCCGATGCCATAGGTCTCCTGGCTACCGGCACTTTCAATCACCGCGATGCCACGCTCCTGCTCGGAACTGGCCACCAGACCGGTCAGCAGAATACGCAGGGTGGTTTTGGGCGCATCGGTGATCAAGCTGGTGTCCACCGGCTTGGGTTTGTTGGATTCTTTGCTCTTATCGACATCGCCGAACAGCGACAACCGCTGCACCGGAGCCAAGTCCAGTGCCCCACTCTGGCCGGACTGCTGCACCGACGGTCGCCATACCGCCGCCGGCTCCTGAGCCTCGGGCACCAACATCCAGGTCAACTGAGATGCGATATAGATGGCATAGACAGCCAACAACAGAGTGAGAACGCGGGCAATGGCCGCTTGTGGCAATTTTGCAAGACCGTGAAGCCCTTGCTGCAGATAATCCATATAATTAGTGCTCTTTACTCATCCAGCCAGCAGCATTATCGAGTTCATTTAGAAAGAAATTTCGCAAATATTCATGCTAACCCACGGTCTGCCGTACGAACAAGCATAATACTTGGACAATAAAAGTAGATAGGCGAATAATGGTCAAATTTAGCCAATTATGCTACCTTTGGCGGCCACACCGCGCTGTGAGGCCTCCCCAGTTTTTGATCTTAAAAGCTGCCGTTATGTCACTCTTTTCATAATCTGACACTGAACCATGACCAAAAAACGTACCAAAACTGAAATTACTGCTGTCCGCCTGGATAAATGGTTGTGGGCTGCGCGTTTTTACAAAACCCGGGCGCTGGCCCAGGAAATGGTCAGTGGTGGCAAAGTCCACTATAACGGCCAAAGATGCAAGCCCAGTCGTCAGGTTTCTGTCGGCGGGATGGTAAAACTGTGGCAGGGACATGATGAAAAAGAAGTGGTGATAAAAGGCTTATCCGAGAAGCGTTTATCCGCACCACTGGCACAAGAGCTGTATCTTGAAACCGAACAAAGCTTGAAAAAACGCCAGGCCGCCTCCACATCTCGACACATCCTGGCAGCCGGAATGGCCAACCCCTCGGTTCGCCCAGACAAGAAACAACGCCGCCAAATCATGAAGCTGAAACAGCAGTAAACGAGAGACCATCATGAGCCAAGACAAACTACACCGTTACCTGTTCGAACAAGCCGACGTCCGCGGTGAAATCGTGCAGCTGCAAGACAGCTACCAGCAGATGCTGGCCGGCAAGCCGTATCCCAAGCAAGTCGCCACTCTGATGGGCGAAATGCTGGCCGCCACCTCCCTGTTGACCGCCATCCTGAAGTTCGAAGGCGAAATTGCGGTTCAGCTGCAGGGAAATGGTCCGGTCAGCCTGGTAGCCGTCAACGGCAACCACAACCAGCAACTGCGCGCCATCGCCCGCTGGGAAGGAGAGCCGGAGCATCAGGATCTGCGTGAGCTGATCGGCACCGGTCAGCTGGTGATCACCATCACCCCCACCGAAGGCGAGCGCTACCAGGGCATCGTCGGCCTGAGCGAAGACAGTGTGGCTGGCTGCCTGGAGCAGTACTTTGACCAGTCTGAGCAGCTGAAGACCCGGCTGTGGCTGCACGCCGATGGCATCAACGCCGCCGGCATGCTGCTGCAGGTCCTGCCTCAGAGCGACAAGGAGCAGGATGTGGAGTTTGAACACCTGGAGTCCCTGACCGATACGGTCAAGGCCGACGAGCTGTTCGGCCTGGAAGCAGAGCAAGTACTGCACCGCCTCTATCACCAGGAGGAGGTTCGCCTGTTTGACGCCACCGACGTCAGCTTCAAGTGCGGCTGCTCCAAGCAACGCAGCCTCAACGCCCTGGCCAGCCTGCACAAGGATGAACTGCTGGAGATCGTCGAAGAGCGGGGCCAGATCGACATCCATTGCGACTACTGCGGCGAAAACTACCGCTTCGATCGCATCGACCTGGAAGCGCTGTGGTCCGGCAACGCCCCGCAGTCTGATCAACAACACTGATAGATTCCCGCTATCAATGAATAATGGCGACCGCCAGGTCGCCATGTGATCCCGCTCACGAACATCGATCTTTACGCCTATCCTCGCTACACTCCTCATTGAACAGTAAATGTTCAACCCAGTCCCAAAAAAATTTGAATAAGGCTGATGGCCTGACCATCGCGCCAAGGAGTCAAAATAGTATGACCACATGCAGGATGCGTGTCTTGTCCAACCTCTCCACCAGTGAACTGGTTGAGCAAGCACTGGCACGTGGCGAGGGCGTCCTCGCCGACAACGGTGCCCTCTGTGTCGAAACCGGTACCAGAACCGGCCGCTCCCCCAACGACCGCTTTATCGTTCGAGAGCCCAGCACCGAAGGCGACATCGACTGGGGCCAGGTCAACCGACCGTTCGACAGCAACAAATTCGATGCCCTGTGGCTGCAGGTGGAAGCCTACCTGACCGAGAAAGAGTGTTTTCAGTCCGAGCTGGAGGTAGGGGCCGACCCCGAGCACTACCTACCGGTACGAGTGACCACCGAAACCGCATGGCAACAACTGTTTGCCCGCAACCTGTTCATTGTGCCCAAGAAGTACAATCAGGCCGACAAGGCGGAATGGCAAATCTACAACGCCCCCGGTTTCCGGTGCCAACCCGAGCGAGACGGCACCCACTCCGACGGCTGCGTAATCATCCATTTTGCCCAGCGCAAGGTACTGCTGGCGGGCATGCGTTACGCCGGCGAGATGAAAAAATCGATGTTCTCGGTGCAGAACTTCCTGTTACCGGCCAAAGGGGTGCTGCCGATGCACTGCTCCGCCAACGTCGGCGAGACCGGCGATACCACCCTATTTTTTGGCCTGTCCGGCACCGGCAAAACCACCCTGTCGGCGGATCCCAAGCGCGCCCTGATCGGCGACGACGAGCACGGCTGGGCCCCCGGGGGCGTCTTTAACATCGAGGGAGGCTGCTACGCCAAGTGCATCGACCTGTCCGCCAAGAACGAGCCTGTCATCTGGAACGCCATCCATTTTGGAGCCGTGCTGGAAAATGTGGTTCTGAATCAACAGCGCACCCCGGACTATGGCGATGACCGCCTCACCCAGAACAGCCGTGCCGCCTACCCGCTGGAGCACATCGAACGTCGCATCGCCGCCAACCGCGGCGCCGAACCCAACGCGGTGGTGTTCCTCACCTGTGACGTGTCCGGGGTATTGCCCCCGGTCTCCTGCCTCAGCAAAGAGGCCGCGGCCTACCACTTCCTATCCGGCTACACCGCCAAGGTTGGCTCGACCGAGATGGGGGCCGCAGACGGTATTGAGTCGACATTTTCCACCTGCTTTGGCGCGCCGTTTTTCCCCCGGGCCGCTGGCGTGTACGCCGAGCTGCTGATGAAGCGGATAGAGAGTTTCGATACCAAGGTGTACCTGGTGAATACCGGCTGGACCGGCGGCCCCTACGGCCTGGGACAACGGTTTGACATCCCCACCACCCGAGCCATCATCGATGCCATCGTCTCCGGCGAACTGGCCAACACCAAGACCGAGCACCTGCCGCAACTGAACCTGACGGTACCGGTGGCGGTCAGCGGCGTCGACAGCACTCTGTTGAACCCGAGACAGACCTGGGCCGATAAGGACAAATACGATCGCTACGCGGCCAAGCTGGCGGCAGAATTTAGCGAAAATTTTGTTAAATACGATGTGTCTCAAGCCATCATCGACGCCGGCCCGAAACGCTAACGATTCCGGCATCACCACCGGGCCGCCCCGTTGAGGGCGGCTTTTTTACGTTTAGTGCATCGTGACTAAAACAATCGCCCTTCGAAACCGAACCGCTGACTGCAACCGCAATGGTCACTGACTTACGGTGCCAACAGAGTGTCACGCAAATGAATAATCTCGATTCTCAGCCACAAAAAAGGGCACCGATGGGTGCCCTTTATTATCTCCAGAGGTTCACTCTGTCGCTTTCGGTGGTTGCCACAGTTGCCAGCCGGCGTCACTGACGTCACTGGACTCTTTGCCCAGCAACAAAGTGTCCGGCGAGATCCAGGTCAACGCTTCCCATTGGCCATCCCCGACCGGCTGGTACTCTTTTGCATGCTCCCAGTCCACCCCCTGCTCGGTCAGATCGGCAATCCATACAAAGGCGTTGAAATTCAGCCCACCTCGGTAACCCAACAAAGCCAGCTTACCGGTTTGAGGCTGCCAGTCGGCGGCGCTGATGTAACCCCACACCGGCAAAGACTGCTGCGCCTCGACCCGGTAGCTGCCGGGGATTTTAGGCAACTTGTACACCCGTGAACGGCCGTTGCCCCAGTTCTTGGAAAACACCCACAACGACTCCTTGGTGGCCACCAGGGCTTCGCAATCAAAGTTGTGGGTGTAGCCCTTGCGGCTGAAGTCGGTCTGTTCGGCGAAGCTGAACTGGATCGGCACCGCGCTGACCGGCCCCTCCCCCTCGGGAATCGGCGTCCGATAGATGGTCAAATCCTCACGATTGCCGCGATTGTTGCCGCAGTCCGCCACAAACAAGTGCTCACCGTCACTGGCCACATCCTCCCAATCCCGCGCTCGAACGCCACTGAAGCGCACCTGCCCCAGGGGTTCCCCCTGCGCGGAGAAACGAAACAGCCGGGCGCTGTCGCCGCTGTCGTTGTGGGCCCACAACTGGCGGCCGTCCCAGGCGATGCCGGAGATCTCATCCAGCACCGGCGGCAACGGCCGCAGTTGCGGTGGATGCGGCGCCGCCAGGGCGGCGGCCAGCATTAACGAGGTAACCATACTGTTGCCTTCAATCCTCCGTGGCTGCGGTTGGCCAGTTCCACCCGGCCTCCTTCGCCATCCACTACACGTTTTACGATCGCCAGGCCCAATCCGGACCCCACCGACCCCCGCGCCGTATCTCCCTGGGTAAAGGGTTCAAACAACGCCTCGATCTTCTGAGGCGGAATGCCCGGGCCATTATCGGCCACGGAAAACCACACCCACTGGTCATCAAAACCGGAACTCAGTTTCAGGTCACCGCCGCCATAGCGGATCCCGTTTTCAATCAGGTTGGCCAACACCCGTTTCATCGCCACCAGCGGCAGAGGAATCGCCGGCACCTGTCCCAGCTCCAGCTTCACCTCGGTATGGCGCAGACTCTCCTGCACCGCCGCTTCCTGCAGCAGCTGATCCAGGCTGTGTTCGGTCAGCTCCTCCGCCGGGTTACCGCGCACAAACTCGATGAACTGATCGATGATCTGGTTCATGTCATCGATGTCATGCTCGATGCCCTCTTTCAGGAAGCTGTCCTGATCCCCCATCATCTCACTGGCGAGGCGAATGCGGGTCAGCGGGGTTCTCAGGTCGTGGGACACCCCTGCCAGCAACAGTTGCCTGTCGGTCTCCAGCTGCTTCATGGAGCGGGACATCTGGTTAAAGGCCTGAATTACCGCCACCACCTCCGCCGGGCCCTTTAACGGTAAGGGGTCCGGGAATTTCCCTCTCGACACCGCCAGTGCCGCCCGCTGCAGCCGCCTCAGGGGACGGCTCTGCTGGCGGGCGAACCACCAGCCGCCGGCCACCGACAGGGCACCGATCACCATCAGGTAGATGGTCAGGGGGGAGATTTTGGATTCATCGAAACCGGTCAGGGGCACCCGCAGCCACACCGACGGGGCCTGAGGTGGACGAATCCAGATCAGGAACTGCTCACCGGCGGAGATTCGCACTTCGGCATCACCCCCCAGGTAATGGGACATCTGATCCGACAGCACGTAGTAACGCCGGGCCATGCTCAGGCCGTTTTTACGCGCCTCCGGCTGGGTGAACACCTCCATGTAATCGTCATCTTCCAGCTTATCCCGCAGCGCATCCACCACCGTCAGCCGGGTGCGATCCAGCTCCAGGTCGCGAAACAGCAGCTCCACCTGGCGCGCCAGCAACTGGTTGATCTGCTGAGTCGACGGCCGAATGACGTAGATCGACATCGACACGTAGGACACCAACTGGTTGATCAACAGCAGGCAGCCAATCAGCAGCACCGTCTGGCCAAAATTGCTGCGGGGCAGCAGTCGCGACAACATCAGCCGGCGCTACTTAGCCGAACTGCCATCGGGGACAAACACGTAGCCCAGGCCCCAGACGGTCTGAATGTACCTTGGGTTACTGGGGTCGTCCTCGATTAACCGGCGCAGGCGCGACACCTGGACATCGATGGAACGCTCCAGGGCGCTGTAATCCCGGCCCCGGGCCTGATTCATCAGCTTATCCCGGCTCATGGGCTCTCTGGGGTGGGACACCAGCACCTTGAGCACCGCAAATTCGCCGGAGGTCAGCGGGATCACCTCATCGCCTTTAAACATCTCCCGGGTCGCCAGATTGAGGCGGTAGTCACCAAACACCACCTCCTGCTCCTGCTGGGACGGGGCGCCGGGCAGTTCACCGGGACGACGACGCAGCACCGCTTTGATGCGTGCCAGCAGCTCGCGAGGGTTAAAGGGCTTCGGCAGATAGTCATCGGCCCCCAGCTCCAGGCCGATGATCCGATCCACCTCGTCGCCTTTGGCGGTCAGCATCACGATGGGAATCTCGTTATTGGACTGGCGCAGACGACGACAGATACTGAGGCCGTCCTCACCGGGCAACATCAGGTCCAGCACCAGCAGGTGGAAATTCTCCCGCTCCAGTAGGCGGTCCATCTGTTCGGCGTTGGCCGCCGCCCGCACCTGATAACCCTGCTCACCCAGATAACGTTCGATCAACCCACGCAACCGCAGGTCGTCGTCCACCACCAGTACCTTGGAGGTTTCCTGATTCATTCGCCTCTCCCTTAATCCGCTGCTCGATAGCGTATCTCGTTGATATAGTACACCTGTTCGCCCTCAGGTGTGGCAACGATCACCTCGTCGTCCACCTGCTTGCCCAACAGGGCTCTGGCCAGCGGAGAGTCGATACTCACCTTGCCCTCGCTGACATTAAATTCATCCGGCCCCACCAGTTGGTAACGACTGTGCTCTCCGGCCTCGGACTCCAGCTCCACCCAGGCGCCGAAGAACACCCGGCCCTCCTGGCGGGCGTCGGGCTCGACAATGCGCAGCACCTCCATCCGCTTGGACAGAAACCGCACCCGGCGGTCAATCTCCCGCAGACGCTTTTTGCCGTAGATGTATTCGGCATTTTCAGACCGATCCCCCAGCGCCGCCGCTTCCTGTACGGCCTGAGTCACCCTGGGGCGCTCCTCTTTCCACAGGTACTTCAACTCCTGCTCCAGAAGATTCCAGCCTTCACGGGTAATCAAATTGGCTTTTTTCATTTGGCTTCAATTTCTTAACGGGTCAATCCGAGGAACTATAATGATATCAACCCCTGAGCCTTTGCGCCTCAATCTGACTCAACATTCCTGCCGGGTGTGCTATGGTGCCAGTCGGTTATTATTTCCAACCTACACCAGACAAAGGCCATTTGACTCGCTATGCAGACCATCGCTCAACGACTCGCCCAGGAACTCCAGGTTCGTACTCAACAGGTGGACGCCACCATCGCCCTTCTGGACGACGGTGCTACCGTGCCCTTCGTCGCCCGTTACCGCAAAGAGGTGACCGGCGGTCTGGATGATACCCAGCTACGGCAACTGCATAGCCGTCTGAATTACTTGCGGGAACTGGATGCACGCCGTGAAACGATTCTGCAAAGCATCGACCAACAAGGCAAGCTGGATACAACTCTGCTTACAAAGATCCGCGCCGCCGACAGCAAAACCGAACTGGAAGATCTGTATCTGCCCTACAAGCCCAAACGTCGCACCAAGGGGCAGATCGCCAAAGAAGCCGGGCTGGAACCGCTGGCGGATGCGCTGCTGAACCAGCGGCAGCTGGATCCGGAGCTGGCCGCCAGCGGCTACCTCAATGTCGACGCCGGCATCGATACCAACAAGGCCGCCCTGGACGGCGCCCGCGCCATTCTGATGGAGCGCTTTGCCGAACAGGCCGAGGTGATCGCCGCAGTGCGCGAGCACATGAATCAACAGGCACAGATGGAGGTCCGGGTCAGCCCGGGCCAGGAGCAGGCCGGTGCCAAGTTCCGCGACTACTTCGAACACGACGAGGCCTTTAAGCGCATTCCGTCCCACCGAGCTCTGGCGATGCTGCGCGGCCGGAACGAAGGCGTGCTGACCCTGAACTTGAACGCGGATCCGCAAGCGGAACCCGGCCAGAAACACAGCCAGTGTGAAAGCATCATCGCCGAGCGCCTCAATCTGAAACTGGGCAATCAGCCGGCAGACGCCTGGCTCAAGAGCGTGGTGCAGTGGACCTGGAAGGTCAAACTCAGCCTGCAGATGGAAACCGAACTGCTGGGGCAGATGCGGGAACGGGCGGAAGCCGACGCCATCAAGGTGTTCGCCGACAACCTGGGTGACCTGCTGATGGCCGCCCCGGCCGGGCCCCGAACCACCCTGGGCCTGGATCCCGGACTGCGCACCGGCGTCAAAGTGGTGGTGGTGGATCACACCGGCAAACTGCTGGCTACCGACACCATCTACCCCCATGCGCCCCGCAATCAGTGGGACGCCTCGATTCAGACCCTGGCCAAACTGGCCAAGGCCCATGGGGTTGAACTGGTGGCCATCGGCAACGGCACCGCCTCGCGGGAAACCGACAAGCTGGCGGCGGATCTCAAGCAGCGTCATCCGGAGCTGAAACTGGAGAAGGTGATGGTCAGCGAAGCCGGCGCCTCGGTCTACTCCGCCTCCGAAACCGCCGCCAAAGAGTTTCCGGAACTGGATGTGTCCCTGCGCGGCGCCGTCTCCATCGCCCGTCGGTTGCAGGATCCTCTGGCCGAGCTGGTGAAGATCGACCCTCAGTCCATCGGCGTGGGCCAGTATCAGCATGACGTCAGCCAGACCCAGTTGGCCCGCTCCCTGGATGCCGTGGTGGAGGACTGTGTCAACGCCGTGGGCGTCGACGTCAATACCGCCTCGGCCGCCCTGCTGACCCGGGTAGCCGGATTAAGCCAGACCCTGGCCCACAACCTGGTCAGCTACCGGGATCAACACGGCACCTTTGCCGAGCGCAAGCAATTGCTCAAGGTGCCGCGGCTGGGGCCCAAGGCGTTTGAGCAAAGTGCCGGCTTCCTTCGCATCAACCAGGGTCGCAACCCGCTGGACAGCTCCGGGGTGCACCCGGAAGCCTACCCTCTGGTTGAGCGCATCAGCCGCCAGTGCGGCAAGCCTCTGGACGCCTTGCTGGGCAACAGCCAGGTTCTCAACAGTCTGTCGGCGACCCAGTTTGCCGACGACCAGTTTGGTATCCCCACCGTCACCGACGTGCTGGCCGAGCTGGATAAGCCAGGGCGGGATCCTCGCGGCCAGTTTGAGACTGCCCAGTTTGCCGATGGCGTCGAGACCCTTAAAGACCTGCAACCGGCAATGGTGCTGCAGGGCGTGGTCACCAACGTGACCCACTTCGGCGCCTTTGTGGACATCGGCGTCCATCAGGATGGCCTGGTGCACATTTCGGCCCTGTCCCATCAGTTTGTGGACGACCCACGCAAGGTGGTGAAAACCGGCGATGTGGTGCGGGTGAAGGTGATGGAGGTGGACATCGAACGCAAGCGCATCGGCCTGTCAATGCGTCTGGATGACGAGCCGGGCCAGGCCAGCAAAGCCAAGGGCCGCCCTCAGGACAAACGCAGTGCTTCAGGGGCGTCACGAAGCGGCAACGCCAAACCGCGTCCGTCATCTTCGCCGGCCGGCGCCATGGGCAACGCCTTTGCCGATGCCTTTGCCAAGGCTAAGCGTTAACCTGAAAGGCCGACGGTTCGGCAGGCTGTGCCACCTGGGTATAGAATCGCTTGATGACACGGGTAAAGCGCTGATAGTCAGTGTCATTCAAGTGAGCTGCCGGGTGGGCATCGACTCTGGGGCCGCTGCCATCACCGCCCTGACGGCTGACGCCGGGACGGGCAAAAGTGGGGGGGCGCCAGATTTCAAACTGCGGCCGGGACTGGGACGGGTGCTGTTGCTGCCCCTCCTCTCCGGATGAGTCCTCATCCGAGTGACGCCGTTTCAGTTTGCCGCTTTTCTGTTGGTTGATGCGATCGTGTTCCGGATCCAGCGCCCGCTCCGACGCCGACTTGTCCGCTTCCCGCGGCGGCACCACAGGCGCACGGGCCAGCTCCTGCTGCCGAACATCATCGGTAGCAGGGTTGGTCGTGACTATGGGCACTTGCGGGTAGTTGGATACCAGGAACATCACCCCTCCTCTCCTGGTTAATTATTCTCCAATCCCAAAGAAAAGTAAAAAAATCCGTCGTTAACGATGAAACTGCTGCAGTGCTGCCAGGGTCTCTTGCGGATGGGAGATGAACGGGGCATGGGCGGCTTTAGGCAGGATCACAGACACCGACTCCGGTGCCAGGGCGTCGACCAACTGAATCCCGGAGGCTGGCACCAGCGCGTCTAGGCGACCGTAGAGGCGTAACCAGGGCGTGGGCAACTGGGCCAGTAGCGAGCGCTGATCCGCCTGCTGCAGCACCGCCAACCCCTGTCGCAACGCCGCCTCATCCGGGCGCTGCGCCTTCGACAGCGCCTCGCGAATCAAACGGGTATCCTGGCGGGCACTGCGGCTACCCATGGCCTGCAGGGCCACAAAACGCTCCAGAGTGCCGTCAAAGTCCAACTCCAGGGCGGCGGCAAAGCCCGCCAGCACCTCCGGCTTAATGCCGGGCCACTGTGGCCGCTGCTCGAAGCAGGGGCTGCTGGCCAGGGTCACCAGATGCGACACCCGCGCCTGCTGTTGCCGGGCCACCTCGGTGGCCACCAGGCCCCCCATGGACCACCCCAGCAGGGTGCAAGGCGCCGACAGCTGGTCGTTCAGGGTGTGGGTCACTGCCGCCGCCATACCGGCAACCGTCAGGCCATCCCTCAGAGGAGCGCTGTCGCCAAAGCCGGGCAGATCCAGCAGCCCGACCCGAAAGCCCTGCTCAGCCAGCAACTCGGCGAACGGCGCGAATACCGCCGCATTCATGCCCCATCCGTGCAGCAATACGATGGGATGGCCCTGCCCCTGCCAGGTCAGGCTTAATGGTGCGGGGTCGGCTAGGCTTAATGGCATGTCAATTCTCTATCAGACTCTGGAACGGCTGGTGGCGGCCAGTCTACCCAACCGCTGCTACCTGTGCCAGCAACCCCTGCATCAAGGCCAGGGGTTATGTGATACCTGCTGCAGTGATGGGCTGCTGGAGCAGGTGTGTCTGCACTGCCATAAGCCCCTGTTCCAGACACCGCCCCATCGTTGTGGCCACTGCCTGAGCCGCAAACGCTGGCGACCGGTGATCAGCGCCTTTCACTACCACCGGCCGGCGGGGCGGTGTGCCGCCCTGATCAAAACCCAGCAACAATGGGGGCTGGTTGCCCCCATGGTGGATCATCTGGCACAGCAGATCCGGTTTTATCACTCCCAGGGTATCATCGGCTGGCCCCAAGCCCTGGTATCGGTGCCCATGCACCGCACACGGCTGCAGCAGCAGGGCTTCAATCATGCCCACCTGATAGCCCGGGCACTGTCGCAACGACTGGGCGTGCCCCACGCCGAAACCCTGGCAGCCAAGGTGAAAGCCACCCCACCCCAACACGCCCTCAGCGGCCGCGAACGCCGTCGCAACCTGGGTGACGCCTACCGGATTCAGGCCAACTCCGACATTACCCAGGTGGCGCTGGTGGATGACATCATCACCACCGGCACCACCCTGGCCATACTGGCCGCCAGCCTGGGAAAACAGGGCATCGCCGTCAGCCAGTACTGGACCCTGGCCAGTGCCATTCAACGCGTCAGCCGCTAGCCATCATTCGCACACCGGACTCAATTCAGGGCTGGCACCAGATACAGGCTGTTGGCCACCAACCGCTCCGAGCCCAGCCAGAAATTTCGAAACAGCGGGTTGTCCGCCAGCAGTACCACCGCCCCTTTGTCCTTACGGGCCACCACTGCGCTGGCCTGGCCCCCCACGGAGGACTGGTACTCCGGTGCCATAAAGCCGGACAGCAACGGTCGATCGGCGTAACGGGCCACCTGGTAGGCCTGGCCGCCCGCCAGCTGCAGCACCATCTCCCGATCCTTCATCATCGGCAAGGTCTCAGTTAACCCAAAGCCAAGGGGATGGCTGGTATCCAGGCGCCAATCGACAATGGCCCCGCCAATGGTCCGCCTGGCATCCTCCTGATGACGCTCGGCAAACTGAATCGGATGGTCCTCGAACTCATTCTCCAGCTGCCGCCGTCCCATGATGCTGACGTCCACCAGATTCCAGTCGGCCACCTCCCGAGCACCACCCTGCCAGGCCACCAACACGCCGCCCTGGCGCACAAAACGTTGAATCCGGGCCTCAATGGCCGGGGTCATCTGTCGATAGCGGCCATCCACCAGAAACAGGTGGGTAAACTCCTCCATGGGCACCCGCTCGGCGTACTCGGCATCGATCAGGGTGGCAGCCACCCCCACTTGCTGGTCCAGATAGCTCCACAACTGCCCTACTTCATACTGGCTGACGTTACGCCCCACCAGAATCAGCGGCCTGGCCACGGAGGCAGGCCGGAATTTGCGACTGCCCAGATCCGGCCCGGTCAGTGCCTGGCCCCGGGCCACCGCCTGAGGCGACAGGCCATAGGAGTGGATCAGGGTGGTCAGTGCCGCCTCAATGCCAGGCTGGTTACCGGCCATCAGCAGGGTGCCGGGCTGCACCTCAATCTCACCGTCGCGCCCCTGCAGACGGCCCGCCACTTCGGCAAAACGCACCTTAATCTGCCGGGACAGCAGATAAGCCAGTGCCGCCGGTGCCCGGCGCTGATTCCAATCCAGGATCCAGGCCAGTGCCGGCTCGATGGCCCCGGCCGCCGGTTGAGGCGGCTGACTGACCACCTTGGGACGCCGCTTCAGGGTGATCACATCCAGATTGAACGCCAGATCGACCCCAAAGGCAGACACGTCGTAGAAGGTGTTGTCGGCAAACTGGGTGCGTCGGTCAAACAGCGCCGCCACCAGGGCGTATCGGGACTGGGCGAACGGAATGTAGACACTGCCCCGAGGGTAGCTAACACCCCTGCTGGTCACCGAGTTGGCCAGATACTGGAACTCGACCCGGTGGGCCGACAGGATCACGGTCAGCGCCTGCAGTCGGCCCCGATCGCCACCGCTGCTCACCAGCAACCCGGCGCCACTGCGATCCTGCCCCTGCTCGAAGGAGCGGACAAAGAAATCCCGTTGATACTGCTGCAGCGCCTTCCCCTGCTCGAAACTGCCCAGGACGGTGGAGAATGAGGTGGCCAGCTGGTTACGGATGGCGTCCCGAAAGCTGCGCTGGCCGTACTCGGTGTCCCGCAGATGACCCCGTACCGATGCCTGCTCAAACAGAATGCCGACGCCGCCATTGATGTCCGGATAGGTCGAGCCTTTGCCGTAATAGAAGTCGTCGAAAGACTCACGGGAGAAGTAGGGTTGGCCCAGTGCGTCCAGCGCCTCGGCGTGATAACGCCCCAGCGCCGAGGTCAACGACTGGTTCTGGGCCGGTGTCAGCGGGTGAGTGCGGCTGGGCACTCCGGGTTGGAAGAAGTAGCTGCTGTTGTGGCCCATCTCGTGATAGTCACCCACCACATGGGGCTGCCAGCGCTGAAACACCGCCACCCGGCCACGACTCTCCGGGTGACGCAGATACAACCAATCCCGGTTCAGATCCGCCAGGAAGTGGTTGACCCGGCCACTGGGCCAAGCCTGGAAATGCTCCCGGTGCCAATTGCTGCCATTGAGCTGGCTGCCGGTAAATCCATTGACCCAGTTGGCAAAGCGGTCGTTACCGTCCGGATTCTGGCTGGGAGTAATCAGAATCACCATCTCCTGCAGCCAACGCTGCACCCGGGGCGATTGCGACGCCGCCAGGTAATAGGCAAACAGCGTCCCGGCATGCAGACCACTGGCCTCATCACCGTGAATGCTGTAGGCCAGCCACACCACAGTGGGGCCGCCGACCCGATCTCCTTCGCTGACCCGGGCCCGGTCGGCCAGGATCTGCGGCAGCCGTTGCTGATTGGCTTCAGAGGTGATGACCGCCGCAATCTGCTGGCGGCCCTGGTGGCTGACACCGGCGGACTCCAAACTGACACGGGGCGATTGACGGGCCAGTGTCTGAAAATAGGTCAGCACCTGATCGTATCGTAGATGGCGTTCACCGATGGGATGGCCAAACTGCTGAGTCGGCGTCGGCAGGGTTGGCAGATAGGTCTCCTGCTGTGGCAACAGTGGATCGACCGACGCCAGGGCCATTGCGGATATCAGACTGAAAGCTAAAAGAAAAACGCGCATCTTCCGTGAACTTATTGTTGTTATTTAGTAAAAACATGCTATCAGTCACACTGAACGCAATCCAGCCAAAGCGTGACCCGGATCGCCATAAGGGGCTATAATCCGCTCCCCCGTCGGGTTATGATGCAGATAACCGACTTTATTAGTCAGGCATTAACCGCAGTAGAGAGCAGTTATGATCACCATTACCGAAGCCGCCCAGAGCCACTTCAAGAAGTTGCTCGAGCAGCAGCCGGAAGGCACCAATATTCGAGTTTTCGTCATCAACCCCGGCACCCCCCAGGCGGAATGCGGCGTATCTTACTGCCCATCCGATGCGGTGGAAGAGGATGACACCACTCTGCCATTTAATGGCTTCGACGCCCTGGTTGACGCCAAAAGCATTCCGTTTCTGGAAGAGGCGCTGATCGACTACGTCACCGATCAACTGGGCTCCCAGCTGACTCTGAAGGCCCCCAACGCCAAGATGCGTAAGGTCGCTGACGACGCCCCGCTGAAGGAGCGCCTGGATTACGTGATCCAGTCGCAGGTAAACCCGCAGCTGGCCAGCCACGGGGGTTACATCACCCTGGTGGAGCTGACGGACGACGGCGTTGCCGTAATTCAGTTTGGCGGCGGCTGTAACGGCTGTTCCATGGTGGATGTCACTCTGAAAGACGGCATCGAAAAGCAGCTGTTGGAAGCTTTTGCCAACGAACTGACTGCCGTTAAGGACGTAACCGAACATCAGCACGGCGAGCACTCTTTCTATTAAGAGCCCGCGTTGATCTCCACGCCCGGCACAGCCGGGCGTGGTCGTTTCTGAAGGCCTAGCTGCCGCGCACCGGCCTCAGTGCCTCGGGCTTGAGATAGCGGTGGTAGTGCCAGGCCAGGGTGATGCCCCGCAGCGCCATAAAGCCGTTCAGTGCCAGCCATAAACCGTGATTGCCCCAGTCCCGGGTCAACCACCACAACAGGAAAAACCCCAGCGCCGACACCAGCATGGCGTTGCGCATCTGGGCGCCCTGAGCCGCACCGATGTAAACCCCATCAAACAGAAAACAGCTAAACGCCATCATTGGCAGCACCACGACCCAGGGCAGATAGGTCTGCGCGTGTGCCTGCACCGGCGGCAGATCCGTCAGCAATCGAATCAGTCCGTCGCCCCCAACCGCAAAGGCGGCGGCAAAGCCCAATGCCGTTAGGCCCGACCAGAACCAGCCCAGGGTCACCGCATCCACAAACCGGCGCCGGTCGACCCGGCCCCAGGCCCGGCCCACCTCCACTTCGGCACTGTAGGCAAAGCCGTCCAGCGCGTACGCCATCACCAACATGAAGTTCATCAGCACCGCGTTGCCAGCCACCACCACGTCACCCAGGCGCGCGCCCATGATGGTGACAAAACTCAGGCACAGCTGCAGGCACAGGGTGCGCAGGAAGATGTCCCGGTTCAGGCGCACCAAGCGGCTGAGGCCATTCAATGACCAAGGCAGACGTTCGACCCGATTGGCCACCAGCACCCGCCACACCAGATACGCCGCCAGCGCCATGGTGCCGTATTCGGCGCACAGGCTGGCCCAGGCGGCCCCTGGAACGCCCCAGCCAAAGCCCATCACAAACAGCAGATCCAGACCGATGTTGAGGCTGTTGCCCAGAATCAACTGCCACATCGCCACCTTGGGCTGCCCCCGCCCCAGCAGAAACCCCAGCAACACCAGATTGATCAGGGCCGCCGGAGCGCCCCAGATTCGAATCTGAAAATACTGGCTGGCATACAGCTGCACCTGGTCGCTGCCACCCGCCAGGGGCAGACCCCAATGGAGAATCGGCCACTGCAGTACCAGCAGTGCCGATGCCAGCCCCAGCGCCAGTATCAACCCCTGCCCCAACACCCGTAGCTGGGCCTGAATGTCATCGGCTCCATGACCCTGAGCCACCAGTGCCGTGGTGCCCATGCGTAAAAATCCCAGCATCCACATCAGAAAGGTTATAATCATGGACCCGACGGCCACACCTCCAAGGTAATAGGCCTCATCGAGGTGACCGATCACCGCCGTATCCACCAGCCCCAGCAGCGGGATAGTGATGTTGGATAAGATCATCGGCCAGGCCAGCGCAAAGGTGCGCTTGTGGGCCTGGCGCTGAGTCAGCACGGCGGGAATCGTCATCGAAACTTGGAACCTTAATATGAATCGTAATGTAGTAAGACTGGCTATTGTGGCAGGTCTTTTCTGTGCATGGCCAAGTCTGGCCAGCGTAATACTGCAGTATCACCATGTTAGCGAAGATACCCCTGCCAGCACCAGCGTCACTCCGACGCAGTTTGCTGAACAGATGGCGTACCTGGCAGACAACGACTTTAACGTGGTGCCCCTGAATGACGTCATCGATGCCGTGCGCCAGCGGCGGGTTCTGCCACCCAAAACCGTGGCCATCACCTTCGATGACGGCTATCAGAATGTGGCCGACAACGCCCACCCCATTCTGCGCCGGCACCGGTTTCCCTACACCCTGTTTGTCAGTGTCGCGCCCATCGAGCAGAATTATGGCGAGATGCTGGACTGGAACGCACTGCGGGCGCTGTCCCGGGACGGGGCGACCATCGCCAATCACAGCTACGCCCACGATCACCTGATTCGTCGCCTTGACGGTGAAACACAAGCCGTCTGGCTGGATCGCATCGAAGCCGACATTCGTCAGACCGAAGCCGCCATCGAAAGGGAGATCGGCTACAGCGTCCGCCAACTGGCCTACCCCTATGGTGAATTCAATCAGGCCCTGAGAGCCCGTCTGGCTAGCATGGACTACGTCGGTATCGGCCAGCACTCCGGTGCCGCCGGCCCTTACAGCAGCCTGACCGCCATTCCCCGCTATCCGGTGGCCGGCCCCTATGCCGACATGTCGGCCCTGAAAGTGAAACTGCACAGCCTCAATATGCCGGTAACCGGGTTGGAGGGTGAGGAATCCCAGTTGGTGGATCGGGATCGGCCGACTCTGACCGTCACCCTGGACGGTGACGACGTCCGCACTGATGCGTTGATGTGTTACATCCAGGGGCAGGGGGGTAAGGCACCCACCTGGCTCAACGACCACAGCTTCAGTATTCAGGCCGACCTGCCGTTACCGGCGGGCCGCTCCCGTTACAACTGCACCGCCCCCAGCAAAACCAGCGGCGGCTACTACTGGTTCTCCCAGCCCTGGGTCCAGGCCCGGGCCGACGGCAGCTGGCCTGAAGAGTAATCCGGTTACAGCGGCCCCCGGTCGGGGGCTGCTACCTCAGTGTTGCAGGCGCGGTTCATCGTCCTCGACCAGCGCCAACTGCGGCCGGGCCAGGTTGAACACCTTCACCACCGACGGGTCGATTTTTTTCTTGCCATCGTCAAAGTCAAAACTGCATCAAGAGCGATGCTCGAGTACAAGCTTTAACTGCGAAAACGGGCGATCGCCGGCAGGTCCGCCTTTAGATGCGCCATCGACACCAACCGCAACGCCCCGACGCCTCCCTGTGGCCGGAAGATCGCCTCCAGTTGCCCCTGTGGATTGATCAATACGATGTCGGCACTGTGGTCCACCGAATAGCCATCGGCGCCGTCACTGTCGACCATGGCGTACATCAATCCCAGGCTGCGGCTTAGGGCAAACAACTGACTGTGCTCACCGGTCACGGCCCGAAAAGCCGGGTTGAAATAGCCCACGTACTGATGCAGGCGGTCACTGCTGTCCCGCTGCGGGTCCACCGACATCAACACCACCTGCAGGTTCAGCTGCTGCGCCAGTGGCGGATAGGCCGACGCCAGCCGCGCCATGGTGCTGGGGCAGACGTCCGGGCAGGAGGTGAACCCCATAAACAACAGGGTCCAGTGACCACGCAGGCTGTCATTGCCATAGGGCTGGCCCAGATCATCGGTCAGTTCAAAGGCCACCAGTTCCCGCGGCTCTGGCAGCCACAAGGCCGACACCCTGGGCGGTTGCTGACCGCTCCAGGCCAGAAACAATCCGGCCAGCAAGGCCACTGCGGCTACGCCGCCATACAGCCAGCGCATCACAGCCCCACCGGCAAGTAGTGATCCACCAGCAGTAGCACAAACAGGGCCAGCAACTGCCAGATGGAAAACAGGAACAACTTAATAGCCGAATCCGGCTTGGGGCTGTACTTCAGTTGCCAGGCTTTCACCAGGAACCACAGGCTCAGTACGGTAGAACCCAGCAGGTAGATGCCCCCACTCATCCCCACCAACACCGGCAACATGCAGGCGATCACCAGCAAGAAGCTGTACAACAAAATGGAGGTTTTGGTGTATTCGATGCCATGGGTTACCGGCAACATCGGAATGTCGGCCTTGGCGTACTCATCCCGGCGGTGCACCGCCAGGGCCCAGAAATGGGGTGGCGTCCAGGTAAAGATGATGATCACCAGCAGCAAACCGTGGCCATGGAAATCACCGGTGACACTGGTCCAGCCCAACAGCGGCGGCATCGCCCCCGCCAGGCCGCCGATAACGATATTCTGCGGCGTCGCCCGCTTCAGAAAACCGGTGTAAACCAAGGCATAGCCCACCAGACTCGCCAGGGTCAGCCAGGCGGTGAGGGGATTCACGAACCCATACAGAATGACAAACCCCAGGCTGCCGATAGCGGCGGCAAACACACCACCCTGAAGCGGGGAGACCCGACCGGTGGCCACCGGTCGATTGTGGGTCCGGGCCATGATGGTGTCGATGCGCCGATCCAGCAGGTGATTCACCGCCGCCGCGGCCCCGGCCATCAGGCCGATCCCGGTCAATCCCAGCACCAGAGTTGGCAGCGCTACCCAACCGGGGGAAGCCAGGGCCATCCCCACCAGGGCAGTCACCAGCATCAGCAGCACCACCTTGGGTTTGGTCATCTCCAGGTAGTCTCGCCAGATCAGTCCCGGGCTTCGCTTACTCCATCCTATGGCTTTCAACATGGCACTCTCTCCCTCTGGGTCGCCGACAGCCGGCTTCGGACTCGATAATTGGTGCACACCAGGGTCATCACCAGCAACGCGGCGCCGCCGTTGTGCGCCACCGCCACCGCCAGTGGCAACTGCCACACCACGTTGGCCAGGCCCAGTCCGACCTGGATCAGGGTCAACACCGCTATTGCGGTGCCCCAACGGCTCAGCTCCGGTCGGCGCACCAGTCGCAGTGCCAGCCACAGCAACAACGCCGCCGTCACCAACGCCCACAAGCGGTGGCTGACGTGAATGGTCATTCGGGCTCCGTAATCCAGGGTGCCGAACTCATAGCTACTGGCCGCAGGCTGTATCAGGCGAAACGCGTTCACCGGATCCCACTGCTGCCACCAGTTGCCTTCGCACACCGGCAAGGTGGTACACACAACCGCCGCGTAGTTGGCCGACGTCCAGCCACCCAGCGCAACCTGCAGCACCAGCGCCAATAGGGCCACCGCCGCCAACGGCGCCAGGCCGGTGGCCTGGGAATCCGGTTCCCCGGGTTGGCGTCGCATCCACAACAACCCCAGCAATGACAACAGCGTCAGCCCACCCAGCAGGTGACCCATCACCACCACCGGCATCAGATTCAGGGTCACGGTCCACATCCCCAACGCCCCCTGGAACAGCACCAGCGCCAGCAGCATCACTCCGTGGCCACGCTGGGGCGTGCGCCAACTCAGCAGGGCAATGGCCACGATCATCAGTCCCAGTAAGCTGGCGATGTAACGATGGCCCATCTCGGCCCAGGCCTTAGCCATCTCCAGCGGCCGATCCGGGAAGCGGCTCAGGGCCAGTGCTTCGTTGGCCTTGGCCTCGACCGGCGTTAAAAACCCATAGCAGCCTGGCCAGTCGGGGCAACCGAGGCCGGCGTCGGTCAGGCGGGTAAAGGCACCGACCACTATCACCACAAAGGCCAGCGCCGCGGTGGCCAGGATCAATCGATTCATCGGCTCCCCTCAGCCCACCCGGGACAGTTTCAGCAACTTGCGCATGTCTGCCAGCAGGTGTTTGCCCTGCAGGATCTGCGCACCCTGACCCTGCACCGCGCCATACCCCATCACCCACTGGCCCAGAGGGTCGACGATCACCAGGGTCTGCTCAGTCAACGCCGACTTCACCGCGTCATTGGCCCGGGCCAGCAGGAAGCCTTTCTCCATCAGCACCTGGGCCAGCTCCGGCCGCTGCTGATGATAAAAGACCACCGCATTGACCCGATCCCGTTCGCGGCCAAGGGCCTGCAGCACTTTCTGCATCGCGGTCAGGCGGTCTTCGCAACCAGCATCGCATTGGGAGGGCAGCAGATACAGCATCTGCCATTGCTGTTCGACCGGGTTCGGCTGGGCCAGCGAGCGGTAGTGCAGCCCCGACAGCAGTTGGCCTTTGTTGGTGGCACCGCCTTGATACCAGCCCAGCTGCAGCACCAGCAGGGCGGTTAAGAACGGCGCCAGAAACACCACCAGCAACAGCATTAACGGTTTGCGGTTACGGGAGTTCATGATTGCTCCTCTCATAATCGGGGCGCGGCGACACCGGCCACCGGTTACAGACAATTCAGGACTCTCCTCCCATTACCGCTAGGGGGAGACAACAGTGATACAGATCACACTATCTGGCTTGTTGCAGCGACGCAAGAGGCCGCTGCCGGCGCCAGAGCAGATAAACGATTACCAACCACGCCGTTGCCAGACCAAACCACTGCACCGCGTAGCCTTTGTGCTTATCCGGGCTCATGGATATCGGCCGCCAGTGGCGAATAAACCCAATCTCGGCCGGCTGATCGACAAACAGCAGATAGGGAAGCAGCGGCTGCCGCAACATCTGCTCAATTTCTTCGAAATTCACCGCCTGAATGCGGATCTTAGCCCCAGGTTCCCCGTGAGCCTGAGTGGACAGTGGATTGTGTCCCGGCCGGTACAAGCGCCCCGACACCGGCAACGTCGCCGGCAATTCTGGCAGGGCCGGCAGTTGATTCCTGCTTAGACCGGCGGCCACAAAGCCCAAGTCCAGCAACAACAGCGGCGCCTCCGCCCCAACCACCACCGGCTGCAGCCACTGGTAGCCCACCTGACCATTGAGGGTCCGGTTATCCAGCAGCAGCGGCGGCAGCGCCTGTGGCTGCACGGACACTGTCAGGCCAAAACCCGCCACATCGGCGGTGGCCTGCACCTGGCTCCAGCTCAACGTTCGCTGCGCCCGTTGCTGCAGTTGTTGCTGCAGCTGCTGCTTGGTGTCGGCCCGTTGCAGCTGCCACCAGCCCAGCTTGACCAGTGCACAAAATACCGCCAGAGTAATCAAAGGGAACCACCAATACTTCATACAAATCCCGACTAAGGAAGGTCCATGCAAATTGTGTTGAAACTGCTGCTTGTGGCGTTGCTGCTGTTCATTGTATTTAACCTGGGCCGGGCCCTGGTGCTGATGCTCAAAGACGACAACAGCAACCACAACATGAGTCAGTATCTGGGCCGGCGCGTGGCCCTGTCCGCCTTTGTGGTGGTGCTGCTGATACTGGCGTTGATGGGGGGCTGGCTGCAGCCAAACCCCCGCCCCTATTAAAGGATGTAGACGAACACAAACAGCAACAGCCACACCACGTCGACAAAATGCCAATACCAGGAACTGGCCTGGAAAGCGAAATGCTTCTGCGGCGTGAAGTGTCCCTTCACCACCCGCACAAACATGGTGATCAACATGATGGTTCCCAGGGTCACGTGCAGGCCGTGAAACCCGGTCAACAGGAAGAAGGTGTTGCCATACACCCCGGAACTCAGGGTCAGATTCATCTCCTGATAGGCGTGAAGGTACTCTTCGCCCTGCAGCACCAAAAAGCCCAGGCCCAGCAACACCGTGGCGCCCAGCCACCCAATCAGCGGCCGACGCCGATCCTGCTCCAGAGCCACATGGGCGAAATGCAGGGTCACCGACGAGGTCAGCAAGATCAAGGTGTTGTACAGCGGTAGCCCCTGCCAACCCATGGCCTGGGTGGTGTCGCCACCCGGGGTGGTGACCAGGGGCCACATCGCTTCAAAGGCGGGCCACAACACCTCGTGGGTCATGGCGTTGTTACCGGCGCCCCCTAACCAGGGCACCGCCACCATGCGGGCATAAAACAGGGCGCCGAAGAAGGCGCCGAAAAACATCACCTCGGAGAAGATAAACCAGGACATCCCCTGGCGAAACGAGCGATCCATCTGCCTGGAGTACAAGCCGGCCATGGACTCATTGATCACCGTGCCAAACCAGCCGATCACCATCACCACAATCACGGCAATGCCGGACAGCAAGACATAACCAAAGATGCCGGTATCGCCACTCTTGAGGCCACCCACGTAGTTGCCGGCGCCCAGGGCAATAAGAAACAGGCCGATGGCGCCGACAATGGGCCAGTAGCTCTGTTCCGGGACGTAGTACTTTTCATGTTTCATCGAATTGCTCTCCTTAGCCACGCTCGTTGGCCTGGTCGGTCACGTTGTAGAGCGTGTATGACAGGGTCAGGGTCTGAATCTCCTCCGGCAGGGCCGGATCCAGATAGAACAGCAACGGCATCTGGGTTTCTGCCCCCGCCTCCAGGGGCTGGTGGTTAAAGCAGAAGCACTCAATTTTGGAAAAATAGAGCGCCCCCTGCCCCGGCGTGACCGACGGTATCGCCTGACCAATAATGTCGCGTTGGGAAAGATTGCGCGCCAGAAAGGCCACCTGGCGGGTCTCCCCGGGGTGTACCTGGATGCGGTTAACCTCCGGCTCAAACTGCCAGGGCATGTCGCTGTGCACCGAAGTGATGAACTCCACGGTAACCAGGCGCTGACTGTCCACCTGATCACTGCTGGCGGCGGCGGTCTGGCGAGTTTTGCCATTGATGCCGGTGATGTCGCAGAAGACGTCATACAGCGGCACTAGGGCAAAGCCGAAACCAAACATCGCCACCGTCACCAGCAGCAACCGGGTCACCAGCCGTCGATTGGCATTAGGGACCGTCATCTCACGCCACCTTAGGGGGCGTATCGAAGGTATGCAGCGGTGCCGGCGACGCCACCGTCCACTCCAGCCCCTCAGCGCCGTCCCAGGGCTTGGCCGGCGCCTGCTGGCCGCCGCGAATGCACTTGATCACCAGGGCAAGGAAGATCAACTGCGACAAGCCAAAGGCAAAACCGCCGATGGACACAATCTGGTTGATGTCGGCGAACTGCAGGGCGTAATCCGGAATCCGTCTCGGCATGCCCGCCAAACCCAGGAAGTGCATGGGGAAGAACAGCACGTTCACCGACACCACCGAGCACCAGAAGTGCCACTTGGCCAGGCGCTCGCTGTACATGTGGCCGGTCCATTTCGGCAACCAGTAGTAGGCCGCCGCCATGATGGAGAACACCGCCCCCGTTACCAGTACGTAATGGAAATGGGCCACCACAAAGTAGGTGTCGTGGTATTGGAAGTCCACCGGCGTAATCGCCAGCATCAAGCCGGACAGGCCACCGATGGTAAACAGCACAATGAACGCCAGCGCAAACATCATCGGCGCCTCAAAGCTGATGGCTCCCCGCCACATGGTTGCCACCCAGTTGAACACCTTGACCCCGGTCGGCACGGAAATCAGCATGGTGCAGTACATGAAGAACAACTCCGCCGCCACCGGCATGCCGGTGGTGAACATATGGTGGGCCCAGACAATGAAGGACAACAGGGCTATGGAGGCGGTGGCGTACACCATGGAGGCGTAACCGAAGAGCTTCTTACGGGAAAATGCGGGCACAATGGCGGAGATGATGCCGAACGCCGGCAAAATCATGATGTACACCTCAGGGTGACCAAAGAACCAGAAGATGTGCTGGAACATCACCGGGTCACCACCGCCGGCGGCATCGAAGAACGCGGTGCCGAAGTACTTATCGGTCAACACCATGGTCACCGCACCCGCCAATACCGGCATCACCGCGATCAGCAGGAAAGCGGTAATCAGCCAGGTCCAGACAAACAGCGGCATCTTCATGTAGGTCATGCCCGGAGCCCGCAG
This sequence comes from Ferrimonas sediminum, assembly GCF_900100175.1. GTDB lineage: Bacteria > Pseudomonadota > Gammaproteobacteria > Enterobacterales > Shewanellaceae > Ferrimonas > Ferrimonas sediminum. The sequence goes on from NZ_FNEM01000020.1 coordinate 45,916, forward strand.
ATTGACGATGGTCACAATGACATTGATGGCCCCCATGATGGAGCTGATGCCCATGATGTGCACCGAGAATACAAACAGCGCGGTGGAATCACCGCTGAAAGTGGTCGACAACGGCGCGTAGAAAGTCCAGCCAAATGCCGGGCCGCCCCCCTCCATAAACAGACTGCCGATCAGCAGGGCAAAGGCAAACGGCAGAATCCAGAAGCTCCAGTTGTTCAGCCGTGGCAGCGCCATGTCCGGGGCCCCGATCATCATCGGAATCATCCAGTTGGCCAGTCCGGTAAACGCCGGCATCACCGCGCCGAACACCATCACCAGTCCATGGACCGTGGTCATCTGATTAAAAAAGTTGGGTTCCACCAGCTGCAGGCCAGGCTGAAACAGCTCCGCCCGAATCACCATCGCCATCGCCCCCCCCACCAGAAACATGGTGAAGCTGAACCACAGATACAGGGTACCGATCTCTTTATGGTTGGTGGTCAGCAACCAGCGCTTCAGTCCCCGGCGGGGGGCATGATGGTGCTCCTGGTCATGGGTATCGATGTGGCCGACATCGGCCTGATTCTCTCTCGTTGCTAAAGTCATTGGCCTGCCCTCACTGTCCCTTGGAGGCGGCTACATCCGCCGTCTGTACCACATCGCCGGTGTCATTACCCCAGGCGTTTCGTTCGTAGGTGACCACCGCCGCCAGCTCCTTATTAGTCAACTGGGCCGCAAATGCCTGCATGGCGGTACCGGCCTTGCCGTGAACCACAATGTCGATGTGCGCCGCCACCTCGCCAAGGGCGATGGGGCTGTCTTTCAATGCCGGGAACACCCCCTGCAGGCCAGCGCCGTTAGGCATATGGCAGGCCGCGCACCGAGACAGGTACACCTGCTCTCCCAGGGTCATGCTCTCCTCCAGGGTCAGCGTCTGAGACAGGGCTTCGGTCTCCGCCTTTGCCGCTGCCGCTGCCGCCCCCTGCTGCTCTGCCAGCCACAGATCAAACTCCGCTTCCGGCAGCACCTCCACCACCACCGGCATAAAGCCGTGATCCTTACCGCACAGTTCGGCACACTGGCCCCGGTAGGTGCCAGGCTTGTCCACCCGGGTCCAGGCTTCGTTGATGAACCCCGGGTTGGCGTCTTTTTTCACCGCGAAGGCCGGCACCCACCACGAGTGGATGACGTCGTCGGAGGTCATCAGGAATCGCACTTTGCGGTTGGCGGGAATCACCAGCGGCTTGTCCACTTCCAACAGGTAGTTTTCACCTTTGGCTTCGGCATCGCTGATTTGGCTCTGAGGCGTGGACAACAGGCTGAAAAACTCCACCCCCTGGTCGAAATACTTGTAATGCCACTTCCATTGGGAGCCGGTGATCTGAATGGTGAGATCGGACTGACTGGGATCTTCCATCGCCACCAGGGTTTTGGTGGCGGGCACCGCCATGACGATCAAAATAATGAACGGAATCACCGTCCACAAAATCTCAATCTTGGTGCTTTCATGGAAATTGGCGGGCACCGCGCCTTTGGATTTGCGATGGGCAATCAGGGAGTACAACATCACCCCGAACACCACAGCCGCAATGGCACAGCAGATATAGAAAATGGTCATGTGCAGGCCATATACCCGCTCACTGATGGCGGTCACGCCCGGGGTCAGATTGTAATCTGACTCGGCGACCGCCCACACTGGCATCAAGGCGATGATGGCCAGTAAAGCAATCCTTCTCACATCAACTACTCCTCTGTGTATTGCATATCGCAATATCCAGAGAAGAGCAGCACAGTAAAGCTCAGCCCTATGAAGCTCCCCTCCCCTCAATCGGTTTGGGCACACCGCCGACGCTTATCCGCGCGGCCGTTACTCCTGCCTCACACAGTTCTTCGACTGTGTCTTTTCTAACCTAATGACATATCCCGATTTGATCAAGATCAAGAATAGCACTCAATCCACGTATGCAAGGGCTAAAAAGAGGAAATGTCTTTATTTTGTTAATTGGCGAGAGAAAAGACTAAGGGTATGAAAAGGCGAATCAAATAACAGCAACCACTGCCGAATAGCGTTCATTATCGAAGACAGGCTTGAACGGGTTGTTCAAACCAGCATTCCCTCGTCTTTAATGAATCCAGTTCGACACCAGTTGAGTGGTCATGCGGCTGGATTGAGACTGGAACAGGTAGCCGGAACACTCGGCACGCCGACTGGCCAGCTCCAACCGGCGCCAGTCACGGGCAGCAATGGTAGGCAGCCAGGCGACGACCGCACTGCAGGTGCGGCCAGACAGCGCCTGCTCCACCGCCCACTGGCCTTCAACGTCGTCCTGACAACGAACGATCAGAATGCGATCCATGGCAACCCCGGCGTTTTGCAGAATCTGCTTCCAGCCGAACGCTGGTGGATTCACCAGCACCAGCCAGCGCTGTTTCTGACTCAACTCGGCCAGTTTCGGCGCCAATTCGGTCAGCGCCGCCGCGCCACTGTCCAGACGGGTCAGCTTGGGGTGGGTAGACCAGTTGCCCTGCCACAGGCCGGGATGACGAAACTGCGTTCCTTGCCGAGTCTTCATTATTGCAATCCTCCGTTTCGAATCACACCCACAGCCAGACCCTCAATACTCAGGGGCTCATGCTCCAGATCCACCACGATGGGCTGGTATTCACTGTTTTCGGCGTGCAGGTACACAAGGTTGTCCTTGCGCTGAAACCGTTTCACGGTGACGTCTTCGCCCACCCGGGCCACCACGATCTGGCCATTGTGGGCTTCCTGCTGGCTGTGAACCGCCAGCAGATCCCCGTCCATGATGCCGATATCGACCATGGAGTCGCCACGCACCCGCAGCAGGTAGTCGGCGTTGGGGCGGAACATACTGGGATCCAACTGACAATGCTGTTCAATATGTTGCTGAGCCAGAATCGGCTCCCCCGCCGCCACCTGACCAATCAGCGGCAATCCCAGCTGCTCGGGCTCCGGCCCGGTGTCCAACAGGCGGATGCCGCGCGACGTACCAGGGACAATTTCGATCACCTGCTTGCGCGCCAGCGCCTTCAGGTGCTCTTCGGCGGCATTAGCACTGCGAAACCCCAGACGTTTGGCGATCTCTGCACGAGTCGGCGGCATGCCGGTCTCCTGCATATGGTTGCGAATCAGTTCCAGCACCTGGGTCTGTCTCGGGGTCAACGGCTTCATATCTCTACCTGTTTATCTATACAGTACCACTGTGAGTATATACAGGTAGGCGATAAATTCAACAGTAATTTGTTGAATTTGCCTGCCCAAATCCCCCTGGGACAACACCCACTGACAATTGGCCGGTACAGCAGACTGCCGCCTGGGTCGCTTTCGGTGTAGAATCACAACCAGTTAACGAACAAAAAGCGAATAGAACGGTGACCCAAGAATTCTTATCGCCCTGGATGAAGGGCGCACGCTGGCTGCAAAAGCCGGTGGTGAACAGCCGGTTGGTGCCTGAAGATCCCATTGCCGAGCTGGACATCGATACCGACCGGCCCCTGGTGTACGTCATGAGCCACGAGTCGCATTCGGATCTGCTGGCCCTGCATGAGGCCTGCCTCAACGCCAACCTGCCGAGCCCGCTGCAGCCCCTGGAGATCAAAGGCCAGCCCGTCAGCCGGGTAGTGTGGCTAAATGGCGCCACCCCGTTGTTTGGTAAGGCCAAGAAGGCCGATTTCCTGGCCCGGTTCGAGAAACTGTTGTCGCTGCATCAGCAACACGACGACCTGGACGTTCAGGTGGTGCCGGTGTCCCTGATGTGGGGCCGCGACCCCGGTAAAGAGGAGAGCGTCAGCGCCACCTTGCTCAATAAGGAGCAACCCACCTGGCTGCGCAAGTTCTTTATCCTGATGATGCTGGGGCGGGATACCTTTATTCGCTTCTCCCGCCCGGTGTCTCTGCGTTACATGGCTGACAAGCACGGCACCGACGACAGCATTGCCCAGAAATTGGCTCGGGTCGCCCGAGTCCATTTCGGTCGTCAGCGCACCGTGGCCACCGGACCACGACTGCCGGATCGCGACGCGCTGTTCCGCAGCCTGCTGGCCTCCAAAGGGCTGGATGAAGCAATTCGGGATGAGGCCAAAAGCAAGAACATCAGCGAAGAGAAAGCCCGCGAGCGCGCGCTGGAATACCTGGAGGAGATCGCCGCCGATTACTCCAGCAACCTGATTCGTATCGGCGAGCGACTGCTGTCCTGGATCTGGAACAAGATCTACAAAGGCATCAATGTCCGCGGCGCCGAACAGGTGCGCCAGCTGTCCCAGGATGGCCATGAGATTGTGTTTGTGCCCTGCCACCGCAGCCACATGGACTACCTGTTGCTGTCCTACATCATCTATCAGCAGGGGATGGTGCCGCCGCACATCGCCGCCGGGGTCAACCTGAACTTCTGGCCCGCCGGGCCGATTTTCCGCCAGGGCGGCGCCTTCTTCATCCGTCGCTCCTTCAAAGGCAACAAACTGTACGCCGAGGTGTTCCGGGAATACCTGCACCAGCTGTTTGCCCGCGGCTACTCCATCGAGTACTTCTGTGAAGGCGGCCGCTCCCGCACCGGCCGGCTGCTGCCGCCCAAGACCGGCATGATCGCCATGACCATTCAAACCGTGTTGCGCGGCATTGAGCGTCCGGTAACCCTGGTGCCCATCTATCTGGGTTACGACCATGTGATGGAGGTGTCTACCTATCACAAGGAGCTGAAAGGGAAGAAAAAAGAGAAAGAGGGCATGCTGCAGGTCCTGTCCGCCATCAAGAAGCTGCGCAACTACGGCGAAGGTTACGTCAACTTCGGCCAACCGATCACCGTTCACCAGTTCCTCAACGATAAAGTACCGAACTGGCGCCAGGACACCCAGGCGGATCCGGATCAACGCCAGCCCTGGCTGACCCCGGTGGTCAACGAACTGGCCGGCCAGCTGATGTGCAACATCAATGATGCCGCCGCCGTCAGCGCCGTGACCCTGACCGCCACCACCCTGTTGGCCACGCCGCAGCACGCCATGGCCCGCGCCACCCTGGAGAAGCAGCTGGACTTCTATCTCAAGCTGCTGCAGGCGGTGCCCTACACCCCCTACACCACCCTCACCGAAGGGGACGGCAAGTCGATTCTGAAAACCGTGCTGGATCTGGAGAAGTTCCAGCTCAGCCAGGATGGACTGGGTGAGATCGTCAGCATCGCCGACAACCAGGCGATCACCATGACCTATTACCGCAACAACATCCTGCACCTGATGATCCTGCCCAGCCTGATCGCCTCGCTGGCACTGAAATCCGATCATCTCAACCGCAGTCAGTTGATTGACCAAGCCAGCGAGCTCTACCCTCTGCTGCAGGCCGAGCTGTTTATGGGGCTGGAAGGCGAACTGGAGGAGTACCTGCACGCGGTGATCAATGAGCTGATCAATAACGGTCACCTGGAAGAGTACGACGATCGGCTGCGGGTGGTCGAAAGCCACCGCAACGCCCTGATGCAACTGGGTGCCATCAGCCAGGAAACCCTGCAACGCTACGCCATTTTGCTGTCCCGTCTGCAGGCTGAGCCCCAGATCGAACGGGGTGCGCTGGAGAAGGAAAGCACCAAGCTGGCAGAGCGTTTGTGCAAGCTGCATGGCACCAGTGCTCCGGAGTTTTTCGACAAGAAGGTGTTCAACACCCTGACCCTGAGGCTCAAGGAGATGGGCTGCATCGGCGACAAACCCGATACCGACAAGATCAAGGCACTGGCGCAGCTGGTACTGAAACAACTGCCGGTGAGCATGCGCGCCTCCATCAACCAGGTAAGCTGATACCGCCCGCACCGCCAACCAGGGCCCCCTAGGGGCCCTTTTTTTGAGACATTGAATGAACAAACATCGCTCTCCCTCCCTGCTCGGCGGGGCCATGATCATCGCTGCCACTACCGTCGGTGCCGGCATGTTTTCCCTGCCAGTCACCAGCGCCGGTATGTGGTTCAACTACAGCCTGTTGGTGCTGGCCATTGCCTGGCTGTGCATGCTGCTGTCCGGCCTGTTTGTACTGGAAACCAATCTGCACTACCCCGTTGGCGCCAGTTTTGACTCCATGGTCGGTGACACCCTGGGTCGCCCATGGCGAGTCGCCAACGGCATCTCCATCGCCTTCGTACTCTACATTCTGACCTACGCCTACATCAGCGGCGGCAGCTCCATCGTCAGCCACCTGATGGAAGCCACCACCGGTGCCGAAGTGGACAGCAGGCTGGCCTCGCTGAGCTTTGCCGGCATCCTGGCAGTAATCGTCTGGCTTGGCGCCGGCGCCGTGGATCGCATCAGTACCCTGATGATCGGCGCCATGGTGCTCACCTTTGCCGCCGCCGGCGGCGACCTGCTAGGCGGAGTGTCCGCCAGCCACCTGTGGCCGGACAACAGTGGCGATACCGATTACGCCATCTTCGGCCTGGCGGCCCTGCCCTTCATGCTGGCCTCATTCGGCTATCACGGCAACGTCCCCAGCCTGGTGAAGTACTACGGCAAGCAGCCGGCCACCATCGCCAAGGCACTGCTGCTGGGCACCGGTCTGGCGTTTGTCATCTACGTACTGTGGCTGACGCTGACCTTTGGCAACCTCAGCCAACAGCAACTGCTACCGGTAATTCAGGCTGGCGGCAACATGGGGGATCTGGTGGCGGCGCTCGAGCACAACAGTCAGGGCAGCATCGGATCGGTGCTGTCGATCTTTGCCAATCTGGCGGTTGCCAGCTCCTTCCTCGGGGTCACCCTGGGGCTGTTCGACTTCATCGCCGATCTGTTCGGCTTTGATAACTCCCTCAGCGGACGCAGCAAAACCGCCGCCATCACCTTCCTGCCACCGCTGCTGCTGGCGCTGGCCTGGCCCCATGGCTTTATCTACGCCATCGGTTTTGCCGGCCTGGCGGCCACCTTGTGGGCGGCCATCGTACCAGCGCTGATGGCCCGCACCATTCGCCACCGACACCCCAGCGCCGCCTATCGGGCACCCGGCGGCCAGGCGGGCATTGCCATCGTCATCGCCTTCGGTCTGCTGGTAGCAGTGTGCGAAATCGCCAGCAAACTGCAACTGCTGCCGGTATTTGGCCAATGAGCGGCAACGCAGTACTGGCACTGCGACAACGGCTGCTGGCCGCGTCGCAGCGCCCCTACCGGGCCCGCGGTGCGACCTGTAAGCGCTGCCAGGGCTGCCTGACGGTAGTCAGCCACTGCTCCTGCGGCTATCAGCAGCCGCAGCAGACCCAGGTAGATTTTTGCCTGATCATGCACCGCAAGGAGCCGCTCAAACCCACCAATACCGGTCGGTTAATCGCCGACATCCTGCCGGACACCAGCGCCTTTGTCTGGGATCGCACCGAACCGGATGAGGCCATGCTGGCACTCCTTCAAGATCCACGCCGGCAACCCTACCTGGTGTTTCCCGGCGAGTACGTCGAGCGAGGCGAGGTACTCAGCGCCCCGCGCCCCTGTCCCAAGGGAAAGCGGCCCCTGTTTGTGTTACTGGACGCCACCTGGGCCCAGGCCAGGAAAATCTACTTCAAGAGCCCCTACCTGCAAACCCTGCCGGTACTGAGCATCGATCCGGATCGGCTCAGCAACTATCGCCTGCGGGAAGCGGCCCATCAGCACCAACTGGCGACTGCCGAGGTAGCCGCCATGGTGCTGGAGCTGGCCGGGGAGCCCGACGCTGCCGATGTGCTGGATGCCTACTTTCAGGTGTTCTCACAACGCTACTACGCCGGCAAACACCAACTCGACGCCCCGGTGGACGGCGACGCGTTCCAGCGACTGAGTCGCCGTCAGCCTTAAGAAAAGGGGCCTCCATACGCAACCCTTATGTTCAGTGGCATACCTTCAACGCTGCCGTCAGCCACGGCCGCTTCTCGGCGGCCGGATTCAGGCAGTTCGGTTTCGGTCATGGTGCAGTCTCCGTGTTGATTGGGTACCGGTATGGAGCCCGAATCCGAACCGAAAAATGGCTGTAGATGAATGCACTGTTCAGTAAATCCAACCGCTGCGACGCGCAGGTAAAAAAACTCCCGTCCCGATCCTTGACCCTCCCGCGGCGGGAGGCTTTATGCTGACCACCATGAAAACGAATGCTCCCCATCTCCTGTGTCGACTCGGGTGGGTACTGGCTCTGCTCCTGACAGTCAGCCTGCCCCTGTCAACCTTCCCGGTTACCGCCCATGGAATGCCTGCCATGGCCGCAGAAGCCGTGATGATGGACTGCGCCAGCCCCCATCAAAGCGAGTGCACCGAACGCTGCCCGTGCTGCGTCGGTGTCTGTCCGATGGGGTCTCTGATGGCCGTAGTGTCTGTCGGTCATCAACCAGTCCAGGTTATGGGGAGCATTCACCCTCTTTCTTTCGCCCCCGGTAACGTTTCGACACCACTCAATCAACTGCTGCGACCTCCCGCCCGGGTTTCCTGATTTTCTCCTTTTACTCAATCAATCCAAACTCAGGAAACCCATTATGAAAACTCTATTTTCTGCGATGATCATTGCCACCAGTGCCTTCTCCGCCTCCGCCGCCACCCTGTCTCTGCCTTCGTCGGTATGGGCCACCAGCCTCAATGGTGAACCGGTATCGCCGTTTGCCAGTGAGCTGCCTATAGGCAACGGCACTCAGGTGGTGGAGCTCAGGTACAGTGAACTGCTGCAACTGAATCCGGAAGATCACGAGATGGTCACCTCGGCTCCGCTGTACCTCAGCTTCAATGAAGATGGCAGCGAGCAATATCAACTGCTGCTGCCCGATCTTGAAGATGAACAGGCCGTGCGTCAGTTTGCCGCCAAGCCCCGGTTCACCCTGAGATCGGAGCACGGCACCCTGACCAGCTCTCAGCTGGGTCTCAGCGACATGCTGGTGGCCTTCGCCCGAATGCAGGCTCAACACCACTGAGCCCGCAGGCTGACTCCGCACCTCCCGGCGCTATAGCGCCGGTTTTTTTTATCTCGGTTCTTTCACCAGACAACTCACTCACCCGACGGATACGGTTCCCTGACCGCCACTCTGCATCGAGCCCCCCTCCCGAAAGAGCACAAAAAAAACGCCAGCGAAAAGCGCTGGCGTCTGTGGTTGCACCATCGCCCTACTCGTGCGAACACCCACTGCCGTTGAGGGAGTCCAGAATGGCACATTCCGGGCGGTCACTGCCGTCACAGGCACTCACCAGGGTCGATAACTGCCGCTCCAACTGCTGCAGTTGGTGTACCTTTTCCTGCACCACCAGCAACTGCTCGGTGGCCACAGATTTGACCGCTGCCGCAGTACGATCCTGGCGGGCATTCAGGGACAACAGCTGAGCGCACTGCTCGAGGCTGAACCCCAACGCCTTGCAGCGGGCCACGAAGTGCAACTGCGCCAACTGAGACTGCTGGTATTCACGGTAACCGTTGTCGCCCCGGCGGGCCTCAACCAGCTTGATGTCATGATAGTAACGGATGGTTTTCACGCTGAGCCCGGTTTCCCGGGCCACCTGGCCAATCTTCATCGTCCTACTCCCTGTCCAGTTGGCGCCGGTAGATCAGCAGATAGATGGCGGGAATCACAAACAGTGACAGCAAGGGTGCCGTGACCATTCCGCCCACCATGGGAGCGGCAATCTTCTGCATCACATCATTGCCTGAACCGGCCCCCCACATGATCGGTAACAGACCAAAGAAGATGGTGGCCACGGTCATCGCCTTGGGGCGGATGCGCATCACCGCACCTTCCAACAGCGCCGCTTTCAGATCCGACTCATGCCGATACTGCTCCGCACGCTGCCGGGCCTTAATGGCGTTGTTGAGATACACCAGCATGACCACGCCAAACTCCGCCGCCACACCGGCCAGAGCGATCATCCCCACGGCGACCGCCACCGACAGGTTGTACTCCAACAGGTACAGCAACCAGGCCGAGCCCACCAGGGCAAACGGCAGGCTAAGCATGATAATGCTGGCCTGAAGCATGGAACCAAAGGTCATCATCAGCAACAGGAAGATCACCGCCAGTGTCATCGGCACCACCTGCACCATCTTGGCTTCCACCCGCTGCATGTACTCATACTGGCCGGCAAAGCTGAGGCTGTAGCGGGGAGGCAACTGCAAACCGCTGTCCAGCTGGGTTCGGGCCTTGGCGATGTACTCACCGATGGAGATGTCCTTGATGTCTACAAACACCCAGGAGATCAGGCGGCCATTTTCGCTCTTGAGCATCGGAGCGCCGTCGCTGATGCTGATGCTGGCCACGGTCGACAACGGAATGTAATGACCGCTGGCGGTCACCACCGGCAACTCTCTGAGTTTATTGATGTCATCACGAAGCTCTCGGGGATACCTCAGGTTAATGGGGTAACGCTCGGCTCCCTGCACCGATTCGCCAATCTGCATGCCACCAATGGCCATTCGGACCACGTTCTGCACATCCTCCAAAGTGATGCCATAGCGGGCGGCCACCGCCAGTTTGGGCTCGATGTCGATGTAACGACCGCCACCGACACGCTCGGCAAACGCCGATACCGTGCCCGGCAGCTGGCTCAGCATCGCTTCCACTTCGCCACCAATTCGCTGCAGTTCATCCACATCGGCACCAGAGATTTTAATGCCGATGGGGGTTTTGATGCCGGTAGAGAGCATGTCGATACGGGTCTTGATAGGCTGCACCCAGGCGTTGGTGACGCCAGGCACTTTCACCGTACGCTGCAACTCATCAATGATCCCTTCCAACGTCATGCCGTCGCGCCAACTCTCTCTGGGATTCAGCATGATGGTGGTTTCCAGCATGGTCAGCGGCGCCGGATCGGTGGCGGTCTCGGCCCGGCCAACCTTACCGAACACCCGTTTCACTTCCGGAACGGTTTTGATCAACCGGTCGGTCTGCTGCAACAGCTCCGCCGCTTTACCGGCACTGACGCCGGGCAGAGTGGTGGGCATGTACAACAGGTCACCCTCCTCCAGTTCCGGCATAAACTCCGAGCCCAGTTGACTCAATGGGTGCCAGGCACTGAACAGTGCCACCAGCGCCAACACCAGGGTCATGCGCGGAAAGCGCAGCACCAGCTTCAACGCCGGCTGATACAGGGCGATCAGCACTCGGCTGATGGGGTTTTTATTTTCGTCGGGGATGCGGCCACGAATGAAGTAGCCCATCAGCACCGGAATCAGGGTAATGGCCAACAGTGCTGAAGCGGCCATGGCAAAGGTCTTGGTGTAGGCCAGCGGATGGAACAACCGCCCCTCCTGCGCCTCCAGCACAAACACCGGCATGAAGCTCAAGGTAATGATCAGCAGGCTGAAGAACAGGGCCGGCCCCACCTCCACCGATGCTTCCTTCATCAACTGCCAGCGAGCCTCCCCCTGAGGCTCATAGCCATGCTCAGCCCGATAGTGCTCCAGATGCTTGTGGGCATTCTCCACCATCACAATAGCCGCATCCACCACGGCCCCGATGGCAATGGCAATGCCCCCCAGGCTCATGATGTTGGCGTTGACCCCCATGAAACCCATAATGATAAAACTAATCAGAATCGACAATGGCAGGGTAATCACCGCCACCAGGGTCGAACGGGCGTGCAGCAAAAACAGCAAACACACCAATCCCACCACCAGCATCTCTTCGATCACCTTGTGGGTCAGATTATCCACCGACCCCAGAATCAACTGGGAGCGGTCGTAGGTGGTCACCACCTCCACCCCTTCCGGCAGGCCAGGCTTCAACTGCTCAAGCTTCTGCTTAACCGCTTCAATGGTGGCCAGGGCGTTTTCACCATAGCGCATCACGATGATGCCCCCCACCACTTCACCTTCGCCGTCGAGCTCGGCAATGCCGCGCCGGGACGCCGGCCCCACCCGAAGTACCGCCACGTCTTTGAGCAGTACCGGGTTACCGGATTCCGACACAATGCCCACCGGAATGTCGGCAAAGTCCTGCAGACTCTGACGGTAGCCTTTAGCACGAATCATGTACTCGGCTTCGGCCATCTCGATCACCGACCCGCCCACTTCGGCATTGGCCTTATCGATGGCCATCTTGACCCGGCCGATGTCCAGCTTGTACAGCGCCAGCTTATGGGGGTCCACCACCACCTGATAACTCTGTTCCATGCCGCCGATGGTAGCCACCTCGGACACCCCGGCCACACTCTGCAGCTCCAGCTTCAGGTACCAGTCCTGCAGGCTGCGAAGCTGGGCCAAATCGTGTTTGCCACTGCGATCCACCAAGGCATACTCAAACACCCAGCCAACACCGGAGGCATCGGGACCCAGTTCCGGCTTGGCACTGACAGGCAGTTGGCCCTGCACCTGTGACAAGTACTCCAGCACCCGTGACCGGGCCCAGTAGATGTCGGTGCCATCCTCGAAAATGACGTACACGTAGGAGTCGCCGAAGAAGGAGTAGCCACGGACGGTTTTGGCCCCGGGCACCGCCAACATGGCGGACGACAAGGGGTAGGTAACCTGATCTTCCACCAACTGCGGTGCCTGACCCGGGTAGGAGGTTTTTACGATGACCTGAACATCTGACAGATCCGGCAGCGCATCCAGCGGCGTGGTGCGCAGCGCCTGCCAGCCCACCAGGGCGATCACCGCCATAATCACCAGCACCATGACCCGCTGACGAATGGAGGCTTCAATGATTTTTGCTAACATGCTGCCCCCTAGTGATTATGACCGCCGGATGCGCCATTACTCATGCGCATCAGGCTGCCTTTGAGGCTGGCCTCGGAATCCAGCAAAAACTGGCCGGACACCACCACCCGATCGCCAGGGTTCACACCGGACAACACCTCGGCCATCCCTTTGGCGATCATCCCCAGCTGCACCTCTTTAACCACAAATTCGGTGTCACTCCGCTGCACCACGACCCGGTTATTACGACCGGTCTGAATCAGGGCTTCGGTGGGTACCAGGGTGAGATTCCGCTTGGCGGTTCCGTACAGCTCCACGTCCACCAGGGATCCGGGTTTCAGCTTGCCATCCGGATTCGCCAACGCCACCCGCACCTGCATGGCCCGGGTCACCGGATCCAGCTCCGGATAGATGTAATCGATGTTGCCGTCCAGCTCGAACAGCCCCAGCGCCGAGGCCGTGACCGCCGCCGACTGCCCCTGACGGAACCAGCCCTGCTGGTTTTCAAATACCTCGGCAATCACCCAGACCCGGTTCAGATCCACCAGCTTGAGCACCTCGGTCGAGGGTTGAATGTACATGCCGTCACGGACGTTGAGCTCACTGATGACGCCATCGTGCTGTGCATAAAAAGGCACCCGGTACAGGGTTTGTCCACTGCGCTCCAGTGCCCGAATCAGCGACGCATCCATGCCCAACAACTCCAGACGCAGGCGGGCCTTTCGAATCAGTTCGCCCCCCCGGCGCTTATCCCGCTTCAGGGCATCCCGCGCTAACAGGAAATCGTCCTGGGCACTGACCAGATCGGGGCTGTACAGCTCAAACAGCAGTTCACCCTGTTTCACCTCGTCTCCTGCGGAGGCCACCCCCAGCTTCTCAATCCAGCCTGACACCCGGGCGTGCACATGGCTGATGGCATCCTGATCGTACTCGACAGTACCAATGGTATTGATGTAGCGCCATAAGGTGCCTTTTTCTATGGCCTGTACCCGCATTCCCAACGCCTGCTGCATGCCTCCGGGAACCCCCACAACCACCTCTTCGGTGCTGCCACCCAGGTCGACTTTCTCCAGGTTCATGCCACAGATAGGGCAGGTTCCTGGTTCATCAGACACGATGTGCGGGTGCATGGGGCAGACGTACTTCACCAGCCCTTCTTGATCGGAATCGACGGGAGTCAACGCTGGCGCGGAGACTGCTGGCGAGGCCATTGGTTGCGGATCATTGTCCATGGCGGCGTGATCGTGGCCCTGATGGCCAACCATCTCTTCCTCCTCTTCGGCCACCAGGAACATGTTGCAGATGGGGCAGCGATCCCCTTTGTTGCCAGTTTCCTCCGGGTGCATCGGGCACGCATACCCTTGCTCAACCTCGGTTAGGAACATGTTGCACTTGGAACAGCGATCCCCTTTGTTGCCGGTTTCCTCCGGGTGCATCGGGCACGCATACCCTTGCTCAACCTCGGTCAGGAACATGTTGCACTTGGAACAGCGGTCCCCTTTGTTGCCGGTTTCCTCCGGGTGCATCGGGCAGGCATAGCCATGCTCAACCTCGGTCAGGAACATGTTGCACTTGGAACAGCGGTCCCCTTTGTTGCCGGTTTCCTCTGGGTGCATCGGGCAGGCATAGACGCTGGCTTCGGCGGCCAGCGCCCCATGATCATGGGACTCGGCGTGCACCACTGCGGTCAAGGCGGGCATCATCAGAAACAGGGCCAACACCGGGTAAACCCAGTGGCGGTAATGGGTGCGAATCATAGTGGATTCTCCTTCGGCTGCCGGATTGCGGTCGTCAGCCGTACTTCATAGTCGCAACATCGAGTGCGATCGATCCTGCTTAAATGGGGTGCCAGTCACGGCACCCGCTACGTCAAAGTCGTCTTTTGCTATGAAGATCTAAACGATGGGAGGTCGTTCATCGGACTCCAGATAGATGGAGTCAAAGGAGACAAAGTAGAAATGGGGTTCCAAAGGCTGAGGGCCGACGCTGGTCCACAGCACGGCAATCAACGAGGAGGAGCCGGGCGAACAGTCCTGGCATTGGCTGCAGCCACCCTGGCAATTCATGATACTGCCAACGTCTGCGTCATGATCGCAGCAGCAGTCGCCATCGTCGGAGGCCTGCCCCTGAGTCATCTCGGCACTGCCATGGCAATCCATGGCCGCCATCATGACGGAATTATTACCATCAACCGCTGGCATCATCGACATGCGCGCCACTGCCCCCTGGCTTAATAACGCCAAGGACAACATCACCATGCTCAGGATTTTCAGCAATGATTGCACATCGAATTCCAGTTAACAGGCCACAGCCAGGATCACCATTATGAACGAATTCCCATCCAATAGTTCAACTTTTTTGGCGCCGGCGTTAGCCACGGCGCCAAATCTGCCTCACCATTAATGGTGCGAATGGCCTTGGGCTGCGGCAGCCATAGGCTCCAGATCCATGCCACATTTCGGACAACTGTCACCCTCAAAGCCACGAATGGCCGGGTTCATCGGGCAGGCATGGGTGTAGGCCTTGCGATCGGCTTCGGCCACCGGCTCCAGATCCATACCGCACGCCGGGCAGCTGTCACCGGCCATGCCGACGATTTTAGGGTTCATCGGGCAGGCGTGGGTGTAGTGGCCGCTCTGGCTGGTCATCGCCTTATGCTTGGGGCAGTTGGCCTTGTCGCAGCCTTTGTGATGCTGCTGCATCCCCTTATGCTTGGGGCAATTGGCCTTGTCACAACCCTTATGATGCTTCTGCATCGCCTGGTGCTTGGGGCAGTTGGCCTTGTCACAGCCTGAGTGATGGCCCGACTGAGCCGACATCGCCTGCAGCTTCATGCCACACTTGGGGCACTCGTCGCCCTTCACACCCTGTACCTTAGAGTGCATCGGACAGGCGTACACCGCCTCCGCGGCATTACTCATGGCCATGGTACCGTGGCCATGGCCATCGGAATGGGCCAGCGTCAGTGGCGACAGCAGAAGCGTGGCCATCATGGCCAGGGCAGTAAACAGGTTTTTCATTTTAACTCTCCAAAAATAGTCAGCAAATCGTGGAATGGCCAAAGGCCTGAATATCAACCGCGGCTAACCAATGGGAGGGCGCAATGCCTGCTCCTGAACCACAGAGGCAAAGTGCGCCGGGAAATGAACCGGAGTGCCACCAACGGCGATCAGCAACGCGCTCATCATCGAGCCCATGATGCCGGAGGGGGCCACCAGAATCTGACACTGGCCACACTCTCCCTGACAGGGGTGAGTGTGATCGTGACAAGAAGGCTGCGCCTGAGGACAGCAAGGGGACTGCGACGGCGCATGCTCACCGATTGCCGCCCCATGGTGCATGACGACCTCGGCCTTGGGGGCCAGATGGATCTGTGCTACCGATCCCTGAATCATCAGGGCCAGAGACAGAAACGCCATCAACACCACAGCCAAGCGGGACATCACATACCCATTACATTAGAAATTGGTCATATTGTTGCGCAACAGCGGCAAAGAGAATGAGTCGTGCTTCACAATTCAACCGATTGTAAATGATTAAAAGTCAGGAATTTTTAAGTAACGTTGGGTAAGAGGACGGCAAAAACACCTCGCTGATGCGCAGACAGCGGTGCTGCAGCTCAAACTCCCGTTGTCGTCCCCACAGCCCCTCTTGCGCCTGGTAGCCCAAGCGGCGGGCCTGCCAGACCGCGGTGCTGTTGTCGCCGTAATGACACACCTTGAGTGGCCCCCGAACCAGGTTTGAAGCCGCAAACAATCTCTCTCCGAGGGGCTGGCGCCCCAGGGTGGCAAAATCGATCTCAGAAGCATCCAGGGTGCTCATCGGTACTTCGGTATTGGCATACACCCAGGCAACCCCATCCAGCTTCAGCAACACTTCCCGTTGCCAGATAGGCTGCCCCAACTCCCACCCCGGACCGGGCTGGGCCGCCGGCAACACCCCTTCCTGCAGCAACTCAACTTCGAAGCTGCGGCACAGGGCTTTGAGTTTCAGGGTCAACGATCCCTTGTCCTGCAACCAGGGCAGCAACTTTTTCGGCGGCAGCTCAAGATTGACGGCTGGCGAAACGTCCGCATGGCTCAGTGGGTTAAGGGTGGTTGCCGTCATTACAACTCCTGTTTGTCGTTCCGCATTGGCCGGGCGGGCGCTGCCTGGTTCCGGCAGCGTCTGCGCACACTTCGGCAGGCCGCGAATTCGATTGGCATCACTCATAGTATCAAAACTAGTTGTGGAGCCAAGCCTCACTCTGTATTAGAGTTGACTCGCTGACTACCTATACGTGCGATTGGAGACACGATCCGAATGCGATTCGCCAACATTTTGTTTATCTTGGCCTTGGTGCTGTGTCCTTCCGTACACGCCGAACAAGCGCCTGCCGAAGAGGCCGAGGCCACCGACAGCTATGGCTACTACGGACTGGAGCCCGAGATCGTCACCAACTACGTCACCGAGTCCTCACGCCTGGGCTACATTCGGGTCAGCATCGAGCTCATGCTGGAGGATGCCAGCAACGTGGCCATCGTCGAACACCATGCGCCGCTGGTCCGCAGCACCATCATCGAAATTCTCGGGGAACAGACCGAAGAACGGATTAAATCCCTCACCGGTCGGGAGCAGATCCGCCGACTCTGCTTTGAAACGGTCAACAACATGCTGGAAAAAGAGGTCGGTGAACCTCTGCTGGTCAACCTGCTGTTCACCAAATTCCTGTATCAGTAACGCCGCCTGGCATCTAAAGCACCCTGAAGAAGGCCAACCAACAGGCCGCCCAGGTGGGCCCAGTTGGCCATATTGAACAGCCCCATGAACCCCAACAACAACCACATCACCAGAAAGCCCATGTAGGACGAGGGCAGACCAATGCCCGCTTCCGGCCGCAGCCGACCGCTGATCCAACTGTAGCCCACCAGGGCGTACACCACCCCGGACAAACCGCCAAAATTCGGACCACTGAGCGCAAACTGCACCAGGTTCGGCAGCGTCCCTCCCACCAACAGCAACACCATCAGCTTTCCGGTGCCCAGACGCAGCTCCAACTTGCCCCCCAGATACCACCACCACAGCAGGTTGAACACGATATGCATGGGATCAAAGTGGATCAATGTCGGGGTAAACAGCCGCCAGAACTCCTCCACAGAAAAAGCCTGCCAACTGCCAAAGAAGTGCAGCGCATCAAACAAGGGACGCTGCCAACCCAGGAACCAGGGGATGTAGATGGCGGTACACAACAGCATCACTATCAGGGTCAGCGGACCAGCCTGAGACAGTATGCCGGCCACGGACTGGGACAACGGCTTTCCATAATTGAGACCATTGCTGGTGCTGCCGGTGTGCCAACTGGCTTCGTGGTAGCGTTGATGGTTCGGATCCTGCAAAAATCGCTGCAGCTCCTGATCGGCGGCCTCGTGGTCGGCCTCGGTGACCCAGATCTCGACTCCCTGCTCCACCGGCCGCAGCTGGGCCTGAATGCCTCGACTGGCCAGATAATCAACGAACGCCTGTGCCGCTCTTGGTTGATTCAACACTCCAAGGGAGATCATCCTGCCTCCACCTCGGCACCGGATTTCGACCAGGCTTCCATACCGCCAATGAGGCTGTATACCTGCTCAAACCCTTGTTCCGCAAGATACTCGGCCGCACTTTGACTGGAGATGCCGTGATAGCAGATCACCACCAGTGGGTCGTCGTACTCCCCCTCCATCATAAACTGAGCCAGGTTGCCCTGGTGCAGCCTCTGTGAACCGGGAATGCGACCGCGGGAAAATGCCTCCGGGTCACGAATGTCCACCAGTTGCACCTCTCCCTGCTGTTGTAATGACCGCAACTGCGCCAGGTCAATATTGTCGTATTTGGCCACACTGTCCTCCTGTGGGCACCGCTCGTTGGCCCATCTTAACGAAAACACCACCGAATAAAAAAGGCCGGCGCATGGCCGGCCTTCTGAGAGGGGGTCGCTCGGGACGACGTTACTCCCAGTTCAGGATCACCTTACCCGACTGGCCACCGCGCATCACATCAAAGCCCTGCTGGAATTCATCGATGTGGTAGTGGTGGGTAATGATCGGGGTAATGTCCAGCCCGGACTGGATCAGACTGGCCATTTTGTACCAGGTCTCAAACATCTCTCGACCGTAAATCCCTTTAATCACCAGCCCCTTAAAGATCACCTTGCCCCAGTCGATGCCCATGCTGCCCGGAGGAATGCCCAGCATGGCGATCTTGCCACCGTGGTTCATGGTTTCGAGCATCGAATTAAACGCGCTCGGCACACCGGACATCTCCAGTCCCACATCGAAGCCTTCGGTCATGCCCAACTCTGACATGACATCCTCCAGCTTCTCCTTGGCGACGTTAACGGCCCGGGTCGCCCCCATCTTGGCCGCCAGTTCCAATCGGTAGTCGTTGACGTCGGTAATCACCACGTGACGAGCCCCCACGTGCTTGGCAACAGCCGCCGCCATGATGCCGATGGGGCCGGCACCGGTGATCAGCACATCCTCACCCACCAGATCGAACGACAGGGCAGTATGCACCGCATTGCCGAAGGGGTCGAAAATGGACGCCAGATCGTCGCTGATGTCATCGGGAATCTTGAACGCATTGAAGGCCGGAATCACCAGGTACTCGGCAAACGCCCCTTCCCGGTTCACGCCCACGCCAACGGTATTACGGCACAGATGGGTACGACCGCCGCGACAGTTGCGGCAGTGGCCACAGGTGATGTGGCCCTCACCGGAAACCCGGTCGCCAAGCGCAAACCCCCGCACCTCCTGGCCCATGTCCACCACTTCACCCACGTACTCATGACCCACCACCATGGGCACCGGAATGGTCTTTTGCGACCACTCGTCCCAGTTGTAGATGTGCACATCGGTGCCGCAGATGGCGGTCTTCTTAATCTTGATCAGCAGGTCATTGTGGCCCAGCTTAGGCTTGGGCGCATCCACCATCCAGATGCCCATCTCCGGCTTAAGTTTCGACAACGCTTTCATGGTGGTCATGCAATGATCTCCAGCTCTTTGCCGATGCGGATGAAGGCATCAATGGCTTGATCCAGCTGGGCCCGGGTGTGGGCCGCCGACATCTGGGTACGGATTCGCGCCGCCCCTTTCGGTACCACCGGGAAGGAAAAGCCGATGACGTAAATCCCCTCGGCCAACAGCCGGTCGGAAAACTCTGCCGCCAGGGCCGCGTCACCGATCATCACCGGAATGATGGCGTGGTCGGCGCCGGCCAAAGTAAAGCCGGCTTCGCTCATGCGGGCCCGAAAATGCGCCGCATTGTCCCAAAGCTTAGCACGCAGCTCATGGCCCTCGGCAATCATGTCCAGCACCTGAATGGAGGCCGACACAATGGCCGGAGCCAGAGAGTTGGAGAACAGGTAGGGACGACTGCGCTGACGCAGCCAGTCGATCACCTCTTTCTTGGCGGCGGTAAAGCCTCCGGAGGCGCCACCCAGGGCCTTGCCCAGGGTACCGGTAATGATATCGACCCGATCCATCACCTGGCAGTGTTCATGGGTGCCACGACCATTGTCACCGACGAAGCCCACGGCGTGGGAGTCGTCTACCATCACCAGGGCGCCGTACTTGTCCGCCAGGTCGCAGATTCCCTCCAGATTGGCAATGACGCCATCCATAGAAAACACCCCGTCGGTGGCGATCAGTTTGTGGCGGCAGCCAGCCTCGGCCGCCTGCTGCAGACACTGCTCCAACTCGGCCAGGTTGTTGTTGGCGTAACGGAACCGCTTGGCTTTGCACAAACGGACACCATCGATGATGGAGGCGTGGTTGAGGGCATCACTGATGATGGCGTCTTCGGGACCCAGCAGGGTTTCAAACAGGCCGGCATTGGCGTCAAAGCAGGAGGAGTACAGGATGGTGTCTTCCATTCCCAGGAACTCAGACAACTTGGCTTCCAGCTGCTTGTGAATGTCCTGGGTGCCGCAGATAAACCGCACCGAGGCCATACCAAAACCGTGATCGCTGAGTCCTTGCTGCGCCGCCGCCACCAGAGTCGGATGATTGGCCAGCCCCAGGTAGTTGTTGGCGCAGAAGTTGATGACCGTTTCGCCGCTGCTCACTTCGATGGCGGTTTGTTGAGGTGAAGTAATCACCCGCTCGTGCTTGTAAAGCCCATCGGCTTTTACGCCTTCCAGCTGTTGCTGAATCTGAGCGTAAAATGCAGAAGATGACATGCTGCCTCCCGTTGGCATCCTGAATTATTGGATCAATGGTCGACGCCGCAGCGCTCCTCTCCGTGGTCACGCCGGTGTCAGGCGGCACAGGATTCTGTGCCGCGGCGGTCTGGGGACGGAGGAGGTGGCGTCGTTGATGAGCGTCGGCCATCTTTTTTTTATTGCCGACATTCTAACGAGGGAGCGCTATCAGCGCAGCAGCAAATTGCGGTTTAATGCAACAAAAGTGGGATTTACTGATCCGATGGCTTCAGCGTATCCAACAGGGACTCATCGGCCAGGGACGCCTCGGAGCGGGTTTCCACCTGCTTCAGAAGTTGCCGGTACTGGGCTTCGATGCGATCAAACTCGGGGCGGGCCTTGTCGGAAATGTAACCGCGGAAGGTGGTCAGCACCCGCAATACGCCTTGATAGATCTCATCCTTGGAGACGGTGCCATCCACCTTCTGGGCGCTCTGGAACCCGATCCAACAGGTGATGATCATCTTCAGTGTCTGGGCCAGATCGGCAATGTAGATGTCCGCCAGCACAACGGTGCCATTATCTCGAAGAATCCGCAGTGCACTGGAGGACTGCACGTCCATCTTTTTCTGCACTTCGATGTAACGTTTACGCAGCTCCTGATCCCGGTTGAGGATGTCCGCCAGGTTGGCGTAAAAAAACCGGTAGCGCCACATCACCTTGAACATCCCGTCCAGATAACGAACCATAAAGCCGAGGTCACTTTCACTCTCGACGTCATAGGGACGAAAAGCCTCCAGGATGTAGCTTTCATATTCGCTGTAGATGCTGCGAATGATGTCTTCCTTGTTGCGGAAGTGGTAATACAGGTTACCCGGGCTGATCCCAAGGTGGGCCGCAATGTGGTTGGTCGTGATCGCCCGTTCGCCATGCTGATTAAACAGCTCACAACTGGCTAGAATAATTTTATCTTTAGTTTTCATGGGCTCGCCTTCTCTTTGTCACCCGCTAGCTTACCTTGGCATGGCTAGATTTGAAACAGTATGCGCCCTGCTCTATGATGCGGGCGTCTCCCTGATAGTTATCCAACCATGAACCGAATCAGTTACAGCTTACTGCTTATTCTTGCTACCCCTCTGGCGCTGCTCTATTTCGGCTGGCGTGCACTCAAGAGTCCGGACTACCGAGGCCGGCTGGGTGAACGGTTCGCACTGGGTCTCCCCAGGGTCAGCGGCCCGCTGGTGATCCACTGCGCCTCCATGGGAGAAACCCTGGCGGCACTGCCGCTCATAAGAAAGTTGCAGCAACAGTACCCAACCACCCCGGTGCTGGTGACCACCACCACCCCGACGGGCTCTCAGCAGGTCAAGAAGCATCTGGGCGACAGCGTATTCCACTGCTATCTGCCCATGGATCATTCGCTGATAATGCGCCGTTTTCTGAACAAATTAAAGCCAAAAGCGATCATTCTTATGGAAACCGAACTGTGGCCCAACCTGATCCACCACAGTTTCTGCCGTGACATTCCGGTCATTCTGGCCAACGCTCGCCTGTCTGAGCGATCCGCGCGGGGCTACGGCCGTTTTCCCAAGCTGGTGGGGCCGATGCTGGGCCGGCTCTCGGCGGTGGCCGCCCAGAACAGCAACGACGGGGCCCGATTGGTGAAGCTGGGGGTCGTCGCCGCCCGGCTGACCGATTGCGGCAGCCTTAAGTTTGATATTCCCATCGACAAGCCGGCCCGTCAGCAGGCGGCCGAACTGGGACAACAACTGTTTGGCTCACGCCCCCGCTGGATTGCCGCATCCACCCACCCGGGTGAGTTCGAGCAGGTACTGGCCAGCCATCGGCAACTGCTGCGCACCCACCCCGAACTGCTGCTGGTACTGGTGCCCCGCCACCCGGAACAGTTTGATCATGCCGCAGACCTGTGTCAGCAGGCCGGCCTGACCCTGCAACGCCGCAGCCAGACCACACAGGTCGATGCCGACACCCAGGTGCTGGTGGGTGACACCATGGGGGAGTTGATGGGGTTGTACGGCGGCTGCGACATCGCCCTGGTGGGCGGCAGCCTGATCGAACGGGGGGGACACAATCCGCTGGAGCCGGCGGCGTTCGGCAAACCGGTATTAATGGGGCCGCACTACTTCAATTTTCAGGAGATCGGCGACCAATTGCAGCAACACGGCGCGTTGATGTCGGTACCGGATCAGGATCACCTGACCCAGGCCCTGCGCAGCCTGCTCAATGATCGTCGCCAGCGACAGAGCATGGGCGAGGCGGCGCTGGTGTTTGTGTCCCAGAACCGCGGCGCCACCGAGCGTCAGCTGCAGGTGATCCGCGATGCCATTACTGCCGGTACCCTTTAAGCAGCAGCGACCAGTCGCTCTCCTGCCACTTCAGTCCGGACACCCGCTGCGCCTCTTTGCGCAGTGACCGCAGCAACCGATCCAGGTTGGCTTGCTGCCATTTGCGATCGGGATTGCGCATCTCGCCACGGTCAAAGTCGATCAGGTAGATGTGTTCATTATCCAGCAGGATGTTGCGGGCATTGAGATCGGCGTGATACACCCCGGCCCGGTGGAAGCGGGCCAACACCTGGCCCAGCTGAATCCAGCGCGGCTCGCTCAGAGGTTCCCGTGACAACGCCCCCACCAGATCCCGACACCCCACCAGCCGCTCGGTGATCAGGTCTGCGCGGTAGCTGAATCCCTGGCGCTCGATGCGCGCGGCCACTGGCCGGCAGGCCGGCAGCTCCAGCGCCTGAATCTGCTCCAGCAACTTCAGCTCCCTGTAGGCGCGGGTCTTATTCAGGCCAGGCCACAAATAGGCATCTTCAATCAGCTTACCCGGCAACCCGCCCCGGTAGTAATGACGCAGCACATAGTGATTGCCGTCGATCTTCAGAAACAGCGCCGGATTGCGACCACTGGCGTCTGAATGACCATCAATATGGTTGCCGCGCCGCAGCCATTCCCGGTCAAACCAGCACTCCTTGGCCGGACTGTCAGGAGCCAGCAGCAGGGTATTCTCTCGGTGTTCAGTCAATTGCATGACAACTCTCAGTGGCGCCATTGGAAATCACAAAAGTGACGCCATTGTGGAGCCACAACCCGGGCAACGCAACCGACAAACCAAAACGGCACTTGGTCAGCGCCAAGAATTTCTTTAAACTTGCGATTTTACGGCAACCACCAGCCCAATTATGCCCATTCCAAGCAAAGTGAACTCCATCTGCATCATGCGCCTGTCGGCCATTGGCGATGTCTGTCATGCCGTTGCCATGGTGCAGGCCCTGCAGAAGCATCACCCCGACGCCGCCATTACCTGGGTGGTAGGCAAAATCGAGGCTAGCCTGCTGGCCGGCCTCGAAGGCGTCGAACTGGTCGTCTTCGACAAGCGCCAGGGCTGGGAAGGGTACAAGGCACTGTGGCGCACCCTCAAAGGGCGCCGTTTCGACGTGCTGCTGCACATGCAGGTCGCCCTGCGGGCGTCGGTAGCCACCCTCGGCATTCGGGCCAAGGTCAAGATTGGTTTCGATAAGGCCCGGGCCAAAGAGGGGCAGTGGCTGTTTACCAACCATCGCATCGCCCCGCAAGCCAGCCCCCATGTATTGGACGGCTTTATGAACTTTGCCCGTCAGCTGGGCGTGACCGACACCACGCCCCACTGGCGTATGCCCGTGGATGAGGAGCACCACCAGTTCGCCGCCCGGCAGATACCCGACGGACAGCGCACCCTGGTGATCTGCGCCGCCGCCAGCAAGGCTGAACGCAACTGGCTGCCGGAGCGCTATGCCGCCGTGGCGGATCATGCGACCAGCCTCGGCATGACGGTGATGCTCTGTGGCGGTCCGGCACCACTGGAACTTTCTCTGGCCGATGCCATCCAACAGCACGCCAAGGCAGACCTGGTCAACCTGGTGGGCCAGACCAGCCTGAAACAGCTGCTGGCACTGCTGCGACGCGCCACCCTGGTGCTGGCGCCCGATACCGGCCCGGCCCACATGGCCGTCACTCAGGGCACCCCGGTGGTGGGGCTGTACGCCCACTCCAATCCGGCCCGCACCGGCCCCTACCTGTATCGGCAGTGGGTCGCCAGTTGCTATCAGCAACACGTGGAGCAACAGCAACAGGCGCCATTGGCGCAGATCCCCTTTGGCACCCGGGCCAAAGGCGCCGATCTGATGGCTGACATCGGTGTCGATGCCGTCATTGAACAGGTTAACGGTGCCCTCGAGGCATACACTTAACCCAGCCACCACCCCATTTATTTGCCTTGAGACAGACTCTGGGCACCCGTTAAAGGAACAGCGTCATGCGCATTCTGATCACCGGCGCCGCCGGTTTCATCGGTTACTACGTCAGCCAGCGCCTGCTGGCCGAAGGCCATCAGATCGTCGGTCTGGACAACCTCAATGATTACTATGACGTCGAGCTGAAACGGGCCCGGCTCGATCAGCTGCTGCCCCAGCAGGGGTTTCAGTTTGTCGAACAGGACCTGGCGGATCGGGACGGCATGGCCAGGGTGTTTGCCAATGACAAGTTCGATCGGGTGATCCACCTCGCCGCCCAGGCCGGCGTGCGCTACTCCATCGACAACCCCATGGCCTATCTGGACTCCAACCTGGCCGGCATGCTGACCATCCTCGAAGGCTGTCGTCAGCAGCAGGTACCGCACCTGGTGTACGCCTCCTCTTCGTCGGTGTACGGCATGAACAAGAAGGTGCCCTTCAGTGAAACCGATGCGGTCGATCACCCCATCAGCCTGT
>NZ_FNEM01000010.1 GCF_900100175.1 Ferrimonas sediminum
CATGATCAAACTCTTCAATTAAAAAGTTTTTTGATTCCGAAGAATCGACTCAATGAATTACTGAATTAACTTGTTATAGTCACTCAGTGCAACATTGATATTTGAGATATCAATCCTGCGCGAGTGCCCACACAGATTGTCTGACTAATTGTTAAAGAACGTTGCAAAGTGAACCGTGGTTCCCGTTGCTGAGGCTGCGTATCTTACGCTTTCCTCAATCCCCGTCAAGCGTTATTTTCAAAGGCTTTTCCGAGTGTCGAATTGTTGCTCAGTGCCTTACTCAGTAAGCCGCTGTGCCCCGTCGACAGGAAGCGCATTATAGGGAGCCCCCAGCGGAACGCAAGGGCAATTTAGTGAAATAAGTTTAACTGCTTTTTTTTTAGCCTGAAGGCATAAAACTTACCTTTTTTGTGCTTAGATCACAGGCAAGCGCGTCGAAATCGGCTATTTATGCTACATAGGTCTACAAAGATGTGGGCTGAATGTTGTTTAATTACGAAAATCAGTTTCACATTTAATAAATGCCAAGCCATTTTTATCAATTAAGGAAACGACCATGAGTAAAGTATTCCACCTTGGTTTAGACAAAGAGATGCTGCAGGGTGCCAAAGTGGCCATCGTTCCAGGCGATCCAGAGCGCGTGAAGCGCATTGCCGAACTGATGGAGAACCCCACCTTCCTGGCCGCCACCCGCGAGTTCACCAGCTACCTGGGCTTCCTTGAAGGTAAACCTGTGGTCGTTTGCTCCACCGGTATTGGCGGTCCCTCTACTTCTATTGCCGTGGAAGAACTGGCTCAGCTGGGCGTAAACACCTTCCTGCGTGTGGGCACCACCGGCGCCATTCAGGATTACGTGAATGTAGGTGACGTTATCGTTACCAGTGGT
Organism: Ferrimonas sediminum; assembly: GCF_900100175.1. Classification (GTDB taxonomy): domain Bacteria; phylum Pseudomonadota; class Gammaproteobacteria; order Enterobacterales; family Shewanellaceae; genus Ferrimonas; species Ferrimonas sediminum. The sequence continues at coordinate 887 of NZ_FNEM01000010.1, forward strand.
TCAGTTCGTCTGGACGGTGCCAGCCAACACTTCGCTCCACTGGAGTTCCCGGCCGTAGCCGACTTCGCCTGCACCACCGCCCTGGTGAATGCCGCTAACGAACTGGGTCACGAACCTCACGTTGGTGTGACCGCGTCGTCCGACACCTTCTACCCGGGCCAGGAGCGTTACGACACCGTTTCCGGTCGCGTTACCAAGCGCTTCCAGGGCTCCATGAAAGAGTGGCAGGATATGGGCGTTCTCAACTATGAGATGGAATCCGCCACCCTGCTGACCATGTGCGCCAGCCAGAAGCTGTACGCAGGTTGCGTTGCCGGTGTGATCGTCAACCGCACCCAGCAAGAGATCCCAGACGAAGCCACCATGAAGAAGACCGAGTCTGCGGCGGTTGCCATCGTCGTCGATGCGGCCCGTCGCATGGTTGCCGAAAGCTAAGCCTTGGCGGCTGAGCAAACAAAAAAGCTTCGGCCCTGGGGTCGAAGCTTTTTTTATTCCTGAAATCTGTCGGCTAGGCCTGAATCGCCTGCTGTAGCTCGCTCAGCTGCGCTTTAACCCACTTAGGGTTGATGGGCCCCCAGTCGGTGATGCGGTAGTGGCCGTCATTGTGGCGAACGCCATCTTCGACAAACTCAATCTGCACTCCCAGCCCCGGCAGCGCCTTGATGATGTCTTGCAGGGTTCGCCGCGGCCAACCCAGACTTTTCATTAACTCCGGCACACTGGCCTTGTCGTGTTGGTCGATCTCATGCAGCAGCAGCAAACGGCGACTGAAGGTTGGATTCAACATGGTGCGCTTTCCTTATTACGGTTGCCATCCCGGCGGCAACACCCAGGGTATGGTCTATCAAATTTCTGTGAAACCAACAATCAGCGTCGGCCCAGAGTGACTGGGCCGCCACACTTTAATGCTCGAAGAACAGATAGTTCTGCCAACTCTTCATCCGCAGCAATACCCGGCGGATGATAGACACATGGGTAAAGGTATCGGAGTACACCGCGATCTCGGCGTTGGCGCCATCAGGCAGATCGAAGCGGCTCAGATCCTCATTGACCTTCACTTCAACAAAGGCCCGGCCTTTGAGCCGAAAACGCTCGGTGGTGAACAGGGTTCCCTGGGCCTGGAACTGACCCTCACCGATATTTGGCATCACCTGCCTCACTTCCGCCTTGAACACCCTTCCTGGCACCGCCTCGAACATCACCTCGGCCTCAAAGCCTTTGCGAATCTTGAGCAGGGATTTCTGGTTAAAGGCACCAACGAACGCTGAATCCTGCCGGTTGATGAACACCATCACCGGCCGCAGAGGCAACGGCACCGCCATCATTCCCGGACGTAATGCCACCTGGGTAACGTAGCCGTCGGTCGGGGCCCGGACCACGGTCTCGCTGAGATCGTACTCTGCCTTGGTCAGCTCCGCCTGGCGGGCTTTCAGTTTGGCTTCGGCGGCCAGGTAGAGTTGCTCACGAATGTCCAGCTCGGAGCGGGTAAAGGCGCCGCCTTTGTCGTAGCCCTCTTTATAACGGAGGTATTCGCCCTTGGTACGATCCCGATCGGCGGTGGCCGCCCTTACGGTGGCGGTCTTCTCGCCCACCACCTCCTGGTAGCGGGTATCGTCAATGCGGAACAGCACGTCGCCCTGTTTCAACAGCACGTTCGGCTGCACCGGCACTTCGACCACCGGCCCTCGCACCGAGGGTACGATGGGGGTGGTCACAAATACATGCCGCGCCAATGGCGTAAATGGGTGGTTGTAGTTCATCAGTAACAGCAGGGTGCCAATCAGTACCACCCCGCCCAGCACCGCGGTGGGCACACTCCACTTATTCAGGGGAATATTGAATATCTTAAAGATCGCCACACACAGTGCGGTGTAGGTCAGGATCAATAACAGGTCCATATCATTGCTCCTTGTTGTTCATGTCGGCTACCTGCGCCTGCAGGCTGCTTAGCTGCTGTTCCAGCTCAGCAACTTTCACTTCCAGCGCGGCTTCGCTCTCCGCCAATGCCTTAAAGCCCCAGCCACGCTCTTCGCGGTACAGGGTGGCCCAGATCCACAGGAACGGCCAGATGGTATGCAGGGTGAACAGGCTGATCCAACCGGCGACGTGAATGGCGTCCTGATGGGGGTGATTGCGCTTTTTGGAGATCTCATAAGGGATGTCGTGGATCACGATGACCCCGTAGAACAACACCAACCCCACAAAAAACAACAAACCGAGAGCAAAATAGTCCAAAAACATAAGGCACCTACGGTGAGTTAACGTTTTTTAAACATAACACAATCCGGAATACATACAGCACAAATATGACTATTCAAATGTGCGCTATGCCCTTGCCAAATGCCCCCTGTCGCAGTAATAAAAGTGTCTTGAAAATGCCATCAAATCTACCGATTACTTGCCCTACAACAACGGGCGTAGTTTGACTGAACAACGAGAGAGAATGTCATGAACCAAATTGAAGGATTTCAGGCTGCCGGTCGCTTCTTCGATGACAAACACTTTCCCCGGGGATTCGCCCGCTCTGGCCATTTCACTCTGAATGAGGCCGCACTGCTGGAACACTACGGCCAGCGCCTACGCGCCCTGGCTGAGGGCACTCAGCTCCCCTCCAGTCCGCAGGAACAGCAGTTCGTGGCGGTCGCCAAAGGCGAGCGCCCTGCCGACAACAAACTGGAACACGCCTGGACCAAATACATTGCCAAGAGCCAGCGCCGCAAGCTGTTTACCATGAGCTCCAAGGCACCGGTGCAGGGCGACGAGGATGACGAGGAGAGCGTGTCCGCTGAGGACGACGACATCATCGAATTAGACTAAAAAGAAAAGCCAGCATCGTTGCTGGCTTTTTTGACCGTTTCGGCGGTGTTACAGAATGCGCTGGCTGCGGCTCAACTGGCGCCGCAGGTAAGCGATCTGCCCCTGGTGATCGAGATCCTTGGGGCAGGTATCCTGGCAGCCCAGCAAGGTCATGCAGCCAAACACCCCATCTTCGTCACCGATGATGTGGTAGTAATCGTCGGCACTTCGGGCATCGCGGTCGTCCAGGGCAAAGCGGGCCACCTTATTAAAGCCGACGGCGCCGACGAAGGTGTCACGCATCTGCGCCGTGGCACAGGCCGACACACAGCAGCCGCATTCGATGCAGCGCTCAGACTCGTAGATGGCATCGGCCAGTGCCGGATCCATGGGACGCTCCAACCGGTGCATGTCCTCATTGGCGTCGCTGGGAACCAGCCAGGCCTGCAACCGCTCAGACAACTGGCGCATGAACTTACCGGTGTTCACCGACAGGTCACCAATCAACTCAAAGCCTGGTAACGGCATCAGGGTGATGACGCCATCTTTGTAATTGCTGGTGAGGGTGCGGCACGCCAGAGTCGGCATACCATTGATCACCATGGCACAGCTGCCGCAGATGCCGGCACGACAGACAAAGTCGAACTGCAATGACGGGTCCTGCTGCTCACGCAACTGATTGAGGGCGATGAATACCGTCATCCCCGGCGCTTCCTGCAGCTGATACTCCTGGGTCATCGGTTTTTCAGCAGGCATCTGAGGGTCGAAACGGAAGATGCGGAAAGTCAGAATCCGGCTCATGATAGCTCTCCTCGGCGCTGGTTCTTCGGCATAAATTTCTCGGGCAGCTGGTAGTCCATGGTTTGTTGTTGACGCTGATGCCGGTCTTCGATACGAGCGGCAATGGCTGCCACTTCGGCCTCGCGTTTTTCGGTATCCGGGTGGGCAATGGCGTTGTTTTCACCGTATCCCCGGTAACCCGGCGGCAGCTCCATCGCCATCACATCCAGATCTTCGTACTCCAGCCGTGGCTGGTTGTCGTCACCCCAGAATACCAGCGACCGCTTCAACCAGTCGCGATCGTTGCGTTGCGGATAATCCTCACGGGAGTGGGCGCCACGGGATTCGGTGCGGGCCTCGGCGGCCAGTGCCACCGACAGAGCCACCTTGAGCATCTTCTTGATGCGAATGGCTGCCACCAGCTCCGGGTTGGCGTGACGCTTCTTATTCATCACCACCAGGTTGTCGGATCGGCGCACCAATTCGCGCAGCTCAGACACCGCCTTGGCCAGTTCATCACCGCTGCGGAAGATCCCCACCTTGTCCATCATGATCGCTTCCATGTGCTCGCGCAGGGCAAACGGGCTTTCGCCCTCTTCACCGGCCAGCAACTCGTCGATCTGTTGACTCTGGCTGAGCACCGCCTGCTCACCCAGAGCATGGCTTCCCATCGGGTAGCTCTGACAAGCGTCGGCCACGTACTCGCCGACGATCATGCCCGCTACCACGGTCTCTGCCAGCGAGTTACCGCCGAGGCGGTTAAAGCCGTGCATGTCCCAGCAGGCAGCCTCACCCACCGAAAACAGTCCCTTGAGGTGGGGCGCTTCGCCCTGCTCATTGGTACGAATGCCCCCCATGGAGTAGTGTTGGGTCGGACGCACCGGAATCCACTCTTCGGCGGGATCGATGCCGAGGAAGTACTGACAGATCTCCTGCACCTCGCGCAGGTTCTTTTCGATGTGCTCGCGCCCCAGCAGGGTGATGTCCAGCCACAGGTGCGGGCCATAGGGGCTGTCTACCCCTTTGCCTTTGCGCATGTGCTCGGTCATGCGTCGGGACACCACATCCCGTGACGCCAACTCCTTCTTCTCCGGCTCGTAGTCCGGCATAAAGCGATAGCCGTCTTTGTCGCGCAGCAAGCCCCCGTCCCCACGGCACCCTTCGGTGGTCAGGATGCCGACGGGCACGATGGCGGTGGGGTGAAACTGAATCGCTTCCGGGTTACCCAGGGCCACCTTGCCGGTTTCCAGGGCGATGCCCTGGCCGGTGCCTTCACAGATAATGGCATTGGTGGACACCGACCACAGTCGGCCATAGCCGCCGGTGGCGATGGTGGTGGTACGGGCCAGGTAGGCCACCAGTTCGCCGGTAATCAGATCCCGGACCACGGCGCCATGGCAGCGCTCGCCGTCTTCAATCAGGGCGATGGCCTCTTTGCGCTCGTGCACCGGAATCCCCAGGCTGATCGCCTTGTTGTCCATGGCGTACAGCATGGAGTGGCCGGTGCCGTCGGCGGTGTAGCAGGTACGCCACTTCTTGGTGCCGCCAAAATCACGGGCGGTGATCAGCCCGTGGGCTTCGGCCGGCTCGGTAATGGTCACCTCTTCGGCGTTAACGATGGCGGTACGATCGCCCTTATTCACCCGACTCCAGGGCACGCCCCAGGCAGCCGCCTGACGCACGGCCTTGGGCGCCACCTGAGCAAACATCCGGGCCACGTTCTGGTCACAGCCCCAGTCGGAGCCCTTGACGGTATCGTGGAAATGAACGTCTTCGTTGTCCCCCTCCCCTTTGACGCTGTTGGCCAGACTGGCCTGCATGCCGCCCTGCGCCGCCACGGAGTGCGAGCGCTTGGCCGGAATCAGCGACAACACCAGGGTATCCAGACCCCGCTCTTTACAGGCAATGGCCACCCGCAGTCCGGCCAGCCCACCACCAATGACCAGGGCATCGGTATAGATCGTTTTCATTCTTATTGTTCCTTAGTTGGGGCTGTAGGGGATAACGGGAAGAGTCAGCGACTGGCCGACAAACAGCCAGGTCACCAGGCTGGCGGTGCCGATCACCAGCAACCACAGGCCGACGGCCAGGGCCAGTTTCTGACTGACACCGCGGCTGACCTTGTCACCAAACCATTTCAGTACCAGCCGGTAAACACCGATGACTGCGTGCAGCACCACCGCTGGCATCAGCAGCAGATAGAGCCAGCCGAAGCCTTGCTCGACGATACGGTAGGCCGATTGGTTGGGGCCGATGGCAGCAGGATCCAGCATGATCCCCAGCAGATGCACCGGCACCAGGAAGAACAGCGAAAAACCGGTGATCAGCTGCACCAACCACAAGCGGGTGTCCGCATGTGGAAAGGAAACCGCTTGCTGTTTCAACGCCTTCCATTGCAGGTATTTCTGAGGAAAACGTCGCAAGGCGATGATGGCGTGAACCAGCAGCAGCACAAACAGGGTCAGTGCCACCAGTACGGTCAGGGCCGGAAAGCCGTGGCCAGCCGGATCGAGAAATCCCGCCTCGAGAATGCGCACTACCCGGTAAAAGGCCTCTTTACCGAACAGAATGCTGGACTCGAAATGCAGGTGGAACAGCAGGAAGGCAGCCAGTGCCGCGCCGGATAGCCCTTGCCAGCGATCCAATCGCGCCGCAGTGCGACCGCTTACTCCTTTAGGGGTCATAGTCAAACCTATTATTGTTGTAGGGTCAGTACGAGGAGCAACAAACATAAAGTCCGAAACCGCACTCGTTAAGGAGTAAAGTGCCATCTATTGATCAAGATCACCAAGGCGAATTCCACTCATGTGAAATCAATCACAAAAGCCCTGAATTTGAACAAAAGCTCGGCGATTCGGCTTTTGACCAGGGGGTTAGACCGCTCGCCGGGTGCAGCCGAAGCCGTTGTCGCATACAATAAGCCCCATTCTCATAGCTTAGATACCGAGCACACTATGCCTTGGATTCAAATCCGCATTAACACCAGCGGCGAGCAGGCCGAAACCATTGGCGACCACCTGAGCGAAACCGGTGCCGTCTCAGTGACCTTTGTCGATGCCCAGGACACTCCGGTGTTTGAGCCGATGCCAGGTGAAACCCGCCTCTGGGGTGACACCGATGTGATTGGCCTGTACGACGCCATTACCGACATGAAGCAGATTGTCGCCCTGCTGGAGCAGCAGCCAGAACTGGGCAAGGGCTTCATCCACAAAGTGGAGGCCCTTGAAGACAAAGACTGGGAGCGGGAGTGGATGGATAACTTCAAGCCGATGCAGTTTGGCAAGCGGCTGTGGATCTGCCCGAGCTGGCACGAAGCTCCGGAGCCGGAGGCGGTCAACGTACTGCTGGATCCCGGCCTGGCCTTTGGTACCGGCACTCACCCCACCACCGCCCTGTGTCTGGAATGGCTCGATGGCCTGGAGATGGCCGACAAGCAGGTGGTCGACTTTGGCTGTGGCTCCGGCATTCTGGCGGTGGCGGCCCTGAAACTGGGCGCCAAACACTGCGTTGGCATCGACATCGACCCCCAGGCCCTGACCGCCAGTAACGACAACGCCAGCCGCAACGGCGTCAATGACCGTCTGTCGCTGTACCTGCCCAAGGACCAGCCTCAAGAGGTGCAGGCCGACGTGCTGATCGCCAACATTCTGGCCGGCCCACTGCGGGAGTTGGCGCCGGTGATCGCCTCGCTGGTGAAGCCCGGTGGCAAGCTGGCCCTGTCCGGTTTGCTGCAGGAGCAGAATGACGACCTTCGCAAAATTTACAGTCAGTGGTTCGAACTGGATGACACCGCCTTTATGGAAGATTGGTGCCGAATCAGCGGTGTGAAAAAATAACGCCTAAAAAACGACCAGAAAATAAGGCTGGCGAAGTATGTGAGCACCCACTTACCTTAGCCAGCCTACTAACATTGATGATCCTAGATCAATGTCAAGCAAAAAAATCACTTCTCGTACATTTATTAACCTTCCCACCACTGCCAAAAAGGAGTAACATGCGCTCCCTCGTGAACGTACGAGGAGATTTTTAATCATGCGCATTGGACCCTATCAACTGGACAACCAGCTGATCGTGGCGCCTATGGCAGGTGTTACTGATCTTCCTTTCCGAACGCTGTGTCGCCGATTAGGTGCAGGGTTAGCCGTGTCTGAGATGTTGTCGTCGAATCCCAGGGTCTGGGATACGGACAAATCGCGGTCGCGGATGGACCACAGCGGTGAAGATGGAATTCGTTCAGTGCAAATCGCCGGTGCAGAACCAGAGTTAATGGCTCAGGCCGCCCGTTTGAATGTCGAACGCGGTGCCCAGATCATTGATATCAACATGGGCTGCCCGGCAAAAAAAGTGAATAAGAAGATGGCTGGGTCCGCGTTGATGCGGGAACCCGACAGAGTCAGCCGAATACTGGATGCGGTCGTAGGGGCCGTAGACGTACCGGTTACTCTGAAGATCCGCACCGGCTGGGATCCAGAACATCGAAATGGCGTTGATATCGCTCAATTGGCTGAGCAGCACGGTATCGCGGCCCTGGCCGTGCACGGTCGCACTCGACAGTGCATGTACAAGGGTCACGCGGAATACGACACCATTGCTGCCATTAAGCAGTCGGTGTCGATACCGGTAATCGCCAATGGGGATATCGACAGTCCGGAGAAAGCGCGTCAGGTCCTGACCGACACCAACGCCGATGCGATCATGATTGGTCGTGCGGCTCAGGGGCGGCCATGGCTGTTTCGAGAGATTGACCACTTTCTTCGCACCGGTACCCAGTTAGCGGCCCCCAATCAGGAAGAGGTGCGGGGCATCATGCTAGAGCATCTGGATACCCTGCACGGGTTTTACGGCGACGAGCGTGGTCTTCGCATCGCCCGTAAACACGTGGGGTGGTATCTGTCGCATCAGCAGCAGGACGCCGTGCGAAGCGATTTTAATCGTTTAGAAAGTGCCACAGCGCAAGTCGAAGCGTTGACGCGTTTTTTTGACCAGGTTTAACAAATTTATTTGAAGAGCAAGGCAGTATGTTTGATCAGCAGAACTCCCATCCAGAAGCACAACTGACAGTAGGCCAAATCGAGACTCCTAACGGTACCGTTAAGCCTCAACTGTTACGCGACTCCGTTAAACGCGCCGTAAGCAATTACTTTGCGCAGCTGGACGGCCAAGAAGCCTCAGAAGTGTACGAGATGGTACTGTGCGAAGTAGAGCAGCCTCTGCTGGACATCATTATGCAGTACACCCGCGGTAACCAGACTCGCGCAGCCAACATCATGGGCATCAACCGTGGTACCCTGCGCAAGAAGCTGAAAAAGTACGGCATGAACTAAGAGCGTTGCTCTAAAGTTATAAATATCAAACCCTTAGCTCTTTGAGCTGAGGGTTTTTTCGTTTTATGTACCCCCATATGTACCCCCGATGATTTGTTAAACTGCGACTCATCCAATACTCCCCCCACTAGACCTTCGATACAGTGGTGCTTCCATTCCGGCCATGGCAAAGGAACACCATGTACAACGATTTAGATACCGAACTGGCTCAGGGCTCTGAGCTGCTGCCTGACGATCCCCTTCTGTTTTACGACCACCTACCTGAAGAATTGCTGGAAGCTGTAGAGCTCTGCGTTGTGCCCCACCTGTACACACTGAACCAGTTGTTTGAGACCACCAGCAACCCTGGGTACCTATTGGAAGCTGACCGCCTTGCCGGTCAGTTTTCGCTGTATCTACCACGGCCACTTCAAATCAACTTGCGCCGGGTCACCACACAACTGATCGAAGGGAAGGAGGTCGGTGGCATGACCTTAAAGACGGGGTTACGCAAGCAGGCGACTAAAGACCTGGATGTCGAAGTGATGTTGTTCGCCGTCTGGGATCTGGTCGAAGAACACGGCTGTACCATTCTTGAGGCCTGCGCACAGGTATGCCAGCAGTTCAAAGCGCATTGCCGGCGCAACAATTGGCAATACAGCGCTAAGGCGTTGGCTCAGGAGTTCTCCAGGCGACGAGAGTCTATTGGCCAACAGCTCACCTTGGTGAAAGCAGGCCTGTCCGGCATGCCAGAAAGCGTAAAACTGTCTGCCACAGAAGATTTTTCTCAGCAGTTTCCCTCTATCGATGAGGTCGAAGATCAATACAAACAGGAGCTCCCCCTCAACCGCACAATCAAGCGGTAAAGTATTGGAAAATTTTCCGTCGTTTATTTTCCAATACGGCCCATCCTCGTATTGATTCAATGGCTCCAACGAAAACAAGCCAATATCGTTGGAGTCGAACATGACCAACCTCAGCCCCTTTCTCGTCCACCCGGATCGCCTCATCCGCGAGCCGGAGTGCCTCGAGCTCACCAGCCTCAGCCGTTCCCAGCGCTACCAGCTTGAAAAGCGCGGACGCTTCCCCAACCGCCGTCAGTTAGGCAACCGCTCAGTTGTGTGGCGCCTGGGGGACGTCCTTGAGTGGTGCAAGTCTCCCGAAACCTGGCCCAACCCGGTTGCCTAACCGAACTTCCCAAGGGTGCCTTCCTAGCAACGCTTTTCAGGGAACTGAGCATGACCTATATCAAAGTCAAAAAACAATATCCGAGCGGGCGTGGCCCAGCGACATTGAGCTTCTTCAAGTTGCCCCACTTCATCCTGAACAGTTTGGAATACACCTCGTTGCGGCCTGTGGCTCGGGCCCTGCTGTGCCAGCTGGGCGGCCAGTATAACGGGCGCAACAATGGCGACCTGCACCTGGCTGAGAACCCGATGGCGAAACTGGGCTGGAAGCGGGACCAACTGCGTAAGGCGATTGCGGATCTTGAATCTTCCGGCCTGATCCGGAAGACCCGTCCGCAGACCAGCCGCAAGGCCCCCTGCCTCTATGCACTGGCCTGGCAGCCCATCGATGCTGAACCAGTGAAACTGCCTGCCAAGCTGCGGAGCCAGTCTCGGCTGCAGCTGCCTGGGGACAAAGGCAAGAAGAGCAAGTTCACCCAGGTTCTCAAAATCGTGCTGAGCCACCCCGAGTACTTGGCTCTGGGTAAGCCTGCCCAAGCTCTGCTGTGGGAGGTGGCGGCTCAGTACAACGGCCACAACAACGGCGAGCTGCTGCTGACCCACGCCCACTTTGGACCACGAGGCTGGACCAAACCTGCATTGAAAAAAGCGCGTGATGAGCTGCTGAATGCCGATTGGTTACGGCTGACCTGTTGCCCCCTGTCCCGTGCCGGGTCTGCCCCACTGCACTATGCCCTGAGCTGGCAGCCCCTGGACACCGACGTTGAACGACCGGAGCCCTACCGGGTTCGCAACCTAAATCGATAACCGCCCCGGAGATAGGGGTAATAACCATCCCGAAAAGGAGAAATACTCATGGGTAACAAAGCAAAAAGGAAGCTGCGAGCCAAAGCTAAGAGGAAGTTCGCTCGCGTCGAACGAAATCGAGGCCAAGGAGACGCCCTCCAGCCAAACAAAAAGTACAGGGGAGCACAAGATCTGGAGATGATGCACATCACTCCACAGACACTAAAACTGTTCACCTCGTTACCGCCATTTGAGGCCACCTTCAGTGCCGTTCCTGCCGTTAAGGAACACCTGGTGGCCAAGGGCGTGCAGGACCTCCTCGCCGGTACTGCCATGCTCTTTGTTCAGTACGGCCACTGGTATACCTCGGGGAGTGACACCATTCTGGTGTCTGAGTTAGTGAACGTCAGCAACATGATGATGGCCAACCCTAAGTTCCTGCATCAATTCGGGGACCCCTTGGGCGCCCCTGCCAACGGCTAGTCGCCCAAGCGCAACGCTTCATAATAAGCCCGGCTTCAATACCGGGCTTTTGTTTGCCTAGTGAAGCCATTCTGCGCTCTACAACCACTGGTAAAGAATCCCGCCCCATCATAGGTAAGAAAAGCCCATGAACTTAGGCCAGCGCATCCACCTTTAAAATCGTTGGTAAAGAATCCACCGCAATAAAACAAACCCAAACAATGTTGAAGGTCAAGAAAACCATCGCCTTTATAGACTCTGCCAAGGAAGGGGTTACTCAGCAGCGACTCAGTGACAGAAAGACGAAAACGCTGCACCTCAAACCCAACCGTTGAAAGCGAAAAGCACCACTAAGGGCATATGAGTCAAAAATCGGATCAAACTGATCACCTATAGGACCCCTCGAAACCATAGGTCATAAAAAAGCCAAAATCATCCTAAACAACTCCATCGTTGACACACATTCACCCTCCAGCACCAATGGCATATGGCGCTGATTTAAATCAATAAAAGCACCGCTACGCTGCCCATTATCCAGCAGTGTGTGCAATACTGGCTGTCACCACACTTCAACAGAATCGACCCATGGCAACGCTTCTATCCTGGCTAGGAAAAACCGACATCGATCAGATGCATAAGGACAATGCTGCGGCGTTAGCTTCCATAGCCCTGAAAAGTCCGACTAGCTTCGATCGGATCATCATTTTGGGCAACAGCTGGGAAGAGGAGTGGGACAGCTATCTCGACTGGCTGAAACGAAAACTGGCTATAGCGCAACGGCCTTTTCAAGATGTCACCATTCAGCACGTTCGGCTGAGCAGCCCAATCCACTATCCTAGTATCGCCAAGGCCACTCAACGGCAACTTCATAGGGCACTGGAGCAAGATGATGACATTACCTTTAGCCTAACCTCCGGCACACCGGCGATGATCACTCTGGCCGTCTTGCTGGGCAAAAGTATCGGTTCCTGCCGCTTTGTACAGTCGTCCGAAAAGAGCGGCATCGAGGAGGTAGAGATCCCTGTCGACTTTGCATCTGAGTATCAGCGTTCGTCAATGCAGGCACTACAAACCTCAGCAGCCGGAATGCCCAAGCTGGCAAGAGCCTTCGAAAAAATCACAGCCAACTCATTGGGCATGCGCCAAGTGGTAGAGCGAGCGCAGCGCCTGGCACCTACCGATGCCTCCGTATTGGTACTGGGCGAAACAGGCACAGGCAAAGAACTGATGGCACAAGCCATCCATGCCGCCAGCCTGCGGGCCGGTAAGCCCTTTCGTGCCGTTAACTGCGGTGCCCTGCCAGAAACTCTGGTGGATTCCATCCTCTTTGGCCATGTGAAGGGGGCGTTCACTGGCGCAGACAAGGAGCACCACGGACTGTTCGCTCAAGCTGAGGGCGGCACGCTGTTTCTAGACGAAGTGGGAGAGCTGCCTTTATCCGTGCAGGTAAAGCTGCTCCGGGCACTGCAACAAAGGGAGATCACTAAGGTTGGCGCCACCCACTGTGAACCTGTGGACGTGCGTATCATCGCCGCCACTCATCGCGATCTGTTTGAAATGGTCAACAACGACACATTTCGTGAAGACCTCTTTTATCGCTTGGCTGTCGGGATTATCGAAATCCCCCCTCTGCGCGAGCGCCAGGACGACATTCCGGAGCTAACTCAAGTACTGCTGGATGAAATCAACCACCATCTCGCTACTCACCCCCAACTTGAACGTAAACACTTTTCCAGTAACGCAATTAATTTTGCAAAGTTGCAGCTCTGGCCAGGCAATATTCGGGAGCTTTGGACCACCTTGCACCGGGCAGCCCTATGGTCTCAGGACGCAGAGATCAACGCGGAAGATCTTCAAGCCGCACAGCTCAAGGGGCCGAACCAATCCCACTCCCCCAAGCTAATAAGCAACCTATCACTGCCCCAGGATATCCAGCAAACCATTGATAAAATTAAAAAGGCTGCGATAGAGAAGGCCTTGGCACAGACCGCAGGCAACAAGTCTCAGGCCGCTAAGCTGCTGGGGCTGCCCAACCATCAAACCCTGGGTAACTGGATGAAAGCCCTAGGCCTGACCCAGACAACGGACGCCGAATAAAGACTCTGGCATAGTCATTGCTGCAGAGCTGGCATAGATAAGGATTTAGCGAGCGTGAAGACCTCCATGAACTTCGAACACCTGAAGCCCAATTGGCCCGAACTGGCTGAACTCGGTGCATTTGCCGAAACCTACGCCGTCAGCGACCCTCAAAGTGCCATGGTCAAACTTCGGTGCTACGTGGAAAAGATCGTTGGCTATCTATTTAATGAGCTGCGCATTTCCGCTGAGCCCAACGCCAATATCTACGACAAGCTCTGCAACGCTGAATTCACGTCTGCAGTAGACCGCGCCATCTTGGACAAATTTCATGCCGTGCGCCGGGGCGGCAACAAGGCGGCACACGAAGGCCACTTCGATCAACACGATGCGTTGTGGCTACTCAAAGAATCATACTTTATCGGCTGCTGGCTGTTTATCGCCCACGGAGGCGGCAAGCTGGAACAGTGTCCACAATACCAATCGCCGGAAAATGCCCCCCGCCTGGATGAAGGCAAGGCGGAATTCAAACGTAAGAACAAAGCGCTGCAGCAGAAACTGGCGGAAAACGAAACCCGCCTGAAACAGGCTCTTAAAGAGCTAGAAGTGGCTGAAGAAGCACAGCTAGAAGCCCAACGTAAAGCCGCTAAACTGCAGCAGCAAGTCGACCAGGCCGGCTTGGCGCGTCTGAAAGACAATACCGATACCTTCAAGACCACCTTTGACCTCAATGAGGAGGAAACCCGTCGTCGCCTAATTGATGCCGAGCTACGCAGCGAAGGCTGGGATGTTGCAACAGATGAGACCAATAACGAGCAGGTCAGTAAGGAGTACGAGGTAGACGGTCAGCCCACCACCACTGGCAAGGGTTACTGCGATTACGTCCTATGGGATGACAATGGCCAACCTTTGGCTGTCATTGAAGCCAAGCGTGCCCGCCGCAATGCTCGTGAGGGACAACAACAGGCAAAGCTGTATGCCGACGCTCTGGAGCAGCGCTATGGCCAGCGCCCAGTTATCTTCTACACCAATGGCTATGACATCTGGATCTGGGACGACACCCAGGGCTATGCGCCGCGCAAGCTGTTTGGCTATTACTCCAAGGACAGTCTGCAGCACCTGGTCCGCCAGCGCAGCCAGCGTCATGACCTAAACAAAACCCCCATCGATACCGATGTGGCGGGCCGGATGTATCAAATTGAATCCATCACCCGCGTCTGTGAGCGGTTCAGTGACAAACATCGCAAGGCGCTGATTGTGCAGGCCACCGGTACCGGCAAAACCCGTGTTTCCATTGCGCTAGCCAAACGCCTGATTTCGGCGGGGTGGGCCAAAAGAGTGCTGTTCCTGTGTGACCGCAAAGAGCTGCGCAAACAAGCCAAAAACGCCTTTGCCGAGTTCACCAGCGAAACCCTGTACGAGAAAGGCAAGAGTAAAAAGTCTGATGCAGCCAAAGCTCGCATTGTTATCGCCACCTATCCGGGCATGATGAAGGATTTCGAGAACTTCGACGTGGGCCATTTTGATCTCATCATTGCTGACGAATCCCACCGCTCCATCTACAACAAGTACGGAGAACTGTTTAAGTATTTTGATGCCCTGCAGGTGGGCCTGACGGCTACCCCGGTGGAGATGATTTCGCGCTCCACCAGCCAGCTGTTTGGCTGTGACTACAAAATGCCCACCGCCAACTATCCGCTGGAGCAGGCCATCGACGAAGGCAATCTAGTGCCCTTTAAGGTGGTGTCTCACACCACCAAGTTCCTGCGTGATGGCATCAAGGCCACAGAGCTGACCGACGAGCAGATCGGTGAACTGGAAGATCAGGGCATTGATCCCAATACCCTTGACTTCGATGCCTCCCAGGTCGACAAAGCCATCTTCAATAAAGACACCAATCGCGCCATCCTGCGCAACCTGATGGAGAAAGGGCTACGGGATGTCGACGGCCAGTTGCCGGGTAAATCCATCGTCTTTGCCCGCAGTATCCAGCATGCAGAGCTTCTGGCAGATCTGTTCTACGAGCTGTACCCGCAGCACGACAGCAATTTTTGCCGGGTGATACACTCCAAGTACGAACGCGCAGATGAACTGATCGACGATTTCAAGAGCACGGAAGGCAAACAGGGTGAAATCACCGTCGCGGTTTCCGTCGATATGCTGGATACCGGCATTGACGTACCGGAGTGCGTCAACCTGGTGTTTGCCAAACCGATCAAATCCAAAGTAAAGTTCTGGCAGATGGTCGGACGGGGCACCCGCCTGTGTGAAGACCTCTATGGCCCGGGCAACCATAAAACCCACTTCCTGATCTTCGACCACTGGAACAACTTTGAGTACTTCAAAGAGGACCACCCCGATGACGAAGGAAGCCAGGGCAAAGCACTTACACAAAACCTGTTCGAAGCACGGGTAAAACTGGCGCAGGAAGCCCTGAAGCGAGCTGAAATGGACCAGTTCAGTGCCATAGTGCCGCTGATCAAAGCTGACATCGACGCACTGAATGACAACACCATTGCAGTACGTGAGAAGTGGCAACTGAAACAGCAACTCAGCGAGGAGAAGCGCCTGCACCACATGACCCCGGATACCGCTCAACTGCTGCTGATGGAGATGGCTCCGCTGATGCAGTGGCGCGCCATCCGCGGTGAAAGCGAGGCCCTGCGTTTTGACCTGCAGATGACCGAAGCCCAGTACCTGAAGCTGACCCAGCCCAGCAAGCTGGACATTGCTTTAGGTCCCATCATGGATAAAGTTACCAGCCTCTCCATGCACCTGAACGAGGTGCGCACCAAGGCCGACACCATCAAACAGGTACAACAGGACAACTTCTGGGCCGATGCCGACCACAACGACCTGGAACAGGTGCGTACCAATCTGCGCGGTGTGATTCACCTGCGGGACAAAGGCAGCACACCAATGGCTCCGGTGACCCCCATCATCGATGTGCGCGAAGACCACGCCGAATACCAGGTTAACGAGGTAAAAACCGATATCCGCACCGTGGATTACCAGATCTACAAGCAGGAGGTAGAGAAAACACTCTCCCCGTTATTTGAGCGTGACCCGGTGATTCAGGCCATCCGCGCTGGCCGCGCCGTTAGCGAGCCCGAACTGCAAAGCCTGATTGCCTTGGCGCATACCCAAAACCCCAATGTGGATTTGAATACCCTGAAGGAGTTCTACCCCGATTCCGCCGCGCCGCTGGATGCCCTGCTGCGCACCATCGTCGGTATGGACACTAAGGCCATCGAAGCGGAATTCACCACCTTTGTTCAGCAGGTGCACACCCACCTGAACAGTAAACAGCAACGCTTTATCGGCCTGCTGAAAAACCACCTGATCCGCTTTGGCTCCATCGAACTGGATCAGCTCTATGACGCGCCCTACACCCAGATCCACGACGATGGACTGGATGGTCTGTTTAACGGCCAGCAAGCAGACATCATCGTACAGTTTGTAAAGCGCTTCAGCCTGCCTACCGGCCAAAGACAGGAGCTGGTTAAGGTAAGCAGCAAAATCACCTAAGAAGTTCCAGAAAAAGCTCGTTGTTGGCCGTACAATAGCAGCTAACTCCTTTTAACCAGACCATGCCCAAGTGCTGCATGGCCGCCACAGAGATACCTATTTAAACAATATGATCACCGGACAACTGAGAAGTAAAATCGACAAACTCTGGACCGAGTTCTGGACCGGCGGCATCACCAATCCGTTGACCGTGGTGGAGCAGATCACCTTCCTAATGTACGCCCGTATGCTGGACATGAATGAGCGCTCCGACGAAAAACGCGCCGCCCGTACCGGTAAAGCCTTTAACCACCGCTTCGAAAAATGCGAGCAGCACCTGCGTTGGGAGAACTTCCGCCACCAAGGCAGCGATGAGATCTACCGCCTGGTTAAGGACGAACTCTTCCCCCACTTTGCCGAGCTGGCCGGTGAAGGCACACAGTTTGCCGACTTTATGAAAGGCGCCCAGCTGATGATCCAAAAGCCCAATTTGCTTCAAAGTGCGGTGGATCTGATCAGCGAACTGCCTCTAGAGAATAAGGACGTAAAAGGTGATCTCTACGAATACCTGCTGTCCAAACTCACTACCGCCGGCATCAACGGTCAGTTCCGCACCCCGCGTCATATCATCCGTACCATGGTGGAAATGATTGATGTCGACCAGCGTCACCGCGTCTGTGACCCGGCCTGCGGCACCGGTGGCTTCCTCGCCACCACCTACGAGTACCTGCTGGAGAAATACTCCTCCCCGGAAGGCATCGAACACGAGCCACTGTTTGAAGACGGCAAACCTCTGCTGGGCGCCAGCGGTCAACCGCTGGTAAACACGCTCTATAGTGGCGATCTCATCGAAGACCGTCACCACATCGACACCGATATGTTCCACGGCTTTGACTTCGATGCCACCATGCTCCGCGTCGCCGCCATGAACTTGGTGATGCACGGCATCAAGGAGCCGGATATCCACTACCAGGATACCCTGAGCCAGAGCTTTATCGAACGTCGCCGCAGCGAGGCCCGCGAAGGCTTCGATGTGATCCTGGCTAACCCGCCCTTCAAGGGTAGCTTGGACGAGGAAGACGTCGACCCCACCCTACTGCGGGTGGTGAAAACCAAGAAGACCGAGCTGCTGTTTGTCGCTCTGATTCAGCGCATGCTCAAAACCGGCGGCCGCTCTGCCACCATCGTCCCCGATGGTGTACTATTTGGCTCCTCCAAAGCCCACCAGACCCTGCGTAAGCACTTGCTGGAAGACAACCAACTGGAAGCGGTGATCTCCCTGCCAAGCGGGGTATTTAAACCCTACGCTGGGGTATCCACCGCCATTTTGTTTTTCACCAAAGGCGGCAACACCGACAAGGTATGGTTCTACGATGTACAGGCCGACGGCTACTCTCTGGATGACAAGCGTACCCCAACCAAAGACAACGATCTGCCGGACCTAATTAAGCAGTTCAAAGCCTACCAACAGGCGGTGATCAATAACGATTCTTTGGAAGCCTGGGCCGATAAAACCCAGAAAGCCTTCCTGGTGGACGCATCTGACATCAAGGCTAACAAGTACGATCTCTCCATCAACCGTTATAAAGAAACGGTGTACGAAGAGGAGCAGTATGAAGACCCGAAGGTTCTGCTGAAGCAGCTGATGGCGCTGGAAGATGAGATCCAGACTGAACTGAAGGTGCTGGAGGGAATGCTATGAGTTGGCCGTTGGTGAAGTTGGCTGAAGTAGCTACATTGAACCCCCGTTTACCAAAATGGGTTAATGAGAGCCAGGAAGTAAGTTTCTTAGCAATGGCCTCGGTTTCTGAAGAAGGAAAAATTCTTAATCAGGAACGAAGAATCCTTGCCGAAACCAAGAAAGGCTTCACTTACTTTGAGCGCAATGATGTCATTGTGGCGAAAATTACACCGTGCTTTGAAAACGGAAAAGCTGCATTCCTCGATAGATTGGAAACTCAAGTTGGGTTTGGCTCAACTGAGTTTCATGTCCTAAGGCCAAACTCAGATGAACTGGATGGTAAGTATCTTTTCTATTTAATTTGGAATATTCAACTAAGGTCTGTTGGTGAACGGAACATGACTGGCAGTGCAGGTCAAAAGCGTGTTCCGACCTCGTTCTTTAAAGATTTGAAAATCCCCCTCCCACCGCTGGAGGAACAAAAGCGCATCGCCACCATCCTCGGTAAAGCCGATGACATCCGCCGCAAACGCAAGCAAGCCATCCAACTCGCCGACGACTTCCTCCGCAGCGTCTTCCTGGAGATGTTTGGTGACCCAGTCACCAACCCGAAGGGATTCCCTATAGGCACGATTCGCGATCTCGTTGAATCAGCCAATTACGGTTCATCTGGAAAAGCCTCCGTTGAGCTGAAAGAGTTCCCGATTTTAAGGATGGGCAACATCACTTATAAAGGGCACTGGGACTTTTCTTCTCTCAAGTACATCGACCTAAATGAGAAAGAGCAGCAAAAGTACCTAGTTCGAAAAGGCGACCTGCTATTTAATCGTACCAACAGCAAAGACTTAGTAGGAAAAACTGCGGTATATAGGGAAGATGAACCTATGGCTATCGCAGGCTACTTAATTCGGGTTCGAACCAATGAGCTAGGTAATACTGAATATATATCCAGTTACTTGAACTCCAAACATGGTAAACAAACATTACTGAACATGTGCAAGAGCATTGTCGGAATGGCAAATATCAATGCGCAGGAAATGCAGAACATCAAAATCTGCATTCCGCCAAAGGCACTCCAGGACAAATTTGCAGATATTGTGGATGAAGTGGTCCAGCGCACAAAGAAAATGACGACAGGCGAAGAACAGTTAAACGAACTGTTTTCCAGCCTTAGCCAAAAAGCCTTCTCCGGCCAGCTCTAAGGAAGCCGGCCATCAGCAATCACAAGGATGTGACCATACAGCACCGCACTCTTAAGCGACTGTTAAAAAACACAAACATTGGCAAAAACTTTGCTAGAGTTGTTGTGACTTTTGGGTCAACCACCTTTCCTTGGCTTGCCTTTTTGAACTACTTTGACAGGCTTAACGTGTTTTTCAACCGACGACAGATTGAAGAATATTATTCATTAACACATTACTGCGAATACCATCATGCAGCCAGCATTCGACTTTTCCAACTTGGTTCCAGACTTCACCAGCCTGAATACTATGGTGGCCAACGGGCAGTACTTGCCCAATGATACCGCAACCTTGTCAGCCTTCTTTGTCTTAGCATTGCTGTTGGTATTTGGCATTGGCCTATGCCTCAGCTCTTGGGCGTATTTTAAAGCCAGTCGTCGCATAGGTTTTTATCACAAAACCCTGCTAGGTGATGTGTCCTTCGATAATCTCCATGAACGCCTTCACGACATCAACAACATGGCAAGGGAGTCCGAAGCCCACCGTCACCTGTGGCGCGAATTCACCGAGACTCTAGTGGAGATTAACGACGGTGATACCAGCCACTATCACAACACCTACGATGCCGAGCATTTCTTTAATACCACCAGCCTGTCTCGGGGAGCATCAGAAAGCCGTATCGCCGTGGCAGTGCCGGGCTTCCTGACCGCCATTGGGGTACTCGGGACCTTTGTTGGTTTGCAGATGGGCCTCTCCAGCCTGGACTTGGCTCAAAACGCTTCTGTCGATGAGCTGCGTGCCAGCATTGGTCATATGATCAGCGGCGCCGCCGTGGCCTTTACCACTTCGGTGTGGGGAGTGTTCCTCAGTCTGCTGTTCAACTTCTTCGAGAAGAAGTGTGATTGGCACGTTCGCACCAAACTGCTGAAGCTGCAGACCCGGGTGGATCAGCTGTTCCCGCGTATCACACCAGAATACCAATTGGTGAAGATCGCCAATGACGGCAGTGAGTCCCGTGAAGCGCTACAGGGACTGGCGGATAAGATCGGCGATAAGATGCAGTTAGCTCTGGATGGCGTCACCGAGTCTATCCAAACCGGTTTGGAACAAAGCCTGGAAAACATCATGAAGCCAGCCATCGACAAGCTGGTGGATGTTGGCACCGATACCAGTTCCTCGGCACTGGACAACATGCTGGGCCAGTTTATGGAGAGCATGGGTAAGGAGGGCAACCGTCAGCGCGATGCCATGGACCAAGCTTCACAGCAGATGCTGGGAACCCTGGAGCAGCTCGGCACCACCTTAAGCGCCTTTATGAACCGACTGGAACAGCAAGAAACTGAATCTGCCCAGCGCCAGAACCAACTGGGTAGCACTATGGCGACTCAGATCGAACAGATGGCACAGCACAGCAACCAGCACGTAGCGAAGTTGGCGGAACGTTCAGAGGCGACCCAACAGGCGATGACCGAACAGATGCAAACCATCGCCGAGAACATTGGCGACAAGCAGGCTGAGCTGGGCAGTACACTGACGGCACAGTTCCAACAGCTAACCAATCACAGCAACTCTCATGTTACCCAGCTTGCGGAACGCACCGAGTCAGCCCAACAGGCGATGAACGAACAGATGCAAACCGTCGCCGAGAACATTGGCAACAAGCAGGCTGAGCTGGGCAACACCCTGACGACACAGTTCCAGCAACTAACCGAGCACAGCAACTCGCATGTTACCCAGCTTACGGAACGCACCGAGGCGGCCCACAAGGCGATGTCTACCCAGGTGCAATCCGTCGTCTCCGGTTTAAGCGACCAACAGGCGAAAAACCAGCAGCAGTTTAACCAAAGCGTGCAGCAGCTGGCACAGAGCAGTAATGACAGCTCTGAGCAGATCCGCGCCGCGACCAGCAAGGCGGCGAAAGATCTCACCGATTCTGTCAGCAACATGGTGGGCGACCTGCGTACGGCCCAGACTCAGCAACATGCCGAGCTGCAGGAGCAGAACAAGAACCTGCGCGACAGCACCGAAGCCCTGCTGGCCCAGGTGAATACTCTGCTACGCCAGCAAGTGGAAGCGGTATCCAGCTTGCTTAACCAGGGCAGAACGCTGCAAAGCGGCATCGAGCAATCCGCCAATGCCAACGTGCAGGCCGCCACCAAGACCTTGACAGCCAGTGAACATATGCAGAAGGTATCGCAAGATATCAACGTCTTTGGCAGTAGCATGCGAGATGCGGCCAATGGTCTGTCTGGCACCATCACCCAGGCAGTGGATGCGACTCGAGATCTGGCGTCGCAAAATCAGCTCTCCGCTGAGAAGATTGAGTCCCTACGTGATGACATAACCACTCAACATCTGCGTTTGGGTGAAACTCGCAGTGCCATCGACAACACTTTGTCGACGGCAGATCAGATCTTTGCCGATATGCGAGAACATCAAGATGACTACCTTGAAGGCTTGCAAGGCAACGTTGAAGAGTTAATAACTCGACTCAACGGGCTGCTACGTGAATACGCCAAGGAAGTACAAACCCAGACCGGTGAACGGATGGATCATTGGAACAAACAAACCTCGGCATACACCACCCAGATGACCAGTGCCATCGAGGCCTTGGCCGGTGCTGTTGATGAGATCGAGACCAAGGTTCAGGGTGTCGCATGAGATTCAGTTCACGACGCACGGTAACCGTTGACGAGGACAACCCCTATTGGATGTCGTTCTCTGATCTGATGTCGGGGCTGCTGGTGATTTTTATTCTCGCGGCACTAGCCTTGATTCTGGAACTGACCCAAACCCGGCAACAGGTTGACGAGGCGCTAGAGGAGTTACGTACCGCCGAGCAGGTACGACGCAATATCCTGGATGACATCGTCGATGAACTGAAGCGCCAGGACATTCACATCGAGGTGAACGAGAATAAAAGCATCCTCCGTATTCCAGATAGCCTGGCTTTTGCCTCTGGCCGATATGAGATCCCAGATGATCAGAATACTCAGGACACTGTGAACAAGATTGGCTTGGCCATTCACGGCGCTATCCTTAAGCAACGTAGCGGCTCAGTGGATTGCACCACCGCAGAGGTGTCGGTTCAACAGGAGCACGATTGCAAGCCTGGATATGAATACCTGGACACTGTATTCATCGAAGGGCACACCGATAGCATGAACTTCAATGGTCTTCTCGGCACTGGGAACTGGGGACTCTCTGCCTTCAGGGCCATTTCACTTTGGTCTCATTGGAACCAGGAGCTTGAACTGGCACCGGCTTACCAAGAGATGATCAATCACGATGGTCAGAAGTTATTTTCGGTCAGTGGCTACGCCGATTCACGCCGAGTGAACGAAGTCGAGGATACTGCCCAGCAGAAAGCTCAAAACCGACGAATTGACATTCGCTTCACCATTCGACGCCCTTCGGATCTAGACCTGGAAAATGTGCTGGAGCTGGCACGATGAGTCTCTTGGATCTGCTCCCATCATTGCACTTCGAATTACGGGTATCCAATGACCCTTTGTTTAAGGTACTGCCTTCAGAACAGCAGAAGCTGAAAGAAGTTACGCGCAAGGCCGGAGCAACCAGCCCAGCCTTCCATCAGGCCTATGAAGATATGTATTCCGGCATTGCTAATCAGCAATCCCTGGCTTCTCTGCTGACCAACGTTTTACGCGTTAGGGCGTATGGTATTGGCGTGGGTGGTGCCCCGTTTCGCCGAGTACCATTAAGCGATGAGGCATTAACGCGCATCAATCACTTCAGACCTATACCCAGCCGGCAGTTTATGGAAAATCTGTTCGACTGGTATTGCGGTAGCTTTGATGAGATGTCCAACCAGCAGGGAGTTCGCCAATGGCTCATTCGCGCTATTGCAAAGCGCCCTGAATATCAACATTGGCTAGTCGCCTTGGTCGAAAACGCGCCCAAGTCGCTGGCAAACGATGCCAGCGACTTGGGCATAAGCTTGAAAGAACACGTTAAGCGACGTGATCTTGAAAAGATCATAGGTGGGCGTCTTTATTCTGCTGCGCAAAATATTTTCTATCTTGAAAGCCTTAAGAAGCTGAAACCGAACGAGGAATCAACCTTGCTTGGACAACTAGTGCTTCCCGAAGTATTTAACTCGGCTTATACCCCTGAAGTACCTCTAGGTGTCGAGGTTATGCGAATTCTAATTGACCGTTTACCAGCAACAGAAGAACTTGGAGACAGCTGGCGGGCGGTGATAAATTCCATTGGCGGCGACCCACGGCTTCCTGACACTTCCCCCATCTATCGAAAGTGGTGGAAACCATTAGGAAGAGAACTGATAGAAAAAGCTCGAGGTTGGTATTCTCGGATGGATCTCAAGATCTTCCTCCGCGTAATCGAAGAGCACGGAAAAGCCAGTTACGATGAGGACATGCAACGCATGTTCCCCGCCCGAAAACGCTTCCTCGAAGGGTTGTTTGATAACGGGTTTGTAAAAGGCAGTCGATTGTACCTATCGCGAGGAGCTGCACGATATGTAAGGCGACACATTCACAAGGATGATTTGCCAAAGTTCGATACAGTTCGCGATCAAGACAAGTCCATTATTTATCTCGATTTAGGCGATATACATTTGGTTGAAGGAAGCCATAACTGTAAGTTGTGGCTACACCAGAATCTGGCACCCAATACTATTTTGCGCACTTACTCTACCTCACAGCCTTCATATTTCGAGCTGACTCAAGGCATTGTGAGTAGAGACCATATTGCCATTACTCACACACCGAACACCTGGATCACCAACGCCCTCGAAGCAATGCGGTATTTTGGGATCAGCGTTTCAGCGGAGCAGGTAATGAGCAAAAAAGATGCGAAAAGCCACATCCGCAGATTAGGGTATTAATTAGACGATGCTGAAACAGTTGGTAAAAAAACTCATCCAGAAAGGACAACAAAGCTACCGGTGGAATGCAGCGTATGACGAGGTCGCCTTTATAGTTCCGGACACCGTCACAAGAGCCATTACCCAGCTAAAAGCAGAGCCTTGGGTACAGCATCAGCACGTGTACCTCAGCATGTTAGTTGAACAGGGCGACGCAGAGCGGGTTCCCAATGGCTTTGTGGTACCAGCCGAAGTGCTTGGTCGACTGGATGAAGAAGGGCGAGAACTGCTGGAACTGCCTAAACACTGGCAAGGCCAATTCTCCGCCGAGATCAAAGGCCAGCTGCACAGCCCTACTTTTCAGGTAACCCTATATGTTGCCTGGCAGACGCCAGAGCAGATCCGCAAGACCACCAATTGGAAGTGGAATGGCACCTTCCTTACATTCGGCGGAACACAGAAATACCTGTTAGATGTACCTCACCTCAGCGTATTTCAGGCCTTGGAGTCGCATAACTGCTCACCCAAATCTGAAGCCGACAACCTGCAGTTGATCTATGCCCTACAGCAAGCCAAACGAACAGGTGTGAACATCGAGCTGGCGCACTTTGACACAGATAAGCTGCAGATTCGGGTTCCCGATTCGGTTGGGGTGCAACTGGATGTTACAGCTCGAGGGAACGGAATCCTGACCCCATCTCTAGGCACCGATGCAGACGCGGACATGATTCAGGCCCGCTTGGGTCAGCTTCGTCCCGATGCAACCGTTGCCTCTCTTCGAGTGGGTAATGAGATAGTGCTGTTGGATGAGGACCGCCTGAAAGCAACACAAGAGATCATCAACCACCGAGTCATTTCAAAAGCCAATTTGAAAACCTTTCTGGAAAAACCTTCTGCCTTTCTAGATGCATCACTGGTGAACCTGGATGTGGGCTTCTCTGCCCGGGTTCATGGCGCGACGGTGTTTAAACACCGCTACTTTGGCGATACCGACGAATCAGGTATCGACTGGTTTGGTAAGTCAGCAGCTGCGCAAACGGTACAGCCCATCAGCAGTGTTGTACGAATGATCGA
Organism: Ferrimonas sediminum; assembly: GCF_900100175.1. Classification (GTDB taxonomy): domain Bacteria; phylum Pseudomonadota; class Gammaproteobacteria; order Enterobacterales; family Shewanellaceae; genus Ferrimonas; species Ferrimonas sediminum. Next base: position 26,566 of record NZ_FNEM01000010.1, read on the forward strand.
GGACGAAGATTCGCTGGTCAGGCTGACCCAAGGCATTGAGGATGCCCGACAGCTTGGTGCACACGAATTCGAGTTCGAGGGCAAGCTATTTGATATCACTGATGGCTCCCTGGTGGATACGGCGCTGGAGAAAGCCAAGCGTAAAGTAGAGCATGCAGGCTTTGACAATGAGTCTGACGAGGCACCTAGTCAAACAGCCGAGCCGGAAGAGGCAGAACACCCGGAAGTCATTGTTGTCGATGTCGACCTAAACGACGAGGAGTTAGAACAGGAGTCTCCCACCGTAAAACGGGCCATCGATGAGGTGCTCTACCCCGCAGACCATTTGACCTGGGACAACTACGCCAGGATGCCTTTCCCGCACCAGGAAATCGGTATCCGTTGGGCGGTAGGACTGGCTGAGAACCCAAAACACAAGGGTGGCGCGCTACTCGCTGATGATATGGGATTAGGTAAGACTCTGATGGCACTTGCCTGTATCGACCAGCTATACAAAATCGCAAAACAACGGAGTGAAACCGAAAAACCCTGTTTGATCGTAGCACCGCTAAGCCTGCTGGAGAACTGGCGGGACGAGGTCGAGAAAACCTTCAACGATTCTCCCTTCGATGATGTGGTGTTGCTTCAATCGGGCGCGGATCTGCCTAGATTCCGCGAGGGTGGTGTAGAGACTAAATCTCAGCCGATTGAGGGTGAAGGCGGTGAAACAGGAATCCGTTTTTCTTTGAAGGTTGGCAAGCGGCACACTATAGAGCGTCTCGATATGCCCCGACGTCTGGTCATCACCACTTACCAGACTTTACGCGACTATCAATTTTCTTTGTGCAGCATTGATTGGGCGATGGTGGTATTTGATGAGGCGCAAAACATCAAGAACCCCAATGCCTTGCAAACACGGGCGGCTAAGGGCTTGAAATCGGATTTTAATCTAGTGACCACGGGCACCCCAGTTGAAAATAGCCTGGCTGATTTCTGGTGTTTGATGGATACCGCCTGTCCTGGCTATCTGAGCAGCTACCAGGATTTTCGCAACCGTTATGTTTCTCCAATTTTGCAATGCGCCAGCGACGAGATTGAACAAACCCGCGAGCGTGTAGGGCGTGCTTTACGTGAAACAGTTGGAGCATTGATGCTGCGCCGACTTAAGGAAGACAACTTAAAAGGATTGCCTGAGAAGCGAGTCTTCGTAGGTACCGATGACGAAGTCTGGACTTATAAAGACTCTTTGGCATCCATTCTGGCCGGCCAACAATTGGCGGTCTATGACGCCACGCTGTCTACACAGGAGCAGAGTGAACAGAACGTGGTCCTGGGTTGCCTGCAGCGGCTGAGAGATGTATCACTTCACCCCAGGTTGGTGGATCAAGGGCGACTGGATGTTCCAACCTCCGCGAAAGCCGTAAGTGCGTTGATCAGTGAGTCGTCAAAGATGGCTAGCTTGGTGAACACTCTGGATGAGATCCGGCTGCGCGATGAAAAATGCATCATCTTTGCAGTAAATAAACGCCTCCAGGCATTCCTGAGCGTGGCGTTGGGCCGATTGTACGCTTTGGGCCCGCTGGCGGTGATCAATGGCGATGCCAAGGCCGTCGCCAAACTCGATGGTACACCGACACGGAAATCAATGATTACTGATTTCGAGGCACGTGACGGTTTTAATATCATCATCATGTCACCGGTGGCTGCAGGCGTGGGTTTGACTGTGATTGGCGCTAACAACGTCATCCATTTCGAACGCCACTGGAACCCCGCCAAAGAGGCACAGGCAACGGATAGGGTTTATCGGATAGGCCAGCAAAAGGACGTCAACATATATGTGCCTCTTGCCCATCATCCTGAGTTCGAATCCTTCGATGTCAACTTGCACAAGCTTTTGACCAAGAAGACTCAGTTGAAGGATGCTGTAGTGACGCCAGAGCAGGTAGTGCCTATTCCTGCAGGCATGGATCTGATGACCGAAGTGCGTACGCGAGCGTTACAACGAGATGATCTGGTTAAGATGCCTTGGGTGCATTTCGAAGCCCTATGTGTCGAACTGTTGGCACTGGAGCTTGGTGCGCAGCGTGTATGGCTGACCACAAACGGTGCCGACCATGGTGCAGATGGTGTATTAGATATAGGCGACTCTCTGGTTCTCTTACAGGTGAAACACACTACCAAAGCCCACTACGATGGCCACAAGGCTATCCAAGAAGTTTCAGGTGCTAAAGAATATTACCAGAACCTACTTGGCAAGCCCGTTTCATCGCTTCACTTTGCGACTAATGCATCGGCGCTAAGGGCTGGCGGGAGAAAAGCTGCGAAACTATCCAAAGTCGACGTTCTGACAGCCGGTCATCTTGATGAGTTATTGGATAAGCATCAAATTAGCTATGAGCGAGTGATGAAGCGCCTAAGCCAGGTAAGGCTGAATGTCACACCCTAGGGGCCAACAATGCAACTTTGAATCAGTGCAGGCTGAAAATAGCTGTTGACTGAGCAACGATACTTTCAAGAGGCAACTGCACCACACCATTTTTCGAACAGAGATCTCATTTACACAGCACTTGAACTGAGCTCCGGCATGTAAAAAAGCTTGCAGTAAGTAAATTAGTTTGCAGATCAATAAGACACAATCCTAGTATAGTGTTGATTTAAAAGGATAAAACTTTGGCACATTACATGCCATAACAGAGTGAGCAGCCACTACAGGGAGTAACGGCAATGTCACTAAATTCATCAAACACCTCCGCCGTTGGCACCAATGACTTCGCATCTTACCTGCGAAAGGAATCAAACCTGTTTTCATCTCACGATAACAGGCTTCCCACTTACGCTGGCTCTTCGCTAACCAAAGCTAAATCGATTCTCCCCCATAGCGATGACGTGCTTTGTTCAGGCCATCATCAAGCTGGCCAGCAACCAACGCAAAACCCATCATCTATACGGGCCATACCAGTAGAGTGTACGAATCCAGCTTTTGGAAGAAAAAATAATCATATTAAAGCTTTCTGCCATCACATTTTTTGTATTGACCAGGATTTATACTTGACTAACTCGACACCAAAGAACGCGAATACTGAACAGGAGTCGAAATAAATACCATGAGAATAACAAAGCTATCCCTAACCAACTTCCGCTCGTTTAAAGAAACGCAAACTATCGAGCTCGCGCCGGTTACGCTGCTGTTCGGCCCCAACTCGGTTGGAAAAAGTACCGTGTTAATGGCGCTCTTCTATCTGCAGCAAATCCTTGAGAAGGGTCAGTGTAACCCTCAACGCATTGAAGCACTGGGGAACAAATTCGTTGGTGGCTTCAAGCACTTAGTGAACGGAAGAGACCTGAGAAAAAATATAGTAATAAAAGTTGAGTATGAACCAGATCAGTTCTCTCTGAAAGGTTACCTAGAGCACCTTGATAACTACGGTACTGAACATCCTCTGTATATAGATACAGACATTATATCTAAAAAAACCAGATCATTAGAGTTCGAGATAGGCTGGTCTTTCACAGACAATACTGCTTTAGTGACAAGAGTGAGCTATTGGGTTGCTGGTAAGTACCTTGGAGAAAGCTGTTTTGATGGCAGCTTACACTCTACTCGGTTATCAAAAATAAACTATGCTCACCCAGCACTAGCTTCTATAAACCAACCTGATGCTGATGGCCAATACCGCAATACACCAGACCTCATGGAGTCCAGCTACTTAACACCACTGCAAGAAGCATTATGCGAACTCTCTTGGCATGCAGGAAACCCTGTAGATATAGAAATCGAAGGTCAACACTTTATCCATCCACTTTTTGGTTCCTCCAGCCACAAAAGAAAAACTGGCGGACTTTTTGCATTGGGACGACCTCTAACTACCACAGCGTCTGAGGGTGCTGAGAATCTTGAAGATGCAATAATAATAACGGAGATTCTCTCAGAGTGTTTTATTCGACCTTTAGATGAACTGAGGCAGCTATTAAACAACAGTCTAAGCATCGGACCACTTCGAAAAATTCCAGACTCTACCTATCAGCCAAACCCATATCCGGCAATGCACAATTGGTACACAGGAGAAGCGGCGTGGGATCGACTGCACAACGCCTCGATAGTTGAAGTAGATAGCATTAATGACTGGATAAGTGTTAAGAGTCGATTGAACTTGGGCTATCAAGTGGTTTATAAAATTGAGCAATCTGAAGCTCGATATATCAAAGCATCTACTAAAACACAAACTGTAGAGGATATGATTGCCCTGCATGACGCAGTCGGCAGTGAAGTGGAGTTGACAGTCTCAAGGGAAAACTTAGACGATAACCCGGATACAGAACAAAAAGTGATAAGTCCGGAAATTTTGGAAGCACTTCGTGAAACTCCATGTTTTCACTCTGGCTTGTATGTCGGTCAGTCTATTGAGAAGAATAAAAGGCCTACCCTTTGGGATACCCAGAACAATATTGAGGTTACCGCTTCAGATATCGGCGTTGGTGTTTCACAACTGCTTCCGTTGGTAGTTGCCACGATTACTGCCAACAAGGGCTTTATCTCATGCGAGCAACCAGAGCTACACGTTCATCCAAGGGTTCAGGTGGCAATAGGTGACCTCCTTACCCAAGCGAACGATAAAGCCAACCTCATCATTGAAACTCATAGTGAACATATTGTATTGCGACTACTTAGACGCATACGTGAAACCTATGAAGGCACTCTTCCAGCAGGTTTCCAACCAGTAACAACACATAATATCTCTATTGTTTACATTCAACCTGGCGATAACGGAGCCAATATCACTCATCAGAAGGTAACCGACGATGGTGACTTTGAATGTGACTGGCCACAAGGCTTCTTTGAAGAACGTGACGAGGAGCTTTTTTAATGTATAAAGAAGTCGCATTTGATCCCGAGTGTTTATCTGAACTCCATTACTGCGGCGTGCTTAGGTCAGAATTTGGCTATGAGAAAGGTCGTTATATCGTGGCAAACTCAAAGCAATGGGCAACAGCAGCACACAAGGCCGTGAAAAACTCTGAGTCTCTGCGAACAAAAGAAAAGCACGCGGTAAAACACCTTTTAAGCAAAATAAAAATGTCTCGTAACCACCCATTATTTATCCTGCCTAAATATAGAACTGGTGTAACATCTGAAACTTGGCTGACCTGGTTAGAAGAGCAATCAAAAATATCAAGATTTGATGTGATTATTTCAGAGCGACTAGATGGAGCTTTAACGTTCGAGCAAACCGTCAGTGGAGATAGTTCATGGGTTATCCCACCAACTATCAGAGTTGCACGTAGTACGGATGATATTGCCGCAATTATATCGCCATTACTAAAAATATCATCAGAGATAGTAATAATAGACCAGTATTTTTCCCTCTCCAGCAACGATGTTCTTTATGAAATGCTATCACTAGCGAACAAGGTGCGCTCAATAAAAAAGGTCACATTGGTGACCGCAATTCAAACAAAAGAACCTAAAAAGGTATTCCAACAAGAATACTCTAGCAAGTTTTCATATACCCCAAGATTTGATTTTGTTGTGGTAGCCGATAAGTTTTTCCATGACCGATATATTCTAGCTGACGTGGGTGGTATCAAGGCAGGCCATGGATTCTCTTGCGCCACCACACTAGGGGCCCAGTCTGACAAAGTCAGCCTAAATATCTGTAGTCAGAGTGAGGCCGAAGAAACACTCGCCTTTTTGGACGAGGCACTCAAAAACTCTAAAGCCCATCGCACCGTCTTGTTTTAAGTATTCTAGAGGTTTGTAATGAAGCGAATTATCTCACCACCCAGGTCACAGTTAGATAAGCTTCGCCAACCCTTAACTCCGGGAGAAAGGGTTGTCCTCGAATTCTTTGACCGTCACCTTCCGCCCCAATGGGAAATCTATATCCAGCCCCATCTTAATGGTCTACGCCCAGACTTTGTATTGCTGAATCCCAATATGGGCATCGCTGTTTTTGAAGTGAAAGACTGGGATCTAGACGCTCTCTCTTATGAGGTTCGCCCTCGAGAGCACAGCGCGCCCGTACTACTAGGAAAAAAAGATGGTAAAACCTTCTCACTTCAATCAAACAACCCTGTAGAGAAAATTCTTCAATATAAGAAAGAAATATATGAAATTTATTGTCCTCGATTGAAGCAAAGGGCCGGCTTTGGGCTTATAACTGCAGGAATCATATTTCCTTTTGCCAATATGGACCCGATTAGGGAGCTGTTTGGTCCAAGCACACAATATCGTAGTCAAGCGTACCAATTCGCTAATCTTCATCCCATCGTCGGAAAAGAAGCACTTGATGGTGATGACATCACGACTGTTTTCCCTAAAGCATTGAATGGCTATGACAAGAGGATGACTCAAGATGCATACCTAGATATGAGAAATTGGCTAGTTGAACCTGATGTTGCAGCTAAACAACGCCAACCAGTAGAAATCGACAGAGTACAAAGAAATCTAGTAACCAGCCGAACTAAATCAGGTTATCGACGAATCAAAGGTGCTGCTGGTTCCGGGAAATCACTTGTCCTTGCTACCCGCGCTGCAGAACTGCTAGGTCAAGGCAAGCAAGTACTTGTTGTAACCTTCAACATCACCCTGATTCATTATCTAATGGACATTGCCGTTCGCTGGCCTCAATCAGGCGGAAAAACGCGCTCCGATATTACCTGGCTAAATTTTCATGCCTGGTGTAAGCGTGTTTGCATAACTGAAGGCTTTGAACAGGATTACAAAGCCCTCTTTACCCAACAACACGACGAGAACGCGCTTCGAATTGGCCTTCCCGCTTTGACTGGCCGCATCATCGACATGGATACGGAAGACTCTGTTCAAAGATACGATGCTGTACTTGTTGACGAAGGACAAGACTTTCTACCTGAATGGTGGGCAATACTTCGCAAAGTATGTAAGCCCGATGGAGAGATGCTTCTTGTTGCAGATGCTACCCAGGACATTTATGAAACCGCCGAACGATGGACTAATGAAGCCATGAAGGGAGCAGGATTTCGAGGTAATTGGGTTGAACTTGGCATTAGCTACCGATTGCCCAAAGTCGTACAAAAACATGCGTCGAACTTCGCCCGATCTTTTTTGCCGCAAGAAAGCCTCTCATTGCCTAATTCCCCCCAAGGAGATTTAGGGCTTGAGCCCTGCGAGCTCCGTTGGTTGCAGGTAAATGAGGATATGGCCAACGAAGTCTGTAGTGAAGAGCTGCTCAGGCTGACTACTTCTGGGTCGCCCGGAACACTCGCTTTTGCGGACCTCACATTTCTCAGTGACAACCGTAAAACTGGATATGAAGTCGTTAAGAGCCTCGGTAGCAAAGGGATTAAGGTCGTTCACACTTATGACCCAAACGATAAAGAACAACGCAGGCAGAAAGTCGGCTTCTATATGGGTGACGCTCGCATAAAGGCAACAACGCTACACAGTTTCAAGGGGTGGGAATCCCGAGCTTTGGTCATCTACCTTGGCAATCATACAGATGCTAAAAGCCTAGCGCTCTTGTACACCGGTCTCACTCGAGTGAAACGTCACCCTGATGGCAGCTGTTTAACGGTCGTATGCGCATCACCAGCTCTGGAAGAGTTTGGTAAGTCGTGGCCAGACTTTGAGTCCAAGACTCTGAGCATTGCCGACTATATGACGCTACTTTAAAACCTGTTCTTATGGCGACCTCTTTTCTTGCGCGAGAACATTGAGAGACAAGATCAGATTCCGGGCTCACACAAAGCTCAGTACTCAAAGCGAGGCAGCAAGGAAGTCCGAGCAAACCACTACTTTTTAAAACCAATACACCTTAAGTCAAAAACAAGGAGCTGTTATGAATCCTGCCGTTATCGCAATAATCACATTACTCGCCTCGGCGCTTACTGGAGGCCTTGCCTTCTGGTTGGCCAGCCGACGAGCCATTAAAACAGAAGCGGAACTTGAACTACTCAAGATCGAGCTCGATAAGTCTAAACGAGATGCTTTGGTTTCTGCAGACACTATCGACTCGATGGAACAAAGTTTAACGGATGAAAAAATCAGGGCCGGAAAACTGGAAACCGAAAAAGGCGCCTTAGAGAAACGCATTGAAAGGCTGGAGCTAGACCATTCAGAGATTTGTCAGAAACTTGAAATCTCTGCAGATAAGGAAAAGTCACTCTTAGCTACAAACAGCAAAGCACAAGCAGATCTTGCTGCTTCCGAAAAAGCCCGGGACACCTCTAAAACCGAGCTGGAGCAAACCAAACAATCTAAAGAGGAGTTCCAGTCCCGTAACAGTGATTTGGCTGCCAAGCTTAAAGAAGCCCAAACTGCCCTATCCGAAAAAGCAGAGACTTTTGGCGCGCTCAAGCTAGCTTGGGAACGAAGAGAAACTGAGCTGAAGGCAGATGCTGCCACCGCTACTGAGAAAGCTGAGACTCTTCAAGCCGAAAACACGAACCTTAAAACTAAGAATCAAGAATTCACTACTTCGCTTGAGAAAAAGCAGGAACATTTCGACGAGCAGCTGAAGTTGTTGCAGGAGAACAAGGCGGAACTGACAAAGCAGTTTGAGACTTTGGCCAACGAGATCCTCGACAAGAAAGGCAGAGCTTTCGGTGAGCTCAATAAGGAAAGCATGACCAACATCCTCTCTCCAATTCAGGCCGAACTTAAAGGCTTCAAGGAGAAGGTTGAAAACATCCATACTCAAGAAACTGAGCAGCGCACTAAGCTTCGTACCGAGCTGGAAAACCTGCAAAAGCTGAATCAAGCTATCACCGAACAGGCCGGTAAGCTCACCACCGCCCTGCGAGGGCAGAAAAAGGTGCAAGGTAACTGGGGCGAACTGATGTTAGAGAATGTACTCGACAACTCAGGCCTACGCCTAGGGTCGGACTATAAACGTGAAGACAGCTTCAACACCGAAGAAGGTCGATTACGTCCCGATGCAGTTGTCTATCTACCCCAGGGCAAACACCTAATCATCGATGCCAAAACCTCGCTAAACGCCTATACCGAATACGTCAATGCTGATGATGAATTGCAGCGCACCGCCGCACTGGCCCAACACACTTCTGCTGTGGGCGATCGCATCAATGAACTGTCAAATAAGAGCTATTTCAACATCCCCGGTCTAAATTCACCGGAGGTGGTGATCATGTTCATCCCTATCGAGTCTGCGTATGTGGAAGCCCTTAAATCTGACGACACCTTATTCCAACGTGCACTAGAAAAGAATGTCCTGGTAGCCACCCCCACAACCTTGTTGACCAGCCTCAACATTGTCCGCCAGCTGTGGCGCTTTGAGGATCAGAACAAACACACCGCCGAACTGGCAGAGAGGGCTGCCAAGTTTTATAACCAGCTTCGCCTCTTCCTTGAATCCATGGGAGAAGTTGATAAGCAGCTGGACAAAGCCAAAAGCTCCTTTGGTGAGGCAATGAAACGCTTGCACACCGGCCGAGGTAACTTGATCAAACGAGCCTCTGAATTCAAAGAGCTCGGTGTATCTGTACAAAAAGAGTTACCAGCTCCTTTAGTTGAGAAGGCGGAACTAGAGCTCTTATCCGCCGAATTGAGTGAACTTGAGATAGAAGCCGAAACAACTTAATTAGCTGAGCTGAATGGGCCTTAGCAATCGCTTCGGCCCAACTCAAATAGTGCAGTAACGTAAGCATGGAAGGAATACCATGTTGAAAAATACTATTATCAAAAAATCCGTCTTAAATTGGAGCCCTCTAAATATTGAATTGTAGAACTTTGCTACTATCTGCAGAGGCTGATCCTGAAGGCTTAGACTCCAGATTTTGTGACTGCATTAAAAAGTCAAACCACAGCTCCAATGCTGTCTCTTTTTCTGAAAGGTACTGGCTACGATTGTATATGGCCATCACCCCTCCCAGACTGTGCCCCAACAGCTGCTCCACAACGTGGGGCATCACCCCCATATTGTTTAAATTCGTCGCTAAGGTGCGACGCAGGTCATGCAGCGTCCACTTTTCGGCATGCTTTAACTTTTGCCACAACAACCGGCCAGCCTGGCTAACTGCTTCGGGCCGTTTCAGCTCTCCCAGCATATAACCACTGTGTAAAGTTTGAATCCTGAGCTCCCGTAACCAGGGGATCAACTGTTCTGGGATGGGGCGAATGATCTGCAAGTCGGTTTTGCTATGGGCTTTCGGTACAGTCCAAAGCTTGTTTTTCAAATCCCACTCAGACCACTCGGACAAACGCACCTCATGGGAGCGTGCACCAAAGATGATCAACACCTTCAGCATCACCGAGAGATAAGTGCCGAATTCGTCTTGTTCAGCCGAACCCCATAGCTGGCGCAACTCAGTTTCATTCAGAACGCGGTCGCGCTTGCCCTGACGCTGACCAACATCCGCAACCGTCAGGTCATCCAGGGCCCTGCTAACCGCATAGTGCCGCACACGACAATAGCGCAGCGCCTGCTTGGCGTTTTGCATAATGTAACCCGCCGCAACTGGCGCAGGCCGGCGATCACTTTTCTTGTCGCCCTTACGAATCTTGTCAAAGCACTCCAGCCAGATCTGGGTGGTGCACTCGGTCAATGGCAGTGCGCCAATTTCAGGATAGATGTGACGCTTAAACTGGGCGCGATGTTTATCGGCATGTACACGGTTGGGCTCAGCGTACTCTCGAAGCCAATACCCCAATGCATCCTCGACCGTCACCGGCGTTAATGTTTGTGCCCGTTGCAACAACCGCTTGTGCTTCGGATCGTATCCTTCAGCAAGCCAGGTGCGGCACTTGTCCGCTTCATCCCTAGCACTGACCAAAGAAAGGTCCGGGTAATCCCCGAAGTCAATTCGTTTGTTCTTGCCATTGATCTTGTACCGGAACTGCCAGCGCACTTTGCCCAGCTTAGAAACCCGTGCCGCTAATCCACCACCATCGGTCAGGGTGATCACCTGTGCATGGCGTTTCTTATGCACAGCCTTGAGGCTCTTATCGTACAGTTTTCCCATGTTCAGACACCAAATCCATGTACCCTCATATGTACCCCGAGTGTGCCATAAGTCCAAACTCAAGCCAATATAAACAGAAACAAGAAACCACAAATAACCGTTTATAAACAACACCTTGAAGGAGCAAGCAAGAACAAACAGATTAGTATGAAAACAACAAAATACAGTCTACGGCATGAACTAAGAGCGTTGCTCTGAGTGAATTTTTCAAAAGCCCGCCCGGGAAACCGCGGCGGGCTTTTTTGTGTCCGCCATCAGCGGCATTCTGCCGAAACGGAAAGGCGCTCGCCCATCCCAACCCCGGGCGTTGCCCCAAGGTTCAGGCCACCGCACCGAGCCGGACTTTTTTCTTGTCGCTGCCGCTCCCCGTTCAGCGGTGTTTGCCGTTATAATGAGGCCATTACACTGCGAGGACACGCCACAATGAGCGAACAACTGCCACTGATGCCCGGCTGCGACTTTATCGAACTGTACAAAGTCCTCAAGATTCAGGCCTGGGTTGGCTCCGGAAGCGACGCCAAGCTGGTGATCGGCGAAGGCCTGGTGGAGGTCAACGGCCAGGTGGAAACCCGCAAACGCTGCAAGCTGGTTCAAGGTGACGTGGTGGCCTTCAATGGTGAACAGGTCACCATCGGCGCCACCAGTACCGAAGCCCGCCCCGCTAATAACGACAAACCCAAGGTGGCCAGGAAGAAACCTCGCCCCTCTATCCAGTTTTAACCATCGAGTAGGTATCCATGTCTTTTCCCAATGACCCCACCGGCGAACTGCTGCAACTGATGCAAGACGAAGGCATCGATCTCAGCCAGCCCTACATGCTGGACTTCTACGTGCTGTTTGCCGACGAAGCCAAGGGCCAACGTGCCGCCGAGCGGGTCCAAAAAGAGTTTGAGGGCTGTGGCCTGTTCCTGAACCACAACGAACAGAGTGGTGACTGGGAGCTGCGGCTGATCAAGGAGATGGTGCCTGAGCATGGCCCCATCAACGCCATCGAGACCACCCTGCAGGCGCTGTGCAAGCAGTACAAAGGCAAGGTGGACGGCTGGGGCATGCTGGAGCCGGAAGACGACGACAGCGACGACGGTCTCGATTAAGACCGGCCCATAAAAAACGCGCCCTAGAGCGCGTTTTTTTCTGTCTTGGCAATCGCCTTAGTCGCCCTGAGGCGCCTTCTTCTTGCCGAACGGCACATCACCGACGTCTTTGAGCACAAAGGCGGTCTTCTTAACCTTCTTCGGCGCCGCCGATTTACGGGCACGGGCCGGTTTGGCCTTGGTCTTGGCCGCCTTGTCGCCGGCCTTGGCCGGGGCTTTTTTCGGCTTCAGACCGGTAAACTTGGCCTCCAGTCCTTCCAGGGCGTCAAAGCTGAGGCTGTGACCGAGGAAGCTCTGCAGCGCCATGGCCGCCGCCCAGTCTTTCGGCCCCACCAGAGACACCGCGGCGCCGCTGGCTCCGGCGCGGCCGGTGCGGCCGACCCGGTGAATGTACTCTTCCGAGTGCTTAGGCAGATCGAAGTTGATCACCAACTGCACCTGGCTGATGTCCAGGCCACGGCTGGCCACGTCGGTGGTGATCAGCAGCTGCGCCTTACCGGCGGCAAACTCGTCCATAATGCGGTTGCGCGCCGCCTGGCTGAGATCACCGGACAGGGCCAGGGTCGAAAAGCCCTGCTCTGCCAGCCAGCTGGCCAGGCGTTCGGTATCGCCCCGGGTGGCGGTAAACAGCATCGCCTGCTTGTAGTCTCTCTGTTTGAGCAGGGTCATCAGCTGCGCCTGCTTATGATCCAGGTGATCCGACAACAGGAAGGTATGGCTGATGTTGTCGTGCATCTGCTGCTCGGCATCGATGCGTACCCGGGCCGGGGCCGACAGCAGATCGGCGCCAAACTCGTTAACCACGGCGTTGTCCATAGTGGCGGAGAACATCAGCGTCTGCCGGCGACGATGGTCGGCGGCCTTGTGGATGGCGGTCAGCTGCTTGGAAAAACCCAGATCCAGCATGCGATCCGCTTCGTCCAGGATCAGCATTTCCAGCCCCTTGAGCTCCAGGTGGCCGTGCTCCAGGTGGTCCGCCAATCGTCCCGGGGTGGCAATCACAAACTGCGGGTCTTTGGCCAGCGCCTTGCTCTGCAGGTTGAAGTCTTCACCGCCGAGGATCAGCACTCCTTTGAGGTTACTGCCGGCGGTCAGGCCGCGCAGCTGACCGTAGACCTGTTTGGCCAGCTCCCGGGTCGGGGCCAGCACCACCACCCTCGGGTCACGCTTACTAAACGCTTTTTGCTTGATCACCCTTTGCATCGCCGGCAACAGATAGGCCAGCGTTTTACCGGACCCGGTTTTGGAGGAGGCCAGCAGATCTTTTCCGGCGATCACCACCGGAATGGCTTGTTGCTGAATCTCAGTGGCGCCTTGAAAACCCTGATGATCCATACGTTCCACTAAGCGCTTATCCAAGCCCAGTTCTTTAAATTGCAAAGGGGTGTCTCCTGCGGGATGTCATAAAGCGCCCAGTATACACCAAACCCGGGGGGAAGTAGGCCATCGACGCCGCCATTGTGGCGCCAACTCCGTGACCGGACAGAAGCCGCGGCTATGGGCGCCATGGGCGACGGTTATGACTGTGGCCGCTATGGTTGTCGAGTCCGGGTCTGGCTGCTACTCTGCCTGCCTTCGTATTCACAACCAACAGCGCCATGTCCCTAGAATCCCTGGTTATTCTTCTCCCCCTGTTTGCCGGTTACCTGATTCCGGTAACCCGCCCGGCCCTGCTGACCGGCATCGACAAGCTGCTGAGCGCCATCGTCTATCTGATTCTGGCGTTGATGGGGCTGTCACTGGCCCAGGTGGACAACCTGGCCGGCGAGCTGAGCAGCATCCTGCAGTTAGTGGCGCTGCTGATCGGTTTGAGCCTGGTACTGAACCTGGCGCTGTTGCCGCTGGTGGATCGACGCTGGCCCATGGCTCTGACCCTGAACAACGGCCATCAGCCACTGGGCAAGATGATGTTGGAATCGTTGAAACTGGCGGCCGTGGTGGTTGGCGGGGTGGCGTTGGGGCTGGTGCTACCCGTCGGCCATCAGGCCATTGAGTCTGGCGCCAACGCCGCGCTGATGCTGCTGTTGGGGCTGATCGGGATTCAGCTGCGGGCGTCCAACCTGGGGCTACGGGCGATTCTGCTCAACCCCAGGGGACTGGCCATCGCCGCCATTGTCGCCGTCACCTCACTGCTGGCCGGCGCCCTGACCGCCCTGATCGCCGGGCTGCCGGTGATTCACGGCATCACCCTGGCGGCGGGCTTTGGCTGGTACTCCCTCAGCGGCATCCTGATCACCGACGGCCTGGGGCCGGTAATGGGCTCGGTGGCCTTCCTGTTCGACCTCAGCCGCGAGCTGATCGCCATTGTGATTATTCCGATGCTGATGCGCCGCTCGCCGGCGTCCGCCATCGGCTACGGCGGCGCCACGGCCATGGACTTCACCCTGCCGGTACTGCAGCAGACCGGCGGTGCCCCGGTGGTGCCAGTGGCCATTGTGTCCGGCTTCCTGCTGAGCCTGGCCAGCCCGGTGCTGATCCCCTTCCTGCTGTCGCTGGCGTAACCACGACAGCCCTTGGAGGGCCTGAAAAAATCGGCAACAACACACCGTGACCCGGCTTACAGTCGGGTCAGTTTAAACACCAGCTCATCCAGACTCGCCACCTGCTTTTTCACGAATCTGGGGTTGTCCGCCAGCACGTCGCTGCGCTCCAGCAGCTCCACCTCAAACAAGCCTTCGCTGTGTTGTCGCACCCAGGACTCGGTCACGCTGAACGGCGGGCCGGACAACTGCTGCTGCGGGTAATCCAGGGTTATCAGCAACCCGGGGGTGCCGGCGGGCAGCAGGCTGGCCAGGTGCTGCCAGTAACGCAGCCGCATCGGCTCCGGCAGGGCGATGAGGGCGGCGCGGTCATAGAAGGCGGTCACCGGTTGAAGTTGCTGAGGCGTCAGGGCAAACAGATCGCCCTGCCACAGTTCGAACGGGCCATCGCAGAAGCGGGTCAGTTCACCACCCGCCTCGCAGACCGGTTCGAGCTGCTGCTCGTCAAAGAAACTGCGCACCGCCGCTTCGCTGAGCTCACTGCCGACGATGTCGTCGCCCAGCGACGCCAGCCACACCATGTCCAGCGATTTGCCGCACAGAGGCACCAAAACTCGGCCCAGCGAATGCGAGATCGCGGGCCAGTGGCGTTTTAGAAAGGGATTTATGTCGTCCTGATGAAAGCCGATAAGCTGACGATCCCACTTATCGTGCCAGAATGCTGCGTCCATTGTGTGCCAATCCTGCTAAAAATAAGCTTGGCACCTTAACGGCTCCGTCAGCGGTTGTACACTACCACTCCTGATCCAAGACAACACGAACCTTCTCCAGCCACTTGCAGTTGTCGCAACTGCAGGCTCGGCGAGACAGGTGTGCCGGGGTCAACTGGGCTTCGACGTAGTCACAGGCCAGAGTCAGCTCACGGCGAAACGCTTTCAGGGGTTTGGTTTCATTGGCCACCAGCTCGTCGTTATGGTTCAGCCATTTGCATTCCATACCCTGGTGACAGTAGATGCAACGCTCATCCACCGGGTTATAAAACACCGCGTGAGGACAAAAACGCACGTCCATATTATCCCGCATTTTGTTGCGCGGATATTTTAACAATTCAATCAGCTCGGCGACTTTGGGCCCGGCTGCAACGTCGGCCATCTCTAGCCCTCCCGTGTTACAATACGGATCCAATCATCACACAATCGAATTCGAATCCATTGATTTCGATCAAAGAAGTGAACGCTTCTATGTGGCGGTTACAAAGCTGTACAGGGACAAAAAGTGCAACTTAATCGGACGGGTCGTCACGATGGTCGGTAAAACAAGGAGTTCCATGGTAGACACGGCGCCATTACAGCAATTCTACATCGCCGAAGAACAGTCGATTTATCTTCTTGGCCACCACGATGCCCAAAAACTGAAGCAGTGGTTACGCCTGTGTGAAAAGCAGCTGGCCCGACTCGGCTACCGCCACATCCGCTTCGTCGGCAAGGGGGTGTACGGCTTCGTATTTGCCGGACGTCACCCCAATGGCCAGGAGCAAGTGTTTAAGTTCTCCCGCATCACCCTGCCCGCCCATCTGCAGGCGCGGTTGGAAGAGGAGGCCTGGATGCTGGAGCAGGTTGACCACCCCAACATTCCCAAGCTGATTCGCTATCAGCAGCTGAAGCTGCAGGGGATCATGGTGATGACCCTGGCCCCGGGGCGGGACCTGGCCCAACTGGCCCTGCGCTGCGGGCCGCTGCCACTGAGCTGGCTGGCCCCCATCGCCCAGCAGCTGGCGCAACTGCTGCGCTACCTCAGGCAGGATCTGCCCCGCCCCATCGTCCACGGCGACATCAAGCCCTCCAACCTGGTGTTTGATCCCAGCAACCATCACTTGTCGCTGATCGACTGGGGCTCGGCGGTATTCGCCCAGCAGGACGCCAGCGGCGAGCCCATCGCTCAGACCGGCCTGGGGGTGGGCGGCGAGCCGCTGCGCAGCAACGCCCGCATGGGCGATCTCTACTTCATCGGCGCCGAGCAGCTGGCAGGCAGCAGCAGCTCGCCCCGATTCGACGAACAGGGGGTGGCGGGCACCCTCTATTCACTGGCTTCTGGACTGCCGGCACGTTTTGGCAGCAGTGTGCTGCCCGCCGCAAGCCTGGGGCTGCCCAAGGCACTGGCCGACACCCTGGATGCCATGCTCAGCGACGATCCGATTCGCCAGCGTCAGGGCGGCGACCATTTCATCGACCGCCTGACCAAAGGGCCGGCCTGGCAGCCGCCGTCGCAGACCGAGTCCGCCATTAACCCGCAACTGCCGGTGTGGGTGCACCAGTTCGGCCACGCCATCGATACCGTCGCCTACAGCTCGCGCAAATCGTTTCTACAGCAACATCAAAGCCCGGACAGTCGCGCCCCCAGCGGCGATCTGCAGATCGATCGCTACTACCGCGATTACCTGGTGGGGATGGGCGACTGCGAAAAGGCGTTTGTGACGGCGGTGGGACGCCTCGGCGAGTTCCCGATCCTGGGCGGGCTGGCGCTGCATTGGCACGGCGGCGGCGTGGCCATCGATTCCAGCCTCAACCTGTTTGACCCTACCCTGAGGGCGCCCTTTGCCCATGCGGTCAACAACCTGGTGCGGCTGGCACAGTCGATTCCCCACCACGGGGTGTTCAAAGCCTGCTTCTTTAACGCCCGTGATACCCTGCACATCGAGCGCGACAACGAGGCACTGCCGTTTCAGCCGGCGCCGGAGCAGGCGATCCCCTTTGAGGTGGCCGAGGTGCCGGAATTGGAGGACAAAACCCGACTGCACAGCTACTTCGAAGATGGTCGCGACCCAGACGAAAACCTGTCCCTGCCCGCCGGCATCATGGCCGAACTGGGGCGCCTCAATGACATTCACCATACCGGCTGCATCATCTTCGAGGTGCTGCCCACCCACCTGAAGCTGCACAGCTACCTGAAGCTGCTGGATACTCAGCGCCACCAGGAGTTCAGTCAGTGCCTGCAGCGGATTCTGTCTCAGGTCAACCAGATTCAGGAACAGGGGATCTCCGGCTTTATGAAGCTGCCCTACAAGAACACCCGCCACTTCGTGCCCCGGCCGCGCCATCCGGCGCGCTACCTGACCCCGCCGCGCACCAGCCTGGCGCGCCTGCGACAGCCCAAGCCATAAAAAAACGCGCCCGAGGGCGCGTTTTTTCTGTCGCGGTAACTGTGCGCCTCAGAGATCGAGAATCATGGTGGCAAAGCTGAAATAGATCAGCACCCCGGTGGCATCGACAATGGTCGTTACCAGCGGTCCGGAGGCGGTGGCCGGATCCAGCTTCACCCGGCTGAGAATGAACGGCAGACACAGACCGATGATGGAGCCGGCCATCACCACCGACACCATGGCAAAGGCCACCACCAGCGCGATCTCGGCGCCGCCGCGGAACCAGCCGAGGGCAAATACCGCCACCGCCATGGTCAGGCCCAGAGCGCCGGCCACCAGGAACTCCCGCCCCAGCACCTTGGCCCAGTCCTTCATGTCCACCTCACCGGTGGCCAGAGCCCTCACCATCAGGGCCGCCGACTGAGAGCCGGCGTTACCGCCACTCCCCACCAGCAGCGGCATAAAGAACACCAGCGCCACGTACTTGGCGATGGTGTCTTCGAAATAGGCGATGCCGGCCCCGGACAGCAGGCTGCCGAACACCAACAGCACCAGCCAGAACACCCGCTTACGATACAGCTCCCAGCCGGTGACCTGGTTCATGGGGGCGTCCAGCTTGGCCACCGATGCACTCTTCTGCGCATCCTCGGTGGCTTCTTCCACCGCCGCATCCATGGCGTCATCGTAAGTCACAATGCCCACCAGCCGATCATCACCGTCCAGTACCGGCAGGGCCAGCAGATCGTAGTGGCGAATCTTCTGGGTCACCTCTTCCTGATCTTCATCGACCCGGGCGTGCACCACACCAGTCCGCATCAGATCGTCAATGAGGCGATCCGGGTTGGCCAGAATCAGCTCCCGCAGCGACACCGTGCCCAACAATTTGCGGTCGGCATCGATGACGTAAGTCTGGTAGATGGTTTCTTTGTCCGGCGCTTCCAGCCGCAGCCGCTTCAGCGCCTTACGCACCGGCCAGTGACCCTTAAGGGTGGCGTAGTCCGAGGTCATCAGGGCGCCGGCGGTCTCTTCCGGGTAACTGGCCAGACGACGAACGTCTTCCCGCTCCGCCTGGGCCAGCCCGGGCAACAGGGTGTGTTGATCTTCTTCGGACAGGCGGTTAAACAGATCCGCCCGTTCGTCCGCTTCCATCTGGGAAAACAGGGCCGCCAGATCGTTGCGGCTCATGGTGCGGGCGATCTCCGCCTGTGCCAGCGGCTCCAGATAGCCAAACAGGTTGGCGTGATCCGGCAGCGACAGCATCGACAGGAACTGGGCCGCCTGCTCGGCGGTAAATTCGCAGATCGCCGCCGCAATATCCGCGGCGTGGGCCAGCTCCAGCGTCGCCCGGGCGGACTGCTTGTCGCCGGCAACCATGGCGTGCTCTAAGGTGGCAAAAAGGGTGTCTTTTTGCATGCTTCGTCTCCAAAGGCTGGCTACGAAGCAGGCAGGGAGGGAGAGTATCCCTATGAGAAGTGGACTTCGCGGCCGTCAAACAGATTGTAAGTTATGGTTTTCGTTTCGTCCCAACTGGGACTACTCGGGCTTGGGTCCATTTTTGATTTACTCAAATAATTAGGCGCGCCGATTGTAGGCGCATTCATCTGCCACATCAAGACAATAGAGGTCCGGTTACCGCAATTGTCGACTCAGCCAGCCATGGATGCGGGTAATCAGCTCCTGATGGTCATTCACCTGCTGGTAATCCAGGTAGTTGCGCCACTGGCGGTAGTTTCTTTTGTTGCTGCGGCTGGCTTCGACGGCTCGCTGCTTCTGCCCGGCTTTGGACAACGGATGATCCCAGTCAGAGATGACATCCAGCACCGGTGACGGCTGCATCACCAGCCGTGCCGCCAGAGCGGGGGTATCCTGCTCTGGCCACTGAAAGCCGCCGACGCTGACCAACGCCAGCGGTGGCTCCAGCTTGCCGTCCGCCAGTTTCGCCGCCAGGATGCCCACCACCTCACCCTGAGCCAGCCAGACGGTGTCGCCACCCAGCACCTCACCGGGCTCTTCCGGCAACGACGGTACCACCCGAACCTGCCATCCGAGATCCGGCAACCGGGCGATCAGCGCCTGGGACAGACCGGAATAGGGGCTGCCCCGCTGGGGCTCCACCAACAGCACTTCGGCTCTTACCCCCGCCAGATTGCTGGGATAAAGATTGGGCTCACTGGCCTGAGCCAGGCCACAAAACAACAACAGGGGCAACAGTAAACGGGCAATCATATCCAGGGCATCGGCATCATCGGTGGCGACAATGTATCACTGCCCCGGGCGTTGACCCAAGTCACCGACGCCAATTTTCCACCATCACGGCGTCGCTGAACCCGGGCTGACCGAATCGCCACCTCAGGGTAAAGTGTTGCAAACTTAATCGCTCTGCCCTTGTCAAAGCCCTAAGTAGAGATAGAATGAATATTGACGCCCGTGACATTAGCGGCACCACATTCACACCGACAAGGTAACTTAAGGGCCAATTATGAATCAGTTTTCCAGTGGCATAGCAGGATGGCAGCATCGATTCCGGATCATTAAACCCTCAGGTGCCGGTCTGATTCTGCTGCTGTTGATGGTGCCGCTGCTGCTGTTGATGCTGCCGCTGGTGCTGCTGAGCAGCCTGGCGTTCTGGGCCATGAACACCGCCTGGCGCTACCGTCGCCCGGGGCGCACCCAGAGTGCCCGGGACACCGACGTCGACCACGCTTCCGGCGTGATCATCGAAGGGGAAGTGGTCAAACCCCGTCAGGACTGAGCCGAATTCTGAATAAAAAAGGCGACCCGAAGGTCGCCTTTTTGCTGGACTGAAACGCCTATTCCGGCGTCACCACGATCATCCTCACCGCATCCAGATCCAACTGCGCCCGCTGCAGGTGGGCGGTCACCATACTGATCTGCTCGCGCACCGCATCAAGCTCCGAGGAGCGAATGTTGGGGTTCACCGCTTTCAGCGCTTCCAGACGGGTCAGTTCGGCCCCCAGTTGCTGTTCCATGTCACTCTGGGCCTGGGCCACCAGTTCACTCATCTGCGCCTGGGCGTAGTCATCCCCCTGCTTGAGCAACGGGTGCAGCACCGGCTGGCTAGCGTTCACCAGCTTGCTGGCAGTATGGCGGTTCACCGGCATCAGCTGACGGTTGAAGCTGTCGAAGGTAACGTTCGGCGCCAGATCCTTGCCGCTCTTGTCCATCAACACCCGCACCGGAGTCGGCGGCAGGAAGCGACCGATCTGCACCTCTGACGGGGCGATGGCTTCGACCTTGAAGATCATCTCCAGGAACAGGGTACCGGCCGGCAACGCCTTGTTCTTCAACAGCGCCACCGAGGTACTGCCGGTGTCGCCACTGGTCACCAGGTCGATGCCGGAGGCCACCAGCGGGTGGGCCGACGTCAGGAACTGGAAGTCTTCCCGCGACAGGGCGGTGTCACGATCAAAGGTCACCGAGGCGCCCTCTTCCGACAGGCCCGGGTAGCTGGGGAACAACATGTGTTCGGTAGGCTTGAGCACCACCGCGTTTTCACCCTTGTCCTCCTGAGACACCCCGATCACGTCCCACAGCTTCAGCATAAAGCTGATGAAGTCGGTGTCGTCGTCGGCCTGCTCCAGGGCCGTCACCAACTGCGCCGCTTGCTGGCCACCGTTGGAGTTAAGCTCCAGCAGCTTGTCCCGGCCGGCTTCCGCCTTGGCCTGGTGTTCGGCATTGCGGGCCGCGGTGGCCTCGATCAACTGCTCCAGGGCACCGGCTTCGGTTTCGCCCGCCAGCTCACTGCGAACCTGATCGGCAAACTCGCTGTGGATCAGGTGGCCGGACGGACAGGTGTGGGTAAAGGCGTTCATCCCTTCGTGATACCAACGCAACAGCGGCTGCTGCGCCGTGCCCTCCAGCAGCGGCACGTGAATCTGCACAGTCTGGGTCTGGCCGATGCGATCCAGACGACCGATGCGCTGCTCCAGCAGATCCGGGTTCAGCGGCAGGTCAAACATCACCAGGTGGTGGGCAAACTGGAAGTTACGGCCTTCGGAACCGATCTCGGAACAGATCAGCACCTGGGCACCGCCCTCCTGTTGGGCGAAAAACGCCGCCGCCTTGTCCCGCTCCAGGATCGACATCCCTTCGTGGAACACCGACGCCAGAATCCCCTCACGGGTGCGCAGCGCCTCTTCCAGCTGCAAAGCGGTGTGCGCCTTGGAGGCGATCACCAGTACTTTTTTACTGCGGTTAGCTTTCAGGAACTCCATCATCCAGTCGACCCGGGGGTCGAACTGCCACCAGCTGGCGTTGCCGCTCTCGCCTTCAAACTCCTGGTACAGTTTTTCCGGATACAGCTGGTTCATCAGCTTGATGTCGGTGCTCTGAGTACCGCCAAGCATGCTGTTGACCCGCATGGCAGTAGCGTACTGTTTGGGCAGAGGCATCGGGTAGGTGTGCAGCTCACGGCCACAGAAACCGCTGACGCCGCTGCGGGTGTTACGGAACAGCACCCGGCTGGTGCCGTGACGATCCAGCAGTTCCCTCACCAGCTCCTGACAGGCCAGCTGCCGCTGGGCCTCGTCGCCGGACTGAATCCGACCCAGGGCATCGCTGATGTCGCTTTCCGACAGCAGCGCCACCAGCGCCTGCTGTTCGGCGTCGGTCAGCGGCCGCTGTGCCAGCAGGGCATCGGCAGCGGTGGCCACCTGCTGGTAACTGGTCTCCTCCTCGAGGAAGGCGTCGTAATCGTAGAAACGATCCGGATCCAGCAGACGCAGACGGGCGAAGTGGCTCTGGTGGCCCAGCTGATCCGGGGTTGCCGTCAGCAACAGCACTCCGGCAATCTCCTGCGCCAGTGTCTCCACCACCTGATAGGCGCGGCTCGGGGCCGATTCACTCCACTCCAGATGATGGGCTTCATCCACCACCAGCAGATCCCAAGGGGCATCCTTGGCCTGATCCAGCCGCTTCTTCTTACGCAGCAGATCCAGGGAGCAGATCACCAGCTGTTCGGTTTCAAACGGGTTATCGCAGTCGGCCAGCGCTTCGATGCAGCGCTCCTCATCGAACAACGAGAAGCGCAGGTTGAAGCGGCGCAGCATCTCTACCAGCCACTGGTGCTGCAGGGTTTCCGGCACCAGAATCAGAATCCGCTCCGCCTTGCCGGACAGCAGTTGCTGATGAATGATGTGGCCGGCTTCAATGGTCTTACCCAGACCCACTTCGTCCGCCAGCAACACCCGCGGCGCGTGGCGGTTGCCCACCTCGTTGGCGATAAACAGCTGGTGGGGTATCAGGCCGGCCCGAGGGCCCTGCAGGGCGCGCAGCGGATTTTTCAGCATGCCGAAGCGCTGACGCTGACACAGGTAGCGGGTAACAAAGTACTCCATGCGGTCGATCTGACCGGCAAACAGGCGATCCTGCGGCTTGTTGAAACGAATCTGGTGGTCGAGCATGGTTTCCCGTAGCAGACCCACCTCATTGGTGTCGCTGCGGACGCCTTCGTAACTGACCAATCCATCCTGTTCGTGTATCGCGTCCACTTCCAGGGTCCAGCCCTCGTGGCTGGTGATGGTGTCTCCCTGGTTGAAAATCACTCGAGTCAGCGGGGCATCTTCCCGCGCAAACATCCGGTTGTCTCCGGTGGCGGGAAACAGAACGGATACCATCCGCCCTTCGACGGCGACTACGGTACCCAGTCCCAAGTCGGATTCAGCATCGCTGATCCAACGTTGTCCGAGAGAAAATGACATCGACTAAACGACTCCTAATATGGGTTAGAAGGCTGAAAAGGTGGCGTATGTTACCGGAACTGCGGCGGTGATTCACCCTCAATTTGTGCTAGCCAAAGGCGTCGCCTTCTGCCATGGTAGAACTGAAGCACGCGCAACGCTTAATCGCTATAGAACCTTGCCTTAAATCCATAAAGCATAGTGGAGGTGCCATGGTTAGGGATAAGAAAAAACGCTTTGTGCTGGATACCAACGTGTTACTGCACGAACCTCTCGCCATCTACTCCTTTCAGGAGCACGATGTGGTCATCCCCATGACCGTCCTTGAAGAACTCGACCAGATAAAAGACCGCCGAAAAGACATCAGCCGCGACGCTCGCGTTGCCATCCGTACCCTCGAAGACTGCCTGGTGGACGCCTCACCGGAGGAGATTCTGCAGGGGGTATTACTCAACCACCCCAATGCCCCCGACGACGAGTTGGGCACCCTGTCGATTTTCCCGGATCACCAGATTCAGTTTGCCAATCCGGTGGCCCTGCCCGGTGACAACAACGACAACCTGATCATCAACTCGGCGCTGTACCTGCAGCAGCAGAGTGACGATGAGATTGTGCTGGTCACCAAAGACATCAACATGCGCCTCAAGGCCAAGGGCGCGGGACTGAAAAAGGTGGAGGATTACCGCACCGACCAACTGGTGGACGACATCCAGTTTCTGGCCAAGGGCTTTGCCGAGCTGGAAGGCAACTTATGGGATTACATCAAGGAGGTCAGCAGCGAACAGCGAGGCCGCGAGGTCTACCACACCCTGGCCCGCAACGAATTACCGGAGGAGTCGCTGTACATCAACCAGTACCTTATCGACGACAGCAAACTGTTCTGCGGTCAGGTCAAGGAGGTCAATGACCAGCAGGTGCTGCTGCGGGATCTGGGACAGGAACGGCTGATGGGCTACCACGCCTGGGGCATCAACCCCAAGAATGTCTATCAGGGCATGGCAATGCAGGCGCTGCTGGACCCCAACATCGATATGGTGATCCTCACCGGCCCGGCGGGATCCGGCAAAACCCTGCTGTCTCTGGCTGCTGCCCTGGAACAGGTGGTGGAGCAGCGGCGTTACGACAAAGTCATCGTCACGCGCAACACGCCGGAGATCGCCGAATCCATCGGTTTCCTGCCCGGCACCGAAGAGGAGAAGATGACCCCCTGGCTGGCTGCCGTCACAGACACCCTGGAGGTACTGCACAAGCAGGATGAAAGTCCCGCCGGCAGCCTGCAATACATCATGGACAAGGCCAACATCCAGTTTAAGTCCATGAACTTTATGCGCGGCCGCTCGATTCAGAACGCCTTTGTGTTGCTGGACGAGTGCCAGAACCTGACGCCTTCGCAACTGAAAACCATCATTACCCGCATGGGCGAAGGCACCAAGCTGGTCTGCTCCGGTAACCTGGCGCAGATCGATTCCAACTACCTGACCGCCGTCACCTCCGGCCTGACCTACGTGGTGGAACGCTTTAAAAACTTCGAGGGCAGCGCCAACGTCTACCTCAACGGCGTGGTTCGCTCCCGTCTGGCCAAGTTCGCCGAAAACGAACTCTGACCCCGACTCGCGTCTGTCCCTGAACGGGACAGGCGCAAATCTCACCACAGAATCCCAACTGGACCAAAGCTTTGGTACACTGACCGCTCGATTCTGGCGCCGGGCATGAGTTGCACACTGTGAAGACACCCATTCTCAACAACTACAACAAAGCGGTTTTCTATACCTACCTCGGAGTGGTGATTCTGTCTCTGGTGGTGGCCGCCATGGTGTTCACCAAGCAGAAACAGCAACTGTTGATAGAAAAAGTGGAACAGGTCACCCAGCACTCCCATCAGGTGGAGTTGCTGCTGGACGCCAGCATTCGAGCGGTACAGGCGCTGCAGGAGTTCACGGCCATCCACATGCGCAACAGTGACGCCGCCTCCATGCCACAGCTGCAGGTACAGCACCAGTTTGTCAGCGAAGGCGACCGTTTCTCGCTACGCCCGGACTACCGCAACGCCCGCAACACCTTCGCCGAAAAGGGTTTCATCTCCGGTAAAGGGCAACTCGAGGGCCGCTCGGAACTGTTCTACCGCGAGCTTGATACCCTGTACCAGATGTCCCTTAGCCTGCCGGTCACCAAACAGATGGCCCCCAAGAGCGCCAGCATCTACTACCTGTCGACTCAGCAGATGATGTCCATCTACCCCTGGCCAGGGCCTGAGCACCAGTTTGAACCGCAGATGCTGCAAAGCCCGCTGTTTGATATGGCCAAACCGGAGAACAACCCGGAGCGTAAGGTGTTCTGGTCCGACGCCCATCGCAACGCCGAGGACAAGCTGGCCACCACCGTCGGTATCCCGGTGTACGTGGGTGACACCTTCCTGGCCGCCATCTACATGGAGCTGAGGCTGTCGACTCTGACCGAACAGATTGAACGCTACTTCGATCTGCCGGGGACGGTGCTGCTGCTGGATCGGGCCAACAACGTGCTGTCCTACCCGGACATGCACCTGGATGAACTGCCGCGCACCTACCACCTGAGCCAGCGCATTCCGGCACAGCTGCACAATGTGCCACTGGATCGGCTGCTGGACGACACCGACGCCAAGCTGATCAACGGCTACTACGTGCGCGCCATCAAACTCACCAACGCCCCTTGGTCGCTGCTGTACCTGCAACCGGAACAAGAGGTGGTGGCCGACGCCTGGGAGAAACTGGAATCCACCTTCCTGATGGTGATCATCGCCCTGTCACTGCTGGTAACCGTGGTCCACTGGCTGACCCGTCGCGCCTTCGTCAGCCCGGCTTCCAAGCTGCTCAACCACCTGGAGGACTGCGCCAACCAGCCGACGCCGCCGCCGAAACGGATCCTCGAAGGCTGGGAGCCTTGGTTCCAGCTGATCTCCCGCACCTTTGAAGAGAATCAGCAATACACCCAGCACCTGGCGGCCCAGAACCGGCGCCTGGATAAACTGGTGGCCAAGCGCACCGCCCGCCTGCGCGAAGCCAATGAACGGCGCGAGCGCGACTTCTCGTTGATGCGCTCCCTCATCGATGCCATGCCGGAAGCGATCATGTTCAAAGACGTGGAGGGTCGCTTCCTCGGCTGCAACCGCTCCGCCGAGACCCTGTTCGGTCACCAGGAGAGCGAACTGCTCGGACTGTCGGTCACCGACATCCTCGACGGCGAAAAGGGTCGTCAACTGGCAGAGGAAGACGCCCAGGTACTGCGCGACCGGGTACCGCTTCGCTACCGGGAAAAGAACGAATACAACGGCCGGGCGGTGTTGTACGACACCCTGAAACTGCCGTTCTACAACGGCCGCGGCGAACTACTGGGGCTGATCGGGGTGTGGCGTGACATCACCCGCGAGTCGGAACAGCAGGAGAAGCTGAAGCAGTCGGAGGAGCGCTACCACCTGGCCATGGACTCGGTGGAGGACGGTGTCTGGGACTGGTACCTGGATGCCAACCAGCTGATCTGCAATCCGGCCTACTACACCATGCTGGGCTACGAGTCCGGTGAGTTCCCACTGCTGATAGAAACCTACTACCGGTTGATGCACCCGGACGACCGCCAGCGGGTGGAGAGCTACATCGACGCCTATCTGGATGACTCCAGCACCCCGTTCAACATCGAGTTCCGCATGAAGGGCAAAGATGGCCACTACCGCTGGATTCTTTCCCGGGGTCGTCTGGTGGAGCGCGACGACGAAGGCGAACCGATTCGCTTGCTCGGCACCCACAAGGACATCACCCAGCAGAAAGACAACGAGGTGATCCTGTTGGAGGCCAAGCAGGATGCCGAACTGGCCAACGTCACCAAGAGTGAGTTCCTGGCCAACATGAGCCATGAGATTCGCACACCGATGAACGCCATCATCGGCATGATGCACCTGGCCCTGCGCACCGAACTGACCGCCAAACAGAAAGACTATCTGGAGAAGGCCCGCTACAGTGCCGAATCGCTGCTGCGGATCATCAACGACATCCTCGATTTCTCCAAGATTGAAGCCGGCAAGCTGGAGCTGGAGCAGACCCGCTTCAGCCTCGACAAGGTACTGGAGCACGCCGTCAGCCTGAACTCCCTTAAGGCCCAGGAGAAAGAGGTCGATCTGCAGCTGTACTCCTCGGTCAGCGCCAACCTGCACCTGATCGGCGATCCCCTGCGTCTGGGGCAGGTGCTGATCAACCTGCTGTCCAACGCCGTCAAGTTTACCGACCACGGCGAAGTGGAGCTGGGCTGTGAGGATCTCAAGGAGCATAACGGCCGCATTCGCCTCAAGTTCTGGGTTCGCGACACTGGCATCGGCATCGATGAGGCCAAGCAGAAGTTCCTGTTTGATGCCTTCAACCAGGCCGATGGCTCCACCACCCGCCGCTTCGGCGGCACCGGTCTGGGGCTGTCGATCAGTAAGCACCTGGTCAACCTGATGGGCGGCGACCTGACCGTGCACAGTGTTCCCGGCGAAGGCTCCACCTTCAGCTTTACCATCGACGCCAAACGGGTGGAGCAGCCGCCGCAAAAGACCCAGCTGATCTCCCCCCACGGCAATCAGCTCACCGCGCTGGTGGTGGACGACAACAGCACCGCACTGCAGATCTACTCGACCTATCTGCGAGACTTCCAGTTCCACGTCGATCTGGCCCAGAACGGTCAGGAAGCGATCACCGCCATCAAGCAATCCAAACCGGAGCTGGTACTGCTGGACTGGATGATGCCGGACATGGACGGTATCGAGGTGGTCAACCAGATCGACCGACTGGTGGCCGATGGCACCCTGGAACGGCGGCCGGTCATCCTGATCATGACCGCCTTTACCGGCAGCTCACTGTCGGATCAGGTGCAGCAGGGTAAAATTCATGCGGTGATGCAAAAACCCTTCAACGCCTCTAAGCTGTTTGATGTACTGATCAGCAACTTCTCTGACGACAACATCGAGGCGGCGCCAGACATCACTCCGGAACAGGACACCCCGGATCAGCAGGCCCACATCCTGCTGGTAGAGGACAACTTGATCAACCAGCAAGTGGCCACCGAACTGCTCAAGAGCGCCGGCTACCAGGTCAGTGTGGCGGAAAACGGCCAGATTGCGGTGGAGCTGGTGAAGGAGCAGGAGTTCGACCTGGTACTGATGGACATTCAGATGCCGGTGATGGACGGCCTGACCGCCTGTCGCACCATTCGCGAGTTTGCCGATGAACAGCAGCTGCCGATCATCGCCATGACCGCCCATGCCATGAGCGGCGACCGTGAAAAAAGCCTGGCCGCCGGCATGAACGACCACATTACCAAACCCATCATCCTGCCGGAACTGTTCGCCACCGTGAAGCACTGGCTTGATGAGGGTGACGCCCGATGACCAGAGAGACCCGAGTGCCGCAAGCCAAAATCAAAACCTACCGACGCCGTCCGTTGATCCGCTACCTGCTGATCGGCCTCGGTAGCCTCTGTGCCGCCCTGGGATTGGCGGGCATGTTTCTGCCGCTGCTGCCGACGGTGCCTTTCCTATTGCTGGCCGCGGCCTGCTTCAGCCGCTCTTCGGCGCGGATGCAGGCGTGGCTGTTCAACCACCGCCTACTGGGGCCGGTGATTCGCAACTATCTGGAACGGAAAGGGATGACCCGGCGCCAACTGTGGGGCAGCATCGCCAGCATCTGGCTGGGCATGGGGATTGCCATCTATCTGGCACCGGTACTCACGGTGAAACTCTTGCTGGCCAGCGTCGGCTTAGCGGTGTCCATTCACCTGGCCAGGTTGCCGCGCCTGCACGACTGACGGCGTGATCCTGCTCGCATTCCGCACCACGTCGTCATCGACCCGCTTGAAGCCAAGATAAAGATGAGAATTGTTCTCAATGATGGGTTATTGATCGGGTAGGCCCGACTTCTTCCAAAACATCCAGCCGATGTAGCCGACGATGCCGCAGGTCGCCAGTATCACCAGC
Source organism: Ferrimonas sediminum (assembly GCF_900100175.1). Classification (GTDB taxonomy): domain Bacteria; phylum Pseudomonadota; class Gammaproteobacteria; order Enterobacterales; family Shewanellaceae; genus Ferrimonas; species Ferrimonas sediminum. The sequence continues at coordinate 55,893 of NZ_FNEM01000010.1, forward strand.
ATCGACATCCAGCCGATGGGGCTGTCCATGATCAGGTTAAACCAATGAGACATGGGGAACTCCTTGTAATACTTATGAATACGGCTTCTACCCTACTCCATGCCTAGCCACCTCCCCATGATCCGGATCAAGAGGTGTTGCGTGAGTGATAAGCGAAGGTAACGATCAAGTTACCAGACTTGGTGAGGCGATAAACCCCTGCGCCTGCCAGACGCTTGAGCCCGTCACCTCAACGGCTGGTGGTTGATCCCCGGGCCCTGTCGGTACTGGCCGCTGTCATTGGCATGGTCCTGCCTCTGTTGCCGACGGTGCCGTTTCTGTTGCTCGACAACCTGAAACGCAAAGCGCACCGTTCTAATCGTCACCAACAAAAACGGATCGCCGCAGCGACCCGTTTTTTTAATGGTTTTCGACTTACGCCAGCTTGTGTCGCGGTGCCACCACGATGTTGCGGTTGGCCACCCGCACTTCGTGAATCACCACCTCCAGGATCTGCGACAAACGGAACACCTGCTCACCGTCGAACTGGGCCAGACCCTGATCCCCGGCCAGGGTCAGCCTGGACTTATCGTCGGTCAGCAGCGGCGCCGGCAGGAACACCACCGCACCGTTTTCCTGCAGTCTCAACCGCACGCCACCACGGTTGATGTCGATGATCTCGCCAACAAACACCTCATCGGTGCCCGCCTTCGACGCCAGGTAGCGGGCAAACAGCCAGTCACCAACGTCCCGCTCACACAGGCGATGCAGCTTACGCATCGCCGTCAGGTGTTCAATCAGCGCCGCATCCGGCAGAGACTCAGCCTGACGTCCCTCGATCACCGCCTTAAGCAAGCGGTGGTTGACCATGTCACCGTATTTACGAATCGGTGAGGTCCAGGTGGCATAGCCCTGCAGGCCCATGCCAAAGTGGGCACCCGGCGTGGCCGCCATTTCGGAGAACGCCTGCATGCGCCGCAGGCGAGCATCCAGATAACCGTCAGGCTGAGCGTCCAGGGCTCGGCGCAGCTCGCAATAACCGGCCAGAGTCTGCAGCCGATCGCCGTCGAACTCCAGGCCGTTGTCCGCCAGCATCTGCCTGGCCGCGTCCACCCGCTCGCTGTCCAGACCGGCGTGGACGTTAAACACCCCGCCACCGACCCGCTCCGCCAGCAATACCGCCGCCGCCGAGTTAGCCAGAATCATGGTCTCTTCGACAATGCGGTTGGCGATTCGCCTTGGCTCCACATGAATGGTGACCACATTGCCCTGCTCATCCACCTCGAAACGGTAGTCGGGGCGATCCGGGAACACCAGGGCATGCTGCTCGCGCCAGGCGATGCGCGCCAGGGCCAACTGGTGCAGCAGGTCGATTTGATCGGCAATCACCGGATCCTGTGGCTGCCAGGCATCCGCCAGTCCCTCGAGACGATCCGATACCTTATCGTAGGCCAGCTTGGCGTGAGAGGCGATGGTCGCCAGTGAAAAATCGGCCTCACCAGCACTGCCGTCGGTGGCCACCGGAATCCGCGCCACTACCGCATAGCGCTGCTGGCCCTCCACCAGAGAGCACAGCTCATCGGCCAGCTGGCGTGGCAACATCGGTACGTTGAAGCCCGGCAGATATTGGGTAAATCCTCGCTTGCGCGCTTCCAGATCCACCTCATCACCGGCCTCCACGTACGCGGTCGGATCGGCAATGGCCACATGCAGCCACCAGCCCCCCTGCTCACGGGATTCCACATACAGGGCGTCGTCCATGTCTTTGGTGGACTCGGCATCGATGGTCACAAACGGTAACTGGGTCAGATCCTGGCGTTGATTGTCTTCCGGGGTCTGCCACCCCTGAGGGTCCGCCGGCTCGGCCTTGGCCAGATCGTGCTTGGCCAGCACCACCCACCAGGGCACATGGGGATCGTTGTGCGCCGCCACCAGTTCGGTGATCTCCACCTGAAAATGGGGCTCGTCCGGCCGCAGCGGGTGCTTGACCAACTGGGCCACCACGTAGTCGCCATTGCTCAATTCGGAGCCCTTCAGGCCTTTGCACTTGGCCCGCATCGGCTCGCGCATCAGCGGGTGATCCGGCACCACGTTCAACCGCTCTTTGACAAACTTCACCCGGGCGATAAACCGGTTTAACCCCACTTCCAGCAGCTCATCCGGCTCGGCGACGGTCTTCTCTTTTTCGGTTCTCAACACTGCCGAGACCCGATCGCCATGGACCACTTTCTTCATGTAGGCCGGCGGAATAAAGTGGCTGTCACCCTTGTCGGTTTCCAAAAATCCGAAGCCGCGCTCGGTGGCCTTGACCTGGCCCTCGACCGTGGGCAGAGTCTCTTTAATCTGTGCTTTAAGCTGCTGCAGCAGCGGGTTGTCCTGGAACATCCAAAGAATTCCGTGATTACCAAAAGGGAGTCGAGTCACCCCAGCAGGGTGACACAAAGAGAGGCAAGTTTAAGGGATAAACGAGTCAATCACCACGCCTTTCCACCCCGGGTTCAGACCCGGTTTTGCGGCTTGCCATCGAGAAACGCGGCCAGGTTCGCCACCGCAATGTTCAGCAGATTCTGCCTCGCCTGCAGGGTCGCCCAGGCGTTGTGGGGCGTGATGCTGCAGTTGGGCGCCGACAGCAGCGGATTATCCGGCGATGGCGGTTCACTGCTAAGCACATCCAGGCCGGCGGCGGCGATGGTGCCCTGCTGCAGGGCCCGGGCCAGATCCGACTCATTCACCAGCGGCCCGCGAGCGGTGTTGATCAATATGGCGGTGGGTTTCATCAGCGCCAGGCGACGGGCGTCGATCATGCCCTGGTTGTTGTCGGTCAGCGGGCAGTGCAAGCTGACCACATCGGCGCATTGCAACAGCGCCTCCAGTGGCATCCAGCGGCGGCCGTCGGGCAAGCCGGTTTTGGGGCTTGGGGTGGTGAGCACCACCTGCATGCCAAAGCCCTCGGCCATGGCCGCCAGCCTGCGGGCGATTTCGCCGTAACCCACCAGCCCCAGGGTCTGTCCCTCCAGGGACTGCAACGGCCCGTCGTAGAAACAGAAGTCGTCGCTGTCGCTCCAGTCCCCTCGAGCAACCCGGCCGTGGTGCCAGGCCACCCGGCTACTATGATGCAACAGGTGCGCCATCGCCATCTGCGCCACCGAAGCGGGGCCATAGGCCGGTACATTGGTAACCAGAATGCCGCGTTCTCGGGCGGCCTTAATATCCACCACGTTGATGCCGGTGGCCAGCACCCCTATGTACTTGAGGTTCGGCAGCTGTGCCAGGGTCGAGGCAGTCAATGGGGTTTTGTTGGTCATCAGCAACTCGGCCCCTGAAGCCCGGGCCACAATCTGTGACTCCGGCGTCCGCTCATGCACCCGGATCGATGCCAGCGCCTGTAGCGGCGCCCAGCTCAAGTCCCCCGGATTCAGGGTGTGTCCGTCCAGTACCACCAGTTGCTTCATTGCCGCTCCTCAGCCAGTTAATGCATGGGGTCATCCGCTCATTAGAAACGAATCCGCAGGCCAAGGCTATAGTCGAGATCCATCTCCAGATCCTTGCCGGGATAAAACACCGGCACCAGTTCGGCAAACAGCTCCAACTGATCGATCTGAGTCGCTACTCCCGCCTTAACCCGCAGGCCAATCTCCTCATCATCGGTATCACTGATCATGCCTCCGACACCGAAATAGAGGGCCGGGTTCAGGTTGGAGGGGATGCGACGATCGACACTGACCGCAAAGCGCTCCACACTGACGCCCACATCCCAGCCCTGGGCATGCACGGTCACGCCGTTGTCGCTGCCCAACTGAATCCCCACTCGAGGCGTCGCCCAGGTCGGCACGACCAGAATCACCGCCAGCATTGCCATCAACCACTTATTCATGATGTTTATCTCCAGAGAAAAAGCGGCTCATTGTAGGGGGGGCCGCCCGCCGGTCAATACCGAAAAACCGAACTCCACTGCGGCATTTTCACAATCAGTTGTTTTTACAAATAAAGCATCGGTACGGCCTGCGCCGGTAGTCGCCATTAGCACGAGCTTTGTTGACAGGACAAAGAGCTGGGAGCATGGCTGCAGATACACAAACGCCCCCTGATGGTGCGTCAGAGGGCGTTGGGTCTCCGAAGAGACAGGTCGTGCAGGAGATGATGAGAGTCGGTTAGGAGTTGCCAGCCGACGTCATTACTGTACGACGAATCGAGGCTGAATGCAAACTATTCTTATTTAAACCTCATCACTCAGATAGCGACCCGAAACCGGCTCTGATGGGTAGTACTGTTCCGCCACCGGATCTGCGGACCGGGGCGTGTAATGCTGGTCGATCTGCGCCAGCGCCTCCGCCCGGCGGACACTGTCGGCAAACGCCATTGCCTGGCTGACCTCACCGCCGTCGTCTTGATTGACACCGGCCGAAGTCAGGTAGGCGTCCACGGTCGCCTGTTGTTGCTGGCGGGCCGTGACCGCCAGAATCACCTCTTTATTGTCCTGCAGGGCTTCCTTCGGAGGGGTGTCCGTTCCCGGGAGGCGTACCGCGGCATAACTGACGGTCGAGGCAGAGATATTCATAAGCACCACTAAACAGCTAGTTGAGCCCAGATAATATCACCGCGATCGACGGGAATCATCTGGTGAATGACTGCGGTTCCAGATTCGTTCAGCCTGGCGCCCCAGCAGCCAGAAGCTTGCCCCGGCAATGGCAAACAACACTCCCTTATGCAGACTGTCCCAGAACTGTTCGAAGAAGCGGCTGTAGAGGTTGAGTATCAGGAATGCCAGCCCATACAGACGCAGGCCGGCCTCGTCACACCGCAGCCCCCAGAGCATGGCCGCCACACTGACCAGCGCCGCCAGCAGCGCCCAGGGCCACAGTTGCCACTGCGGCTGGGCCGACCACAACTGCGGATCGTGGTGGTTACCAAACAGAGTCAGCAACCACAGATTGATGAACATCAGGCTCAGGCCGATGTGCCAGGTCGGGGACCACAGAGGCCGCCAGGCCGGGCGCGACATGGCGGTCGCCGACAATGCCAGCACTGCGCCCAGCAGAGCCAGACGCGCCGGTGGATTCATGCCATACCACAGCGCTTCCCAGCCCACCTGCTGCACCGAGTGCACCAGCAACCACAGCGCCAGGGTCAGTAGAGCGACGGCCCAGATCAGCGACGATCTCAACCACAGCCCGAGTAGGGCGTACACCGTCACCGCCGACAGCAGCCACCAGCGCCACACCGACTCATCCACAGACAGGTAATCCGCCAGATACACCAGGGCGCCGCCGATGGCACACACCGCCCCCAGAAACAGCGCTTCCACCTGGTAACGGCGGCGGCGATCCCGCTGACGTAGCCGCTGCCCCTGAATCAGCAGTGCCAGCGCCAACAACGCCAGCCCGACGGAACGCACCAGTACCGGCGCCTGAAATACACTGGCGATCCAGTCGATCACCCGCGGATCCAACAGCACACTGGCCACCGACACTCCCAGGGAAACCAACGCCACCAGGAAGCTGTAGCGGGCCAGCCGGCGCCAGTCAAACCGCCGCACCTCAATGGTGGCCGTTAACCGCCGGACGGTGTCGGCATCCAGCAGTCCCTGCTGCTGCCACTGCTGCAACGCCCGATTAAGGGCATCCGCCTCCCTGTTGTCCCAGCTCATGGCCGCCCTCCCTGTGCCTGACTTACCTCAGCTTGCGCTCACTGCGAACCACCTCCCAGGCGGCCTGAATGTCCTGACTCTTCTGCCGGGCCAGAGTCATCATCTCCTCCGGCAGACCCTGGCTGGCCAGCTTATCCGGATGATGTTGTGCCATCTGCTTGCGGTAGGCGCGCTTGATCTGGCGATCGTCATCGTCGGCACTGACCCCCAGCAGACGGTAGGCGTCATCCAGGCTCGGTCCCTGTGAACCACTGGCCCGATAGTGGTGCTCCCCTTGCCACATCGACAGCATCTGCTCCAGCTCCTGGGGTGAAAACCCTAGCTGGCGGGCGATCTCCATCAGGATGGCGCGCTCCTTGTCGTCAATGCTGCCGTCGGACAGGGCGATCTGAATCTGAATCTCAAGAAACATCCGCGCCAGATCCCGGCGAAACGCCATCACCAGCTTCAGCTGCTTGAGCCGCTCCTGCAGCGGGTAATCGGCGGCCTTGCCTTCCCGAAACGCGGCCTGTGCCTCACGACGGGCGTCTCCGGACAGCCGCAGCTGGTCCATCACCGCCGAGGCCAGGGCGATGTCCGCCGAGGTCACCTGCCCCGACGCCTTGGCCACGTGCCCCATCACCGCAAAGGTGGTGTGGAAAAACAGGTTCTGGCGCGGGCCCGAGGTGGGCGTACGCCGCTTGTCCACCAGAATGTGTCCTAGCCAGGCACCAAAAATCATTCCGGCAATGCGGCCAAAAAAGAACCCCAGCAAACCGCCGAATACCTTACCCCAAATCTGCATCTAAACCCTGCTCCAACTGTTGTAACCGCTGTGGCGTGCCTACGTCACACCACCGCCCTGAATAGATCGTCCCGCTGATGCGCTGTTGTTTCATCGCCCGGCGCAGCAAGGGCGCCAGGCCAAAGCGGCCGGGCTGGCATCCGGCAAACAGCGCCGGCCGGTACAGGCCGATGCCGGAGAAGGTCAGCCGTGGCTGCCCCTGATCGCTGACCCGCCCCGCCTGCAGCACAAAATCGCCGTCGGGATTGTGAGTCGGATTGGGCACCAACCACAGGTGGCCCAGATCCGCCTCGGCCAGCGTCGGCAGCCCATCGAACTCAAGCTCACAGTAGACGTCGCCGTTGACCACCAGAAACGGTGCCGAGCCCAGCCAGCCCAACGCTTTCAAGATACCGCCGCCGGTTTCCAGCGCCTGCTGTTCATGCTGGTAGGTAATGTTCAGCCCCCAGCGCGCGCCGTTACCCAGTTGCTCGGGAAACTGCTGCCCCAGCCAGGCGGTGTTGATCAGCACCTCGCGGATGCCGGCCGCCGCCAGTCGTCGCAGGTGGTATTCAATCAGCGGCGTCTGCGCCAGTGGCAGCAGCGGCTTGGGGGTGGTGTCGGTCAACGGCCGCATCCGTTCGCCGCGGCCGGCCGCCAGAATCATCGCTTTCACGCCTGCGCCTCCAGTTGATGGCGCCACTGACGGGCCAGCACCGCCAGGGGTCGGGTGTCGTCGTAGCGGTCGGCAGCCTCGATGACGTAATCCAGCACCCGCGGCAGATCCGCCAGGTAACCGGGTTTGCCGTCGCGATGGCACAGACGGGCAAAAATCCCCAACACCTTCAGGTGCCGCTGCAGGCCGGTCAGATCATACCAACGCTGAAACTGCTGCCGATCGGCGCCGTTGAGCCAACCCAGCGCCGACAACCGCCGATAGTGGCTGTCCAGCAGCGGCGTCAACTGTTCCGGCGTCCAGCGGACGTAACAGTCTTTCAGTAGCGATACCGGGTCATAGGTCACCGGCCCCAGCACCGCGCCCTGATAGTCGATGATCGCCAGTTGCTGATCCACCACCATCAGGTTGCGGCAGTGGTAGTCCCGATGCACCCCTACCTGAGGCTGCGACAGGGCGTTGTCCACCAGCAGGTCGCACAGCGACGGCCACAGGGCATCGAACTCGCGGCACTGCTCCTGATCCAGGTGAACCTTGAGGAACCACTGTGGCAGCAACGACAACTCCTGCCGCAACAGCGTCTCGTCATAGGCCGGCAGCGGACCGGTTTCGGTGGCGGTGATGGCGCCAATCTTCGGCAGCAGCGACAGCGCCTGCTGGTACCAGTGCGCCAGGGTCGAGGCCGACAGCCGCCGCTGCAGGTGTTCATCTCCGAGATCGCTCTGACACATAAAGCCCAGCTTAAGATCCGAATGCACTATCTCTGGAGCAGGCAAACCGGCCTGGTGATAGGCCCGGGTCATGGCCACAAATGGCGCACTGTTTTCCTTATCCGGCGGCGCATCCACCGCGATGTAACTGTGACCCTGGTGGGAAAAGCGGAAATAACGCCGGTAACTGGCGTCTCCGAAGATCAGAACCAAATCCTGAATCGATGGACTAAAGCATTGATTAAGCCAGCCTTGCAGCTGATCTCGACGGCTATCTTGCATCTCTGCCCCTTGAATAGCCCAAAGTTAAAAATTGCTTTATCATACGTCTTTTGCGCGGGCGAAAAATGGTTTTCGTTTGCCGGTAGAATAATTAGGTTCTTTTAACCAATTTTATTAAGTCTCTGTCCAGCATACTAAACTCCTCTCAGGCCAGTGTGGCGTCGTGGAGTCGGTCGGTTTAACGCCCTTTGGGGAGCGGTGTCCCGGCCAGCGGACGGGGACTCTTTTGCAATGGTATAGGGAGCAGAGCGCCCCTGCCAATTGCAAGCATTCCAAAAGGATAAAAATGCGCTATCAACTCGCAGTTGCATGTTGTTGCCTGCCCTTTGCGGCGTGGAGCCAGGAAGGACAGGTGCTGGTCCCGGATACCCAGTGCACCATTACCCTTCCCGTACCCATGATGGTCGACCCCAACGCCACAACCGATGAACAAGCCTCATCCGCACCGGTAACCGTGCGCGCCGATTCAAGCCAGGCCATCGCCGGCGTCTCGGCCAAGTTTCAGGGTGACGTCAAACTGCGCCAGGGCAACCGTGCCATCAACGCCGACAACGCCGAAGTGCTGCAGCTGGAGCAGAGGGTGCTGGCCAATGGCGATCTGGTGTATCAGGATCCGCAGGTCACCATCACCGCCGAAGATCTGACCGCCGACACCGACAAATACAACGCCACCCTAAGCCAGGCCAAATACTGGCTTCACGGTCAGCAGGTTCACGGCGACGCCAAAAAGCTGCAGATCACCGACGACAACAACATCGTCCTGCAGGGGGGCTCGTTCACCACCTGTCCCGCCGAGGTTCCCGACTGGGAACTGAAGGCCGACAAGATCATCATCGACAGTAACGAAGAGTGGGGCGAGATCTACAGTGCCCAGGTGCGGCTGTTCGATACCCCGGTGTTCTACGTGCCCTACATGACGGTACCGGTATCCGACAAACGCAAAACCGGCTTCCTGTTTCCCTCATTCAGCACCAGCACCAAAAATGGCGTCGACGTTAAGGCACCGTTTTACTGGAACATCGCCCCCAACTTCGACATGACCATCACCCCGCAGGTGATGAGTTCCCGCGGCGTCTGGCTGGCCACCGAAGGCCGCTACCTGACCGAGCAGCATGCCGGCATGGTCAACCTGGAGTACATCGGCAACGACCGTCTCAGCAGCCTCACCGGCAGCCCGGATCGCTACGCCTACTCCTGGGAACACAGCTCCCGGCTGGACAATGGCTGGCGTCTGCACGCCGACTACGCCACCATCAGTGACGACAACTATTTTAACGACTTCGATTCGGCCATCAGCGCCAGCACCGACAACCAGCTGAGTCGTGTGGGCGAAGCGTCTTACTTCCAGGAAAACTGGAACCTGGGCATCAAGGTGCAGGACATCAAGGTACTGGGCGATGATCAGGATCCGTTTCAAGTGATGCCGCAGCTGTCTTACCAGTACCGGATGCCGGCTTTCTATCAGGGACTGGACTTCAACTTTGACACCGAGTTGACCAACTTTACCCACCAGGACAACAGCCAGCTCAGCGCCATTCGCTGGCACATGGAACCGACGCTGACCCTGCCCTACCAGACTCCGGCGGGCAGCCTGACCACCGAAATGAAGCTGATGCAGACCTTCTACCAGCAGGATGTGCCCAGCAACAACAGCGAGCCGCTGTATGACGATCTGGACCAGTTTGTCAGCCGGACCCTGCCCCAGTTCCGGGTTCACGGCCAGGCCAACTTCGAGCGTCAACTGACCTTTTCCGGCAGCCCCTACCGGCAGACCCTGGAACCCCAGGCCCAATACCTGTTTATTCCCCACCAGGATCAGTCTGACATCGGCGTCTACGACACCGCTCAGCTGCAGGACGACTACAACGGCCTGTTCCGCGATCGCCGCTTCTCCGGCCTGGATCGCATCGCCGACGCCAACCAGCTGACTCTGGGTGTGGCCACCCGCTTCTTCGACGACAACAACCAGGAGAAGATGCGTTTCGCCCTGGGCCAGATCTTCTACCTGTCCGACAGCGAGGTCAGCCTGCCTAACGAATCCAACCAGATTCAGCAATCCAGCTCGGCCCTGGCCATGGAACTGGACATGCAGGCCGCCGAACACTGGTTCCTGGCCGGCTCACTGCAACTGGATACCAATGCCGGCACCACCAACAAGTCGGAAGTGACCCTGGACTACCGCCCCGGCAACAACAAGCTGGTGCAGTTCTCACACCGTTATGTACCGGAATTGGCCATCGATGAGGAAACCGGCGAGTTCATCGACATCAACCAGTTTGGTTTTCGCACCACCTGGCCCATCGCCAAGGACACCTACTTCGTTGGCAACTACTATTACGACGGCAACCTCAACCGTACCGTCGAAAGCTACGCCGGCGTTCAGTGGGAGTCGTGCTGCTGGGCCGTGCGCCTGACCTACGACCGTCACCTGAACACCAACTACAGTGACAGTGGCTTTACCACCATCAGTCAGAGGGACGACTACGACACCAGTTGGTCCCTGACCTTTGAGTTAAAAGGGCTAGGATCTTCCGGTCCGCTGGGCGTCAGCGACATGCTGGATGAGGGCTTGTTCAACTATCGCCGCCCCTACTACCTCAAAAACTGACAAAACAAATGTGTTACAGTGCAGGAACCGTCGCTGAAGTCGAAGCTCTAAGCGATAACTGCACCGAAAAAAATGGATGAAGGATGAAGGTTCGCAATTTAATTATTAGTGCCGTGGCAGCGTTCGCCATGGCGGGATCCGCGCTGGCACAGCCGCAGCTTTTGGATCGCGTCGCCGTATTGGTAAATGACGGCATTATTCTGGAAAGTGAGATCGACGAACGGGTTGAGAACATCAAACGCTCGGCGCTGCAAAGCGGACAAGCCCTCCCCTCCGATACCGCCTTGCGCACTCAGGTGATCGATCGCCTGATCAACGAGAGCCTGCAGATGCAGATGGCGGATCGCATGGGTATGGTGATCAGCGACATTCAGCTGGATCAAACCCTGGAGAACATGGCCAAGGATCAGGACCTGACTCTGGAGCAGATGAAAGCGGAAGTGGAAGCCGGTGGCGACAACTACGCCCAGTACCGGGAGAACATCCGCCGCGAGATCATTCTGGGCCAAGTACAGCGGGTGCAGGTTCAGCGCCGCGTGCAGGTCTCTCCACAGGAGATCGACGCCCTGGTGAAAATGATTGAAGACCAGGGCCTGCAGAGCACCGAATTCAACATGGGCCACATCCTGATCAGCGTCTCCAACGACACCCCCAAGGCGGTGGAAGAGGCCCGTACCCGTGCCGATAAGGTGCTGGCACTGCTGAACGACGACGCCGATTTTGCCAAGACCGCCATCTCCGCCTCCTCCGGGCCTAAGGCACTGGAAGGGGGAAACTGGGGCTGGATGAACGTCAACGAGATGCCGACCCTGTTTGCCGAGTTGGTGCGCGGCCGTAAAGCCGGCGACATCATCGGTCCGGTAAAAAGCGGTGCCGGTTTCCACATCATCAAGATCCTGGACACCCGCGGTCAGCAGATTCAGGAAGTCGACGAGGTTCACTCTCGCCATATTCTGCTGCAGCCGTCGCCGATCCTGAGCGAAGACATGGCCAAGCAGATGCTGGATGACTTCCTCAAGCAGGTGCGCAATGGCGACGCTGACTTTGCCGAACTGGCCAAGCAGTACTCTGAAGATCCGGGCAGCGCCGTTAAAGGCGGTGATCTGGGTTGGGCCGATCCCGGCATGTACGTGCCGGCATTCAAAGACACCCTGGCGTCACTGAAGAAGGGCGAATACAGCGAACCCTTCCGCTCGACCCACGGCTGGCACGTAGTGCAGCTGATGGATCGGCGCACCACAGATACCACCGCCAAGATGAACAGCGATCGCGCCTATCAACTGCTGTTCCGTCGTAAATTCAATGAACAGGCCAACGCCTGGTCTCAGGAGATGCGGGCCAAAGCCTACATCGAAGTTGTGGAGACTCAATGACCGTACGTATCGCGGTAACCCCGGGGGAACCCGCCGGTATCGGCCCGGATCTGGTGGTGCAACTGGCTCAGCAGGACTGGCCGGTTGAACTGGTGGTCTGCGCCGACCCTGATCTGATCATTGAGCGGGCGAAGATGCTGGGGCTGCCGATCAAGCTGCAGCCCTACCAGCCAGGAAAGGAGGCCCAGCCACAGCAGGCCGGCACCCTGACCATTGCGCCATTTTCAGTCAATGCACCGGTAAAATGTGGCGAGCTGAACGATAAGAACAGCAGTTACGTGGTGGACACCCTCAGGTTCTCCAGCGAGAAGAACATGAGCGGCGATTTCGCCGCCGTGGTCACCGGCCCGGTGCACAAAGGGATCATCAACCAGGCCGGCATCCCCTTCTCCGGTCACACCGAATACTTTGCCCAGCAAGCTAACTGTCAGGACGTGGTGATGGTGTTGGCCACCGAAGGCCTGCAGGTGGCGCTGGTGACCACCCACATTCCACTGGCGTACGTCTCCAAGGCGATCACTCCACAGCGACTGGAGCAGGTCACCCGGATTCTGCACCGCGACCTGCAGGACAAGTTTGGCCTGACGGACCCACGCATTCTGGTGTGTGGCCTCAACCCCCATGCCGGCGAAGGCGGCCATCTGGGTAAAGAGGAGATTGAAGTCATTGAACCGACTCTGAATCTACTCAGGGCCGAAGGCATGAACCTGATCGGCCCGCTGCCCGCAGACACCCTGTTCCAGCCTAAATACCTGGAAAATTGCGATGTGGTGCTGGCGATGTATCACGATCAGGGCCTACCAGTGCTAAAATACAAAGGATTCGGAAAATCCCTCAACATTACTCTGGGATTGCCCTTTATCCGCACCTCCGTCGACCACGGCACCGCCCTGGAGCTGGCTGGCACCGGCCAAGCCGACTCCGGCAGTTTCGTCGTCGCCCTGAATAAAGCAATTGAACTGACAAGTAACCACAATCGATGAGCAACAATGTTCATATGGGCCACCGTGCCCGTAAGCGCTTCGGCCAAAACTTTCTCCATGACATGACGGTCATCGATCGCATCGTCGCCGCCATTCATCCTACCAACGACCACACTCTGGTCGAGATTGGTCCGGGCCTGGGCGCGTTGACCCAGCCAGTGGCCGAACAGGTGGACTGCCTGAACGTGGTCGAGCTGGATCGGGATCTGGCCGCCCGCCTGACCGAACAACCCGGTTGGGGCCAGAAGCTGAAGATCAATCAGGGTGATGCCCTGAAATTTGATTTCTCCAGCCTGATTGAGCCCGGCAAGAAGATGAAGATCTTCGGCAACCTGCCGTACAACATCTCGACACCACTGATGTTCCACCTGTTCGAGTACGCCGAGCATCTGGAAAACATGCACTTTATGCTGCAGAAAGAGGTGGTACAGCGACTGTGTGCCGGCCCGGGACACAAGAACTACGGCCGCCTGACGGTAATGGCCCAGTACTACTGCAAGACCGTACCGGTACTGGAAGTCGGCCCCGGCGCCTTTACCCCGCCGCCCAAGGTGGATTCCGCCGTAGTGCGACTGGTACCCCACACCGAGAAGCCCTACCCGGTGGACGACGTGGATGTACTCAGCAAGGTCTGCCTGACCGCCTTCAACCAGCGCCGTAAAACCCTGCGTAACAGCTTTAAGGGTCAACTGGACGACGAGGCCTTTGCCACCATCGGCATCGACCCCACCCTACGGCCGGAGCAACTGCCGGTGTCCGGATTTGTGGCCATCGCCAACTACCTGTGTCGCAAGTAAACTGATGTCCAGCCGACTCGCCCCCCTGAAGGTTGAGGTTCAATGCCACTACATTGAATCTCAATCCGATCCGGATCAGCAGCACTACCTGTTTCAATACACCATAACGCTGGAAAACTGCCACGAACAGGCGCTGACCCTAACCCACCGCCACTGGCAGATTACCGACGGTAATGGCAGCCTGAACAAGGTCAGTGGCGAAGGGGTGGTGGGACAGACACCAACCCTGGCCCCCGGCGAACGCTTTGAATACAGCAGTTCGGTAGCCCTGGCCACGCCGGTGGGCAGCATGACCGGTTTCTACACCCTGCTCAGCGACAACGGCGAAGTGCTGCAAAGTCCCATCGATCGTTTCCCACTGTGCAAACCCCGGAGTCTGCATTAAGCATGGCCAACTACTTTGTCGGCGACATTCAGGGCTGCTACGACGAACTGCGGCGGCTAATGGACAAGGTTCGCTTCGATCCTGACCATGATGTACTCTGGTCCACCGGTGATCTGGTGGCACGGGGACCGGGCTCACTGCAGGTGCTGCAGCTGTTTCGGCAGCTGGGCGACGCCGGGCGCACGGTGCTTGGCAACCATGACCTGCACCTGTTTGCCGTCCACGCCGGACTGAAACGGCCCAAACCTAAAGATCGTCAGCAAGAGCTGCTGGAGTCCGCCGAGTGTGACCAGCTGATTCAGTGGCTGCGCCAACAACCGCTTCACTGTCACCTGCCGGAACACAAATTGCTGATGACCCACGCCGGCGTGCCGCCCCACTGGGATCTGGACACCGTGCTGCGTCAGTCGGCCGAGGTCAGCCACACGCTGCAGTCGGACAACTACCTGGACTTTATCGCCCAGATGTACGGCGACAAACCGGACCGTTGGGATCCGGACGGCGACGATTACCAACGACAAACCTATACCATCAACTGCCTGACCCGCATGCGCCTGCTCCACCCCGACGGGCGGCTGGATTTCTACAGCAAAGCCGGCGGTCCCGACGGTGAAGGTGAACTGTTACCCTGGTTCAGTCATCCCCATCCGTTATTAAACCATTACCGAATCGTTTTCGGTCACTGGGCCGCCCTGATGGGACACACCCGCCACCCCAATGCCATCAGCCTGGATACCGGTGCCTGTTGGGGGAATTGGCTGACTTTTTGGTGTTTGGAAGAGGATAAACGCTATACCCAGCAGGCTTTACAGAACTGGGGCTAAAGCGTCAAAAAGTGGTCACCCGTCAGTACAAGCCCTGCTTATTTTTCGCGCCCTCCGCCGATTAACTAATTACTGCAAACCCGTCTTTAGCTTGTTACCATGACTTTGTATGGGGGAATATTAGCTAAGGATAATACTAACAATGAAACTTACGGTCTCGCTGCGCATCATTGGCGGATTCACGTTCGTCACCTTGCTGTTGTTGATTCTTGGTGGCCTGTCGCTGAACAGCATCAACAACGTCGAAAACCACACCCGCGTGTTCCAGAGCTTCTCTGTCCCGGCCAAGGACAAAGTCAACGAAATCACCCAGAATCTCAATAACCAGTACATCAACATCCAGTCGGCACACGACAGTGAAGAGCTGGACAAACTGCTGCAGCTGGAGACGGAATTGAACCAGCAGCAATCGCTGTTCGCAGACCAGTTAAGCACCCTCGACTCGCTGCTGGCGTCGCGTCCGGAGTTTGGCCTGAACAGCGGTGACAGCGCCGGCCTGTTGCGCCAGTTCCAAAACAGCTGGCAGCAGGTGCTCGCCGATAAACGCACGCTGATCGTCAAGCAGGCACAACTGCTCGAAGAGGCCGAGGTCATGGAGACCGCCGGTGATGACGCCAGCTCAATTTTGCTGGACATCATGGATCTTGAGGTATCCGAGGATCCGCGGGAGCAGCAGATGGCCGGCGAGGCCAACAACCTGGATACCGCCGTAGCCAACATGGTGTCCATCGCACTGGAGTTGGACAAGATCAGCACCACAGCCGATCTCGACATCCTGAAACAGGAAACCGAATTCCTGCTGCGCAGTATCGACTACCGGGTCGAATCCCTCAAAAACGACGCTGCCGAAGTGGGGCAGGAGGAACTGGTCACCGAGCTGACCGACTACCTGACGCTGATGACCAACCAGCTGGCCTCCGAGCACAGCCTGATTCAGTTGCAGGCGGAAAACCTGCGCCTGAACGAGTCCATCGAGACCCAGTTGGCCAACAGCCAACGCCACTACCAGGCACTGATGGCCATCAGCCAGGATCTGCAACAACGACTGGCGACCATCAACACCGAGACCGGCGATCTGGCCATCGATTCATTGCAGTCCACCCGCACCGAAACCCTGGCGGTGATGCTGCTGTCCATCGTGGTGGCCACCTTTATCAGCGTGGTCACTGTCCGCTCCATCACCCGACCTCTGGCCCACGTCAACGAAGCGCTGGCCGTCCTGGCCGGCGGCGATTTGACCAAGCGGATCGAGATCGACAGCCGGGATGAATTTGGCCGACTGGCCCGCAACATCAACGCCCTGTCCGACAGCCTCAGGGAGCTGATCCGCTCCATCCTGGAGCGCGCCGACCAGCTGGCCGCCGCCGCCGAAGAAACCTCCGCGGTGACCGCCCAGACCACCTCGGGTATCCAGGAACAGTCCAGCCAGATCGATCAGGTGGCCAGTGCCACCAACGAGTTGTCCAGCTCCGCCAACCAAGTGTCTACCAGCGCCAACGATGCCTTGGGCGAAACCCAGCAAGCCGATGACGAAACCCGTCAGGCCCGTGCCCTGTCTGAGAACAACGGCCAGTTGATTCAGACCCTGGCCAATGAGGTGGAACAGGCCGCAGGCGTCATCAACAAGCTCAACAGCGACACCGCCGCCATCGGCAGCATTCTGGACGTGATTCGCGGCATCGCCGAGCAGACCAACCTGCTGGCACTGAACGCCGCGATCGAAGCGGCGCGGGCCGGCGAACAGGGCCGAGGCTTTGCGGTGGTCGCCGATGAGGTGCGCTCGCTGGCCTCCCGAACTCAAGAGTCCACCACCGAGATTCAGCAGATGATCGAAGTGGTACAGGCCGGCGCCAAGGAAGCGGAGCGGGTGATGCAGCAGAGCCAGGATCAGGCCCGGCACAGCGTCACCACCACCGAAGAGGCCAACGCCGCCCTGGAAGCCATCAGTGAGTCGATGGGGCGGGTGGTCAATGCCGGCAACCAGATCTCCCAGGCGGCCGGTGAACAAAATACGGTCTCGCAGACCATCTCCGAGAAGCTGGAGCAGATCGCCACCATCTCCGAACAAACCTCGGCCGGAGCGGTGCAGACCGCCGCCTCCAGTCAGCAGGTGGCCCAACTGGCCGAGGAGTTGCAGCAGCAGGTACGGGAGTTCAAGGTCTCCTGATTCGCAACCCGGTCCGAATAACCAGGCGGCCAATGGCCGCCTTTTTTCTACTCGTCCAGGCATAAAAAAAGAGCGACACGGTCGCCCTTCGGAGTACAGAGGGAAAGAATCAGCCGCCGATGCGATCGTTGATGGCGCTGACGATGGTGCTGCCACCATGGCCATGGGCACTGGCCCACTCCAACACGCTCTGGCCATCCTGCTCTTTGGCCTTTAGCTGGGCCGCCGACAGTTTCTTCACCAGAAACACCCCTACGCCATCGGCATTATTGGTCATGGCGCTGCGAATCATGCTTTCGCCATTGCACTTAATGCCGTCGTAGATGGTGCGCACCTTAATGCGGGACTCTTTCAATTTCTTGCGTAGACGGGTCTTGTTATCGGCTTGAACGTACTGACAAATATTGGCAATCAGCTGGTCGTTAGCTTGAACCGGGGCTACCCATGCCAGGCTTAGCGCCAGGGCACCTGTTGCCACCAGACTCAATCTTTTTTTCATTTTTGCCACTCCTTGTTACTTATCGTTATTTCCGCTTACCTTTAGCTAACAGCGACAGGATACCGCAAGACCTGAACGAATCAAATTGCACAAGGGAGATGTCATAACAAAAATCGATGGATTAAACGCCGCTCACAATCCGTTCAAGAACAACGAAATGCAGATCACAACTGTTGCGTTCATCGGCCGGGTGAACCTGACGCTCCACCTCTCGCCACGCCTCGGGATGGTACTCGGGAAAACGGGTGTCGCCCTCCACCTGCATCTGCGCCAGAGTCAGGTACAAACGATCGGCACGGGCCATCAGGCTCGAATACAACTGCCCACCGCCGATGATCATCACCTCCTCCTCGGCCGCCAGCAGGGCCAGTGCGGCATCGATACTGGCCACCACGCTGACACCGTCCGGACGATAGTCGGGCCGGCGGCTGATCACCACATTATGCCGGCCCGGCAATGGCCGGCCGATGGACTCATAGGTACGCCGCCCCATCACCACCGGCTTACCCATGGTGACGGCTTTGAAATGCTTCAGATCTGCCGGCAGATGCCAGGGCATTTGGTTGTCCTTGCCGATCACCCGATCGGCCGCCATACAGGCGATCATTGAGATGCGCATCATGAGTCCCTAAATGATTGATTTGGTGCGAAACAGCAACAGGTTTGGCATCGCCAGACCGACGCTCAGCGCACCCAGTATAAAGATGGTTTTCAAGGCGTTGTACACCACCGGCATCAGGGTGGCATCGGTGACACCGATGGCGCTCATCTCCACCAGGCCGATGACAGTATTGAAGGCAAAGGTGCCAGGAATCATCGGAATGATCGCCGCCACCCCAAACAACTGCATCGGCGCCAGGGTCTGCCTCGACCATAGGGTGGACAAGCCACCGACAATCACCGCCGCCGCAAAGGTGGCCCATTCAATGGGCGCCCCCCAGTGCATACACACGGCTCTCACCATGTGGCCGACACCGCCAGCCAGGGCGCAGCGCCACAGGAAACGGCCGGGAACGTTAAACACCATGGCAAAGCCCACGGCGGGAACCGAAGCATAGGCGCCATTGATCAGCAGCTGCATCAGGTTCATAGCCAGCCCATCCCGGTCAGTTGCATTGCCAGGGTGATGCCGATGGCCGCCGACGCGGTCATCAGGGTCGCCTGCCCCCAACGGGCCAGACCGACGTTATAGTGGCCTTTGACCATGTCACTGATGGCGTTGAGCAACGGGAAGCCGGGCACCAGCATCAACACCGCCGCCGCCATCGCCACATCGGCGTCCGGGGTTGGCCACACCATGGCCGCCAACCGCGCCACCAAGGTGGTCACGAAAGCGGTGGAAGCCCAGTTGATCAGCAGATTGAAATGACGTTTGGCCAGCTGTTGTCGCACCACCATGCCGATGCAGGAGGCCAGCACCGTCAGCAGTACCGCAGTATCGTCGGCCCCAAACAGGTGAGCAAAGCTGCCACAGGAGGGGCCGATAATGGCCACCACCAACCAGGGGTTCCAGCTCCAGGGGGTCAGGTTACGCAGCTTGCTGCCCACCTGATCAATGTCCAGCAGCCCCTTTTCGGCCATCACGCAGATCCGCTGCACTTCACACACCATGGCCATGTTCAGACCATGATCCCGCAAGCGTCGGGTGGTGGTGACACAGCGCTGGCGAAACAGGGTGGTCATCACCAGCGAGTTGGAGGAGATGGACAACTCCACACTCTCTGCCCCCAGGGCCACTCCCAGTCTCTGGCCGATGTCTTCCACCAACTCACTTTCAGCCCCCCAGGCCAGCATTAATTGAGCCGCCCGCACCGCCAGGCGAGTGACCTCATTTTGCTGAGCAATCTCCAAACTCGTTTCTCCCCAAAAACGTCTGTTACAGGCAGCAAAAAGGGGCAACGGGGCCCCTTAATTATGAATCATCAACAATCAGCGCTGGTATACCACTTCGACATCGTAGTCGTCGTCGTCCCAATCATCGTCCCAGTCGTCGTCTTCCACGACCGGCTGTTGCATCTGATCCTTGTGGTGTTGTTCCCACTTGAACTCCACTTCGGCATCGTCCACCTGATTCTCTTCCTCTTTTGGCAGCGCGTTAATGATCTCCATCAACTCTTTCACCAGAGAATCGGTGCCGGTACGGGAGATGGCGCTGATGGTGCGCACCTCACCTTCCCAGCCCAGGCCGTCGACAATGCTGGCCACCAGGGCGTCACGCTCCTCTTCCAGCACCAGGTCGAGCTTGTTCAGCACCAGTACCCGTGGCTTGGCCGCCAGTTTGGGTGAGTAGCTTTCCAGCTCCTTGATGATCGCCTTGGCGCCTTCCACAGGATCGCTTTCATCGATGGGAGCCACATCGACCAGATGCACCAGCACCCGGCAACGTTCCAGGTGCTTGAGGAAGCGCACTCCGAGGCCGGCCCCGTCGGCGGCGCCTTCGATCAGACCGGGAATGTCGGCAATCACGAAGCTCTCGGACATGTTGGCCCGCACCACACCCAGATTCGGGATCAGGGTGGTAAAGGGGTAATCGGCCACTTTAGGCTTGGCGGCAGACACCGCGCGAATAAAGGTGGACTTACCGGCATTGGGCAGCCCCAGCATGCCCACGTCCGCCAGCAGCAACAGCTCCAACTTCAGCTCGCGATGCTCACCCGGGGTACCCAGGGTCTTCTGACGCGGCGTGCGGTTGACCGAGCTCTTGAAGCGGGTGTTACCCAGGCCGTGATAGCCACCTTTGGCCACCAGCAACTTCTGGCCGTGAGTGGTCAGATCGCCCACCAGTTCGCCGGTTTCTGAGTCCAGCGCCCGGGTGCCCACAGGCACAGGCAGGATCTTGTCTTCACCGCGCTTGCCGGTGCAGTCGGCGCTCTTACCATTGGTGCCGCGCAGCGCCCGGTGACAACGTTCAAAGCGATAGTCGATGAGGGTGTTCAGGTTCTCATCGGCGATCAGAAAGACGTCACCGCCATCGCCACCGTCACCACCATCAGGGCCGCCTTTAGGGATGTACTTTTCACGGCGAAAACTCACAATGCCGCTACCGCCGTCTCCGGCTTCAACCCGGATCAGCACCTCATCTACAAATTTCATCGCTTTAACCCGTTAGAAAGTCTGTTTCAAGTATACCTTGGGATCGCACAGCCCGCGAAAGCAACTGCCCTGCGGTGGGCCCAAAGGTATCTGTATTACGCAAAAAGCCCCGCCATTGGCGGGGCTTCGTATTCGGTCGGTATTCGACTTACTCGGCTTCGATGCTTACGAACTTGCGGTTCTGCTTGCCTTTCACTTCGAATTTCACTTTACCGTCTGCAGTAGCAAACAGGGTGTGATCTTTACCGATGCCTACGTTGGTACCCGCGTGGAATTTAGTACCACGTTGACGAACGATGATGTTACCAGCCAGTACAGACTCACCACCGAAACGCTTTACACCAAGGCGTTTGCTTTCTGAATCGCGGCCGTTACGAGTAGAACCGCCAGCTTTTTTGTGTGCCATTTCTCAGTAACTCCGATTAAGCGTTGATGCCAGTGATCTTAACTTCAGTGAACCACTGACGGTGGCCCATCTGCTTACGATGATGCTTACGACGACGGAACTTAACGATCTTAACTTTATCGCCACGACCGTGAGTCACAACTTCAGCAACAATCTTGCTGCCATCAACATAAGGAACACCAACCTTTACGTCTTCACCGTTAGCAACCAGAAGAACTTTATCAAATTCAATGGTGCTGCCGGTTTCAACGTCTAGCTTCTCCAGACGAAGAGTCTGGCCTTCGCTAACACGGTGTTGCTTACCACCACTTTGGAAAACCGCGTACATAGTAAAACTCCGCTTCACACGCCGACCGCGCCTTATGGGGTCAGGGTGTGGCTTAAAACTTGTTGACAATGGGCGGGCATTCTACGCCAAGGACACAAAACAGGCAAGCACTACGATGAAAAAGATCGCAAAAGGATCCGACCATTTTGAGGATCACCGCAATGAATCACTAAATGCTGCTGTTATGATTGCGGAATTTGGGTAGAATTCGCTTCCATACTGAGCACATTATACTTACAGCTGCCGATTTTGGCAGCCCAAAGCCGGATAAATTATGGACCTGAACGCCATCCGCCAATTGGCCGACAACGACATGAAGTTGGTCAACCAGATGATCTACGACCAGTTACACTCTGACGTAGTACTGATTAACCAGTTGTCCTTCTACATCATCAACGGGGGCGGCAAACGCATGCGGCCGCTGCTGACCCTGCTGGCTGCCCAATCAGTGGATTACCAGGGCGACAACCACATTCGCCTGGCGGCCATCATCGAATTTATCCACACCTCGACGTTGCTGCACGATGACGTGGTGGACGAATCCACCATGCGCCGCGGCCGGGAGACCGCCAATGCCCTGTTCGGCAACCAGGCCAGTGTTCTGGTGGGCGACTTCCTCTACACCCGCTCGTTCCAGATGATGACCGAGATGAAGAGTCAGAAGGTACTGGAAGGGCTGGCCGAAGCCACCAACGTGCTGGCGGAAGGGGAAGTGATGCAGTTGATGAACTGTAACGATCCCGACACCACCGAAGAAAACTACATGCAGGTGATCTACTGTAAAACCGCTAAGCTGTTTGAGGCCGCCACCGGTCTCGCCGCTGTAGTGGCGGAACAGGAACCGGCCATCTGCGACGCCCTGGCCGATTACGGCCGTTATCTGGGCACCGCCTTCCAGTTGGTGGACGACGTGCTGGATTACACCGCCGAAGCCGACGAACTGGGTAAGAACATCGGTGACGATCTGGCCGAAGGTAAACCGACCCTGCCGCTGATCTACACCATGGAAAAGGGCAACGACACCGAGAAACAGCTGATTCGTGCCGCCATCGAGAACGGCGGTACCGAAGAGATCGAACCGATTCTCAAAGCCCTGCACCACTGCGGCGCCCTGGAGTACACCATGCAGCGCGCCAACGAGGAAGCCGACAAGGCCATCGCCGCCCTGGCCGCCCTGAAAGACAGCCCGGCCAAGACCGCGCTGGAGTCGCTGGCCCGCATCGCCGTGGACCGCCGCAGCTAAGACGCAAGCAATCAAAAAAAGGCCTCTCGGAGGCCTTTTTTATTTTGGATACGACGGCAAGGTTAACCGTTTACAAAGGCTTCGCCCTTGTTGATGTCACCAATCAGGGTGTCCATCATTCCAGCCACGGCCTGCTGCTCAAACGCACTCAGCTCACCGTAAGCCTGCACCTCCTCAACCCCGTTGCTGCCCAGCAGCACCGGTTGGGCAAAGAAACGGCTGTGCTCACCATTGCCCTCGACGTAGGCACACTCGACCACCCCTTGCTCACCCTGCAGGGCGCGCACCACGGCGGTGCCAAAGCGGCACGCCGCCTGGGCCATGGACAGGGTCGCACTGCCACCACCGGCCTTGGCTTCCACCACTTCGGTGCCGGCATTCTGAATGCGGTCAGTCAGGCTGGCGATTTCGTCGTCACTGAAGCTGACGCCTTCCACCTGGGACAGCAGCGGCAAAATGGTCACGCCGCTGTGGCCGCCAACCACGTTGATCTTCACCTCATCCGGCTGCAGCCCTTTGGCTTCGGCGATGAAGGTTTCGGAGCGAATCACGTCCAGAGTGGTGACCCCGAACAGGCGGCGCTTGTCGTACACGCCGGCATTTTTCAGCACTTCGGCGGCGATGGCCACGGTGGTGTTTACCGGGTTGGTGATCACCCCGATGCAGGCTCCCGGACAAACGTCGGCACACTTGCCCACCAGGTTACGAATAATGCCGGCGTTGATGTTAAACAGATCGGAACGATCCATGCCGGGTTTACGGGCAACACCGGCGGAGATCAGCACCACATCGGCCCCCTGCAGCGCCGGAGTCGGATCCTCTCCGGCAAAGCCCTGGGCGTTAACGGCGGTAGGGATGTGGCTGATATCAACGGCAACCCCTGGAGTGACGGGAGCGATGTCGTACAGGGCCAGGTCTGTGCCCTTTGGCAGGTTCAATTTCAACAATAATGCCAGGGCCTGTCCGATTCCCCCGGCCGCACCGAGTACTGCTACTTTCATGGTGTTCTCCATCTATCCTTTGATGTGACATGGATCGCGTTTCAATTTCTGCGCCCACCATACCCAAACAGGCGTTTAAAGGCAATTTTACCAATCTCTTATTGACCCCGGGCTGCAGACATGGTGTGGTCAAACATCCGCCTTCAGTTGCCTATCTTCAGGCAGTTAGGCAAAATGTGAATAACAACCAAGAAACAACGAGCTGACACATGAAGTCTACCCGAAACCAGGATGAGCTCATCCGCGTGTTTAAATCTCTGCTGAAAGAGGAACGATTTGGCTCCCAGGGCGAAATCGTAACCGCGCTGCAAGCCGCCGGTTTCAGCACCATCAATCAGTCCAAAGTCTCTCGGATGTTGAGCAAGTTTGGGGCGGTGCGAACCCGAAATGCCAAACAGGAGATGGTGTACTGCCTGCCCGCAGAACTGGGCGTGCCCACCGCCACCAGCCCACTGAAGAACCTGGTGCTGGACGTGGATCACAACGGCGCGATGATCGTGGTCAAGGCCAGCCCAGGCGCTGCACAGCTGATCGCCCGCCTGCTGGACTCCATCGGTAAGCCGGAAGGCATTCTCGGAACCATCGCCGGCGACGACACCATCTTTATCGCCCCCACCAATGCCGACAACATCAACCACGCCCTGGAAACGGTCAAAGACCTGTTCAACTACAAAGGCTGACGCCGGCACCCCGAACCAAAAAAGGCCCGCTCAATGCGGGCCTTTTGCTGTCCATCGGGAGGCCTAGCCGGCCGCCTGCTCCATAAAGTCCAACGACGGAGCAAAGAATGCCGAACCGGTAACCGCCTGGGTGAAGTTCAACAGGTGATCGTAATGACCGTGGCCATCGCCATGAATCATCGACTTCAGCTGGGCTTCGAAGTGCACCGGCGTGCGGCAGCAGCTGATGAAAAACAGCCCCTGCTCCATCATGTCACCGTAAGGCATGCTCTGGCGCAGAATCTCCATGGAGTTACCGTCGGCGTCTTTGAGGTTGGTACGCTTGATGTGGCAGGTCAGGGGCTTGTCCTGACTGGCGTACTCCTCATTGTCCACCTTGGTGCGGCCAATGGTGTCTTCCTGCTGCTTCTGGCTGATGCTGTTCCAGCGAGCCATCTGATGCTGATAGCGCTGAGTATGGATGTAACTGCCCCCGGCAAAACCGGCGTCCTCGTCGCCCACCAGTGCCACGGTGCGGCGATGACTGCCTTGAGGATTCTCAGTTCCATCGACAAAACCGGTCAGATCGCGGTTATCCAAGTAACGGAAACTGCGTACCTCTTCCACCAACTGCACCAGCCCCTTGAGGCGATGGCACACCTCCATGGCGGCGATGTGGTTGATGTCGAGACGGTCGGAACGGATATGGACAAAGATGTCCACCGGCTGCACCGGGGCTTTGCGGTCATCCTGCTCGAAAGAGGGGAACGGCCGCAACTGCTGCGGGCGCGCCCCGGGATAGAGGGTATCCCAATAGTTGGCACCAATGGCCACGAAACCATTAAAGGCGGAATCGGCATTCTGATCCGCCGAGGCCTGCAGCCAGACGGCGATCTCGGCCAACACCTTACGCAGGGTCGGCTCGGCCTGCTCTTCCGCATTAAACAGCAGATACAACCCATGAAGGTTGCCCTCTGCACACACCCCTCCCTGTTCGCGAGGCATATCGCTCCCTGTGTCTGTGGTCATCGTTGCTCCTGATTACCTAGAATACAAAATAATACCGAACAACATAAAGATATAATCGTCATCCTGTTGGGAAGCCAGTTCTTTCGTCGGCCGGCATCCGCCCAGTTTGCCTCATGGATCGCCTCCTGACTTTGCTCCAACGCATGAACTGAGGTAACGAGAATGAAAAACAGGCTGTTTTGCTGCCGCGCACGCCACCGCGACCGGTAAAACAAAAAAAGCGCCTTCCAAAGAAGGCGCTGTCAGCGAGTCAATCGGGGCCGAGTTTAGTTGCTGCCCTTGACCGTCACAAACTCCGGATAGGCATCGATACCACAGTCGGCAATGTCCATACCCCGGTACTCCTCCTCTTCGGTAACCCGAATCCCCATGGTCAGCTTCAGTACAAACCACACCAGTAGACTGGCGCCGAACACCCAACCAAAGATGATCAGTGCCCCCAGGGCCTGGGTGCCGAAGCCGGCATCGGCGTTGGACAGCGGCACCGCCATCAGGCCGAACAGACCGCAGACACCGTGCACCGAGATGGCGCCAACCGGGTCATCCAACTTAATTTTATCCATGCAGACAATGGAGAACACCACCAGACCACCGGCCGACAGGCCAATGACCCCCGCCAGTACCAGCGACGGTGACAACGGGTCAGCGGTGATGGCCACCAACCCGGCCAGGGCACCGTTCAAAATCATGGTCAGGTCGGCCTTGCCCCACATCAGCTTACAGACAATCAGTGCCGCCACCGCACCAAAAGCCGCCGCCGAGTTGGTGTTAACAAAGATCTTAGCCACCGCCGAGGCGTTTTCCGCATCGGATACCAGCAACTGGGAGCCGCCGTTAAAACCAAACCAGCCCAACCACAGGATAAAGGTTCCCAGGGTCGCCATCGGCATGTTGGATCCCGGGATAGGGTGAACGCTGCCATCGGCACCGTATTTGCCCTTACGGGCACCTAAGAGGAGCACTCCTGCGATTGCTGCTGCCGCACCGGCCATGTGAACAATGCCGGAACCGGCGAAATCCACAAAGCCCAATTCAGAAACAAAGCCACCCCCCCAGGTCCAATATCCCTCAACTGGATAGATAAAGCCGGTAAGGACAACAGCAAACACCAGGAATGCCCACAATTTCATACGCTCTGCCACGGCCCCGGACACGATGGACATGGCGGTGGCCACAAACACCACCTGGAAGAAGAAGTCCGATTCCAGGGCATGGTCAGCCCCCTCGGCCTGAGTGCCAATCAGGCTACCCAGACTCGGCAACCAGCCAGCCTCGGCGTTATCGACGTACATGATGTTGTACCCCACCAGCAGGTACATGACACAGGCGATGGCATACAGGCAGATGTTCTTGGTCAGAATTTCGGTGGTGTTCTTGGAGCGTACCAGCCCCGCTTCCAGCATGGCGAAACCGGCGGCCATCCACATCACCAGGGCACCGGACATCAGGAAATAGAACGTATCCAGTGCAAATCGCAGTTCGGTTACCGTGGTACCCAATTTTGTTAACTCTTCCATGGTTTCCCCCTCACTTAAATCGCTTCTGAGTCGTGCTCGCCGGTACGAATCCGTACCGCTCGCTCCAGGTCATACACAAAGATCTTACCGTCACCAATCTTGCCGGTATGGGCGGCTTCACTGATCACCTCGATCAGGTGCTCCACCTTATCGGCAGAGGTGGCAATCTCCAGCTTCACCTTGGGCAGAAAATCCACCTGATATTCCGCACCGCGATAGAGTTCGGTATGCCCCTTCTGACGCCCGAAGCCTTTCACCTCGGTGACCGTCAACCCTTCCACGCCAATGCCGGCGATGGCCTCCCGCACGTCGTCCAGCTTGAACGGTTTGATGATTACGCTAACCAGTTTCATGTCCAATCCCTCAACCAAAGTCAGTTAACCAATCCTTTACAACTCCCGTGCCAATAATTTATTTCGTTTTATTTCAATAAGTTAAACAAAGGCGCGAATGTGGAAAGTCTATTTATGCACCAAAACAAGCATGACTATTCAGCCGTTGCTCCGTTTTGGTGCAGTCGCAGGCACAAAAAAGCCCCGCCGAAGCGGGGCTGGCAGTCACACCACAAACTCAGTCCGTTTTACCCGGATAGTCGGCATCCCACTGGGGCACCACGGTCTTCTTAAACTCGGCCTTGTCGGCCCGCAACTTATCCATGTCCAATCCCACCACGGCCTGGGCCTTGGCCTTGGTGGAGATGTCCGGCACCTGAACCTCGGCCATGACGCCGTTCATCGCCAATACCCGCGCCAGCATCGCCCGGGCCTCGGCGCTGCGCTCCAGCGACGTCCCCAAAACCCGCATCGCCTCTGACGGATTATGGGCATGCACCCCGTGCGAGGCGATGGCGTAGTCCCAGCGCCACTGGGCATGGCGGATGGCGGTCAGGGCGTCTTTCATCTGCCCCTCGGTGGCGCCAGCATCCCAGGCGGCCTTGGCTTCGAAGTGGGCCTTCACCAGCTGATCTTCCGCCTGCAACTTAAGATCGCCGACCTGCTTCTTGTAGCCGGCAATCACCTGCTCCAGGGTGTCCTTGTCCTGATCGTGACAGCGCTTGCAGGTGAACTCGAACTGATCGAAGGGGTTACCGACATTGTGATCGGTAAACTTGCGCCCCTCGGCGTTGGTCACTTTCGGCATGTGGCAATCGGTGCAGGAGACATTATTGCGACCATGGGGACCGTTGCGGGAGGTCTCGAACCCTGGGTGCTGGGCCTTGAGCATCGGTGCCTTCGACAGCTTATGGGTCCAGTCCTTAAACTCGATGTTGTCGTAGTAGGCTTCCATCTGCTCCACCGAGGTGCCGTTGTCCCAGGGGAATTTCACCATCACATCGGGCTTGGTAAAGTAGTACTCCACATGACATTGGCTGCATACCATGGTCTGCTTATCCGATTTAGAGGCAGTCTTCCACTCCAGTCCGGCGGTCTTCAGCGCCCGCTCGGCGAAGGGCACCGACAGCCTTAGCTTAATCTTGTTGTCGTGGCAGTTGCCGCAACCGATGGCATTGGTGATCTGATCGCCGCCCTTGGCCCACTTGCCATGGAAGTACTCCTTCTCGCCTTGGGTTTCAATCAGTCGCGGCACATCCGGACTCTTGCAAGACCAGCAGGCCATGGGCATCGGCCCATCCTCTTTGGTCTTGGGCGCACCGGTACGCAGGGTGTTGCGCAGATCGGTAACGGTGTAGTGGTGACCGCGGGCTTTGTTGTAGTCTTTGGCGAAGCCATAACCGGCCCACAACACCACCAACCTCGGGTCTTCAGCCAGCACGTCCACGATCTCTTTGCTCTGTTCCGTCTGCTGCCAGCTGGCGTACTGTTTCTTGAATTTGGCAAACTTACTGTTGTCCGCCTCAGTGACTGCCCACGCCCCCAGCGGGACACACAAGCCAGCCAAAATGGCCATTCGTTTCATCCTGTTCACGATTGCGCTCCATTATTGGTTGTTGGTTTGAATCCAATTAACGCCCACTAAGAATAGATAACCTGGATTATTTCGCCTCACCGAACCACGGCTGCTTGTAATTCCGGCGGCGAAGGCGATAGGCTTGGCGCACAGTCTCTAATTATTGCCGCTCCATGACCCGAACCAAAAGCCTGTCAGCCACGGTGCTGTCCCTGATCGTCACCGTCATCTTCATCTTTGGTGGCCTGGCGGCGTTTTCCCTGATCACCCTGATGTACAGCGTCGACGACGCCAAGGCGATCAACGCCTCCGGTTCCCTGCGAATGCGTTCCTACCAGCTGATCTTTCTGGCCAACAGCGAAAGCGGCACCCTGGACAAGAAGATTCAGGAGTTTGAGCAGATCCTCTACTCCGATGAACTGGGCAAGGCCCGCAGCTGGTACAACCCTCAGAAGCTGCACCAGCAATACGATCAGGTCATGGCCAGCTGGCAGCAGATGAAGCGCTATGCGGTCAACGGTAACTCCCGCTCCTACGTCAACGAAGTGCGCCAGTTTGTCGACCAGATTGATGTCCTGGTAGCGATGCTGGAGCAGCAGGCGGAAAACAAGATCATGCTGCTGTTGGCCAGCCAGCTGATGGGGTTGTTTACGGTGATGGGAATGGGGTTCTGGTTGATGCGAGGCATCAGCCGGCGGGTGCTGCACCCGTTACAGCAGCTGGAGAATGCCGCCCTGTCCATCAGCCGCCGTAAGTTCAATCTGGAGCTGCCCAGCAGTGACTTTCATGAACTGCAGACCCTCAGCGACACCTTTGAGCAGACCGCCCGCGAGCTGGAAAGCCTGTACAACAACCTGGAACAACAGGTAGAGGAAAAAACCCAGGAGCTGGAACAGGCCAACGCCGGTCTGCTGTTCCTATACCAGACTTCGTTGTGGTTCCACCGCGATCGCCTCGGCAGCGACACCCTGACCCAGGCCCTGGATCGATTGCGCCGACACAGCGGCGCCCACGGCATTCAACTGATGATCGACGAGCGTCCGGATCTGGACGTTGCCTTGGGCGACACCGGCCAGAACGGTCCCATCTCCACCCGCGAACCGCTGATCTTCGAGCAGGAGCGTCTCGGCACCCTGTCGCTGTTTGGCCACCAGCCGCTGCCACCACAGATGCTGCACAACTTCGCCATCATCGTCGCCCGGGCGGTGCTGCTGGATCGTGCCTCACAGCAACGTGAACGGCTGTACCTGATGGAGGAGCGGGGCACCATCGCCCGGGAGCTGCACGACTCAATGGGCCAGGTGCTGGCCTACATGAAGATTCAGACCTCGCTGCTGAAACGGGCCATCTCCAGCGGTAACGACGAGCTGATGGAGCAGACTCTGGGTGAAATCACCTCCAGCACCAATCAGGCCTACCAGCAGCTGCGGGAGCTGCTCAGCACTTTCCGCCTGACCATCTCCGAACACGACCTGCAAGCCAGCCTGGAACAGATGCTGGCGCAACTGGAGTCCCGCACCGAGTGCAAGCTGACCCTCAACTACGAGCTCAACTCTCCTTCGCTATCGGCCCAGCAGCATGTCCACATACTGCAACTGAGCCGCGAAGCGGTGCTGAACGCCATCAAGCACTCCGGTGCCGATACCATTACCCTGCGAGCCTGCGCCGCGGCCGATCAGCAGATCGAGCTGAGCGTCTGCGATACCGGTGTCGGTATTGAGAACCTGAAGGAGAGGGAAAATCACTTCGGAATTGGTATCATGCATGAGCGCGCCCGCAAACTGGGAGGCGATTTGCAGTTTATCCCCAACACAGGCGGAGGCCTGTGTGTAAAAGTGACCTTCCGACCACAAGAGGAAACCACCCATGAGTGAGACCAGGAGCGTCATGGTCGTCGATGACCACCCGCTGTTGCGCCGAGGCATCTGCCAGTTATTGACTCTGGATGATCGCTTTACCCTGTTTGCCGAAGTGGGATCCGGCGTCGACGCGCTGGCCGCCGTCAGCGACGACGAGCCCGACCTGATTCTGCTGGATCTGAACATGAAAGGGATGTCCGGCCTGGATACCCTCAAGGCGCTACGCCAGGAGCAGATCACCAGTCACATCGTGATCCTGACGGTCTCCGATGCCGCCGAGGATGTGCGTACCCTGATTCAGTCCGGCGCTGATGGTTACCTGCTCAAGGACAGCGAACCGGAACAGATTCTGGACCAGGTGGAGCTGGTATTGAATGGCCAGCAGGTGATTACCGAGCGACTGCAGGCCTACCTGCTGACCAACGACGAAGAGAGCAACGGCTGGTGGCAGGAGCTGACCCCCAGGGAGCAGGAGATCGCCCGCCTGATAGCCGAAGGGATGAGCAACAAGATTCTGGCCGAGAAACTGTTCATCAGCGAAGGTACCGTCAAGGTGCACGTCAAAAACCTGCTGCGCAAAACCGACTGCCGCTCACGGGTGGAACTGGCGGTCAAGGTGCTTCAGAGTTGACGGCGGCGGCCGGTGCCGAGAAAGGTGTGCCAACTGCTCAATAGTTGGCACAGATCTTCCAGACCACAACAAGCCTCGCTCTCGACATCGTAATACTCGATGTCCGGATCCAGATCGTGGTCCTGCTCCATGCCCAGGGCCGTGGCTTTCAGATCCACCTCCCCCTGCTCCAATACCAGCGCCCACTCTCCCAGCAACAGCTGCCGAACTTCAAACGGGTCGCTGAGCGGCGCCTGCAGCTGCTGAAGTAACTGCTCCACCGCTTCGGGGCGATTCAGCTCCTCGGTCAACAACCGCCCGAAGGCTTCGTGTCCCATGGACATCTGAGCAAGACGCTCACCGGTCAATCCGGATTTGAACTCGTATTCCATATCAGGGTCTTAAAAATAGATTGAATTCGAAAGTGTAACCTACAGTAGCCCATAAGGCTGTCCACTGACTGAACGCTTGGGCATGAAACCGACACCACATTCCTCTATCATAGTTAGCCAAATTGAATTGAGCAGTATCCCATGTCCGATTTAGAACACCGCATCAGTGAACTGGAGTCCAAACTGGCCTTTCAGGAGATGACCATCGACAGCTTGAACCAGACCGTGGTTGACCTCAGCCAACAACTGGAACGGCAACAACGGCAGCTCAAACAGCTGGCAGAAAAGCTACTGAACGCCGGCCACAGCCAGATCGCGTCGGCATCGGAAGAGACACCACCACCCCATTATTGATGATGACAGACGCCACCACGCCACCCTCCCTGAGCATCGCCCTGCTGGGCGAGGCGGTACTGCGCCAGCCGGTTCGCCAGCTGACCCTGCCCAGCGACGAGGCCCGCATCCTCAGTGAGCAAATGCTGCAGCTGATGCAGGCCCGCAGCGGCGTCGGCATCGCCGCCCCCCAGGTACACCACAGCCTGGCGCTGATGATCATCGCCTCCCGCCCCAATGCCCGCTATCCCCATGCCCCGGTGATGGCGCCGCTGGTGATGGTCAACCCCAGCCTGTTGAACCAGGCCCAGGCCAGCAACCAGGATTGGGAGGGCTGCCTGTCGGTGCCCGGCATTCGCGGCCTGGTGAGCCGCCCCGAATGGGTTGAAGTCAGTTACCAGGATCTCGACGGACGCCTGCACCAACGCCGGCTGGAGGGGTTCGTGGCGCGCATATTCTGTCATGAATACGACCACCTGCAGGGGCTGACCTTTCTGGATCGGGTCGACAACAACCGCAACCTGATGGCCAGCGAAGTACTGGCCAGACAGATGGAGCAGCCTTAATGCGACCCCTTTTTCTGCTGCTGATGGCCCCGCTGCTGCTGACCGGCTGTGCCTCACGAGGCCTGCTGGAGTCTTACCCCCATCAACTGGATGAAGTCAAAACCCAGCTCAGCCGCGACAACGGTCAGCCACTGGTGCCGCTGCAAAGCGGCCTCGACAGCCAGGACGGGCTGCTGTACGCCCAGGAAGCGGGCCGGGTGGCGCTGTTGCAGGGGGATTTCACACAAAGCCGTGGTTACTTCGAACAGGCGATGGCACAGTATGACCGACGCGACTGGAAAGCCATGGTCAGCCTCACCGACCTGAGCGCCCAGGCGGCGGGCAGCACGGTGTCGGAACAGTTGATTCCCTACCGGGGCCAGGCCTACGAGCGCATCATGGTGCATCAGTACCAGGCACTCAACTACCTGTTCAGCGGCGATCTCGGCGGCGCCACCGTCGAAGCCCGCCGCGCCGACCAGGCGCAGACCCTGGCGCTGCAGGCGTACCGCAACCGCGACGAGGTCCAAACCCTCAACAACGCCAGCATCAACGCCGAACTGTCCCGGCTCGACAGCCAGGGTGGCACCGCCCTCAACTCCTTCCTCAACAGCTACACCCTGTATCAGAACGCGGTGCTGTTTGAGGCTCAGGGTGAAGCCAACGACGCCCTGATCGACATTCGCAAGGCGCTGCAGGCCTACCCGGACAACCAGCTGCTGGGTGGCGAGTACGTGCGCCTCTCCTGCCAGCTGCAGATCGATTGTGACGGCGCCCGCAAACGCTTTGGCAAGGCCCCGGCCACCAAAGCGGGCCAGGGCCGGGTAGTGGTACTGGTGGAAACCGGGTTTGTGGCCGCCAAGCAGGCGATCACCATCCCCTTTACCATCGACGGTTATTACCAACAGGTGTCGATGCCTACCTACCGCAGCCAGCGTCCGGCCACCCAGCCGGTGACCATCCGCCTCAGTGGCGATCACAAGTACCAGGGCCAGGCCGAAGTGATCGGCAACATGGATCATCTGGCCGTCAGGGCCTTGCAGGAGCAATACCCGGGCATTCTGGTCCGTCAGGCACTGAGGGTGGCCGCCAAAGCCGGCACCAATCAGTGGGCGGAGAAAAAAGGCGGCGACGTCGGCGCCATCGCCATGCAACTGTTTAACGCCCTGACGGAGCAGGCCGACCGGCGCAGCTGGTTAACCCTGCCCCATCAGGCTTGGATGTGGCCCCATCAGGTCACCCCGGGTCAGTACCAACTGACCATCAACGGCAGCCCGCAGCCGATAGAGGTACAAGCGGGCAAAACCACCCTGATCTGGGCCGTACAGACCGGACCCCGTTACCGGATCCATTCCGTAATTTTGTAAGAAGGAAACCGAAGATGAAAAGCTTGAAACTCGTAGTGGCCGTGGCGGCCATCGCCCTGCTTGGCGGCTGTCAGTCAAAGGTGGAGTACCGGGACGCAACCGAAACCGAAACCGTCACCGTCGACTTCGGCTCCTCCGATCTGCAGTCGGTGGCCGCCAAGATGGTGGACTCCATGCTGACCACCCCCTCGGTGATGGTGCTGACCGCCAATGATCGTCCCATCGTGTTTGTGGACAAGATCAAGAACAAGACCTCGGAACACATCGACACCGAGTCCATTACCGATACCATCAGCACCCGCCTGCTGCGCAGCGGTCAGTTCCGCTTTGTGGACATGACCAAGGTAGAGACCGTGCGCAAGCAGCTGGACTTCCAGAATAACGGTGGCCTGGTCAACCCCTCCACCGCCATTCAGTTTGGTCGTCAAATCGGCGCCCAGTACATGCTGTACGGCAACCTCTCCAGCATCGTCAAACAGGACGGGTCCACCAAGGATGTGTACTACAAGATGACCATGCGACTGATGGACCTGGAAACCGGCCTGATCGAGTGGGCCGATGAGAAAGAGATCCGCAAGCAGAAAAACCGCTCCTTCCTGGGTCTCTAATCGGGCTGAAACACCCCGATGACCTGGCCGGTGCCCGCCTGCTTCTGGGCGGGTGCCTCGGCCTGACGTTGCTGATGGCCGCACTCAACGCACTCCATCACCTCAACGCTCTGCTCGAGGTATAACATGATGCTGTCCATGGCATGACATTGTGGACAGGTGGCACCGGCGATAAACCGCTTCTTCCGGTTGACTCCCATTGTCTGACTCCCACTGCGTCGGCAGCGACCCTTGTGGTACACTGCGCTCAATTCACTGTTAATGTCCAATCCCCATGATAACGCTAAATCAGGTGCAACTCATCCGCGGCGCCAAACGCCTGCTGGATAACGCCTCACTGACCATCTATCCCGGTCATAAAGTCGCCCTCGTCGGCGCCAACGGCTGCGGCAAAACCAGTCTGCTGGCGATGCTGACCGGACAGGTTCAGCCCGATGGTGGCGACCTGTATCAGCCCAAGGGCTGGCGTCTGGCCACCGTCGACCAGGAAACCCCGGCGCTGGCCACCACCGCACTGGACTACGTCCTCGACGGCGATCGCCACTACCGCCAGTTGGAACACGATCTGGCCAACGCCCAGGACAACGGCGACGGCCGGGCGATTGCCGCCAGCCACGACGCCTTCGAGGCGTATCACGGCTACCAGATTCCAGCCCGGGCGGCGGAACTGCTGGATGGCCTGGGGTTCGATCAGCAAGCCCAGAGCAAACCGGTGAAAGCCTTCTCCGGCGGCTGGCGGATGCGCCTGAACCTGGCCCGCGCCCTGCTGATCCCTTCGGATCTGCTGCTGTTGGACGAACCCACCAACCACCTGGATCTGGACACCCTGATCTGGCTGGAAACCTGGCTTAAGCGCTATCAGGGTACCCTGGTGCTGATCAGCCACGACCGCGACTTCCTGGATCAGGTCGCCGGCGAAGTGGTGCACATCGAGCATCAGAAGCTGAACCACTACAAGGGCAACTACAGCCAGTTTGAACGCCAACGAGCCGAGCAACTGGCGCAGCAGCAAGCCCAGTTCGACAAGCAGCAGCGGCAGAAGGCCCACATGCAGGCCTTTGTGGATCGCTTCCGCTATAAGGCCAGCAAGGCCCGCCAGGCCCAGAGCCGCCTCAAGGCACTGGAGAAACTGACCGAGTTGGCCCCACTGCACGCCCAAAGCCAGTTCCACATCGAGTTTCGGGAGCCACAAGCCCTGCCCAATCCGCTGATTCAGATGGACAAGGTGCAAGGGGGATACGGCCAGACCACAGTACTGGAGCAGATAAAACTGAATCTGGTACCCGGCAGCCGCATCGGCCTGCTGGGGCGCAACGGCGCCGGTAAATCGACCCTGATCAAACTGCTGGCCGGCGAGTTGACCCCCATGAGCGGCGAACTGTCGCCCAATCCGGCGCTGAAGATTGGCTACTTCGCCCAGCATCAGCTGGAAACCCTGCATCCGCAACAGACGCCGCTGCAACATCTGGCACTGCTGGCGCCGGACGCCACCGAACAGCAACTGCGCGATTACCTCGGCGGCTTTGGTTTTAGCGGTGATAAAGCCCTGGAGGTGGTGGCACCGTTCTCCGGCGGTGAGAAAGCCCGGCTGGTACTGGCACTGGTGATCTGGCAACGCCCCAACCTGCTGCTGTTGGATGAACCCACCAACCACCTGGATCTGGAACTGCGGGAAGCACTGACCCTGGCGCTGCAACAGTTTGAAGGGGCGATGGTGGTGGTCTCCCACGATCGTCACCTGCTGCGCGCCACCTGCAGCGAGTTCTACCTAGTGGATCAGCGCCGTGTCACCGACTTCGACGGTGACCTGGAGGACTACCACAGCTGGCTGATTCAGCAGGCCCGCAGCATCGATACCGGTGACAGCGGCCCCTCCCAGTCAGAACAGAGGAAAAATCGCAAGCGTCAGGAGGCAGAGCTTCGGCAAAAACTGTCACCGCTCAAAAAAATCGAAACTGCCATCGATAAACGCATGGCAAAGTTGCAAACTCGATTGACCGAGATTGAAGAGTCCCTGGCCGACAGTCGCTTATACAGTGATGAGCACAAGAAAGCGCTCAACGAGCTTTTACAAGAGCGCGGCGAACTGCAGTCCTCACTCGAACACCAGGAGATGGAATGGCTGGACATCCAGGAACAGATGGAAGCCATTCGGGACGCCGCAAAGGAGCACCAATAGATGATTAGCCATGAAAGCCTGTGGCAATTTGGCGACAAGATCTGGCAACAACCCCAGGCGCGCCAACTGTGCCTGCTGATGCAGGACGAGTACCAGATCGATCCCAACCTGCTGTTGCTGGCGATCCTGATGGAACACGAGCAGATGTTTCTCGACGGTGCCAAGTTCACCACCCTGCGCAAAGCCAAAGATGAATGGGAAGAGCGCATGGTCGGGCCCTACCGACAACTGCGCAAGCTGGCCAAGTCCAGCCTGCCGGACGACAGCTACCGCCAGATGCTGGAGGTGGAGCTGGTGATGGAAAAACGCAGCCAGCGCCTGATGGTCAAAGCGCTGCAACACCTGAGCATCGACGATCAGGGCGACAACCTCAGCGCCTGCCTGCAGGCCCACGGCCTCAACGACGGCGATCTGCCGTCGGATCTGCTGGGGCAGCTGTCCGAGTTGTTCGACCTGGCCAGCCAGCTGTTTCACCAGCCTCAGTTGGCCGCCGTACGCTGATCTTCCCGCCAGCCGGCCCCGGCCGGCTGGAATTCTTGCCCGATTCAGCTACTCTAACGAATTCTGACACTCAGGATTCGACAACACGGATGACTTCCCGGTTTCAACCCAGCCGCTGGTGGCGCAACCCTCACCTGCAGACCATCTGGCCGCTGCTGACCAAGCCTCAATCACTGCCGCTGCAGCGACAAACCCTGCCCCTGAGCGATGGCGATTTTGTCCATCTGGACTGGATTGGCCAACCACAGCACCTGACCCCGATCACGGTGATCCTCCATGGCCTCGAGGGCGACAGGGACTCCCACTACGTACGGCGAATGTTGCACAGCCTGCATCGGCAGGGCCAGGTCGGCGTGGTGGTGCACCAACGCAGTTGCAGCGGGGTGATGAATGCCCTGCCCCGCACCTACCACAGCGGCGAAACCGGCGATCTAACCGAGGTGCTTACCCATCTGACTCAGTGTTATCCCGGGCATCCGCTGCGAGCGGTGGGCTACTCGCTGGGGGCCAATGTGTTGTGCAAGTACCTGGGTGAAACCGGCAGCGCCAGTTTGCTGGAGCGGGGGGTGGCGGTGTCACCACCGCTGGATCTGGCCGCCTGTGCCAACCGCATGGAGCGGGGCTTTTCCCGGATCTATCAACGCTACCTGCTGAAAAAGCTGCGCCATAAGATTCACCAGAAACTGGCCGGCCCCCATGGCCCGCAGATTCCGGTGACCGCCAGCCAGTGCCAGCAACTCGCGACCTTCTACCAGTTTGATCACCAGGTCACCGCGCCACTGCACGGCTTCGCCAGCGCCGACGATTACTATCGCCGAGCCAGTGGTAAACAGTTCCTCAGTTCGGTGCAACGACCACTGCTGGTACTGCATGCCGCCGACGATCCCTTTATGACCGATGCGGTGATCCCCGACGCCGACGAACTGTCCGAGGCCGTCACCCTGGAGCTGTGCCCCCGGGGTGGCCATGTGGGCTTCATCAGCCACGGGCCACCGTGGCGCCCCCATTTTTACCTTGAACCCAGAATTCAGAGTTTCCTGAACCCGGCCTAGGAAAGTCCGCCGTTATCGAAAAACCCCTCCTACACTGAAACAGAGGCAACATGTGGGGGGCAGCATGATGAAATCAATAAAAATCAGCCTGTTACTATTGCTTATTCCCGGACTGGGACAGGCTGCAAACTGGAGTGACGGCCCATTAATGGTCCGCTCTCAGGCTCCGGCCAAATCTCTGGTGCTGAGCCCGATGTTTCGCCCCGCCTATTACCAGCCCGGAGGCCCTCAGGTCGACGCCGCCTTCTACGCCGCCAGCATCTATGCCATCGATACCGAGTATGTCATGGACTACTACAGCATCGAATACCGGCTGGGGATGGTGTGGAGCCCCTCGCCCCTGTGGCAGTTTGGCTGGTCCGTCGCCAGCCGCACCACCGACGACGCCCAACTCGACCAACTGACCCTGAGCTTCCACAAACTGTTTGGCATCGCCCAGAATGGCCGCGACGAGGTGCCCAAACACCGCAGTTACCTGAGCATTCCCAAGGCCGACTTTGAGAAGAAGGACTTCAGCGGCGAGTCCATCGGCCGCCAGTACGAACTGTCCGTCGGCCGCTCACTGTACCACCAGCATCGACACAACCTGTCCACCACCGTGGTGCTGGCCTACGAAGACGACGACAACCCCAGGAGCGGTGGCAGCTGGGATGGCAGCGTGCAGTTGGACTATCAGTACGCCTGGAGCGACAGCGTGGCTTACCTGATGGGGGCGATGGCCTTTACCAACGGCGACACCCTGTTTGGCTTCGAGCTGAAAAGCAGCAGCTGGCACTGGGGACTCGGGATTCGTCATCAACTGGCACCACGGCACCAACTGCTGCTGGAATACAACGCCGCCGAAGGCACCCTGCATAACCTGGGGCAATTTAAGAATGCGGTCCATGAGATCAATGCCGGCTATCGTTATCGCTATCGCCAACTGGCGTTGGAA
Organism: Ferrimonas sediminum; assembly: GCF_900100175.1. GTDB lineage: Bacteria > Pseudomonadota > Gammaproteobacteria > Enterobacterales > Shewanellaceae > Ferrimonas > Ferrimonas sediminum. The sequence goes on from NZ_FNEM01000010.1 coordinate 95,150, forward strand.
GGGGTTATCATTGAGAACTTCAAACACCCGCACAACAGCGCCGACGTGGCACTGGTGGCCAAAATACGGTACCAATTCTGACCATGCTGATCCCCTATCACGACCTCAAATCCGCCCTGTCTCCAGAGGCCTTCGCCAACCTGATCAAGGAGTACCTGTTGCAGCAGATTGGCGATCAGGGCTTTGATCAGCTGGATGGCGACAGCGTCGACCAGGCCCTGCCCCGCATCGAGGCAGCCCTGAAGCGGGGCGAGCTGGTGGTGGAGTTCAGCGAAGAGGAGGAGTCGGTGGCCATCCGCACTGCCGAGTCACTTCCGATGCGGGGCTGACACGCCAAAAGCCGCCGTCAATTCATCACCATCGCCATCGGCCAGCGGCCTGTAACACTTGACCTGATGGCAGTAACCCTTTTATAACAGAGGGCCAACAACAGGGAAGGGCAAGGATATGTCAGCCAAACACCCCATCATTGCGGTTACCGGCAGTTCCGGTGCCGGCACCACCACCACCACCAAATCCTTTAAGCATATCTTTCGACAGCTGGGCATTGAGGCGGCACTGGTGGAGGGGGACAGCTTTCACCGCTATACCCGTGCCGAAATGGAACTGGCGATTCGAAAGGGCCGCGAAGAGAACCACTCCATCAGTTACTTTGGCCCCGAAGCCAACGACTTCCCGGCCCTGGCATCGCTGTTTGACCGCTACGGCAGCAGCGGCGAGGGCGAGGTGCGTCGTTACCTGCACACCTTCGATGAAGCGGTTCCCTTCAACCAGATGCCGGGCACCTTTACCCCCTTCCAGCCCCTGCCGGAAAACACCGACCTGCTGTATTACGAAGGGCTGCACGGCGGCGTGGTCACCGACGACGCCAACGTGGCCGAGAAGGTCGATTTGCTGATCGGCATGGTGCCCATCGTCAACCTGGAGTGGATTCAGAAAATCATCCGCGATACCGGCGATCGGGGCCACAGCCGTGAAAAGGTGATGGGCAGCATCGTCCGCTCCATGGACGACTACGTCAACCACATGACGCCGCAGTTCTCCCGCACCCACATCAATTTTCAACGGGTGCCCACGGTGGACACCTCCAACCCCTTTAGCGCCAAAGACATTCCCAGCGATGACGAGAGCTTCGTGGTGATTCGCTTTCGAGGAGTGAAGGACGTCGACTTCAGCTACTATCTGCAGATGATTCAGGGCAGCTTTATGTCCAGAATCAATACACTAGTGGTTCCGGGTGGCAAAATGGGCCTGGCGATGGAGCTGATTTTGACGCCGGTGATAAAAAAATTGATTCAACAACGAAAGCAAACCCTGATCACCGAACAATTTGAAATGGGAGTCGGCAACGGCGAGCAATAGCCATAAATAACTCAAACTGACAAAATCTCCGTAGTGGAGTAATGGTGTTTGACCAAAAATGGCCATCGGGAGGCACACAATTAACCTGAAGTGAGCATTTTTTTTATTTAATATAAAAAACTTCGATCAAGGTCATAGTGCTTTGGACTAGACCTAATTAACATTTGAACCTAGAATTCTGAGTTGTTTATCTTTTCCTTACCAAACTGAGGGACAACACTTATGGCGCTTATCGGCAAGCCAAAACCGGATCCTACTCTAGAGTGGTTCCTCTCTCACTGTCACATCCATAAGTACCCAGCGAAGAGCACGCTCATTCACGCTGGTGAAGAATCTGACACCCTGTACTACATCGTGAAGGGTTCAGTGGCTGTACTGATCAAAGATGAAGAGGGCAAGGAGATGATCCTGTCCTACCTGAACCAGGGTGACTTCATCGGTGAGCTGGGACTGTTCGAAGAGCAACCCGAACGTACCGCTTGGGTTCGCGCTAAATCTCCGTGCGAAATCGCAGAGATCTCCTACAAGAAATTCCGTCAGCTGATTCAGGTTAACCCTGACATCCTGATGAAGTTGTCTGCTCAAATGGCCAACCGCCTGCAGAACACTTCTCAGAAAGTCGGTGATCTGGCCTTCCTCGACGTTGCCGGCCGTATTGCCCAGACTCTGCTGAGCCTGGCGAAACAGCCTGATGCCATGACCCACCCTGATGGCATGCAGATTAAGATTACCCGTCAGGAGATCGGCCAGATTGTTGGTTGTTCTCGTGAAACTGTTGGTCGAATCCTGAAGATGCTCGAAGAGCAGAACCTGATTCAGGCCCACGGTAAGACCATTGTTGTGTACGGTACCCGCTAAGGACACCGCCCTGACAACGGCATAAAAAAAACCTCGCCTTGGCGAGGTTTTTTTATGTCCGAATCACGGCAATCAGCCCGCGTTGGTCGACTCGAAAATCTTATCCGCCGAGGCCGCCACAAAACCAGTGTACAGCGCGCCATCGGCCATGGGATAACGCAGGGCAAACTCATAGAAGCAGGCCGGAATCTCCAGCGCACCGTCCTTAAACGCCACCGCCACCTTGTCGGCCATGGTGGAAGACTGCTCCAGCAACACCTCGGCACTGCCTTTAATCTCTCCTCCGGCGCTGTTAAGCACGAAGCCGGACCCTTTGAGGGCATCGTTAACGCCCTGCAGGGTATCAAAGCCACTGAGGTCATTAACGCTAACCGTAAAGTGGTTGGCTCTGAAGCCAAAGGCCGACAACCAGGCGGCGTACTCGCTCTCCGCCAGCAGGCTGCGATACTGGGCCTGGGTCACCAGCCAGGGCGCGCCACCATACAGGTGCGCCACGTCATCGGTGTACCCCTGTGGCAACTGTGCCACCAGATCCGCCACGATGGCTTGCAACGCCTCACTGCACTGCTCCAGCATCAGCTCGGAGATAAACACCTTCGGCTGGCTGGCATCCGGGTGCTCGTAATGACGGGCATACAGCTTTTTAGCCTCGAAGTGATACTCACCCTTGGCTTCGTAGCCCAGCGCCAGGAAGTGCTGCGCCAGCTTGTCGATACCCAGTCCCGGCGCGCGGAAAGTGCGGAAGGCGACATGGTCATTGATGATCGCCTCGCCCTTGCCCAGCAACTGATGAATGGCATCGGCACTGGGGCACTGATGCAGGTAGTCCTGCCACATGTGGTTAAACAGGGTATTGATGTCCATATCGCAAATGCTCCTTAAAGTTCCAGACCCGGGGCCAGCGTTGCCGGCAGAGTGACTTTGTCCGCTTCCACCGACGCCACCGGATAGGCGCAGTAGTCGGCGGCGTAGTACGCGCTGGCACGATGGTTGCCACTGGCACCGATGCCCCCAAACGGCGCCGAACCTGCGGCGCCGGTGATCTGGCGGTTCCAGTTCACGATACCGGCACGGCTGCGGGCCAGGAAGTAATCCCATTCACAGCGATCGTCAGACAACAGACCCGCCGACAGGCCGTAACGGGTGCGGTTGGCCAGTTCGATGGCTTGGTCAAACTCGTCGTAGCGGATCACCTGCAGCAGCGGCCCGAAATACTCCTCATCCGGCAGCTCGGCAATGGCGGTCACATCGATGATGCCCGGATTGACCAGACCGGTGCCTGGCACCAGCGGCGCCAGCTCAATCAACGACTGGCCACCCAATTGCTGCAGGCGCTGTTGCGCCTCCACCATGCCGGCCGCCGCCTGGGCTGAGATCATCGACCCCATGAAGGGCTGGGGCTCGGCGTTGTACTCGCCGACGCGGATTTTGGCCGTCGCCGCCACCAGCATCTCGAGAATCGCCGCCCCCTGGGCGGTGCGCGGAACGTACAGGCGACGGGCACAGGTGCAGCGCTGACCGGAGGAGATAAAGGCCGACTGGATGATGTCATGGACCGCCGCTTTAACGTCGGCCACCTGACGGACAATAAGCGGATTATTGCCGCCCATCTCCAGCGCCAGAATCTTGCCCGGTTCGCCACCAAACTGCTGGTGCAACAGGTGGCCGGTACGGGAGGAACCGGTAAAGAACAGGCCGTCGATGTCGATGTCGGACGCCAGCGCCTTACCGGTTTCCAGCTCACCCTGCACCAGGTTGATGACGCCGTCCGGCAAGCCGGCCTGCTGCCACAGAGTCAGCATCAACTGCGCCACCTTCGGCGTCTGCTCCGACGGCTTCAGCACCACGGTATTGCCGGCAATCAGCGCCGGAACGATGTGGCCATTGGGCAGATGGCCGGGGAAGTTGTAGGGACCGAAGACCGCCACCACACCATGGGGCTTATGGCGCAGCACCGCACGCCCGGCCGGGGTTTCCCCCTCCTTACTGCCGGTACGTTCATGGTAGGCGGTAATGGACAGGCCAATCTTGCCGATCATCGCCGCCGCTTCGGTACGCGTTTCCCACAGTGGTTTGCCGGTCTCCTCGGCGATGGTCAGCGCCATCTGCTCCTTGTTCTGCTCCAGTTGTGCCTTGTAGGCCTCGATCACCTTCAGGCGGGCCTCGAGGCCCTGACTGAACCAGGCAAACTGGGCCGCTCGTGCGGCACGAATGGCCTCACCGACCTGAGCCGCCGTGGCACTGTGGCCGCTCCAGATCACTTCGGCGGTGGCCGGGTTATGAGACTGCATCTCATGGCCCTGCCCCTCGACCCACCGGCCGTTAATAAAAAGACTCATCGATTACATCCTTATCTGTTCAGTCCCAGGGCCCATACTTTTGCCCCGTGCGTTAACCCCAATGCCTTGGCATCGGCAGGCTTCAGGGTCAGTTCCCCGGCCTCGGTATCGATGTGGGCATTGGCTTTGATGATGCTCAGCTGCGCCAACTCGCTGCCGCAGACGATCAGGTTGGCGTCACTGGTGTGATCGCTGACCTTGAGGGTATAGCTGGCGGATTCCCGCACCGCTTTGATCTGATCCCGTTGACACTCCACGGTCGGACCGGCATCGAAGATGTCGACGTAGCCCTGGCAACGGAACCCCTGATTTTCCAGCAACCGCAGTGCCGGGCGGGTGTTGTCGTGCACCTCACCCACCACCGCCTGTGCCTCAGGGCTCAGCAGATTGACGTAGATGGGATGACGGGGCATCAGTTCGGCCACAAACACCTTGTCACCAATGCCGGTGAGGTAATCAGCGGTAGGGAAGTCGATGCCGAAGAAATGCCGCTCCAGCCACTGCCAGAACGGCGAGGAGCCGTCGCCATCGGAAACACCGCGCATCTCGGCAATCACCTTGTCACCGAAGCGCTGCGGGTGGGCCGCCATCAGCAGGAAGCGACACATGGACAGGAAGCGGCCATTATCGTCTTTGCGCCAATCCGGTTTCAGGTACAGGGTGCACAGCTCAGCGGCACCGGTGTAATCGTTACACAGGGTCAAGGTGCTGACTTCGCGCCGAATACCCAACTGCGGGGAGACATGCACGTCTTTCCCCAGCCGGTAATGGTAGAAGGCATCCTTGATACCCACCGCCGCTTCAATGGCGCAGGTTCCTACCACGTCGCCACTAACGGTGTCTTCCAACACCATCAGATACAGCTCGTCACCGGGCACCTGCACCTGCTTGGCGAAGCTGCGCAGTGACCGCTGGATCTTGCTTTTCAGCAAGGTCTCATCGATGGGCAACGAGGTAAAACCGTGTCCGGAATCCTCAGCAATTTGCAGCAGGGCGGGGTAATCCCGCTCCGCAATCGGTCGTACTTTCAGCATGGCCGGTCTCCACTCCAGCCCGCCCCTGGCGGGGAGGGAGTTAGCCCAGTTTCACTTTGGCAACGGCTTTTTCAAAGCGCGCCAGGCCCAACTCAATCTCTTCATCACTAATGACCAGAGAGGGAGTAAATCGCACCACATTGGCACCGGCAACCAGGCACATCAGGCCCTCGTCTGCCGAGGCCACCAGGAAGTCACGGGCGCGGCCGGCAAAATCGTCGTTAAGCACTGCGCCAATCAGCAGTCCCTGGCCACGCACTTCACTGAACACCTGATACTTATCGTTGATGGCGTTGAGGCCATCAAGGAATTTCCGGTGTTTCACCGTCACCCCTTCCAACACGTCCGGCGTATTGACCACGCCCAGTACCGCATTGGCCACGGCACAGGCCAGAGGGTTACCGCCGTAGGTTGAACCGTGGGTGCCCACTTTCAGGCTTTCGGCAATCTTGGCGGTGGTCAGCATGGCCGCGATGGGGAACCCCCCGCCCAGCGCCTTGGCGGTGGTCAGGATGTCCGGGGCCACACCGTAATGCTGATAGGCATACAGGTTGCCGGTACGACCCACGCCGGTCTGAACCTCATCGAAAATCAGCAGGGCATTGTGCTTATCACACAGGGCCCGAACCCCTTCCATAAACTCCTGGGTCGCCGGAATGATGCCGCCCTCACCCTGAATCGGCTCCATCATCACCGCGCAGGTGCGATCGGAGATCACCGCTTCCAGTGCCGCCAGATCGTTGAAATCGATGTGATCGACGCCCTGAGGCTTAGGACCAAAGCCATCGGAATACGCCGGCTGGCCGCCGACGGTCACGGTAAAGAAGGTGCGGCCGTGGAAAGCCTTGGTAAAGGCAATAATCTGGTCTTTCTGCTCACCGCCGTTTTCCAATGCCCAGCGACGGGCCAGTTTCAGGGCCGCCTCGTTGGCTTCGGCGCCGGAATTGGCAAAGTAGACGCGTTCGGCAAAGGTGGAATCGGTCAGAGTCTTGGCCAGCTGCAACGCCGGCTCATTGGTCATGACGTTGGACAGGTGCCAGAGCTTCTCACCCTGGTCTTTCAGTGCGCCCACCAGCGCAGGGTGGCAGTGACCCAGACAGTTAACGGCAATGCCTCCGGCAAAATCGATGAACTCCCGGCCCTCCTGGTCCCAGACCCGGCTGCCTTGGCCACGAACGGGGATCACCGCAGCAGGGTTGTAGTTTGGAACCATTACTTGGTCGAAAAGAGCACGGTTTAGCGTTGATTGCATTGACATAAATTCTCCTTGGTCTTTTGTTTTGCAGGGGATGCAAACGTGACCTAATTATCATTCTGATAACAACCAACCATATAAAATTGTAGCAATGCAGTCAAAACTGCGTGCTGGTACAGAAAACGTCCTAAAAGGGGTAATTATTCACCATAAAAGGCACTGATTTTTCCCGCTTTCGTTCACGAACATTATTTAAGCTGCTGTTTTTATAGACTTGTCATAGCTTAAGGCAAGTTATTAGCATTTAAGCGAAAAAAAAATCACCAAAGGCTGGTTTCAATTAGCCATGCAGCAAATACGACCGCCTATGCAGCGAAAAAACCCGTCTCAGGGACGTCCCGCCGCCGTTACTCTGGCCTCAGGGATCTGATAATAGGCGGTAATCACCTCCAGCCCCTCCACTTGCTTGATCACCCGGCTGCCCAGAGTCAGATACACCACCTCACCAAAGGCACGGCTCAAGGCGCGAGCCTCGGCATCGCTGTTAAACCACGGCATTTGCAACCCCTGCATCAGGGAAAGAAACCGGCCCTGATAGCCGATGCCCTGCAAAAATGCCTCTGCTACCTGAAGCTGATCTTGCAGGTGACCTGCAATGGGCTGGCAGGGCATCCGCAAAAATCGCACCCCCTCATACACCTCACTGCCGGACTCCAGCCGTGCCTGGCTCAGCCAGGATTGGCGCATACTCTGGTACAGTTTGGTGGCCTGACGGTGCACCAGAATGGCCCCCAGGGCAAACACGCAGGAATACACCCGCGCCGTCTGAGGATCCCGTCCCTCCTGCTTCAGCCAATGGGCACTGCGGCTCTTCATCAACCGGCACCAGCGCCACAGCTTGCGCTGATGAATGCCCTGGCCCTGATTGGGTGACCAGCTCCAATGCTCGAAGATCAACCCGGGTAACAGGTTGCGCAACCGCTCGTAGCCCAGATAGTTGATCGCCAGTTGCACATCCTGAACATCATTGACCCGGCGAAAATCGAACCGGTTGGAGTTGATGTATCGAATCAACGCCTTGCTCAACCAGATGTCCGCCTCTATCAGGCGACTGAGGCGACGGATGTCACCGTCGTCATCCAGCAGTTCCTCCAGCAACTCCAGTTGGGTGATCTGAATGCCAAGATCCCGCTGCAGCCATTGCGGCTGCTCCAGATTCCGATCCAGCTCGGCGGTATAGGCACGATCAAAGAACAACCTCAGTCGCTGCTCCTGCTCATCTCTTTGGCGGTTTTTCTGAATCCGCTTGAACTCCGCCGCCCGCTCTACCGCCAACTTATGGCGCCAGACAAAGGCCACCTCATCGTCCATGGAGGGCTTATTGGAAAACACCGGCTCGGCCAGGCTTTGGTATTGCCAGAACTGGCGTTCGAGGTTTTGCAGAATCTCTGGCTTGGGAAGATGGGCGTTCACGGAGTCTCGGTGTCGGTGGTTTTATCTTATTTATAACATAAGCATTTACTCGAGCCGCACTAAAAATCCGCATCAATTTTCTCAAATTCAACTTATTTTCCCGGTGCTTATCGATCTTTACTGACCATTATTCCTGCATAAGAATTGGCCTATAGCGCCCGCGGACACTGGATTTCCAACCGCTCGCATGAAGTAAAACCCCCATCGGATGAGTGGATTTCATTTACCACCACGAAATTGATCATGTGTCAATACGGTTTGAATATCGTAATCTTGACCCAATCCTCAATATAGGAAGTATGAAGATGGTTACAGGTATTCAGATTACACAATCCGCAACTGCTTCTCTGGTAGGCAGTATTTGGCTCATCGATAAGCAAGCACAGCAGGCCCGTTGCCTGGCCGCCAAGGACCAGTACGAAGCCGATCAAACGGTTTCCCTGGATCAACTGGGTGAGTTTGAGTACCGGGAACTGCCGGTTGAAGGCCAGACCACCGCCGGCCGCGAAGGCGGTCAGCACCTGAACGTCAACGTGCTCAAGCGTGAAGTTCTGGAGCAGCTGATGGCCGCCCGTGAACGCGTCGAGGCCGGTGCCGCCAACGACGACGACCATGCGCTGATAGCGGACAACGCCCAGCTGACCATTCGAGTCTCTGGCTATGCCGTTCGTTTCAACGCCCTGACTCTGGAACAGCAAAAGGACGTAATCACCCGTACCTTTACCCAGAGTATGTAAGTTCGCCCTGCGCACTGACCCCGACAACGCCGCTCTTCCAGCGGCGTTGTTGTTTGCCCCGCCCTGCCCTCGCCTTTGGGCAAGGTGACCGCTCCCCTGATTCAGTCACTGCCCATGTTACATAACGTCAAGGCAGTTATCGTCGCACAACAGAGTCCAGATCATGGCTGCCAAACTGATGCCGAGCGCCCTGCCAGCACTGACCGCCGCCATCGAAAAAAGCAAACAGAAATACCCTTAACGCCATACTGATGGTGCACCCCAAAGGTGATCTTGGCGTGCCGGACAGGTAGAATGCCACCGCCTGACTACCTCCAGTAATCGCTGATAACGGATGACCGCATGCTTTTGATGCTCGACAACTACGACTCCTTTACCTACAACCTGGTGCAGTATTTCCAGCAGTTGGGGCAACAGGTGGTAGTGCGTCGTAACGACCAGACCAGTCTGGCGGAGATCGAAGCACTGGCACCGGACTATCTGGTGATCTCTCCCGGTCCCTGCAGCCCCAATGAAGCCGGGCTGTCGCTGGCACTGGTGCGCCACTTTGCCGGCCGCATTCCGTTATTGGGAGTGTGCCTGGGCCACCAGACCATCGCCCAGCACCTGGGGGCCCGGGTGGTGCGGGCCCACACAGTGATGCACGGCAAGACGTCGCTGATCAGCCACAACGGTCAAGGGGTATTTCAGGGCCTCAATCAGCCGCTGAGGGTCACCCGCTACCACTCACTGGTGGTGGATCCGGCCAGCCTTCCCGAGTGCCTGGCGGTGACCGCCTGGTGCGACAATGCCGCCGGTGAACGGGAGATCATGGGCTTCCGCCACCGGCAGTTACCACTGGAGGGGGTGCAGTTTCACCCGGAGTCTATCCTGACCGAACAGGGGCTGGCACTGCTGAATAACTTCTTGAAACAAAACAGCCCCAACTGAGCCGGCGCGACCTTTTAAGCTGCCCTTCAAGGTGTGATATAACCCACACTTATCACCCATGAAGGAAACACAACAATGAAAAAATGGATTGGACTGGGTTGCACACTCAGCCTGGTGACGGCCTGCGCCTCGGTCACCCCCACCTTCAGCGATTCCGCGCCCGCCACCGCCGTCCCCCTGCCGGCACTGGCCCCACTGACCATCGACCAACCCCTGACCCTGAAGCGGATCATGGCCAATCCAGACTGGATGGGCAACGCCCCCCAGGATCCCGGCTGGGCTCTGGACGGCAGTGGCATCTACTATTGGCAGAAACAGACTGATTCCGAGCTGAGTGTGCCCTTTTTGATGGACACTCAAGGCCACACCGAGGCGCTGCCCTACCCGCAGTGGCACCGGGCCGAACACAAGCGCCAAAGCCAGGACGGCCGACTGGCCGCCTGGTTGTATGAAGGCAACCTGATGGTGATGGATCTGCCCGGCACTGCCCCGCGCCAGCTAACCCGGGACAGCAGTGCCGTGAACGACTTCAGCTTTACCCTGGACAATCAACTGCTGATTCGCCGCGGCAACAAGCTGTATCGCATCGACCCCGCCTCCGGCCTGACCCGGCTGCACGCCGAGCTGGTGTTCGGCCAGAAGCCGGACGCCGCCAAGGTACCGGACAGCTACCTGGCCCAACAACAGAAGCGGCTGATCCGCTACGTCGACAAACAATACCGCGACGCCGCCGACAAGGCCCAGCGTCAGCAGCAGCGCCAACAGGCCGACCCAACCCTGGCACCCCGGCCCTTCTACCTCAACGGCAGCGAAAAGCTGGTGACTCTAAGCCCGTCTCCTCAGGGGCGCTACCTGCTGGCGGTGGTCACCGACAAGGACGGCAGCTGGCGCAAAGACCACGACATCATGCCCAACTACCTGGATAAACGCGGCTACGTCGAGGCGGTCAAAGCCCGCGCTCGAGTCGCCGAAGCCGAAGTGGCCTCGCAGCGGCTGGTGATTCTGGATACCCAGACCGGCGAGCATACCGACGTCAGCTGGGAAGGGCTGTCCGGTTTCGACGCCGACGTTCTGGCCGAGGTGAAGCGGGAAAATGCCGCCCGAAATGGCGAGAGGTACCAATCCAAAAACGCGTTGCGCACCCTGCGATTGATGCAGGACTGGGGCTGGGAGCAGAGCGCCATTCAATGGTCACCGGACGGCAGCAAGCTGGCGGTGATGCTGGAGGCCGGCGCCGACAACAAGGATCGCTGGCTGGCTACGGTCGATCTGCAGCGGGGCACCCTGACCAGTCAGCACCGGCTTCATGACGATGCCTGGGTCAACTACACCCACAATGAGTTTGGCTGGAGCCGGGACGGCGAATCACTGTACTACCTGTCTGAGGAGTCCGGCTACTCGCAGCTGTATCTGAAGCCGCTGGACGGCGAGGCCCGCGCCCTGACCCGGGGGCAGTATGTGGTCTCCAGCCTGACCCAGAGCCGGGATGGCAGCCGCTTCCTGTTTAAGGCCAACGCCAACCACCCGGGCCAGTACGAGGTGTTCAGCGTGGCCACCGACAGCGGTGAGATTCAGCAGTTGACCGATCTGAAGGGGGGGCTGGACTACCGCCTCAGCCCGGACGAAAACCAGCTGCTGCTAAGCGCCTCCGGCCGCACCCGTCCCCCGGAGCTGTTCATTCAGCCCATTGGCGGCCAGGCCCGCCAGCTGACCCACACCACCAGCGACGCGTTTCTCGATTACGCCTGGCAAACGCCGGAGATCGTCGCCATCCCCTCCAGCCATCAGGACAAGCCGGTGTACGCCCGCATCTACCGGCCTCAGAACGACAGCAAGAAACAGCAAGGCCGCTATCCGGCGGTGATCTTCAATCACGGCGCCGGCTACCTGCAGAACGCCCACTATGGCTGGTCCGGCTACTTCCGCGAGTTCATGTTCCACAACCTGCTGGCGCAGCAGGGCTACGTGGTGATGGACATCGACTACCGCGGCTCCAAGGGCTATGGCCGCGACTGGCGCACCGCCATCTACCGCAACATGGGCCACAGTGAAGTGCAAGACATGCTCGACGGCATCAACTGGATGGCCCAGTCGCTGCAGGTGGATGACCAACGCGTCGGCACCTATGGCGGCTCCTACGGCGGCTTTCTGACCTTTATGGCCCTGTTCACCGAGCCACAGGCGTTTCAGGCCGGGGCCGCCCTGCGGCCGGTCACCGACTGGGCCCACTACAACTACGGCTACAGCTCCAATATCCTCAATACCCCGCAGATCGATCCCATCGCCTACGAACGCAGCTCTCCCATCGAGTTTGCCCAGGGGCTGGAAAAACCTCTGCTGATCATGACCGGGGTGCTGGACGACAACGTGTTCTTTCAGGACAGCGTGCGACTGGTACAGCGCCTGATTGAGCTGGAAAAACCGACGTTTGAGACCGCCATCTACCCGGTGGAGCCGCACGGATTCCGCCAGCCTTCCAGCTGGCTGGATGAATATCGACGCATTTTTAAGTTATTCGAGGAAAACCTCAATCCCTAGCAAAGAGCAGTCACGGGCGTCCATTGTCACCCGCAACCTGTTGGCTGGTTGAAAAAAGGTTAAATATTTATCTTCTTTTGTTGAATATTTAGTCATGCCGCGTTAAATTGAAACTGTCACTGACACTGTGACTACCTTGAATGGTTGTGTTCGTCCTACTTTTGCCCTGCCACGGAGTTGGTGGGGCGTTTTCTTTTTTGGCGGCCTGAGTCGTCCGCGCCGCTGTCGCCTGCGGCCACCTGAGCATATTTCCAGAAAAACAAAAACCCGCATCACCTGACGGTGATGCGGGTTTTCAGTTGTAGGTTGGCGTTGGCCGATAAGCCGCCGCTCTTGTGTTAGCGGAATGGACGCACTCGCCGGCACCACCGCAGTCGCCTGCGGCCGCCAGAGTACATCCCAAATAAACAAAAACCCGCTGACTCTGTCGAATCAGCGGGTTCTCAGTTGTAGGTTGGCGTTGGCCGATAAGCCGCCGCTCTTGTGTTAGCGGAGTGGACGCACTCGCCGGCACCGCCACTGTCGCCTGCGGCCACCTCAGCGTACTTCCAAATAAAACAAAAACCCGCATCACCTGATGGTGATGCGGGTTTTCTATTGTAGGTTGGAGTTGGCCGATAAGCCGGGTCTTGTCGTGGACAATCATTCCTCTAGGCCCAGGATCGCTCCTGGGCTCAAGCAACCTACCCGGGTTCAGTGCGGGCCGCACCAATGAACCCCTATTTGGTCTTGCTCCGGGTGGAGTTTACCGTGCCGCGAACTGTTGCCAGCCGCGCGGTGCGCTCTTACCGCACCCTTTCACCCTTACCTGTGCTCCCGAAGGAGCCATCGGCGGTCTGCTCTCTGCTGCACTGGTCGTAGGCTCACGCCTCCCAGGTGTTACCTGGCACCCTGCCCTGTGGAGCCCGGACTTTCCTCCCCCTCGCCCGTCTGCCCCTCCCGAAGGGGGAACACAACGACGAGGCAGCGATTGCCTAGCCAACTCCGAGGCGGGAGTATACCCCGCTACCAGCCCTGCTCCAAGCCATACTTGTACAGAGCGTTCTTTTTCTGACCGAACAGTTCGGCGGTGATGGCGGCGGCCTTCTTCAGCGGCAACTCCTGCGCCAGCAGTTTCAGGGCTTTAACCGTCTCCGCCGGCAGGGTGTCGTCCTGCATGCGGAACCCGGCGATCATCAGCACCATCTCGCCACGGGTGCGGTTGTCGTCTTCCTGCAACCACGCCAGCAGCTGCGCCGCCGGACGCCCCTCGATGGTCTCAAAAGTCTTGGTGATCTCCCGCGCCAGCACCACGTCCCGATCCGGCCCCATCACCGTCACCACATCAGCCAGGGTGTCCAACACCCGTCGGGGCGACTCGTAGAAAATCATGGTGCGAGGCTCCTGCAGCAGCGCCTGCAGCTTATCCTGACGCCCCTTGCTCTTGGCCGGCAGAAAGCCTTCAAAACTGAAGCGGTCAGATGGCAGCCCCGCCGCGCACAGGGCGGTGGTGGCGGCACAGGGACCCGGCAGCGGCACCACAGGGTGACCGGCGGCACGCACCTGAGACACCAGGTGATAACCCGGATCGGAGATCAGCGGCGTGCCCGCATCCGACACCAGGGCGATGGACTCGCCGCTGTCCAGTTTGCTGATCAACCACTGCGCCCGTTGACGCTCGTTGTGGTCATGAACCGACAAGGTTTTGGTTTTAATACCAAAATGACTCAGCAACTTACCGCTGTGACGGGTATCTTCACAGGCGATCAGATCCACCTGAGCCAACACCGTCAGCGCGCGCTGGGTAATGTCGTCCAGATTGCCAATGGGGGTTGGCACGATGTAGAGCGTTGGCTTGGATTCCATGGGTAAACTCTTGGTGACTGTTGATTGGTTTAGCATCGACAGAGGGTTACACTATTGGCTGTGATTTTATCAGAGTGGGTTCCGGTGTTGAAAAACTTCTCCTCAAAACTGGCAAAAACCGCCGGTCTGTTGGCTTTGACCATGCTGCTGGCCTCCTGCGCCTCGGGCCCAACTGCCCCGACGTCGGCGCCAAAGACTCAGGTCGAGCTGGGGGTGGTGACCGACACGCCGCAGCATTACCTGCAACAAGCCAGCCAAGCTGAGGGCGACCAACAGCAGCGCTGGCTGCTGCTGGCCGCCCGCGCCTACACCGAACAGGGGGATCTGGCCGACGCCGCCCAGATCCTGGCCGGGCTGGAATCGCGCCTGAGCCAGGCACCGCAACTGCAGGCGGAATACCGGCTGCTGCTCAGTGAACAGGCGATGGCAGCTCAGAAGCGTGCCGAAGCTCTGGCACTGCTGGACTGGCCCCTGAACTGGCCCCTGAGCAACGCCCAGTGGCAACACTACTACCGTTTGAAAGGCGAGCTGTACCAGGCCTCGGCAGCGCCGCTGCCCGCCGCGGCGTCGTTTTATACCCTGTCCCGCTACCAGCCAAAGGATGAACGCCAGCAAAGCCTGGACAGCTTGTGGCAAAGCCTGGGCCAGGCCGATGAAGCCCAGCTGAGAACCGCCATCGGCGAGTCTCAGGATCCGCTGTGGCGCGGCTGGCTGGAGCTGGCGTGGCTGGCCAAGCATTTCGCCATTCAACCCTCGACCCTGGTGGGCGAACTGGCCCGCTGGCAGCGGGACAACCCGCAGCACCCGGCGGCCCGCAATCTGCCGGCGGATCTGCAACTGGCCCTGACGGTGCAACCCTACCGGCCCCAAACCGTGGCGGTGCTGCTGCCGCTGAGCGGCCGAGTGGCCGCCCAGGCCAAGTCGATTCAGGACGGCATTCTGGCCCGGGCACTGGAGCAGGAAACCGGCCGTCAGGTGCGCTTCTACGACACCGGCAAGCTGGATGCGGCCGACGCCTATCAGCAGGCGGTCACCGACGGCGCCGAGTTCATCATCGGTCCACTGCTCAAAGCCAATGTCGACAAGGTGATGGCCATCGCCGATCCGCAACTGCCGATGCTGATGCTCAACCAGCCGGGCATTGAGTTCAATAACGAAGACAACCACTTCTTCTTCGCCCTGTCGCCGGAAGAGGAAGCGATGCACGTGGCCGAGCGCCTGTACCAGGACGGCCGCACCATGCCACTGGTGCTGGCTCCCGCCTCGTCGGTGGGCCGTCGCATGGCGCGGGAGTTCGATGCCACCTGGCAGACCCTCACCGACAAGCCGGTGGAGGTGCACTATTTTGACCGTACCGACACCATGCAGGCGGCGGTTCGAAGCGCCCTGCTGGTGGATGCCAGCCTGGCCCAGATCGCCGACGTGAAACAGGCCTTTGGCAACAAGACCATTGCCGACTTCCGCTCCCGACGCGACATCGACGCCATCTTCGTGGTGGCCGACGTCAACGAGGTGCGGCTGCTTAAACCGTTTATCGACGTCAACATCGCGGTGTTCGCCGAGCCGCCGCAGCTGTACACCAGCAGCCGCGCCAATGCCCGCAGCGACAGTCGTCAGGCCCGGGGCGAACTCGATGGCCTGTACGTCAGTGACATGCCCTGGCTGCTGGGCAACACCGACAACCGCCAACGGATCCATACTCTGTGGCCGGATCGCAGCGACAGCCAGCTGCGCCTGTTCGCCATGGGCCACGACAGCTGGGCCCTGATTGACCGCCTGGCACAGATGCGGGTGTTCTCCGGTTACCGAGTACAAGGCCTGTCGGGGCAGTTGGCGGTCACCGACAAGGGCGTCCTAAGCCGTCAATTGGGCTGGGCTCAATACCGCCGCGGCAAGTTACGCGCTGAACAATGAGCCGGGAAAAAGGTCAAATCGTTGAGCAGCAGGTGCAAACCTGGTTGCAGCAGCGTGGACTGACGCCGGTGGCCCACAACTTCCACTGCCGGTTGGGTGAGTTGGATTTAGTGATGCAACAGCGTAACGAATTGGTGTTTATTGAGGTAAAATACCGCCAAACTCCGGGCTTTGGCGGCGCGATTGCCGCCGTCACCCAGACCAAACAACGACGACTGCGCCAGACCGCAGCCCTATTTTTACAGCAGCGGGACTGGAATGACCGTCCCTGCCGCTTCGATGTGGTTACCGTGGTGGGCGATCGCATCGACTGGATTCAAAATGCATTTTAAGAGGTTTATCCATGCTAGAGCGGATTAAAGAGAGTTTCACCGAAAGCATCCAGACCAAAATTGACGCCCTGGAGGCGCTGCCGGAGTCACTGGAAAAAGCCGCGGGCGCCATGGTGCAATGCCTGCTCAATGGCAACAAAATCCTGACCTGCGGTAACGGCGGCAGTGCCGGCGATGCGCAGCACTTCTCTTCCGAGCTGCTGAACCGGTTTGAGACCGAGCGTCCGAGCCTGCCGGCCATCGCCCTGACCACCGACTCGTCAACCCTGACCTCCATCGCCAACGACTACAGCTACTCCGAGGTGTTCTCCAAGCAGGTCCGCGCCCTGGGGCAGCCCGGCGACATCCTGCTGGCGATCTCCACCAGTGGCAACTCCGACAACGTCATCAAAGCGATGGAAGCCGCGGTCAATCGTGACATGACCATCATCGCCCTCACCGGCAAAGACGGCGGCGCCATGGCCGGCCTGCTGTCCGACCGGGATGTGGAGATTCGAGTACCAAGCAACCGCACCGCCCGCATTCAGGAGGTGCACCTGCTGGCGATTCACTGTCTGTGCGACTCCATCGATCGCACCCTGTTCCCGCAACAGGAAGATTGATATGCGCTGGGGGGTAATGGCGCTCATCGTCCTGATCCTAAATGGCTGTGCTGGCGCGGTGGTGGTCGGCACCGTCGGCGGAGCGATGATGCTCAACGATCGCCGCAGCGTGGGCAGCCAGTTTGATGACCAGACCCTGGAGGTGAAGGTCAACAACGCCCTGAACGCCGACGACGGTGTAAAAAACCAGACTCACATTACGGCCGTCAGCATGAATCAGGCGATTCTGCTGGTGGGGCAGGCACCGAACGAGATGCTGCGCAGCAAGGCCGTGGAACTGGTGCGTCCCTTGCGGGAGGTGCGAGTGGTGCACAACCAGGTACGCATCGGCAACCCGGTGGGCTTCAGCACCATCAGCAACGACAGCTGGATCACCACCAAGGTGAAAAGCCGCATGCTGACCGCCGAAGAGTTCGACAGCACCCGAGTGAAGGTGATCACCGAAAACGCCGAGGTGTTTCTGCTGGGCCTGGTGACCCGCGAGGAAGCAGAGAAGGCGGTGGAGATTGCCCGCAATACTTCCGGAGTCCGCAAGGTGGTCAAGGTGTTCGAGTTTCTCTGAACTCAGACATAAAAAAAGCCGGGCCCATGCCCGGCTTTTTTGTATCTGACGCTTACAGCACCGGGAAGCCGATGGCCTGATACACCTGTTTCAGGGTCTTGGCAGCACGCTCGCGAGCCGCAGCGGCACCGTCGCGCATCACCTGCTCCAGGTAGGCCTGGTCACCACGAATGGCGTTGTAACGCTCCTGCAGTGGCTCCAACATGGCCACCACCGCTTCGGCCGTGGCCCCCTTCAGGTGGCCATACATCTTGCCTTCAAACTCCGCCTCCAGCTCCTCAAAGCTCTTACCGCTGGCACCGGACAGGATGCTCAGCAAGTTGGAGACGCCGGGCTTGTTGTCGATATCGAAACGCACCACTGGCGGCTCGTCGGAGTCGGTCACGGCCCGCTTGATCTTCTTGGTCACCTTCTTCGGGTCTTCCAGCAAGCCGATGACGTTATTGTTGTTGTCGTCGGACTTGGACATCTTCTTGGTGGGGTCCTGCAGACTCATCACTCGGGCGCCCACCGGCGGAATGAACGGCTCAGGGATGGTGAAGATGTCGCCATGGACGTTGTTGAACCGGGCCGCGATGTCACGGGTCAGCTCCAGGTGCTGCTTCTGATCACTGCCTACCGGGATCTCATCGGCCTGGTACAACAGGATGTCTGCCGCCATCAGCGCCGGGTAGCTGAACAGGCCAACGTTGATGTTGCTGGCGTGCTTCTGGGATTTGTCTTTGAACTGGGTCATGCGGTTCAGCTCACCCATCTGGGTGTAGCAGTTCAGCACCCAGGCCAGCTGCGCGTGCTCAGGCACATGGGACTGCACGAACACTGTGCTCTTTTTGGGATCAATCCCCACTGCCAGGTACAGGGCCAGGGTGTCCAGGCAGGCCTTGCGCAGCGCCTCGGGATCCTGGCGCACGGTGATGGCGTGCTGATCAACAATACAGAACAGGCAATCATGGCTCTCCTGCAGTTTGACCCACTGACGCAGCGCCCCCATGTAGTTGCCGATGGTCAGTTCGCCGGACGGCTGGGCGCCGCTCAAAACGACAGGTTTAGTCATACCCTTGTGCTCTCTTCTGTTCGCGCTGGCAGGTGCGCCAGCAGAGTTTCAAAATGATCCAGAGCCAGCGTCGGCTGGCTCAGGCGAATGTCCTCGCCGTAATTGTAACCGTAACTGAGGCCGACGCTGACCACCCCGGCCGCTTCGGCGGCCAGAATGTCGTTGCGGCTGTCTCCTACCATCAGGAACGCCGAGGCCGGCAGTTGCCACTGTCCCATCACGTGCTGCAACGGCTGTGGCGACGGCTTTTTCTCAGCCAGGGAGTCTCCCCCCAGGCACTGACTGAAGTAATGGGCGATACCCAGCGACTCCAGCAGCTCAGGCACAAACTGCATCGGTTTGTTGGTGATTACCGCCATCTTGTAGCCACGACGGGCCAGCACCGCCAGGGTGTCGGCCACGCCGGGGTAGAGACGGCTGCCGCGGTTGTTGGTGGCCTGATAATGGCACTCAAACGCCGCCAGCACCTCGGTGATCAACGCCTCCGATGGCGATGCCATCACCGACTGCAGCGCCCGCTGTACCAGCACCCGGGCACCGTTGCCGACCCAGTGACGTACCTGAGCCTCGGTGCAGCCCTCAAGATTAAACTGTTTTAAGGCCGCATCACAGGCCACCGCCAGATCCGGCACACTGTCCGCCAGGGTGCCATCCAGATCGAAGCCAATCCCCTTGATGGCAGAAAATTCAGTCATTAGCCGGCGACCTTAGCCAGCTCGGCACGCATCTTGTCGATTTCGGCCTTGTAGTCGTCTTTGGCAAAGATGGCGGAACCGGCCACAAACATGTCGGCACCGGCCGCCGCAATCTCACCGATATTGTCGACCTTGACGCCGCCATCGATCTCCAGGCGAATGTCGCGCCCGCTGGCATCGATACGCCGACGCACTTCGCGAATCTTGTCCAGGGTCGCCGGAATGAACGACTGGCCGCCAAAGCCCGGGTTCACGCTCATCAGCAGGATCACATCCACCTTGTCCATGACGTAATCGAGGTAGTGCAACGGCGTCGCCGGATTGAATACCAGGCCGGCCTGACAGCCGAGGCTCTTGATCAACTGCAGGGTACGATCGACATGCTCAGACGCTTCCGGGTGGAAAGTGATGATCGACGCGCCAGCCTTGGCGAAATCGGGAATGATGCGATCCACCGGCTTCACCATCAGGTGCACGTCGATAGGGGCCTGGATACCGTAGTCACGCAGGGCCTGGCACACCATGGGGCCAATGGTCAGGTTGGGGACGTAATGGTTGTCCATCACATCGAAGTGCACCACATCGGCGCCATCCGCCAGCACCTTCTCAACCTCTTCACCCAGGCGGGCAAAATCGGCAGACAAAATGGACGGAGCGATCAGAAACTTGCTCATCAGCTTTCCTCGGGGGTTGAAGTCACTCTATTGGCGGTCATTTTAGCCCCAATACCGGTTCGACCCAAGGGGCAAAAAGCCCTTGCATTGTTAATAAAAAGTGACTAAGTTCGTATTTACCCCCCAGGTCCGACTCATTTTTCAAGCTTTTATGGCAATGATGCCTGTTGATAAGTAAGGGTCAGGATGATGACAACTCTGTTCAAAACCTCTGCCATTGCCGCTCTGGTAATGGCCTCAGCCAGTGTGTGTGCCGTCGAATTGGATGGCGGACACGAAATCAGCGTAAACGCCAGTCTGGTGAGTAACTACATCTTCCGTGGTGTGTCCCTGTCCGATGAGGATGTGGCCTATCAAGGCGGCGTGGATTATGCCCACGACAGCGGCCTCTATGCCGGGGTATGGGCCTCCAGCTATGACCTGGGGGGCGACGATGAGATCGAAGTCGATTGGTACGGCGGCTACAGCTTTGCCATCAACGACGACGTCAGCGTCGATGTCGGTGCTATCCGCTACTACTACGCCGATGTCGGTGGCCACACCACCGAATGGCACGTCGGGCTGGATCTGTACGGCATCGGCACCGCCCTGCACTACGACCAGACTCTGGAGTCCTGGTACGGTGAGGTTAACTACGACATCAACATCACCGAACCGCTCTACGTCAGCCTCCATGGCGGCTACGCCGAACCGGACAAGGGCGACGGCTTCTACGATCTGATGGCCACCGTCGGCTATCTGGTTCACCCCAACATCGATCTGTATGCCGGTGCCGCCTACCACGAGGAGTTGGACGAAACCTACGTCGTTGGCGTCACCTTCAGCTACTGATTCAGCGATTGAACCGGTCGGGGGCGGACGCCGTCACCGACCGGGCCGATTAAAGGTGTTCAATTTGTGGCCAGGTTGTTATACTGTGTAACCTTTCTTGTTCCAGGATCGAGCAACCATGCTGAAAAAACGGAAAATTTGGCTACTGGTTTTGACCCTGTCCCTGCCTACGGGCGCAGCCGTACTGTGGAATCTGCATCACTGTGACAACCAGTGTGCCCATACCAGCATCGAATCACTGAAGTGGCGCACCTGGCTTGCCGGCAGCAGCGGCTCGAATCAGTTTCACTATGTGGATCTGCTGGAACTGCTGTACCGCACTACTCACAAAGACACCGACAACACCAATTCGCCGATGGAACAGCGATGAATCCGCTGCGGGTGGTGGCCAGTGTGCTCGCCGCCCTGTTGGGGATTCAGAGCGAAGCCAACCGGCAACACGACTTCAGTCAACCCTCGCCTCTTCCCTACATGATCACCGCCGTGGTGTTGGTGGTGCTGTTTGTACTTGGCCTGATGGCCGTGGTGTCTGTGGTGCTGGACTGAGCGACGCAGCCGCTCAGATCTGACCGTATCCGGCAAAAATCTCGTTAACCTTCTTTCGGCCGGCCCCTTTCTGGCTGATGGTGCGTTTCACCATCAGAAACTCATGCCGATCCGCATCGCAGTAGATCTCTCTGGCCTGCTCGGTGTCGTGATTGCTGATCAGAACCGTCGCCCCTTTGGCGGCGGCGTCATAGGCACACTGGGCCAGGGCTTGCTGGGCATCCAGATTGAAGCCGCCACTGGCGTAGCTGGTAAAACTGGCGGTGTTGGACAACGGCAGATACGGCGGATCGCAGTACACCGCATCACCGGCCTTCACCTGGGCAAAGGTGGTGTGGTAGTCGGCACAGATGAAGGTGGCTTTCTGCGCTTTTTCGGCGAAGAACTCCAGCTCTTTCTGGGGGAAGTAGGGACGTTTATAGGAGCCAAAGGGCACATTGAAGCCGCCCTTCTTATTGTAACGACACAGGCCGTTGTAGCCATGACGGTTCAGGTACAGGAACATCACCGCCCGTTCGAAGGTGTCATTGGTGGCATTGAAGCGGGTGCGCATGTCGTAGTAAGCCGGTTTGTGGTTCATCTCGGCCACAAACAGCTTACGGGCTTCCTGAATGTAATGATCCGAATTGGTCTGAAGCGTCTGATACAGATTAATCAAATCCGGGTTGATATCACTCAGCAGGTAACTGGAGTAATCGGTGTTCAGAAACACCGAGCCGGCGCCCACGAAAGGCTCCACCAGCCTGTCGGTGTCTGGCAGGCGACGGGCAATCTCTTCGACGAGGGAATACTTCCCGCCTGCCCATTTCAAAAATGCCCGCGTCTTAATGTTCATTCGCTCGCCAATCACCGTGGAAAAGACGTGATTCTACCGTCACTCAGATAAAAACGCAGCTAAATCGAGTTGCTCAAGCAACTCCTGCTGCACATCCCGTACCGGTTTCACGTAGGGTTTACTGTCCTGAATCGATTGTGGCAGGGTTGCCACGGCTGCCTGAGCCGCCGCTTTATCGACATAACCGCCATAGACCACCACAAACCAAGGTTGAGGATCACGACGTTTTTTGTATACCGCCAGCCCGTCGGTCGAAGGCAGACGGCGAAGGTAACGCTGCGCCAGTTGCGCGTAGGAGTACACCGCCAGCTGCAGGGTATAGCCGCTGGCCGGGCGATCCATCAGTGGCTGCTGTGGCAGCGGCAACACCGGTTTGGCCTTGGGTTTCACCACCGGCTTAGGTTTGGGTTCCGCCTTCGGCTTGGGCCGGGACAGCTCCTGCTCCAGCTCCTGCAGACCAACCCGGGCCGATTCCAGCAGAGGATCCGCCGCCGCAATCTGTTTCTGCTTGCGTTGGGGCAGGGGCGCAGCCGGTTGGTTGATGGCCTGCCAGTCCCCCGCCAGCCCCAGCTGCTGCGATTCGGCGACCTCATTAGCCGCTTCGGCCGGGGCCGGACCGGCAGGGCGGCCTTGCTCTGCCGTTTCGGTGCTGAGGTTCGTTCTCAGGCCTGGAGCCACCTCCACCAGCTTAACGCTGGCGGAACGCCCGCCCTGATGCACCTCGACCTCCGCTGGCGGCGTCGGCGAGACCCACACCCACAGCATCAACAGTACAATGACCGTGGCGATGGCCATGATCCAGTTCCGATGGCGCAAGGCACTGACCGGAATCGCCTTGCCGGTGGACAGCCCCTCGGCCAGGGCCACCACCGCCCCGGCGCTGCCGTCGGATTGCTGCAGCTGGGCATCGATGCTCATCTGGCTGATAAAGCGGGCTAAGGGGCGGTCGCCGGTGAGTTGGTGGTACAGCTGCTTCTGCTCGGCCAGAGACAGAGGCTCAATGGTCACCGGCAACAGGTGCTGTTGGCACTCCGACGGCAGCTCCGCCAATAGGTGCTCCACCAAGGCCGGCTGCGATACCAACACCAGGGTCATGCGCCAGTGGCGCTGCTCCTGACCCAGCAGAATCGCCAGCAGCTCGGCCAGGATCACCTGAGGCAGGTGGTGGGCGTCGTCGATCACCACGAACAACCGTTGCTGGCTGTCCGCCAGAATACGTTCAAAGCTGTCCACCAGCGGTTCATGGGGATCAAACAGCGGATTGGTAAACAGCTGCTGCAGGATATCCACCCGCAGCTGGGCTGGATCCGGCTGTGGCTGGCACTGAATCAGGCCCTGATTAAAGCCCTCGGCTTTATCCAGCAGCGCCCGCGATACCACGGATTTTCCCACACCCGGACGACCATGCAGCAGAATCGCATGGTCACCGTATTCAATCAGGTATTTCAGCCGTTCCAGCAGGACATGCTGGCTGGGCAGCAAAGAGAAGGGCAGCGTCGATTCAGCCATTGGCATTGACGATGTCAGCCAGCTCCTGGTGCGACACGTCGGCAACCAGTTCGGCCTGACCGAGGTGCACAGGCAACACGAAACGCAGCGATCCGGCGACCACTTTCTTATCCCGTTGCATCGGCACCAGGAAGCGTTGCAAATCCATCTCCTGAGGCGGCGTCACTGGCAGGTTGTAGGCGCCATGGATG
The DNA here is from genome assembly GCF_900100175.1 of Ferrimonas sediminum. GTDB lineage: Bacteria > Pseudomonadota > Gammaproteobacteria > Enterobacterales > Shewanellaceae > Ferrimonas > Ferrimonas sediminum. Next base: position 119,206 of record NZ_FNEM01000010.1, read on the forward strand.
GCGATTACCCGAGCCAGCTCGTCGTCGGTCATCTGTTGGCGACGATGGGCCAGTCTGGCGGCCATCACGGTGCCCGCGGCCACGGCTTCGCCATGCAGCCACACGCCATAACCCTGGTCTGCCTCGATGGCATGACCAAAGGTGTGGCCCAGATTCAGCAAGGCACGAACGCCACGTTCGGTCTCATCCTCGGCCACCACTTCGGCTTTGATTTCACAACAGCGGCCGATGGCACGGGCAATCAGCTGGCTGTCGAGTTGCTGCAGGGCACTGGCGTGCTCTGCCAGCCAGTCGAAAAACGCCCGGTCCCAGATGATGCCGTACTTGATGACTTCGGCCATGCCGGCGGCAAACTCCCGCGCTGGCAACGTCGCCAGGCACAGGGTATCGATAAACACCGCCTGAGGCTGATGAAACGCCCCGATCATGTTTTTCGCCAACGGATGATTGATGGCGGTTTTGCCGCCGACCGAGGAATCCACCTGCGACAGCAGGGTGGTAGGCACCTGAATGAAGGAGACGCCACGCTGATAACAGGCGGCGGCAAAGCCGACCATGTCTCCGATGACGCCGCCACCTAAAGCAACCAGTACCGCATCACGGCCAAAGTTGGCCTCCAGCAGACGGGTGAAGATGGCATTCAGGTTGTCGAGATTCTTGTGCTGCTCACCATCGGGCAGCACCAGCGACTCCACCTTCGCCCCCGCCTGTTCCAGGGTCGAGGTCAGGGTCGACAGGTAGAGCGGAGCAACCACGTCGTTGCTGACCACCAGTAAACGGCGGCCGGCAACATAGGGCTGGAACAGATCAGGCTGCTTCAGCACCGATTCGGCAATCATGATGGGGTAGCTGCGCTGCCCCAGGTCTACCTGAATCCGTTCCATGGTCACTCTTCTTGTTGGGATCAGAAGCCGAGGCGTTCTACGATCTGGCTGGCCACCACTTTGGCGCTCTGATCGTCGGTACGGACGACCACGTCAGCCACTTCGGTGTACAGCGGGTTACGCTCTTCTGCGAGGTTTTCCAGCACTTCACGCGGATCGTCCACCTGCAGCAGCGGACGACGCTTGTCCCGCTGGGTGCGTGCCACCTGTTTGTCGATGGTGGTTTCCAGGTACACCACGATGCCGCGAGCGGACAGGCGGTTGCGGATCTCTTTGCTGTTCACGGAGCCACCGCCGGTCGCCAGGACAATGCCCTGCTTCTCGGTCAGTTCTTCGATCACCTTGGCTTCGCGCTGGCGGAAGCCCTCTTCACCCTCGACATCAAAGACCCAGGCGATGTCCGCCCCGCTGCGAGCTTCGATCTCGTGATCGGAATCGTAAAAGTCCAAATGCAGCATTTGAGCCAGATGGCGGCCAATGGTGCTTTTACCGGCACCCATAGGGCCAATCAGGAAAATGTTTCTTTTTTCAGCCATTTTCTACGTCTAATTACTCAATTTTATAACTAATCGACCATCAGCAGATGGCTTTAAAACACCACTGTGACATAAATTTGGTCGTCGATTATCGCAAGGAAGACTAGGTGAAGGCAATAGAGACTCACCCTTCCTCTAAGGCAGGGAGCTAAAACTGCTCAATGATTATCTTAGGTGTCACAAAAATCAGCAGTTCAGATTTAATCGCAGTATTGCGGGTGTTGCGAAATAGCCAGCCCGCATACGGTATATCCCCCAGCAGAGGGACCTTAGTGACGGTTTTTAACTCCTGTTTCTGGAATATACCACCGAGTACCACGGTTTCACCATTTTTTGCCAACACCTGAGTGGAAATTCTCTGGGTATTGATGCCGACTTCGCCACTGGAGCTTTCCCGCCCCCGAGTATCCTGAGTCACCAGCAGATCCAGCACCACTTTGTTGTCTGAGGTAATCCTCGGGGTCACGGTCAGGCTCAGTACCGCTTTCTTAAAGGCCACCGAGGTCGCGCCGCTGGAGGTGCTCTCCTCGTAGGGGATCTCCTCCCCCTGCTCGATAAATGCGGTGTACTGGTTGGAAGTGGTCAACCGTGGGCTGGCAATGATCTCGCCCCGATCCTCGGCCTCCAGCGCCGACAGCTCGAGATCGAGAATAAACTCATCCCCCAGGTTGGCGACCTGAAACGCAAAGGTGGAGGCGTTGTTGGCCACCGCCGGCAGGTTCACATTAAGGCGATCACCAATGGCCGGTACCACCCCCTGGCGGATGCTGTCATTGCCTTCGATACTGCCGGAAAACGAACCGTCGCCCTGGCCCGAAGACAGCCCCCAGCGAATCCCCAGCTCTGAATCGATGTTATCCCGTACGTTGACCATTCTCGACTCGATCACCACCTGCTTCACCGGCACATCCAGCACCTCGATCAGCGCCTCGACCTCCTCCAGCCGGGCTCGGGTGTCCTGCAGCAACAGGATGTTGGTGCGCTCATCCACCGTGGCCGATCCTCGATTCGACAGCAGGCGGTTGCTGCCGGAGTCCCCCTTGAGCAGAGCGGCGATGTCGTCGGCCTTGGCATAGTTGATCTTATAGTGGCGGGCTACCAACGGACCCAGCTGCCGGGCCTCTTGCAGCAGCTGCAATTCGCCTTGCCGCTGCGCTGCCAGCTCCTCCCTCGGGGCCACCAGCAGCACCTTGCCATCCAGCCGGCTAGCCAAGCCCCGAACCTTGAGTACCAGCGCCAGCGCCTGATCCCAGGGCACGTCGTTCAGCCTCAGGGTGACGTTACCGGCCACCGAGTCGCTGGTCACCAGGTTCAGGCCCTGATGCTCGGCGATGATCTGCAGCACGGTGCGCACCGGCACATCCTGAAAGTTCATCGACAAACGTTTTCCCTGATAGACGGCGGACTCAGCGGCGGTCTCTGGCCGCTGGCCGGCAACCCGAATCTGCAGCGTCTGCCCCTGACGGCTCTGCGACACCGACACCGCACCACTCACCCGAAGCACCACCGAGGTCAGGCCCGGCTCAGAGAAGGTTTCGTAGCTGTGTACCGGCGTCTTCAGATCCGACACATCCATGACCAGCAGCTGATCACTGGCCAGTTCACTGTCCGGCAGCAGCAGGCGCACCTCCCGGCCCTGCTCAATCACCTGCACCCCAGCCAGGACCTGACTCAGATGCAAACTCAATAGCCCCACCCCTGGCTGAGGCGACTGGAATTCGATGCCACGAACCTGTGTCAGCGCCACCGCGCTGTCACTGCCCTGGCGAAGCGCCGCCACCGCGGCGGTCGCATCGGCAAAGGTCAGCAGATAACGGTCGCCCTGCCAGCGGCCCTGATACGGCCGTATCGCCGTCAACTGAATCGCCACCCGCAGCCCCTGCGGCTGGTTACTCGCCTGCAACTGCGCCACCCCCTGAGCATCGACATCGATGGCGGCGGCGGACAGCGCCGAATCGGCACCGTCAAAATCCAGCAGCAGTTGCCGGGTCCGATCCTGATACTGAATCCGAGGAGACTGAGTCGGCCGGTCAAACTCCAGCGCCAGCTGCAACTGGCTGCCCGGCTCATCCACCACGGTCACCCGCAGCAATGACGCCGACTGCACCGAGGTTGCCACCATCATCAGCACCGTCGCCCAGAATGCCCGCCCTCTCATCACAGTCGCTCCTTGTCCTGACTCTCCAATACAATTCGGGCCTGACGTTCAACGTAACACCCCAGCCCCTGCTCGACCCGCTCCACCAGTTCCACATGATCACCGTGCACCGCCACCACCCGGCCGGCAAAGAGCCCCACCAGATCCCCTTGCCGAACCCGGTGCACCAGGCCATCGGCGGTTTCCAGCAGCGCCCAGCGATTATGACGGTCACTGAGGGTACCCCGCATCACCAGGCTGTCCAGCGCCACACTCTGCAACGGATGCCCCGACGCTCCCGCCGGCGGTCCCAGGCAACCGGGGCGGTCGATGGCCTCTCCCGCCCGGGCCGTCATCATGGGCGCGGCCATAAACGGACTGCGACCGGAGCCGGGGTCATAGCGAGCCGGTTCGAAATGGGGCAGGGTTCGGGGACGACTCTGGTATGCGGGCGGATTCGCCTGCACCTGCTCCAGGTAACGCTGAAGATCCCCGGTATCGCCCTGACAGCCGCTCAGCAGCAGCCCGGCCCATAGCCACCGCCAGCCGCCGTTCACGGTGCCTCCGCCGACGCCAGCAGCCGGTAGGTGGTGGCCACCAGCTTCATCGACAACACCGTCTCTTGCCGGGTCACGGAAAAATCATCCAAGCTGACGATGCGCGGCAACGCCGCCATTCCCGCCACAAAGTGGCCGAACTCCACGTAGCCTCCCCGCAGTTCAATGCTCAACGGCAACTCGGTATACAGCTCACCGGCCCGCTCCGGCAGCCAGCCGATGCTGACAATAGACAGATTGGTTTCCGCGGCCAGGAAAGTGACGTCATCCAGCAATCCCGGCATCTCATCCCGGCTTGGCAGCATGCTCAACAACTGGTGCAGCTCCAGCCGGGTCTGTACCAACTCCTGCTGATGGCGCTCCAGATGGGCGGAAAACTGGTACTTATCCCGGTACTCCTGTTTCAACTGCCGCTCCTGACGAACGCCGGCCTGCAGCTCGCTGTAGCGCTCGCCAATCCACAGGTAGCCCCCCACCGCCAGCACCAGAATCACCAACGTCAGGGACAAGGCCCAGCGGGCCACCGGCGGCCAGCTGCCGATGCTGTCAAAATCCAGATCATTAAGCTGCTCCAGATTCATGGGGCCACCTCCTCAACCGGCTGTGGCTGCGCCGACAACGACATCGACAGGCTGAAGCGATGCTGACGCAGCGACTGGTGGCGACTGGCAACAATCTCCTGCACCCGGGCATTGGACAACCACGCTGAGGCATCCACTTGGCGCAGCATATTGGCCAGGTGGTTGTTGGACTCGCAGAAGCCACTGAGGCGCAGAGTCGAGCCCTGCAGCATCAGCTCCGTCAGGTATACGCCAGGCACCACCACCCGGTGCAACTCCGACATAAGATGCACCGGCACACTGCGATGACGCTGCAGATCCACAATCAGATCCAGGCGCTGATGCAGGGCATCGGATTGGCGCTGTACCTCGGCCACCTCGGCGATACGCCGCTCCACCTCACCGATCTGTTGCTGTAGGTACTGGTTGCGGTGCTGCTGAGCCGCCACCATCACCGACAACACCCGCTCAACCGCAACCACCAGCACCACCGCCGAGATCAACGACACCACCAGCAGGCTCAGGTAGCGGCGTTTCAGTTGTTGGCGCCGGGTCTCCCGCCACGGCAGCAGGTTAATGTGGGTCATCGTTCCCCCTCAGGGCCAGGCCGCAGGCAACCATATACGCGCTGGCAGGCAACGGTCCCGACAGAGGCACCGAACGGGGCTGGGCCAACGAGCAGGGGATCGACAGGGCGGCTTGCAGCTGCTGCAAAAGCAACTCGGCCACGTCGCCGCAAATCATCACCCGGCCGATGGCCTTACTGGCGTCGCCATTGACATAAATCTGAAAGGTGCGTTGCAACTGCTGCGCCAGCTGAGCCACGTCCGGGTAGGCATCGTCCGGCGCCATCTGATCACGGCTCCCTAAAGACAGCTCACGGACAAACGCCGTTTGCTCACCACAGTTGATGGCCACGGAAGCCTTACTGACGCCGATGTCCACCAACGCCACCACGGTTTCCGTAACCGCCAACATGGCAGCGGCCCGCCCCAACGCATAGGCTTCGACATCCACCACCTCGGTGTGCAGATCCGCCGCCGCCAGCGCCTCGACCCGGGCATGGACGTCTTCTCGCCGGCAGGCGCTGAGCAGAATCTCGATTCGGTTAGACTCGGCGGCACCCAGGCGTTCGAAGTCGAGGTTCACCTCGTCCAGGGGGTAGGGAATCAGACTGTCGGCCTCGATTTCGATCTGGGTTTCCAGCTCCAGATCGCTGAGGCCGATGTCCATGGTGATCACCTTGGTCATGACAGTGGCACCGCTAACCGCTGCCGCCCCCCGCTCACAGCCTGCAGGCAGCTGTTGCTGCAGCCGCTTCATGGCAATAGGCAGGGCATCATCGCCCTCGGCGCGATCGATGGCCACACAACAGGCATGGCCGATGCGGGGTTCGTTGCCGGCGCACTCCAGCACCACGGCTTTAATATGGGAGGTTCCGATGTCAACCCCAACGAAAGTGGGGGCAGAGCGGAAAAACAAAGACAACATCCATCTGTATCCTGAGCGGCCGCAATTCCATTTGCGTCTTTTGAGCGTAGCACAAGGTGGGTAAGCCGGCGGAGGCCGGCGCAAAACTTAGCCTGATGATTTTTGAGCATTCAGGCCCATCTTAGTATACTGGTCCGCTGTGATTAATCCTGAGTAGGTGGCTGGTGAGCTGGTTTAAGCGAATTTTTCTGTTTTTGGTGCTGTGCGGCGTATTGGGTCTGGGGGCTCTGGCCGCGCTGTATCTATGGGTTGCGCCCACCCTGCCGGACGTCGACAGCCTGAAAACGGTGCAGCTTCAAACCCCGATGCGCATCTACAGCAAAGACGGTGCCCTGCTGTCCCAGTTTGGTGAAAAGCGCCGCATCCCGGTGCGCTATGGCGATGTGCCCCAGCCACTGATCGATGCCTTCCTGGCCACCGAGGACGCCCGCTTTTTCGAGCACAAAGGGGTCGACCCCATCGGCGTCATTCGAGCGGCAGTGGTGCTGGTCACCACCGGTCGAAAAGCCCAGGGTGCCAGTACCATCACCATGCAGGTGGCCCGTAACTTCTTCCTCAGCAGGGAAAAGACCTACATTCGAAAGGTCAAAGAGATCTTTCTGGCACTGAAGATCGAGCAACTGCTGTCCAAGGAGGAGATCCTCGAGCTGTACCTGAACCGCAGTTTCCTCGGCAATCGGGCTTATGGCGTCGGCGCGGCCGCCCAGGTGTACTACGGCAAGGACGTCGCTCAACTGACGCTGGCGCAGATGGCGATGATCGCCGGGTTGCCGCAGGCCCCTTCAGCCGCCAACCCCATTCGCAACCCGCAGCGAGCCTTCACTCGCCGCAACGTGGTACTGGGGCGCATGCTGGACGTCGGCTTCATCTCGCAACAGCAGTTTGACGACACCCGGGTACAGCCCATTACGGCCCGCTACCATGGTGCAGAGATCGAGCTGGACGCCCCTTATGTGGCAGAGATGGCCCGCGACATCATGGTGGCACGCTACGGCGAGGACGCCGCCTATACCGGTGGCTACCAGGTGTACACCTCGATCGAAACCACCGCGCAACGTCAGGCTCAGCAGGCACTGCGCGACAACCTCTATAGCTACGATCGCCGCCATGGCTACCGTGGCCCCATCGCCTCATTGTGGCAACCCCAGCCTGCAGCCGATGCCGACCCGGCGAACATAGACTCCCCGACCGCAGACGCCACCGTCGACGCCGCCGCCGGCACACCATGGGAGCGCGATCGCATCCTGCAGACCCTGGCCGACACCAAGCCGGTGCAGGATCTGCTGCCGGCCGTGGTCATGGATACCGACGCCAAGCAGGCAATGCTGCTGATGGCCGATGGCAGCGATGCGGTATTGAGCTGGGAAGGGATGAACTGGGGACGGGAGTTTATTACCGATACCCGCCAGGGTGCCGCGCCTAAACAGGCCAGCGACATCCTCAGCGAAGGGGACTTAATCTGGGTGCGTCAGCAACCGGAGCGGCTGATGCTGGCCCAGGAACCTCAGGTCAGCAGTGCCCTGGTGGCCCTGAACCCCGGAGACGGTGCCGTTCGGGCCCTGGTGGGCGGGTACAACTTCCAGCACAGCCAGTACAACCGGGTCACCCAGGCCAAGCGCCAGCTGGGCTCCAACATTAAGCCCTTCATCTACTCGGCGGCATTGGAACAGGGCTATACCCTGGCGACGCTGGTCAACAACGCCCCCATTAACCAGTGGGATCGCAGTCAGGGCACCGCCTGGCGGCCGAAGAACTCCCCCGACGTCTATACCGGGCCCACCCGGGTAAGGCGGGGCCTGGGCCAATCCGTTAACGTAATGGCGGTGCGAACCCTGCGCCACGTCGGCATCAATGGCGCCATCGCCCAGCTGCAGAAGTTTGGCTTTGAGCGCAACGATCTTCCGCGAAACGAATCCCTGGCGTTGGGCAGCGCCGTCGCCACCCCGATGGACGTGGCCCGGGGATTTGCCACCTTCGCCAACGGCGGCTTTAAAGTCGAGCCCTATGTCATCGAGCGCATCGAGAACAGCTTTGGCCAGGTGTTGTACCAGGCCCAGCCCCGAATCGCCTGTGCCGAGTGCGAACAGGCACTGAAGGCCCAACCGCAGCAGTTCAGCACCGACATTCAGGCCCAATGCCCGATCCCCGCCAGCCAGCTGGCACCGCGGATTCTGTCTCCTCAAGTGGCCTTCCTGATCAAAGACACCCTCAGTAGCGTCATCTGGGGCGGCGGTGACTGGAGCAAGGGCACCGGCTGGAATGGCACCGCCTGGCGGGCAGCCCAGTTGATCAAGCGTCGTGACATCGGCGGCAAAACCGGCACCACCAACGAATCCCGCGACACCTGGTTCAGTGGCTTTGGCCCCGGCATCGTCGCCACCTCCTGGGTGGGCTTTGATGACCACGGTCGCCAACTGGGGCGCACCTCTTGGGACAACTACGGCCCTCGCAATCAGATCACCGGCGCCGAGTCCGGTGCCAAGACCGCCGGCCCGGCCTGGAACCAGTTTATGAACCAGGCCCTCAAGGGGGTGCCGACCGTGCCGATGACCCCACCGGAAGGGGTCGTCACCGCCCGCATTGACCTGGCGTCAGGCAAGTTGTCGCGTCGCAACGATTACACCTCGCGGTTCGAGTACTTTGTTGCCGGCACCGAGCCAACCGAATACGCCGACAACCAGCAACAGGAGCAGCCGGTGTTCGAACAGGAGACCGAGGAGCTGTTCTGACAATACCGACATAAAAAACGCCGCTGTTCAGCGGCGTTTTTTATTGGTGTGACTCCAATCAGAAGCAGTATTCCATGGCAATCTCGTCACAGGCATGCTTTCTCGGACACAGATCGCAGTCCTTCATCACCTTCTCCGGCAAGGTTTCCTTGTCGGTGTGATTGAAACCGGCCTTGGTAAAGAACTGCGGTACCCGGGTCAGGACAATCACCCTTTCCAGCTCCAGCTCCCGCGCCCGTTGCAGCATGTAATCCACCAGCGCCTTACCCTGCCCCTGACCATGGTTGTTGGGATCCACTCCCAGAGAGCGCATCTCCGCCAACCCGGTCTCGTAGATGTACAACGAGGCACAGCCGACCACCTCGCCGTCCTGCTCGGCCACCGCAAAATCGAGGATGTCGCGCAGCAAGTCGTCGCGGCTGCGCGGCAGGGTCTCGCCCTTGAGGGCCCAGTGACCGTTGATGGTATGGATGGCATCCACATCCGACAGGCGGGCCGGACGAACCATCAGCATCTCCGCCTTGTGGGCATTGAGTCGCTGCTGACTGGCCCCCAGAGCCTCTTCGATGGCCGGCGCCTCGAGTTGCGAGCCATTTTGCAGCGACAGCGCATGCTGAACCTGCTTGATGGAGGTGCCCCCCAGGGCTTCCCGCTTGGCCAGGCAGGCATCGATGGTCAGGTGCTGGTACACATCCGACCCGATGCGATCGCTGAACACCTGCAGCTCCTGCAGGGTAAAGTCCTCCAGCGGCTTGCCCTGTGCGATGGCGCCGAGCACCACCTCGCCGACAATGTGGTGGGCTTCCCGGAACGGGATTCCCTTGGCCACCAGGTAGTCCGCCAGCTCGGTCGCATTGGCGTAGCCCTGCTGCGCCGCCGCCAGCGTCCGCTGACTGTTGACCTGCACCCCTTCCAGCACCAGCGTCGCCATGTCCAGACACATCAGCCAGGTATCCAGGGCATCAAACAGCCCCTCTTTGTCCTCCTGCATGTCCTTGTTGTAGGCCATCGGCAGCGCCTTCATGGTGGTCATGATGGTCATCAATGAGCCATAGACCCGGCCGGTCTTGCCCCGGATCAGCTCCAGGGCATCGGGGTTTTTCTTCTGTGGCATCAGCGAAGATCCAGAGGTCACCGCGTCCGCCAGTTCGATAAAGCCGGCTTCGCCGCTGTTGTAGAAGATCATATCTTCCGCCAGCCGCGACAGGTGCATCATCGAGGTGGCGGCCACGCCGCACAGCTCAATCACATGATCCCGATCGGAGACCGCATCCAGGCTGTTGCTGACGGCACCACGAAACCCCAGGTCGTGGGCCAACTTGAGCCGGTCGACCGGGTAGGCGGTTCCCGCCAGCGCACCGCAGCCCAGAGGGCAGGTGTCGAGCCGGTTAAGGGCATCCTTGAGCCGGGTCAGGTCCCGCTCCAGCATCTCCACATAACACAGGCACCAGTGACCAAAGGTGATCGGCTGGGCCCGCTGCAGGTGGGTGTAGCCAGGCAGCACCGTCTGCGCTTCACGCTCGGCCAGGATCAGCAGCTGCTGCTGCGCCTTGACCAGAGCCTCCACCAGAATCTGGCCCTGATCCTTACACCAGAGTTTCAGATCCGTGGCCACCTGATCGTTACGGGAGCGGCCGGTATGCAGTTTCTTACCCAGATCCCCGACCTTGGCGATCAGCTGTTGTTCCACAAAGCTGTGGATGTCCTCGGCGCCGGACGCCAGAATCTGCTCTTCGGTCACCTCGTCAGCCAGCTGATGCAGGGCACGGATCAACTGACCGTGCTCCAGCTTATCCAGCACCCCCACCTGGGTCAGGGCACCGGCCCAGGCGATGGATCCGGTGATGTCCTGCTGCAGGAGACGGTAGTCCACCGGCAGGGAATCGTTAAACTGCTTAAAGCGACTGTCTGCAGCGCCGCTGAACCGCCCACCCCATAACGCCATATCAGTTCTGCTCCTTATGCAGGGCCGCGATCCGGCTCGACAGCGAGAACAACCGAATGAAGCCTTCCGCGTGCTTCTGGTTGTAGACTTCGTCCTCCTCAAAGGTGGAGAACGCTTCCGAGTACAGACTGTTAGGGCTGGTCCGTTTCACCACCACCGCCTGACCTTTATACAGCTTAACCACGATCTCACCGGTCAGTGGCTCTGCCAGGCTGGCCGCTGCCGCCAACAGCGCCTTGGAGACCGGAGTAAACCAACGGCCGTCGTACAGCACATGGGAGAACTCCAGGCCAATCTGCTCACGGAACTTAAACGCCGACTTATCCAGTACCAGTGTCTCCAGGCCACGCAGGCCGGCGTTGACGATGGTGCCACCCGGAGTTTCGTAACAACCGCGGGACTTCATGCCCACTAACCGGTTTTCGACGATGTCGATGCGACCAACACCGTGCTTGGCCCCCAGCTCGTTGAGCACACTCAAACCGTTGAACGGAGTCACGGCCTCACCGTTAACCTGGGTCAGCACCCCATGCTCGTAGCCCAGGGTGACGTATTCCGCCGCATCCGGCGCCTGCTCTGGCGACACGCTCCAGGTCCACACCTGTTCGGACGGCTCACAGTTCGGATCTTCCAACTCGCCCCCCTCGTGGGAGATGTGCCAGCAGTTGGCATCGCGACTGTAGATCTTCTCCGCCGAAGCGGTGGTCGGGATGTTTTTGCTGGCCAGGTAATTGAGCAGATCGGTCCGCGACTTCATGGTCCAGTCCCGCCATGGGGCAATCACCTTCAGTTGCGGGGCCAGGGCGGCGTAGGTGGACTCGAACCGCACCTGATCGTTACCCTTGCCGGTACAGCCGTGGGACACCGCGTCGGCGCCCACCTGCAGCGCCAGCTCCACCTGGGCCTTGGCGATAATAGGACGGGCCATGGCGGTGCCCAGCAGATAGGTGCCTTCGTACAGGGCACCGGTCTGCAGGATCGGGTTGATGTAGTGACCGACGAACTCCTCTTTCAGATCCACCACGTGGCAACTGGAGGCGCCGGAGGCGATCGCTTTCTCCTCAACGCCCACCAACTCTTCGGCACCCTGGCCGACATCGGCCACAAAGGCCACCACTTCACAATCGTACTGCTCTTTCAGGTAAGGGATAATGGCGGAAGTATCCAGGCCGCCGGAGTAGGCCAGTACCACTTTGTTAATCTTTGTCATGGGGATGTCCTTTAAATCAGAGTCAGTAGAATTGCGTTTTGGGCGTGCATCCGGTTTTCAGCCTGGTCCATGACCAGCGACTGCTCCGAATCCATCACCTCTGAAGTCACTTCCACCTCGCGGTGGGCGGGTTGGCAATGCAGGAAATGGCTGGCACCACTGCTGGCCATCATCTGTGCATTGACCTGGTAGGGGGCAAACTTGGCTTTGATCTCCTCCAGCGGCGTGGTGTCGCCCATGGAGATCCAGGTATCGGCGTAGATGACGTCCACCCCCTCCAGGGCGGCGACGTCGCTGCTGAGGGTCAAGCTGGCACCGGACTGCGCCGCCAGCGCCTGAGCTTCCAGCACCTGCTGGCCGTCGGGGAAGTGACCCGGAGGGCACACCACCACCATGTCGACACCCAGCTTGGCGGCGATGATCATCAGCGAATGGGTGACGTTATTGCCGTCCCCGACGTACGCCAGCTTGGACTGCTGCCAGTCGGAGTTATGCTCCATGATGGTCAGCATGTCGGCCATCGCCTGGCAGGGGTGGTACAGATCGCACAGCGAGTTCACCACCGGCACCGACGCATGCTCGGCCAACTCCAACAGGGTGGCGTGATCGAAGACCCGTGCCACGATGGCATCGCACCAGCGCGACAGGTTCTGGGCAAAATCTTTCACCGACTCCCGCTTGCCCAGGGCGCCATTTTGCTGATCCAGATAGACCGCATGGCCACCGAGCTTATTGATGCCCACATCAAAACTGACCCGGGTCCGCAGCGACGGCTTTTCAAACAGAGTGGCCACGCTCTTGCCTTTGAGGGCGTCCTGATAGGGGCCGTAATCGGCCTTCAGGGCTTTGGCTTTATCCAGCACCGCCAGAATCTGTTCCGGCGTCCAATCTTTCAACGTCAACAAGTTCTGCATCATTCAATTCCTTTAGGGGTAAACCTGAGTGCCAACGCTGTGGCCCTCAATCAGACCAGCCAGCTGTTCCGGGTAACGCCAACTGGCCACCAGAACCCGATTGTCGATGGCACGGGCCGCGGCCTGGGCCGCCTCCACCTTGACTTTCATGCCGCCATCGATGACGCCGCTTTTCACTAGGCTTTGAGCCAGCTCCGGAGTCAGTTCCGGAATCAACTGACCCTTGCCGTCCAGCACGCCGGATACGTCCGACAGCAGGGTCAGCGGCGCCTTCAGTAACTGGCAGATGACCGTGGCCGCCTGATCGGCGTTGACGTTCAGCAACTGCCCCTGAGCGTCTGCCGCCACCGAAGAGATAATGGGTAACATGCCCAGGCTTAACAGCTGCTGCAACAGCTGAGGCTGGTTGGCGGTTACCTGACCGACACAGCCGAGCTCGGGATCCTGCACCTGTGCCTGCACCAAGTTGCCGTCCGCCAGCGTCAGTCCCACCGGCACCAACCCCACCTGTTTGGCGGCCGCCACCAGCTTGGTATTGGCAATGCCGGCCAGCGCACCGGCGACGATGGGCATCTGCTCCTCGGGGGTAACCCGCAAACCCTGATGCTTGGTGGTGGTCATGCCGTTGGCGCTCAGTTGCTGCTCCACCAATACACCGCCACCGTGCACCAACACCGGTTGCCAGCCCTTGTGCTGCAGCTGGATCAGGGTGTCAAACAACCGCACCATGCCCTTGTCGCACTCCAGCAGCGCACCGCCCACTTTAATGACCATCGTCTTCATGAATACACCTCATGACCAAAATGAATGTTTATGCAGTCGAGCGCCTGACTGGCGGCGCCCTTCATCAGGTTGTCGATGGCGCTGGCCACCACCAGGGTTTGTTTGCCGGCATCGAACTTCCAGGCCAGCAGACAGCGACCACTGCCGGCAACGTCGTCCACCTTAGGCCAGCTCCCCTGTGGTAGCAGTTTGACGCCGGCATTGCCTTGATACACCGCATAAGCCTCGGCAATCTCAGAATCGGTAATTCCCGCTTTCAGTTGGCAGACGATGGTCGCCAGGATGCCCCGCTTAAAATTGCCGAGATGGGGAGTGAACACCACCGGATGCCCCAGGTAGGTTTCGATCTCCGGCTGATGCCGATGCCCCAGAACTCCGTACGGCGTCAGGCTGACCTGACAGAAGTGGGTATTGAGCTGAGCCTTGCGACCGGCGCCGCTGACCCCGCTGACCGCATTGATCACCGGCATCGCCGACTCGGACAGCAAGCCAGCCTGCTGCAAAGGCTTAAGCGCCAGTAGTGACGCGGTGGGGTAACACCCGGGCACGGCAATGAGCTTGCTCTTATTCAGGGTGTGCGGGTACCAGTCCACCAAGCCATATTCCGCCTGCAGCAGGTGCTCTGGGTGAGGATGTTCAAAACCGTAAAACTCAGGGTAGATGGCGGCATCCTTGAAGCGGTGACCACCGGACAGGTCAAACACACTGAGGCCGGCCTCCAGCAGGGTCGGCACCAGCGTGGCGCTGACCTGGTGCTCGGTGGCCAGACACACGCCCTGATGATTCTGGCACAACTGCTGCAGCGCCTCGGCACTCAACCCCTGCAGCGGTTGGTCCACCAGTCCGAGCATCTCCGGATACAGGACGCTAAGCGGGGTACCGGCGTCGGCACTGGCTTCGGAAACGTATAACCCGCCCAGGGTCAGGGAGTCATCGGTGGCAATCAATTTGGCCAGCGTGGCACCGGCATACCCGGATGCACCAATTATGGCTATAGTGGTCATGAGGAAGAGTCCATTAGCAAACGTAACAACAGGAAAGCGTGGGGGCAGCCATAACGGAGGCGACGACCGACTTTATCGTCGTCGTAGAGGGGCGGGCTGATGTTTCCAGAATGCAAATTTCATAGCGGTAGTTATCGTCTATTTACTGTCACCCTGATAGACTACCACCAATTTATACTTATGCAAATATTTTGAATAAATAATTATGAAGAATTTTCCAGACCTGAAACAGCGCTTCCAGCAACTCATTGCCAGCCCCTCCATCAGCGGCCTGGAGGGGGAGTGGGATCAGAGCAACCTGCCCATCATTGAGTTGTTGCACGGCTGGTTCAGTCATCTGGGATTCCGGTGTGAGGTGCTGCCACTGCCCGGCCAAACCAATAAGGCCAACCTGCTGGCCCGCATCGGTCCCGAGGGGGCCGGCGGTCTGCTGCTGGCCGGTCACACCGATACCGTTCCCTATGATGAGGGGCGCTGGAGTCAGGATCCGTTCCGGCTCACCGAGCGGAATCACCGCTGGTACGGCCTGGGCACCTGTGACATGAAGGGGTTCTTCGCGCTGATCCTGGAAGCGGCGCTGCAATTCGATCTCACTCAGCTGAAACGGCCGCTGTACATTCTGGCCACCGCCGACGAAGAGACCACCATGGCCGGCGCCAAGGCCTTTGCCGCCAGTAAGCAGATCGCGCCGGATTATGCACTGATCGGCGAACCCACCGGCCTGCGCCCGGTGCACATGCATAAGGGCCACGCCGCCCATGGAATTCGGGTCAGTGGCCGCAGCGGCCACTCGTCGGATCCGGACAAAGGCCTGAACGCCATTGAGGTGATGCATTTGGTGATCGGCGAGCTGATGACCCTGAAACGCACCCTGGCCGACAACTACCATCAACCCGGCTTCAGTGTGCCCTACCCGACCCTGAACTTTGGCCACATTCACGGCGGTGACGCGGTCAACCGCATCTGCGGCTGCTGCCAGCTCAACCTCGACATGCGCCCCCTGCCCGGCATGAGCCTGTCACAACTGCAGCACCTGCTGGAACAGGCACTGGCACCGGTGATGCAGCGTTACCCGAATTGCATCAACATAGCGCCACTGTTCCCGGGATCTGAGCCGTTTGCCTATCAGGGGGACAACACCCTACTCGACCTGGCCCAGCAACTCAGCGGTCAGGATGCACAGGCGGTGAACTACGCCACCGAAGCGCCCTACATCAATCAGTTGGGCTGCCAGACCCTGGTGCTGGGACCGGGCAGCATCGAGCAAGCACACCAGCCGGATGAGTTTATCCACATGGACTATCTCACCTCCACTCCCAGGTTAATAAGCCGTTTCATCAATAAATTCTGTTTATTGGCCGAGTAAACCACTGGTTAATATGGTGACCGAGGCTATCTGAGTCCGGTCATTCATGATACTTTGAACGATTGCGAAAGCGGTATCTTTGCTAAGGAGTACGATCAAGATGAGCGATATCAACGCACCACTCAAAGCCAACGTCAGTATGTTGGGGCAGCTGCTGGGCGACACCATCGGCGATCATTTGGGTGAAGGTTTCGTCGATAAGGTGGAGACCATCCGCCAGTTGGCCAAAGCCTCCAGACAGCGCGAGCCCGGCGCCCGCCATAAGATGCTGGAACTGTTGAATCAGCTCTCCGATCAAGAATTGGTACCCTTTGCCCGCGCCTTTAACCAGTTTCTGAACCTGGCCAACATGGCTGAACAGTTCCACACCATCTCCCGCAACTGTGACCAGTTGGTGTGCGTGCCGGATCCGGTGGACCTGCTGTTCGGGCGTCTGCTCAATGGCAAGGCGCAGCTGGATCCCCAGGTGTTGCTGGAGGAGCTGGGACGACTGGAGATCGATCTGGTCCTGACTGCCCACCCGACCGAGATCAGCCGCCGCACCCTGATCACCAAATACAGCGCCATCATTGAATGCCTGGCCGAGCTGGAAAATCCTCAGCTGAGCGAGCGCGAACACCATCAGCAGAGCCTGCGCCTGCGTCAGCTGATTGCCCAGATCTGGCACACCAATGAGATTCGTACTCAGCGGCCAACACCGGAAGATGAAGCTTCCTGGGGCTGGGCCGCCGTGGAAGACAGCCTGTGGCAGGCGGTACCGGACTTCCTGCGCCAGTTGAACGATCGTCTCGAAGCTCACGCCGGTGTGCAGTTGCCACCGGACACCGTGCCGGTGAAATTCTCCAGCTGGATGGGCGGCGATCGCGACGGCAACCCCAATGTCACCGCCAAAGTCAGCGCCCGTGTGCTGCTGAAAAACCGCAAAATGGCGCTGACCCTGTACCTGCAGGACGTCAAAACCCTGATCAGCGAACTGTCGATGGTCGAATGCAGCGACGAGCTGGCGGCCCGGGTCGGCGACACCAACGAACCCTATCGGGTCGAGCTACGCCGCCTGCGCGATCGCCTGCTGATCAACCTGGAAGAGGTCAATGGCCAGCTGGACGGCTTCCCCTCCTCATTGGAGCCGGAACAACGGATTCAATCCCGCGGCGATCTGTTGCAGCCGCTGCAGCTGATCTACGACAGCCTGCTGCAGTCCAACATGCGCCTGATCGCCAACGGCCTGTTACTGGATACCCTGCGCCGGGTTCACTGCTTCGGCATCGGTCTGATTCGACTCGATATCCGTCAAGATGCGGCCCGTCATGAAAGTGCCCTGGCCGAGATCACCCGCTTCCTGGGGCTGGGCGACTACGAACACTGGCAGGAGGAGGAGAAACAAGCCTTCCTGCTGCGCGAACTGGCCAATCGACGTCCGCTGCTCCCCGGCAACTGGACCCCCTCCAACGACACCAAAGAGGTGCTCGACACCTGTAAACTGATCGCCCTGCAGCAGGCGGAAGCCATGGGGTCCTACGTCATCTCCATGGCCAGTTCACCGTCCGACGTGCTGGCGGTGGCACTGCTGCTCAAGGAGTGCGGCTGTCCATTCACCATGCCCATCGTGCCACTGTTCGAGACCCTGGATGACCTTCAGAACGCTGCCGACAGCGTCGAACAGCTGCTGGCCATCGACTGGTACCATGGCTACATCCGCGGTAAACAGCAGGTGATGATTGGCTACTCCGACTCCGCCAAGGACGCCGGCGTGATGGCGGCTTCCTGGGCGCAATACCGGGCCCAGGAGTCATTGGTCGAAGTGTGTAAGGCGGCCAATGTCGATCTGACCCTGTTCCACGGCCGCGGCGGCAGCATCGGCCGTGGCGGCGGCCCGGCCCACGAAGCGATCCTGTCCCAGCCTCCGGGCTCCGTCGACGGTCGCCTGCGTGTCACCGAGCAGGGAGAGATGATCCGCTTCAAGTTTGGCCTGCCCAAGGTGGCGGTCCAGAGTCTGGCCCTCTATACCTCGGCGGTACTGGAAGCCACGCTGCTGCCACCACCTCAGCCTAAGCAGGCCTGGCGGGAGCTGATGGACAGCATTGCCGCCAGTTCGGTGGACGCCTACCGCAGCATCGTCCGCGACGAGCCGCAATTTGTGCCCTACTTCCGTGCCGCGACGCCGGAGCAGGAACTGGCCGATCTGCCCCTGGGCAGCCGCCCAGCTAAACGCCGAGCCGACGGCGGCGTCGAGTCCCTGCGTGCCATTCCATGGATCTTTGCCTGGACTCAAAACCGACTGATGCTGCCGGCCTGGCTGGGCGCCGGGGCGGGCCTGAAAACTGCCATTGACGCCGGCGAACAGCCAACCCTGACCGCCATGTTCCAGTCCTGGCCGTTCTTCCGCACTCGACTGTCGATGCTGGAGATGGTGTACGCCAAAGCCGAGCCGCACCTGGCAGCCTACTACGACCGGGTCCTGGTGCCACAGGAGCTGCACGGCCTGGGCACTACCCTGCGCAAACAGCTGGAGCAAGACATTGAAACCGTGCTGCAGCTGACCCAGGAGCAGGCACTGATGGAACACACCCCGTGGAACCGGGAGTCGGTGGAACTGCGTCATCCCTACATCGATCCCCTCAACTTCCTGCAGGCGGAACTGCTGCGTCGCTGTCGGGGCAAGGAGGAGGAGCTGGACGACATTCGCCAGGCGCTGATGATCACCATTGCCGGCATCGCCGCCGGCATGCGCAACACCGGCTAACCATCCATCACAGCGGGCTCCGGCCCGCTTTTTTACAGGAGGCGCCCATGCGCTGGCTGCTGATCCCGTGGATACTGGTGCTGACCGGCTGCGCCACCAGTTACACCCTGACCGAAAATGAGCTGCAGGACTACCTCAGCGACAACATGACGGTGCAGCAACGGCAATCGCCACTGCCCTTTGTGGACGCCGAGATGACCCTCAATCGCATCGATGTGGCCATTGGCCGCAGCGGCGACAACGTAGAGGTGAGTACCGTTTCCGAGTTGGTGATTCGAACCCCGTTGCTGCCCATCCGGGCATCGCTGACTGCCACCCTGTCGGCCGTTCCCTGGTACCGGCCGGAAGATCAGAGCATCTACCTGAGGGATCTGCAGGTGGTGGAGATCACCGCCACCCCGAAGGAGCTGAACGGGCCTCTGCAACAGCTGTCCAGCCAGAGCCTGACCGCGGTGCAGCTGTTCCTCAGCAATCAGCCCATCTACACCCTGGATCAAAAAGACTGGAAGCAGGAGTTGCTGGCCCAGTTCGGGCGCGAACTCACCATTGAGCCCGGCGCCCTGAGGTTTCACCTGCGCAGCGGTGACTAAACGGGGAGGCGATCCACCCGTTTCAGGAACGGGTAGTCGGCAATGACCGGCTGACCCAGCAACATCCGCCGCAGCATATCCAGCGCCACAGCCGCCGACAGCTTGCGGATCAGCGTCCTGGAACGATTAGCCCCGGAGCCAAACGCCAGGGTCTGACTCCAGCTGCCCGCCGGGCCGCTGACACAGAAACACACCGTCCCCACCGGCTTGTCGTCGGTACCGCCTTCCGGACCGGCAATGCCGCTGACGCTGACGCCGTAATCACTGTGCAACCTGGCACGGGCGCCTTCTGCCATCTCTACCACCGTTGGTAGCGACACGGCGCCATGCCGTTGCAGCGTACTCGCCTTAACACCACAACAGATCTGCTTGGCCTCATTGCTGTAGGTCACCAAAGAACCCTGTAGGTAAGCCGAACTGCCTGCCAACGTCACCAGCTGATCGGCAATCATGCCGCCGGTACAGGATTCGGCCAACGCCAGGGTCGCACCCTGCTCCGTCAACAGCCGGTGGATCTCATTGGCCAGCACAGGTTGGTTCTCCGCCACCAGCGAGTCGCCAAGCGCTGCCCTCACCGCCCCCACATAGGCTTGCCACTGGTCTTGATCCACCGCCGAGCGCCGGAACAGCTTCACTTCGATGTGGGGCATCGAGGCCCGGTAGCCGACCGTCACCCCTTCCGGGCAGGGCACCGTCAATGCCTCGATGTCATTGGCCATGGCCGACTCTGCCTGGCCCAGCGTCAGCAACTTATGCACGCTGACTGACCCTCCCTGCCGAGGGTCCAGATCCCGTAAGAACGGCAGCAGTTGCTCATTGACCATGCGGAACAGTTCATGGGGCACCCCGGGGGTGAAAAACAGCCAGGCCTTACCCAACCGCACTCGAAATCCACAGGCGGTGCCCACCGGGTTGTCTACCACAACGGCCGAACGTGGCAGCATCGCCTGTTTCAGATTACTCGGCGTCATGACCCGGCCCCTGGAACTGAACATCTGCTCCATCACCGCCCGCCACTGCTCGAACATCACCACCGGCTCACCCAGCGCCATGGCCGCCGCTTCGGCACTGAGATCGTCACTGGTGGGGCCGAGGCCGCCATTGACGATCACCAGATCCGCCCGTTCGGCGCTGTGACGAAACGCCGTCACCAGATCGTCCATCCGATCGCCGACCGTGGTTTTGCGACTCAGCTCATAGCCCTGCTCCATCAGGGTATTGGCCACCCAGGCGGCATTGGTATCGACAATTTGACCCGATAGCACCTCTTCCCCGGTGCAGATCATCTCAATCTTCATAGTGCATCTCCTTGTTGATAGCCACACTAGAGAAGCGTTGAAGGGAAAGCAATGAATCGCGGGCATAAAAAAAGCCCTGACCGTCAGGTCAGGGCTTGCAGTCTGGTGCTAATACCCAGAGTCGAACTGGGGACCTCACCCTTACCAAGGGTGCGCTCTACCAACTGAGCTATATCAGCGTATTTCTCGGGGAAGCCCCTAAGAAAAAACCCTGACACTAGGTCAGGGTTCTTCAAAAAATGGTGCTAATACCCAGAGTCGAACTGGGGACCTCACCCTTACCAAGGGTGCGCTCTACCAACTGAGCTATATCAGC
>NZ_FNEM01000028.1 GCF_900100175.1 Ferrimonas sediminum
CCGAAGAATCTTTATCGTCGTTTCCGCTCGACTTGCATGTGTTAGGCCTGCCGCCAGCGTTCAATCTGAGCCATGATCAAACTCTTCAATTAAAAAGTTTTTTGAAGTCCGAAGACTTCGACTCAATGAATTACTGAATTAACTTGTTATAGTCACTCAGTGCAACATTGATATTTGAGATATCAATCCTGCGCGAGTGCCCACACAGATTGTCTGACTAATTGTTAAAGAACGTTGCTTCGTTGCCGAAGCGAGGTGCGTATCTTACGCTTTCCTCTGTCGCCGTCAAGCACAATTTCAAATTTAATTTGAAGCCGCTACCTGCTGACTAAACTTGAAGTTTCGAGCCGTTCGACTCAATGTCTCAAGTGGAGCGCCATTTTAATCATTTAACTTGGTGAGTCAAGGACTTTTTTACCGAGTTACCTGAGTGGCTGACGCCGTGTTGACCAACTGCATTTCACTCGAGAGTGTTTGCCCCGCCAACGAGGAGCGCATTATAGGGATCGTAATTTCGAAGGCAACCCCTAAATCGATCAAATTTGATCGAGCGAGCACTAAATAGACAAAAGCTCCCTTGCGGGAGCTTTTGAGTCATAAAACACTGCCTTTACTGCGGCAGGTACTTCTCTACCAGCGCCTGGACCTTAGGGTTATCCCAATCCACAAAACTGCGAACAAAGGCCACCAGCTCACCCTTCTCATTCAGAATAAAGGTCGCCGGCACCAGATCCGTCGGCAGAACTCGCCCCACTTCATTGGTGGTGTCGTACAGAGTGGTAAACGACGGCAGCCCCAAATCCGCCAGGAACGGTGGCACGACGGCCGGATCCTGATCGATGGCCACCGGCAGTACCACGGCGTCCTGTTGTTCCAGCTGAGCTCGGAACCGGGCCAGTGACGGCAACTCCCGGACACAGGGAGGACACCAGGTGGCCCACAGGTTCAGGACCACCATCTTGCCTTTGTACTGAGCCAGGTCCACCACATCACCTTTGGCATCGGTGATGGAGATGGTCTCCAACTGCTGAGGAAAGGTCAGCTCCACAAAACGCTGCAGCGCAGGGTCGTCACCGGCTTGATTCATTCCCGGAAACGCAAAGACGCTGCTCGAAAGCAGCGTCAGCGCCAGAATCATCATTCTGATCATCGATTAGTCCTGGTTGTCTTTCAGCATCTGAGCCAAACGTTGACGTTCAGCCTCGCTGATCGCTGCCGGCGCTTTCTTGTTGCGCTGACGCTGACCACGAATGAAGAACAAGCCAATGCCAATCCCGAACGCCGCAAAGGCCACCGGCCCCAGCCACAGTACCAGAGTGCGGCTATCGAAGGCCGGACGATAACGGACAAAGTCACCGTAACGATCGGTCATGAACTTGACGATCTCATCGTCGCTCTTGCCTTCGTCAACCATGGCGTAAACCTGCAGGCGCAGGTCCCGTGCCACCGGCGAGTTGGAGTCGATCAGGTTCTGGTTCTGACACTGGGGACAGCGCAGTTCGTTCGCCAACTGAATGCCCCGCTCCTTGTTCTGATCATTTTTGAACTCGTAAGTGTCGATGGGGGTGGCATGAGCCAGACCAGCAAACAGCGCCAGACAGGCAAAGGTCGACAGTGCTTTCAATAACGCTCTCATTAGGCACCTCCCTTAGCGGCTTGCGCCTCTTTACGAAGCTCAGAGATCAGCGGCATAAAGGTCTCCGCCCAATTCTGTGGCCCCAATACACCGGCAAAGCGGTAACGAATCACACCGTTGGCATCGACCACGAAGGTCTCCGGCGCCCCGTAGACCCCCAAATCCAGGCCCAGACGTCCGTCAGGATCGTACAGGTTCTTAGTGTAAGGGTCGCCGCTCTTAGCCAGGTAGCGTAGCGCCAGGCCACGCTCATCCCGGTAGTTGATGCCATAAATTGGCACCGAACCGGCCTTGCTCAGGCGATTCAGGAACGGGTGCTCGTACTTACAGGACGGACACCAGGTCGCCCAGACGTTCAGCAGGTAGACCTCACCCTTGAGGTCGGTATTGCTGATGGTCAGTTCGGCGTCTTCAAGCGTTTCCAGCGTAAACGCCGGCACAGGCTTGCCTTCCAGTGCCGAGTCCAGCTCTTTGGGGTTGAGGAACAACCCCTTGTACAAGAACACTGCCATGCCGATAAAAATCAGCAGAGGTAAAAACAGTAATACGCGTTTCATTGTTCACATCTACCTTAGGCTGTCGCGACCTGAGCATCCTTAACAGGAGCAGATTTACGGCTTCGAGCGCGCTTATCGGTCGCGGCCAGCGTGCCACCAATCATCATCAGCACGCCACCGATCCAGATCCAGCGAACGAACGGCTTGTAGTTCAATCGAACCGCGTAGTCGGTCGCATCCAGCGGATCGCCCATGGTCACGTACAGATCCCGGAAGAAGCCCCAATCGATGCCCGCCTCGGTCATGTCCATGGTACGAACATTGTACTTACGACGGTCAGGATACAGGGTGGTTACCGGCTCACCGTCTTTGGTCACAATAATGCGAGCCTGTTCGGCGGTGTAGTTAGGACCTTGTACCATACGAGTGTCTTTGTAGGCAAAGGTGTAGCCCGCCAGCTCATGAGTCCGGCCCGGGCCCATGCGCACGGATTTCTCTTCGGCGTAATGGGACACCATCGCAGCACCGACGATGGCCATGGCGATGCCCATGTGCGCCACCTGCATACCCCAGTAACTGCGGGTAAAGCGCTTTGTGGTGTAGCTGCCATCGTTCTCTTTCGACTTGCGGTAGACATCGATCAGCAGGGTCAAGGTGATCCACAACGCCGTAGCCACCCCAGCGCTGACCCACAGGTTCATCTCGCCTTTAACAATAAAGGGAGTCGCCAGGCCGACAACCAGTGAGATGATACCGGGCACCGCCAATTGACGCATCTCGCTGTCTTTGGCTTTTTTCCAGCGAATCGACGGACCAATGCCCATCAACACAAACAAGGTCAGCACGATGGGGTTGAATACCGTATTGAAGTACGGAGGACCTACGGAGATTTTACCCAATCCCAGAGCATCACCCAACAGAGGGTACAGAGTACCCAGCAACACCGAACCGGTGGCAACCACCAGCAGAATGTTGCACCCCAGCATCATGGTTTCCTTGGAGAACAGTTCGAATTTGGCCGGGCTGGCAAATTGAGTCGCCCGAACCGCAAACAGCGTCAGCGAGCCACCGACCGCCAATCCCAATAGCCCCAGAATCGCCATGCCCCGCGTTGGGTCAGCGGCAAACGAGTGCACCGATGTCAGAACCCCGGAACGCACCAGGAAGGTACCCAGCAGGCTCAGAGAGAAGGTAAAGATGGCCAGCAAAATAGTCCAGTTACGGAAGGTTCCTCGCTTCTCGGTTACGATCAGCGAGTGCACCAGGGCGGTGCCCACCAACCAAGGCATAAACGAAGCGTTTTCAACCGGATCCCAGAACCACCAGCCGCCCCAGCCGAGTTCGTAGTATGCCCACCAGGAACCCAGAGCGATACCACCGGTCAGGAATACCCAGGCAGCCAGAGTCCAGGGACGGGACCAACGAGCCCACGCAGAGTCAAGGCGGCCACTCATCAGCGCTGCAATCGCAAAAGCAAACGCCACAGAGAAACCTACGTAACCCAGATACAGCATCGGCGGGTGGAAAATCAGCCCCACGTCCTGCAGCATCGGGTTCAGGTCACGTCCTTCCATCGGCACGTTTGGCAGGATGCGCTCAAACGGGCTGGAGGTCAGCAGCATAAACAGACAGAAGCCAACAGTGATCATTCCCATTACCGCCAGAACACGGGCGGTAAAGGCATCGTCCAGATTACGGCTGAACAACGCTACCGCTGCTCCCCATACTGACATGGAGAACACCCAGAACAGCAGGGAGCCCTCGTGACCACCCCAGATGGCGGCGATCTTAAACGCCGTCGGCAGGTGACTGTTGGAGTTGTGAGCCACATAGGCGACCGAGAAATCATCGGTGACAAATGCGTATCCAAGGCACACGACGGAGAGTGCCATAAACACAAACATGCCGTAGGCCAAGGGGCGACTGTAACTCACCAGGAAGGCATCTCGCCTTGCCACCCCGATTAGGGGGACGATCGACATCAGGGCCGCGAAGGCCATGCCGATGATGAGTGCGTAATGTCCAAGTTCCGGAAACATGAAGTACCTCTGCGAGGGAATTAATCCGTTTATCGGCCGTGAGCCGGACTGGGCTCCCTACCGAATAATGCTCATTGACGCCATTTTAGGCAGAGTTGCGTTGCTTGTCTGCCTTTAATCACGCTTAAAACGATGTAGCTCACACCCATACCTTTTCGGCATGCCCTGACGGTGCTCCACCCTTTGATACGCAAAGCTTACAAAAAGTTTCTTAACATTTTGTATTAGATTCGGATAATGTGACAACCGCCGCAAATGCGATTGCTTAGGGCACGACCGGATCAGCTTCACTAGCCAATGAACGTCGTTGTCGTATAATCCTTCTGCAAATATTTCAAGTTGGTGTGACGCGCCCCTGACTGCGAAACACTCCACTTTTAAGCAAATCACAGACTACAGAAGCAGCTATGACGACTTTTTGGATCGGTATCGCGGGCCTTACCGCATTGGCTTTACTGTTGGTTTGGTTGCCCTTTTTCAGAAGCAAGGCAAAAGGGGCCCAACAAACAGAGTTACGCAAACAAACCAACGTAAAACTGTTCAACGAGCGCATCGCCGAGTTTGAAGTGGAGATGCAAGAGGGTCGCCTGACCCAACAAGAGTTCGATGTACTGAAGCAGGAGCAGGAGCTGAACCTGCTGCAGGACGTCAACGACAGTAATGACTCTGCCATCGTCAACGATCGGCGCGGACCATTGTGGCCGGTCATTCTGAGCGTTGCCGTAGTCACCATTTCAGGGTACACCTACCTGGATTTGGGCCGCTTCGATGAGTGGCAAAATGCACGTTCCGAAGCGGAAACCCAGGCCAACCCTCACCAGGGCATGACTCCGGAGCAGATGCAGCAGATGCGCATCTCTCAGCTGGAAGGCACCGTGATGAACGAGCCCAACAACAGCCAGGCCTGGTTCTCTCTGGGACACGCCTACATCTCCGGTAGCCAGTATAAGAAAGCGATCGCCGCCTTCGATACCACCATCGACCTGGTGGGTGAGCACGCCGAGTTGTTGGGTCCAAAGGCAACCGCCATGTATTACCTGGCCGGTGAGAAGATGACTCCAGAGATCGACGCCATCATCGAGCAAGCGCTGGAAAGTGACTTCAAGGATCCCTCGACCCGCCTACTGTTGGGTATGGATGCCTTCTTCAGCGCCAACTACGAAGAAGCCATTCGTCACTGGGAGATTCTGCTGACCAGCCCTCGGGATGACTTCGACCGTCAGGCGATTCAAAGTGCCATCATGCAGGCCAAGAGCTTCCTGGGCACCGACAGCATCGACAACCCTGAGCTCAACAAAGACGTCGAAGCCCGCGCCAACAGCGTTCGTGTCTCCATCAGCGTCTCCGATGAGATGTTGGCCAAAGCCGACGCCAATGCCAATGTACTGGTGATGGCCCGTCCTTTGAGCGGCGGCATGATGCCGGTGGCCATCAAGCGTCTGAAAGTCTCAGACCTGCCGACTCTGGTGGTGCTGCGCGACAGCGACGCCATGACTCCGGAGATGGTACTGAGCAACCAGGATCAAGTGGCCATCGAAGTGGTCATTAACCACGACAGCAACCCCGCACCAACTCCAGGGGATCTGCTGGGTAAACACGATGCGGTCAAGCTGGGCAGCGAAGTGCAGGTGGTTATCGACACTCTGGTCCAGTAACCAACGCACTCCCCCATACAAAAAGACCCGCATAATGCGGGTCTTTTTTTGGATGTCGCCCTAGCCTGAAAACACAAAGGCCCGCAATAAGCGGGCCCTTTGAAATCATTGCAGTCTGAACAGACTTACTTCTTGGCTGCCATGTATTCAATGGCGGCTTTATAGTCGTCGTCATTACAATCCATGCACATGCCACCAGGAGGCATGGCATTCAAACCAGTCTTGACGCTCTGAACCAGTATATCCATGCCCTTGGCCAGGCGAGGCTCCCAGGCAGCGGCGTCATTCAACTTCGGTGCACCAGCGATGCCCATGGCGTGACAAGTCTGACAAGCTTTGTTGTAGACCGCTTCACCCTCTTGGGCCATAACGTTGGTCGCAGAAGCCAGCATAGCCACTGCAGCAAAAGCGATAATCTTTTTCATGCTACTTCGTTCCAATTTGTTGACATTATTATGTGCCACGGTGAAGCATTCTCACCAGCAAGCTCGACATTAAAATACCACAGACATCACGGTCGTTCATCTTTTTTTGATACAAATCACCATTTGCAGTATCGAGATGCAACTTATCTGTCGGCACGGGAGTCATAATAGCTAATGTTTTGTTAAATAAAACGAAATACGTTAAGTTCAGGCACCTTATTGGCGGCTGTGATCCAGCTCCCCCTAACAAGTGTCGAGAATGCGAGCAAGCCCCAAGTAACCCAGCGGGGTTATGATAGAATCGGCTTCATCTAATACAGGTGTGAATAGTAAAAGAATGCAGGAAAGCGATCGACTACTCAGTGCCAACGAGCTCACGTGCATCCGCGAGGAGCGCATCCTGTTCGATGGCCTCAGCTTTGCCGTCCACGGGGGCGACATTATTCAAATCGAAGGGCCCAACGGCGCCGGAAAAACCAGCTTGCTGCGAATCCTGGCAGGCCTGTCACGTCCTTATGCCGGCGACGTTCACTACAGAGGCAACCCCACCACCGAGGTTCGTGATGACTTTCACGCAGACCTGCTGTACCTGGGACACCTCCCCGGTGTAAAAAGCGAACTGACCGCGGAAGAAAATCTGGCATTCAACCTCAATATTGCCGGATATAATGACGTCGATATTCGCGCCACTCTGGCGAAAGTGAACCTGACCGGATTCGAGGAGCACCCCGCCGGCCACCTGTCCGCCGGTCAGCACCGGCGCATTGCCCTGGCCCGCCTGTGGCACAGCGACGCCAAAATCTGGATTTTGGATGAACCGCTGACGGCCATCGATAAAAAGGGCGTTGCCGAACTGGAGCAGTTGATGCTGGATCACGCCAATCGTGGCGGCTGCGTAATTTTGACCACTCACCAGGATCTGCAACTGGTGGGGGCGGATCGCCTTAAGAAGCTCCGCCTGGAATATCAATTCGATTAGGGATCCCAACATGAGCAGAGATGTAAGCTACAGCCGGGCCTTCAACACGGTCCTGAAACGGGATCTCCAGGTGGCCTTTCGTCACCGGAACGATATCTTTAATCCGCTGATGTTCTTTTTTATTGTCGTCAGCTTGTTCCCTCTGGGTATCGGTCCGGAGCCTCAGGTTCTGGCCCGTATCGCACCGGGTATTATCTGGGTCGCCGCCCTGTTGTCAGCCATGTTGTCGCTGGAACGGCTGTTTAAGACCGATTACGCCGACGGTTCCCTGGAACAGATGATGATGAGCCCGCAGCCATTATCATTGATGGTGCTGGCCAAGGTACTGGCGCACTGGATCGTCACTGGCGTTCCATTGATCATCGCCTCACCACTGCTGGCCACCCTGCTTTATCTGGACGGCAACAGCTACGGCGCCTTGATGTCGACTTTAGCTTTGGGTACGCCAGTTCTAAGCTTGCTGGGTGCCATCGGTGCAGCGCTGACCGTGGGGCTGCGCAAAGGAGGGGTATTGATCAGCTTGCTGATTCTTCCGCTCTACATTCCGATTTTGATTTTTGCCACCAGCGCCATCGACGCTGCCGGCATGAACCTGCCCTTCACCGGCCACCTGTCGATTCTGGCAGCGATGTTGGTAGGCGCATTAGTCCTGGCTCCTGTTGCAATTGGAGCGTCATTGAGAGTGAGTACAAACTGATATGTGGAAATGGCTTCATCCCTACGCCAACCCCGAAAAGGCATACCAGCTTGCTGGTAAAATGCTGCCTTGGTTTGCCATCCTGGCTGTCCTGTTGATCGCTACCGGCACCGTACTGGGTTTAGGCTTTGCTCCCGTGGATTACCAGCAAGGTAACTCCTACCGCATCATCTTTATCCATGTGCCCGCCGCGTCCATGTCGATGTCCGCGTACTTCGCCATGGCCATTGCCGCCTTCGTTGGCCTTGTCTGGCAAATAAAACTGGCCGACATCGCCGCAGCGGCCATCGCCCCCATCGGCGCAGCGGTGACGGTCGTTGCCCTGTTTACCGGCGCCACCTGGGGCAAGCCCATGTGGGGCACCTGGTGGGTATGGGACGCGCGTCTGACCTCGGAACTGGTATTGCTGTTCCTATACCTGGGTGTCATCGCCCTGTATGCCTCGTTTGAGGACAAGGTTCTGGCCGCCAAAGCCTCGGGCATCCTGGCCATCGTCGGCTCCATCAACCTGCCAATCATCAAATACTCGGTAGAGTGGTGGAACACCCTGCACCAGCCAAACGCCATCACCGTCGGCAAGAGCAACGCCATGCCTCCGGAAATGCTGTTGCCGCTGCTTCTGAACATCTTTGGCTTTGCCATGATGATTGGCGCACTGACCATTCTGAGGTTCCGTGCCGAGGTACTGGCCCGAAATGCCATGCGCCCCTGGGTACGTGACATTGTTGCCGCAGAGGAGAAACGATAAATGAACTTGAACTTCCAATTTGGCAGCCTGTCTGAGTTTCTGAACATGGGCGATTACGCCTTCTACGTGTGGCTGGCCTACGGAGTATCATTTGCCGTGTACGGCATTCTGGTGGTAAGTTGCCTGTCCCAGCGAAAACGCGTCATTAAACAGATCAGTCAGAAGCAGGCTCGAGAAGCCCGACTGAAACAACACAGGAGCAAAGCTGCATGAACCCACGCCGTAAAAAACGCCTAGTCTTCGCCTCGGCCTTAATCGGTGGGGTGGCGGCCATCGCCTCACTGTTGCTGTATGCACTCAACAGCAACTTGGATCTGTTCTATACCGCCACCGAGATCCACATGGGCAAAGAGGGAACCGGCATCAAACCGGAGATCGGCCAACGCCTGCGTATCGGTGGCATGGTGGTTCCAGGTTCGGTGAAACGAGACCCGGACAGCCTCAAGGTGGAGTTCCAGGTTGCCGACACCGGTCCTGCAGTCACCATCCGCTACGACGGCATGCTGCCTGACCTGTTCCGCGAAGGACAGGGGATTGTGGCCCAGGGGCCAATGACCGAATTTGCCGTCATTGACGCCACCGAAGTGCTGGCCAAGCACGATGAAAACTACATGCCGCCGGAAGTGGCCGAAGCCATGGGCAAAACGCATGAAAAGATGGATTACGACACTCAGGCGCCTTCAGCCAGTTACTGATTGCTAATCCCATCCACGAGCCGGTCATTGACCGGCTTTTTTATTCTCTTTTTTCAGCCATTGCGTCAACTCCATCGGCAGCGGGAACACGATGGTACTGGAACGATCGCCGGCAATCTCGGTCAGGGTTTGCAGGTAGCGCAATTGCAGCGCCCCCGACTCACTGGCCAGCACCGCCGCCGCCTCGGCCAGCTTGGTGGACGCCTCCTGCTCACCGGTGGCGTGAATCACCTTGGCACGACGCACCCGCTCAGCTTCAGCCTGCCGGGCAATGGCCCGAACCATACTCTCGTCGAGATCCACATGCTTGATCTCGACATTGCTGACCTTGATACCCCAGACGTCGGTCTGTTTATCGAGAATTTTTTGAATGTCCACATTAAGCATATCTCGCTGTGACAACATCTCATCCAGCTCATGCTGACCCAGAACCGAACGCAATGTGGTCTGGGACAACTGACTGGTGGCTTCGTGATAATCCTCTACCTGGTTGATCGCCTTCTCCGGATCCACCACTCGAAAGTACACCACCGCATTGACTCGAACCGACACGTTGTCGCGGGAAATCACATCCTGAGTCGGCACATCCATCACCAGAGTCCGCAGATCCACTCGAACCATCTGCTGCACGATGGGTACCACAACAATCAACCCCGGTCCTTTGACCTTATAAAACCGCCCCAGCAAAAAGATGACTCCACGCTGATACTCGCGAAGAATCCGGAAGGTGCTGATCAACAGCCCCAGCACTAACAGAGTCACTGTTATGCCAAAATAGGCACCAAAGCTCTCAGCAATCATCATCTGTCTCCTCAGGATGCAACACCAGTGTCAGTCCGTCGATGGCCTCAACCCGAGCCCACTGCCCTTCGGCCAGGGGCTCGTTAGCCCGGGCGTACCACACCTCGCCATTGAGCTCCACCATGCCACTGTCGAGGTATCGGGCATCGATCAACACTCGGCGGGCGATCAATGTATCGATACCGGTCACCGTCGCCACCGAGCGACTGGCGAGCGCCATCTTGATCACCACCGCAGTAAACAGCGCCGACACCACCGCCAGGGCACTGATCAACGGCAGCGCCAATTGGAACTCGGGGACATCGGTGTCCATCAACAACACCGCCCCCGCCACGAAGGCCGCAATGCCACCAATGCCAAACAGACCAAAACTCGGGGCAAAGGCTTCGGCCACCATCAAAGCGATGCCCAGCACCATCAAGGCGGCACCCGCAAGGTTCACCGGCAGCAGATTCAGGGCGTACAGACCCAGCAGCAGACAAACGCTGCCCACCACCGACGGCAAGCCTACGCCCGGACTGTAAAACTCCAGCACCAGCCCATAGAAGCCCAGCATCATCAGCAACAGCGCCACATTCGGGTTGGTCAGCGTGGCCAGCAATCGATAGCGCCACCCCGGGTCTTTATAAATGACCTGGGCCTGAGATGTAGTGAGTGTTTGCTCACCTGAGGCCAGCGTTACCCGACGGCCATCGAGCTGAACCAGCAAGTCGGCCACATCCACCGCCATCAGATCGATCACCCCGGCTTCCAGCGCCTCATTGGCCGACAAGCTGGCACCCTGGCGAACCGCGCTCTCCCCCCAGTCCGCATTTCGCCCCCTGAGCTCTGCGAGACTGCGGATATAAGCCACCGCGTCATTCACCGCCTTATTGCGCAGACTCTGGGCATTATCCGGCGCCTGATCCTCGGCTTGCTCGGGTTTGCTATCGGCGGGGCCGGACGGACTCAACGCTACGGGTGTGGCTGCCCCCAGGTTGGTCGCAGGCGCCATGGCGGCCACGTGACTGGCGTACATCAGGAAGGTACCGGCACTGGCCGCCCTCGCCCCCTGGGGACTGACGTAGGCCACCACGGCTACCGGGCTGGCAAGAATGCCCTGAATCATCTCCCTCATAGAGGTATCCAACCCGCCTGGCGTGTCCATGGCCACGATCAACAGCTGGATCTCGGTCTCGCGAGCCTGTTCCAGGGTCGTCAGCAACAACTGCGAGGACGCCGGGGAGATCACCCCTTTAATGGGCACCACCCACACCACATCGCTCGGTGCAGAGACAGGTTCAGAACTGCCACTGGCCGGGATCGGGATGACGCACAACAGCACGCTTAGACAAAGCAACAGGGGGACTCGCATAGGCAACTCAGCTGGAAACCTAGTACAAGTTTAGTAAAGGACGGAGTTTGGGACGAAAAATCGGGAAAAGAAAAAGGCCGGTCAATGACCGGCCTTTTTATTACTCTTCAGAAGCAGCTGCTTCTTCGGTAGCTTCCGCCTGTGGGCGGTCTACCAGCTCGATGTACGCCATAGGGGCGTTATCACCGGCACGGAATCCACACTTGAGAATGCGGGTGTAACCACCAGCACGCTCTTGGTAGCGTGGACCCAGCTCATTGAATAGCTTGCTTACTACATCGTTGTCACGAGTACGTGCAAACGCCAGGCGACGATTGGCAACGCTGTCAGTTTTAGCAAGTGTAATCAGGGGCTCAACTACGCGACGCAGTTCTTTCGCCTTTGGCACGGTAGTCTTGATGATCTCATGACGTACCAGTGAGCTTGCCATGTTACGGAACATGGCTTGGCGATGGCTGCTGTTGCGGTTCAGTTGACGACCACTCTTACGATGGCGCATGACCTTATCCTTTTAACCTAAATCTTTACCAGACCTGGTTACATGTTGTCGGCGAGTGAGGCTGGCGGCCAGTTTTCCAACCGCATACCAAGGGACAGACCACGAGAGGCCAGTACATCCTTGATTTCAGTGAGAGACTTCTTACCCAAGTTAGGGGTCTTCAGCAACTCAACCTCAGTGCGCTGAACCAGATCACCGATATAATGAATGGCTTCTGCTTTCAGGCAGTTCGCCGAACGAACAGTCAGTTCCAGATCATCGACAGGACGCAGCAGAATTGGATCGAATTCTGGCTTCTCTTCTTTCTCTTCCGGCTCGCTCACGTCACGCAGCTCAACGAACGCATCCAGTTGCTCAGCCAAAATAGTGGCTGAACGGCGGATCGCTTCTTCAGGATCCAGGGTGCCGTTGGTGTGCATGTCGATAATCAGCTTGTCCAGGTCAGTCCGCTGTTCAACACGAGCTGCTTCTACATTGTAGGCAATTCGTACAACAGGACTGAAGGACGCATCAACCAGAAGACGACCGATAGGACGCTCGTCTTCGTCGGATTGAGCACGGGCAGACGCGGGTACATAGCCACGGCCCAGCTCAACCTTGATGCGCATGCTGATTTCAGCGTCATCACCGGTCAGAGTACAGATGAGGTGATCAGGATTCATGATCTCGACATCACCGCTGTGGGTAATGTCACCTGCAGTAACAGGGCCTGAACCAGACTTGCTCAGTGTCAGTGTCACTTCGTCCTTGCCCTCGATTTTCACTGCCAAACCCTTCAGGTTCAACAGAATCTCAAGCACGTCTTCCTGCACGCCTTCTTTGCTGCTGTACTCATGTAACACGCCGTCAATTTCAACTTCGGTTACAGCACAGCCAGGCATTGAAGAGAGCAAGATGCGACGAAGCGCATTACCTAAAGTGTGACCAAAGCCACGCTCAAGCGGCTCCAGAGTCACTTTAGCCCGAGTTGGGTTGACTTGCACGACATCGACAAGACGTGGCTTAAGAAAATCGGTAACGGAACCCTGCATTGTGTCCTCTCTTAACGGTTAAGCCTTACTTAGAGTAAAGCTCGACGATCAGCTGTTCATTGATGTCGGCAGACAGATCGCTACGCTCTGGCAGGCGCTTGAAAGTGCCTTCCAGCTTAGCGCTGTCTACTTCAACCCAAGTCGGCTTCTCACGTTGTTCTGAAATCTCAAGAGCGCCCTTAATACGAGCTTGCTTTTGAGCCTTCTCACGGATGCTTACCACATCGTCAGCGGCAACAACGAAAGATGGAATGTTAACAACACGGCCATTAACCATGATTGCTTTGTGGCTTACCAGCTGACGTGCTTCAGCGCGAGTAGCACCGAAACCCATGCGGTAAACAACGTTATCCAAACGACTTTCTAGCAGCTGCAACAGGTTTTCACCAGTATTGCCTTTCTTGCTAGCAGCAGTTTTGTAGTAGTTGCGGAATTGCTTTTCCAGAATGCCGTAGATACGACGAACTTTTTGCTTTTCACGCAGCTGCAGACCGTAGTCAGACAGACGGGCCTTACGAGCACCGTGCTGACCAGGAGCATTATCGATCTTACATTTAGAATCGATTGCTCGTACGCCGCTTTTCAGGAACAGGTCTGTTCCCTCACGACGGCTTAGTTTGAGCTTAGGACCCAAATATCTTGCCATGTTCTTTCTCCAACTATCCTGAAACGGGCGTTATACGCGACGTTTCTTAGGCGGACGACAACCGTTGTGCGGAATTGGAGTCACATCGGTGATGTTGGTGATGCGGAAACCCGCAGCATTCAACGCACGAATAGAGGACTCACGACCCGGACCCGGACCCTTAACTTCAACTTCCAGGTTCTTCAAACCGTACTCTTTGGCCATTTCGGCACAACGCTCGGCAGCTACCTGAGCAGCGAACGGAGTAGATTTACGAGAACCACGGAAACCGGAGCCGCCTGCGGTGGCCCATGCAAGAGCGTTACCTTGGCGATCGGTGATGGTCACGATTGTGTTGTTGAAAGATGCGTGCACGTGGGCCACACCGTCTGCAACCTGCTTACGTACCTTTTTACGGGTACGAGAAGGAGTTTTAGCCATTGCTTAGTTCCCCTTACTTCTTGATCGGCTTACGCGGACCCTTACGGGTACGAGCGTTAGTCTTAGTACGTTGACCACGAAGTGGCAGGCTACGACGATGACGCAGGCCGCGATAGCAACCCAGGTCCATCAGACGCTTGATGTTCATAGAGATCTCACGACGCAGATCACCTTCAACGGTGAATTGACCTACAACGTCACGAACCTTATCAATGGTAGATTCGTCCAGATCTTTAATCTTCACATCTTCAGCGATACCGGCCTCGACACAGATTTGCTGTGCGCGAGTACGGCCAATGCCGAAGATGGCGGTCAGAGCAACAACCGCATGTTTATGCTCAGGAATGTTAATGCCAGCGATACGGGCCACTATAGCACTCCTCAATTCCAATGATCGATTGTGAAAAGCCCGGTAGGATACTCGACAATCGACTAGTTTGCAACAACGCATAGGCTGACCAAGGTCAGCCTAGCGCTACGTTTTTTTGTTGGTTAGTTCAGAGAGGACTCTGATTAACCTTGACGCTGTTTGTGCTTCGGCTCAGAGCAGATAACACGCACAACGCCGTGACGTTTAATAACTTTGCAGTTACGACACATCTTTTTTACGGACGCACGAACTTTCATTTTTGCTACTCCGTCTGGGCGACTTAACGGCTATAGCCCTTAAGATTCGCCTTTTTCAGAACAGAATCATATTGATGAGACATCATATGAGTCTGTACTTGAGCTATGAAATCCATGATGACCACGACCATAATCAGCAGTGAAGTACCGCCGAAGTAGAACTGAACGTTCAGGCCGATCATCATAAATTCCGGAATCAAGCAGATAAAGGTGATGTATGCCGCACCTGCCAAAGTCAGGCGAGTCATCACTTTATCGATATAACGGGCGGTCTGTTCACCTGGACGAATACCAGGGATGAACGCACCAGATTTCTTCAGGTTATCTGCCGTCTCGCGTGGGTTGAACACCAACGCGGTGTAGAAGAAACAGAAGAAAACGATCGCTACCGCATAGATCATCACATACAGCGGCTGTCCCGGGGACAGAACCACAGAGATGTCAGACAACCAACGCAAGCCTTCATTGTTACCGAACCACTGAGCCAGTGTGCCCGGGAACAGAATGATGCTGGACGCGAAGATTGGCGGAATCACACCAGCCATGTTCACTTTCAGCGGCAAATGGGTGCTCTGGGCAGCGAATACGCGGCGGCCTTGCTGACGCTTGGCATAGTTTACCACGATACGGCGCTGTCCGCGCTCCATGAATACCACGAAGTAAGTCACGGCGAAGATAATGACCGCTAATACCAGCAGCAACAAAATGTGCAATTCACCTTGACGCGCTTGTTCTGCAGTTTGGCCAATCGCCGATGGCAAGCCAGCCACAATACCTGTAAAAATCAGGATTGAGATACCGTTGCCAATGCCACGTTCAGTAATCTGTTCACCCAACCACATCAGGAACATGGTACCGGTTACCAGGGAGATCACTGCGGTAAAGTAAAACGCAGGACCCGGGGCAACCACCAGTCCGGAGATCATGTTAGGCAAACCAGTCGCAATACCAAACGACTGGAACGTAGCCAATACCAGTGTCCCGTAACGGGTATACTGGCTAATTTTGCGGCGACCCGCCTCCCCTTCTTTCTTCAGTTCCGCCATCGTTGGATGAACTACCGTCAGAAGTTGCATGATGATCGACGCCGAAATGTACGGCATGATCCCCAGTGCAAATATGGAGGCGCGTTCCAGGGCGCCACCGGAGAACATGTTGAACATGCTCACGATGGTTCCCTGTTGCTGATCGAACAGCTCGGCCAGTACTGCGGCGTCAATACCAGGAATTGGTACGAAAGAACCTGCACGGAAGACGATAATTGCGCCTAAAACGAATAATAGACGCGCTTTGAGTTCCGAAAGGCCGCCCTTCGCACTACTTGAATCAACACCTGGCTTAGCCATATTGTACTATCCCGTTATTCTTCGATTTTGCCGCCCGCAGCCTCGATGGCTTCACGCGCACCTTTGGTCGCTTTTAGACCTTTGATGGTCACAGGGCGCTCGATTTTACCTGAAAGTACAACTTTCGCAAACTTAATGTTTGCAGAAATGATGTCAGCATCTTTCAGGGTTTCCAGAGTTACCAGATCGCCTTCAACCTTTGACAGCTCGTTCAGACGAATTTCGGTAGTTACCAGGCTCTTACGAGAGGTAAAACCGAACTTCGGCAGACGCTGTTTCAGAGGCATTTGACCACCTTCAAAACCTGGACGTACGCCACCACCGGAACGGGACTTTTGGCCTTTATGACCACGGCCGCCGGTTTTACCCAGGCCAGAACCGATACCGCGACCTACACGCTTGGCAGAGGTTTTAGCACCAGCGCCTGGAGACAAAGTATTCAAACGCATCTTAGTCCTCCACCTTAACCATGTAGTAAACCTTATTTACCATACCGCGAACAGAAGGAGTATCTTCCAGTTCAACGGTGTGGCCGATTTTGCGCAGACCCAAGCCTACCAGTGTCGCCCGATGTTTAGGCAGACGGCCGATAGCACTCTTGGTCTGAGTAACCTTGATAGTTTTAGCCATGTCAGATTACCCCAAGATTTCGTCGATGCTAAGGCCACGCTTGGCTGCTACTTGATCCGGAGCATGCATCGAGGTCAGTGCGTCGATAGTCGCACGAACGATGTTGATCGGGTTAGTAGAACCGTACGCCTTAGACAGTACGTTGTGTACACCAACTACTTCCAGAACGGCGCGCATTGCACCGCCGGCAATAATACCGGTACCTTCTGAAGCAGGCTGCATGTATACCTTAGAGCCAGAGTGACGGCCTTTAACAGGGTGCTGCAGGGTACCGTTGTGCAGACGCACGGATACCAGATTGCGGCGAGCCTTTTCCATTGCTTTCTGGATAGCGGCAGGCACTTCACGTGCTTTACCGTAACCGAAACCAACGCGGCCATTACCATCACCAACTACAGTCAGAGCGGTGAAGCTAAAGATTCGGCCACCCTTAACTACTTTGGAAACACGGTTAACTGCAATCAATTTCTCTTGCAGGTCACCGGCTTGCTTTTCAATATTTGCCATGATCCACTCCCAACCTTAGAACTGGAGACCAGCTTCACGGGCAGCATCAGCCAGTGCAGCTACACGGCCGTGATACTTGAAACCGCTGCGGTCGAAAGACACACTCTTAACGCCTTTTTCAAGAGCGCGCTCGGCTACCAGCTTACCAACGGCCTTAGCGGCGTCGGTGTTACCAGTGCTTTTCAGGTCAGCTGCCACTGCTTTTTCAACAGTAGAGGCTGCCACCAGCACCTGGGCTTCAGCATTGATAACCTGAGCATAGATGTGACGTGGAGTACGGTGCACAACCAGGCGAGTTGAGCCCAGTTCTTGCATTTGCTTACGTACGCGGGTTGCGCGACGAAGACGTGCTGCTTTTTTGTCCATCGTATTACCTTACTTCTTCTTGGCTTCTTTACGACGCACATTTTCGTCAGCATAACGAACACCTTTACCTTTGTAAGGTTCAGGAGCACGGTACGCGCGAATTTCAGCAGCCACTTGACCAACGGCTTGCTTGTCTGCGCCAGAAAGAACGATTTCAGTTTGGCTTGGGCACTCAGCTTTCACACCTTCAGGCAGAACGTGTTCTACCGGGTGAGAGAAGCCCAGTGTCAGGTTAACTGCGTTGCCTTTAACGGCAGCACGGTAACCAACGCCGTTCAGTTGCAGTTTCTTAACGAAACCTTCTGAAACGCCGACTACCATATTGTTAACCACGGCACGAGCAGTACCGGCCTGCGCGTTGGCGTTAGCAACGCCTTCACGTGGGGCGAACTTCAGCTCGTTCTCTTCTTTCACAACTTCAACGGCAGCGTTGATGTCGTGAGACAGAGTGCCTTTACCACCTTTAACTACGATCTGTTGACCGTTTAGAGTCACCTCTACGCCCGCAGGGATTGTAACAGGTGCCTTAGCTACTCGAGACATTGTTACTCTCCTTATGCCACGTAGCAGACGATCTCGCCGCCCATGCCCAGCTTACGGGCTGCACGGTCGGTCATCACGCCTTGAGAAGTGGACACGACAGCGATACCTAGACCACCCATAACCTTTGGAAGCTCATCTTTTTTCTTGTAGATGCGCAGGCCAGGACGGCTAACTCGCTCAAGTTTCTCAACTACCGGCTTACCTTCGAAGTACTTAAGAGTAACTTCCAGTTCCGGTTTAACGTCGCCAGAAACAGCGAAATCTACGATGTAACCTTCTTTTTTCAGGACATCGGCGATAGCTGTTTTCAGCTTAGAAGACGGCATTTTAACTGCAACTTTGTTGGCAGCCTGGCCGTTACGGATGCGCGTCAGCATATCCGCGATCGGATCTTGCATGCTCATATTGGCTTACTCCCGTTGGCTTACCAAGAGGCCTTTTTAAGGCCAGGAACTTCACCACGCATGGCGGCTTCACGCAACTTAATACGGCTCAGGCCGAATTTGCGCAGCACACCGTGCGGACGACCAGTGATGTTACAGCGGTTACGCTGACGTGAGGCACTGGAGTCACGTGGAAGTTGTTGCAGTTTCAGAACGGCTTCCCAACGAGCTTCGTCAGTTGAGTTAACGTCGTTGATGGTTGCTTTCAGAGCAGCACGCTTTTCAGCATACTTTGCAACCAGCTTAGCGCGCTTAATTTCGCGCTGCTTCATGGATACTTTAGCCATAACCCTACACCTTACTTGCGGAATGGGAAGTTAAAGGCAGCCAGCAGAGCACGACCTTCTTCGTCTGAATTCGCAGATGTGGTAATGGTGATGTCCATACCACGAATCTTGTCTACTTTGTCGTAGTCGATTTCAGGGAAGATGATTTGCTCACGAACGCCCATGCTGTAGTTACCGCGACCGTCAAAAGACTTCGGGTTCAAACCACGGAAGTCACGGATACGAGGAACAGCGATAGAGACCAGGCGTTCCAGGAACTCCCACATACGCTCGCCACGTAGGGTTACTTTACAGCCGATCGGATAGCCATCACGAATCTTGAAGCCAGCAACAGATTTGCGAGCTTTGGTAATCAGTGGCTTTTGGCCGGAGATAGCAGTCATATCAGCAACTGCTGCATCCAGAACCTTTTTGTCAGCCACGGCTTCACCAACACCCATGTTCAGGGTGATCTTTTCGACCCGAGGGACTTGCATGATACTTTTGTAATCGAACTGTTTGGTCAGTCCTGCTACTACAGTATCTTTGTAGTAATCATGCAGTTTCGCCATCGTTTACTCCAATTACTTAAACGAGTTCACCATTAGACTTGAAGAAGCGTACTTTCTTGCCTTCTTCCAGTCTAAAGCCTACGCGATCACCCTTGCTGGTAGCAGGGTTAAAGATCGCGACGTTTGATGCGTCAATAGCGGCTTCTTTTTCAATGATGCCACCAGCCACACCCATGTGAGGGTTTGGCTTCTGGTGTTTCTTCACCAGGTTAACGCCTTCAACGATTACTTTGCCGTCGGACAGTACCAGGGTAACCTTACCGCGCTTACCCTTGTCTTTACCGGCCAGTACAACAACTTCGTCATTGCGACGGATTTTTGCTGCCATCTCTTTGCTCCTTACAGTACTTCTGGCGCAAGGGACACAATTTTCATGAACTGGTCATTGCGCAGTTCACGTGTCACAGGGCCGAAAATACGAGTACCAATAGGCTGTTGGTTTGCATTCAGCAACACAGCCGCATTGCGGTCAAAGCGAATAACAGAACCGTCAGGACGACGAACGCCCTTCTTGGTACGTACTACCACCGCGTTAAATACATCACCTTTCTTCGCTTTACCGCGAGGAATAGCTTCCTTAACGGAAACCTTGATGATATCGCCGATGCCGGCGTAACGACGGTGAGAGCCACCCAAGACCTTAATACACTGCACGCTGCGTGCGCCGGAGTTATCGGCAACGTCCAGCACAGATTGCATTTGGATCATTTCAGTGCTCCGCTGTTTTACAACATTTCGCCCCAAAATCGGGGCCTGGCTACCTTTAAAAGGCGCGAAATTATAACACCACTAGCAGCCAAAAAGTAAACAAAAAATAGCCGGACCAGAAAAAAATCTGGGCCGGCCATCACTTTTGCATGTAATACCCTGTAATTACAGAGCTTTTTCGATTACGTTAACCAGAGTCCAAGACTTAGTCTTAGACAGTGGACGACATTCGCGGATTTCTACCACGTCGCCGATACCACACTGGTTAGTTTCATCGTGAGCGTGCAACTTAGTTGTACGCTTTACATACTTGCCGTAGATCGGGTGCTTTACTTTGCGCTCGATGGCTACGGTGATGGACTTGTCCATCTTATCGCTGATTACACGACCTTGAAGAGTACGGATAATCTCGCTCATTACGCACCTGCCTTCTGAGTCAGAATGGTTTTAACGCGCGCGATGCTGCGGCGTACCTTCTTCAGCTCGTGGGTCTGCTTCAGCTGACCAGTCGCGTTCTGCATACGCAGATTGAACTGTTCACGCAGCAGGCTCAGCAGCTCCGCGTTCAGATCTTCAACGCTTTTTTCACGCAGTTCAGTAGCTTTCATCACATCACCGTCCGAGTTACAA
The DNA here is from genome assembly GCF_900100175.1 of Ferrimonas sediminum. GTDB lineage: Bacteria > Pseudomonadota > Gammaproteobacteria > Enterobacterales > Shewanellaceae > Ferrimonas > Ferrimonas sediminum. The sequence goes on from NZ_FNEM01000028.1 coordinate 20,761, forward strand.
AGGTGGTCTGTACTGGCAGCTTAGCAGCGGCCAGGGCGAAGGCTTCACGAGCCAGATCTTCTGGCACACCTTCCATTTCATACAGAACACGGCCAGGCTGAATCTGGGCAACCCAGTATTCAACGTTACCTTTACCTTTACCCATACGCACTTCAAGCGGCTTTTCGGTAATCGGCTTGTCCGGGAAGATCCGGATCCAGATTTTACCTTGACGCTTAACGTGACGGGTCATAGCACGACGCGCCGCTTCGATCTGGCGAGCAGTGATACGGCCACGGGAGGTAGACTTCAGTCCGAAAGAACCGAAGCTAACCTTATCACCAGTGGTAGCCATACCACGGTTACGACCTTTGTGAACCTTACGGAACTTGGTACGTTTCGGTTGTAGCATTTCGGTTCCCCTTACTTACCACGACCTTTGCGTTTTGCCGGCTTAGGCTGCTCCTGAGTCAGAGGCATTGCACCCAGAACTTCACCTTTGAAGATCCAGACTTTAATGCCGATCACACCGTATTGGGTGTGAGCATCAGAAGTAGCGTAATCGATATCGGCACGCAAAGTATGCAGAGGCACGCGACCTTCACGGTACCATTCGGTACGTGCGATCTCAGCGCCACCCAGACGACCAGAAACCTCGATCTTGATGCCCTTGGCACCCAGACGCATGGCGTTCTGTACCGCACGCTTCATAGCGCGACGGAACATAACACGACGCTCCAGCTGAGAGGCAACGGAGTCACCTACCAGTTGAGCATCCAGCTCTGGCTTACGAACTTCAGAGATGTTGATCTGAGCAGGTACACCAGTCAGTTTTGCAACTTTCTGACGCAGCTTCTCAACATCTTCACCTTTTTTACCGATAACAACGCCAGGACGAGCGGTGTGAATGGTCACACGGATGCTCTTGGCTGGACGTTCGATAGTGATCTTAGACACAGAAGCGCTCTTCAGTTCCTTTTTCAGGAAAGAACGTACTTCGTGGTCGCCGATCAGGTTATCAGCGTAATCTTTCTTTTCCGCGTACCAGGTAGAAATCCAAGGTTTGGTAATACCCAGGCGGATACCGTTAGGATGTACTTTTTGTCCCATTGCAGTGCCCTTACTTGTCAGCCACAACCACAGAGATGTGGCTGGAACGTTTCAGGATGCGATCGGCACGACCTTTAGCACGTGGCATGATGCGCTTCATGGTCGGACCCTCGTCTACGAAGACTTTGGCAACTTTCAGGTCGTCAATGTCCAGACCTTCGTTGTGCTCCGCGTTGGCAATGGCAGACTCCAGTACCTTCTTAACCAGTACAGCCGCTTTCTTAGGGCTGTAGGTCAGAATTTCCAGAGCGCGATCTACCGGAAGACCACGGATTTGATCAGCTACCAAGCGCGCCTTCTGAGGAGAAGTGCGGGCGAAACGGTGTTTAGCTAAAACTTCCATCATCTACCCCTTAACGCTTCTTCTTCGCTTTCTTATCAGCAGCGTGGCCGCGATAAGTACGAGTAGGCGCAAACTCACCCAGTTTGTGACCGATCATATCTTCGGTAACGAAAACTGGAACGTGCTGACGACCATTATGGACAGCGATGGTCAGACCAATCATATCTGGAATGATCATAGAACGACGGGACCAGGTTTTAACCGGCTTTTTATCCCCGCTTTCCACCGCTTTCTCTACCTTCTTCAGCAAGTGCAGGTCAATAAATGGACCTTTCTTGAGAGAACGTGGCATGGTGAATCCTCAATTAGTTTACTTGGTACGACGACGTACGATGTACTTGTCGGTACGCTTATTGGAGCGGGTCTTCTTACCTTTGGTAGGAACGCCCCATGGAGATACTGGATGACGGCCACCAGAGGTACGACCTTCACCACCACCGTGTGGGTGATCTACCGGGTTCATGGCAACACCACGAACGGTAGGACGAACACCACGCCAGCGGCTTGCACCCGCTTTACCCAGTGAACGCAGCATATGCTCAGCATTGCCAACTTCACCCAGGGTAGCGCGACAATCAGCAGGGATCTTACGCATTTCACCGGAACGCAGACGCAGGGTCACGTAGGCACCATCACGGGCTACGATCTGTACGTAAGCACCAGCAGAGCGAGCAATCTGACCACCCTTGCCTGGCTTCATTTCTACGTTGTGAACGGTAGAACCAACTGGAATGTTACGCATAGACATAGCATTACCAGTTTTGATTTCAGCTTCCGCACCGGACATGATTTTGTCACCAGCAGTCAGGCCCTTAGGAGCCAGAATGTAGCGACGCTCACCATCAGCGTACAGAACCAAAGCGATGTTAGCGCTGCGGTTTGGATCGTATTCGATGCGCTCTACAGTCGCAGGAATACCATCTTTGTTACGCTTGAAGTCTACGATACGGTAGTGCTGCTTGTGACCACCACCGATGTGACGGGTAGTGATGCGACCAGCGTTGTTACGACCACCAGACTTAGACTTCTTGTCCAGAAGAGCTGCAAAAGGCTTACCTTTGTGCAGTTCTTTGTTTACCACCTTAACGACGTGGCGACGGCCCGCGGAGGTAGGCTTACATTTAACAATAGCCATTTATAAAACTCCTCGTCCTTATTCAGCGCCGCCGACGAAGTCGATGTCTGCGCCTTCAGCCAGAGTAACGTACGCTTTCTTCCAGTCGGAACGACGACCGAAACGAGCGCCAGTACGCTTAGTCTTGCCTTTGACGTTTACGGTGCGAACACCGGTAACTTCAACTTCGAACAGCTTTTCGACAGCCGCTTTCACTTCAGCCTTGGTGGCGTCGGTGGCAACTTTGAACACAATAGTGTTGCTCAGTTCAGCGGCCATGGTGCTCTTTTCAGAGATGTGCGGAGCAAGCAGCACTTTCAGCAAACGTTCTTCACGGATCATGCCAGCATCTCCTCAATCTGCTTAACTGCGTCAGCAGTCATCAGCACCTTGTCGAATGCGATCAGGCTAACTGGGTCGATTGCTGCAACGTCACGAGCGTCAACTTTGTACAAGTTGCGAGAAGCCAGGAACAGGTTCTCATCAACTTCACCAGTAACGATCAGAACGTCTTCTACAGACAATTCTTTCAGCTTAGCTACCAATTCTTTGGTCTTCGGTGCTTCAACGCCGAACTGCTCAACCACAATCAGACGGTCTTGACGTACCAGCTCAGACAGAATGCTCTGCAGGGCTGCGCGGTACATCTTTTTGTTAACCTTCTGAGAGTGATCTTGCGGCTTAGCAGCAAAAGTCACACCACCAGAGCGCCAGATTGGGCTCTTAACAGTACCGGCACGTGCACGGCCAGTACCTTTCTGACGCCATGGCTTTTTGCCAGTGCCAGTTACCTCAGCGCGGGTCAACTGAGCACGGGTACCTTGACGGGCGTTAGCTGCGAAAGCAGTAACAACCTGATGTACCAGAGCTTCGTTGAACTCACGTCCGAAGGTAGTTTCGGAAACTTCAAGAGCGCTCTGCGCGTCTTTCATTACCAATTCCATTACTATCTCCTCAGACGTTACGCTTTAACGGCAGGTTTAACGATAACGTTGCCGCCGTTCGCGCCAGGGACCGCACCTTTGATAAGGAGCAAGTTGCGCTCGGCGTCTACGCGTACTACTTCCAGATTCTGGGTAGTTACGCGCTCGTCACCCATGTGACCAGCCATTTTTTTGCCTTTGAACACTTTACCTGGGCTCTGGTTCTGACCGATAGAACCAGGAGCACGGTGGCTCAAAGAGTTACCGTGAGTCATGTCCTGAGTACGGAAGTTCCAGCGCTTAACGCCACCCTGGAAACCTTTACCCTTAGAACGACCAGTAACGTCTACAATTTGACCGTCTTCGAAAGTTTCTACTTTCAGCTCAGCACCAACTTCGATGCTTTCGCCTTCACCGTCTGCCAGGCGGAACTCAAACAGACCACGACCTGCTTCAGCACCAGCTTTAGCAAAGTGACCCGCTTCAGGCTTGGAAACGCGGTTGGCTTTCTTGCTGCCTACAGTTACCTGCAGAGCACGATAGCCATCGTTTTCCAGAGTCTTTACTTGAGTTACGCGGTTCGGTTCAACTTCGATAACGGTAACCGGAATGGACGCGCCATCTTCAGCGAAGATGCGAGTCATTCCTACTTTACGACCTACAAGACCGATTGCCATGTATCTAACCTCTATTCCGAATCTGGGGATTAACCCAGACTGATCTGCACGTCAACGCCGGCAGCCAGATCCAGACGCATCAGAGCGTCCACAGTCTTATCGGTAGGCTCAACGATGTCCACCATACGCTTGTGAGTGCGGATTTCGTACTGGTCACGTGCATCTTTGTTCACGTGAGGAGAAATCAGCACTGTGTAGCGCTCTTTACGGGTGGGCAGCGGGATTGGACCCCGTACTTGAGCCCCTGTGCGCTTCGCAGTCTCAACGATTTCCGCGGTAGACTGATCAATCAGACGATGATCAAAAGCCTTCAAGCGGATACGGATTCTTTGGTTCTGCATTTGACCAGAGCTCCAACCAATAATTACGCAAAAACCACCAGCCCTTGAACCCCTATCTATTAAAGTGGGTCAAAGACGATGACTATCGCAACCATTCGACTCCAAATCGGAGTCGCTGTGTAAGTGATGCCAATTGCATCACGGCGTATATTACGCGTCCGCAGTCTTTGCGAACGAAGGGTATTATACGCACCCCAACCTCGTTTGCAAGTTTTTCTGCGACCGCGTTTGGCCGCCGGCCCGCTGGCCGTTAGCCAATAAAAAAGGGTGCCCTAAGGCACCCTCTTTTTAGCAAGACGTAGGGATTAAGCTACGATCTTAGCTACAACACCCGCACCAACGGTACGGCCACCTTCACGGATAGCGAAGCGCAGGCCTTCGTCCATCGCGATTGGGCAGATCAGGGTAACAACCATCTTGATGTTGTCACCTGGCATTACCATCTCAACGCCTTCTGGCAGCTCGATGGTACCGGTTACGTCAGTTGTACGGAAGTAGAACTGAGGACGGTAGCCTTTGAAGAATGGAGTGTGACGACCGCCTTCATCTTTAGACAGTACGTATACTTCAGACTCGAAAGTAGTGTGTGGGTTGATGGAACCAGGCTTAGCCAGTACCTGACCACGTTGTACTTCGTCACGCTTGGTACCACGCAGCAGAACACCACAGTTCTCACCGGCACGACCTTCGTCCAGCAGCTTGCGGAACATCTCTACACCGGTACAAGTAGTCTTGGT
>NZ_FNEM01000017.1 GCF_900100175.1 Ferrimonas sediminum
GTTCGCAAGGGCGACAGTGCGAACTGGATGGTATAGCAGAGGGTAAGAGTGTGCCCGGGTCTTGGCCTGGGCCGCCGATGGCGTACACTGATAGAAACACCGGGCTTGATCTGGATGTCCGGTATCGGTGAGGCTGAAACCTCGGGAGGCACCGTGCGACAGCAAGGGATATTGATTCGATGGAACGATAACAGGGGCTACGGCTTTGTCGAGCCAGACAACGGCGGCCCGGCGGTGTTTGCCCACATCAGCGAATTTCGCCAGCAGCGGTTGCGGCCAAAGATCGGTGACCGGTTGACGTATGATCTGGAAACCGGCGGGCCGAAAGGGCCGCGGGCCATTCGCATTGAGGCCGAACTGGAACCCGGTTTTCGGCCTGAATCGCGTCATCGATTCGCCCTGTGGTCACCGGCGTTTCTGGTGCTGGCGCTGGTCTCGGTTGGCAGCGCAGTCTGGACCGCCGACAAGTTTCTTATCCCGAGGTTGACCCCCGAGTCTTCAGAGCCGTCACCGCCCGATGACCCCGTTGCTCAGCCACAACCACTGCCCTCTTTTGCGCCCAATCCCGGGTCTTTCCAGTGCCGGGGCAAGCAGTATTGCGCCCAGATGGTCTCTTGCGCTGAGGCCACTTTCTATCTGCAAAACTGCCCGGACCAGTATACCGATGGCGACGGTGACGGGGTGCCCTGTGAAAGCCTGTGGTGCAACTAGGGAGCGAGTCCGTACCCCATTCAGCCCGTCGGGCAGCGGATATTTCCGCGGATGAACCGGCGCTTTGTTGATCTCGGCGAAGGGGGCGAATGCTCCCTTTTTTGTCTGACCCTGGTCCTGAGTGACAGAAAAGTTGAATGGCACCGGTGTGTTACCTGGCGCACTTGGCGGCGGTTTGGTTGTCGATAAATTTGGGCTTTTACGGCATGATGTCAGTAGTTGCTGGCCGGCTAACTGTTTGTGGTTTAACCCAAAAATTCGCTGATCAGCCGTGAGTCTGCCTCGTGTTCCAACAATAAGCCCCGACACCATCCAGGTACCCCGTCAATGAATAAGCAATCGCTCTCTGATCTGTTCTCCAGCACCCTGTTCAAGATTCCCGACTACCAGCGTGGCTACGCCTGGGAGAAGAAGCAGTGGCGCGATTTTGTTGAGGATCTCGATGCGCTGGTGACCGATGACAACATCCATTATCACTACACCGGCACCGTGGTGACCTACCAGGCCAACAACGACACCGTGACCTACTGCCGGCGGCCGGCAACCTTGGTGGATGTGGTGGATGGCCAGCAGCGCCTGACCACCACCTGCCTGTATCTGTCGGTGTTGATTCGCGCCCTGATAAAAGCCGGGCGGTCCGAGTATGAGCGTGACATTGCCGATTTTCTCTATGATGGCCTGCGCTGCAAGTTAACCCTCAACAACGACACCGGTGACCTGTTTCACCGGCTGCTGTCTGAGGGCCGGGCGCTGAAAGCGCCGACGACGCCGCACCAGCGTCGACTGTGCGAGGCCACCGATTACTTTCAGGCGCACGTGGACACGCTGCTGGCCGACTCCAGCAAGGGCACGCACTACCTGACCCAGCTGTTCGAAGCGATAACCGGTAAGTTAGTGTTCACCTCCTACACCATCGAGGAGGAGTGTGAAATCGGCATGACCTTCGAACTGATGAATTCACGCGGCAAGGAGCTGTCGGTGCTGGAGCTGCTGAAAAACTACCTGATGCACTGGGTTGCCCGTAACGGTGTCGCCGACGAGCGGGACGATCTGGCCAAGCGGGTCAACCTGGCCTGGCGTGACACTTACGGGTTTGTCGGCGAGTCGTCAGGCAACGAGTCACAATGCCTGCGGCTGGCCTGGACCTTGTATTGTCACCACCTGCCAAAGAACTGGAAAGGTTACGATGGCTTCAAGCAGCCACAGTACATACCGTTGCGTAATTTTGCTGTCGAAGGCCAGTCCGGCAGCGGTAAGACCAAGGCACAGACCAAGGCGTTTCTGCTTACCTTTGTGAAGGGCCTGCCGGAGGTGGCCCGGCACTACCAGGCTATCGTCAGCCCCAAGGCAGACAATACCGACTCGCCGGCCGAGCTGGCCTGGCTGCAGCGCATTAATAACAGCGGCAACATCGCCAACTTTTTGCCACTGCTGGTGGCCGCCCGCAGCCGCTGGCTGGCGGGCAGCGTCACCGAAGCCCGCTACATTGAGCTGCTGCAGGCGTTGGAGTGTTACGCCTACCGGGTGTTCCTGTTTGAAGGGCGGCGCAGCAACTCCGGCAGCTCGACTCTGTATCGCTGGGGTCACGAGCTGTTCAATCAGGCCGGAGTTGAGCTTGAGGCTATCATTGCCAAGATCCACGATCTGATTCGGTACTACGCCAGCGACAGCGCCTTTGCCGGGCAACTGAAACAGCCGGGTAAGTGGTACCACTGGCGCCGACTGCTGAAGTACACCCTGTTTGAATACGAACAGCACCTGATGGAGAGAGAGGGGAAGGGCAGTAAACCCAAAATCACCTGGGAGGAGCTGGCCCGCGACTCCACCCTTGAGCACATTCTGCCGCAGAACCCGGCCGAGGGGTCTCACTGGCGGGCGGTGTGGGATGAGGACAGCAGAGCCACCTACCTGCACGATCTGGGCAACCTGGTGCTGACCAAAGACAACGCCAGCTACTCCAATTTCGAGTTTCAGCGTAAGAAGGGTGCGCCCGGCGTCAGCCCCAGCTACAGCGATTCCTGCATTAAGCAGGAGCGAAAGTTGGCCCAGTATTCCGACTGGACTCCGGAGACTCTGAAACAGCGCCGTCAAGAGATGGAAAGCTGGATTCTAGGTCGCTGGCAGACTCGTTACCTGGCTGCGGCCACCGAAACGGACAAGCAGCTGGATAGCGAGATGCAGTTGGATGATGCCGAGGCGTGAGTCCGGGCCGGCACACTGAGGCGGGTGCCAGGGAGGCTGCAGGGCTCAATGTTGCATTGAGCCCTGCGCAGTGCTGCCGACGAATGCGCTAGATACGGACAATCTCTGGCTTCATGCTATACAGAACAAACAGCACTTCTTCTTTCTCTCTCTGACCGACCTCGTTTTTTTCCAGGGCTTCCAGCGCATCATCCAATACGGCTAAAAATTCGTCGCCACTGATATTCATCCCTTTATGAGTGGCTACCATATCCTTGCCTTTATAAACATTTGGGCCGCCGGTTCCGGCAATAAAAAAGGTTGCCGCACCATTTTTCAGGGCAGAAACATCACTGTTGGCATACCGTGGAGAGATGCTCGGGTTTGCCAAATGAATATCAACCAAATCACTCGCTATTTTAGTAATCCCTTCGGTACCGCCTAACCTTACAAACAGTGAACCAGACATCTGAATATCCCCTTTCTGTGTGAGCGACATTGAGGATAGTATAGTTTTAACACCTCGGTTTATTAGCCTTTAATATCATGCATATAGATATTATGGTTGCCTATTCGTGTGGCCAAGGGTTTCGCTTTTCAAAGCGACGGTAAGGTATAATGTCAGCCTATGCGGTCATTGGCAAAGTGTGTCCAGCCACGCCTGGGCAGTCATCGTAACCCGGGTGTCTGGTTATTCGGGGTGTCCGCCAAATATCAGCTGCTGGCGGGGCGATTTTTGCGTCTTGTAGGCAATGGACTAGGGTTAAGGATTAGCCCTTATCATGCCAGAGAGTCGACATGGAGATTACCGTAGCCATTAGCCAGAAGCCGCCGGTTGTGCTTGACCTGGAGGCGTCATTGCAGCGTGCCCTGGCCATCATCGAGGAAGCGGCGGAGCAGGGGGCCAGACTACTGGTGTTTCCAGAAGCCTATCTGCCGGGGTACCCCACCTGGGTGTGGCGACTTCGGCCCGGGGGAGACATGGCGCTGGGCAATGAGATTCACAGCCGCCTTCGGCAAAATGCCGTGGATATCGACAGTGGCGGGTTAGACGCCATCTGTGACGCCGCCGCCACCCACCAGCTGGTGGTGGTCATGGGTCTCAACGAGGTGGACAGAGCCTACAGTGGCAGCACCCTGTTCAACACCGTGGTGGTGATCGATGCCGATGGCACCATCGTCAATCGCCATCGAAAATTGATGCCGACCAACCCGGAACGAATGGTGTGGGGCTGCGGCGATGCCAGCGGCCTGCGGGTCGTGGAGACCGCCGTGGGCCGTATCGGCTGCCTGATCTGCTGGGAGAGCTACATGCCACTGGCCCGTTTTGCCCTCTATGGCCAGAATATTGACCTTTATGTGGCGCCAACCTGGGATTGTGGCGAGGCCTGGCTGGCATCGATGAAGCACATCGCCCGGGAGGGCGGCTGTTGGGTTCTCAGTACCGCCACGGCGATGGAGGGCAGTGACCTGCCCGACGACTTTCCCGGTCGGGAGCAACTGTTCAGCAGCGATGAGTGGATCAACGGGGGCGGGGCCGTGGTGGTTAAGCCTTCCGGTGCGGTAGCGGCGGGACCGATGCTTAATGAGAAAGCGATACTCTATACCCGCATCGATACCGGAGCGGCGGCAGAAGCCCGTAAGTCTTTGGACGTTAGCGGCCATTACCACCGGCCGGACCTTTTTTCCCTGCAGGTCGACCGCCGGCCCATGCCGCCGTTGGGGTTTATCGAGCCTGAGGATTGACGGCACTGCGACCACCTCTGCGGGTGCCGCTTTTGACGCGGCTCAGGCGGGCAGTTAAAACTGCGCCCAAAAGGGCTTTTGCCCCCATCCTAAAACGGGTGTCTGGTTATTCATATCATTGCGTATCAACTCTATTTGACAATATTCGATGGCGACTCTTGGTCAATGGTGTGTTGGTATCATAATCAGCCTTCAAGAGAGGGTTTTGTTTATTGATAGAGGTTCATTTGAAGTCACTTTTGGATACTGTCTGTTTTGGGGTTGAGTAATACTATTATTTATATAAAAAACGTATAAATATTACTTTGGCGCCACCACTTTGGGATATTTGAATCGCATTGTTAATGCTCGGGTTAATGAGATTTCTAGGCTGTGCCGGACATCGCAACTTAACTCACCGTTCCTCCCTAGCATAAGGACAACAGTTCATACCTATAGAGGTACCCATGTTAAATAGGCGTCAACTACTTCAACACCTGGGAGCGGGCTTTGCCCTCAGTTGTGTCCCCTACTCCTCCATTGCGGCAACCCATGGCGATGGCATCAAATATGGCATGGTGATAGATGTGCGTCGCTGTACCAACTGCCAATCCTGCCTGGTGTCCTGCTCCATAGAGAACGGGGTGCCACAGGGGCGCAGCCGAGGCTCGCTGAAGCGGATGAGCGTCCAACAGGACTCGCACCTGACGTCCTTAACCGTGCCGGTTCAGTGTGCCCAGTGTGACCGGCCCGCCTGCGTAGAGGCGTGTCCCGCCGATGCTACCGGAAAGCTGAATAATGGCATTGTTTACATCGACTACGATGCCTGTATTGGGTGTCAATCCTGCGTAGAAGCCTGCCCGTACCAGGCCCGGGTTGCCGATCCAAACTTTGAGGTGCCGCCGGAAAAGTGCAATTTCTGTTTACACCGATTAGAGGCCGGGTTGCTGCCTGCCTGTGTTGAATCTTGTATAGGTTCAGCCCGAGTCTTTGGTGATCTTAATGACCCTGACAGCAAAATTAATGCTCTTCTGAAAAATAACAAAATTTATACTCTGTTGAAGCAAGAAAATACTCAGCCCAATATTTTCTTCATCGGGCTTCCTGACACCTTGGATGAGCAGGCAATTATTACAATGAACGAAATGGAGTGGCAGAGGTAAATATGGTCGATTTAAAGAAAAGAAAGTTCATTAAGTCAGGCGTGGTCACCGCCGCAGCTGTACCGGTTGCCGCTATATCTGCCCCCAATGAAAAAGAGAAACTGGGTAATTTGAGTGGCACAAGTCTGCCTCCGGAGTTCACCATTAAGAGTGGCAAAATTGTGGATAACCCAGATATCAGGCTGGGCTTTGCCCGCTGCTGGGGGTGCTATGATAACTGCTCGATACGGGTTCGCATCGACAAGCAGAGCGATAAGGTACAGCGGGTTTCCGGCAATCCGTACTGTCCCAACAACAGGTACCGTCCGGAATCCCTTTCTACCTCGGTGGAGCAGGCCTTGGTCAAGCTGACTGAGCAAAACTCCCTGGATAACCGTGCCACCACCTGCGGTCGCGGCACCGCTGCCGGAGATGCGGCAAACAGCAAACAACGGGTCACCCAGGTATTAAAGCGGGTCGGTAAGCGCGGCGAGAGACGTTGGCAGTCCATCCCCTACGAACAGGCACTGCGGGAGATCATGCAAGGTGGCGACCTGTTTGGAGAGGGAAAGGTCGAGGGACTGGCAGCCATCCATCAACCGGATAAGTTAGCCAACCCGCAGGATCCTCTGTTTGGGCCGGCGTCAAAGCAACTGCTGATCTCCTATAACTCCGAGGTGCATATACGGACTTCGCTGCTGCGCCGCTTCGCCGGCCAGTACCGGGCTTCCATCGGTAAAAAGTCGGCCTATTGCGGTGCACAGCAACGGATAGGCATAAAACGGGTGTTCAAGTCCGCCATCTTCGGCGGTGCTGCCCATGCCCACCCGGACATTGACTTCGAAGCGGGCGCCGATGGCTGCCGGTTTGGGCTGTATATCGGTACCTCGCCCTCCAACTCCGGCAACTCCCTGAACGCCCTGGGGGCACAGCTGGCCCAGGCTCGGACGGAATACGGCTACGACTACGTGTGTGTCGACCCCATACTGAGGAACGCCACCACCTATGCAACGGGGGGCGAATGGTTACCCATACTGCCAGGCCGTGATACGCCTTTTCTATTTGGCCTGATCCGCCATATCTTTGAAAACCAGCTGTATAACAAGAAGCACCTGGAAAACACCACCGACGCTGCGGCCAGGCAGGATGGCGAGCTGCACCACACCAACGCCTCCTATCTGGTCATCCAAAACGCCGGGCATCCGCTGCAGAATCAATTTTTAAGAGACGATGATGGCGAGCCACTGGTGCTGGTGGACGGCCAGGTGAAACCGGTCATTGCCGCTCCCCATGGTGAGCTGTTTGTCGACCAGGAGATCGTCTACAACAGCGAGAAGCTGCATGTCATCAGCTCTCTGGAGTTGATGCGTCAAGAAACCTACAAGACACCAATGGCCGAGTATGCCGCCGCCACCGGGATTTCTGAGCAGAAGATTCGTGACATTGCCAACCGCTTTACCAGCCATGGCCGCAAGGCGGCGGTGATGCTGTCGACGGCGTCCAGCAGCGCCGACGGCACCGTCACCGGTTGGGCCACGGCGATGCTGAACCTGTTGATAGGCAGCCATCATGCCAAAGGCGGCGCCTGCTACTGGCACGGTCCGGTCAGTGGCTTGAAAGGCCCCTATATCCTCAACAGCGTCGAAGGGGGATTCGGCAAGGCCGACCAAGGCGTGTCACTGAACCGGGAGGGCAAATATGAACACTCCCGGGAGTACCACGACAAGGTCAAGCAGGGCATTAACCCATACCCCGCCCAGGATCCCTGGCCACAAACGGCACCGGTTCAGAATACCGCCGAGATGCTGACCAGCCATATCAACCAACGTCCATTCTCGTTAAAGGCCTTTATCAGCTGGCGGGCCAACGTGCTCTATGGTGCGTCCGGGTTACCCAGCGAAGTGTTCGACGCCTTTAAAGACCCCCACGGCGAGCACGGGATCCCGCTGGTTATCGCCATCGTCGATCAGATCAGCACTACCGCTGAGTACGCGGACTACCTCATTCCCGACTTTGTTCACATGGAGGAGATGGCCATCGATCGCCACTGGGGCAGCGAGCGCAAGGGGATCAGCGCTTCGGGTCGCCTGCTGGAGCCCAAGACAGAAAAGAACCAGGCGGGTCAGAATATCTGCATGGAGCAATTCCTTATTGATGTCGCCAAGACCCTGAAGCTCAAAGGGTTTGGAGAGAAAGCGATAAAGAAAACCGACGGCTCCTACGTGGATCTGCACAACGAACACCAGTGGGGCGCCTACATGCTGGCTAACTGCGCGGCCAATATTGGTGACGATCTGCCTCAGGCCTCGGCACGAGATCTGGAACTGTCCGGCGCCAAATATGGCATGCGCAACCTTTATCCCTATATTGGCGAGAGTGAATCTAAGCTGGTTGAGAGGCTGTTGTCCCGTGGCGGCTACTTTGATGAGTCCCCCCGTTACGACGGCGAGTTTCAGGCCGGCAAACCCGGGTTGTGCCTCAACGTCTATAACGAGGGGCTTACCGAAGGGATAAACTGCTATTCAGGGCAGTCGTTAAAGGGCTACCCAACCTATGCGCCAAACGCATTCTGGAATGGCGACCGTTGGGAAGATCACTGGCCAAAATCGGACTATCCGGTGTTGATGAGTTCTTACAAGTCGACCCTCAGGTCTCCCTGGTCGGTGTCCTACGATCGGACGGTTGAGTTTTCGCCGACCAACTACGTCTATATGCATCAACACACCGGGCGTGCCTTAAACCTGAAGGATGGCGATACCGTGACTGTCCGCTCCGCCATCAACCGGCCGGCCACGGGTACCCTAAAGTTGGTGAACGACATCGTGCCCGGAGCGATCTCCATTGCCACCGGCTTCGGTCACAGTGGCTATGGCGCCAACGACCTGTGGATTGATGGTCAAAAGCAGGCCGGAGACCCTCGTCGCGGCGCAGGCATATCCGTGAACCCCATCATTCCAACGGATCCAACCCGCACCGGACCGGCTCCGCTGGTCGATGTTCATACCTACTGCACCTGTCGGCACGGGGTGCCGGTGAAGGTCGAAAAGGTCTAGCGACCAAAGAGTACCTGCTCCCTTACCCACGGAGTGGGTAGATCAACAACGGTTGGCGGCTGTTCATACAGAGCACAGAGGGCCGCCAACCGCTTCTCACTTTTCAGATATCGGCGGCCCTGCCTACGTCGACACTTCCTGGGCGTCCATACACGTCTTGTTATCCTCCAAGGGGCCATGGGCGAGGGTTCCTGGGCGACTCTTTGCGGTGATTCACGACAGCCCCGGGCATCTCAAAGGCTCTCTTTCCACCGGGGACATTTTCGTGGTCGTTGTGAAGGGGGAGTTATTGAACTGAGAAGCTGAAATAGAGTTATTTTCTTTATCGTTACCCGCATAAAAACCAACATTTAAAACACTTGTTTACTTTTTGGGTACAATCTCATCTCAATGCTGTAACTTTATTTGGAGTGTAATCGACCATCGGTGGTGAGGTTTATTCATCTTCTCTGTTGGTTTGAATTTAATTTGTGATTCACATCGTAAGTGTTGTTCAAAGACGAATTGCCACAGGCCGATTGTTATTAATTGGCTTTGTGTGGTTCGACATAGGGAAACTCCACCACTTCTGTAGAGGTGTAAAATGAACGCAACGAAACAGCTTATCTTTGCTTTAAGTAGTCTCTCTCTTTTCATCGCATTTCCAAGCAGCGCCGATCAGGTGGTTTCTGACGATATGATCGTCAGTGGTTCACTGTGCGTGGGCCCCGATTGTGCCGATGGCGAGGTGTTCGATTTCGACAGCATCAAGCTCAAGGGCCCCGAGCCCCAGATCAACTTCGTCGATACCAGCGTAACGGCTTCATTTCCCACCAACGACTGGCGCATGGGCTCCAGCAACGACGCCGAGACCGGAACCGCCCTCTTTTTTGTCGATGATGTGACCAGCGGTGCCAGGGTATTGCAGCTGCAATCCGGTGAAACCGGCGGCGTCGCCCTCGGGGCCCGTTCGGCACTGGAGGCGGGAGCTATATCGGTGGGCAGTATCGGCAGCGAACGAAAAATCGTCCATGTTGCCGCGGGTACCGATGCCAATGATGCAGTCACCTTGGGGCAGTTCAACACCTTCAAGGTTGAGGCCGAGCAGAGCATGGCCAGCGACATTACCAGGATCAACACCAAGCTGGATGAGCTGACCGCGACGCTGGAGAGTCTGGCGACCCGGGTCGACCAACTGACCCCTTGAGTTTATCGCCATATTAACGCGGTGCTGCTCAATGCAATTGCAACCAGTTGTCTTGAAAAAGAGACCTAAGGCCACGGCAAACACAATCAACAGTTGGATTGGCCACACGAGCAACAGCCGCAAAAGATTTTCGATGAAGTCGGCCAGAATAGTTAAGGACGAAATCGTGAAAAGATGGAGCTTTATATCGGTGTCACTGGCTTTGAGCCTTTCGGTGACGCCCAGTGTGAGCGCAGATCAGATTATTGAAGAGAACCTGATTATCAATGGCGCCCAATGTGTCGGTTATGATTGCGTTAATGGGGAAGTCTTTTCAGGTGAGCTTCTGCGCCTGAAGGAGAACAACCTGCGCATCCGTTTCTTTGATGGCGAGCCCCTCGATGCCGAGGACCAGGGCTGGGAGGTGACCGCAAACAGCCAGTATAATGGCGGCGAGTCCTTCCTGGGTTTTGTGAGCCGCAACGATGATGTGGAGGAGGTTCAGTTCAGCGACGGCACCTACCGGTTCTATTACGACTGCTCGACCGTCCCCGGGACTTACACAGGGATACCAGTCACCGTGCCCGCCGGCGAGCCGATACTGGATTGGAGAACCTGTGAGCCGCTGCTCAATGTGATGCACAAGCCGGCACTGAGGCTGGGGCCCGCCTCTGATACCGACAACAGCGTCACCCTGGGCTACCACAGTGAGTTCAGTGTCGGCGCGGTGTCCGTGGGCAAGGCGGAGCTGCTGCGCCAGATCAAGCACGTCGCCGCCGGACTGGCGGAGACCGACCTGCTTATTCGCAAACAGATGCTCTCTCCCGCCCGGGTGCTGGAAACACGGCTCGATGCCCTCGAAGCTGAGGTTGCCGAACTGGAGCGGCTGGTAACCGCGGCGGAGAACAGCGATTTCGATGGTGATGGCCTCAACGATTATCTCGACAGCGATGATGATAACGACCTGATGCCGGACAGTTGGGAGAAGCAGTACGCCCTAAACCAGTTTGATCCCAGCGATGCCGCTGGGGATGCGGACAGCGACGGTGCCAGCAACCTGATGGAGTACCAGCAGGGGCTGGACCCAACCAACCCGGATACCGATGGTGACCAGGTCAGCGATGGCGAGGACGTCTTCCCGCTGGATCCCGAAGAGTCTGTCGACAGCGACGGCGATGGCATCGGCAACAATGCCGACCTCGATGACGACAACGACGGCATGCCGGACCTTTGGGAGCTTCAATATGGCCTGAATCCGCTCAGCGGTGCCGATGCCCATATCGACAGTGACGGCGATGGCATGACCAACCTGGAGGAGTTCAATAACGGCCAGAGCGATCCCACTCGGGATACGGTCGCCCCGGAGATCGCGCTGGATGGCGAGCTGTGGTTTGATGCCACCGGCCTCTATACCGAGATCGAGGCAGGCACTGTCACCGCCCATGACTTTAAGGATGGCGATCTGCCGGTGTCCCGCATCCAGGGGCAGGAGCGACTGGCCCCCGGACGCCACCTGTTCAAGTACCGGGCGACCGATGCCGCCGGCAACACCGCCGTGGTCGAGCAGGCCATCAATGTGCGGCCGCTGATCGATTTTGCCCAGGATCAGACCATGTCCGAGGGCAGCGCCGTTGCCGTGCGGGTCTTTCTGAATGGCGATGCGCCCATCTATCCAGTTATCGTCCCCTACAGTGTCGGCGGTAGCGCCGTGTTCGGTGAGGATCATGACCTGGAGGATGGCGTGGTTGTGATAGAGGCTGAGCGGCAAGGGGTGATCCTGTTCAACACCCTCACCGATCAGGTGCCGGAGCTGGATGAGGTGATCACGCTGACGCTGACCGATCCCGATGAGGCGCTGAACCTGGGCACCAAGCTCGAGCACCGGGCCACCATCCGCGAAGGCAATATCCCCCCTGAGATCCGTTTGAGTGTATCCCAGGACGGCGAAGCCCGAAGCTGGATCGCCCTGGACGGGGGACCGGTAACTGTGTCCGTTGAGGTCAGCGATGCCAACCCGGGGGACAGCCACCGTTTCGACTGGACACTGCCAGCGGAGTTGGCGCCGGCTCCCCAGGAAAGCGATGGCTTCAGCTTCTTTGCCGATCAACTCACCGTCGGCGCATACCGGCTCGCCGTCACCGTGACCGACTCGGGTGCGCCCGCGCTGGCGGACTCGGCCAGCCTCGACCTGGTGGTGAAGGCGGCGCTTCCCACTCTCGGCGCGCAGGTGGACTCTGATGGCGATGGCATTCCCGACGCCGTTGAGTCGTTCAAGGACAGTGATGCCGATGGCGTTCCGGACTACCTGGACAGCGCCGAGCATGGCACTAACGTGATCAACCAGCGCGCCATTGAGGCCAACCTCAACCTGCTCGAGTCTGACCCGGGTACCCGTCTTACACTGGGTAGCCTGTCCCGTTTGACCGAGCATGTTGGCGTCCAGCTGACCGAGGAGGATATGGCGGAGGGTTCGGCTGCCATTGGCCAGGACTCCCTGGTTAATGTGGGCGGTGTGTTTGACTTCGAGGTGCACGGTCTGCCGGAACCGGGTCAATCGGTGCAGGTGGTGATCCCCCAGCGCCAGCCGATTCCGGACTATCCCACCTACCGCAAGTTCCTGCCGGGCTTTGGCTGGAGCGGCTTCGTCGAAAACGCGACTAATGGCCTCGCGTCTGCCCAGGGGCTGCCAGGCTACTGCCCACCTCCGGGCGACGACTCCTATCGGCAGGGGCTGACCCCGGGAGATTGGTGTGTGCGGCTGACCATCGAGGACGGCGGCCCGAACGACCACGATGGCACGGCCAACGGCAGTGTCGAGGATCCGGGAGGCGTAGCCCAGATGCAGTCCATCGATACCGATATCACCGTCAGCGGCAGTGGCGGTACCTTGAACTGGTTTATCGCCCTGTTTGCCCTGGCTGCATTGTGCCGTCGCAATCTCGGCCACCAAGTGAAAAGGAGGGGTTGAGCAATGGAAAATCACAACAAGAGTTTCTTGGTCGCCATCGCGCTGCCGCTGGTTAGCGCAATGTTGTTTGTGCCGGTTCGGGCGTCGGCAGATGAAAGCCCCTGGAGCTTTACCGTCGGCGTCGGAGCCGTCACCAGCGATCTCCAGGCGGGGGCCATCAACGATGAGCTGGCCGCCCTTGGGCACCAGGTGTCGGTCTATGATATCGATGACGACAGAACTGGCTTCAGTGCCTGGGTCGGCTACCAGTGGAGGAAGAACCTGCGCTTCGAGGTCGGCTACCTGGATTACGGCGATATCACCCTCTCGGCGTCCGGCCAGGCTGCCGACCCGGAGGTGTTCAAGCGGGATCTGGCCGATACCCTGCCTCTGTCTGGGCATGGTGTTGCGGTCACCGTTCGCCCCGGTTATGACCTCACCGAACGCCTTGCCGTCTATGGCCGGGTTGGTCCCTTCTTTTGGAAGGGCAACCGGGATGTGGAGGGGTTACCCTCCATCGACGACTCGGATGATGGGGTCGACTGGTTGATCGGTGCCGGAGTTGAGTGGCGGTTCGCCCCCTCCTGGGCCATCGGCCTGGGGTGGGACCGGGGCCACTTCGACAGTGATGAATCCGACATGTTCTCACTGTCGGTGACCTACCGCCAACGCGATTAGGCCTGTCGATGGTTAACCCGGCAACAGCATGAGTTGCCGGGTTGCCATCTCCCCGCCGCCAACAGAGCCTTTCCAAAAATCACAGCTCCCCCTAACCCACCTCGATTGGGCCTGAGGGCCATGCCGACACAGCCTTTCCCAATCTTCGGGTGCTGTCAAAGAGTTAGTGCCGAGACGACGGCTTAAAGAACAGCCGATACAGCACCAGGGCGTAGATCAGCAGGTTGATGCCGAGGGCGATGCTGCCGAACAGCAGTTGCAGGTCCAGACTCAGGGCGGGGGGGTAGATAAGGGGCAGCAGGTAGTGTTCGATAAAGCCGCCGTCAAATCCTTTTGCGCCGGAGGCGGCCCTCAGGTCGTTTTCCAGCGGCGTCAGTGGGCAGATCCAGCCCATATAGCCGATGGCGATGGCCCAGATCGCCGCCGGAAGATGCAGCAGCCACAGCCGACGGCGCCACAGCAGCAGCAGCCCGCCGAACAGGGCGAACAGGATAAACAACAGGTGCAGAACCAGTATGGTGTCCGCCGCCAGCCGGTAGAGCATGTGCGCCTCCTGTGCTGCCTCTCCGGGATAAGGCTGGTGTTATCTGCCTGAGGTCGGAGAGGGGCCCGGCCCCTTCTCCTCCATGGCGTCCCTCAGTGCCTGGCCGTATTCGGGAAACATCGACAGGGTATTGTGGCCCGCCCCCTCTATCACCCGGCTCCAGCGCAGGCTCGGCTTCATCGCCTCCATCAGTGCCCGGGTACGCTCCATCGGCACGATCTCGTCGCCCCCGGCGATGATCACATAGCTCGGGGCGGAGATTTTCGGCGCCAGTGCGGCGGCGTCGTAGCGATCCCGCATCAACAGGGCGAGGGGAAACATCCAGTAGTGGGGACGGGCCAGCGCCAGGGCGCTGTCAAACGGGGTGATCAGCACCACCCGCTCCACCGGCCGGTGGGCAGCCACCTGCACCGCGACCGCAGCCCCCAGGCTGCGCCCCATCACCGCCACCTTCTGGTGTTGCTGCCGCAGCTGGTCGAACAGAAACAGGGCATCGCCATACAACCCCTGCTGGGTGGGGCTGCCGTCGCTGTTGCCGTAGCCGCGGTAGGGGATCAGGTAGACGCTGTGATCCTGGAACCAGTGGCGGAACTGGGACAGGTTCTGCTCCACTTGCTCGCCGTTGCCGCCAAAGTAGAGCAGGGCGTTGTCCCGCCCCGGGTTAGCAACCCAGCCCCTCAGAGTCAGGCCGTCGTGGCTGAAGCTCACCGCCTGGGCCCGGTTGACCGGCAGTGGCGGGGTGGGAAAGTACTGAAAGCGACGTTGGGCCAAAAACAGCCAAAGGCACACCAGCAGATAGGACAGAACCAGGGTCAGCAGCAGGTGTTTCATTGTGCCCCCCATGGCTGAATCGGCGCCGCCAACCCAGCCACTCCGTTTCTAGTCCACATGGGCTTTGACAAGCGGCAGAATCTCCTTGAACTGCTCATGCAGCGAGGTACCCAGCAGTTCGTACAGGCACAGCTCCAGGGTGGTGATACCGGCGCCGATGTCGCGGCACTTCTCCAGGGCCACCTGGGTATCCAGCTGGTGGCGGGCACTGACGGCATCGACGATTACCTCAGCCTCGAAGCCGGCCTCCACCAGGCCGCGAGTGGTCTGATAGACACAGATGTGCGACTCGATGCCGCACACCAGCCACTGGCTGCGGTCGGTATCCCGCACCACCTGCTCTATGGCCTCATGCTCGATGCCGTTGAAACTGGTCTTGCGCAGCGGTGATTGTGGCAGTTTCTCCTGCAGCGCCTGCACCGTTGGCCCCAACCCCCTGGGATACTGCTCCAGGGTGACCACCGGCATCTCCAGCAGCTCTGCCGCCCGGATAAGCAGGCTGATGTTGGCCACCACCTTGTCATTGTCGTGGACCTGTTTGGCTAGCGAACCCTGAACATCCACCACCAACAAACCACAGCGAGCTTGTTCCAGCATGGTTTTCTCCTTTGGTTGATGCCTGATCCCGGCGGCGCAGGCAATGAGAACTATGCAGTAAGTATGGTTGCAAATGAGCAAGTTGGCATTGCCAACCTTGATGCCGGAGGCGCTTTGGCATCCCCTTCAGAGGCTGCCGGCTCAACAGGTTTTACCGTGGGGGGAGGGAACACTGCTGCTAGCGGTTTGCCCCGCTTTCATGGCTGACGGATTCGTCACAATGGTGATCTAACGAACCGGAGAGGCAAAGTCGATAGGGATTTACGTTACTTCCCTTACTGCGGCGAGCGCCACAGCTTCATCTCCCCGAACGGTTTCGGCCCAAGATGAACAAGAGAAGTGGCCTCCCCGCGAGGAAGCGGTACAAGAATGTTGCCAGAATATCGGGTATTGAATTGCTTGGGGAAAAGAGGTGATATGGCCTCCCCACAGGTAGGATTTGACTAAGTTATTCTAATTTAAGTGAAATGCACCAAGATTAATGCTCTTTAATAGTCATCGACTTAAGTCTATTTTTGTCTAAACGTTCTTTAACCACTTTTATCGAAATTTGCTAAAAATTACGGTCAAGGGCGGGATTGGCGCGGGACAGAAATCATGCAAAAACGACATTTGAACTTCACCAAAAAGGCACTGGAGCAGCTTGAACCAGAGCCGCGACGGTATCGGGTTTACGACCGCGATGGCTACGAGTCATTGCCGGGCTTAGTGCTGGTGGTAATGGCGAACGGCAAGAAGATGTTTCGCTATCGGCGCAAACTCAAGGGCAAGGATCTCGAAGTCACCATCGGTCAATTTCCAGCGACAACCATCGATACTGCAAGGCGGGTTGCTCGAGAGCTGGCGAATGAGGTGAGCCAGGGACAAAACCCGAACTCTCGAAAACGCCAGGAACGGGAACAGGAGAAGTTTGCCCTTACCATCGGTGAACTCTACAAGGCCTACATTGCCGAGTTTGAACTTCGGATAAGAACGGGTGAGCGAAGACCTAAATCCCTGCAAGACGTTAAGTACAACTGGAATAAACACCTGCGGGCTCGATTCGAGAACGTCAAAGCCGAAGACTTAACCGAAGACCACGCGAAGCAATTTCTACGGGCGTTGATGGCGAAGCACTCTCCTTGGGTGTACAACAAATGCCTCACGGTACTGAAATCCCTATTTAGCGAGTTAGAGCATCAGCCACTGCGCCGAATCAAAAAGATTCCCAATACCAAGCGAGAACGAGTACTCAACAGAGAGGAACTCGACCGACTGTTTGAAGCGATGAAACCGGAGCCACAGATTTACCAAGATGTGGTGATGGTGCTGCTACTGACAGGCCAACGAAAAAGCTGTGTGTTCAGCATGGAGTGGACAGAGATCGATCACCACAACAAGGTATGGCTGATTCCCATCGGTAAGATGAAAGCCAAGCGAGCCCATGCGGTACCGCTTACCGATAAGGTGATGGAAATCCTAAAACGGCGAAGTGCCGAGGCAGAGCCAAACCAACCTTACGTGTTCCCATCGGATAGAGCGGGTTCGGGCCATATAGTCGAGAAGACGGGTAAGCTGGGCTTCTGGCATCGAATTACCACCAGAGCAGGGCTACGCAGTGAAGATCGCAACCATACAGTAACCATTCACGACCTACGCCGCACCATTGCGACTTGGAATATCGTAAGGGGCGGGACGTTACAGGCATCGAGCAAGTTGCTGGGGCACAGCGACTTGAGTATCACGGCGAGTACTTATGCGCATTTGCAGCTGGATCAGGTTCGACAAGAGCTGTCTCTACTGAGTAATGATATGGTGGGCTCGAGGAATCAAGATGTGCCTACTAAAGTATTATCTGAAGAGTTGCGTAATCTAAGCAGAGAGGAAAAGGTAGTTCTGATAGCGGAACTGGGACGATCTCTTATGTAAATGATGGCACTTCTCTTTGTTGGATGGCCTTGAATCTCATCATGTTTTTTTGCAATCTATGGGGTAATGTTTACTAGCGGAACCTCTACGCAAAGTGATTCAGGTTCAGCACAACAAAAGAGAATAATGTTCATGACCGAGTCAGTGCATAACCCTGACCAGTATATGTATGACTTCATGCAGATATTGACTCATGGTAGAAAGAAAGTTGGCTTATTAATTGGTGCTGGTGGTCCTGTAGGTATTAATGTCGCGGCGGAAAGTGAAGCGCACAAGCCTCTAATTCCTGACATGAAAGGCTTGATGAATATAGTTTTAGATACACTGGAAGGTGATAACCTACAAGCCTTTAAATCCATCATGTCTGAAAGAAATACTGAAAATATTGAATATATTCTTTCTCATATACGTTCACTAGCCTCAGTAATTGGGAATGCCGAAGTTCATGGATTAAATGGGGCTGGTTATGATTGCCTTTCCGACAAAGTTTGCAAAGTAATAAAAGAAGTTGTTAATAAAGACCTCCCTAAAGGTGATAATCCATATTCTCAACTTATTTCATGGGTTAATGGAATAAAACGAGATCATGCAGTTGAAATATTTACAACAAATTATGATTTGCTTTTCGAAGAGGCGATGGAAAGAGTTAGGACTCCATACTTTGATGGATTCTCTGGATCTAAGGTGGCGTTTTTCGATCCGTCTACAATTTCGAATAATGATTTACCTTCCCGGTGGATAAGGCTTTGGAAACTCCATGGTTCCATAAACTGGGCAAAGAACGAAAATCATGAAATTGTTCGTGGGAGTGGTGAACGAGAAGGAACAATGGTTTACCCTTCTCACGTTAAATATGATCAAACTCAAGCGGCCCCTTATTCATCCTTGTTTGAAAGATTGAAAGTGTTTCTCTTGGAACCAGATTCGGTTCTGATTGCTATTGGATTTTCGTTTGCTGATATGCATGTGACTGCAAAAATTAAGGAGTGTCTATCAGCAAACCCAACTTCAGCACTGCTGGCTTTTCAGTATAATACTCTGGATTCAGAGTTTTATTCAGTAGAGTTGGCAAAAAGCACTCCTAATGTCAGTGTCTATTGTAGAGATGGAGCCGTTATTAACGGAATTTCGGCATTATGGAAAATTGGCGATGATCCAACAAAAAATTGGCGGCTTATTAGAGGTGAGTATTGGGGCGGAGATAAATTTTTGCTAGGTGATTTTGTGAAGTTTGCTCCTTTCTTGGCAAAGTCAGGTGGATCGAGAGGGATTGTTTCGAATCATGATACTAACGATATAGGAGAAAAAGATGGAATCTAAATCAAAGGAAACCTATCTTGGCTCTGTTATATCTGTATCAGGGGTTTCAGTTAGTATAGAACTAACTCAGAATGTTAGATCAGGCTTGCTTATTATTGATGGACGTACTCACCGAATAGGACTTGTGGGTAGTTTTATAAGAATACCTCAAGGTTATAATGACTTATATGGTATTATTTCAGAGACATCTGAAACAATGAGAGATGATAACCTTATTGATTTTAAGGAAAGAAGGTTAATTAAGGTTGAATTGGTTGGTGAGTCAGTGGGAACTGACTTTGAAAGAGGGATAAGCCAATTTCCAAGTATCGGTGATGAGGCACACTTAGTAACAGAAAATGACCTTAAAAAGGTTTACGGCACTATCGAGTCTGGTCAGGTAGATATTGGTCGATTATCTAGTTCTGAAAGTATAAGAGTGGGTGTTGATCTAAATAACTTGGTTAACAGGCACTCAGCTATACTAGGATCAACTGGCTCGGGAAAATCTACTAGTGTATCCAGCTTGCTGCGCTCGTTAGTAGAAGGAAGTGACGGTAGCATAGAAAAAAAGTCAGCTAGAATAATTATCTTTGATATTCACGGTGAATATTCAAGTGCTCTGGGAGATATAGCTAATGTGTTCACTACGGGAAGTAGTGAAGTTGAAAAGCAACTATACATTCCATTTTGGTGTGTTAACCCTGATAGTCTTATTGACTTTTTATGTGGAGCTAATGAGAGACTTAAAGGTAAAGCTAGAGAATTGATCCTTGAGGATAAAGTCAGTTTCGCTATCAAAAATCCTGAGTTAGGGATAGAAAAAGACAAAGTGACAGCTTACTCTCCTTTGCCATACAGAATAAAAAATGTCTGGTTTAAGTTGTATTGTGAGGATAATATCACCTGGGAAGACAACGGTAGAACAACTCCGGCAATTGAGAGTGAAGGTGATCCAAACAATCTTATCGTGCCTAGGTATAGACCACCTGGAGCTGGGTCATCTCCACCATTTAAAGGGGGGAAAGGGGATTACAGTAAGAGTTTGGAACAGATGAGATCTAGACTGCTGGATAAGCAGTATTCTTTCCTGTTTGAACCTGGTCTATTAACACCAAATGAAAATAATGAAATTAAAAACGATCTGTCTTGGCTGTTAGAAAGTTGGATTGGAACTGTTAAGCCAGTTACAATTATTGACATGTCTGGTATGCCATCAGAAAGATTAAGCCTTCTATTGGGCTCTCTACTTGATATGGTTTTTGAGGCTGCCATTTGGGGACGAAACCTTCCAGATGGAATGAAAGAATCCCCTGTGCTACTTGTCATGGAGGAGGCGCACAGATATCTTTCAAACGATAAATCTGGATTAGCTAAAGAAATGGTGAAAAGGATTGTTAAGGAAGGTAGAAAATTTGGTGTGGGTTGCATGTTAGTCAGTCAAAGGCCCTCAGAAATTGATGAAACAATATTGTCTCAGTGTGGAACACTTTTTTCTTTAAGAATAAATAATGCAACTGACAGGTCTAAAGTTAAATCTTCTATGTCAGATGGACTATCTGGATTGGTGGATGCGTTGCCAATTTTAAGAACTGGAGAAGCAGTTGTTGCTGGTGAAGCAGTAAAGATTCCAATGCGGTGTAAGTTTAAATTGCCGAAGCAAGGACGGTTTCCTGATAGTAAGGACCCGATGGTTGCTGAAAGTTGGATTAAGAATAAAGGAAAATCCGATTTCAGTGATTTGATCAGGGCTTGGAGAATCCAAAGCCCCATAAATAATGAGGAGAAATAGTATGAATAGAGTTCCGGTAGCATCTTCAAATGTCGCTTCAATAGGATTTGATGAGGAAAGTTGTACCTTAGAAGTAGAGTTCAACAATGGAAGTGTTTATCAGTACTTTGATGTTCCTAGTTACTTACACTCTGAGCTCATGTCCGCAGACTCGGTTGGTTCATATTTAGCTAGGAACATCAAGGGATCATACGGCTATCAGCGGGTATAGTTATGTTGGGCAAGTTTTTGATTTGGCTTTGGCATTTTTTCTTCTTTCCAAAAAAAGAAGATACGCTGCCTGAGAAGTGTCAAGTGACGGATCAAAGTTCGTTAACGCAAAACTGGATTGATAGGCTTGGAGACGCACAGGTAGGCCATTATAAGTGTTCTGAAAGATTATACACTTACGCAAATTGGTCAGGAGTAGCGTTGATTTGTTCGACTACAATTGTAACTGCTTCGCTATTCCTACATGATTTTGGTGGTAACCCATGGGTAGGGAAGTATATTATCCCTGCCATAAGCATTATTGCTGCTATTCTTTCTGGCGTTGTTTCATTTGTCAGATTTGCTGAAAGAGCTGAGTTGCATCGTGCTGCAGCAAGTCGATACGGAAAATTAAGAAGAGAGCTTGATCAGATTGGTATTCTATCTAATAGATTATCTCCTGAGGAATATTCAGCTAAATTAGAAAAGCTAAGGTTAGAGTGGGAATATATCTCTGCTGATGCGCCACTAACAAGAAGGAACGCAATTCCTAAACGGATTAATTCCAGAAGTCGAGATAAAACCGCCAATTTAAATTTGGTTCATGCGGGAGGGTTGGCAGAAAATAGCGATGTATCTAAACGTAATGCCTAAATTTATTTGTGACATGTTAGAAAGGCTTTACCTTAGGTTATTTGGAGAATCATTACGGTACAGTTATTTACAGTACTCCAAGTGGAGCGGGCTTCGCCCGCTCCCGTCTCCCTGCCATTGACTGCTATTCACTACCGTCCACTGTCTGATTCGGGTAATTATCTTCATTCCCGATACGATTAGCCCTTTGAGTCGTACCAGTACTTCTCCCTCGTAGAGGCTTTGCGCTAGTTCTCCCGTTTCCTCGTCTAGCAGTTCTTCGTAATAGGGCTTGGCGGGGCGCTGGCGTCTGGGAAGAATTGCGCCTCCCATCGCTTCGGTGAATCCCTGCCAGTTCGAGGCATCGGCACTGTCGGCGATAGGTTGCGACTGTTTGGGGAGGGATAGGCGCTGGGCTTCAGTCAAACGCCTGGCCTCACGCCAGACGGTGACGGAAGCACCACCGATTTGCTGAAACTGCCGGATACCCCAACAAGTGGCCCAGGCATCAACTCTAGCGGCGGTTTCCTGAGGTCGGCGGCCATGGCAGCCATCATCCAGATCGCTACCGTCGATGTTCTTAGACACGTACTTGGCAATATAGCCGGTGGCGCTGCCCTTGCTGTGGTCGATGTTTACCACTTTGAATCTGTGCTCTTTGGCTCCGGGTTCGTCCCCATCCTCGGCAAAGGCGTAGTCACGGAAGATGGTCAGCAACTCCTCTTTCTGCTCTGCGGGAGCAAACAGCAGCAGATGCCAATGCGGGGTGCCGTCGTGGTGGGGCTCGCACACACGAAATCCATAAGGCCGTATCTCTCGTTTGTGCAGGGCCGAGCGGATGCGGCTGAACAGTTTGGTTAGGTACTCCTGCCCCTGCTTGGGATTGTAACCGGCCCAGCGGGGGTTGTGGTCACCAGAGCGAGACAAACAGCAGTGGTATTTGGAGGGGCAGGTCAGAGTCAGGAACACGCCTTCGTGGCCCGCATCTAGGGCGCAGTCTTCAAAGCCTCTGGCTCTGACCATCAACTCAGCTTTGCGTATTCTCGGGTTGGAGACATTCAGTGAGGACAGTGAAGCCAGCGAGAATACCTGACCTTCATCGTTCTTGAGGAAGCAGTTGTGCAGCATCGACCAGTTGCGAGAAATCTGCTGTTGCCGAAAGGCGAGGGTGGGGTCACTGACATACAGCCCCTTTACCTTGGAGACCATCCCTAAGTGCTGCTGTACCATCTCCTGAGTTTGGATGACTGCCCGGCGCAGAGATCTCAGCCACCAGTGTTTACAGCATAATCGGCGTATTGCGGGGCCATAGTCCAACTGACCCGCTTTCAGCGAGCCCTCCTCCTTACAGTCGTCAGCCACGCTGTCAGGCGGGTCTATCTTGTTTGGCTTGGGTGGAATCAGGTTAAATCCATCGGTTAGTTTGATCAGTAGTTGATAGATCTGCGCCGGAGAGCTGTCAGGGTTTCGAGCGATAATCCGCTTGGCGTGCTGGGCACTACTCTTTGCCCTTGGTTCAATATCGTGCTCGGTCCAGCTCAGCACGTTGGAATCGAAATATTGGCCTACTAGCGTTTGAATTTTATTGCTGGTGCGAAGGAGAGACAGGTTTGCCTCTCTTCGGGTTTCGCAGCCTTGATAATGCCTCATCAAAGGCCGGTGGCAATTTACAGGCAGTGGTGCCAGCATGCGGGATACAAACTGGCGGTCGTGGGGATTAACACAAGGCATAGAACACCTCCCGAACCAATTGGCTTCCCTGATCGGTTAGCACGACTTGGCCCCATTCAACGTCGTGAAATCGCACCGACAGTTCGGAGGTGAGTCCCAAGGATTTTAGCTTTGCAAAAGAGCGCTTGGAGACTTTGTGGGGGAAGAGATCCAGACCGGAGGATATGTGGCCCTTAGTTCTAGGGTCTCTGCAAATAAACACCTGGTTGCCAACGTACAGATAGGTTAATAGAGCAAACTGGAGGCTAGATAATTGCTTCATCACACTTCTCCCACGGCTAAATCTGAGTGGAAGAATCTGCGCTTGTCGATGAAGCTACGCACGTCTGTTGCTTTGTACATCACCCGCCGACCTACCTTCACATAGGGCAGAGGATAGGAGCCTTTGCAGCGCCAGACTGAGAGGGTGCCAATGGTAACGCCAAGCAGATCGGAGACTTCAATAGGTGTGAGTAGATTGTCCATGGTTTACGTCCTTGTAGATTCACTTCAATGAATCTCAACCATGAACGGGATTAGAAGATTTTTGCATGCCACTGGCTGCCAATGATCTAATACTGGCCGTCAGTGATTACTCACTAGCGGCTAGCGTGCAACTTTCTGGTTGTGTTCTCTGAGCCAGCGGTACAGCCGCCGTTGAACATTACTGGAGTTTCGAAAGCTCGTATCCCCAATACTCAGCGCAAAGGTTTGGGCTTCTTCTGTCAGCTCAACGGATGCATGGTGTAGGGATTTGAAGGAGCAGCGACTATAGATCTCTAGAATGTGGGCTTTAACTTCATTGGTTTTCTCATAGCGCTTAGTTCTTCCCTTTTCTCCCTTCGATGCTGAGTCGCTTCTTATCGCTTGCTTTTTGATTGCTTCGGTGAGGTGATTTCGAAACTCAGCTTTGGGGAACAGGTCATCGAGAAAGAATTGTTTGTAGTGGCTTTTGGCGGCATTCGTCATTCCGATCAGGTGGGCTCCAATGACCCAGTTGAGTCGGTGTATGCCATTGTTCGATAGTTTCTTGTTGATGGCTGTCAAAATGGCCAATGGCGAGTCTTCGAGGTTGTGTTCTCGAAAGGCCGACTCAAGTGCGGAGTAATCACCGGAATCGAGGGCTTCAAGATACAAGCGATAGACGGTGTCTCTGTTCTTTGGGAGAGAAGATATTAATAGGTTAACAAAGGACTCGGCTTGCTGTTCCATCCAACCGTCGAAGTTGTCTACACCGCAAGGCAAGGCCATCAGGTGTTTTATCTTGTTCTTCGAGGCCAAGTAGAGGGAGAGGTGGCACCAGGTGGGATCATTGTCCATTCTTCGGCACAGCTCAGTTTCAGTGGCTCGCATAGAGTCTAATCTAGAATGGACTTTTGTATGATGCTGCTCAACTGCCTGAGTGTAGTCGTCGAGCAGTTCTTTGATTGAGGTTTCAGTACCCATAACGGTCATCCATGACGGTTAATCTCGGTTAACTGTAGATGGCATAGGCTTAATCGGCGAGAAGTGCTTTTTTCTCCTTTTTGAGTTTCCTATTTTCCTCTCTGAGCTTTTCATTCACGGCCGATAGCTCGCTTTCCCACTGTCGTGCGATTTCGATGTCTCTGGTAAGGCGATTGAGCTCCTTGGTTTTGAGTGACAGCGCTTTGTCTATTCGGGCCTCTTGTTCGGCTTTGCGGGCTTCGTACTCTTTCATTGCTGCACCAGCAGCCCCATTTAACTCGTGCTCAAAAATCATTCGAAGGTTGTGGAGTTCGCTGCTCGCTTTTTTGATTTCAGTGTTTATTGATCGCAAGCGCTTACTCACCTGCTTCTCTGATTCACTAAGCCCCTGATCCAGAATTTCGATCTGCCTGCGTCTGGATTTTGTCTCATTTTTAAATATCTCAAGCCCGAGGGAGGAGAACAGATCTACGGTAAGCCATGAGGCACGATTGATGTCTAAGGCCTTGGCGAAAAATGCATCATCAAAGGGAGTGTCATAATTTTTGAAGTCAGAGAGGGTGAACTCAATGGCGGTGATGCTGTGCTTTCGGTAGGTAGCGCGCTTTTGCTTTGTCGTACTGTGGGTGACGGCGATCTCGATTGCCAGCAGTTCATGGTCGATTTCGAGTAGCAGGTCAGGGATACGTCCAGTCGGGGACAGTTGTTTTTCTTGAATGGCTTTACTGATGGGCAGCTTGAATGGCTTTTTATCAAAGTTACACGAGGGCAAGGTGATGAACTGTTGAGACAGCAGATAGGCTTTGGCTCTTAAATGCAGCTCGGTTTCTGGCCCCCAAGCGTCGCAATGTGACTCGATACCCTGGTGAGCGAAATGGTGCGCGTTCTTGTCTCCCCTGCGGGCGATTAGTGGTTCTCCACAGCTGGGGCAAATACAGCCACAGGCCAGGCCGCTTTGGACATCATTGATGGAGGTGATTTGGCCGTTGCGGTCTAGGGCAACCGTCATCTGAATTTGGGGTGTCATTCGCGCTCGATTCCTTGTTCATTGAACGAAGTAAGAATCCCTGTAACAGGGCTGTCGCGAGTTATTTTAATGGCGGGACAGGGGCGGGACAGAATTGTTGTCCAAAAATAGGATATTGAATTCTTTGGAGAAAAGAGGCGATATGGCCTCCCCACAGGGACTCGAACCCCGATCGATCGCTTAGGAGGCGACTGCTCTATCCTGTTGAGCTATAGGGAGGAAACCGCTAAGCATTCTAGCGGGGTTTGGCGGTGGTTGAAAACCCTTTTGATTTGATTGCAGAATTTTTACTCAGTGCTGAGATGTTTGTGGGCCAGCAGGTGATCGATGAAGGCGCGCAGGGTCGGATCGGTGAGTTTGCTGGCGGGGTACACCAGTGACACGTCCAGCGCGGGCAACTGATACTCTTCCAGTATGGGCACCAATTTTCCCTGCTGCAGATGGCGGCGGAGCATGAACTCCGGCAACTGGGCAATGCCCAGCCCGGCGGCCGCAAAGTCGGCCAGCAGGGTACCCTGGTTTACGTCCACGTGGCCGTTGACGCTGAGCTGATGCTGCTTGCCATTTTCCTGGTAGTGCACCCGTCCGGGTTGCCGATTGGAGGAGTCCACCAGCCAGCGGTGTTTGCTCAGCGCCTTGGGGTGGTCGGGGCTACCGTGCTCTGCCAGGTAATCGGGGCTGGCGACCATCAGAATCTTGATGCTGAGGTAGTGGCGGGCGATAAAGCCGGAGTCGCTGAGCTGGCCTACCCGCAGGGCCAGATCGAAGCCCTCCTCAATCAGATTGACGTAGCGGTTCACCAACACCCACGACAGCTGCACGTCCGGGTACTGGCGCAGAAAGTCGGCCACCACATGCTGAATCCCCAATTGGTCAATGTTGAATGCCGAGGTGATCCGCAGCCGCCCGGCCACCTTGTGCTGACGCTGGGTCGCCGACAGCTCCAGGTTGTCCAGCCGCTCCAGCACCGCTTTGAACTCATCCAGGTAGTGCTGGCCCTCCGGGGTCAGCTTCATGGCGCGGGTGGTGCGGTACAGCAAAATGCAATCGAAATGCTTTTCCAGATCCGACACCTGGCGACTGACTGCCGACACCACAATATTGAGCTCACGGGCGGCGGCGCTGAAACTGAGCTTGTCCACCACCACCACGAAAGTGCGCATCGCCTTGAGCAGATCTATTTTTCTTTCCATGAGAAAAGTGATTTCGATTTGGGGTTATTTTTCTATTCTAAGCGCCGGCCTACACTTTCTCCAACTTAAGCAAACAACGAATTTGGAGACACCCATGAAAGTACTATTGATTGGCGCAACCGGAACCATTGGCAAGGCGGTCGCAGAGCGCCTGAGCGGTCAGCACCAGATCATCGCTGCCGGTTTTCGTGACGGCGATGTGCAGGTGGATCTGGGCAGCCCGGAGTCCATCAAGGCCCTGTTCGAGCAGGTGGGTAAGGTGGATGCGGTGATCTCCACCGCCGGCCTGGCGGCCTTCGGCCCGTTGGCCCATCAGAGTGACGACGACTACCAGTTGGCACTGAACAACAAACTGATGGGCCAGGTGAACCTGGTGCGTCTGGGCAGCGGCTACCTCAACGACGGCGGCTCCATCACCCTGACCTCCGGCATTTTGTCCCGTCAGCCGATGCCGGGCAGCGCGTCGGTGTCGATGGTGAACGGTGCCCTGGAGAGCTTTGTAAAGGCAGCTGCACTGGAACTGAACGGAGTGCGGGTTAATGCGGTGGCGCCAGCTTTCGTTAAGGAAACCATGGCTATGATGGGCATGGATACCAGCTCAGGCATCTCGGCCGCAGACACGGCCAAGGCGTACGAGGCAGCGGTATCCGGCGAGATGTCTGGTGAGACTTTGGATGCACCAAACTTCTTGTAAGTTGTTGGATTTTTGCTTTTTCATCATGCCTTTGTGTAATTGAATACGGATTACACTCTTCAAGTGTCGAGTTCACTGCCCGAGTCACACTCTTTCATTGAGTTGTGGCTCTTTTTTTGCATAAAAATCAATACTCTTAGTAGACTGTCGCACTATACTGAATATCCCGGCTCAGGCTATCGCCGCTGTGGTTCAGGGGAATGGAGCTGGTAAAACAGCAGCTTACACAGTGAGGGAGCGACACCACCCATGAAAATACTACTTGCCGGCGCATCGGGCACCATTGGCGGGGCGATTGAGAAGCGCCTGGCTGTCGAGCATCAGGTTATTACCGCCGGCTACAGCCACGGCAATCTGCGCTTTGACCTGGCCGACAGCGACAGCATTCGCATAATGATCGACGCCGTCGGTGAGGTCGATGCCATCATCTGTGCCGCCGGGGTCACCAGTTTTGGTCCGTTCGAGCACCTGACCGAAGCCGATTACCACCAGACCCTGAACAGCAAGCTGATGGGGCAAGTGAACCTGCTGCGTATCGGCCGCCAGGCGGTGCGTCGTGGTGGCTCCATCACCCTGACGTCGGGCTTTGCTGCCCGGGAGCCTGTGCCGGGCTGCGCCGCAGTGGCCATGGCCAACGGCGCGCTGGAGAGCTTTGTCAAAGCGGTGGCGGTGGAGTTGACCGAGGTGCGGGTTAACGTGGTGTCTCCCTCGTTTGTCACCGAAACCATGGCGATGATGGGCATGGGCACCAGCACCTCCGTATCGGCGTCGTTAACGGCGGCGGTGTACGAAGCGGCGCTGCTGGGCACCATGAGCGGCGAGACCCTGCAGGTGGCCGAGTACGTCAATGCCGACACCCACTGGGTGATCTGAACGCCTCCATTTCGGCTGGGAAAAAAGCACGGCTTTTAGGTTGTGCTTTTTTTATGGCTGTCAGATCTGGCATGGGCCCAACTGACCATCCAGGGCGCTACTTGAGGTACTGCTCCTCGCGCCAGGTCGCCAGCCAGTGCGGTTTGTGGACCACCAGCAGGGTGGTAGTGAAGCCGTTGAGCATAGCCTCGGGGAAGAAGAACAGCGGCATCAGAATCAGGTAGTTGTCCCGAATAATGGTCCAGTCGTACTCAAAGCTGAACCAGCTGGCCAGCAGCAGGGTGCGGGCCACGAAGCAGACAATGCCGTTAAAAAAGCCGTCGACGAAGATGTAGATCCACAGGTTGCGGGGCAGGGTGTTGTGGCTCAGGGTCAAGATGGCAAAACTGAGGCCGATGGGCGCGGCCACCCCCAGCAGGCCGATGGCACCGGCCCCCTGCCAGGGTTCGCTGCCCAGGCCGACAGAGGCCAGCAGCGCCAGGCTGCCCACCACGATGGCATTGCGCCAGCCGAACACCAGGGTGGTGACGGTGAGAGCCACAAAGTGCAGCTCCAGGCCGTCGTAGATCCCCGCTCGCAGTTGCCACAAGCCGCTGAGGCCAATGATAAAGCCCAGGGTCAGGTGCAAGACGTAGTTGTGTTCTTTAATCGCCTGCCACAGGTTGCCACGGATCAGGCAGTGCAGCGCCAGCCAGATCCACAGTACCCAGGCCAGGCCTTCGGCGGCTGAGGGCATTGAGGTGTCCTTTTCTCTCTCTGTCTCTAAAAGAGTACCTCATTGTGGCGGCGGTTGCCTCAGTGGCAGCTTCTCAGGAAGGTGTCCACGACCCTGTCGGCGTAACGCTGCAACTGAGCGGAGTCCGATGGTTGAGGTGTCAGCAGGGCCTCGAAGTAACGGGACCCCCGCAGTGCTCCCAGCAGTTGTTCGGCGCTGTTGTGTGGATCAGTCAATTGCAGTTGGCCATCGGCCACCAGTTGCACCAGCAACTGCTCCAGGATGGCGAGCGCCCGCCGTGGACCCCGATCCAAAAAGTACTCAATCAGCTCTGAGTCTTGTTTACTCTGAGCGATCATAAGCCGAAACAGGCCCATGGTTTTTGGGTGATAGACAAAGGCGGTGTAGCTGCGGCAGAAGTGCTGCAGTTGCTGCTCGGTGCTGTGGTTGCGATCCGAGTCCAGGGCCAGCATCGTCTGCAGCTCGCCGGTCAGTCGGGTCACCACCTCTTTCAGCAGGCCCCGTTTGTCACCGAAATAGTTGTACAGGGTCAGCTTGGAGCCGCCACAGCGCTCGATCAGCTGGTCCAGTCCGGTGGCGTCGAACCCCTGCTCCAGAAACAGCTCGGTGGCGACATCCAGATAATTCTGCTTCTTTTTCAGGCTGGAAGGGCGCATATGGTACTCCTCAGTACAGTTTTTGCCTGGCAGGGCTTGAAATCCATCTTACTACTCAAATAAGATACTGTACAGTACAGTATCTTAATGGCGGTTGAACCATGCCTGTACGCAGTGGGCTTTGACGAGGCACTGCGGCGGCGGGGTCTCCGGATTTCAGGTGCTGATGGTGGTTGGTTCTTCAATGGTTGTGTCTATGAACAGTGGAAAAAAGAAAGTCCTGGTGGCGCTGACTCTGGTGCTGGTCATCAGCGGATTGTACCTCTATCTGGCGCCGCGGCAAGGGTGGGTTGAAACCGACAATGCCTATGTGCAGGGGGAGATCACGCCGATCAGTGCCGAGGTGGCCGGCGTGGTGACCCGGGTGCTGGTGACTGACAACCAGTGGGTGGAGGCCGGCACTCTGCTGGCGCAATTGGATAAGCGCAATTATCTGGCGCTTAAAGACAAGGCCGCCGGGGCGCTGGCGGAGGTCGAGGCGGGCATTGTCAGTGCCAGGCAGCAGATTGAGATGCAGGCCATCGCCGTCAGGGAGGCCGAGACCGGCATCGACTCCGCCGCCACCGATGCCCGTTATCAACGGGTGGAGTGGCAGCGCCTGTCGAATCTGCTGCAGGACAACCTGGCCTCTAAATCGAACCATGATGCCCAGAAAACCCGGATGGAGCGGGCGGATCTGGCACTGACTTCGTCCAGGCTGAAACTGGAGGGGGCCCGTCAGGCGCTGGCATCGGCGCGCACTCAACTGGATCTGCTGCAGGCTCGGCGCGTGCAGGCTGAGTCGCAGCTGGCACTGGCCGAGCTGAATCTGGAGGACACCGACATTCGGGCGCCGGTGGCGGGGGTGGTGGGCAACCGCGCCGTGCGTCAGGGGCGGTTGGTGGCCGCTGGCACGCCGCTGCTGTCCATCGTGCCCACCGACGAGGTGTGGGTGAACGCCAACTTCAAGGAGGGGCAGTTGACCCAGATGATGCCGGGCCAGCCTGTGGCCGTGCGGCTGGACAGCTTCCCCGGCCAGCTGCTGAACGGCCGGGTTGAGAGCGTCTCTCCGGCCACCGGCGCCCAGTTCAGCCTGCTGCCGCCGGATAATGCCACCGGCAACTTCGTCAAGGTGGTACAGCGGGTACCTGTGAAGATCGTCCTGGAGTTGCCCCAGGAGCTGAAAGGCCGTGTGGTACCTGGCTTGTCGGCGGTGGTTGAGGTGGACACCCGGGGGCAGGGCTGATGGCTGTGCGCTCACTGCCTACCCTGCTGCTAACGGTACTGCTGCTGTTGCCTCAGGGGCTGAGCTCCGGCATCTACTCCGCCGGCAGCGGCGAGATTGCCGCGGCCTTGGGGCTGTCGGCGGACGAAGCCAGCTGGCTGAATGTGCTCTATATGCTGGGGCAGATCCTGTCTCTGCCTCTGAGCGCCTGGCTGGCCCGCCAATGGGGCAGTCGTACGTTGCTGCGTGCTGCGGCCCTGGTGGGTACGGTGGCCACTCTGGCGACCCTGCTGGCGCCAACTCAGTGGCACTGGCCTGCCTGGTTTCTCCATGGGGTCTGTGCCAGCGCTATGCTGTTGCTGGCTCATCGGGTGGTGCTGGGCAACCTGAGTTTCAGCGCCATCTCTGTGGTGCAGGCGGTGATGTCTCTGGTGGTGGTGCTCATTCCCCTGGGACTCTACCCCTTACTGATGGGACAACTGGCGGAGGCGGGCCTGTGGCACTGGGCCTTCGCCCTGCAGCTTATCCCCTATCTGGCGCTGCTCTACTGGGTGCGGTTTGGCCCCTGGCCCTGGCCAGAGCAGGCTGAGCGCCACTGCTTCAACTGGGTTCAAGCGGGGCTGCTAGCCGGTGCCCTGACTGCGGTGACCCTGCTGCTGCTCAAGGGCGAAAGGTACAACTGGTTTGACGATCTTCGTGTTACTGCCCTGGCGGGGCTGACCCTGGCCCTTGGGGGACTGGCTGTCCTGGCGATACGGCGAGGCTGGGGCAGGGGCAGCTTGCTGGAGCCCCAGGTGTTGGCTTTGCCCTCGGCCCGGGTGGGGATGGTCAATGCGGCGGTGGCTGGTTTTGCGGTGATGGGGGCGACCATGCTCACCTCGGGCTTTGTCACCGGCACTTTGGGCTACAGCCATGCCCAGTTGGGCCAGCTGGAGCTGGTGAGCTTCGGCGGCATGCTGCTGGGGGCGCTGGTGGCGGTCAGGGTGACCTACTTCCCCGGCGGTCAGCCGGACAAGGTGGTGCCCCTGGGGGTGCTGATGATGGTGATCGCCTGTGTGCTGCTGACCTCGAGCAGCGGCGACAGTGGCCTGAGTGACCTGTGGCCTGCCATGCTGCTGAAGGGGCTGGCGGTGGGCATTCTCAACGTCACCGTGGTGATCCACATATTGCGCAGCCTGCCCAAGGTTTATCTGCTGCAGGGGGTGGCCTGGTTCTATCTGTTCCGCACCCTGGGGTCGATGCTCTCCATCGCCGAGTTCTCCCGGCTGAAGACCCTGGAGGCGGCCAACGCGACTTCGGTGCTGGGCAGCTATTTCAATCCGGCCAGTGACAGCTTCCAGCGCTACGCTCACAGTCTGTCTCGGGGGCTGGGGACCAGCGAGGACGTGACTTCGGTGCTGCTGAGTGGGGCACTCAAGGGGCAGGTGGCCTCGGTGGCCAGCATCAACAGCTTCCAGTGGCTGATTTTGTCCATCGGCTGTTGTGGGCTGCTGATGGTAAGTGCCAAGGTGTGGGCGGCCAAGCAGACCGCTAAGCAGTAGTTTCAGCCTTTAAGGGTGGAAAAAGAGAAGGGAGCCGTTTGGCTCCCTTTTTTCATGGTGGCGATGATCGCCGGCATCAGTATTTGGTCTTCAGCCCTTTGGCTTCGAAGATCGCCTGGATGCGTTTCATGGTGTCACCGCTCGGTGGCTTGACGCCATCCAACTGGTACTCTTCGCCCAGTGCGGTCCATTTGTGCTTGCCCAGTTCGTGGTAGGGCAGCAGTTCCACCAGTTCGACGTTGCCCATGGGGGCGATACGCTCGGCCAGTTGTTCGGCGGAGGCGTCGTCGTCGGTGTACCCGGGCACCACCACATAGCGGATCCAGGTGCGCTGGTTGCGCTTGGTCAGGTAGTCGGCAAACTGCAGCGGCCGCTTGTTAGAAACGCCCACCAGGTTGCGGTGAATATCGTCGTTGATCTGCTTGAGGTCCAGCATGACCAGATCGGTGTTGTCCAGCAGGGTATCGATGGCGGGGGTGTAGTTGCGCACCATGCCATTGGTGTCCAGACAGGTGTCTATGTTGTGCTCTTTACAGCGCCGGAACAGTTCGGCGACGAACTCCGGTTGCAGGATGGCTTCGCCGCCACTGGCGGTTACGCCACCGCCGCTGGCTTCAAAGAAGTAGCGGTAGGAGTCCACTTGGTCCATGACCTCATCAACGGTCACGATTTTACCGCCATCGAGATCCCAGGTGTCCCGGTTGTGGCAGTACTGGCAGCGCATCAGGCATCCTTGCATGAACACAATAAAGCGGATTCCGGGCCCATCGACGGTGCCACAGGATTCCCAAGAATGAATTCGGCCTTCGACGCTCATTGTCTCTCCGTTTGCCCGGTTAAGAAGTTCTTCTTTATCAGTTCCTTATATCAAGGGCTGGCAAAGAGAAAACCTCGGGCCTGTAATGTAAAAAAGGCTCTGTCAGAGACAGAGCCTTAATGTTAACTCGATTTCACCAAACTTACATGGTTTCGGTGAAGGTACGAGTGATTACGTCTTGCTGCTGCTCTTTGGTCAGAGCGTTGAAGCGCACGGCGTAACCGGATACACGGATGGTCAGCTGAGGGTACTTCTCTGGATTCTCTACAGCATCCAGCAGCATCTCGCGGTTCATCACGTTCACGTTCAGGTGTTGACCACCTTCACGAGTCTGGGTGTTCTTGAAGTAACCGTCCATCAGGGCAGCCAGGTTAGCGCGGCGACCGTCGTCGTCTTTACCCAGGGCGCCAGGTACGATAGAGAAGGTGTAAGAGATACCGTCTTTAGCGTGGGCGTAGGGCAGTTTACCAACGGAGGTCAGGGACGCTACCGCACCGGACTCATCACGACCGTGCATTGGGTTGGCGCCTGGAGCGAATGGCTGGCCAGCGCGACGACCGTCAGGGGTGTTACCGGTCTTCTTACCATATACCACGTTAGAGGTGATGGTCAGAATGGACTGAGTCGGGGTGGAGTCACGGTAAGTCTTCAGCGCACGGATCTTGTTCATGAAGCTTTCAACCAGCTCACAAGCAATGTCATCCACACGTGGGTCGTTGTTACCGAACTTCGGATAGTCGCCTTCGATTTCGAAGTCGGTAGCAATACCGTCTTCGTCACGAACCGCTTTCACCTTGGCGTACTTAATGGCAGCCAGGGAGTCAGCAGTGATAGACAGACCAGCGATACCACAAGCCATGGTGCGCTCTACGTCTTTGTCCATCAGAGCCAGCAGAGAGGCTTCGTAGCTGTACTTGTCGTGCATGTAGTGGATGGTGTTCAGTGCGGTAACGTACTGCTTAGCCAGCCAGTCCATGAAGGTGTCCAGCTTGGCGTAAACGGTATCGTAGTCCAGAACCTCATCAGTGATGGCGTCCATCTTAGGACCGATCTGATCCTTGGACTTCTCATCCACACCGCCGTTGATTGCGTACAGCAGGGTCTTGGCCAGGTTGGCACGGGCGCCGAAGAACTGCATGTGCTTACCCAGAATCTGTGGGGATACACAGCAAGCGATGGCGTAATCGTCAGACTGGAAGTCAGGACGCATCAGGTCATCGTTTTCGTACTGGATGGAGGAAGTATCGATGGATACTTTGGCACAGTACTTCTTGAAGCCTTCTGGCAGGCCTTCAGACCACAGTACAGTGATGTTTGGCTCTGGAGAAGGACCCATGGTGTACTGGGTGTTCAGGAAGCGGAAGCAGTTCTTGGTAACCAGAGAACGGCCGTCAACGCCCATACCCGCCATGGACTCGGTGGCCCAGATTGGGTCGCCAGAGAACAGCTGATCGTACTCAGGGGTACGCAGGAAGCGAACCATACGCAGCTTCATTACGAAGTGGTCAACCATCTCCTGGGCTTGCTCTTCAGTCAGCAGGCCAGCTTTCAGGTCACGCTCAATGTACACGTCCAGGAAGGTGGATACGCGACCCAGAGACATGGCAGCGCCGTTCTGAGACTTGATGGCAGCCAGGTAACCGAAGTAGGTCCACTGGATGGCTTCCTGAGCGGTTTCCGCTGGACGGGAGATGTCGAAGCCGTACTTGTCAGCCATGACTTTCATCTGGCCCAGGGCACGGTGCTGCTCGGCGATCTCTTCACGCAGACGGATGGTGTCTTCCAGCTTCACGCCATTTTCCAGATCGTTCTGGGTGCTGTGGAACTGGTTCAGCTTGTCCTGCATCAGGAAGTCGATGCCGTACAGAGCGATACGACGGTAGTCACCGATGATACGGCCACGGCCGTAGGCATCTGGCAGACCGGTCAGTACGCCGGACTTACGGCAGCGCAGGATATCAGGAGTGTAGACATCGAAAACGCCAGCGTTGTGGGTTTTACGGTAGTCGGTGTAGATCTCCTTGGTCATTGGGTCCAGCACGCGATCGTACGCTTTGCAGGAACCTTCAACCATACGGATACCGCCATTAGGGATAATGGCACGCTTCAGAGGCGCTTCGGTCTGCAGACCAACGATGGTTTCCAGATCTTTGCTGATGTAGCCAGCGTCGTGAGCGGTGATGGTGGAGATTTTGGAGGTGTCGAAGTCAACCGGCGCGTGAGTGGTGTTCTCAATGCGGATGCCTTCCATTACCTTGGCCCACAGCTCGTCGGTAGCGTTGGTGGCACCGGCTAGAAAGGACTCGTCGCCTTCATAAGGAGTGTAGTTTTTCTGGATGAAGTCACGAACGTTAACTTCGGTTTTCCAGTCACCTGCTGCAAAGCCTTCCCAAGCCTTTGCAAACTGAGTCGTTTTCTCTGTCATAGTGTTTAACCTTTAACATATGTAAAGATGATACGTTTCGTCATTGACGGCACGTTAGGGTGTCCCCTTTATGACGAAGCGATTTTTCAATACCGCTGACTGGTTATTCAGAAAGCAGTACCGGTTGCATTAAAACTGCAAAACTGTCCGGCTGATGCACCCACCATTAACTCACTCACAGTATGCTCGGTGGTACCACGTTATGCTCATCCCTGAGTATAGGTAGAGGGGACCTGTGACGCCCCTATACCATCGCCAGATTGCTCTGTCCGTCACACTCCGGTGGCGAAATCCAAGCTACCCAGTTTGGGTTAGTTTGAAAACGATTCAACCAAATTGGTTTTACCATTGTTCCAGAGCATTGCCCCTAGTAACAACTTTTCGGCTTAATCATGGCCAGCTTTGTGAGGGCCATCATGAATTGGAATGGAGTCATGCGTTGGATCGATATTATTTGCTGAAAAAGTGTGATGAGGGTCAGGGTTCGTTTGTAAAATAATCGCTTTTATAGTGGATCACTTTTTCATTGTTCTTGATTGTCGAATTATCTGTCATCGTTTACCATCGCCGCAGCCGGACCCCCTGTAAAATCGGCCTGTTGGCGGCAGTTTTTTGTTCCATGACCAAGGCCACAAGTCTCTATTCGGGGTATAAAGGAAAGGCACTGATGTTTAATGAGAAAAGGAACGCACAGTGAGCGGTGACTCCCTTCCGGCCAGGTTGACCATCAAGGCGGTGGCGTTGACTCTGACCTATTTCCTGCTGTGGGCGCTGGGCCCGCTGTTGTTCGGTGGCGATGCCACCATGCCGGAGCTGGTGGCCGGGTTGCCACTGTGGTTCTGGTTTTCCTGTGTACTGGCTCCCGGCGGGCTGGTCCTGGCTGCTTACCTGCTGTTACTGCGACGTTGATACCGTGAATCCGATACTGATCTCCATACTTTTATACCTGCTGCTGACGCTGCTGGTTTCCCGCGTGGCGGCGGCCCGCTCAGCCAATGAGTCCGGCTTTTCCCGTCAGCATTTTCTTGGCGGCCAGTTTATGGGCGGCGGCATTCTGGCGTTGTCGCTGGTGGCCACCTATACCAGTGCCAGTTCGTTTATTGGCGGCCCGGGGGCGGCCTACACCTTCGGCCTCGGCTGGGTGCTGCTGGCGGTGATTCAGGTACCGGTGGCGATGCTGACCCTGGGAGTGTTGGGGCCGCGACTGTGGACGCTGGCGAAATCCAGCCAGGCGGTGACCATTCTCGACATTTTCCGCGATCGCTACCAGTCCAAGCCGTTGCTGTGGCTGGCGGGGATCAGCCTGGTGGCGGGGTTTCTTGGGATGATCGTGGTGCAGTTTACCAGCGGCGCCCGGTTGCTGAGCGTGGTGGCGGAGATTGAGTACACCACGGCACTGTTGCTGTTTGTGGCCACGGTGGTGATCTACACCTTATGGGGCGGCTTTCGTGCCGTCAGCTATACCGACGCCATTCAGGGGCTGATCATGCTGGCGGGGATGTTTGCCCTGCTGATGGGCGTGCTCAGCTATGGCGGCGGTGTGGCACACCTGACCTCGCAGATGGCGGAGATTGACCCGGGATTGTTGCAACCCCACGGCCCGGACGGCTTTATGTCCTGGCCATTTTTGTTGTCGTTCTGGGTGTTGGTGTGCTTTGGCACCATCGGTCTGCCTCACACGGTATTGCGGGTGATGGCGGCCCGGGACGGCAAAGCCATTGCCCGGGCGATGGTTCTGGGTACCGCGGTAACGGCGCTGGTGACGTTGCTTCCCCATCTTATTGGTGCCCTGGGGCGGCCGCTGGTGTCGAACCTGAACAGCCCGGATGAGGTGATTCCCACCCTGATGGTGCAGCTGTTCTCGCCCTGGGTGGCCGGCCTGTTGTTGGCCGCGCCCATTGCGGCGGTGATGTCGTCGGTGGACTCGATGTTGCTGCAGGCCACCTCGACTCTGGTGAATGACCTGGCGATGCAGGGACGTGAGTTCACCGAGCCTCAGCAAAAGTGGCTGACCCGGGGGGTGACCTTGTTGGTGGCTGCGAGCTGTACCTTGTTGGCACTGGATCCGCCGCAGATGATCATCTGGCTCAATATGGCCGCCTTTGGTGCGCTGCAGGTGGTGTTCCTGTGGCCGCTGGTACTGGGACTGTTCTGGCCGGTAGCTCGCAGTGAGGCGGCATTGACCTCTGTGCTGGCCGGACTGGGCTGTTATCTGCCGATGACCTTTATGAAGATAAAATTGGCAAACATGCACGCCATCGTGCCGGCCCTGGCGGTGTCGCTGCTGGGGTTTGTGCTGGCGCAGTGGTGGCTGTCCCGGCGCCGTTAACCGCCTCGTTGAGTGAAAAAGCGACCCTTGGGGTCGTTTTTTTTACAGGTCGAGATGGCAGGTGAGGGCAAAGGCGATTCCGAAAACCAAGGTGAATTCAGGCAAGGTGGTAATGACGGTGAACAGCAATCGGCAGAGTGCGACTATCTACGCTAATCTTGTTCAAGATCAAACATTTGATAACTGCTGTTTTTGAGTGGGAATAACCCATTTTTATCTTTTATAACCAGCACTTATCAACTTTCACCGGAAAGTGACCTGGAGGCCATCCTGAATCTTGTGATCGGGCTAACGTTTCGTCGTTTGACATCGATTCGGGGGTGAAGTTTAATTCAGCCGATTTATTTTTAGTAAAATGGTCTTACCAATTAGCCCGATGTGGCGGTCAGTAAGGCGTTAAGTTGTTGTGTCGGCTGGTTGCCGCCGCCACAAGCACCATCGTGATTTTTAACCGAGGTTGATAAGCATGCGGGACGTAGAAAACTCGAGCTATAGCGAGTTGCACAAGCCTAGCAGTGAATTTGACAGCCGTTCAGACTATCTGGACCACGAGCTGCAAATTATGAAGCCACGTCGCTGGGGTCTGAACCTTCCTGGCCGTGATTTCCGTTTTGAGTGGGAAGATCTGGTACCAGCCATCGCCGGTACCATTGGCATCACCGTAATGTACTCCGCCGTAATGGCAGCCTGGGGTGCAGGCTTGACCGAGCGGTGGGATCACGTGAACCTGGGCGCCGAGTGGGCCATTGAGGTGGTTCGCGTCGAGATGCTGATTCCGGCTCTGCTGTTTTGTATTCTGGGCTCGGGTTTCATTAACCCTCGTGCCAACCTGGCCGGTAACCACGGCCCGATGATTCCCCTGATCGGCGCCATCGCGCTGGCGGGCGCTCACCCTCTGGCCCTGGCGATTCTGCTGGGTGTCTTCGGTTTGCTGCTCAGTTACTTCAAGGGGGGCTCGAAACTCGTTAACCTCACCGGAGAGGGGGTCGCCGGCGGTCTGCTGGTGTACCTGGGAGCCATGGGCTCCATGGGACAGATCGGTTCTCTGTTTACCTGGGCCGAAGGCCTGCAGGCAAAACATGCCCTGGATTACAGCCTGAGCCACGTGGCTCTGATGATCCTGGCCGTCAACATCATCGTTTACTCGGTGCTGGCGCGGATGGGTAAGCGTTGGTTGGCCATTCCCCTGTGCTCCATCGCTGCCGTAGCCATCGCGTTTGCGTTCGGTGCTGGCCTGGATCTGGAGTTCGTGACGGCTCCTGGCCTGCCTAACCTGAACCCTGTGTACTGGTGGGGCTCCACCGAGACCGGCTGGCAGTTGGGCTTGCCTAACCTGCAGCACTTCATTGCGTCTCTGCCGTTTGCGATTCTGGCGGTTGCCATGTGGTCTCCGGACTTCCTGGGTCACCGTATCTTCCAGGAGCTGAACTACCCTAAGAAGACCGACAAGGTGCTGATGGACGTGGATGACACCATGACCTGCTGCT
Organism: Ferrimonas sediminum; assembly: GCF_900100175.1. GTDB lineage: Bacteria > Pseudomonadota > Gammaproteobacteria > Enterobacterales > Shewanellaceae > Ferrimonas > Ferrimonas sediminum. The sequence goes on from NZ_FNEM01000017.1 coordinate 39,534, forward strand.
CCCTGCGTCAGATGGTGGGTACTGCCTTCGGTGGCGGTAACATCACCTCCTCCTGGGGTACTTACATGATTCCGGCGGCGATTGCCAAGCGTCCTATCCCGGCCGGTGCCATCGTACTGGGTGTTCTGTGTATCGTGGTTGCTGTCATCGGCTACCCAATGGACATCACCGTATGGCGTCCTGTTATGTCCATCGCGCTGCTGGTAGGTGTGTTCCTGCCGCTGCTGGAAGCGGGCATGCAGATGGTGAAGGACACCAAAGACTCTCAGTCTGCGGGTATCTGTATCTTCGCCTCCATCGTGGTAAACCCAGTATTTGCCTGGGCCCTGACCATGCTGTTGGACAACAACGGCCTGATCGGTGACAAAGAGCGCGCCAACAAGCTGTCGTTTGCCGACCGCCTGATTATCCCTGGTGGTGCCTTTATCATCTGTGTTGCGGCCATGCTGGCCGTGGGCATGCTGCCAGGTGTTCCAGCTCTGCTGTAACCCTGCTTAGCCCCACAGAAAAAAACGCAGCCATTCGGCTGCGTTTTTTTATGACTGCAATTCAGGCGACAATGGAGTCAGGCCGCTTCGGCCCGTACATTGCCTGGCAGGGCCTCCAGTTTCTCAACCAGTACCTTGGATTCGATTTGAGTCGGAGCACTGAGTTCCAGAGTGGCGGTAAAGACGGTACGGCCCAGATCCGAGGCCGTCAGTCTGAGACTGTCAAAATTCACGATATTGATGTCCATCTCATGAATGGCGCCGGTAATGTCATGAATCAACCCGGCCCGATCGTCGGCATCGACCTGCAATGCCAAGGTGAAGCGGGCGTCGTTGATGCTGGCTGGGGGGGTAAACTGGCTGGTGATTCCGGGGTGAGCGCTGAACTGCTGTCGCAGCGTGTCCAGATTTTGCTCCGGCAGTTCAATCTCCAGCAAAATGGCGGTTTGTCCGGCCAGGTGGATGACCTTGCTGCTGAGCCACTTTCCCTCCAGCTCATGGGTGAAGCCGGCCAATTGCTTGAGCAGGCCTGGTTGGTCAGTGCCGGTGACGGTGGCGATGGTACGTATCTTCATCCGCTACTCCTTACCCTAAAGGGTTTGAGGGATCGCAGGGCGCCTGGCTGGTGCGACAGAGGCGTTCCTGCGCCTTATTGTTATGGATGCTGCAAGCAGCGCCGAGCCTCACGCAACGGTGTTGATTCGGTAGCTGCTTCTAACACTGTAGCAGGTCTGATGGTGACACCGCTGATCCAGATTAATCAATGGTGGGGTGTCAGATAAAAACATACCACCGCAAGGGTGGCATGTTAGGCGGGTTGGTGCCCTGACGGGCACCGGTGTGCTAGCACACTGGGCGCTCTACACTAAACAATATTGGTGAGGCGGTCGCGGATTTCCCGGCCTTTTTCGGTCAGGTAGGCGCGTTTGATACGATAGTCTTGTTCGTCGATTCGCAACTCGACCAACCCCAATCCTTGGCGACCGGAATGCACACGGTCTGACAGCAGACGGGCATTACGGCTGGCGCTGGCCTGGGACATCTCGAAGCGTTCCTGCAGATCTTTGATGGAGCACCCCTCCTCCTGACACACCTGCATAAACATCAGACAAGTCTGAGGGGGAATCTCAGAGTAAACGTCTCTGAAAATCTCTACGGCATCCATCAGTTTGGACAATTGAGCTTGTGCCATTATTTTTTAGTTCCTCTGGTCAAGGCTCTTTGGTGATCGGCGCATTCTTATAATTAAAATCGCGATCAATTGAGTGTTTCATGCGTATTGATATCAGCAGATATGTTCGATAGCCAGTTTTAAAAAATGAAAATTTGATCTCGAGTACATTGCGACTGAAAAAACTGCATTATTAATACTTCATTTGGACGTTTTGTTTACAACCCACTAACTGTGTAAAGGGGCGGATAACCGCCCCGATAAGAAAAGAAAGGTTCAAACCAAAAGGATAAGCAGAGTTTATCTAGTGATAGACTTCGTCGATATGGCGGGGATTGGTTCAGTTCTGGTTAAGTTTTGCTGCGAATTGTCGTCCAGATGGGGGCGTGATCAGAAGGTTTCTCTATGCCTCTTAAATCATAATCCACGTCCGACTCCAATAACCTTTCCGATAACGATTTGGTTGTTAAAATGACGTCAATTCGCAACCCTCTGTTATCATTAAAGCCTTTGGAGCGATAATCAAACCAACTATATCGATCGCAAATTTCAGGATTTAAATATCTGAAACTGTCTGTAAATCCCCAACTAACTAATTTATCTAGCCATTCTCGCTCTTCTGGAAGAAATGAGCACTTGCCTGTTTTTAGCCAACGCTTCGCATTGGCCTCGCCAATGCCGATGTCGAGGTCCGTGGGGCTGATGTTGATGTCACCCATTACCACCAGTTTGTCTTCCGGCGTATGGTGGGAGTCCAGGTGGCTCATCAGGTCGGCGTAGAATTTCTGTTTGGCCGGGAATTTGGTCTCGTGGCTGCGGTTCTCCCCTTGAGGGAAGTAGCCATTGAGGATGCGGATGGGGCTGCCATCGTGATCGTCAACGGTGACCATGATCATTCGCTTTTGAGCGTCTTCATCATCGGTCAACCAGCCTTTTTGAACGTTCTGGGGCGGCTGTTTGGTCAACAGCGCCACACCATAGTGTCCTTTCTGTCCATGGTGCTCGACGTGATAACCCATGGCCTGTACCGCTTCCAGCGGAAACTGTGGGTCATCGACTTTGATCTCCTGCAAGCCGATGACGTCCGGTTGGTGGACGTCGATCAGGGCTTGCAGTTGATGCAGGCGAGCGCGTATGCCATTGATGTTGAATGACACAAACTTCATAGCGTCACCTTAATGCGTTAGGGAAGAACCAGTTTGTATGGCTTGATGGTGGAGTTGGCGTACACACCAGCTTCGATGTACGGATCGGCATCGGCCCAGCTTTGGGCATCGGCCAGGGAGTCGAAGTCGGCGATGACCAGAGAGCCGGTAAAACCCGCTTCGCCTGGATCGTCACTGTCGATGGCGGGCAGCGGACCGGCGGCAAACAGTCGGCCTTCCTCTTTCAGCTGCTGCAGTCGTGCCAGGTGGGCAGGACGGGAGGTTTTGCGCATCGGCAGGCTGTTTTCCACGTCTTCGGAGTAGATCATATACCACATAGAGCGATCCTAGTTTTGTGAGTGAAATCCGTCTGATTATCAGTGCTCCCTTTGCCAGAGTAAAGGGCGTAACCCGGATTCAATTCTCGGATCATGAATTTTGCTCACTGCCCCGCCAGTGGCGGCGGGGCCGGTATTAATTTTCTCCAACAATCTCTACGGTTGCAGAGTTGCTCACTTCGGCTTTGTAGTTTGCCTCCATGAGCAGGGGCAGAGGCCGGTAGCTGGAGTGAGCGGTGATGCTCTTACCTTGTAACTCCTGCAGTTTCTCCAGGTTGTCCTGGGCTTTGGCGAAGTAGGTGGGGGAGGCGTCAATGGCACGCCAGAACAGCTCTTTGGCATCGGCGTAGCGGCCCTCGAGCATGGCAAAATAGCCCAGATCGTTAAGGGCGTCGGCTTCCGGCATCACCTGTTTCAAAGACACCAGAGCCCGCTTGTAGTGTTTCATGCGGGCGTACACCAGCCCCAGGTTGGTCCAGGCACGTTTGAAATCGGGTTGCTTCTGAACCGCCTGTCTCAGATGAATCTCCGCCTGCCTCAGGTTGCCGTCGAGGTAGTAGGAGTAACCCAGGTTAGTCAGGACATTGGCAGCACCCGGCGCCCGGTCCAGCACCAGTTGGTACATCTCCCGGGCCTGGGGGTATTCGCCGCTGAGGTCGTGCAGGATTCCCAGGGCGTTGTAGCACCTCAGTGGCGAGGTTTTGTCCAGAGGCTGCAGTGGCTGCTCGTTGCCGTCGCCCACCAACACCTGGTGACTGGCACTGAGGAGCCGTTGCTGATCGAGGTTTTTGGCTTTGGTCAGGTAGGTGCGGGCTTGCCGGTTTTCTCCGGCTTTCAGCTTATGCAGTGCCAGTGCCGTCAGGGCTTCGATGTTGTCGGGTTCTTGTTTCAGTACATCCTGAAAGGCGTGCAGGGCGTACTCACTGTTACCAAGCTGGGTTTGCACCTGACCTATGTGAAACAGGATGTCGGCATTTTCGGGTTGCTGTTCCAGCGCTTCCAGGTAGTGCTTGAGGGCCACATCGTACTGGCGGCGTTGTTGTGCTGCCTGGGCCTGGCTGAGCAGGCTGTTGATGTCGGGCGGCTGGAACGCGGGAGTCTCGGGTGTCGAGGCGCACCCCCCGAGCTGCAGGGCCAACATTACGGTCAACAGGGCTGATAGAAGCTTATTGGTCATGATTTTTCCTTGTTGAGTACGCGAATTAAAATGCAACATCCCACACTTCGGCCAACTTCAGCATCGCCGGTCCGATGGCGACAATGAAGAATGATGGCCAGATGCAAAAGATCATCGGAAACATCATCTTGACCCCAAGTTTTCCGGCCATCTCTTCGGCGGCCTGAATCCGTTTTTCCCGATACTCTTCCGAGTAGACCCGCAGGGTTTCGGCGATGCCGGTACCCAGTCGCATCGATTGGGTAATGGAGCCGTTGAGGCCTCGAATGTCCTCCAATCCGGTGCGATCGGCAAACTCTTGCAATGCCACATTCATCGGCAGTCCCGCCCGGTTTTTCTGGCACACCAGTTGCAGCTCTTCCGCCAGTTCGAAGTGGCTGAGACGAATCTCCTGGGCTACCCGGTTGAGGGCGGCCAGCAGACCGAGCCCGGCTTCACAACACACCACCAACAGATCCAGGGCATCGGGAAACCCCACCTTCATTTTTCGCATCCGCTTGTCGGCCAGGGTGTCGAGGACAAAGCTGGGCAGCACAAAGGCCAACCCAAGCATCACTGCTATTCCATAGAACAGAACGGTGCCGGAGGCATTGGGAAAGGCCCGTAGCATAAACATGCAGCCGGCGATGGCGGCGGCAAACACCAGAATGCGGCAGCCGTTGTAGACGGCAAGGGCATTATTAGAATGAAACCCGGAGTGAATGAGTCGTTTGCGGGTGTCTTCATTACCAAAAGCAAAGCGGCCGATCAGCTTCTGGTGTTTTTTATGGTTCAGGCCGTGTTCCAGTGAGTCATCGAAGTCGTCCTGCAGTTGCGGGCTGTTGCCTTCGGTCGCTTTGAGGTGGGCCAGACGTTGGCGAGTGGGGGAATACAACCCGCTGAACAGCAGGCCGATGCCGATGGCCAGGGTGATGCCGGCACCGGCGGCGATCAGGTAGACCACGTAGATGGAGTAGGTCTGGTTTTGCAGCTGTTCGTTGATGAGGCTTAAGAGATAGTCCATGGTTACACCTCGATTCGGATCAGGCGCCCAATCCAGTAGGTGCCAATCATCATGCCGATGGCACCGTACATAAGCAGGTCGTTGCCTGATTCACTGTCGGTCAGTTCGCGGGCATAGCTGGGAGAGGTCAGGAACAGGAAGGCAAACAGGCCCAATGGCATCAGCACCAGTACCCAAGCCGACATTCGGCCCTCGGCAGACATGGATTTTACCTTGCGTTTAAAGGTGAACCGCTGGCGAATCACCCGGGACAGGTTTTGCATATTCTCGGCCAGATTACCGCCGGTTTCCTTCTGCACCTGTACTGCCGAGGAGAAGGCCATGGCCGAGACCGACGGCACCCGTTCAATGAATCTCAGCAGGGCCCGCTTGGTGTCTTTGCCGTAGTTGATGTCGGCGAACATTAACCTGAACTCAAACGCCAGTGGCCCCTCCATCTCTTCATAGGTCAGCTTGACCGAATCGGAGAAGGCGTACCCCGCCTGCAGGCCTCGCCGCAGGATATCCAGCGCCTCGGGGAACTGCTCTTCGATGGTCTCCATCCGTTTGTCAAAGTCCCGGGACAGCTTGAAGTGAAACAGGGTCAGGGTCAGCAGGAAAGCCAGCATGCAGAACAGCCAGTCTTTGGATAAAAACCAGCATATCACGGTAAACACCAGCGCGGTGAACAGGGCCATCATCAGGTATTGATGCCCCAGATAGCGGGAGCCGGATTGCTCCAGCTTGAAGGACAGGTTCTGAATAAAGGGGAACTGTTCCATCCTGCGGCCCAGGGAGGAGGCTTTCTGCAACCGGTTCCGGCGCAGAAGCGAGACATCATCGGCACTGTCACCCCGCTCTTTGGCCAGCTGCTTGAGGCGATCCTTGATGACCCGGGTATCTCCGCGCTGGGGTCGGTAGACCGGAAGAAACAGGGCCTGAGACAGCAGCAGCACCGCCGCAAAGACGCAGCCCAGGAAGATGACTTGAATGCTCATAACGGCCCCTTCTACATGATGTCCATGTTGTTATCGACGCCGAACAGTTCAAATGGCAGTACGATGCCTTTTTTGTTCAACTCGTCATGGAAGTGGGGAATCACGCCACTGGCCCGGTAATGCCCCTGAATCTGTCCCTGTTCATTGCGTCCCTGGCGTTGAAAGCAGAAAATCTCCGACATGGTGATAACGTCGCCTTCCATGCCGTTGATCTCGGTGATGCTGACGATGCGGCGGCGGCCATCTTCCTGCCGCTCCAGTTGTACCACCAGATCGATGGCCGAAGCGATTTGGGTACGGATGTTTTTCACCGGCACGTCAAACCCGGCCATGCACACCATGTTCTCCAGTCGGCTCAGGGCGTCGCGGGCGGAGTTGGCGTGCAGAGTGGTCAATGAGCCCTCATGGCCGGTGTTCATGGCGGTGAGCATGTCCATCGCTTCGGCGCCACGAACTTCCCCAACCACGATGCGATCCGGGCGCATCCGCAGGGAGTTTTTGACCAACTCTCGCTGGGAGACTTCACCTCGCCCCTCCAGGTTGGCCGGGCGGGTTTCCAGGCGGACAATGTGCGGCTGCTGGAGCTGCAGTTCCGCCGAGTCTTCGATGGTGATGATGCGTTCATCGCTGGGAATGTAGCCTGAAAGAATGTTGAGCAGGGTGGTTTTACCGCTGCCGGTGCCGCCGGAAACCAGGATGTTGAGCTTGCCCAGTACCGTGCCATTGAGTACGTCAGACATCTGTTGGGTCATGGAGCCGAACTGCACCAATTGCTCGGCTTTGAGTTTGTCCACCGTGAACCGGCGAATCGACATGCTGGGGCCGTCCAGGGCCAACGGGGGAATGATGGCGTTGACCCGGGAGCCGTCTTTGAGGCGAGCGTCTACCATGGGGCTGGATTCGTCCACCCGCCGGCCGACGCCGGAGACAATCTTGTCGATGGTATTAAGCAGGTGCTGATTGTCATTGAACTGCATCGGCACCTGTTCCAGCTTACCGAAACGCTCAACGAAGATGTGGTTGAAGTTGTTGATCAGGATGTCCGAGATGGTGGGGTCTTCCAGCAGGGTTTCCAATGGCCCCAGCCCCATGACCTCATCATTGATCTGTTTAATGATCTTTTCCCGAGAACTGAGATTAATCGGGCGCGGGTTCTCATAGAGAATCTCATTACAGATCTTGGAGATCTGCTGGCGGGCCTCGGTCTCGGAGATGGATTCCAGGCGGGATACGTCCAGCAGTTGCATCAGCCGGTCGTGAAGCTCTCTCTTAATGGTATTTTCCTGTTCATTAAGCAGCTTGTTACTGATGTCTTGTGAGGCGTCCATAGCTTATTTTCTCCAGAGTTTGGCCCAGATTCCGGTCTGTTGATGCTCATTCTCTGATGGGATCAGGGCATCACAGATCTTGCGGATGTCTTTGGTGATCGCTTCTTTGGCGGCGAATTTAGACAGACGCTTGCCTTCGTCCACACAGCAGCTGACGCGCTTGTAGTCGTTGCGGACGGTAAACACCGAGTCCACCCCGACGGTCTCTTTGACGTCGGCCAGGGTGATCTGGCTGCGATTGGGGGTGTAACGGTTAAAGATGATGTGCAGTCGGCTCTTCGGGATTCCAAGCTGCAGGGTAAAGTAGCGAATGGCCGAGGCGGCATCCCTCAGGCAGGCGATGCTGTCCTGAATCACCACCAGCACATGTTGAGCATCCACCAATAGCGGCAAGGACCAGTTATCCGGGCCCCGGGACAGGTCAACCGTGACGGACTGATAGTGGGTCCGTACTTTAAACAGCAGAGTCGGCAGGTGTTCAAACTGGAAACATTGACTGTCCAGTTGGCTGAAGGGCTGTGCCGGCAGCAGATGGATGTTGTCAATCTGGCTCATCAGGCCGGTAATAGCGGCATCATCCAGTTGTTCCACCTGGGACAGGGCATCATGAAAGAAGTACTGTGGCTTGCTGTCCAGCAGCAGCATCTGGTTGCCATGGAGGTGGTCGCCATCGAGCAGGGCAACGTTGGTCTCTCTGTCGCGCTGGGCAAACTGGTCGGCCAGGGCGGTACTGAGGAAGCTGGCGCCGGCTCCGCCTTTGGCATTGACCACGGCGATGACCGGTGCCAGACGCATCGACTGGGCCAGTTCCTGGGCAATTTTATGGATGGCATGGGTCAGTTCGTCTGGGGACGACTCGATGGGAATGAAGTCGTTGGCTCCCGATTGCATGGCGATGCGCAGCACTTCCGGCGACGCCTCTTTGCCCAGAATGATCATGTTTTTGCTCTTACCCGCAAAACTCTGAATCAGGGTTTTGGCCTGCTTAGGGTCGTTGGGCACCAGCAAGATCAGCAGCTGTGAGGCTGCCAGCAGATCGGTATTGATCTGGTTGATGGGCAGTGATTCCAGCTGCAGGTTGGGGGTAGAGCGTAGCACCTCCACCAATGCCGTTTGATCGGTCAGGTTCGCTGCCACCAATAACGCTTTCACCGGAACCGGAAGGGCCTTGGGTTTTGTTGGTTTCTCTGGCTGCAGTTGCTGGTTTTTCCAGTGTTCCTGAGCCAGTGGAGTGTTTGATTTGTCCATACCTATCACTCCTTATCTTTCATCATAAGCATACGGTAGTCCCAAATCGTGTTGCGCCCAGGCTCTCCCGGGGCAGGGTAGTAACAAAGTCCGGAGAGTCAATTTGCAGGGTCATGCCAGGCACCACGAAGGTGTGCTGGTAGTTGACAATCGAGGCCCTGACCAGATCGATGCCATAAAAAGTGGCTGCCGGGGTACCGTCGATTCTCAGGTATTCGATGGTCAGGTTGGCGGTGCTGATGTTGGGGGCGAAATCGCTACCATCAAACAGGGCCAGTGATTCCAGTGCGATGGGGGCTGTCGGTACTCCGGTGGTATCCGGAGCACAGACGGCGGCCAGCCGCGCCGCCCGCCGGGAGGCCTCGGTTAGCACGTTGTAGGCAAACATCAGCCGGGATACTTCCAGGCAGGCGAAGATGATCACAAACACCACCGTGGCGACGATGGCGAATTCAACGGCGTACACCCCTTTTTGCTTGGAATGGGTCATGGCAATGCCCTCATGGAGATGGTCGCAGTGAGGGGAAAGCCGTAATCGACGGTCTGGCCGTAGTTGCCGGCCATGGTGCTACTGAATATCGGGGTCCAGTTGTAGGTGGCGGAGACCGTAATGGTGTCCGAGCCGGCCGTGGTGGTGATGCTGATGTCATTGGTTGTCAATCCGTTCAACCGGGCGGTGGCGCCAGTGGACAAGCCATACACCGCCAGGCCTGAGGCGATATTCTTCTGGGCATCAGTTAGCAATACGTCGCCACTGGGCTCCACCGAGGAGACTGTGGCCAGGTAACGGCAGGCGTTGCGGACCAGGGTGTTAAGCTGGTTGTATTGGTACATCGCCCGTCCCAGTTCGCCGATGGCAAAGAAGAACAGGAACAGCAGCGGCAGGGTGATCATCGCTTCGATGGCCGCCAGTCCTTTCTGTTTCCGTTTGGAGTGAAGGGAATTGATCATGGCTAGGAGTCCTTGTTGTCCGGATCCCGGTACAGGACAAAGGTGAAGGGCCCATCGGTGGCGGTGACGTCGTCGGTGGCATTGCCACTGCCGGTGCAGTCTTCGACAAACTCGCCGATGACGTAGGCCAGGTTGCCCTTCTGGATGACCTCCTGCATAAAGTAGAAGCAGGCGAAGCCCTTGAAGGGGATGTCGTTCTGGCCGTTGGACTGGCCCTCACAATCGCCCACGACAATGGCGAACTCTCGGCGACGGGCGCCGCCGTCGTTGTCCCAGCTGGTGCCGGTGGCGGCGCAACTGTTCTGGAAGCGGCTCCCCCCCGGCTCGTAGTTATCGGCGTAATCGCTATAGCGGTAGAGCGATGGCGTTGGGCCGGTGCCATCCACCAAGGTGCCGTCCGAGGAGTAGATAATATTGTCACTGTCATCGACGTCTAACGCCTCTCCGACACAGATGTCCTTGTCCCTGGGGTGATCGGTGGCGTTAACCGTACCGCCGTGCCAGATCCCCAGACGGGTGTTCATGCCGGTGGCCACCGGGCCGACGTTGTTGCCGGGTTCTGTTTCAATGCCTTCGCTATTACCGAAGCACTGGTTGTTGCCGGCGCTTTCCCCTGCCATGGCAGCACGCAGGTCGGCGGCACCGGAGCTGTCGCCCAGGCGGATCAGCTGGAAGTTACCCGGGCCTAACTCCGCATCTTGCTGGCTGGAGATCTTCATCGACATAATGGAGCCCTTGGGGTACCCAAAGGGCTCGCCCGGGGTGTCGCCTTCGCAGACCATCATCGGCAGCAGGTTCAGCGAACAGTTCACCAGTGGAGTGCTGGGGCCGGCTACGGCCGAGGCGCTGGTAACCTTGTCCATATTGATGGCCTGCCCCAGGTAGGTAGCCAGCTGTACATCCTTGATCTTAACCCGCACGTACTCGGCGGTAATGTCGGAGGTGACCACGAAGGGATCCGGCTGCAGTGAAAATTCAATGGACAGCTGTGGCGATACCTGGTTCTGGTTGTAGCTCAAGGCACTCAGGTCGACATCGCCACTGAGCTCGCTGAAATCAGAGGCACCCAGGACATTGATCAGGGTTGCGGTGGCCTGTTGTCTGGCTCCGGCGTGATCGTTGCCTTCGTGGAGGGACAGGGTGCCACTCAGGGCGGCCGAGTCAACGGCGTTTTGCAGGCGACTTTTACTCAGCAGCAGGTGCCCTCCCTCCAGGGCCATGGCCCCCATAATGACGATGGTCAGCAGGGCGATGGTTACCAGCACCACGATGGCACCGCGCTGTTTGCCCGGAGCCCGGCTCGGGAAATGGCGTCGTAAAATCTTCATTCATACCTCCTGCACCGTGGCCAACGCCATTAACATTTAGTTGCCTGAACCGCCCAAGCTTACGTCGATGAACTGACTTCGAGCTGCTTCCGGTTGGTAGGTAGCCTTGCGGTAGTTGTCCATTACCGCAGTTCCGTATTGGCCGTCGAGCTGACTGACTTTACCGGCATTACGGGCAACCGCATCGGGATCCAGAATCCCTTGCTGTTTAAACTGAGCGGTGGTTCCGCCGAGTTCAAACTGGGTCATCACATCAGCTGCGCATCCACAGAGCAGAAGTGAAAGCAGGCCAGCGAGCAGAGGAAATTTCATAGTTAGCTCCTTACAGCGAATGGCCGTATTTGTTTTGAGTCCCGCCATTGTCGGTGGCCGGAACCGGTGCCAGGGGCTGTTCGCTGACCACGGTGTTCGGGTTGGTGTCGATGGGTTCCTGCTGCTCGCGCTGTGACAACTCTCCCAGCAGATAGAAGCCCACATCGGAAGGGGAGACAAAGCCATCGGTAGGCAGAATCAGGTCATCGCGGATGATGGGGCGAACCAGTCTGGGGGTAACCAGAATCACCAGTTCGGTTTCACCATTGCGGTACTCCTGGCTGCTGAACAGTTGACCCAGAATCGGGATTTCGCCCAGTCCGGGCAGCTCGTCCAGGCTTTCTCGAACGGTATTGCTGAGCAAGCCGGCAATGGCGATGGTCTGGCCGTCGCCCAGCTCAATGGTGGAGTTGGCGCTGCGTTTGATGATGGAGGGGGTCACCAGAGCCGCGGTGGAGCCTTCGGGGACGATACCCACCGAGTTGGCATTGCTGAGTTCACTGACCAGCACATTCAGGTTCAGGTTGATGCGGCCACTGTCCAGCACCGTAGGCACAAACTTGACGCCGACACCAAAACTTTTGTACTCGATGGTGGTGCCTTCACGACTGGGAACGGGAACCGGGAATTCGCCCCCGGACAGAAATTCCGCCAGCTGCCCGCTCAGTGCAGTGATATTGGGTTCAGCGAGAACCCGGGCCAGGCCTTGTTGTTTGGCAGCGTCGAGGGCGAAGTTGAACAGGAAGTCGCCACTGACGTAACTGCCGAAAAACCCTTTGTCATTGATGAGGCCGTCACCGCCGATGATGCCGCCGATGAAGTCACTGCTCTCGGTGATTAATTGAAAATCGGAATCCAGTTGACGAGCTAACTCCCGCTGCACTTCGGTTACCGTTACCTCCAGCATCACCTGGTGCCCCCCTCCCACTGACATGATGTTCAGCACGGTGCTGGGGTTACCTGAGGTGTCTGCTGCGACCGCATAGCCCTGGGCCAGATTCATGGCCATGGTCATGCGATCCAGGTTGGATACCTGGCCGCCGATGACCAGTTGCCCCTGGGAGCTGTGGACCTGGATAGGCTCCTCGGGAAGGAAGCGGTACAGCTTCTCTTTGAGGCCATTCAGATCATGAGTGATCTCAATATCGATGATGTCTACCAGGCGATCCTCTTCATCCCAAACCAGAATGTTGGTGCTGCCCAGCTGCTTACCCAGCACATACAGTTCGGTGGGCTGCATGATCAGAATGTCGGCGATGCTGGGGTTACCCACAGAGACCCGGGCCGCCGCCTGCTTGATTGGCAGGGTTCTGGATTTGTAGATGGGAACCGGAAAACTCTGTAGCTGCAAGGCTGTCGGGCCACCAGCGTTGGCGGCATGATGCCACTGCAGGGCGGCGATAAGAGGCAACAGCATGGCGATACGGCCAAGGAGGTTGCCAATTTTCTGAGTCAGTCTATCCATAGTGTCGCGTTCCTAATGATGCTGGTAGTCGGGATCAGCTCTCCACGGTCACGGTCTGCTGGGCCGTTCCCCGTATCACTTCGATCTTCATTTTCCGCCCTTCTGCCGGGCGGGGGGCTGCCTTTGCCGGCACGGCCACCGGTGGTGCCTCAGGGGAGGGCTCCAACGGCTTAGCTGTCTGAACCACAGACACTTCTGAGTCGTCGGTGGGGTTGCGCAAGGCCAGTTGAATGGTGCCTTTGCCGCGGGCACTCATCAGTGTTTCGGCCTGCTCCAGAGACACCTCCAGAGTGACGGCCCTGACCACCAGGGGTTGGCTGCTGTCCTGGTTGGCCTTTTGATCCACCGCCAGTACTTTCAGGTTACTCAGTACCACTTCGGTTTGCGTTTCGGCTGCTACGTTGCGGACGTTGCCAACTTTGAAGGTCACCAGCACATCGACGCGGTTACCCGGTAACAGGAAGCCTGCCACTCCGACGACATCGTTCACTCGAATGGTGACGGCCCGTTTATTGGGTTCAATCAGGCTGGCCAATACACTGCCTTCGCCACGCAGCGCGAGTTTGTCCGGGTGCAGGGTGTCGCCCTGCAGCATCGGGAATTTAGTCACTTTATCGACGGCATCATCGATAGAGGTCAGCACATTCCGGGGCGCCAGCGCCTTAGGGATGGCCTGGAGAGACAGGTGTTTTGCTTCCAGCACGGTTCCGGACGGGACGCTCACCGACATGGTGACCACCACGGTCTGATCGGGGTTGTCCGAGGTTGGCTGGCTGTGTTTCAGCCAGTTTTGAGCCAGCATGACGGCGCCGACACCAAACACCAGTGATAACAGAACAAAAAATAGTGATCGGGTATTCATCTCTCCTCCCTGCAATGTCGTATCGAGGTGGTTTCGACTAATGTGCGCTATTTACAAAGTAGATTGACCATGCCCGATGCAATAATTGTTGAGTCACCTCTGCAGGTAACTCGTTATAACTAATTTGATCCGCCACAATAGACAGTAAATCCCTAGGGTGACACGGCAATAAAGGTTTGTTTGCCGGGGCGTAGAGATTGGCAATTATCCAGTCGCATATGTGGGGGTCGTAATCCAGATTGAAGTCATGGCAGTTTTGTTGCCAAATATCTACAAACTGCTCCTTGTTAAGGGCTGAAAATTGAATCTTGTACCCCAAGCGTCTTAAAAAGGCATCGTCAACCAATTGCTCTGGATCAAGGTTAGTTGAGAAAAGCAAAATTTGCTCAAAGGGGACATCAAAATGTTCGCCACTGGGGAGTGAGAGAAAGTCTTTGCTCTCCTCCATGGGAACAATCCAGCGATTGAATATCTCTTTTGGTGTAATCTGCTGTCGACCTAAGTCATCGACGAGTAATATTCCGTTGTTGGATTTCAAGCCAATGGGAGCATGGTAGGTGCGGCTGTTATGGTCGTAATGAACATTCAGCATCTCCTGGGTTAATTCACCGCCAACCACCAGCAGGGGGCGACGACAGCGGTGCCACCTGGGATCATGCCCTTCGGTGAGCAGCAACGATTGGTTATCACCGTTGCTCTCATGCAGTTCGTGCAGTTGAGGATCGAAAATCTGGATCACAGCCTGGCCGATGGCGATGGCATGCGGAATCAGCACATCATCCCCAAAAACCTGGTTAAAATGGCGACAGAGGTAACTTTTCCCCGTGCCAGGAGGGCCGTAGATCAACACCGGTCGTTTGGAGTTCAGCGCCGGGCCTATCTCCTCCATCAGCCGGTGGGGCAGGACGAGCCCATCCAGTGCCTGATTGATGATCGGCCGGGTAATGGTGTGCTGGCGACTGGATTGCAGTTTGCAGACCCGCCAGTATTGCTCCAGAGGTACGGGCACCGGCCCCAGGTAGCCGCTGCGGCTCAGGGCATACTCTGCCTGTTCACGGCCAAGGTGACTGAGAGTGTAACGCATCTGGCCATCGCTGGTGGTTTGCTTATTCTCGACCAGACTGTTTTGCTTAGCGTTATCCAGCAGCTGTTGCACCAGGATTCCGGTCAGTGCCAGTCGTTGATTGAGGTTTTCCATGGTAAGGACATCGCCGTCGAGCAGGTGTTTTAACAGCAGTCCCTGCAACAACTGGGGATCCACGCCGACGGCCTCCATGGAGGTCGGTTTTATCGCCAAATGAGTGGTGGTGGTGGCGTTGGGGTTAAGAACCTCACTGTTCATTGAACTGTCCTTTGAAAAACTCGCTTATATTTAAGTTAGTTCAGATGCAGTCAAAGGCAATTAAATGGAGAGGTTTTAAGGGAGGGCTTACTATTTAGGGGGGGATTTTGTTGCGCACAGCTAATCTGTCACTATCTTGTAGTGTCAGAATATAGCTATTGGTGTCAGTTGTTAGTCCATTTTAACTATTGTCCGTCGCAATCTCCTGCTGCACCAACGGCCGCTCACATCGTCGAAATCTGCTTTGATGTCTGGGTGTCCAGTTCAGTGAAGCCGATGACCATACCGCTGACAACTCTCAACTGCAAACAGGTCGGATTCATCGAGCCAAAAGCTGCGAACGACGCGGTATGTTGTCATGGAGCCTCTTCGGTACAGTTGCCGTGTAGTTGGTGTAACCGGTTGACGATTCACGGCCTAAATCACGCCTGTTGTAGCCACAGCATAGTCGTTGGAGTGGGGTTTTGCTGTCACCAAGTTGCGTAGACTGGTCTGGTACTGTTGCGTTGGTTTAGAGCCCGGGCAGGCGCAAGGGGGCCCACATGATGATCAACCAGCCGATGGCCAGCGCCGGTGCGTAAGGAACCATTAGACCTGCGGCTTCGTCGGCTGAAGGCTTATAATAGGTTCGGGTAATGAAGCATTGATAATAACGCTTCAGGCTAATGAGTACGCCATCAAAGCCGACCCGGTAGAAGGCAAAGATTAACGTGGTCAATCCACCGGCGATGATGCCGAAGCAGAGATTCCAGAACACCATGTAGGGGCCAAGAATGGTACCGATGGCGATCATCAGTTTAACGTCGCCGGCACCGAGCATTCTTTTAGCGTAGAAGAATAGCAAAAAGATTGCGGCTGTTAAGGCGCCGCCGAAGGCGTACAGGATGCCCATCCAGCCACTGTAGAGGGTTTGAACGACAAATCCGGCAGCCAAGCCAAATAGCACTAAAGTGTTGGGGATTTTTTCGGTTTTTAAGTCGGTGATGACGGCAATGAAAAATACCGTTGAGGCCAGAATGTATTTTGATTGAATTAAGCTTATGTCTATCATCAATATCTCGCTGCCAGCAAAACAAGGGCACGGTATAATTACCGTGCCCTTTGAAGCCTAGCATACTATGGAGCCGGAGCGGTACCTGTACAATCTCCATCGGAGTTGACGGCGCTGCAAAGGTCAACAATTTCTTGTGTGGCCTCTGTTCCCAGTTCACCAAACGCGATAACCATGCCACCTACGACAAGGCTACCGGCAATGGCATACTCTACCGCGGATAATCCGCTTTCATCTTTCCAGAAATCAACGAGTGCATTTTTCAGCATAACTATATCTCCGCGCAGTTAGATTAATGCCTAGTAGTTGTTGCACTAGGAAATGTCTGAGCATAGGGTACGTTTAGATGCTCGACACGAATTAAACTTAGTCCATATAATTGGGTCTGACTAACACCAGATTGCTATTCCTGTCATTTAAATTGAAGTGGAAGTGCTATATTTTGCTGCGCTCGGCCTGTTTATTTTCCTATCGTGCTGAATTTTAGCCATTTTTATATAATGTTGTAGATGTCTGTTGCAATGGACAGGCTCCCGTCAGGATTGGGCCAGGCGGGCATATAGACAATGTAGACTTCTGTTTTATTTCTAATTCGTCGGGTCAGTGGGTCACCGGATTGCAGGGCGGCTTGCACAGCATTGCGGGTTGCCCGGGGTGCCTGCTCAGACAGGTAGGTCAATAAATGGTCGATGTTGCCGACCCGAATGCAGCCGTGACTGAGTGCCCGGTTGGCTCGCCGGAACAGCTTCCGGTTGGGGGTGTCGTGCAGGTAGATGGCGTTGCTGTTGACCAGGTTCAGGCGCGCCTTTCCCAATGCATTGTTGTTGCCGGGACGCTGGGTCAACCGGTGACTCTTTAACACCTGCTTCAGTGAAGAAACCTCGGACCAGGGCAGTTTTTGGGGGGCGTTTCGAGAACCGGACAGCAACTCGAATCCCTGGCGCTTCAGACTTTTGGGATCCCGCTGATAGGCGGGAAGCAGTTCGTTCTTAATGATGCTGTAGGGCGGTGTCCAACTGGGGTTGATGGTGATGGAGTTGAACTTGCTGTTGAATCTTGGGGTGGGGGTTTTGGGGCTGCCAACAATGACCGGTAGGGTGAGTTTCACACGATTGTCCTGCAGAACCAGTAGATTAAAGTGCGGCAGGTTAACGATGATGCTGTCCCCTTGCAGGCTGGGTGGCAGTTGCAGCCACTGGCGCAAGCTGTATTGAATGGCATCGATCCGGTGTTGTCCGCTGGCTACAACGGAACCGAGGGTCGCCGGAGTCAGGGTGCCGGTGACCTTAAGGCCGTTGATGTTTTGATAGCGTTTGAGTGCATCAATCAGGGGGGGATCCCATACCGCTCTGTTGCGCAGGTGTTCTGGCAGCACCTCACCCAACCTGGCCGCGAGCAGTCGACGCAGCAAAACCACCTCTGGATGACTCTGCCCCAGGGACAGGTCGCGGATAAGGGTTGCATCCGGCCGAGGCAGGTTTTGAAGTTTCTGCTCTGATTGAAGAGCCCGTTGCAGCAGCTTAAATGCCTGGTACTGTGGTTGGCTTTGCCGGATCCAGCTTGCCAACTGGTCGCTGCTCTGCAGCGCATCAAATGAGCTGAGTTCGCGGCTGACTGAGCGTTGCTGCAACTGGCCTTTGAGGCTGATGAAGGCCTTTGAGGCCGCCTTGAGCTGGGCGTCACCGTATTCGGGTTGTTCAGGCAGCAGTGACAGATCTTGAAGCAGGGCAATCCAGGTTTGTGGCCACTCCAGCATGGTGCTGTCTGTCGTTGTTGATGCGGGGGTGGCGTCGACACCGGGCAACCACAGGCATCCGATCAGCATTAGCCTTGGCAGTAATCCCCTCATGACATGCTCTCGAATGCGATACCGTGTCGGTGGCTATGGGGATGGCGACAATCGAGATAGCGGCGGTAGGAGTTGCTGTAGTGGCCGGACTTGCCGCCTTGTTTATATTCCGATGGTGTCAGACCAAAGTGCGCTTTAAAGGCTCGGCAGAAATGAGAGGGGGTGGAGAAGCTCAATCGATAGGCGATGGCTGCGACGGTCAGCCCCTCTTCCCGGAGCAGTTCCGGCGCTGCCTCCAGACGTCGGCAGATCAGATAGTGACTGAACTTAATCCCCAACTCTTCGCGAAACAGGTGGCTGAGTCGACTGTGGCTGATGCCGGCATTTATTGCCAGCTGTTGCAGTGTCAGCGGCTGATCAAAGGTTTTTTCGATGCGATCCAGCACCAGGCGCAGCTTGTCATGGGTGTGCCGTTGCATGATGGTCGGGCAATGGTAGTGCTTGTTTAACTGCAGTTTGACCTCGGTGGCTTCCAGGGCCGACAGCGGGTAGGAGTAGGCCTGGGTGATGCTGTGGGTTAATGCCCAGCGCAGTGCAGGAATCGACAGTCTCGGCATCAGCAGTAACAACGGGCGGTTGGGGTACTTGAGGCGCAGTTGTTCTATGGCGAGCATCTCCTGATGGTCTTGTTGATGCATGATCACAATGCAGGGGTCATCGTTTCCGGGTAACCCGGAAACAGGGTAGACAGTCAGGCTGAGGGCGTCACTGAGCTGTGCCACCAGTTTCGCGGGACACGGTTGATCGAAATGGCATAGGGAAACCCCGGGAGAAGCGACGGTCATCATCGAGTCCTTTCCTCAAATTTCATCTTTTGCCTGCTCTGAAGGCGGCCGGCTTCTGTATTAACAGCTAGTACAAAGTGCCGCAGTTGGCAAAGGGAGTGGTTGAAAATTAAGCACTCTCGAGCGTGGTTCAGAGGTGGGGAGGAGTGTTAGAAAGCCCGCGTGGTGCGGGCTTGATGGGGTATTACTTCTGTTTGTCCTGCGGCTTGAAATCTTTGGGCAGGTGCCGGTACAGGTAGACGATGGTGCCGACCGTGAAGGCCAGGGTCATGCCCATCAGGCCAAAGACTTTAAAGTTGACCCAGACCTCTTGTGACAGGTTAAAGGCGATGTACATGTTCAAAATGCCACTGGCGATAAAAAACGCCACCCAGGCGAAGCTGGTGTTGCGCCAGACCTGATCCGGCAGTGGCATCTCTTTGCCCAGCATCGCTTTGAGCAGGGAACGTCCCATCAGTTCGCTGATCAGCAGGGCGCCGGCAAACAGGAACTGCACCACGGTGACTTTCCACTTAATGAAGGTGTCATCCCGAAGCACCATGGTCAGGGTGCCAAACACCGCTACCAGCGCAAAGGTGATCAGGTGCTGCTTTTCCACTTTCTTATACAGCAGATACAGCAGGGCGATTTGAACCGCAGAGGCGGCTACCAGGGCGCCACTGGCCAGATAGATGTCATAGAATTTATAGACACCAAAGAAGACCAGCAGTGGCAGAAAGTCGAGTATTTGTTTCATTGATTCTGTTTTCAGCGAGCAGGGTGCCACATTCTAACCAATCCCGGCTGGGCAGGAAAGGTGAACGCCCTATGGCATTCACCTCTGGTCCAGAAAAGTTGAAAATCAGCGGGTTGCGTCCTTCATGGCCCGGGTAAACCGGGTCAGGGCCTGGGTCAGTGCGTTGGGATCCTGCTGATGCTTGGCGATCAGTTTAACCGTAGCGCTGCCGGAGATGGCGCCGGCGGCGCCGGCGGCGATGGCGTCCTTAACCTGTTGGGGCTCGGAGATGCCAAAGCCGAGAATGGCTGGAGGCGCCTGAAATCGCTTCAAGGTGTCCAGCAGTGGCCCCACCGGTTTACCGGCCTTGGATTCGGTGCCGGTTACCCCCGCCCGTGACAGCAGGTAGGTGTAGCCTTCGCCCTGTTCGGCCACGGCTTTGAGGGTGGCTTCATCGCCGTTTGGCGGAGCGACGAAGATCGGGGCGATGCCATGGCGGCGGGCGGCGTCGGCAAACTCTGCGCTCTCTTCCACCGGCACATCGGCCACCAGCACGGAATCGACCCCGGCGTCCCGGCAGCGCTGGTAAAAGGCATCCAGTCCCGGAGAGAACACCAGGTTGGCGTACACCAGCAGGCCGATGGGCAGTTGCGGGTAGCGGCGGCGAACCTCGGTCAACATCTCGAAGCACAGGGCCGGGGTGGTGCCGGCATTGAGTGCCCGCACCGTGGCGTCCTGAATGGTGGGGCCGTCGGCCAAGGGATCGGAGAAGGGGATTCCCAGTTCCAGGGCATCGGCGCCACCGGCCACCAGGGCATCGATAATGGCCAGGGTCATTCCGGGCTCAGGATCCCCAAGGGTCACGAAGGGAACAAAGGCGCCCTCGCCCTTGTGGGCCAGGGTCTCAAAAAGGGTGTGGTAACGGCTCACAACTTGCCCTCCTGCTGCAGAATTTCGTGTACGGTGAAGATGTCTTTGTCGCCTCGCCCGGACAGGTTTACGACCATCAGGGTGTCGTCGGTGGCCTCGAGGGCCAGCTTGTGGGCCATGGCCAGGGCGTGGGCCGATTCCAGTGCCGGAATGATCCCCTCGCTGCTGGCCAGTTTCTGAAACGCCTCCAGCGCTTCATCATCGGTGATCGACAGGTAGCTGGCTCGGCCGGTGGCGGCCAAGTGGGCGTGCTGTGGTCCCACCGAGGGGAAGTCCAGTCCGGCAGACACCGAGTAGGACTCCTCGATCTGGCCATGCTCGTTTTGCATCATTGGTGCTTTCATGCCGAAAAAGATGCCGGTGGTGCCATGGGCTAGCGGGGCGCCATGTTCGCCACTTTCGATGCCTTTGCCTGCTGGTTCGACGCCAATCAGCGCTACTTCTTTGTCGTCAATAAAGTCGGCAAACATGCCGATGGCGTTGGAGCCGCCGCCGACGCAGGCGATGACGGTGTCTGGCAACCGGCCCTCTCTCTCCATCAGCTGCTGTTTGGTTTCCTCGCCAATCATCTTCTGGAACTCGCGGACGATGGTGGGGAAGGGGTGGGGACCGGCGGCGGTACCCAGCAGGTAGTGGGCATGGTCGTAGTTGGCGGACCAGTCCCGCATCGCTTCGTTACAGGCGTCTTTGAGCGTCGCCGAGCCGGCATGCACCGGGATGACCTCGGCGCCCATCAGCCGCATGCGGAATACGTTGGGGCTTTGACGCTCCACGTCTTTGGCGCCCATGTACACCCGGCATTTCAGTCCCAGCAGGGCACAGGCCAGGGCGGTGGCGACCCCATGCTGACCGGCGCCGGTTTCGGCGATGATCTCGGTTTTGCCCATCCGCTTTGCCAGCAGCGCCTGACCCAGCACCTGGTTGGTTTTGTGGGCGCCACCGTGGAGCAGATCCTCCCGCTTCAGGTAGATCTTCACCTTTGGGTTGGGGCTGAAGTTGCGGGTCAGGGTCAGCGCTGTCGGCCGCCCGGCGTAGTTTTTCAGCAGATCCATAAACTCACGTTGAAAGTCGGGATCCTGCTGGGCGTCGACGAACGCCTGTTCCAGCTGCTTAAGGGCTGGCATCAGAATCTGCGGCACGTACATGCCGCCGTATTCGCCAAAGTAGGGGTTGAGAATGGTCATGATTTCCTTAAGCCTCTTCGTTAGTACTGTCGCAGGCGGGCAAATGCCAGCGACACTTTGTCCGGGTGTTTGATGCCGGGAGCCGATTCCAGTCCGGAGTTCAGATCCAGACCGAGAAATCCGGCCGATACGGCCT
Source organism: Ferrimonas sediminum (assembly GCF_900100175.1). Lineage (GTDB taxonomy): Bacteria > Pseudomonadota > Gammaproteobacteria > Enterobacterales > Shewanellaceae > Ferrimonas > Ferrimonas sediminum. Next base: position 61,319 of record NZ_FNEM01000017.1, read on the forward strand.
GTTGTACGTTATCCGGGGTCAGGCCTCCGGCCAGCATGGCGTTGCGGCGTTCGCTGCCGACCTGCTGCCAGTCGAAGGTTTCACCGGTGCCGCCAAAACGGCCGTTGCTGGCAGAGTCAAACAGCAGCCGGTCGGCATTGTCGACCCGGTTGCTGCCATCGGGCTTAACCGCCTTCCAGATTTCGGTGTCAGGCAGCAGCTGTCGCAGTGCCGTCAGATAGTGGTCATCTTCACTGCCGTGCAGCTGCACTGCACTCAGTTTCAGGGAGTGTGCCAGCCGGGCGACCTCGTCGACCTGCTGATTCACGAACACGCCGACGAACTTGAGGTTGGCGCTGTCACAGATCGCTCTGGCCTGAGCTTCGCTGACGCAGCGGGGGGACTTGGCGGCGAAAATCAGGCCGCCATGGACGGCGCCGGCGGTCGCCGCGTGACGGGCGTCTTCGGGCCGGGTCAGGCCACAGACTTTATTATTGCCGAAGATCAGGGTGCGACAGGCCAGATCGATGTCGGCCTGGGCGGTGAGGCTACTGCCCACCAGGAAGCCGTCGGCATGGGGGGCCAGCCGGCGTACTTGCTGGTGGGTTTCGATGCCGGACTCGCTGATCACCACCCGGTCGACGGGGATCTGAGCCGCCAGTCGCTCGGTGGTGGCCAGATCGATGGACAGATCCCGCAGGTCGCGATTGTTGATGCCGATGATGCGGGCATCGAGGGCCAGGGCTCGCTCCAACTCCTGTTGGTTGCTGACTTCGGTCAGAATATCCAGACCCAGTGCATCGGCTTCGTCGGCCAGGGCGCGGTAGGCCTTGTCGTCCAGCACTGACAGCATCAACAGGGCCGCATCGGCGCCCATGTGGCGTGCCAGTCGCAGTTGACGGGCGTCGATGATGAAGTCTTTGCACAGCAGCGGCAGGTCGACCGCCTGCCGAATCGCCTGCAGGTAGTCGAAATCGCCCTGAAAGAACTGTTCGTCGGTCAACACCGAGATCGCTGCCGCATAGGGCTGATACAGGGTGGCGATGGCAACCGGATCGAACTCTTTCCGAATCAGCCCTTTGGAGGGGCTGGCCTTTTTGCACTCGAGAATGAAGCCGGCATTGCCGCCCTTGAGCGCCTTAAACAGGGAGCGCTCACTCTTGGGGGCCCGGAGAGTGAGTAACTCGCCGTAGCGCTGGGACAGCGCCTCAATGTGGGCGGCTTTGGTGGCGACAATGGTGTCGAGAATGGTACTCATCGGTTACAGCTCCGGTTCCTGATTGCTCATCTCGGCGAAGTCCTGCATCAGCCGCAGGGGTTTGCCGCTGTTCATGGTGGTAAATGCCAGTTCGGTGCCGCTGGCCAGGTTGTCGACCTTGCCGGCCAGGTACAGGCCGGCACCGGCGTTGACCGCCACCGCGCTGCGCTGGGCATCGGTGCCGCCGCCGCTGAGTATCGCCTGGCTGATGGCGTGATTTTCGGCCGGGTTGCCTCCCTTGATGGCATCGATGTGATGATGGCTGACGCCCAGATCCGCCGGAGTGTATTGGCGCTGAATCAGCTGGCCCTGATTGAGTTCTACCGCATGGGTCTCGCCATGGATGGCGATTTCATCCAGGCCCAGGCCGTGCACGACCAGCGCCCGTTTGACGCCGAGGGCGGCGATGGCTTCGGCGATGGGCTGCACCAGTTCCGGGCTGTAGACCCCCAGCAGCATCTGGTTGGGGCGTGCCGGATTGATGAGCGGCCCCAGTATATTAAACAGGGTGCGGGTCCTCAGCGCCTGGCGCACCGGCATGGCGTGGCGGATGCCGCCGTGATAATGCGGCGCGAACAGGAAGGTGACCCCCAGTTGCTCCAGGCAGCGGGCTGACTGCTGCGGGCTCATGGTCAGGTTGACGCCGAACTGGGTCAACAGATCGGAAGCGCCGGACTGGCTGGAGACGCTGCGGTTGCCGTGTTTGGCAATGCGGGCTCCGGCGGCGGCGGCGACAAAAATTGAGGTGGTGGAGATGTTAATGGTGTTGGCCCCATCCCCGCCGGTGCCGACGATGTCCAGCAGATCTCCCTGAGGGCGGGGAAACGGGGTGGCGGCGGCGCGCAGGGCACTGGCGGCACCGGTGATCTCGTCGACGGTTTCGCCGCGCATCTTCATGGCAGTGAGAATCCCCGCCAGTTCGATCTGGCCCACTTCTCCGGCCATGATTTGGGCGAATAGCTGCTGGCTCTGGGTATGGGAGAGCGCTTGGCCATCCATTACGGTGGCCATCAATTCGGTTAGCATAACGGGCTCTCCTCGGTGAGTAAGTTCAGGGTTCGGGTTAACAGCTCGCTGCCATCCTGAGTAAGGATGGACTCGGGGTGGAACTGAAAGCCAACGGCGCGGTGCTGGTTGTGGACCACGGCCATGGCCATGTCACCGACCTGGGCCGGCACCGTCAGGCACTCGGGTACTTGATGGGCCACCAGGCTGTGGTAGCGGGCCACCGGCAGCGGGTTGTGCATGCCGGCAAACAGCGGGCCATTGTCGTGACTCATGGGGCTGGCTTTGCCGTGCATTACCTCGCCGGCAAAGCCGACCTTGCCGCCATAGTGTTCAATCAGGGCCTGGTGGCCGAGACAGATTCCGAGAATAGGCAGCTTGCCCGCCACTAAAGACAGCAGGGTCATCATGCAGCCGGCCTCGGCCGGGGCGCCGGGGCCGGGGCTCAAGACCAGCACCGCATTGTGGTGCTGTTTGAGCAGGGTGTCGGCCAGAATGTGGGCATCGATGTCGTTGCGGTATACGGTCACCGGGTGGCCCAGGGTGCGAAACTGATCCACCAGATTCCAGGTAAAGGAATCGAAGTTATCCAGCAGGATGATGGGGGTCATAGGGTACCTCCGATGGCGCGAATTACCGCCATGGCCTTGTTGCAGGTTTCGTCCGCCTCCGACTGCGGGTCGGAGTCGAACACCACGCCGGCACCAGCCTGGACATGGGCGGTGCCGTCGTTGACCAGGGCCGAGCGGATCACGATGCAGGTGTCCATGTCGCCACGGCCATTGAGGTAGCCGACCGCACCGCCGTAACTGCCGCGACGCTCCCCTTCGGCCTGGCGCAGCAGTTGGGCGGCCCGCACCTTGGGGGCGCCGGTGAGGGTGCCCATGTTCATGCAGGCCTGGTAGGCGTGCAGGGCATCCAGATCGGTGCGCAGCTGGCCGGTGACTCGCGACACCAGGTGCATCACATGGCTGTAGCGGTCGACCTTCAGCAGTTCGGGGATCTGGCGGCTGCCGGGCTGGCTGATGCGGGCGATGTCATTGCGGGCCAGATCCACCAGCATCATGTGCTCGGCGGTTTCTTTTTGATCCTGGCGCAGCCCCAGTTCGATGCGGGCGTCGAGATCATGGTCCAGTTCACCACCGGGCTTGCGGCCCCGCTTTCGAGTGCCGGCGATGGGGTAGATCTCCACCTGGTTGCTGTCGGCACTGTATTTCAGTGCGCTTTCCGGCGAGGCGCCGAACAGGGTGAAGTTGGCGTCCTGTAGCACAAACATATAGGGGCTGGGGTTGTCCCGGCGCAGGCGGGCGTAGGCTTCCAGCGGTTTGGGGCAGGGCAGGGAGAAGCGTCGGGCGGGCACCACCTGAAAGATGTCGCCGGCACGAATGTGCTGCTTCAGTTGCACGACCTTGGCACGGAAGTCGGCGTCGTCCTGGTTGACGCTGACCGGGGCGTCTGGTGCCGGGGTCAGTGCATCGTTACCATCAAACTTATCGATCTGATGGGCCAGGTCGGCCAGGCGCTGACTCAGATGATGGTGGTAGCGTTCACTGTATTCACCGCCCTGAAGGGCACCCACCAGCCGCGCCGTACGGCGAATGTGGTCGATAACCAGGGTGGTCTCGGCCAGGTAGAACAGAAAGTCCGGGCAGTTGTTGGGGCTGTCGCTGACCTCGGGCAGAGGTTCGACGCTGGCCACCAGGTCAAAGGCGAAGGCTCCGGCCAGCAACAGCGACTGGGCACAGGCGTCGTCGTCTTTGATGCTCTGCTGAATCAGCCGCAGCACCGACAGCGGCGACGGCGCCTTGAGCCGGCTGTCTTCATCCAGATCCCGGGGGGGCTCTGGTACTGTCAGGCACAGCGTGCCCCGCTGCAGCCGGGGTGAAAACGCCGCCAGACGTTCGCTGAGCAGCGGAATCAGGCTTTCGCCATTGAGGGTCAGTGGCTCACAGCGCACCTGGCGGCCATTGCATTCGATGCGCAGGGCGGCATCGATCATCAGCAGGCTCTGGGTCCCAGCCTTGGTATCGACCTCGGCAGATTCCAGCAGCATGCTGTTGGCCTTGTCACCACACAGGGCCTGAAACAGTGCCGCCGGTTGATGCTGATAGCGACAGGTCAGGGTCAGGGTGTGGCTGTGACCCGGCTGCAGTTCGGTCATGATTACAGTCTCCTTCCGGCGGCTTCGACAAAGGGCTTCAATGAGCTCATTAAATCATCAAATTGCTGCGGGTCTAAGTTTTGGTGTCCATCGGACAGCGCTTCGGCCGGATTGGTGTGGGTTTCGACGATGATGCCGTCGGCGCCTACCGCTGCTGCTGCCCGGGCCAGCGGGATCACCAACTCTCTGACGCCGGTGCCATGGCTGGGATCCACCAGTACCGGCAGGTGGGTTTTCTGCTTCAGGTAGGCCACGGCGTTGAGGTCGAGAGTATTGCGAGTGGCCGTCTCAAAGGTGCGGATGCCGCGCTCACACAGAATCACGTTGGGGTTGCCGGCGTTGACGATGTACTCGGCGGCCAGCAGTAACTCTTCGATGGTAGCGCTCATGCCCCGTTTGAGCAGCACCGGCTTGTCCAGCTTGCCCACCGCCTCCAGCAGGCGGAAGTTCTGCATGTTGCGGGCTCCGATCTGCAGGCAGTCGACGTATTGGGCCATCAGGGGCGCGTCGTTGGCGTCCACCACCTCGGAGATGGTTGGCAGGCCGGTACGCTCGCTGGTGGCTTTAAGAATCTTCAGCCCCTCCTCCCCCAGGCCCTGGAAACTGTAGGGGCTGCTGCGGGGTTTGTAGGCCCCGCCGCGAATGCCGGCAACGGGGTGGGTACACAGGTAATCGGCGATGTCGTCCAGTTGCTGTTGGCTTTCGACCGCACAGGGACCGGCGATGACGGTAAAGGTTTCACCGCCTACGGCATGGGGGCCAATCTTAACCCGGGTATCGATGGGGTAGAGCTCGCGACTGACCAGTTTGTAGGAGGACAGGATCGGCTTAATCTGATCCACCAACGGGTGGCTGTTCAGGTGTAAGGATTGCAGTACACGCTCGTCACCGATGGCGCCGATAACGGTGCGCTCTACGCCGGGCATGTACAGTGGCTTGAGGCCTTTTTGCTCGATTTGCCGAAGCAGCTTTTGCGCTTCTTCTTTGCTGGCATGAGGTTTTAAGATAATGATCATGTTTAGATTCTCGTCAAAAAGGTATAAAAAAACCCGCTTCGGTTAAAAAGCGGGTTTTTGATGTTTGGTTTGTGCTCTTTTTATTCAGGCACAGGCCACCGTACACCCCGCTTGGTTGGGATGCGCCACCACCACTGAGTGGTGTGAGCTGAGGTGAAGGTGGAAGCCTGAGTCATTGCTGTAAATCCGTATCTATAAGTTTACGCTTGGCGTTTACAGCAAAATTACCCTGCCGGGGCTGAGGTGTCAACACCTTTGGCCAAAATGGCTTGTTGCGGGTTGTAACCGAGGTACCACCACGGCAAGTGTCGGGGATATTGGTGAATAATTGCGGGTCAATGCCGGGCTTAGCAGCGCTTGGGGGTGCGAATATTGCAAACTAACGTACAATAGAGGGAACAGAATGCGGGTTAGTTGCCTGGACTGTCCTGTCCCGTTGTTTTTCCCCGGTTTTCGTTTTGCCACATTCCTGGGTGTTTTTGATTGATGAGTGACCGCGAAGGTGCGGTCAAAAGGCGATAGATGAAGTTTGATTTCCATTCCCACACCAAGGCCTCCGATGGTGACCTGACCCCGACCGAGTTGGTGGGGCGGGCGCGTAACCAGGGGCTGGCGGTACTGGCCATTACCGACCACGACACCACCGACGCCCTGGAGGAGGCCCACCGGGCGGCGGATGGAACCGGGTTGACGATCATCGATGGGGTGGAGATCTCGACGCGCTGGCACAGCTTTGACATCCACATTGTCGGCCTGGGCATCAACCCCGGAGAACCGGCCATGGTGGACTTGCTGGCGCAGCAGCGTCAGCGCCGGGAGGCGCGGGCCCTGGAGATCGGTGTCCGGCTGGCGAAGCGGGGCATCGACGGGGTTTACGACGAGGCCAAGCGTAAGGCGGGCAGTGGCGCGGTCGGCCGCGGTCATTTTGCCAAGGTGCTGATGGACCGGGGACTGGTGGTCCAGCAGCAGGCAGCTTTTGATAAGTATTTAGGCAAGGGCAAGGCCGGTTATGTGCCCAACAACTGGTGTGACATCGAGACTGCAGTGGCGGTGATTCACCAGGCGGGGGGGCTGGCGGTGCTTGCCCATCCTTGCCGCTACCGTCTCTCCAACAAATGGCTGCGTAAGCTGTTGGCGTTATTTGCCGAGGTGGGAGGCGATGGCATGGAGGTGGTGCTGTGCCAGCAACCCCCTCAGGAGCGACAATTTTTAGCCCAGCTGTGCCAGGAGCACGGCTTGCTGGCTTCGGTCGGCAGTGATTTTCATCAACCGGGTCGTTGGATTGAACTGGGAAGGCATCTGCATCTGCCGGATATTCCCGGTGTCTGGCAACGGCTTGGCCTGGAGGAAGTATGAGTCAGTTTTTTTATGTACACCCCGAAACCCCACAGACCCGGCTGATTAGCCAGGCGGTGGCGATCATTCGTAACGGTGGCGTGGTGGTCTACCCGACCGATTCCGGTTACGCCATCGGCTGCCTTATCGGTAACAAGAAGGCACTGGAGCAGATCTGCCGCATTCGTCAGATCAACAGCGACCACAACTTTACCCTGGTGTGCCGGGATCTGTCGGAGCTGTCCCTGTACGCCAAAGTGGACAACCAGGCTTACCGGTTGCTGCGCAACAATACGCCCGGTGCTTACACCTTTATCTTCAAAGGCACCAAAGAGGTGCCACGCCGGTTGCTGAACGATAAGCGTAAGACCATCGGTATTCGCATTCCCGATAACGCCATTGCCCTGGCGCTGCTGGAAGCCCTGGGTGAGCCGCTGATGTCCAGTACGCTGATTCTGCCTGGAAAAGAGTTCGCCGAGTCGGATCCGGAGGAGATTCGCGACCGCCTGGAACATCAGGTGGATCTGATCGTTCACGGTGGCTACCTGAGTGAAAGCCCGACCACGGTGGTGGATTGCAGCGATGATGACGTGGTGGTGGTACGTGAAGGTGCGGGGGATTCGGCTCCGTTTTTATAGTATGGTTAGCTTTTTACCCCCAAATACCTATAATAGCGGCGTTTGCTATGAGCATGATCTGATATGACTCAAGCCCCATTAACGGTTCAGCCTCCTCTGCCCCTTGCCGTGGTTCGCGGCAAGCCGATGGTAGAGCTGCCTGCGGATCTGTACATTCCGCCAGATGCCCTTGAGGTCATTCTCGAGGCATTTGAGGGACCGTTAGACCTGCTGCTGTACCTCATCCGTCGTCATAAACTGGATATTGTGGATCTCCCCGTGTTTGAGATCACGCGTCAGTATATGGACTACATTGCACTGATGGATCAGATGCAGATGGAGTTGGCGGGGGAGTACCTGGTGATGGCGGCGACGCTGGCGGAGGTGAAATCCCGCTTGCTGCTGCCCAAGCCAGCCGCCGAGGAGGGGGAGGAAGACGACCCAAGAATGGTGCTGATTCGCCAGCTTCAGGCCTATGAGGTGCTGAAACAGGCGGCGGAGCAGATGGATCAGTTGCCCCGTCTGGAGCGCGAACATTGGGTGGCTCAGGCTGCCCGGGCCGCCAACCTGGTGCCCCAGGTGGTGCCCCCCCAGGTGGAGCTCGACGAGCTGGTGTCGGCACTGCGTGGCATGCTTGCCAAGGCGGAGTTGTTTGAACAGCATCAGGTCGCGCGTGAGGCCCTGTCGACCCGGGAGCGGATGAGCCGCATTCTGAGCCAGCTGGGGCCGGAACGATTTACGCCCTTTGTGGCCTTGTTTACGCCCGAAGAGGGACGAGCCGGTGTGGTGGTGTCCTTTTTGGCGATTCTTGAGCTGTCGAAAGAGAGCTTAATTGAGATTCAGCAGGCCCAGCCTGGCAGTGCCATCTACGTGAGAGCCCGAGCATGAGTCGTATTAATGATACTCAGTTAAAGCAGTTGATTGAGGCGGCGTTGTTTGTGGCTGACGGACCGATGTCTGCCAAGGGGTTACGCCAGAGTGTGCTGGCCGGCTTGCAGGTCAGCCTGGGGCGCATCAATGAGGTGCTGGACGAGCTGGAGGGTGATTACGCCGGCCGTGGCATCAACCTGGTGAAGGTCGCTGGAGGTTATCGTTTCCAGAGCAACCAGGATCTGAGCGGGCACCTGAGTGCGTTGTGGCAGGAGAGGGCACCCCGTTACTCGAGGGCGCTGCTGGAAACCCTGGCCCTGATTGCCTATCGGCAGCCGGTGACCCGGGGACAGATTGAAAAAATTCGTGGGGTGGCGGTGAGTTCCAATATCATCCGCACCCTGACAGAACGAGATTGGGTTAAGGTAGTGGGACATAAGGAGGTGCCGGGACGGCCCGCCCTCTATGCAACTACCGATGCATTTTTGCAGTATTTTAGCCTGGAGAGTCTGGCACAGTTGCCGGCATTGAGTGATGAAGGTGCCATTGAGGCCCTGCTCGATACCGGCAAAAACGCAGACTCCGTACATTAAAGAAGAGATTTGATGAGCGAAAAGCTACAGAAGGTGTTGGCTCGAGCTGGCCACGGTTCCCGTCGTGAGATGGAAGCTGTGATTGAGGCCGGTCGAGTAAGTGTGAATGGCAGTGTTGCCAAGTTGGGCGACCGGGTCGAGACGGGCACCGATGCCCAGATTCGGGTTGATGGCCATCTGGTGTCCATTCAGGCGGAAAATGAAGTGATCTGCCGGGTACTGGCTTACTACAAGCCGGAAGGCGAACTCTGCACCCGTACCGACCCCCAGGGACGGCCGACGGTGTTCGATCGTCTGCCTAAGGTTCGGGGCAGCCGCTGGGTGGCCGTGGGGCGCCTGGACATCAACACCTCGGGATTGCTGCTGTTTACCACCGACGGTGAGCTGGCCAACCGGTTGATGCACCCATCGCGGGAAGTGGAGCGGGAGTACGCGGTCCGGGTCTTTGGTGAAGTGACCGAGCAGAACCTGCAGGCGCTGCGCACCGGGGTGGAGCTGGAAGACGGCCCGGCCCGCTTTAAGCGCCTGATTGCTGCCGGCGGTGAAGGTCTGAACCACTGGTACCACGCCATCCTCAGTGAAGGGCGTAACCGCGAAGTTCGCCGGTTGTGGGAAAGCCAGGGGATGCAGGTGTCACGCCTGATGCGAATCCGTTACGGTGACATCACCCTGCCGAAAGGTCTGCCTCGTGGTGGCTGGGTGGAGCTGCAGCTGGATCAGGTTAACTACCTGCGTAAGCTGGTGGACCTGGGCACCGAGTCCCGCACCCTGATGGAGAAGGATAAGCAGGCGGCCCGTCGTCAGAACAAGATTAAAACCGGTAAGATTCGCCGCGCCGTTAAGAAACATCGTCCGGCCAAAGGGCCGAAACGCTAATAAGCGGAAGCCGAAAAAAACCAGCCGGAAGGCTGGTTTTTTTGTGTCTGTGGCAGGCGATCAGTCGATGATGTGGCTGTGGGCCAGCATCTCTTCGTAGTCGCTGGCGCTCATGGGGCGGGCAAACAGGAACCCCTGGCCCTGATAGCAGCCGCACTCCAGCAGGCGCATCACCTGGGAGTTAGTCTCTACCCCTTCGGCAATCAATTGCAGCTGCAGTGACCGCGCCAGTTCGCCGATGGTGTTGATGATCTTGCGGTCCTTGGCGTCGGTCTCGATGGCATCGATGAATGTCTTGTCCAGTTTGATCTTGTTGATAGGGAGATCCTTTAGCATGGCAAACGATGAGTAGCCGGTGCCAAAGTCGTCGATGGCGATGCTGACGCCCATCTCCTGTAGACCACTGAGAATGACAGCCACTTCCGTCGGACTCTTGATCAGCGAGTTTTCGGTGATCTCCAGCTCCAGCCATTCCGGCTGAATCTGGTAGGTGTCGAGACAGGCGCTGACCAGCCCCAGCAGGTCCCCTTTCTCCAGCTGTGCCGACGAGATATTGATGGCCAGTTTGATGTTGATGCCTTTCTGCTGCCACTGGGCCAGCTGTTTGCAGCCCCGGTCCAGCACGTAGCGATCCAGCTCCAGAATCAGGCTGCTCTCCTCGGCTACCGGAATGAACTCCACCGGTGGAATCCGCCCTTTGACCGGGTGGTACCAGCGAACCAGGGCTTCGGTGCCGATGATGTCACCGCTGACCAGAGAGTTTTGCGGCTGAAACTCCAGATGCAGCCCGCCCTGATCCAAGGCGTTGCGCAGCTCATTCTCCAGATCCAGTTTGCTGTAGAACAGGTGGGATTCGCTTTCGTCAAAGAACTTGTAACTCGAGCCGCCGCTGCTTTTAGCCAGATACATGGAGATGTCGGCATTTTTCAGCAGAGTTTCTGCATTTTCACCGTCATTGGGGTAGAGGCAGATGCCAATACTCAAGCCGATGTAGAAGTTCTTGCCCTTGAGGGTGAAGTGCTCTTTAAAGGCGTTGATGGCCCGTTGGGCGATCTGCTCGACCTGTTGTTTATCCTGATAGTCTTCAATGAGAATGGAAAACTCATCGCCACCGATGCGAGCGATAAAATCGTCGCTTCTCAACGAGGTTTTTAGTCGGGAAGCGGCCAGCCTTAATAACTGATCGCCGTAATCGTGGCCGAGGCTGTCGTTGATGGTCTTGAATTTATCCAGATCAATGAACATCAGTGCCAGTTGTTTATGGCCACTGGTGGCGGCGATGGATTGCTTGATCCGTTGCTGAAATGAAGCCCGGTTGGGCATGCCGGTAAGCTGATCGTAGTAAGCCTGGTAGGTGATCTTCCGTTCGGCGGCGACCTGGCTGGTGACGTCCAGCATGGAGCCGAAGATGGCGGTTTCGCCACGGTACTCGGTGGTGACGCAGTAAAATTCCAGGTGTTTGGTGACCCCGGCTTTATTGAAACAGCGCACTCGTTGATGCAGGTGCTGGGGGTCTCGCTGGTTATCGCGGGCCTCCACCGTGGCAGGGTCGTTCAGCCATTCCTGAATACGCAGGTAGTCCTGATGGTGAATCAGTTCCGACAGATCTTTGATGGCAAACAGTTCATCGGCGCTGTAGCCCAGAGTGTCGCACATCGTGGGGTTGGTGTAGGTAAAGCGCCCGTGGACAATGATAAAGATGCCGGTCAGGGATCGCTCCGACAGCTCTCGAAACTGCAGCTCCGAGTCTTGCAGTGCCTTGGTTTTTTGTGCCACCAACAGCTCCAGCTGACGTTTGGCGGTGCTCTGCTGCCAGGCCCAGAAACTCATCAGGGTGGCGGTTACAAGGCCACACAGGAAGATAAACAGCGCCGAAATGGGGGTTTGTAGCTGGGTGCGGGACTCGGCTCTCAGTTCACAATTGAGGCCGTCGACGGTGAAGCTGCGCTTTAGGCCGTTTTCCACCGGGTCGCCGCTGTTGTTGTACACATGCTTGGCAATGACGTTGCCGCAGTAGAGGCTGTAGTTGATGGTGTCGTTGGCGAGGATATCCAGTCCACTGAGCATTTTGCTGTCGCCAAAGCGCATGATTGCGTTGATATAGCCCCAAAAACGCTCGCCGTCGACCGGGGTCGCCGGCAGGGTGTTGGTGGTATCCGAGACGAAGATCGGCTGGCTTAATACCAGCCCGGTACCGCCGGCGTACAAAGCGTAGGGACCGCCCATCACCGCCTTTCTCAATCGCCGAGCTTCGCGGCTGGAGAGAGTGTCACTGGTGTCATGGCCAATGGCATTGCTGCTGATCTGAGGGTAGACCGCCCAGATCTGTCCTTCCGGGGCCAGATCCAGACTCAGTACGCTGGGGTTATTCTGAAGCACCAGGTAGGACAATGATTGAAAGCGCTGTTTCAAATCCGGTTGTTGGTGGTGCTGCTGAATGGACGACGCCGCCAGGTAGATGGCCGAGTGGATCTTGGCCACTTCGGACACCATCCGATCCTCGGCACTGCTGAGGAAGTCGTAGATCTGGTTTCGCTGCTTGTCGGTTTCGTAGTTTTCGATGGTCTTGGCGGCACTGATGGTCAGAGCCAGGGTAAAGAGGAAGATTACCGAAGCTGCCAAAGCACCATAAAGGCGTTTGAGGCCGGAGTCCGAGCGTTTGCTGTTCCGTTTGGCTGCATGGGGAAGGGCGGCAGCATTATTCCATTTCATTGGCTCAAAAGGACTCTGTATTCAAGGGCATCATTACGGGGCATCATTTCGGGGCATCCAGTGTGTCACGACATGGCGTCGTTTTCATCAATAAACCCTCTTAAGTCAGGTTATTATAATTAATTCGTTAAGGAGTGTTTATCAATGCGGTAAAGGTTTGCTCAGGATTGCGTCCTGCCTTAAAAAAACGGGCTGAATGTGATCAGCCCGAGCATGGTTTGGTGCTGGCCCTGGCCGTTATTTCGGCTGGGCATCGATGCTCTGGCCATTGATCTCGAGGCTGTCATCGCCCATCAGGTACAGGTACAGCGGCATCAATTCCTGTGGTGTCTTCAGAGTTTCCGGGTTCTCGGCCGGGTAGGCCAGGGCACGCATCTTGGTGCGGGTGGCGCCGGGGTTGATGCAGTTAACCCGAATCCGGGTATCGTCCAGCTCATCGGCCCAAACCTGCATCATCCCTTCGGTGGCAAACTTGGAGATGGCATAGGGGCCCCAGAAAGCGCGTCCCTTGCGGCCTACGCCGGACGAGGTGTAGATAATGGAACCGGAGTTCTGCTGGCGGAACAGGCGCATCAGTGCCTTGGTCATCACGAATTGAGCGGTCAGGTTTACCTGCATCACTTCGTTAAACATCTCGATGGAGACCTGCTCTAGGGGAGTCAGGCTGCCCAGTACCCCAGCGTTGTGCAGTACGCCGTCGAGGCGACCAAATTGGCCCTCGATGGTGTCGGTCATGTCGATGTAGTTTTGCTCGGTGGCACCCTGCATATCCAGTGGAATAATGGCCGGCTGAGGGGCGCCGAGAGCTTCTATTTCGTCGTACACCGCTTCCAGTTTCTTGACACTGCGGCCAAGTAAAATCACGGTGGCACCGTGGGCCGCGTAGGTCAGGGCGGCCTGACGACCGATGCCGTCTCCCGCGCCGGTGACCAGGATTACCTTGTCAGTGAGAAGATCTTTTTTGGGGCTGTAATCCAACATCCTTTAACGCCATCCTTTTTTTGTAATACGCGTCATTTGGGGCTTTGCAGCGGCGACAAACGTTTGTTTAAAACACACGATTGCTTTGTTAGGGCCGCAGAACCGGTTGTTCGTTGCAAAAATGTAGCTAAGTTATGGTTTTTGCGTTACTTTGGGATAGTTCGCAATCGGCATATAGAGCGTCATATTCGCCAGATTCGCGCCTATTGTGACGAAATTGATTACGGAAAACAAAACTAATACTCACGGTCACAGACCTGTTCAGCCCTTAATCCCTTGGGGGCAGCCGTGGGTTACAACAAGGATTGGGGAGAGAAAATGAGACGACTGCTGGTTAGTACTGCCGTCCTGTCGGCTTTGGCACTGTCAGGCTGCAACGGTGACAGCTACAACGACGATGTGAACAACGCCAAACCGATTCCAGTTTCAGCCCGTGTGGCCTTTGATCCGGCAAATGGCATCCTGCCATCGCCGAATGACCTGTTGTTCCTTGGTACCCCCGACGGAACCCTGCAGTTTCCCGATGAGGTGGCCGCCGGCGATACACCGGATTATACCGATCCTATGGTTGCCCTGGGCGCACTGGATGGCTGGTCCACCACGCAGCCGATTCAGGTGAGCATCGGACTGCCGGAAGGGATGAGCATCGATGCTGCCAGTGTGGCCCAGGCCGGTGCCGTACGGGTGTTCTCCGTGACTCTGGGCGGAGCTCTTTCTCCGGATGCCGAGTGCACCGCCGCGCCATCCTTGAGTATCTGTAAGGTAGGTGAAGAGTTGGCCTGGGGACCTGATGGGGACTTCATGACTGCGGTCACAGGCCATACTGTGATTGCCCAGCCACTGAAGCCGCTGCCAGCCACCAGTAGTTACCTGTACATAACCACCGATCTGCTGCAGGACTCCGACGGCCGTCAACTGCAAGCCTCGGAAACCTACAAGCAGCTGAAGTTTGATATTAATACCAAGCCACTGCCGGAAGGGACCTCTCGGGATCTGCAGGCGCTGGTAAACAACTACGAAGGCAGCCTGGCCGCTGCTTTTGGCGTCGACCCGGATACCATCACCTACAGCGGCGTGTACACCACCCAGTCGGTGTTTGATGTACTGGAGGTCACCAAGCAACTGGTGGTATCCCCTGCCGATGAACACGCGCCGTTTAAACCGGTCTGGAGTGCGCCACCGGTGCCGGCCGGAACCGCAGCCAATTACCTGCCGCTGACGCCGGCGGACGGTGTGGCCTATCTGCTGGCAGACGCTACCGATGTGTTTAAGGCCGAACTGACCCTGCCTTACTACCTGACTGCGCCGACGCCGGCGGATCCGACCATCTCCAGCACCTGGCGTGCACTGGGTGACAGCCCGATAGCGGTGCTTCAAGCTCTGCAGGCCGGTACCCTGACGCTGGAGAAGTTCTCCGAGCAGGTGGAGGACTGTGGCCGTGATCCGGTGGAAGCGATCTCCAACCCGGCCGAGATTGTCGGCTGTACCATCGTTGCCGACGACGGCAGCGACCTGGATGTACAGCAGCACCTGACCCGCTTCAACCCGGTACCGGCACCGAAGTCGGTACAGACGGTGCCCGTGCTGATGACCATGCCAAATGCGGCCAAGTTAGCGGCGTTGGGTATCACCGTGTCCAAGCCGGCCACGGGATGGCCGTTGAGCATGGCACTGCATGGCCTCAGCGGCACTAAGGAGACCACACTGGCCAACTCCGGCGCCATGTCGGCCGCCGGCCTGGCAACCATCGCCATCGACATGCCGCTTCACGGTGAGCGTGGCTTCGATTTCAACGACGATGGTGTGTATGAGATCAGCGCCACTGACCCAAGTCTGGGTCCTCAGTTTGCCAACGGCTCCGGACTGGTGTTCATCAACATCGGCAGCGGCCTGACCGTAAGGGATAATTACCGTCAGGCATTGATTGATCTCCTGGCCTTGCGTGCGGCCGTGACCGGTATGGTTATGACCGAAGTGGGCGCCGGCGGTGCGCCAACCTATGACCTGACTAAGGTTACTATGCAGGGGCTGAGTCTGGGCGCTATCATCGGTGCCGATTTCGCTACCTATGCCAACCTGCCTATCGACGGCGTACCGGCTGAGATGAACCCCTACACCATTCAGGCGGCCTCGCTGTCCGCCCCGGCCGCCGGTCTGGCCGGTGTGTTTGCCGGCAGTCCCAGCTTTGGTCCACTGTTGGTGGATGAGCTGATTAAGGTGTTGGCGGAGGAAGCCGGTGTACCGGTACCCGAGCCGGGCACGCCGGAGTATGAAGCCTTTGCCAAGCAGGTGCAGGAGGAGGTGATTCCGCCGCTGATGTTCTCCATTCAGACTCAGATTGAGGCGATTGACCCCATCAACCACGCGGCTGCGCTGGCGGCAACCAGTACCAAGGTCCACATTCAGGAGATCGTCGGTGACGGCGACACCAACCTGCCGGATCAGGTGCTGCCCAACACCGTGGCCGGGGCGCCGCTGTCCGGAACCGAGCCGCTGATCGCCTTTATTGGCCTGGGCTGTGTGGATGAAACTCTGCAGGGCGCCGACGCCAGTGGTGCGGTTCGCTTCAGCAAGGGGCACCATAGCTCGCTGCTAAGCCCCGATGAGATCCCCGGTGTGACCGACGGCATCAACGCTGCTGCGACCACTGCCGAGATGCAGGCTCAGGTCGCTGAGTTTTCCGCCAGTCTGGGGATGTCGTTGCCAGTGAGCAACGACGTCGTCACTCAGCCTTGCCCCTGAACTGAGTAAACTCTGAACAGGACCCAGCCAAGGCTGGGTCTTTTTTTTGGATTCGTTATAGAATAAGGGCCAAACAAAGCTAGGGAGCTGATTTTGGAGTTTTTATTTGAGTACGGCCTGTTTTTGGCAAAGGCCCTGACCCTGGTGGTAGCCGTGGTGGCCATCATTCTGGTGGTGGCCCAGGTGGGCCGCTCGCAGCGCGCCCAGAAGGGCGAGCTGCAGCTCACCTGCCTGTCGGATCAGCTGGAGGACTACCAGCACCACCTTGAGAGTGCCCTGCTGAGCAAAGAGCAGTTGAAGGCCAAAGAGAAGGCGGAGAAGAAAGCTGAAAAGGCGCGCCAGAAAAAGGAGAAGGCCAACGTCGATAAGCCCCGTGAAGGTCGAGTCTTCGTGCTGGACTTCAAGGCTGGTATCGAGGCGTTCGAGGTGGTCAGCCTGCGTGAAGAGATCAGCGCCTTGCTGACGGTGGCGGACAAGCAGGATCAGGTGCTGGTGCGACTGGAGAGTGGCGGTGGTATGGTGCACGCCTATGGTCTGGCCTCGAGCCAGTTGGCGAGACTGCGGGATGCGGGCATACCGTTGACCATTGCGGTGGATAAGGTGGCGGCCAGCGGTGGTTATATGATGGCGTGTGTGGCGGACCACATCGTGGCGGCACCCTTCTCTATCATCGGCTCTATCGGCGTGATTGCCCAGTTGCCTAACTTCAATAAGCTTTTGAAAAAGAGCAATATTGAATTTGAACAGCACACCGCCGGTGAGTTTAAGCGTACCCTGACCATGTTTGGTGAAAACACCGACTCGGCCCGTGAGAAGTTCCGTGAAGAGCTGGAGGAGACCCACGGTCTGTTCAAGGACTTCATCGGTCGCTATCGCCCCGAACTGGATCTCGGAAAAGTGGCCACCGGTGAACACTGGTTTGCCACCCAGGCGCTGGATCTGGGGCTGGTGGACGAACTGAGTACCTCCGACGACTGGCTGATGAAGCAAGCCAAGGACAAAGAGGTGCTGAAGTTAAGCTACGTGATCAAGAAAAACCTGGCTAACCGCTTCGGCCGTGGTGCTTCCGAGGCACTGGAAACTCTGGCCATGAAGTTGGCGGAGCTGAATCAGCGCTCGCGGGTGTAGGTTCCCCAGGCGCATAGAAAACAGCCCCGCAGTGCGGGGCTGTTTTGTTGGTTACTCCGGCTGAGGAATCGGAGTATCGAACAGGCTCAGTAGCTGGTCGCCGGTGAGGCTGCTGCCAAGATCCTGGGCGTCTTTGTCGTAGATGCTGTCTGCCAGCGCCTGTTTCTGTTGCTGCAGCTCCATGACCCGCTCTTCGATGGTCTGTTCGCAGATCAGCTTGTAGACAAACACCGGCTTGTCCTGACCGATGCGATAGGCGCGATCGGTGGCCTGGTTCTCGGCTGCCGGGTTCCACCAGGGATCGTAATGGATCACGGTGTCTGCCGCGGTCAGATTCAGACCCACGCCGCCGGCCTTGAGGGAGATCAGGAACACCGGCACCTCGCCGTTCTGGAAGCTGTCGATGGCCTGCTCCCGTTTGCGGGTTTGACCGGTCAGCTTGGCAAAGGCGATCCCCTGTTGCTCCAGTCGCTGTTCGATCAGCGCCAGCATCTGGGTGAACTGGGAGAAGATCAGCACTCGCCGTCCCTCCTCCAGCATCGGCGGCAGCATCTCCATCAAAAAGTCGAGCTTGGCCGATTCCTGCACCAATGCCGCCTGCTCCAGCTTCACCAGTTGTGGATCGCAGCAGATCTGCCTCAGCTTCAGCAGGGCATCGAGAAACTCGATCTGGCTTTTGGCCATCCCCTTGCTGTTGAGCAACTCCCGTACCCGGGCCTCCATGGCCACCCGAACGCCTTCGTACAGGATTCGCTGCTGTGGTGGCAGCGGAATGGTTTGCACCATCTCAGTCTTGGCAGGCAACTCCTGGGCCACCTCACTCTTGGTGCGGCGCAACAAGAACGGCGCCAGGCGGGTCAGCAGCTCTTTCTTCAGATCCAGGTTGCCCTCTTTCTCGATGGGCTTGCGGTAATAGCGGCTGAATTGACCTTCGCTGCCAAGGAACGACGGCATCACGAAGTCGAACAGTGACCACAACTCACCCAGATGGTTCTCCATGGGAGTGCCGGTCAGGCATAGGCGCTGGCCGGCGTTGAGTTGCTTCACCGCCTTGGTGATCTTGGCTCCCGGCGTCTTAATGGCCTGGGCTTCATCGAGAATGGCCAGGCTGAAATTGAGACTGGCAAACAGCTCGATATCGCGACCGACCAGGCCATAGGTGGTGATGATCAGATCGAACTCATTCAGGGTATCGAAATGGCGGTGGCGCTCCTGGCCGTGCAGAACCAGTACGGTTAGATCCGGGCAGAAGCGTTGCGACTCGCTGCGCCAGTTACTGATCAGGCTGGTGGGGCACACCAGTAGAGCCGGGTGAGGCAGCTGATCCCGTTGCTTGAGGCGTTGCAGGTGCGCCAGGGTCTGCAGGGTTTTTCCCAGGCCCATGTCGTCGGCGAGCACACCGCCAAACCCGTACTGGTGCAAAAATGCCAGCCAGTCCAGCCCCTGTTGCTGGTAAGGGCGCAGGGTGGCATGCAGGTTATCCGGAGCCTCGACGGTCTCAATACCACTGAAGTGATTGAGCTTGTGCGCCAGCTGCTGAATGCGTTCACCGCCTATCCAGCGGCCCTGGCGAGGCAGTTGCTCCAACAGGCCGGCCTGATGACTGGGCAGGCGAATGCGGTCGCCACTGGGGTTGGCCAGCTCTTCCAGAATTGCCAGTACCGGACGGATGCTGCGGTTGGCGATGCGCAGTGGCATCGCCCCTTCGCGGTGCAGCAGGATCGGGTTGTTGTCACCGCGCCAGTCGCTGTTGTGATCCAGCCAGGTCAGCAGCAGTGGCAGCAGCTCGACCTGTTGGTCGTCAATCTCCACCGACAGCCCCAGATTAAACCAGGAGTCGTCCTCTTCGATGATCAGATCAAAGGCGGGGATCTCATGGGGCAACAGTGGCAGTGACGGGTCAATCTGCAGCTGCCACTGCTGCTGGTTCATCGGCCCCTGAAACTGGCTTAGCAGTTTCTGCCAGAAAGCGAGATCCGTGGCGGCAGTAGCCAGTTTCAGGTAGGCCGCCGAGGCCACTTGCGGGGCCTGATCGCCGCTGTGCTCGAACTCCGACAACTGCAGTTGCTGGTACAGCTCGACGGCGGCCAGTTCGGCCTCGTTGTCGCGCTGAATCTGCCAGTGGCCGTGGTCGTTGCTGAAGCGGCTCTGGGTCGGACGCTGAGTGACCTCTTTCGGCAGCGGCAGTTCGTCGTATTGCAGCCAGAAAAAGCTCTGAATACCCTCGTCACTGGGAACCAGTTTGAGCACCGGTGTCAGGGGCGCCTCAATCTGGCGGTACTCGGTCTGAATCGGATGCGGCAGTGTCTGCTCATTGAACTGCAGGGCGATGGTGTCGCCAAAGTGGCGAGCCTGCTCTCTGGGAAGTGCCGGCAGCCGCTGCAGGCAGAACAGCACTTCGGTGGAGAGCTCGGTCTCCAGCGGACCGGAGCTGAAGTCGTCCAGGTTGATGTACCAAGGCCGGGAGAAGGGCACCAGAACCCAGGGGGCACCGCATTGCAGCTGCGAGTGCAACTGATAGTCGTTGTTGTGCTCCCAGCGGAAGTTCAGTGTCTGGGCCGGCCCCTGGCTCAGGGTTTGGTTGGGCTGATCCCAAAACGCCAGTTGCTGATCCAGCAGCTTTTGGTAGGTATACCGATCCAGCTCCGTTTCCAGATGGGCGTAGCGGTACCAGGTGTTACCCCTGGTCGCCAGCAGGAGCCGACTGTAGGTCACCACATCGTCGTTGGCCCAGCCGTCGCCGTAGTGGGCGGCAACGTTAAATAACTGTTTGGCAGTAAATTTACTGAATCCGCCACGTTTCAGCCGCCGGCAGTTGCCGACTTCGACCACAATGGACTCACCGACGCTGGCGTTGCGGGTTAACGACGGTGCCACTCGAAAGCGGCCAACCAGGGCCGATTCCGGCGGTGCGGGCTTGGGTTTAGGCGGGTGAATGGCGGAGAACTTCTCCAGCCAGGCCTGGTAACGATCCTGGTGGCCATGGTGTTGATCCAGGATGGTCAGCAGCAGGGCGACGGCGTGCTTGCACTGCGACGAAACCGGGCAGTTGCAGAAGCTTTCCAGGGTGCAGCGGTCACCCCGTTTTTTAATCTCAATGCTGGTGTCGTACTGGTTATCGCGTCGACCCAGGGTGGCGCCATGGACCGAACTGCCTCCGGGGCCCAGTTCGGCTTGCAGAACCATCTCCTCCTCGAAGTAACGCTTGCCTCGGTTAAAGGTTGCATCGTCGAAGTTGTTTTCCACATCAGTTAGACGGAATAAAAGCATTCAGTGTTCAGCCGGGTAACAGGGTGCAATCGGCCATCATACCACCCCTGACAAAGGGGGTTAATAGGGAGTTGCATGATGGGGGGCACAAAGGCGGGTGTGGACAGCTTCAGGCCAGGCGGGCCGCGGAGTCCTGCTTGTGTTCGGGGCTGACTGGATCGTCCAGATGGGCGATGGCGCGTCGATACAAGGCGGCGGCGCGCTCCCTAAGGGCCGAATCCCGGTGATGGCTGCGGTACAGCCAGTGAGCCGAATCCAACATCTGCCGGGCGGTTACCGTATCCATCCAGGGGGGAGGCGATGCGGAGGCCAACTCCAGCAACATCAGGCTCAGGGACGGGTACAGGGGTACCAAGAAAAAGGCTCGACAAGCGCGTTCGTAGGCCAGGTGATAACGCTGGGCCCGGTGGTGATTCAAGGCCACATCGGCCAATCGTTCTCCCTCGGTCAGGCGGGCTTCCATACTGTGGCGATACTCGGCCAACAGCGCTAACTGGCTGAGTCTCTGGGTCGGATTCGGGTTCGATTCGGCAGTCAGCCCGGCCAGGCGAACCGCTTGTTCAAAACGCTCGCTCAAACCGCACAGGGCAAACAGTTTGGCGCTGTTTAACTGGGTGTAGAAGTTGGGGCAGGGGTGGGTGTCCGGCTCCAGTACCTGCATGATCATGACGCAGTGATCCAGTTGCCCTTCTACCAGGGCGGCCAGGGCGGCAGCCACTTTGAGGCCACTTTCCAGCCCGGGCTGACAAACGGAGCCCTGGCTTAACTGGGCGATCTGTTTCAGGCTTTGGGCGATGAGGCTGTGACGCCGGGCTGGCTCGGTTTCGCTAAGGGTGGAAAACAGGCGGCACAGGTTGGCGTGGATCTGCAGTTCTGGTGAAAATTGGCTGCTGCCTGTTACCCGCACCAGATAGTCGTCATAGTGGCGGGCGGCGGCACAAAAGTCACCCTGCTGAGCATGGAGGTCGGCGATGATGGCCTGATAGCTGGGCTCTGCCGGGCACAACCGCTGCAGCCGGGTCATGGCCGTAAGCGCGTCCAGGTTGGCATCCTGGTACAGTGCCGCCTGAACCAGCCCCAACTGTGCTTCTGGCTCGAACGGACCGCGGCGCTGAACCTCATTGAAGATGTGAGTGGCATCCTCGAAGCGCTGCAGACCCAGCAGTGCCTGGCCGACGCCGATTCGAGGCCAGGGTTTGTCGCTGCGCTGGCTGTGGTGGCGATAAAACCGTAGCGCTTCGGTGAAGCGGCGTAGCCGCAACAGGCAGTTGCCATGGGTCCGATCCAGAAACGGTGAATGCTGGGGGAAGGTGCGGCGCAGCCTCAGGCTGAGATGCAGTGCCTCTCCATAGGCCTCATTGGTTAAGGCCCGATGCAGGTCGGCCAACTGCTGTCGTCGCTGCAGCGCCTGCATCAACCGCCGTTCCAGTTCCTGGTATCGGAACGGTTTGAGCAGCATATCATCCGGCTCCATGGCCAGGCATTGGCTGACGGCCTCGCGACTGTGGTCATTGCTGATAAACAGAAACGCGCCATTGCCACATTGGCGCGGATGGTGACGGATTTCATCCAGAATCAGGCCACCATCGACCCGTGTTTCCGGATCAAACCCGCAGAGTACGGCATCGTACTGATGCTGGCGAATCAACCGCAGTGCTTTGAGGGTGTCCGAGGTACTGGTGATGTTGCAATGGTTGGCTCCGGCATCATGCAGGATCGAGCGCACCAGCCCGACAAACTCTGTCGAGTGATCGATGATCAGAAAGGTACGATCGGTGAGCATCCTTGCCTCCAACCTCAGTCCGGTGCTGACAGCTACCATCCATGTAACCGGTATTTAATCAGGCCGGCCTGCGGCAATGTCCCTAGTTTTTCAATGATATGCGAAGGATGTTCGGTTTTTTCTCATGCCAAAAGCCGAATACCCTAACCTAAGGATAGTGGAGCTGCCAGATTCTGCCTCACCAATAGAACGATAAATTCTGCCCTTATTCCAAAACGGTTGATCGATTCCGATATTAATCTGTTTTGGTTATATGAAAGTCCGAAGTTGAATTGTTGAAATCGCGGTTGTGACGTTCACTAAATGGCAGAAAAACGTTGAATAGGACGCAAGGATGTCACAACCACAGCCTTTGACCCACCTGGATCGCCTCGAAGCGGAGAGCATCCATATCTTCCGTGAAGTGGCGGCCGAGTTTGAAAACCCGGTGATGCTGTACTCCATCGGTAAAGACTCGTCGGTGCTGTTGCATCTGGCGCGCAAGGCGTTTTATCCGGGCAAAATCCCCTTTCCGCTGCTGCACGTGGATACCGATTGGAAATTCCAAGAGATGATTGAATTTCGCGATCGCATGGCCCGTGAACATGAGCTTGATCTGCTGGTGCATAAGAACCCGCAGGGGCTGGAGATGGCCATTAACCCCTTTGTTCACGGCAGTGCCCTGCACACCGACATCATGAAGACCCAGGGGCTGAGACAGGCCCTGGATCAGCATGGTTTCGACGCTGCCTTTGGGGGGGCCCGCCGCGACGAAGAGGCCTCCCGTGCCAAGGAGCGGGTCTATTCGTTCCGGGATAAAAATCACCGCTGGGATCCCAAGAATCAACGTCCCGAATTGTGGAATCTCTATAACGCCAAGGTGCATCCGGGTGAGAGCATTCGGGTGTTCCCGCTGTCCAACTGGACCGAACTGGATATCTGGCAGTACATCTATCGCGAACAGATTGAGATAGTGCCGCTGTACCTGGCCAAGCCCCGGCCAGTGGTGGAGCGCGACGGTAGCCTGATCATGGTGGATGACGACCGGATGCCCCTCAATGAAGGGGAAACCCCACAGCTGCGCAGTGTGCGTTTTCGCACCCTGGGGTGTTATCCCCTTACCGGCGCCGTGGAATCTGAGGCGGATACCCTGCCGGGCATCATCGAAGAGATGCTGCTGGCCACCACCTCGGAGCGCCAGGGGCGGGTCATCGACCGTGACAGTGCCGGGTCGATGGAAAAGAAGAAGATGGAAGGCTATTTCTAGGCCAGGTTTGAGATACAGGAGTTAACTATGTCCACCCAAGCATCCAGCGTTACCCAGCGGGTAACGGAATACCTGGCTCAGCATGAAAACAAGGCGTTGTTGCGTTTCATCACCTGCGGCAGCGTCGACGACGGCAAAAGTACCCTGATCGGACGACTGCTGCACGACACCAAGGCGTTGTACGACGACCAGATTGAGGCGGTGAACCAGCAGAGTCGCCGCAGTGGCACCACAGGTGATCGCCCCGATTTGGCCTTGTTGGTGGATGGCCTGCAGGCGGAGCGCGAGCAGGGCATCACCATCGATGTGGCCTATCGCTATTTCTCCACCGATAAACGCAAGTTCATCATCGCCGACACCCCGGGTCACGAGCAGTACACCCGCAACATGGCCACCGGCGCGTCAACGGCGGATCTGGCCATTATCCTGGTGGATGCCCGCTACGGCCTGCTGGAGCAGACCCGTCGTCACAGCTTCCTGGTGTCGTTGCTGGGCATTAAGCAGGTCGTGGTCGCCATCAACAAAATGGACCTCAAAGCGTACGACCAGTTGGTGTTTGACACCATCGCCACCCAATACGCCCAGATGGCGGAATCGTTGGGGTTTGAGCACATCGACTATGTGCCCATCTCGGCGTTGGAGGGGGATAACGTGGCCTCACTGAGTGCGGCCATGCCCTGGTACCAGGGGCCGAGTCTGCTGGCGCTGCTGGAGCAGGCGCCGCCGGCGGATGAAGCCGTGGCGAGGCCGTTCCGTTTGCCGGTGCAGATGGTGGCCAGACCCAACCTCGATTTTCGGGGCTTTGCCGGTACCATCAGCGCCGGCCTGGTTCGCGTCGGTGACGAGGTGAAGGTGCTGCCGTCGGGCAATACCGCCCGGGTGGCGGGTATCCATCAATTTGGCGGCGACGTCAGTCAGGCTCAGGCCGGCGAGGCGGTCACCGTATCGCTGGACCGCGAAATTGACGTTAGCCGGGGTAACTGGCTGGTTCATGCCGCGGACTCGGTGCCACTGTCTGACAGCCTGAAGGCGCGGGTGGTGTGGATGTCCGAGACACCGCTGCAACCGGGGCGGGATTACCGCCTGAAACTGGCCACCTCTACGGTGCGGGCGCAGGTGTCAGTCATCGATCATCTGGTGGACATCCATGACTGGAGTGAACGCCAGACCGATCAGCTGGCCCTGAACGCCATCGGCCAGATTCAGCTGCATACCGAGCAGCCGTTGCCGGTGGATCCTTACCGGGAGCACCGTGAGACCGGTTCATTTATCCTGATCGATCCCATCAGCAACGGCACGGTTGCCGCGGGTATGGTGCTGGAATCGGGCGCAAACAAGGCCGTGACGCCGGACTATTCCGCCTTTGAACTGGAGTTTAATGCGCTGGTACGTAAGCATTTCCCACACTGGAATGCGCTGGATCTGAAAACACTGGCTGACAGCGGACGCCGCTGATGACCCTGGTCCACGGCCAGTTGCTGGCTCTG
Source organism: Ferrimonas sediminum (assembly GCF_900100175.1). Classification (GTDB taxonomy): domain Bacteria; phylum Pseudomonadota; class Gammaproteobacteria; order Enterobacterales; family Shewanellaceae; genus Ferrimonas; species Ferrimonas sediminum. Next base: position 86,378 of record NZ_FNEM01000017.1, read on the forward strand.
GCGGTGTCGATGTTCTTCGGGCTGGTGTTTACCCGCCTGAGGCCGGTGCTGTTGTTCAGCGGCACGGCCATCGCCCTGGTGCTGATGCAACAGCTGGATGTGACCCGGTTGCTGAACCTGGCCGCCAACCCGGCGGTCATCAGCCTGCTGCTGCTGCTGCTGGTGTCGGCGGGCATCGAGAAGACCCGCCTGCTGGCCTGGCTCAGCCAGTTTCTGTTCCGCCGCTCCTACGCCGGTACCCTGGTACGGATGGGGGCGGGCACCATGGTGTCGTCGGCGTTTTTGAATAACACCGCGGTGGTGGCGGCCCTGATGGGGCGGGTGAACACGAACCCGGATCATGCGCCGTCACGGCTGCTGTTGCCACTCTCTTATGCGGCCATTCTCGGTGGCACCCTGACTCTGGTCGGCACCTCCACCAACCTGATTGTAAACAGCTTTCTGGTCGAGGCCGGCAAGCCGTCCCTGGCGCTGTTTGATTTTCTGCCGGTGGGACTGGTGGCGTGCTCGGTGGGGCTGGTGTTGCTGGTACTGCTGTCGAGCTGGCTGCCCCGCCATCCGCGCCAGGCGCAGCAGGAAGATCCCTACTTCATTGAAGCCAAGCTGCAGCCGGACAGCCCGCTGGTGGGGCGATCGGTTCAGGCCAACGGCCTGCGTTCTCTGGAGGGGCTGTTCCTGGCTGAAGTGGTTCGGGGACAGCGGCTGATCTCGCCGCTGAGCCCGGACACCGTGCTGGAAGCCGGCGACAAGCTGGTGTTTTGCGGTGACGTTCGCCGGGTCACTGTGCTGCAGCGGTTTCGCGGCCTGACCCTGTTTGCGTCGGCGCAGGGACAGCTGGATCGTACCCTGACCGAGGTGATTGTCAGCCCGACCTCTGCCATTGTCGGCCAGACCCTGAAATCGGTGGAGTTTCGGGCCCGGTTCGATGCGGCGGTGGTGGCGATGCGGCGCCGGGGCGAACGTTTGTCGGGCAAACTGGGCCAGATCCCGATCCAGGCGGGTGACGTGTTGGTGCTGGCGGTGGGCCAGGGGTTTCACCACTCCCGCGTCAGCCGGAACTTCTTTGTGATTGGCAATGCTCAGCTGTCTGCCACCCTGACTCCGCTGCAGGAGTGGGTCGCCATCGGCGGCTTTGTGTCGGTGCTGGCGCTGAGTGCTTTCGGTGCCATTGAGTTGGTTGCCGGGCTGGCGGTGTTACTGATGTTGATGATCACCAGCGGGGTGCTCAGTGGCCAGGATGTTCGCCAGCGCTTTCCATTTGAGATCTGGTTGATCATTACCGGGGCGCTGGCCATTGCCGACAGCGTGTTGCAGTCCGGACTGGCGTTGATGGCCTCCACCTGGCTGCACCAGTTGTTCAATGGTCAGGGGGTGATGGTGGCGTTTGTCGGGGTTTACCTGGTGGCCCTGATCTTGACCGAACTGATGACCAATAACGCCGCCGCCGCGCTGGCCCTGCCATTGGCTCTGGGGCTGGCGGACGCCTTCGGGGTCAGTGCCATGCCCTTTGTGATGGCGGTGGCCTACGGTGCCAGCGCCAGTTTCATCAGCCCGTTCAGCTATCAGACCAACCTGATGGTGATGAGTTTGGGCGACTACCGTAAGCGGGACTACCTGAGGCTGGGACTGCCCATGTCTCTGGCCTACAGCGCGGCCGTGCTGCTGACTACGCCGCTATTTTTTCCTTTTTGAGGTGAGTATGACCAACAACCTGACCTGGCATGACCATGCGGTGACGCCAGAACAACGGCAACAGCTAAAGGGCCATGGCAGTGCGTTGCTGTGGTTTACCGGCCTGAGTGGGTCGGGAAAGTCGACCCTGGCCAACGCCCTTGAGCGGCGTCTGATTGCCATGGAAGTACACAGCTTTCTGCTCGACGGCGATAACGTGCGGCTGGGGCTGAACCGGGATTTGGGCTTTGCCGATGCCGACCGGGAGGAGAACATCCGTCGTATCGGTGAAGTGGGTAAGCTGTTTGTCAGTGCTGGCACCCTGTGCCTGTCGGCCTTTATCTCGCCGTTTCGGGCGGATCGGCAGCGGGTTCGCGAGGCCCTGCCTGCCGGGAAATTCATCGAGGTGTTTGTGGATGCGCCCCTGGCGGTGTGTGAGCAGCGGGATCCCAAAGGGTTGTACCAAAAGGCCCGTGCCGGTGAGATAGCCGATTTTACCGGTATCGATTCCGACTATGAGGCGCCGAATGAGGCGGAGATCCACCTACGAACCGACCGACTTGACACCGAGGCTGCCGTTGACAAGATGGTGGCCTATCTGACGCAACGCGGAATCCTGCCTTCATGACCCTGGAACCTTTAGACCGGCACCAGCAGCAACTGCTGTTGTCACAGATGATCGTGGTGGCCCGGCAGGCGGGGGAAGCGGCGATGGCCCACTATGGCCAGCCGCAGACCCGTTACAAGCAGGACGACAGCCCGCTGACCCAGGCGGATCTGGCCAGCCACCAGGCACTGGTGCAGGGGATTGCCGACTGGGGTAACTGCTGGCCGGTGTTGTCGGAAGAGGCCGGCCTGGCCCCCTGGGAGGAGCGGCGCCGGTGGCAGCGGTACTGGTTGCTGGATCCGGTAGATGGCACCAAGGAGTTCATCGCCGGGAATGGCGAGTTCACCATCAATATCGCCCTGATCGAGCAGGGGGTGCCGCTGCTTGGGGTGGTGGTGGCGCCGGCGCTGGGGAAAATCTACAGTGGCGGACGGGACCTGGGGGCCTGGTTGGAAGATCAGCAGGGAGAGCGTGCCATTACCGGTGGCGTGAGTGCTCAGGTGCCCAGGGTGGTAACCAGCCGATCCCACCCCTCTGCGGAACTGGCCCAGTGGCTGAGTCGTTTCCCCCAGGTGTCACTCATCGAGGTGGGCAGCTCGCTGAAGCTCTGCCTACTGGCAGAGGGAAAGGCGGATCTTTATCCTCGGTTGGGGCCCACCAGTGAGTGGGACATTGCCGCGGCGCAAGCGGTTTTGGAGGGGGCCGGCGGCAGCGTTCGTACCCTGGATGATCAACCGCTGGGCTACAACGGCAAGGCCTCGGTGCTCAATCCGCACTTCATTGCCCGCAGCGACGGATAAAAAAAACCACCTTAAAAAAGGTGGTCAAACATAATGGAGATGATGATGAAACAAATTTCAGTTCAAATTTGTTACATAAGGTCAGAGTCTCCATTGCTGCTTTAGTTCAAATTTTTAGCTGCTTTTTTTGATATTTTTTCGCCTTCCTTATTTCTTCTTTTACTTTCATGCGCTTAGCCACAGCACTTTTTGTACTTCTTGCCGCTTCCGCAGGGGCAGGGATCGTTGCGGCCGACGGTTGAGGATTGAGTCGCTGCCGGGGTGGGCTCTGGTTCGGCCTCGACCGGACGCTTATCACCTTGATGGTAGCGCTGGAACAGTTGCTGGATTAGCGCCGCCGCGCCCGGCCAGTCGCCTTGTGGCAGCTTGGGGTCGGTGGCATCCGCCCAGGGGCCGCCCAAGGCACTCTGCTCGCTGGGTGGCAACTGGCGGGCGACGCCCCTGGCCAGAGATCGAAGATCCTGATTCTGGCAGGCAGCACCACTGAGTAGCGGTGACAGTGCCTCGTTGAGGCGTGCGTCAGTCAGTCGCCCTTGCTGATGCAGCCAGGCTAAGGCGGTCAGGCACAGGCTGTGCGCCTGGCTATCGAGCCGCTCCTGCTTTAACTGGCCCATGAGGTAACCCGGCGCCTGGCTGAACAGCTGCCCCAGGCATTGAGCCAGCGCTGGGTAGTGATGTTCAAACAGCCTGGCCATGGGGCTGTCAGCGTGCCAGTGAAAGCGCAGCAGGGCGTCGATGCTATCGCGGACATCCTGATGAGCATTGGCGTCAGCCAGACACCACAGGCTGTGCCAGTGGCCGATGTAGTCCTGATTATTCAGATCGATTTGCGGCGCATCCACAAACAGCTGCAGCTCCTCCCGGGCCAGTCGCACCAGCAGGGGAGTGGGCGGTTGCAGCTCTTTTAGCAGCAGCTGCGGCATCTCGCCGGTATGCAGTGTCAGTTGCTCAATCAGTGATTCATGTTCCAGAAGCTGACTCTCCTCGCCCGGTTGCTGGCCGCGGAACAGGGCGGCAGCCTGATTGATCACTTCACACAGGTGGCGCCTGACCTGTCTGGCTTCGGCGACGAAGGCCTCATCATCCAGGCCGTTTTGTCGGCAGTGGGCCTGAACCTGTTCCAGATTGGCAAAAAAGCAGCCGTAGCTGGCAAAGGCCGCGATGGTGGGTTGCAGCTCGGGATTTTGGTGATCCAGTTGCTCCATCACCAGCGGCAGGCCGTGCTCAAACCCGGCGGCCCACTGGGCCAATGGGGAGCCTGAGGCAAAACCGCTCAATGGCGTAGCCTGCGGCAGGCGGCACTGGCTGGGCAGAATCAGGGTCTGTGTGCCGAGCGCTTCGCTGGCCTGCTGATACAGCTGCACCAGAGCAGGGCTCAGGTCGTCGTCCAGGGCCTGTTCCGGGCCCAGCAAAATTGCCAGCCAGTGGCTGGGCAGTACCGGTGTGGGTGCACAGACAACGGCGCTGATGAAGCCATGCAGGTAGTAATAGTTCAGGCTGGCTTCGCAGGGAAGCGGCAGGCGATTGATGGCGTGGCGAAGTTTTTGCGGTGAAAGTGACATAGTGATCGACTGACAGTGAAAAATGCAGCAGTTAGCTGATGAGGCGCCGATCATAGCAGATTGCTCCACTCTGTGAGGCGGGGAATTTACCTGGCTTTACTCTTGATTGACGTTGGTTGAAGTTGGCTACGTTAGGCTTAGGGCCAACAGAGTGCACTCAGGAGGACCTATGCAACGTCTTATCGCACTGCTTGTGACCGCCACACTGCTGGCCAGTCCGGCACTGCAGGCTAAGCCTCACTCAGGTAAGGCACACAAGGGCAAAAATGTCATCGTGGTGAAGCCGGGCTATCACCATAAACCCTATCGTAACCATTACTCCTACCATCGCCATGAACTGGCAAGAGTCGCGACCTTTGCCGTTTTTGCCGGGGTGACCTACGCCATTGTCGAGAACGCCTACTATCGGCAGCAAGGGGACAGCTATGTGTATGTGGCTCAGCCGCCGGCGGGCAGCTATCAGGTGGTGTCTGCCGAGCCTGAACCGGTGCCAGCGACTCCGGCGTATGCCCTCGGACAGGTGATTCAGCGGTTGCCGGCAGGCAGCCAGGTGGTCACGGTCGATGGGGTGTCGTACCGGGAGCACAATGGCGTTTGGTTTGCGCCGCTGCAGGGCGGCAAGAGGTATGTGGTAACGGCATCGCCACTGAACTGACCCTAAGTCGAAGTGACGAGTGATTTTAAGGTGTTGATTTATCGCCTCTTTGACTGCTGGTCGCCGGTGTTGAAAAAATCCGGCAATTTTTTTTCATGGCGACTGAACTTTTGCTGTTTTTACCGCTCTATATAAGGGTAACGAATTTGGTTTCATCATCATCATCTCCTTGAATAAAGTATTGTTCGCCACCTCCTTGAGGTGGCGTTTTTTTTGGGCCGCCTCCGCTGGCAACCCAAAAAAATCACCATTTTTACTGAAGCGATGAACTTTTCTGATTCCGGTGACTCTATATCCCTGTAACGAATTTAGTTTCATCATCATCTCTCAGAATTCCTTATTCTCCGCCATCTCCTTGAGATGGCGTTTTTTTTTACGTTTTTGACAGCAGTCTGCGTGGCCTTGCCCGCCAGGGGCGAGAGTGGGCGGGGAAGTGAGGCCGCGGCAAGGCAAAAAAAATTCATCGAAGCGGAACTTTCGTCGGCGGTTCGACTCTATAAAAGGGTAACGAATTTGGTTTCATCATCATCTCCTGAATTCCTTAATGTTCGCCGCCTGTTTGAGGCGGCGTTTTTTTTGTCCTCTGAACACACAAGCGCGATAAATGCCCCTGGCACCACTCGGTAACGCTCGGTTTTTAATTAATTTTTAAAAAAATAAGTTCGAGGTGTGAACTTTAGGAGGAGAGAGGACTCTATTAAAGGGTAACGAATTTAGTTTCATCATCATCTCATCTCTCTGACAGTTTTGTTGCTCGCCACCTCTTTGAGGTGGCGTTTTTTTTGCTGTCCGGAAAGTGATGGCAGAATGCCCCGCGCTCGGGCGGGGCGTCTTGAGTTACTGTTGACGGCGGGCCCGCACGGCGGTCGCCAGTGCTCTGAGTACCGACTCACTGTCTTCCCAGCCGATGCAGCCATCGGTAATGCTCTGGCCGTAAGTCAGGCTGTCAGGCGTGGAGAGATCCTGGCGGCCCTCCACCAGGTGGCTCTCAATCATGGCGCCAAAGATATTCTGGTTGCCTGCGGCCAACTGGTTACAGACATCTTCGGCCACATCCAACTGCCGCTTGAACTGCTTTTCGCTGTTGGCGTGGCTGAAATCGATCATGATGTTGGCGGGCAGGGCGGCTTGATGCAACTGCTCGGTAATGTCGGCGACCTGGTCGGCCTGGTAGTTGGGGGTTTTGCCGCCGCGCAGGATGATGTGGCAATCCTGATTGCCCGTGGTGGACACAATGGCGGAGTGGCCATACTTGGTCACGGACAGGAAGTGGTGCGGCGCGTTGGCAGAGTTGATGGCATCGATGGCAATCTTGATGGTGCCATCAGTACCATTTTTAAAGCCCACCGGGCAGGACAGGCCGGAAGCCAGTTCACGGTGAACCTGGGATTCGGTGGTTCTGGCCCCGATGGCTCCCCAGCACATCAGGTCGGCCACGTACTGGGGGGTGATCATATCCAGGAACTCGCCGGCGGTCGGCAGGCCCATCTGGTTTAACTCCAACAGCAGTTTGCGGGCGGTGCGCAGGCCATCATTGAGCTTAAAGCTGTTGTCCAGCAGCGGATCGTTGATCAGCCCTTTCCAACCGACGGTGGTGCGGGGTTTTTCGAAATAGACCCGCATGACGATCTCAAGGTCGTCCTTGAGCTCCTCCCGTAACAGAGACAGCTTGCGGCCGTATTCCAGCGCCGCCTTGGGATCGTGAATGGAGCAGGGGCCGATGACCACCAGCAGGCGATCGTCCTGGCGGTTCATCATATTGTGGATGGATTGCCGGGCCTGATAGACGGTGGCGGCGGCATTGTCGTCCAGGGGAAATCGTTCCAGAATCGCAATGGGGGGTAGCAGTTCTTTTATTTTATCGATGCGTACGTCATCGGTTTGGTAGTACATAATGCGACTCCAGAATTTAACTATCTAATAAGAATTATAAAATTAATCCAACAAGTGAACCCAAGATGACTGTAAACGCCCCTCTGAATCGATGCAAGCGGCGAAATGTGGATTTTTTTCACTCTTCGCTGAACTTTCTGTGACCCGGACACTCTGACTTAACAGTAAACACAGTTTCTTTAAGCTTGTTTTCATCATCATCTCCCTTTCTTTGCTACAGATTCAGTACCGCCACTCCCTTTCGTTGGAGTGGTTTTTTTTTGGTTTGTCATCAAGGGTTCATTTTTACTTTGGTATACTGAAGGCAGGTGGTCAGGAGGCATTCGGATCCCTCCCGGAATCCGGTTTCCTGCCTGCTTTGGTGCGAAGGAGGCCAGTATGACCAGCACTCAATCTGACAAATCCCCACGCAATAAAATGAGTGGCTCCAAGTTGTGGCAAAGGAATCGCTATGCACTGCCGGATCGGCTGTTCTACCCCATTATCATCGTCATCGTTGCAGCCCTGATTAGTATCGCGTTGTTCAGCAATCTGCTCTAAATGAGGCAGATGCCAGCAAAACCGGGTTCACAGCTTTATCTTAAATCTTTGCTATCATGCTGACTCATAGTGAATTAGCAGGAATCGAGCATGAGAATTGGCATCGATCTTGGTGGTACCAAGATTGAAGGGATAGCGCTGGACGAGCAGGGTAACCAGTTGTGGCGTGAGCGGGTGGCGACCCCTCGCGGTGACTATTCCGCGACCCTGGAGGCCATCGCTACTCTGGTTCAGCGTGCAGAAGCCACGCTGACCCTCACCGGTACCGTCGGGGTGGGCATTCCCGGCGTCCTGTCGCCGCAAACGGGCCGGGTCAAGAATGCCAACTCCCTGTGCCTTAATGGCCAGCAACTGGATCAGGATCTGGCTAAAATACTGTCTCGACCGGTTCGTATCGCTAACGACGCCAACTGTTTTGCGGTGTCTGAAGCCATTGATGGCGCCGGTGCCGGCAAGGGACTGGTGTTTGGAGTGATTCTGGGCACCGGCTGTGGTGGTGGCCTGGCCATCGATGGCAAGGCGCTCACCGGAGGCAATGGCCTCAGCGGCGAGTGGGGTCACAACCCTTTGCCGTGGATGACGGCCGACGAGTTTCCCGGGCCAGAGTGTTTTTGTGGCCGTTCCGGTTGCATCGAAACCTTCGTCTCCGGTACCGGCTTCAGCCGCCAGTACCAGGCGTTGACCTCACAGCAGCTCAGTGGCAATGAGATCATCAGCCGGGTTAGGCAGCAGGAGCCGGCTGCCTGTGAGGTGTTTGAACACTACCTGAGCCAGCTGTCGCGCGCCCTGGCGCATGTGGTAAATACCCTGGATCCCGACGTTATCGTTCTCGGCGGCGGCCTTTCCAACATCGACGAACTCTATCCCCGCCTTAACGCCCTTCTGCCTCAGCAGGTACTGGGAGGCGAGTGCGCCACTCCCATTCGAAAAAATCAGCATGGCTGCAGCTCCGGCGTTCGGGGTGCGGCCTGGTTGTGGGGGCGCTAGGTGATCGGATTCTGGATTAAGAAGGGGATCTCGGCGTTGCTGTTGCCGATTCCGGTGTGCGTCTTTTTGGTGTTAATTGGACTGTGGCAGTTAAAACGCCGTCCCCGGCTGGGTAAAGGTTTGATACTGGCCGGACCGCTGTTGCTGCTGGCGCTCAGCTCAACGGTTGGCAGCCGGGCTCTGACGGCGCCGCTGGAGCAGCAGTACCCGCGCTGGCATGGTCAGCCGGTGGCCGCGGTGTTGGTGCTTGGTTTTGGCCACGATGGTCAAGTTAGCGATCTGGCGACGCAGCAGTTGATGGCGACGGCGTTGGCGCGATTGACCGAGGGAGTGCGCATTGCCGAGGCCAGCCCCGGCAGCCTGCTGGTACTCAGCGGTGCCAAAGGGATGCAGTTGCGCCCCCATGCCCAGGTGATGGCCGATGCGGCGGAGATGCTGGGGGTTGATCGCCGCCGAATCCGCACTCTGGATCAGGCCAAGGATACTCAGGAGGAGGTCGAGGGAGTGAGCCGGTTGGTGAATGGCGGCACCGTTGCCGTGGTTAGCTCGGCGGCGCACCTGCCCAGAGCGATGATGCTGTTTGACCAGTCCGGGCTGGACGTGCTCGCGGCGCCGACCGATTATCGAGGCCGGACCGGGCGCTGGTGGCATTTCAGTGCCGACAACTTGCAGACGTCAGAGCGGGCTCTGCATGAGTATCTGGGCCAGTTGTGGCTGCGGCTTAAGTCGATGCTGGCTTAGCGGGCGGCTGAGGCTCCAGAGCCTGCCGTCGTGCCTGGCGCAGTTTGTTGGCAATGTCGATTAAGGGATCATCGAACTGGCTCTGGTGCAGCAGAATGTGAAATCCGCTGCTCTGGGCCAGTTGCTCCGACAGGTAGCACTGTTGTTGCAACAGCGTCGGTTGCTCCAGCAGGCCATCGGTAATGGAGGCGATGCCGTACAGCTTGAGGCTCTGCTGAGTCAATTGGCACCAGCGCCGCAGTTGACGGTTGCTGAGCTGCTGCCAGACATGGGCATCGGGTCGTAGCCGGATTCCCAGTGCCTGATGCTCGGGGATGGTATCCAGCCGCTGTAACTGCTGCCAGTGGATGGGAATTACCGTCTGCTCAATCAGCAGCAGCAGGCCGCGATCATCGGCCACCAGGCTGTGGCGGGCCTGGCGCATGTTGGCGATGGCGACCGACAGGGCGATGGCGGATCCCAGCACCCAGACAATGGCTAGAGGGTATTGACGGCCGAACTGAATCAGCAGGCCAAGAGCGGTCAGCAGGTTGACTATGCCAAACAGAAACAACGGCTGAGCTTTGTGACTGTGGCGAGGCGCAAAGGTCAGAACTTCCATAGGATCACCCAGCGAAGGTGTACTGCATTATCTGTATAAGGATAGACTCTGACACAGACAAAAACAGCGGCACCAGGCCGCTGTTTTAGGGGGTGGATCCCTTATAGACGGTCAACCAATTGTTTCAGGTAGGTTTTAAAATCATCTTTTAATGATGGGTGGCGCAAGCCGTATTCCACATTGGCCATCATGTAGCCCAGTTTGCTGCCGCAATCGTGGCTGCAGCCCTTCATGGCATAGGCATTGACCTGCTCCTGGGCCAGCAGCATGTCGATGGCGTCGGTTAGCTGAATCTCGTCTCCGGCACCTGGAGGCGTTTTGCTCAGCAGTGGCCAGATCTGCTCAGACAGCACGTAGCGACCCACGACCGCCAGATTTGATGGTGCGTCTTCAATGGCCGGTTTCTCCACCAGCGCATTGATGGCGGTGGACTCTCCTTCGGCCAGAGAGACGCCATTGATATCTGCAACGCCGTAGCTGGACACCTCTTGCTCGGGCACCGCTTCCACCATGATCTGGCTGATGCCGTCCTGTTCGTAACGGTTGACCATATCGGCCAGGTTGTCCCTCTTCGGATCACTGGCGACGTCATCGATCAGTACATCGGGTAGAATAATGGCGAACGGCGCGTCGCCCACCAGAGGCTTGGCGCACATAATGGCGTGACCCAGCCCTTTGGCCTCTCCCTGACGCACATGCATGATGGTGACGCCTTTGGGGCAGATGGCCTGCACTTCGTCCAGAAGTTGACGTTTTACCCGCTTTTCCAGTGTGGCCTCCAGCTCGAAGCTGGTATCGAAGTGGTTCTCAATGGAGTTCTTACTGGCGTGCGTGACCAATACAATCTCTTTGATGCCGGCTTCGATAGCTTCTTTGACCACATACTGGATCAGAGGCTTGTCCACGACAGGCAGCATCTCTTTGGGAATGGCCTTGGTGGCAGGAAGCATGCGAGTGCCAAGTCCGGCAACAGGAATGACCGCTTTCTTGACTGAGCGAGTCTGCATGGGCTGTGTCCTTTGGATGGAGTATGAATACCGTCGGCGATCTTATTCGTTTTGGGCGGGGATTTCATCCCTTGCGTCGAGTCGCCAGGCCACAACAAGCGATGGTCTGTACGACCATCGCTTAAACAGATTCAAACCGAGACCGGCATAGGCAGCGTCGATGTTCAGAATTGAATGCGGTCATTATTGGCGGTGATGATCTGCTCACCAATGCCTTTGACCTCTGCCAGTTGGGCCAGTTCGGTGAACGGGCCGTGTTGTTCGCGATAGGCGACGATGGCCTCGGCTTTTCTGGTGCCCACCCCCTTGAGGCTACTGGCCAGTTGCTCGGCATTGGCGGTATTGATGTTGATGGTTTCGGTAACCGTGTCCATCGGGGCTGGAGCCGGTTCGTCCGCGGCGAACACCAGGGCGGGGGCAGCCATTAACGCTGCTATAAGCAGAAAGAGTTTCAGCATAGTCCTTTATTCCTCTATTCGGTTTAGGGTGGTCGTGGATACCTCCGAGTACCCACTTAGGAGAAGCTAGCTGAGTTTTATCTGCATCAAGGTGACTTTTTGTGATTGTTGCAGGTCATCTTTTGTGAGTCACAGTGTGATTTTTTGTGATCTTGATCGCCTGCGGGGTTTGGTGCCTCGTGATCCTGATCGCGAACCTGATTTTTGGGGTAAGCAACAAAAATCGGAAATCTCGGGACTTTTGAAAGAAAATCACAAGTGGCCAAGGTTCGACTTTGGTCTAATCGCACAGTGATAACGCCGTTGGCGCTCACTATGGCCACTTTCAATTCCGTTGTTACGGTGCGGTGGGGCAGCGGGTTCTGGAACTCAGTTTCAGGATCCGCACTCTTGTTTGATCACATTCTGCTCCCCTAATCTAATAAAAAACACACTAGGTTTAAGGGAATTTTATGTCCGACATCACACAGTCACAGGGCGTGACTGAGCCTGGCTTCTTCAGCAGCTTAATGGATCGCAAGATGGCCATTTTGCTGGCTGACGTGGCTCTGTTTGCCGCGTTGATCGCCTGGCTCCCGTTTGACGCCCAAATCAACAAAGGGTTGGCCATGCTGGTTTGTGTGGCCATTTTGTGGCTCACCGAAGCGATACACATCAGCATTACTGCTCTGCTGGTGCCGGTGTTGGCGGTGGCCCTCGGGGTGTTCTCCATGCCGGCGGCGATGGCGAATTTCTCTAACCCGATCATCTTTTTGTTCTTTGGTGGCTTTGTCATGGCGGCGGCCCTGCATGCCCAGGGCATCGATAAGCTGATTGCCGGCAAGGTGATCAACATGGCCGGCGGCCGACTGGGAGTGGCAACCCTGATGCTGCTTAGCGTTACCGCGCTGCTGTCGATGTGGATCAGTAACACCGCTACGGCGGCGATGATGCTGCCTCTGGCGCTGGGTATGCTGTCTCAATTGGATAAAGAGGATAACCACCGCACCTATGTGTTCGTGCTGCTGGGCGTGGCCTACAGTGCCAACATCGGTGGCATTGGCACCATCGTCGGCAGCCCGCCGAATGCCATTGCGGCGGCAGAAGTGGGGCTGAGTTTCTTTGAGTGGATGGAGTATGGCATTGCGGTGGTACTGCTGTTGTGGCCGCTGGCCATTGGTGCCCTGTATTTCTTCCTGAAGCCAAATCTGAAACAGAGCTTCAGCTATCGTGCGGCAGCGGGACAGTTGACCCCGAATGCCAAGTGCACCCTGCTGGTGTTTATGCTGACCGTGAGCGCCTGGATCTTCTCCAAGCCTCTGAGTGCGGCTTTGGGGGGCATTGCCAAGTTTGATACTTTCGTGGCGCTGAGTGCCGTTGGTGCCCTGGGGATCCTCAGGCTGGTGAACTGGAAGCAGATTGAAAAAACCACCGATTGGGGCGTCTTGCTGCTGTTCGGCGGTGGCTTGACCCTGAGCGGTGTGTTGAAGGCCACCGGTACCAGTGTCTTCATGGCGCATCAGATTACCGATCTGTTTGGCTCCTCGCACATGGCGCTGTTTGTACTCGCTACCACGGTGTTTGTGGTATTGCTGACGGAGTTTGCCAGTAATACCGCCAGCGCGGCGCTGTTGGTGCCGGTGTTTGCCTCTATCGCTGAAGCCCTGGGAATCTCCTCGGTGATGCTGTCGATGGTGATCGCCTTCTCCGCTTCATGCGCCTTTATGTTGCCGGTGGCGACGCCGCCCAACGCCATTGTGTTTGGTGCCGGCTACATCAAGCAGAGTGAGATGATGCGGGCTGGCATCATGATTAATATCATTGCCATCGGCGTTATCTACCTACTGTCTTTGATACTCTGGTAAGCGAAACGGGGTGATGCAGGCCGGCTCCGAGTCCGGCATCATCCCTTTAGTCCTATCTGGCTGTTGTGAAAGCGGCTTTGGTATGGCGATAGAGTAAGGGGCTTGCTTAAAGCTTGTGCAAACGCACGGCAATGCGCATCCGCCCCTTGCAACCAACGGGTGCATTAGCGATAATGCGCCTGCCTTCGGGGCACATGTCTATGATGCCCCCGGTCCTCTCGCAATAATAGTACGTGAACTCGGCCAGGCCCGGAAGGGAGCAACCGCAGCGTATGACTTATGTGCCGGGATGTGGCTGGGGGTGTCACCAATTAGCAAGCTAAGTGTGTCGCTTTATCCATAAGTCTGCATAGCGGAAGCAATAAGCTGCATAACTGGCAGTTAAAGCCTGCATAGGCTACGTTTTGATGTGGAAATCCTACATTGAAGGCGTCAGCGGATGTATCGGCGCAAACTCGGCTACTCTCGGGTTAAAAATCTCTTTCGTTTCGCCAGCCCTAAAATGGGCCGCGTGTTGACGCTTGAATCCTCGCTCGAGTTCGACGCTTGCTTTCACTTCGAATACTCTCCTGCAATCCAGCATTTCGAAGGTCAACGATTCTGCCGCACAGGCGGTGGTATACCGAAGGCCCCCCGGCAAACGCCGGGGCTTTTCATGTCAGGAGCTAGGCATCATTCAAGGCAGCGACATCAACAATGCCCGAATCCGGTTACCGACAGGCATCGCCGTGAAAGGCCGGTTTTCCCATCGGTACCAGTTCATATTTCATTGCTACCATGCGTGAAAAGGCATTAACCATAATCACTTCTTGCACGCAATCAGTGCACCGAATGTTAGTCGAGCCAACATGCGGTTGTAACCTTCAAAATGTCAGCTATAAAGTCGTCACAGGAAGTCGAAGCGATTCGTTATCTTTTCCCAATACAATAACAGTGGGCTTCTTCTATAGTTAGGTGAAGGGAGGTGAATATGGCGGTCTCGAAGGAAATTGTAGAATCTGCGTATCAAAAGTACGCTAAAAAATACGATTTGGCAGTAAGGCTCTATCGGTTGATCGGTCTTGATATTGAACGTTATCGAGAAAAAGCCGTTGATTTACTAGAACTAAAAAAGGGAGATTGTGTTCTTGACCTAGGTTGTGGCACGGGTTTGAATTTTGATCTTCTTATGAGAAAAATTGGGCGCGAAGGACACCTGGTCGGGGTTGATTTTAGCTCGGAAATGTTGTCTTGTGCCCAGGAGAGAGTTAACCAATCAGGCTGGGGGAATGTCCAGTTAGTTCATTCTGATATATCGAAATTTGACTTTCCAGCAGGCATGGATGGAATTATTGCGACAGGAGTTTTTGGGTATCTGGAGGACCGAAAGTTCATTATCGAGAAGATGGCGAGCTCGATCGCGCCAGGTGGTAGGATTTCTGTAGTTGATGGGAAGTATCCAAGTCACTGGCCGACTTGGCTATTTAGGCTATTTGTTTGGCTGTCTAGCCCATTCGGGTTGACGGAGAACTATTTCAGAAACGATACATGCCAGCAAGTTAGATGTAAGTTTCAAGATACCAGCATCGAAGAAGTATACGGCGGATTAATGTACATATTGTCTGGCTCAAAATCTTAGCGAAGTAATACTGTCGACTCAACAACCGTCATGAGGTGAATAGCCCCCATTTCCATAAATGCCAATATGTTTGATGAACCGAGGTGAGGGGCGGAAATGGTTTGTTAGAGTGGAAATGTCAAATGGCCTGCTTGTCGACCGACCTGACAAAAAGGTGCACCAATTATGTTTTGCTATAGCAGGCTCCTAATAGGATATTGGTAGTTTAGTTTTCTCAAAAAGTTTACTTTACTGGTTAGGTTTACGAACGTTCAGATCGTCAAGACTCAAAAGCGCAGCTTAAAGGCTGCGCTTATAAGTAGCTTAACCGCGACCTCCGCCGCCGTGACCATGGCCACCGCCACTGTAACCGCCTTGCCCCATCTGGCAGTTATTGTTGTAGCCGCCGTTAGGACCACTATTGATGGTGATGGCACCACCGTCATCATAGATGTTGAAGTCGCTGTCGGCACCTTCATTGCTGCTGGGTTGATCCAGGTGGCCAAGGCAGGTGTAGCCTAGCTGATACTCGCCTTCTGCCAGGTAGCCGACCTGGAAGTGCCAGTTACCATCGTGCATTTGATAGATTGGCGCTGTGGTGGTTGGTAACACTTTGCCTGTCTCGGCTGTTAATGCAATGTCATCCATGGTTTCAATGGCTGTACTTTGGGGGTAAAGGTAAGCCACGTGAATAAAGGAACCATCTTGATTCGCAAGTCCAGGATGGTCTGCCTCGCAGTCATTGATTAGGGCTTCGTCCACCACGCCGTTGAGGTGGCCCATGTAGCGGTTATCAACCCACCGCATTCCATGAATATCCAGGGTGTAACTACCCTCATCATCAAGTAGCAGTGCGTGGCGCAGGTCTACCTCTAGGGTAAACGATAAGGCCTCGTTCTCAATCACGGTGATCGATCCTAGCGGCAGATGGGGCTGGACGATATCCAGGGGGTGTTTGCCGGCGCCGTCTTCGACGTAAGAACCGGCGTCGCCACTGGGCGTTGTTGAACAAATCCTGGGGAACCATCTGACAGTTCGTTGATCTGATCCCGAGACCATCAATCCGGGAGTAATGTCATGAGCAAGTCGAACCGCAAGATCATCAACTGGAAGCAGTACAACGATGCCTTGGTCAACCGAGGTTCACTGACCTTCTGGCTTGATGAAGATGCAGTCGGTAAGTGGCGCTGTCAGGAATACCACGGTGGCCGAGGCCGGGGCTTCGAATACAGCGACTCAGCCATCGAAACCGCCTTGATGCTTAAAGGGATTTTTGGCCTGTCCCTGAGAGCAACCGAGGGCTTCATTAACTCATTGTTTGAGCTGATGGGTGTGCCGCTAAAGTCCCCGGATTACAGCAGCATCAGCAAGCGTGCTAAGACGGTCGAAGTTAAGTACCGAAACCCCTGTCGTGGCTCGGTTGCCCATTTGGTTATCGATGCCAC
>NZ_FNEM01000033.1 GCF_900100175.1 Ferrimonas sediminum
CAGACTTGTCTGATTCCCTGGCCTCACGAGTACCGTGTTAGATAGAAGCACGCTAAACAATCTATCTAGAGAATTCCGTGGAGGGGTTCCCGAGTGGCCAAAGGGATCAGACTGTAAATCTGACGGCTCCGCCTTCGAAGGTTCGAATCCTTCCCCCTCCACCATCATTTCAACGCCGCCCTCTGGGCGGCGTTTTTGTTTATGCCATTGGTACCCATTTCCCACAGTTTCCTCAACAGCCGTCAGCCGATACTGTCCTCACAGAGAGCCGCACACGGCGCCCCAAGGCAGCACCACGTCGTCGCTGTAGATGTACAAACTGTTTAAAACACCTTGCGGCACTGTCTCATCAACGCCGACATGCCTCCAGCCTGATCTATCGATTGCAGACTCAAGACTACACTGTAAGTCAGACTCGACTCTGGGAGCACCATCATGTCCGATCACCATATCGCTGATTCTCTGACACCGCAGCAAGACCGCGCCGCCGGGGCGGTAATGGGCTCAATCATCGGCGATGCTCTCGGCGTCGGCCCGCACTGGTATTACGACCTCGATGAACTGCGGGCCGCCTACCCCACTCCGATCTGTGGTTACGTGCCTGTGCTTCCAGGACGCTACCACGACGGTGTTGAATTAGGCGATGTCTCCCAAACCGGTCAATTTCAGCAACTTCTGCTGGAAAGTCTGGTGGCCAAAGGGGCGTATCAGGAGGAGGATTACCTTCGTCGTCTCGAGCCGCTGCTGGACACCCTTGATGGCGAGCCGGAAAGTGGCCGTTTTACCGAACAGCCCGTGCGGGACATCTGGTACGCCCTTAAAGTGGAAGGCAAACACTGGCATGACGATAATTTTGCCTCCTTGGCCGACACCTCGGAAGCGGCCCAGAGAGCGGCTCTGATTGGCAGTCGTTATCACAGCAGCCTGATGCAGGCCGGACTTCATAGCGCCGCCTGTGCCCGACTAACCCATCGCGACCCCGCCATTGTCACTGCCTCCACCGCATTTGGTATCGTCATCGGAGCTCTGGTGGCAGGTATGCCACTGGACGGCAACCTGGGCCAAACAATGCGCCAGATGATACAGCGCGGAGAACTGCCCTTCACACACGCCGTGTTAGCCGAAGAGCAGCATCTGGGGCTGACGCCGCCTCGCCCGAGTCGGGAATTGCCGTTTCCCGATGTACTGCTGGGCATGGGCTGGTGGATTCAGGCGGCGCAAAGCCCCCACATCCAGGTGCAACCGCCAGAAGCCATCGCCCAGGTTTACGGCATGGCCTGCTCCCTCACCATGCTGATGCCCGCCGCCTTCTTCTTAGCGGCCCGCTATCCGGACTCGTTTGAAACACCTGTCATGGTGGCGATCAACAGTGGTGGCAACAATATGGCCAGGGCAGCATTGACCGGGGCCCTGTGCGGTGCCCACCTGGGCCTGAGTGCCATTCCAAAACGGCTAATTACCGGCCTCAAGGATCACCAACGTTGGCTGAATGACGCCATTCAACTGGCCAAAGATGCCGCACCGAGCAGTTGCAACGCCGAGCCGGATTAGCTCTCCGAGCTTCTGCGACTCCCGCTGCTTCCGCAACCACCCCACTCCCACCGTGTCGCCCTTGCGAACGCGAGGGTCTCCTTCCCCACGTCGCCCTTGCGAACGCGAGGGGCCAGTGGCTTTAAAAACGGTTACCGGCAAGGTCAAAGACACTGGGTACCCGCGTTCGCGGGCACGACGGAGGGATGATTGGAGTGCAATGGTGGTGGGCACGACGAAGGGGCGATTAGAGAGTTGGGGTGACTGCAGATCCAATGGCGTCCGCCTCAACTAACCAAAACACCACACTCCCATCGTGCCGCCCTTGCGAACGCGAGGGTCTCCTTCCTCACATCGCCCTTGCGAACGCGAGGGGCCAGTGGCTTTAAAACATACCGGCAAGGTCAAAGACACTGGGTACCCGCGTGCGCGGGCACGACGGAGGGGTGATTGGAGTGCAATGGTGGTGGGCACGACGAAGGGGCGATTAGAGAGTTGGGGTGACTGCAGATCCAATGGCGTCCGCCTCAACTAACCAAAACACCACACTCCCATCGTGTCGCCCTTGCGAACGCGAGGGTCTCCTTCCCCACGTCGCCCTTGCGAACGCGAGGGGCCAGTGGCTTTAAAAACATACTGGCAAGGTCAAAGACACTGGGTACCCGCGTGCGCGGGCACGACGGAGGGGTGGTTGGAGTGCAATGGTGGTGGGCACGACGGAAGTCCATTTAACGCATGCTGTTACCCGCACTCCCCTGTGACCAGAACGGCCGGTGGTGTTAGTAACCGCTGTCGTCCCGCTCCTTTAATGGCGTTAACAGATAGCCCAGACCGTTATGTTTGATCTCCAGCAACAACGCCAATTTTTCGCCAATCGGGCCATTCGGCCACCCCTTATTCTGCATCCACACCAAGTAGGCGATAGGAATGTCTGCCATTATGACCCCCTGGTATTTACCAAAAGGCATACGTTGGGTGGCTAACTCTCTTAACACTTCGGTTTGCATTGGGTACCATGCCTGCACAGTTATCACGTTACCGGATGGACTAACAACCTGGCCTAACTCCAAAATTAGGCTGACGCGACTTACGCATCTCCAGGTTCACCGCTCCGAACTCAGAAGGAATCATAAAGATGTCTCGTCGTTGGGTAAACTGGGCAATCGCCCAGATTGAAGCCGATTTCCAGCGAAGTGCCGACACGCACCTGATTAAACTGGATCTCCCCTGCCTTCCCGAGGTCGATCTCTACCTCAAGGACGAAAGCACCCATCCAACCGGCAGCCTGAAGCACCGCCTGGCACGCTCGCTGTTCCTGTATGGCCTGAGCAACGGCTGGATCACCGAAGGCACTCCGGTCATCGAGTCTTCCTCCGGCTCCACTGCGGTGTCCGAAGCCTACTTTGCCCGCCTGCTGGGTCTGCCGTTTATCGCCGTGATGCCTCACTCCACCGCCAGCAAGAAGATTCGGCAGATTGAATTCTACGGCGGCATCTGTCACCTGGTCGATCCCAAGGACATCTACGTTGAATCTGAGCGACTGGCCCGCGAGCGCAACGGCCACTACATGGATCAATTCACCTACGCCGAGCGGGCTACCGACTGGCGCGGTAACAACAACATCGCCAACGCCATCTTCAACCAGATGCAGCGCGAGCGCTTTCCCGAGCCACGTTATGTGGTAATGAGTCCGGGCACCGGCGGTACATCGGCCACCATTGGCCGTTACATCCGTTACCAGAAGCTGAATACCGAACTGTGCGTGGTCGATCCAGACAATTCGGTGTTCTACGACTACTTCAACCAAGGCGATGCCAGCATCAGCAGCCACCATAGCTCTCGCATCGAAGGGATCGGCCGGCCACGGGTAGAGCCTTCGTTTATCCCGGGGGTTGTCGACCAGATGCGTAAAATTCCCGATGCGGCTTCGGTAGCTACCGTTCACTGGCTGGAATCGATTCTAGGCAGAAAAACCGGTGCCAGTACCGGTACTAACCTCTATGGCGCCCTGCTGCTGGCCTCAGAGATGGCCGCCCGCGGCGAGTCCGGCTCCATCGTGACACTGTTGTGCGACAGCGGCGAACGCTACCTGGACAGCTATTATGATACTGAATGGGTCGCCACCCACATCGGCGATATCGAGCCTTATATGACCAAACTGAATACTTTTGCGAAAACCGGAGAGCTGTCATGAGCACCACTAAAGCCGTAGTCGTTTTTAGCGGCGGCCAGGATTCCACTACCTGCCTGGTGCAAGCTCTGCAACAATACGATGAAGTGCACGCCATTACCTTCGACTATGGCCAGCGCCACCGCCAGGAGATCGACGTCGCTCAGGAGTTGGCCAATCAACTGGGTGTTACTGCCCACAAGATCCTGGATGTTGGCCTGCTGAACGAACTGGCCATCTCCGCCCTGACCCGGGATGAGATTCAAGTGGATCACGCCCTGATGGACAACGGCCTGCCAAATACCTTTGTGCCAGGCCGCAACATTCTGTTTCTGACCCTGGCCGGGATCTACGCCTATCAAATCGGCGCCGAAGCGGTCATCACCGGTGTGTGCGAAACCGATTTCTCAGGCTACCCCGACTGCCGCAACGACTTCGTCAAGGCGATGGAATCTGCACTGGTACAAGGCATGGATCGGCCCCTGAAGCTAGTCACACCGCTAATGTGGCTCAATAAGGCGGAAACCTGGGCCATGGCCGATCATTACCACTCACTGGAGCTGGTCCGGGATCATACCCTCACCTGCTACAACGGCATCAAAGGCAGTGGCTGTGGCGACTGCCCGGCCTGTCACCTACGCAGTCGCGGGCTGGAAGACTATCTGAGCCACCGGGACACCGTCCTTAGCGACGCACGACAAAAGGCTCACCTTGATTAAAGACAAATGGGGCTGGCCCAGCGCCAGTCAATGGAGTGTGCCGGCACTGCTGGCGATCCTGGCCATTGGCCTGTACCTGCTGCCACAATTTCATGACAGCCTGATCTGGTCACGCTCGCACCTGGACCAGGGCCAATGGTGGCGACTGTTCACCGGCCACCTACTGCACAGCAATGGTTACCATCTACTGATGAACCTGGGGGGCATGGCAGTAATGCTAGGGCTGTTCCAGCCCCACTTTCGATTCTCGACCATTCTGCTGCTGAGTCTGTTCTGTGGTCTGTGCATTAGCCTGGGAGTGTATTGGTGGGTTGACGGCACCCAGCGCTACGTCGGCCTGAGTGCCATCCTGCACAGCTGGTTTGCCTACGGAGCCATTCAGGACTGGAAAAGTGGCAGCAAGCTCGGCCCGCTGCTGCTGATTGGGGTCATCGCCAAGGTCGCCTGGGAAAACGTAGTGGGCGCCAGCGGCGATCTGGCAAGCTTGATTCAAGCCAGGGTCGCCGTCGAAGCCCACCTCTACGGGGTTTTGTCAGCCTTGCTGTTTGTCAGCCTGATGCAACTTAAACGTCAGCCCGAGCGCTCCATTACCAGCTAGTGGCATAACTGCCTTCGCCGTGGCCTTCCTTGAAGGCCAGAGCCATCTGACGATAGGCCTGCTCGTAATCGCCTTCAACCGCCGCTTCGTACGCCAGGTTATCCCGCACCGCTTCGGGAATGGCTCCGGCGGCGGTGGGGTAATCTTGCAGTAACTGGTTGATATCGGGAGTCTCTGGCTGGCTGTAATCGTACATCATGTCACTGGTATCGAACATGCGCGCCTGATGTTCTGGCTGCAACAGTTCAGCCCGGGCACTGTCGACCTGCTGACGTTTCGCGTTATCCACCTCCATGCTGCCCAAGATCAGCGCCGCCACGGCGGCAGCAGCAAAGAGGGTAATTCCCAGTACTTTTTGCATAATTTGCCCTCCACATCGCTGTGGTGTCCGGCGTCTTCGGTCTGATTTGCGACCTGCAGACGCCGCACCAACCCAAGTCTGAGTGAGCACCGATGGCACCCGTTCTCATACTTAAGTATGGGCTATCCGGCGGCCAGTTGCTTTCTCAGCGCCTCGATCTGATCCCGAACCGACGCGGCCTCTTCAAACTCGAGGTTTCGAGCATGTTCATACATCTTGATTTCCAGAGACTTAATCTCCTTAGCCAACGCTTTGGGATTCACCGGCTGATACACCGGCTTAGGCTCTGCGACCTTGCGTTTGCCGCCTTGTTGGCCAGGACGCCCGCCGATGTCCATCACATCGGTGATCTTCTTATTCAAACCGGTGGGCACAATGCCGTGGGCCAGGTTGTGTGCCTGCTGCTTCTCACGGCGACGATTGGTCTCGTCCATCGCCCGCCGCATCGAACCGGTGATGCGATCGGCATACAGAATCGCCTTTCCATTCAGGTTTCGGGCTGCCCGGCCGATGGTCTGAATCAAAGAGCGGTCGGAGCGCAGGAAGCCCTCCTTATCCGCATCCAGAATCGCCACCAACGACACTTCCGGCATATCCAGACCTTCTCTCAACAAGTTGATGCCCACCAACACGTCGAACTCCCCAAGGCGCAAGTCACGAATGATCTCCATCCGCTCAACGGTGTCGATGTCCGAATGCAGATACCGCACCTTGATGCCGTGTTCATCGAGATATTCACTCAAATCTTCCGCCATGCGCTTGGTCAGCGTAGTGACCAACACCCGCTCGCCCGCTTCGATGCGCTTTCTGGCCTCAGACAGCAGATCATCCACCTGTGTGGCGACAGGGCGAACCTCCAGTTCAGGATCGAGCAATCCGGTGGGGCGTACCACCTGATCGATCACCTCATCGTTGGATTTTTCCAGCTCGTATTTGCCCGGCGTGGCGGAGATAAACACGGTCTGGGGAGTAATAGACTCAAACTCTTCAAACTTCAGTGGCCGGTTGTCCATGGCCGACGGCAATCGAAACCCGTATTCCACCAGGGTCTCTTTTCGGGAGCGATCGCCTTTATACATGGCCCCGATTTGAGGCACGGTTACGTGGGACTCATCAATCACCAGCAAACCGTCATCCGGCAGGTAATCGAGCAACGTCGGCGGAGGCTCACCCGGCGCCCGCCCCGACAGGTAACGGGAGTAGTTTTCAATGCCGGAGCAGTACCCCAGCTCCAACATCATCTCAATATCAAACTGAGTGCGCTCTTTAATTCGCTGCGCCTCAATCAGCTTATTGTTGTCCAGCAGGTACTGGTGGCGCACTTTGAGTTCAGCCTTGATCTGCTCAATCGCCTCCAGCACCGTCTCTCTTGGCGTCACGTAGTGGGTTTTCGGGTACACCGTAGCCCGTGCCACCTCTTTTTCCAAGGCGCCGGTCAGGGGATCAAACAGGGTGATTCGCTCGACCTCTTCATCGAACAGTTCGACCCGCACTGCGTGGCGCTCGGAGTCCGCCGGAAAGATATCGATCACCTCGCCCCGCACTCGAAAAGTGCCACGCTCAAACGCCATGTCATTTCGGGTGTATTGCAGCTCTGCCAGCCGCTTAAGCATATCGCGCTGATTGATGATGTCGCCCTGGCGAAAATGCAGCAACATAGCCATGTAGGCCTTAGGATCCCCCAGGCCGTAGATGGCCGACACCGATGCGACCAGCACCACATCTTTGCGCTCCATCAAGGCCTTGGTGGCCGATAGCCGCATCTGCTCGATGTGATCGTTGATGGAGGCGTCTTTTTCAATAAAGGTATCGGACGCGGGCACATAAGCTTCCGGCTGATAGTAGTCGTAGTAGGAGACGAAGTACTCCACCGAGTTTTCCGGAAAAAACTCTTTCATCTCACCATACAGCTGAGCCGCCAGGGTCTTATTCGGTGCCATGATGATGGTTGGACGGCCAAGCTCGGCAATCACATTGGCCATCGAATAGGTCTTACCTGAGCCAGTTACCCCCAGCAGCGTCTGGTGCGCCAAGCCACTTTCAATGCCGTCCACCATCTTGGCGATGGCCTCCGGCTGATCCCCCGCCGGTTTAAATGGCGAGCATAGTTTAAACGGTCGACTCATTAGGTTCCTCGGTGGTCGGTTCTTTTACTGGGCACAACTGGCCGCAGACAGTACGCCAGGCAATGACGCCGGTGATCAAGTTGGCAATCGCGGCCCCTACAAACACCCCTGTAAGGCCCGCGACTCTACCACCAATGAATGCCAGAGGCAGGTACATCACGAATAAGCGGACCAGATTTAGCCCCAAAGCGAACATTGGTTTATGCAGAGCATTTAGGCTGGAATTGGATAGGATCACCACCCCTTGAGCCCCGTAGGCCAACGGCAAAATGGCAACCAGCAAAACAATGATCTCCGCCACCGCTTTATCTTGCCCGAACGCATCGCCGATAAAAGAGGATAACAACAGCAATAGCAGGTACACCGCCCCCTGAAAAATCAACACGAACTTGATGGTACCCAGGTAAGCCTGACGAACGCGATCGTGACGCCCAGCGGCGTAGTTCTGACTGATAAACGGTGGCAGGGTCATAGACAGGGTTAAAATCACCAGGGTAACCAATGATTCCAATCGCCCTCCGACACCAAACGCTGCCACCGCTTCATGACCATATTGAGCGATAATGGCGGTCATGCCCGCCATTGCGACCGGTGTCAGCATGTTGGAACTGGATGCCGGCAAACCAATAGCCAGGATGGTTTTTGCCGATTGCAGCCGGCACCTCCAACTGGCCTTCCAGGCGATGGCTTTCATCTGAATAAACAACATATAGAGGATGATGACCGAACTGAAGGCATAAGCCAGTACCGTCGCCAATGCCGCTCCGGTCAGCCCCATTGCCGGAACCGGCCCCCAGCCAAAGATCAGAATCGGATCCAGGATAACGTTCATGGCTGCGCTGGACGCCATGACCATGCTGGGTAGCCGAGTATTGCCATTGGCACGCAAGACAGCGTTACCCACCATAGGAAAGGCCACAAACACCCCGCCAATTAACCACACATCCATAAACTGGGCAATCACCGGCAGCGTCGCCTGATCAGCACCGATCAGCACAAAAATGCCGTCGTGCAACAACCACACCAGGGCACAGAGCAGCATCACCAACACCGCAGACAGCACCACCGCCACGCCGCCCTGATGGCGCGCCAATTCGCAGTCGCCTTTACCCTGACTACTGGCCACTGTTGCCGAGGTGCCTACTCCCAAGCCAATGACCAGGCTGATCACCGTAAAGGTCACCGGAAAGGTAAAACTGAATGCCGCCAACTCGGCCGTTCCCAGCAGGCTCACAAAATAGGCATCGACAAAGTTGAAGGTCATCATCATCGACATGGCAATCAACATTGGCCAGGTCATTCGCCATAATTGTGTTTTCACACTGCCTTGAGTCAGGTCATGGACAGTCGTTCGGCTCACTTGGCCTCCATTAGTTCAAAAATACGAATGCATGACGCATTCGGCACAAAATCTGCCATTTAATACACAGCTTCCAAAGCTGCAATCAAACAAACAATTAAATGTTGTGCATTTTAAAGGCCGCTTGCGAAGCCAATCTTAAGTCATTGTTTTATATAGGCAGCCAGTTACTCACAGTACCTGTGGAAATCGACATGAAGCCCATTGTGGCAGGCATTACAGCAATTTGCATAACTTTAACTAACACAGTTATCCACAAAAACAGTGGATAAACCTTGAAACCCCTTGAGCGGCGTGCACTAGAGAGAAGTCAATAGTCGAAACGGCAACATTCGAAAAAACTTATACATTAAACACAGTGAGCTTGTGTCAAGTAAATCAACAAGTTTTTCCTTACTGGTCAGGAAATCAGTGGCTACGAAATGTGAGTGAAAATCAAGTCTAAACTATCAGCCCATTTAGTGAGAATTGTATCACCATACAGCCCAATAAGTGTGATCCCCATCCCTCGAGTGTTGAATAAATCGTCACCCGAACGGCACTGGCCAAGTGGCTCACAACTCACCCCGTCACCGTGAATTAGCCCAGTTAACGCGTTGCTGTCACGACGCCAGTAACAGCCGCCACTATCAAAGCATCCCATGCTGACGTACAGTGAAACTTGGTTAACACTGCAGCAAAAGGTCACTCAGCGATGCCCAAGAAACGAAAACAGATAGACGTGATGTACCAGGATGGTACTCGAGGAAAAGCCATCGCAACTGGCAACAACGCCGCTTGGGTGTGCAACTGCGGCAACGAACAACTGCTGCTGGGCCGGGCCGATCCGGACAACGCTACCAACACTCCAGCTTGGGTGGAGTGCCCAGCCTGCCACCGGCGATTTAGTGTGTCCTCAGGTGGCGCTGGTCAGCAAGATGCGATGGAGGTCTCTGAAATTACGACGGCCTAGTGGCGCGATCACAGCTTAGAGGTAACCTTTACACCAATTCACCACCTGGCCGAGCTAACCGACTCCATTGGAGTACCTCCGTAGACTGGCGCCAGTTACCAACCAGAGGATCACCGCAGCCACTTCTCTGTTCCAGTTTTATACGCAGGTTCCGGCCTTGAGGTATTCTTTTTAATGATGAAAATCGGTATGTTGAGCACTACGTAGGCAACTGGTTGGTCAGGAGCATTTTTTTGTCTAATGGGAGTTGACAGCTTTCCGTTCGCGGCTTAATATGCGCCCCGCTTTCAGCAAACAGGCAACGATTTGTCCTGAGTGTCGAAAGCAGTATGGACGCGGGGTGGAGCAGCCCGGTAGCTCGTCGGGCTCATAACCCGAAGGTCGTCAGTTCAAATCTGGCCCCCGCAACCAATTTATTACTCTGGAGAGAGTTGAAACACTCAACAA
>NZ_FNEM01000007.1 GCF_900100175.1 Ferrimonas sediminum
CCTTCTAGCCATCGCCTGCGATGTGACTCCGCTCGTCCCCCCTCCGTGGCCGAGCCAAGGCCCCCTATTTGAGAAACCTTGTCCGGTACGGCCCAACGCCAATGCTCATCTCCTACCCCGCTCAATCTCGGTATCGGTTGTACGACTCTGCCTCGACGGCCGTGGGCGCTTGAGCGATGCCCCTTGATGCCGCCGCCCTTTCCCTTTAGGTTAATTCTCACCAGACTCAGAGGAAAAGGACACCTTATGATCACCCTATACGGCTACCCCCACACCCGCTCGCTGCGAATCTCCTGGCTACTGGAAGAGCTGGGCCTGGATTGGGACTACTCGCTGGTGGACTTTAACCAGGGCGAGCATCGCTCGAAGGCGTTTCTGAGCATCAACCCGGCCGGCAAGGTGCCAGCCCTGACCGATGGTGAGTTGACCCTGGTTGAGTCCGGAGCCATCTGTCTGCACCTGGCACAAAAATACGGTCAGGGCCTGTTGCTTCCTCAACCCGGCAGCGATGCCAGCGCCCTGCACCATCAGCTGATGATCTTTGTCCTGTGTGAACTGGAACAACCGCTGTGGACCATAGGCAAACACAAATTTGCCTTGCCGAAAGATAAGCGCGTCAGTGCCGTCATCGACACCGCCTGCTGGGAGTTTGACAAGGCCTGCAAGCTGATCGAACCCTACCTGTCCGAGCAGGGATTCCTGCTCGGCGATCAGTTCAGCGTCGCCGACATACTGCTCACCCACACTCTCAACTGGGCCAGGGGATTCAAGCTGCCACTCTCTGAACGATTGGATGGCTATCGGACCAGAATCTCCGCCCGCCCCGCCCTGGCATCGGCGTTGGCAAAAGAGAGTGCCGTGCTGAAAAATTGAGCCAGCCCTAGGCGAACCAACCCGTACAAGTGACCACGGTGCGAAACTGTTTCAGTCTTTCCGCCTGTTTTTCGGGCGGAGGTCAACTTTGCCTGATGTTTTTTTCAACAAAACACTTGCAATTCCTTCCAAGAAGAGTAATATGCGCGCCCTCGGGATCACTCTCCCTATTGGGAGGCAATTAGCGCCAAACAACGTCTGCCGGCCAGGGCGGCTATATGGGTTGTTGGTTGGGCTAACGCCTCATTATTTTGTATCGCAGCGCATCTGCGACAACCTGATTGGATATACATGTCTGACACCACTATTGATTTTGCTGGCTTAAACCTGCCGGCACCTCTGCTTGCGGCCGTAACTGACCTGGGCTTTACCGCTCCTACGCCTATTCAAGCGCAAGCCATCCCCTTCATGCTGGAAGGCAACGACATTCTGGGCGAAGCCCAAACCGGTACCGGTAAAACCGCCGCATTCGGTCTGCCTGCATTGGCAGGTCTGGATCCAAGCAAGCGCCATGTGCAGATGCTGGTTCTGGCTCCTACTCGCGAGCTGGCTATCCAGGTAGCAAAATCTTTGGAAGAATTTGCCGTAAACCTGAAAGGTTTGCGCCTGACTACCCTGTACGGTGGTCAGCCTTACGGTCCTCAGTTGCGCGATCTTGAGCGTGGAGCTCAGGTTGTTGTGGCCACCCCGGGCCGCCTGATGGACCACATTCGTCGCGGTAGCCTCGATCTTGAAAACGTAAAGTGCTGCGTTTTGGACGAAGCTGACGAAATGCTCAACATGGGCTTTCTGGAAGACATCGAGTGGATTCTGGAGCACCTGGACGACAGCGCCCAAATGGCCCTATTCTCCGCCACCATGCCTCAGCAGATCCGTCGAATCGCCAACCGATTCCTGAAAGATCCTAAGCACGTTAAGATCGCCTCTAACGAGAACACTAAGGCCAACATCACCCAGAAAGCCTGGAAGGTGACCGGTGTTTCCAAGCAGACCGCCCTGGAGCGTCTGGCTGAAACCCTGCCTTACGATGCCATGATCGTGTTCGTTCGTACCCGTGGCGACACCGTCGATCTGGCCGCACACCTGAATGGCCTGGGCTTCCGCGCCGCCGCCCTGAACGGTGACATGAGCCAGCAGCAACGTGAACACACCGTTGCCCAGCTGCATAAAGGTAAGATCTCCATTCTGATCGCCACCGACGTAGTCGCCCGTGGTCTGGATGTGCCTCGCATCACTCACGTAGTGAACTACGATTTGCCGATGGACTCCGAGTCCTATGTGCACCGTATCGGCCGTACCGGCCGTGCAGGCCGCGAAGGTGAGGCGATTCTGTTTGCCCGCCCACGTGAAATGCGTCTGCTGCGCAACTACGAGCGTCAGACCAAAGGCACCATTGCTCCAATGGACCTGCCCAGCGCCGAAGAACTGGGACGCCACCGTGTTGGCCGTCTGCAGGAAGAGCTGGTCAAGTGCGTTGAAGAACGTGACCTGAACGAGCTGAAAGAGATGCTCACCGATATGGCAGAAAAGACCGAGCAGGACATCCTGAGCCTGGCCGCCGCCCTGCTGTTCGAGCGTCAGCGCAAGAAGCCGCTTAAGCCTAAGCCGGATCCAGAGCCTCGTTTCGAGCGTCGCGAACGTGGCGATCGCCCGGATCGCGGTGAGCGTCGCGAGCGAGGTCCACGTCGTGAGAACATCAACTTCGATACCTACCGCCTGGCTGTAGGTAAAGAGCACGGTGCTCAGGTGAAGGACATCGTCGGCGCCATTGCCAACGAGTTGCAGATGGAAAGCCGCCTGATTGGTCAGATTCGCCTGTTCGACGGCCACACTCTGGTGCAGCTGCCGGCCGACATGCCTCCTTATGCCAAAAACGATCTGCGTAAAGTGCGCATCCGCAACCGTCAGATCGACGGCCAGGTGACCAACGAGCAGATTCCACCACGCCCAGAGCGCGATGGCGATCGCCGTCCTCGCCGTGAAGGTGAATTCCGCGGTAACCGTGATGGCGAACGTCGCCCACGTCGTGAAGGTGAATTCCGAGGCAGCCGTGATGGCGAGCGTCGCCCACGTCGTGACGGAGACTTCCGTGGTCGCCGTGATGGCAACCGTGAAGGTGGCCAACGTCGTGAAGGTGGCCATCGCGGTCAGCGTCCACAGCGTGATTTCAATAATTAAGCCACTGTTTTAGCATCGGCTTTCTTTAGCTGATGCACAGGGTCTGATAAGCTGCCGTCCTTTATAGGACGGCAGCTTTTTTTGTATGAAACCCTGGATTTTTGCGTTTACCCTGCTTCTCAGCAGCCAGGCTCACGCCTCATTTACCGAAACCAGCAGCGATGTACTGGAGCTGGCTTTGCCGGCTGCCGCCGCCTCCATCGCCTACTTTGCTGAAGACGACACCGACGGCCTGTGGCAACTGGGCTACAGCCTGGGGGCCACCACCCTGACCACCTACGGACTCAAGGCCCTGGTGAACAAAGAGCGCCCGAATGGCGAGGACAACGACGCCTTTCCCAGTGGCCACGCTGCCATTACCTTCAGCGCCGCCGGCTTTCTGCAACGGCGTTATGGCTGGCACTACGGCCTCCCCGCCTACCTGCTGGCCAGCTACACCGGTTACGCCCGGGTTCAGACAGACAATCACGAAGTGGTGGATGTGCTGGCAGGAGCGGCGATCGGCATGGCCTTCAACTATTTTCTGGTTAGCCCCCACCCCAGCGTAGCCATCAGTCCATACTATGACGGTGACACCGCCGGCTTAGTGGGCCAGGTCCGTTTTTAGGAGAGTACGATGTTCCAACTGCATGAAAGACTGGCGCAGGACTCTGTGCTGGTGGGCGAACTGCCCCTGTGTCAAATTCGTCTGGCCAAAGACGCCCGTTACCCCTGGCTGATTCTGGTGCCCAAACAAAATGGCACCCGTGAACTTCATCAACTGACCGCCGACGCCCAGCAGCAGTTGATGAAAGAGTCGTGCAGCGTTGCCGCCATCATGGAGCAACACCTGACACCGGATAAAATCAATGTCGCCTCACTGGGCAACGTGGTTGAGCAGTTACACCTGCATCACGTCGCTCGCTTCCAGCAGGATGATGCCTGGCCGGGTCCCATCTGGGGGGCCCATCCGGGCGTGCTGGAGTCAGAACAGCAACTGCAGGACAAGCGACGCCAGTGGCAACAGTGGCTGGCGCCGCTGGAACGGTTTAAACCGGCGCCCTAAATCCCTACTGGGACTTCTGCCGACACTCGGGCTCAATGCTGATAGAGCCCGATTCGGTGGACAACAGACACTGGCCATCCATAATGTTGGCCTGCAGCTTAATGTTGCGCCCGGCCAGTTCCGCCAGGGCATTGAAGTCCACATCACTCAGGCTCCAGACACTCAGGTTGTCCTGGCGACTGAGATTGGCCTGGTTTTGCTGCCACCACACCTTGGCGGAACGTTCGCCATAGTTAAACAGCACCACCTGCTTGGCACGACCACAGGCCTTCTTCAGCCGCTTTTCATCCGGCTGCCCCAGTTCAATCCACAGCTCAATCTCACCGGCGTCATTTTTCAGCCACAACTCGGGCTCATCGTCGGCGCATAAGCCCTTGGTAAACTCCAGCCGCTCCTCGGCGTAAAGGCACCAGGCCAGCAAGCGCACCATCAGGCGACCGTCGGTTTCAGATGGGTGGCGGGCCAGGGTCAGGCTCTGATTCAGATATTGATGGCGGTCCATATCCGCCAGTTCGACGTGGGCTTTAAACACCGTCGCTTTTAGAGCCATGATCGGGCATCCAGTTTCAGTTCAGAATAATCCGGTATTGTACCCCCAAATATTTCTTTTTGAGTGGGAACCCGCAGGTAATTTTTCTGTCTTATGTGCTGATTTCCTTAACAACCCTTGCATAATCAAGGCTGAGCCCTAATAGTAGATGGGACATTTTTCCGGAGAATCCAATGCGTACTCTATTTAAGATCGGCCTGGTTAGCGCGGCCGTGGCTCTGGCAGGTTGCCAGGAGCAAGCCAAAACCGAAGAAGTAAAAGCTGATGCGGCGCCGGCGACCACCGAATCCCAGCAGTGGGCCAATGAAGATCAAAAGACCGCTTATGCCCTGGGCGCCTCTTTTGCAGCCAACCTGGCTCAAAGCTTCGACCAGCTGAAAGAGTTGGACATCGTCATCGACAACGCCACCGTTCTGGAAGGCATCAAAGCCGGCCTGGAAGGCAACAGCAAGATGACCGAAGAGCAGTTAGCCGAAACCCTGCAGGCGTTTGACGCCCGCATCGCCAAGGTTGCTCAGGAAAAAGAAGCCGCGGAAGCCCAGGCTGCCAAAGCCGAAGGCGAAGCCTTCCTGGCCGAGAACGCCAAAAAAGAAGGCGTTAAAGTCACCGAATCCGGCCTGCAGTACAAAGTCCTCACCGAAGGTGAGGGCGCCATGCCTGTGGCCGCCGACACCGTCGAGGTGCACTACCGTGGTACCCTGATTGACGGTACCGAGTTTGACTCCTCCTACAAGCGCGGTGAGTCAATCAGCTTCCCGCTCAATGGGGTGATCAAAGGCTGGACCGAAGGCCTGCAGCTGATGACCGTTGGCTCCAAGTACGAGCTGTACATCCCGTCTGAGCTGGCCTACGGCGAGCGCGGTGCCGGCGCATCCATTCCTGGCAACGCCGCCCTGGTGTTTGAAGTGGAACTGCTGAGCATCCCTTCTCAGGAAAAGAGCAATACCGGCCAGGAACAGCACTAAACCTGCAACAACAAAAAAGGCGCCTTGGGGCGCCTTTTTTTATCTCCTTTACGCCTTACCATCCTCTAGGGAGCATCCATGTCTGTCACCCTCTACAGCGGCAAAAGTGCCGCCTTTGGCGCCGAAACCAGTGCCATCCACAAAACCGCCATCAGCCTGCCCCGATACTGCTCCCCCCTCGGGTTGGCCGAAGATGAGGTGGCCGATCCCCGCTTTCATGGCGGTAGCGAGCGGGCACTGCACTACTACCCGGCCGAGCATTACCCGTTCTGGGAACAGATGTGGCAGTCGCTGGCTCTGACTCCCAGCCCGACCCCGTTTCAGGGCGGTGCCTTTGGTGAAAACCTGTCGGAAACCGGCTGGACCGAGCGCAATGTCTGCATCGGCGACCGCTTCCGGTTGGGTGAGGTGTTACTGGAAGTCAGCGAACCCCGCTGCCCCTGCCACAAAATCAATACCCGCTTTAACTACAGCCAACTGGCGATGCTGGTGCAGCTGACCGGGCGCAGCGGTTGGTTTTTCCGGGTCATTACTCCGGGCGAAATCAAGCAGGGCGACAGCCTGAAGCGGGTGCATCAGGATGAGCGCAGCCTGAGCGTGGCACGCTGCATGGAGATTCTCTATGGGCAGCAGCGCCAGCCCGAGCAGCTAAAACGCCTGACGGAGCACCCTAAATTGACTCAGGTGTGGCAAAATCACGCCATAAAATGGCTAGAAAACGAACAGGCCGCAGACTGGAGCCGACGCCTGTTCGGTCACCCGACAACCAGCCAATGAACCTTATTTAGCCGTTGAGTTGAGTTTGTGCTCAAATTCAACTTAGCGGCGACTCAAAAAAGCAGAACTTCGTTTTAAACTCTCAAAACTGTCGCTAACACAACTGGCAAAAATCCCGTTCATCCAACCTAATCAGTGACTTTTTTCGTAATATTACCACGAATGGCGTTTTTTCCGTCAGCCACTTTCAAACCAAAAATCTCGCCAAATCGCGCACTTTTCGAACGAAAGGCAAAAATAACGTGACTCAAGTCACACAAGCCAAGCTAAGTTAAACACGCTGCTTGAAGCAAGGGTGGGGACGTTATAAGCCTGTCACATCAACTTTTATGACTGAAAGTTGCTAAAAGAAAATTACTACAATTCGCGAGGACTTGATGATGAAAGCAATTGCCTCTACTGCCGCGGCAGTAACTCTGGCTCTGACCTCCTTTGTCGCCGGGGCAGTAGACTTTAAGCCTGCTGTAGCCTATGACGTCACTGGTAAGTACGACAAATCCTTCAACCAAGCCGTATTTGAAAATGGTGTGACCAAATTCAACAACGACAAAGGCCTGAAGATCCGTGAGTTCGAACCTGCCAACGACGCCCAGCGCGAACAGGGTCTGGAGCGCCTGGCAAAGCGTGGCTTCACCCCCATCGTCGTTGTCGGTTTCATGTACGGCACCGCCCTGGAAAAAGTGGCTAAGAAGTACCCTGAAACCGAATTTGTAATCATCGATTCTGTAGTAGACCTGCCAAACGTTAAATCCATCGTGTTTAAAGAGCACGAAGGGTCTTTCCTGGTAGGCGCGCTGGCAGCCATGAAGTCTGAATCCAAGAAGCTGGGCTTCGTAGGTGGCATGGATATCCCTCTGATCCGTAAGTTCGCTTGTGGTTATGAGCAGGGTGCCAAGTTCGTCAGCAAAGACGCCGAAGTATTCCAGAACATGACCGGTTCTACCGTTGCGGCCTGGAACGATCCAGCCCGTGGCTCCGAACTGGCCAAGTCTCAGTTCACCAAGGGTGCTGACGTTGTCTTCGCCGCTGCAGGCGGTACCGGTGTGGGTGTTTACCAGGCCGCGAAAGACGAAGGCAAATTCGCCATCGGTGTAGACTCCAACCAGAACTACCTGCACCCAGGCGTGATGCTGACCTCCATGGTTAAGCGCGTCGGTCTGGCCACCTACTCCATGTTTGAAGACTACCAGAACGGCAAGTGGGAACCTGGTATCCACGCCAACGGCCTGAAAGAAAATGGCGTTGACTGGGCACTGGATGACTACAACCGCTCCTTGGTTACTCCAGAGATGGAAAAGCAGTTGACTGCCATCTCCGACAAGATCAAGTCCGGTGATATTGTTGTTCATGACTACATGAGCGACAACACCTGTAACTACTAAGTTACTGCTCCAAGCCCGGGGGCCACGCCCCCGGGTTTCCCCTCCCTGCATCTCAGCCAGATCGCAAAGAGAACTCTGCTATGTCAGACCGAACTGAAAAACCGTTCGCCCTGGAACTGCGTGGCATCGATAAACGTTTTGGCGCTGTACACGCCAACGATCATATCGACCTGCAGGTCCCCGCGGGGACTATCCACGGCATCATCGGCGAAAACGGCGCCGGCAAATCCACTCTGATGAACATCATCTACGGTTTCTATGAAGCCGATAAAGGTGACATCCTGGTGGACGGTAAAAAGTGTGAAATCAAAACCTCGAGGCTGGCGATCGCCGCCGGCATCGGCATGGTGCACCAGCACTTTATGTTGGTGGACAATTTCACGGTATTGGAAAACGTCGTTCTGGGCGCCGAGGAAGGTGCTTTATTGGCAGGGAGCCTGAGCAAAGCCCGTAAAGAACTGGCGCGTCTCGCCAAAGAATATCAACTGGATGTGCCTCTCGATGCGGTTGTCGAAGACCTTCCGGTAGGCCTGCAGCAGCGGGTGGAGATTCTTAAGGCGCTGTATCGCGGCGCCCGCATTCTGATTCTGGATGAACCCACCGGGGTTCTGACACCTCAGGAAACCGATCACCTGTTCCGAATTCTGGACGCCCTGCGCGACCAGGGGGTCACGGTACTGCTGATCACCCACAAACTGAGGGAAATCCTGGCTGCCACCGACAATGTATCGGTTATGCGCCAGGGGGCCATGGTTTCTCACGTGGTTACCAAAGAGACCAACAAGGAAGAGTTGGCTGAACTGATGGTAGGCCGCAAGGTTCGCCTGAAAGTGGACAAGGAAACCGCCAAGCCCAAGCAGACTCTGCTCAAGACCGAAGACCTGACGGTGGTCGACGATCGTGGTGTGGAACTGCTGAAGAAGGTCAATATCGACCTCAAGGCCGGCGAAGTGGTCGGCATTGCCGGCGTCTCCGGCAATGGCCAGTCTGAGCTGATGGAAGTGCTCAGTGGCCTGATGACGCCCACCAGTGGCCAGGTCACCATTGGTTCTACCGTCATCGATGCCCAGCACCCCAGCGATCCGAAAGCGGTTCGCGAACTGGGTGTGGCCCACGTACCGGAAGATCGCCTCGCCATGGGTCTGGTGAAGCCATTTACCGCGAAAGAATCCGCCCTGTTGGGCTATCACGAGCAGAATAAGTACAACGGCGCTGTTCTGACCAAAACCAAGGTCATTGAATCCGAGTGCAGCCGCCTGATGGACGAATGGGACGTGCGTCCGCGCAACCCGAATCTGCGAAGCTCTCTGTTCTCCGGTGGTAACCAGCAAAAGCTGATCATCGCCCGTGAAGTCGACCAGAACCCAGACGTGCTGCTGGTGGGTCAACCTACCCGGGGCGTGGATATCGGCGCCATCGAATTCATCCACAAGCGGCTCATCGAGCTGCGCGACGAAGGCAAAGGGGTCCTGCTGGTCTCCGTTGAGCTGGATGAAGTACTGTCCCTGTCCGATCGCATCATCGTGATGTTTGACGGCCAGGTCGTAGGCGAAGTGGCCGCCGACAAAGCCAATGAACGGATTCTGGGCATGATGATGGCTAACGTCATCCCTGATGAACTGAAACAGGCCGATAAGGCCGAAGGAGATGCAGCGTGAGCGACTCCAAAATGCCGGCATGGGCCAACGTAGGCCTGATGCCGCTGCTGAACGTAACAATGGCATTTGCCGTTTCCGCCCTGGTGTTCCTGTTCATCGGCATCGATCCGATCGAAGCCGCTGAAGTGATGCTGTACGGCGCCCTGGGCTACGAAGAGGGTATCGGCTATACCCTGTTCTACGCCACCAACTTCATCTTTACCGGCCTGTGTGTGGCACTGGCGTTCTCCGCCGGCCTGTTTAACATCGGTGGTGAAGGTCAGGCGTACATCGGTGGTCTGGGCGTGGGTCTCGCCTGTCTGGCCCTGGATGCCAGCCTGCCGTTCTGGGCGCTGCTGCCCATCACCATGATCGCCAGTATGCTGTTTGGTGCCCTGTGGGCACTGATTCCGGCGTACCTTCAGGCCTACCGTGGCTCCCACATCGTGATCACCACCATCATGTTCAACTTCATCGCCTCGTCGCTGATGGTGTACCTGATGGTCAACGTGCTCAAGCTGGACGGTCAGATGGCCCCGGTATCACGGATCTTCGAACAGAGCGCACAGCTGCCGTTTATGCATGAGATTCTCGGATGGTTTGGCATCGAGTTTGAAGCTTCCCCCCTGAATCTGTCGTTCATCATCGCCCTGCTGGCCGGCGTGTTCCTGTGGGTCCTGCTGTGGCACACCCGTTGGGGCTTTGCCATTCGCGCCCTGGGCAGCAACCCGACCGCAGCCCGTTATGGCGGCATCGATCCCAAGAAGCTGACGGTGATCGTCATGCTGATCTCCGGCGCCCTGGCTGGCCTAGTGGGCATCAACGAAGTGCAGGGCTACAGCGGCCAGCTGAAGCTGGACTTCGTTGCCGGCTACGGTTTCACCGGTATCGCCGTCGCCCTGATGGGACGTGGCCACCCGGTAGGCATCATCCTGGCCTCCATCCTGTTTGGTTTGTTGTTCCAGGGCGGCGCCGAACTGGCGTTTGAGTTCCCGGAACTGGACCGCAACATCGTGGTGGTGGTACAGGCACTGGTGATTCTGTTCTGTGGTGCCCTTGAGTACATGCTCAAGCCGTACCTGGAGAAAGGCTTTGCCATGATCACTCCCAAAGCTCAGGCGGAGGCATAACCATGTTTGAGAATATCATTCTGATTCTGGACGCCACCCTGCGGGTATCCACTCCACTGCTGCTGGCTGCCATGGCCGGCATGTTCTCCGAGCGAAGCGGTGTGGTTAACATTGCCCTGGAAGGCAAGATGCTGTCTGCGGCCTTTGCGGCGGCAGCCACCGCCTCGGTTACCGGCAGCGTCTGGCTGGGTCTGCTGGCGGCAATTTTTGTCGCGGTCTGCATGTCGATGATTCACGCCTTTGCCTCCATCACCCACAATGGTGATCAGGTGGTCTCCGGTGTCGCCATCAACATTCTGGCGGCCGGCCTGACCATCACCCTGGGCCGTTACTGGTTCGGACTCGGTGGCCAGACCCCGACCCTGACCGACGAGCAGCGTTTCAACCCGATCCACTTCCCGTTTGCCGACACTCTGGCAGACGTTCCGGTGATTGGTGGCATCTACTCGACCCTGCTCTCCGGTCATAACCTGCTGGTGTATGGCGCCTTTGCTCTGGTACCCGTGTGCTGGTGGATTCTGTACCGCACCCGCTTTGGTTTGCGTCTGCGAGCGGTGGGTGAAAATCCACATGCGGTAGACACCGCCGGTATCTCCGTGGCCTGGTTGCGTTACCGCGCCCTGATCATCGCCGGCATCCTGTGTGGTATCGCCGGAGCTTACCTGTCCACCGGACAGAACGCCGGCTTCGTGCCCAATATGAGTGCTGGTAAAGGCTTTATCGCCCTGGCGGCGCTGATCTTCGGTAAGTGGCGCCCGGTAACCGTGATGCTCGGCTGTTTGCTGTTTGGCTTCCTGGATGCCGTTGCCATCCGTCTGCAGGGTGTGTCTCTGCCGGGCATTGGCGAAGTACCGGTTCAGGCCATTGAGGTACTGCCTTACATCCTGACCGTACTGCTGCTGGCCGGCTTTATCGGCCGCTCTGTGGCTCCGAAAGCCGTCGGCACCCCGTACGTGAAATCTCGCTAAGACGACATTGTCATGAAACAAAAACGGCGCCCCGAGGGCGCCGTTTTTTTAGGCCTGTGCCGAAACAGGCCGCATCATCTCCCGTCCCCGGGTCAACCTGCAGACCAGCACCCAGACCAGGGGCAGTGCCATCATCAACGACAGTTGCTCCACCGCCGTCAGGCCACTGGCGCCGAAGACCCCGACCACAATCGCCGCACCGGTCATCTGGAACAATCCCAGCAATGCCGAGGCGGTACCGGCACGATCGCCAAAGGGGGCCAGCGCACTGCCGGCACAGATGGCTATCAGGAACGAGAACGCAATGCTGGCAACGAACACCGGCCCCATGAAGGCCAGCGGCTGCATCGACCCTCTCAGGCTGTATTCAGCCACACCGGCCGCCGCCATCAGCATCACCCCCAGCCACAGAGAACGTTTCTGGCCGACGATGCCCACCATTTTCGGCGCGGTAAAGGCAGCGATAATGTTGACCAGAGCGTTACAGCCAAACCAGATGGCGTAGCTCTGTGCATCCAGCCCCAGTTCCACCATCAAACGGGTAGGCGACTGCGATACATAGCCGATGATCATCGCCATCCCCAGCATGGCCAGCACCGCATAGAAACGGAAGGTTGGCACCGACACCACGCTCATATAACGGCTCAGGGACAACAGGCGGCCTTCTGAGCGAGTTTCTGCGGGACGGGTCTCCGGCAACATCAGCCACAGCAACAGGCTTACCAGAGCACCGTAACCGGCCATAAACCAAAAGTTGGACGCCCAGCCCCACCAATGGGTCAGCAAGCCGCCCAGCAGGGGCGCCGCAGCCGGAACAATGCAGATTACCCCGTTGAGGTAGCTGAACATCGGCTTGGATCGTTCGGCGCCAAAGTAATCCCGAACCCCAGCAAACGCCGCCACCGACAGGGCGCAAGCGGCAAACCCCTGCCCCAAGCGCGACAGCATCAACATCGAATAATCCGTTGCCAGCGCCGCCATGGCCGAGGTCGCCACATACAGCAGGGTTCCCACCAGCGCCACCGGACGGCGACCATAGCGATCCGCCAGCGGTCCGGCCACCAACTGACCGGCCCCAAACGCCAGCATAAACATCGGCAAACTTTGTTGCACCCAGGCAACGGGCACCGACAGCGCCTCGGCCATCTGTGGAATCGCGGGTAAAAAGATGTCTATGGCCAATGGTGAAAACAACACCATCATCATAAACAGCGGCAATGGATTTCTTAAGCGCATGCAAACTCCTACTTGATGATGGCGTCTATTGTAGGGGCTGCTGGATATGAATTAAAATGACGAATAATCCTAACCGGATAGTCTCAACAGGAATATCATGCTGCGCCATACCGATCTGAATCTGCTCAGAATTTTGCTGACCCTGATGGAGGAACTCAGTGTTTCCCGCACCGCCGATAAACTGTGCCTGACTCAGTCCGCCGTCAGTAAACAGCTGTCCCGGTTGCGCCAGCAACTCGGCGATCCCCTGTTTGTCCGCCATCCAAAAGGGTTGACCCCAACGCCAAGGGCCCGCTCTCTGGAACCTCGAATCAGACAGTGGTTGGCCATGGCCGACGACATACTGGAACCTCAGGGCTTTGACCCCCACACCAGCCAGCGACGATTTCGACTGGCCATGACCGAAACCTGCTTCGCCACCCTGCTGCCACGCTTTCTGGGCCCATTGATGAGCGAAGCCCCGGGCATCATGCTGGAAACCAAAACCTGGGATTCTGTGGGCCTGGATAAACTCTGCAAAGGCGAAGTGGATCTGGCGATCTTTCCCAGAGACAACGACCCCAGATCACCGCACCCGTTTCACGTCTCCAGCCTGCCAAAACAGCTGGAGAGCATTGAGCTCAACCGGGACGATCATGTCTGTCTGGTACACCGGCAGCATCCGGTGTTAAAAAAGCGCTGGGATCTGGAGCAATACGTCGGCCTGACGCATCTGAAAATAGAGTGTGAAGGCAGTGATTCCTGGTTGTTGGATCAGGTATTGGCGGAAACCGGTCACCATCTGGATGCGGCCATGCGAACCTCCGACTTCTACTCTGCCGCCCTGCTGTGTCAACACAGTGAACTGGCCTTTACCTGTACCCGAAGTTTTGCCGATCGAGTCTGCAGCACTCACCAACTGGTGCAACTGCCCCTGCCATTAAAAATGGCACCATTGAGCAACCTTCTGGGCTGGCCAGAACACCTGACCAAGGATCCGGCCCATCGCTGGCTCAGGGAGTTCATTGTTCATCGCAGCCTGGCAGACGACCTGCCGCTTGCCTGAGCGGATCAATGCTCACAAGAGCGGGTAGCGCAGGAGACTGGCGCAGAACTGCGTTGCTGTACCTGTGTCGGATGCAGTTGATCCACTGTAACAATCAAAGTTCGGGAAGCCAGGTCCTCCCGAATCTGCACCGCACCATTGCCGTAGCGCTCCGCTTCCTGGTACAGCGACAGCAACGACTGGCCTGACGCCTGCCATTGGCCCTCATACTGCCATACCAGTCGGCACTGGCCTTCACTGCAGCGCTGCTCGGTCAGCACCGGTTGAACGTCAGCCCAGGCCAAAGAGGCTGGCACCAACGCCAGCCCCACCACTACACTCATCCTGTGTTTCATCAAGGCTCCTCCCCGAATCTTCCCCCTCCCATGGCCTGTTGGCCGGCTATCCGCTAACCTCAGTAATCAATGTGCGATTTTCATGACCGTCGAATGACAGATTTATGGCCGTGAGTCGGGTAACCACGTCCATTAAGTCTAGGCCAGGGCCATGAGCCACACTGAAAATTTGTGTATAATCCGGCCCCATTGCCATTTGG
Source organism: Ferrimonas sediminum (assembly GCF_900100175.1). Taxonomy (GTDB): domain Bacteria; phylum Pseudomonadota; class Gammaproteobacteria; order Enterobacterales; family Shewanellaceae; genus Ferrimonas; species Ferrimonas sediminum. The sequence goes on from NZ_FNEM01000007.1 coordinate 14,322, forward strand.
GCATAGGCTCTCCCCGGCCGTAGCCATCGCAGCTAGCGGCTTTTTGGGGAAGTGAACAAGAAATATGGGGAGGTGGCTCCGTCTGGCGGCCTGGCTGAAACAACCAATGCTTAACCGTTTCATTCAGACCCCAAAAGGAACACCAAACTTGTTGAGGGGAGGCAGAAGCCTTCTGCTAATCCGGTTTTATTGCTCCCAACATGGGGCAGTCCTTCAACAGGAGTAAAACACGTAATGCAATTTTTTGAAGGTTCTGAAAAGAAAATCGAGGTGGTTCTCCAACCCGGTCAACCTTCTTTGCGGCAGCTGGAGCAGCCGTTCTGGCACCAGATCGTTGCCAAAGCCAATGCCACCATTTTGTCGTCCGTGCACAACGAGCACTGTGATGCTTACTTACTCAGTGAGTCGAGTCTGTTTGTCTGGGACGATCGCTTCCTGATGCTGACCTGTGGTACCACCACCCTGGTGGATGCGGTCGTCAGTTTTCTGGATCGCTTTCCTAAGCAGCAGCTGGCCATGCTCAGTTACCAGCGCAAAAACGAATACCAGTCCCATCTGCAGAAAAGCTCTTTCGAGCAGGATCTTCAGGCGCTGAACCAGCATCTGGACGGTTGTTGCTATCAGCTCGGCTACCTGGATGGTCACCACAACTACGTTTACCACCTGGATCGCCCCTTTGAGCCGCCTCAGGATGATGCCACGGTCGAGCTGCTGATGTACCACATCAATGGTGACGCCGCCGCCTACCTGCGCAGTAACAACCAAAGCCTGGAGGGGATACGCCAACGACTGAACTGGTCGCAGTTGCTGCCGGCGTTTGATGTGGACGACTTCCTGTTTGAGCCCTTTGGCTACTCCATGAACGCCATCAACGGTGACCGTTACGCCACCATGCACATCACGCCACAAGAAAACAGCTCCTACGTGAGTTTTGAAACCAACCTGCCTCAGCAGGAGGCTCAACAGGTATTGGGACACCTGCTCGGCACGCTGCAACCGGACAGCTACGACCTGATCAGCTTCAACCAGGAGCAGTTCCTCGATCATCAACCCGGTGTCGTCTGCATCGATCAGGCCCAGCAGGATCTCAGTTGCGGCTACCGAATGCGCTTCCAGCATTTCGTCAAACCTGCCTCCGCCTGTCGCAGCGCTACCCGGCTCTGAGCCAGCCCGCAGGATCAGGCTTTCTGATTCTGCGGAGCCTCGGCCCGCATTCGCCATAATTTTACCCGATTCTTACCCTGCTGCTTGGCCAGATAGAGTTGCTGGTCGGCGATGCGAATTAACTGCTCAAAATTATTGAACTGCTTCCCGAGATCGACCCCTGGGTCCACCAAGGCCACGCCGATGCTGGCAGTAAGGTGGCGCTTAATCACGGCCGTGCTTTTATTCAGCACTTCCACATGGTGACGCAGCGACTCCGCCAGCTTCTCCATGGTATCCGGCTGTATCTCCACATAGATAATGCAAAACTCCTCACCGCCGTAGCGACAGGCGATGTCCTCGCCACGCCTGGCCACCCGCTTGATCTCGCGAGCCACCGCCATCAGGCACTCGTCGCCGGCCTGGTGGCCAAACTCATCGTTGTAGGCTTTAAAGTCGTCGATATCCAACATCAACACGGCGCCGCCGTAACGAGCCCGGCATAACCGGCGCCACTCCCGCTCACAGAAGTAATCCAGACCTCGGCGATTGGCCAACCCGGTCAGGGCATCGGTCTGGCTGAGATCCTGCAGTTGCTGACGCTGCTTTTCGACACGGGAGATCAAACCATTAAAAGCATTCAACAGGTGTCGAAACTCTTCCACATACAGCTTTACCGGCAACTTTCGGTAATGCTGCTCCCGCTCCATCTGCCGCAACTGGGCGCTGCCAAACTCAATAGGAGTGACAAACACGCGCCATAATAGGAAGTTAGTGGCGGGCAACAGCACCAGCAACAGCGCGAAGGCGATCCACTCCCGCTTCTCCACGCCCCGGCTTACCATGGCGGCATGCTCAATGGTGATCACCCAGCCCCCCCGGGACAGGGCATCATTTAACAACAGGTTGCGAACCTGCTGCGGTTCATCAAACCCGCTGATCTCAAACAAACGGGGCAGAGTCTGATCGTCGATGGTGGCCGCCCTGACCTCGACCCGAATACCCAAACGATCGAACAGCTGAGCCATCTCTGCCCGGGGCAGTGGTTTGAGCAGCAGCAGGTATCCCAGGCTGCATCCCAGTCCCCGCCCAGCACACACGGTAGAAGCACTGAAGCTGTATAACTGGTTTCCGGAGCGCAGCAGTCCCGTGCGCTCCATGGCCGTCTCCGGCAGCATCGCCGGCATTAACCGGGCTCTCACATAGGGAGCCCCCGCCGCCAACAGGGGAAACTGTTCCGCCACCAGTGGCTCGCGGGCACTGAACCCTGTCAATGACAAATCCGGCTGATACAGCAACGCCACCTCTTCGCCCCGGCTGAAGGTCAGCGGCGCGGGTTGCCCCGCCAACACCAGCGACGCCCAATCGCGATAGCCGGGAGACGCCGCCAGTTCGGTCACCACCATCTGTTGCTGAGTCAGCCACTGCTGCACCGTCAGGGTTTCATGCCACTGCAGCGCCGCCACCTCCCGCTCCAGCATAGGGATGATCACCAGAGTCCGCAGCAGCCAATAACTGGCCACCAGCACCAACACCAACACCATGGACAGCAGCAACGCCAGACGCTTCAGGGTCATTAACCAGCCTTACGACGACAACAAAACCTCAGGCACTGAAACCGCAAATTCAGCGAAAAGCAACCCTCCCGGATCCCCTCTCGCGGGGAAAACCAGACAGTTCCTCAGCCTGTACCAATGTTATAAAGTGTGGCACGTTCACTGATTTTTGGCACAAAAATGAATAACAACGCCACCTCAATGATGGCGTTGATGTTAAGGAGGAAATCAGGCGTTAAGGGTGCGGGGCTGGTAGAAGTCCTGATCGGCCAGCAGGTTGGTGCGGCAGAAGCCGGCCAGCTCCATTCGAGCGATGGTCGCATCGACCATGGTCGGGGAACCGGTCATCACCACCCTGGCACGACGGCGCTCCAGCGGGGTCATCCAGGACAGGCGTTTTAGTGCCACATCCACCACGTAGCCTTCGCTGTTGCTCCACCCCAGAGGTGGCTGCTCCAGGGTCAGATCAGCCATAAATCTCGGATCCGTCAGCCATTGCTCCAGCAGCGGCAGTTCAAACAACTCCTGCTCATCTCGCCCCCCCCAGCAGAGATACACCGGCTGCGCCGATCCGGAGGCCAGGCGAGCCTCGATCAGACTGCGCGACTGGCTGACACCACAACCAGCTGACAACACCACCAGGGGATCGTTATCCCAGTCAGGCTGGTAACTTACCTGGCCATCCACCAGAATCGGCACCTCTTTGCGACTGGTCAGGGTTTCAATCACCTGATGGCAGGCCGCACCGTCGGCAAAGTGCTGAATGTATAACTCCAGCTCACCGTCGGGAACCGGGCAGTTGGCCATGGAATAGGGCACACACCAACCGTTATCCAGGCAGATCTCAACGTACTGGCCCGCGGTGGCTGACAATGGCTGTTGCGGCTGGAGGCGGACGTGATATACGTCCTGGTTGACCCGCTGTGCACTGACAACGGTGGCAGTGGTCGGCTGCATCATGACACCTTAATGAGTTACGTTTTTCAGCAGTCTAAACCTCCGTCAGAGCCGCTGCACAGGGGCAACGCCAACAGTGTGATCCAGCTCGGAAGCTGGAATCGTGGCAGGGGAATACCCCGCCCACACTGTGATCCCACTCTCTCTACTGGCCGGAAAAGTAACTGCCGATCTCCACCACCAGTACATAGGGGGCCGCACTGAGGAAAGGGATCAGGCTAGCCAGCATCACCTTCCACGCCGGCCAGCCACATCGATTCTGATGCAAGGCATAAAACAGGCCATAGAGGAAAAACGCCGGATACAGCAACACGGTCACCGACACATAATAACGCAGCAGCATCAGTGGCAACTCAGTCAGCGTCGACGGCAGGCTGAAATCCACCACCCCGAGGGCCATCAACCAAAACATCATCTGAATGCCCAGAGGCAGATATAGGCACGCAATCCAGACTTTCAGCCATGGGCGGCTGAGATCCCTATCCTGGGTCATGAGTTGAGCTCTCCTTACTCGAGACCTTCCCTTGTGGGAAGGTCATTGAATTCCTGATTGAATACTACCAAACTGAGGCTGTTTTTGTTGACTCGCGCCACTCGAATAAGGTCCCTCAATGCTTAATGTCGCCTGTGCCCTCATCTTCGATGGCCACAAACTACTGCTGACCCGCCGCCACCCCAACAGCAGCCAGGGGGGCTTGTGGGAGTTTCCCGGCGGTAAGCAGGAGCCGGGGGAGAGCCTGCAGCAGGCGCTGGCCAGAGAGTTGATGGAGGAGTTGACCATCACCCAAGCCATTGGCCCGAGCCTGGGCTACAACGAGCATCACTACGGCAGCAAAGGCGTGCGTCTGCATGGATTTTTGTGCCACTGGCGGCCGCAACCCATCAAACTCACCGGCAGCCATGACCAATGGCAGTGGGTCGCTCCCAGGCAGGTGGATACCACCACCCTGGCCCCGGCCGACCTGCCGCTGCTGGACGCCCTTATCAACGCATTACCGCAGGAATAAAGTCACAGCCTGACCATACTCCTCATTTCCGCCATTGACCTTAATCGGCTTTCCGCCTAGCCTTTGGCGCAGATAAATCAGAAGGGTATCTCCATGAGCAACGCGGTTTCCGATATCTTTGACCCCTCCCTATGGGAAGAGGTCGAAGGCTTTAACTTCGAAGACATCACCTACCACAGAGCCAAAGATCAGGGCACAGTACGGATCGCCATCGATCGCGCCGACTGCCTCAACGCTTTTCGTCCCAAAACCGTTGATGAGCTCTATGTCGCTCTGGATCACGCCCGCCAATGGTCTGATGTCGGTTGTGTGCTGCTGACCGGAAACGGCCCCTCAGCCAAAGGCCAGTGGGCATTCTCCTCCGGTGGTGATCAGCGCATTCGCGGCAAGGATGGCTACAAGTACGAAGGCGAGGAAGCCGGCAAGGCCGACGTGGCTCGCATGGGCCGTCTGCACATTCTGGAAGTACAGCGCCTGATCCGCTTTATGCCTAAGGTAGTCATTGCGGTCGTTCCCGGGTGGGCGGTCGGCGGCGGCCACAGCCTGCACGTGGTGTGCGATCTGACTCTGGCCTCCAAAGAGCACGCGGTCTTTAAGCAGACCGATCCAGACGTAGCCAGTTTTGACTCCGGCTACGGCTCCGCCTACCTGGCCAAGATGATCGGCCAGAAACGGGCGCGGGAGATCTTCTTCTGCGGCTTCAACTACAGCGCCGACGAAGCCTTTGATATGGGTATGGTCAACCGCTCGGTGCCGCACACCGAGCTGGAAACCGAAGCGCTACGCTGGGCCCGGGAGATCAACTCCAAGTCCCCCACTGCCATGCGCATGCTCAAATACGGCTTCAACCTGCCCGATGACGGCCTGGTGGGCCAGCAACTGTTTGCCGGCGAAGCCACTCGACTGGCCTATGGCACCGCCGAAGCCCAGGAGGGGCGTGATGCCTTCCTGGAAAAACGGGACCAGGACTTCTCCGATTTCCCCTGGCATTACTAACCCCCATGTGAAAAAGGCCGCCCAGTGGGCGGCTTTTTTTTAAGAAAAAAAGCGCCCTAACGGGCGCTTTGGGTCACTGCAAGTAATGATGATACTTAGAGTTTGTGCCCATGATGGGCCATCACCTTCTCAGGTGTGTGGCACACGGCACAGGCTTCCTGAGCTGCCTGGGCCTGAGCCTTATCGTCACCGAAATAGCCGCCGTTGCTGACCATATGAGACATGGCAGCATCGGACAGGTACTTCTGGTGGCAACTCATGCAGGCTCCCACGTCCGGAGAGGCGTACCAGGTCTCGGCCACATCCTTCTCGGTGACGGTGCTGGGTACGACCAGCGCAGCGCCGGCATTACGACCCAATTCAAAGCCATAATCCAGACCACCCCATCCCTGCTCCGCTGAGTGGCAGGTCATGCAGTCGGTCTTGAGCAGGGTGCCACTGCCACCATGGCCATTATCATGGCCCTGGGCCTTGTGGGCCTTGTACATAAAGCTGGAAGACTTCATGTAGCCTGTGGGTTGATGATCCACCTCCACATCCACCAACTTCTTGTCGTTGGTGTGGCAAGCGATACAGTTCACCCCGTTGGAGTCATGGTAGAACTCCTTGGAGTGACAACCAAAGCAACTGGCCTCATCGACGATGCCCCGGCGCTCTGGCACTTGGGCGCCAGCATCCCCCAGAATGGTGCGCACAGGCTCACTCTGCACATAAGCAGGGTAGGCATCATCGCTGCTGCAATCGGTACGCACAGAGCTGTTGTCCTCGAAACACACCTTCACCAAAGGCAGGATCTCCAGGGTTCTCTGGTTGATATCCGCGGGCAGATCCAGGGTATAGGTAATGTCTCGCTTCACCTTCTCGGTGGTGACATGGAAGGTGCCATCGGCATAGGTCGTTGAGCCATCACCCTTGAGGCTGAAACGGCGGTGCTCATAGGTAGTGCCCTCGCTGAAGTCGGCGCCTTCCAGAGTCACCGACTGTTCAGGGTAGTCTTTCTCCACATCCCAGCTCACCACCATGTAGGGGTTAGAGTAGCCCTGCTGGTAGACCTCGTCGATGGTCACCAGTCCCCCTTCTGAGTCAGTCACCTGAACATCAAACTCCAGCAGGTTTTCTGCGTTAATCTGGATGTTGGAGACCGTTACCTGGTAGCCTGCAGCCGCGTCATAGGGGGCGCCATGCTGGCGGTGATCCACACCACTATGGCAATCGGTACACACCAGCTCCGGGTTCTTGGCTGAGCTGTGCTGTACCGGGCTGTCGGTATGGCAGCCAGTACAAGCATTGGCATTGGCGTCTTTCAGCCACAGATCCGCATCGGCCAGAGACCCATCCTCGACGTGACAGACGGTGCAATCCATAAAGGGCTTGGTGGGGAAAGCGGGGTAATCGAAGGCGTGAGCGCCGTGATAGCCCGAAACAGTGTAAGGCATCGGCACGACATTACCCTGTTCGTCCTTACCTTGACGACTGGGCCCCATATGGATGGCGTGAACCATATGCCCCAGCTCCACCGAGACACCCTCGGGATCAGACACCACGCCGTTGTGGCAGGACTGGCAGTTCTCCAGATCCAGGCGCCGTCCACCGTGGGCCTTGAGGCTATCCGGCTGGTGACAGGTGTAGCAGGTCTCCATAGACAGCAGTTGCCGGGTCTCCACCCCCTCCTGGGTTCCACTGGCAGGAGTCCAGTCATAGTGCGCGTTTTCAGCCAGTTCATGGCCGGAGTCATACTCAAACTGCATCTCGATGGCCAGCCTCTGGGTCAAGGCTGGGTCAAAGGTCACACCGGCGGGGTCATCCCACTGCAGCAGATCGGCGTGGAACTTATAGGTGTAGCTGCCATCGAGGTTGTCCTGCAGACAATCCGGGCAGTCTTTCAGTTTTTCAAAACCCTGCTCAAACGTGGTACCGGCGTCATTGGTGGTCTCATTAAGCAGTGACTGCCACTGCTTGAGGTCGCCATCTACGGTCAACTGAGCCACTGAAAAGCGGAAATCGTGGAAGGGGTTATGGCCATCCAGGCCAAACAGGCCAACCCCCTGTGAATTGGTCAGCTCAAAATCAACAGTGATGATACCGTCGTCATAGCTTGCCCCTTTTATCTGGGCGATGGCTTCTTGGGCCATGTCAATATGCAGCCCAACACTGCCCGGATCCCCGGGATCCCCCGGCTGTCCTGGATTACCAGGCTGACCATCCTTACCATCGTCTCCGTCCCCACAACCGCCCAACATCAGGGCAGAGGCGATCAACAGCGCCAAGGGTGCCTTAGGTGTTTTCATCATTATCATTCTCCGTAAAACCATCATCTCCGTGGTCGTAGCCATGGTATTGAGCCTGACGATTACCGAAGTTGACCAAGGTCACCCTGAATCAGCCGCAGCGCAACAGCATGCAAAGCCAATACCGTTCGGGAAAACAAGGGGTTTAAACTGACCAAAATAAAAAAACAGGCAATTGCCGCCAACCTTCCCCCGCAAAATGGAGTAATAACCAAATCCTAAAAAACGAATTATCAAATGTCGATTTTAGGAATACTGGGTTTTGATCGCCTGACGACATCGATACGGGGCGGGGATCACGAAATGGATCACAACCGCTGACAAAGGTTCACTTTTATTCACAGACACATCGCCAACGCCCTCCATTGCAATTAAATTACCCGTAAGTTTTATCAGGACGTCTGGATTGTGAAAAAACTGCGGCACTGTACCCTCTTCCAACTGACTATTTTTATTGAGGTGTATGAGCGTCTCAATGCCAAGGAGGCAGCACACGCTCTGGCAATAACCCCCGCCGCCATCAGTCGGGGGCTCAACACCTTGCGCGACGCCCTTGGTGACCCGCTGTTTATCCGCAGGCAGACCGGGTTTGAACGAAGCCAGGTCGCAGAACGGCTCTACCCCGTTATCAAACGGATGCAGCAGCTGTGCGAAGACACCCCTTACCGTCTCAACCGGTCTGCCGCGATACAGAAACTCAGTTTGTTTACTCTGGAAATCTTTTGCCATCTGTACAATGGCACCGGCATCGCTCAGTTGGCCGAACAGTTGGACATCACCCTCTCCAAGGTCAATCGCAACCTGAAATCCCTGAGGCTGGTGTTTGAAGACCCTTTGTTGATCCGCCAGCCGGGAGGCATGCATCCCACAGAGGTTGCCCACGACTTCTACCCATTACTGCGCCAGCTGATCATGCTGTGTGAAGAAGCCTGTGATACTGGCGACGCGCTTCAGGATGGACACTCGGTGAGCCTCTCCATCACCACGGTACCTCAACTGGCCATGTCACTGCCGCTGACACTGCAAAGAGCCGCCAAGCGGCATCAGACCAGCCTGACCCTAAAGATGGATTACTGGAACAGGGACAGCATCAACCGGCTAAGCGGTAATGAGGTGGATGCGGTCATCGCCTTTGAGCCCGCGAACAGAGAGGGTATCCTGAGTAAAAAAATCATTCAGATTCGATCCGGCTACCTGGTGGCCAGAGAGGATCACCCGGTTTGGGAGGAGCCGAGCCCGGACCAGCTACTGAGGTACCCACTGGTCAAGCTGGCCTCGCTGCCTTTTCCTGACAATCAATCTCCTCTTGCCTGTTACGCCCGCTCCAAAGGAACCTATCTGGAAGAAATGGCGACAGTGCCGGATCTCGGCTGCGCCGCGCAACTGCTGCTCAACAGCCAGGGGTTCATCATCGTCGGCATCCGCTCTGCCGTGGACTACCTCAAGCAGTTTAAGGGGCTCAAGGCTCAGAAGATGGGCTATCAGCAGGACAAGCAGGTACTGGATCATTTCAGCCCCCCAAGCACCTACCTTTGGTTGAAACAGGACGCCCAGGGGAGGCTGGCAACCCCTTCCTGGCTGCAAAGGTGCCTGGAGAACTATGTGCTGGAGTCGCACCAATAATGGGTGAGTGCACTGGCAGCCACAAAACAAAAAACCGACTCCGGAGAGTCGGTTTTTTATGTCTGTGGAGCGGCTAACGGGAATCGAACCCGTCTCACAAGCTTGGGAAGCTTGGGTAATACCACTATACGATAGCCGCATCAGAGGGTTAGCTTATGCAATTCGATGGCCTGAACGCAACAACAACCGTGCCAACAGCCGAAAAAAGCCCCGCTTTGCGGGGCTCGGCTCAAAATTGCACCGCAGTGATTACTTCACCACTTCCATCTCAGCCAGCAGGTTATCGGCACCGTCGAGGTACTTCATCACCCACAGCATGTAACGGCTGTCGACGTGGATGGAACGACTCAGTTCGTTGTTGTAGCTCCAGTCGGCGGTGATGGACTCATACACACCATCAAACAGCAGCCCCACCAGCTCACCACGACCGTTCATGGTCGGCGAGCCGGAGTTGCCACCGGTGGAGTCCAGGTTGGACAGGAAGTTCACCGGAACGCTGCCCAGAGACTCCTGCTTGTAGGGACCGTAGACCTTGTCATTGATCAGCTGCAACTGCTTGGCAGAAGCATCGAAAGGCGCCTCGTCAGAGGCCTTGGCTGCCAGACCTTCCAGGGTGGTGAATGGCACCGCCACCAGGCCATCCTGAGGTGAGTAAGGTACCACGCTACCAAAGGTCAGACGCAGGCTGGAGTTGGCATCGGCGTATACCGGCAGCCCCAGGCTTTCGTTGTAGGCGATGATCGCGCCCATGTAATCGGGACGCACCTGCAGCAGGCGACCGGACAGATCCTTGGCCTGCTTTTCACGCTTCATCTTGGCATCGTAAGTTGCGACCGCATAACGGATGAAGGGGTCGTTGCTGGCCTGGAACTCTTCCGGCGTCTTGTCCAGCCACGCCAGACGGGTGTCCGCCTTACCCAGGTCGGTGGTGGCGTACATGGCGTCCAGCTTGCTGCTGAGTGCCTCGGCGTCAAACTTGCCCGACAGGCCGAACACCCGGTCCAGATCTTCCAGATGCTCGGAAGCTGGCAGCTGGGCGTACTGGCCCAGTTGCAGTGCCAGAATCGCCTTATCGACTTCGACATCGTAGCGACGATCGACACGCTGCATGGCCGCTTTGATGCCATCCCAGTCACGCTCCTGATAGCCAGGCTCACGCTCCAGATCCGGCTTCTGCTTCTCCTGAGACAAGCGGTACAGACGTGCGGCGATGCTGGTCATCTGGTTGTAGCGCAAGTAACCGAGGATAATGTCACGATCCAGATGGGCGTGATCCTCTTCAATCAGCGCATTAAGCTGATTAATCACGTCACCGTATTGCTTGGCCCGCTTGCTGTCGCTGTTGATCCAGTCCAGCAGCGCCTTCTCTTCACCCTGTTTTTTGGCCAGGATGCCGGTCTTGGCGTAGCCTTCGATCATCGACTGGAAGTTCTTGGCGTAGTTGGCCAGGCTGGCCAGGGTGCTCTCATACTTGATGCGCGCTTCACTGCCATCAGCAGAGGTCGACTTGATCAGATCGATGATCGCTTCCCGAGCCACCTTGGACTTGGGATAGATGGCTTCGAAGTAGGTCTGCACCTCTTCGGCGGTGCGGTATCGGTTGGTGCGACCAGGGTAACCGGCCACCATCACAAAGTCCCCGTTCTCTACACCCTTGGCGGAGACCTTCAGGAACCGCTCCGGCTGGAACGGCACGTTGTCTTCGCTGTAGTCCGCCGGACGGCCGTCCTTGCCAACATAGGCGCGGAAGAAGGAGAAGTCACCGGTGTGACGAGGCCACATCCAGTTATCGATGTCACCACCGTACTTGCCCACGGACATGGAGGGGGTGTACACCAGGCGCACATCGCGAATCTCCAGCTCCTTGATCAGGAAGTACTGGGCGCCGCGGTGAAAGTTGTAAACGTCACAGCGGTAGTCTTTGCTCACCTCACACTCGGCAACCAGCGCCTTGGTGTTGGTTTCGATGGTGCTGTAATACGCTTCGCCATTGTCGGCGCCCTGCGTTCCGGCCAGGACCTTATCGGTCACGTCCACCATCGACTCGGTGGCCCAGATCTTGTAGCCAGGAACCGGTTCCTTCTCTTCCGCTTTGGTCTTGGCCAGGAAGCCGTTCTCGAGAATGTTGTCTTCCGGAGTGGAGTGGTACTGAATGGCACCGTAACCACAGTGGTGGTTGGTGACCACCAGGCCATCGGGGGAAACAAAGGAGGCGGTACAACCACCGAAGTTGATGATGGCGTTCATCGGGAAAGCACCCAGATCCGACATGGTCTTGGCGTCAATTTCCAGGCCCATCTCCGTCAGCTTGTCTTCCAGAGCGGGAATTTGATAAGGCTGCCACATCCCTTCATCGGCCATCGCCGTCAGCGGCAATACGACCATGGCCGCAGTTAACCAAGATTTCATCGTTATGATCCTTTTCAGACTCCGTCTCTGGGGAAAGGTGAGCGGAGATTCCTTATGGGGTTTAGAAAAGCCGCCCTGAAAAGGCGGCTGTTCTGTGTTCCAAGTCACTGTATCACAAGCCAGCGAGGGGCATAACCTCACCGTAACATCATGATGCAATTTCACCGCCAGGCCGTTCACCTGGCAACGTTTTTGTGACTAAACCCCTGGCATGCGGCGTCGTCAGGCCAGCTGTGCCGCCACGATCACCGTTCCCAGCACGGTCACCAGCGCCAGAGCCGGCTTACCACCACTCACCTGATAGCCACCTTGTCCAGGCTGGCGCAACTTGATGGCCATGGCTACCGGAAGAAACACGATCAACACCGCCAGCGGAATGGCGGCAAAACCAAGAACCGCAATGAACCCTTCCGGCATCGCCAGGGCCAGAGTCAGCGGCGGCACAAAGGTGATCAGCCAGGTACTGATCTTGCCATTGCGACGGCCACGCAGTTCCGCCAGATACTCAAACAAGCTCAGGGTCACGCCGATGAAGGAGGTGACCAAGGCCAGATCCGCAAACAGGGTCACCAGGGTGCCCACCCGACTTGAGCCGGTGATCTGAGTCATGGCCGTGACCAGGTTGGCCAGGCTGTCGCCCTCGGCCAGGGTTTGCAGCTGAGACACCCCCATCGGGCCGAATACCGACAGCAGCCACAAGCTGTAGCACAGCAGCGGCAAAGCACTGCCCAACAGAAACGCTTTACGCAACTGGCCGACATCGCCGTCGAGGTATTTCACCAGCGGCGGAATGCAGACATGGAAACCAAAGGAGGTGAAGATCAGAGGCAGCGCTGCAATCAGGTAGTGGCTGTTGCCCAGGGTGGTCTCCAGGTTCAGCGCCAGGTTCGCCGGCTCACTCTGCGGCAGCAGCATCGCCACCAGGATCACCAGCGCCACCATCTTCAGGCTGAACAGGCCCCGGGTCAGCAGATCCACATACTTGACTCCAAATGCCGCCACCAGCCCCAGAGTACAGGCAAAGATCAATGTGGCCGGAGTACTGTCCAGGGGCAGTGACAACAAGGATTGCGCCTTGAGCATCACCAATGAGGCACCGCCGGTCAGATAAGCGGCCGTCAAGGCGTACAGCAGAGCCAGAAAGCTGGCAGAACAGATCACCTGCCCCCAGGGCCCCAGCGCTTTTCCGGCCATGCCGTGGAAGTTCAGGCCGCTGCCTACCCTCAGGTTGGCTTCGGTCAACAGCAGTGCGGTGTAGCCTGACAATCCCCAGATCAGAATCATCAGTACCATGGCGGGCCAGAACCCGATGTGGGACACGGCAATGGGCAGGGCCAGCATACCCGCGCCAATACTGGTGCCGGCAACGATCAGTGTTGCGCCTAAAAGCTTGCTTTTCAAAATGGTATTCCCGGTGCAAAAAAGTGGAGTTACAACGGGTCAGGGAGAGAAGAGGAAGGACTGCGTCAGGTTGCACACACCACCTTGCCAATTGAATCCCGACCCGGTTGGTGTCGGTTCAATTAGCCCCAATGGCGTGGTTAGCGATCTATGTTACCGCTCTCCATGCCATTGAGGCTGGCAAAATCGAGCGATAAAAGTGATGGTTAATGACATCATCTCTACCTGAAAACAAAGAGCGGGTCTCCCGCAGCCCAAGAAGACTAACAGCGTCCACCTTGGCGAAACAAGAGACCCGGCTCACATTTTTCCAGCTTCAGGGTGACAGTGATTGCTCGCTGTCACGCCGAAGTTGCTAGCCTCGCACCGCCTCGATGGCCTGTGCAACCCGCTCGGCGTACTCGGCATCGGCACCGGCAAACTGCGCCAGCATCCTCTGCTGTACCGGTGCAGTCACCTGAGACAACGTGGCGGCAATGGTGTCTGCCAGAGCCTGGCGCTGAGTGTCGCTCATCAGCCGGTACAGGTTTCCGGCCTGCTCGACGTTCTCCTCCTCGAAGCGATCAAAACGATCCAGATTGCCCTCCACGGCCAGTGGCGGCTCGGCATACTGTGGCTTCTGCTCCGGCCCCTGCTGGGTATTGGGGCCGTAGTTCACCCCGGACTCCTGCTGGGCACCGTGGTAAGGGCATCCGCCCCCGGCCATCGCTCCGGCGCGCTGATAATGATTGGGCTGAGCCGCATGGGGACAGTTCACCGGCAACTGGTTGTAGTTACCCCCAATGCGATAGCGCTGGGCATCGGCATAGGCGAACAACCGTGCCTGCAACATTTTGTCCGGCGACGCTCCCACACCGGGAACCAGGTTGGAGGGGGCAAAGGCCGCTTGTTCAATCTCGTTGAAGTAGTTTTGTGGATTACGGTTCAGCTCCAGCACCCCGGCTTCAATCAGCGGGTAATCGCTGTGAGGCCAGACCTTGGTCAAATCAAACGGATTGATGCCATAGCTGTCGGCGTCCCTCTCCGGCATGACCTGCAGATACAGGGTCCACTTGGGCGCCTGACCATCCTCAATCGCCCCGTACAGATCCCGCTGGGCATGGTCCGGGTCGATCCCTTTCAGGGTGTCCGCTTCGGCATTGGACAGGTTTCTTACCCCCTGTTGGGTCTTAAAGTGGAACTTAACCCAGAACCGCTCCCCCTGTTTGTTCCACAACGAGAAAGTATGAGAGCCATAGCCATTCATATGGCGATAGTTCAGCGGAATACCACGGTCCGACATCAAAATGGTGACCTGATGCAGTGCCTCCGGATTCAGCGACCAGAAGTCCCACATCGCCTGCGGGTCTTTGAGGTTGGTAATGGGATTGCGCTTCTGAGTATGGATAAAGTCCGGGAACTTGATGCCATCCCGCAGGAAAAATACCGGAGTATTGTTACCAACAATGTCATGGTTACCGTTTTTGGTATAGAAACGCACCGCAAACCCACGAGGATCCCGTTCGGCATCGGCACTGCCAGCCTCGCCACCAACGGTGGAGAAACGCACCACCACCTCGGTCTGTTTGCCCACCTCATTAAAGTGCTCCGCCAGGGTGTACCGAGACAGATCCTGAGTCAGGGTAAAGGTGCCGTAAGCACCACTGCCCTTGGCATGAACCACCCGCTCTGGAATCCGCTCGCGGTTAAAATGTGCGAGCTTTTCAATTAAGTGCCAGTCCTGTAGGCCAACCGGGCCGCGTCGTCCGGCAGTCAGGCTATTTTGATCATCAGCAATGGGTGCGCCATTTTGTGCGGTCAGATGCTGTGTCATGGTGTTGCTCCTTTGCGCCATAGCGCCTTTCAATCCACTCGTAGAGGCCGTGCCACATAACCCCCTCCTTAATCGCTAAAACCAATTATGGATGCCAGCCTTAAAATACAAAAGCAATTACATTGAATGTAGGTATTCGTTTTTATCGATTACAAAAAACCAACTGCCTGTGACAAAAATTCGGTTAACCCGGTCTACTCTGAGTAATGAGTACAAAAAAATGGAGATCCACCATGAAGACGTTACTGTTTACCTTGGTTGCCCTGTTCTTCAGCTCCACCGCTTTGGCCACCGGAGGCGGTGGCGGTGGCAACCCGGGCCCCGCGTCCGGGGTCAATATCTCGGCTACTCACTGCTATGACGCTAACGCAAAGCGCATCAAAGACAGTGCCATCATGAAGAAGGAGCGCCGCTGTCCGGTTACTGGTGTTAACCAGATCGATCTGCTCAACTACAACAACTTCTATGGCAACAAGCCCAAGGGTGAAACCCTGAGCATGATCCAAAAGCGCAAAAACTAGCGTACCCTGATTGCTCGTGATCTAGATTGGGGAGAGACCAATGCAGCTGGTGATGCTTCATGGGCTCTACATGCACCACACCATCATGCGTCCCCTCGCCGCCCTGATGCGCAATCGGGGCTGGCAGGTGGACGGTTTCAGTTACAACAGCCTGGCCATTGATCCGGAAAGGCTGTTTCGGCGCTTGGATCAGCGTTGGCGCCCTGGCCAACCCATCTACCTGCTGGGACACAGCCTGGGGGGCGTGCTGATTCGCCAATACGCCGAACAGCGCTCCCTACCGCCAGGATCCCGGCTGATCACTCTGGGATCGCCTCATCAGGGGGCCAGAGTGACACGGCAGTTGCAGAAGTGGAATCTGCTGAGGCTGCTGGGCAACGCCCATGAACATGGCCTGATGCCCTCAGGGTATCGAGGCTACGAGGCCGACACACCTCTTGGCAGCCTGGCCGGTGATGCCGGCATCGGTATGGGCAATCTCCTGCTCAACCTCAGCGATACCCCCAACGACGGCACCGTTACCGTCGATGAAACCCGCATCGACGGCATGAGCGATCACATCGTGCTTCCGGTTAGCCACACCAGCATGTTGCTGTCATCGGACGTCGCCAGGCAAACGCACCACTTTCTGAGTTACGGACATTTTCACCACCAACCCCTTGATCAGAAACACTAATCAGCTTCACCAGACCAAATCATTCTCATTCCAGCCGTACATCATCGGTCCGGATCACAGTCTGTGAATCAGGTACAAAAATCGCCAGTTTCAGGACTTTTCTTACCTATGTTGAACCGGGGTTCGGCATTACTTTCACAGGTGCACAACTTATTGCGCTTCGGGCTCTCCCATACCCGGGACGCCGACTGTGTCACCTACTAAAGGGAAATGATGATGATGAAACTCTATGGGGCCGGTTTGCCCCTAAAAACCCTCACCGCCGCCATGCTGCTCAGCCTGCTGAGCGCTTGTGGCAGCGATAGCGATAGCGACAGCAGCACCCCTACCGAACCGGGTAACACCGCACCGGTCGCCAACCCGGTGGAAGCCAGTGCCACCATGGGTAGCAAGACCCTTATCGATGCCCTGGCCAACGACAGCGATGCCGATGGCCATAACCTGACCCTGGAGACGGTGATCCTCCTGAAGGGGCTGGGTTCTGCCTCCGTCCACAACAATCAGGTACTGTTTGACCCAGTTGAGGTGGGCACCACCATCCTCAGCTACGCCATCTCCGACGGCAACGGCGGCCAGGCGGAATCCACGGTCACCGTGGTGGTCAGTGCCCAAGAGCTCTCCTATGTGGGATCCCAGGCCTGCCTCTCCTGTCACACCGATAAAAAAACCTATCTGGAAACCGGCCACAACTTCAAGCTAACCAAGGTCGATGGCGATCAGGAGCCCCTCTACCCCTTCACTTCGATTTCAGGGGCGCTGGACTTGCTGGACGTAGACAACACTCTGGGCAACCCCAGCAGTTGGGCAGACATCAGCTACGTCATCGGCGGCTACATGCGCAGTGCCATGTTTATCGATAACAATGGCTATATCCTGTCCGGCGATAAGGCGGGTGTGGGTGTCGCCCCCAAAGGCGGGCAGGTGCCCTATGCGTTTCCTTATAGCGCCAATGATACACCTGACTCCCATGGCTTCGATTATTGCGGTCGCTGCCACACCACCGGCTGGAAGGACTACACCGAAGGCAGTGGTGATCACCGCAACCTGAACCGACAGGACGACATGCCGGGCATGGGTGGCACCTTTGCCCTGACAGGGATCCAGTGCGAAGCCTGTCACGGCGCTGGCAGGGCCCACATCCAGAGCCCGTCCAAGCACAACATCGTCAAGATCGCCGAACCCCGATCCACCGACGACTACCTGGCACAGGACATGGGCTTCGGTAAGCCCATCGCCTGCGCCGAGTGTCATAGCACTGATGATGCCGTGCGACGCTATCCAGACTACGTGTCCCCTCATAACCAGGAGTTTGGCGGCGACAGCCTGGAGGCACGCCTGAAAGTGATGACGGGTTTCGGCCCCGAAGGTCGCCGGGACGGCCGAGGTGGCCGTCAAGCCGCGACAGAACTGCTGGGCACCGATCCTGACACCGGCATCGCCATGGGTAAAAAGGGAGGCTTCACCTGCTCGACCTGTCACAACCCGCATAAATCCAAAGTCAATCAGGATAAACCCGGCCACGAAGGCGCCATGGCGCGCGACTGCAGCGATTGCCATACCAAGGAGTTCGCCAACGCTTCGGGCAGTGACATCGCTTCCGCCGCCCACGAATTCACCGCCAAATGCATCGATTGCCACATGCCCGGGAATTCGCACATGTTCAAGATCGACCTCGAGGGCACCAAGGACGATCCAAGGCACTTCTCGGCGGACGGCGACTACGTGAAACCATGGCTTCGCGCCTACGACAGCTGCTCCGGTTGTCACGAGGATGACTATGATGAACGTGCCACTCGAATAGGCAAGATTCACCTGTAATCCCTGTCAGCCAGCGGCAACTCGTCGCTGGCTAATTTTTGCCCGCTCTGGCACTTCCCCCCGAACCTGTCATCATTACCCAGTACATAGCCTTAGGAGACATCGTGGACAGCGGCGACCATATTCCCGACATCAGCTATCGCCCCCCTTCGATAGAGGAGTCAGGCATTGAAATACTGGACCTTGATCTATTCCGGGCGAGGCTGGAACGCTACCACTTCGACCCTTACCAGCCCCACAGGGTGAACTATTTCTGCTTCCTCTACATTACCGAAGGTAAGGGAGAGCATTTTATTGATTTCCAACGCTACCCTTACCACTCCGGCAGCGTCATCTTCATCAACCCCAATCAGGTGCATGCCTTCGACCCCGATGACCGGCCGCAGGGAAAGATGATCAACATGACCCCATCCTTTTTTGCCTCCAGTGCCGCCAACATCCGCACCTCCTACTTCATTCCCACTCACCTGAACCGAGCATCTTCACCGGTTCTGCAGCTGTCTCCTCAGCTGGATCAGAGCTGCCACACCCTTCTGGAGGAAGTAAGGCTGGCCCAGAAAGAGGGCGCCGATGATGACCTGGTGGTACAGCTACTGTTTATCGCCTTATTGGTTAAGCTGGGGCGTCAACGACAGAGCCACCTGGCCCATCTGAGCGAACAGCAGAAAGAGCGTTTCGGTCAGTTCCTTACCTTGGTGGAGCAGCACTACCTCGAGACCCGGGAAGCCAACCAATACACGCAGTGGATGCACATCAGCTATAAAAGCCTCAACCAGTTGTGCAAGGCCTGTTGTGGCCAGACCGCCAAACAGCTGATCGATTTTCGCACGGTTCTGGAAATAAAGCGTAAGCTGGTTCTGGATGGCCTATCGACTCAGGAAACCGCCTCGGATCTCAGTTTTGAAGACACCACCTATCTGAACAAATACTTCAAACGCTTAACCGGCCAAACGCCTGCGGCCTTTAAGCGAGATAATGAACGTTAACGGACGAGGACCCTCATCCCTCTCTCGGGCACCCTCTGACATTTCCGAAGATTCAAAAACCCCCGTTTTCGACGCTGGCGATCACATTCCCGTCACACGGTACCTTAACGGCAATTTTCGGGCCTTTTTCGACCTGTTTCATCATTAGGTTCACCATTATTTTCCCAAGTGCACAACCTGGCACCCGTTGACCAACCTGGGCAGTGGTGCCGCCGTGTTACCTATTGCAGGGAAATGATGATGAACCCCAATGCGGCCAATGCGCCTATGAAAACGCCGACAACCGCTGGATGAGACGAGTACACCTTTAAGGCACTCTGCTCTAAGAGGTGTCAACTGTTTAAGCTGACACCTCTTTTTTCACAACGAAGCCCTTGACCCCAACGCAGTCATCTTTACCGGATCCTATTGATAAGGCTTACAAATGGATAAAGTCGACGACATCCCCAGCATCACCTATGACAGCCCTCAGCTTCGTGATACAGGCATGGACATACTGGATCTGGAGGCATTTCTTCAGGATCTCTGTAACCATGGGGCCAATCCCTACCAGCCTCATAGGATCAGTCATTTCTGTCTTATTTTTGTGGAGCAGGGGGAGGGGGAGCACTATATCGATTTTCACTCCTACCCCTACAAACCTGGCTGCGTCATATTTCTTAATAAATATCAAATCCATACATTCAACAGAGAGAACAAAATCAAAGGCAAGCTGGTGCTGATGACTCGGGAGTTCTTCGCCGCCGGCGCCGCCAACATTCGCACCTCCTATTTTGTACCAGCACATCAAACCCTGAGCGCCTTCCCAATACTCCACCTCTCCGGCGCTCTGAACGAAAGCACCAGGGCGATGTTGAGCGAGATGACACGAGCCTTGAACGAGGGACCGGACAGCCGCGTCATTGTGCAGCTGCTGCTGTCAGCCATGATGCTCAAGTTGGCCAAACAGAGAGAGGGCCATCTCGCCCACTTGAGTGAACAGCAGAAGGATCGTTACGGAGAGTTCCTGCGCCTGGTGGATGAGCATTTCACCGAGATCAGGGAGGCCAGTCAGTATGCCCAGTTGATGCATATCAGCTACAAATGCCTGAACCAGCTATGTAAAGCCTGCTGCGGTCATACTGCCAAACAGCTGATCGATTTCCGGATCATTCTGGAGATAAAACGCAAACTGGCCATGGATGGGCTGTCGGTACAGGATGCCGCCTTCGAGATGGGCTTTGAAGACATCACCCACTTCATCAAGTACTTTAAGCGCCATACGGGCAAAACCCCGGCGGCCTTCAAACGAGAGCACGAAGGCTGAGGCTCAGCTGGCCTCCTCCGCCTCATGACGATAGAGCTTCAACAGGTAGTAGATGTCAATCACCACAATAAAGGCATTCACCAACATCACCGGATAGGCGCCAATGGCCCAGCCATAAATAACAAACAGTGCCGCCCCCAGCAGATTCCACCAGCGCAACTTCTTTATGTCGGCCATCATCAGGGATACCGCCACCACGATGGAGGCCGCATACCCCACCCACTCCCAGATCCAGTGCAGTTCCATTCCAATCTCTCTGTCGATGCTATTCCTTCATTGTAGTGGTAATTCTGCTTGGAACGGCGAATATTCCCGCCTCAGTTCAGCCCCACTCATCGCGCCGACCAGCCCCCCTTTGCCCAGTGGAAGAAACCACTTCAGGCGAACCGCAAACCCAGAAGAAAGAGAGGGCGTGCTCCGATCACACTCCAAGAACCCGGTGTGCTAAAGGCAATTATCAGAACCTTGCCGACCTGTTTCATGATCGAGTCCATCAGTACTTTTAATAATGCACAACTCAGTTCGTTTCGGCCCTAAGGTCAAACGAAGCGTTGTGTCACCTATTACAAGGAAATGATGATGATGAAACCCCACGCGCCCAACACGCCCATACAGACGCTGACAGCCGCGATACTGATCAGCTTGCTTGCTGGTTGTGGCAGCGATGACAACCGCTCGGGTACTCCTCCGCCGGAGAATGCCGCTCCCATAGCACAACCGAACACCGCCGAGGCCACCGTTGGCACTCAGCTGGCCATCGACGTCCTGGCCAACGACAGCGATCCCGATGGCGATCCACTGACCCTGACCCGCGTCGATCTAGTGATCGGAAGCGGTAGAGTCTCCATCGAAGACAATAAGATCCTCTTTGAGCCCGAAAAAGCCGGTGAAGCCAAGCTGGCCTACGAGATGAGCGATGGTCGGGGTGGTGAAGCGAGATCCACCGTCACCGTCGCAATCGCAGCCGAGCCCGTGGCCCAACTGAGCTATGTGGGCACTCAGGCCTGCCTGGGCTGTCACAGCGACAAGGAGGCCTTCCTTGAGTCCGGCCACCCCTTCAAGCTCAACCAGGTGATCGATGGCGAGATGCCAGAATACCCCTTCACCAACATCATCGGTGCCTTGGATATGCTGGAGGGCGTCGTCAACCCAGGTGGCGCCCCCACCAGTTATGACGATGTTTCCTACGTGATTGGTGGCTACAAGAAACAGGTTATGTGGCTGGATCTCGATGGATACCGTTACTCCGGTGACAAGGTGATCGGCAAACTCGATGACAATGGTTACGTCTATGAGATGTGGTCATGGGGCGATAACCTGGGGCCGGATCGGGCCCCCTTCTACTGCGGCCGTTGCCACACCACCGGCTGGAAGGACTTCACCTCCGAGGAGGGCGATGTTCGCAACCCCAATCATCAGGATGGCCTGGAGGGAATCCTGGGAACTTTCGAACAAACCGGGGTTCAGTGTGAATCCTGCCACGGTGCGGGTAGCGACCACATCAAGGCCCCGTCCAGCGACAACATTACCCGCCTGGCCAAAGCTCGTACCTCAGCGGACATGAAGGCTGACGACCAGGCCTTCGGCAAGCCGGTTGCCTGCGTTGAATGCCATACCCACGCCGGTGATAAGTCCTATCCCGAGTACCTGACCGACTATACCGAAGAGTTTGGCGGTGATGCCATCGGAGGCCTGGTTCTCAAAGGGACTGGGGGCCTGGGCGGCCGAGGTGGCCGTATTGCCGCCGATACCATGATGGGCTATAACCCGGAAACAGGAGTCGCAGAAGGCAAGAAACGGAACATGCACTGCAACACCTGCCACGAGAGCCATATGTCTACCCACTTCAGGGATAAGCCCGGACACGAAGGCGGCCTGAAGAAAGCCTGCACGGACTGTCACCAGATGGAATTTGCCAACGCCGAGAGCGGTAACGGCATGGCTGCCATGGTACACGGCAGCACCGAGTGCACAAACTGTCACATGCCCAGCCAGTCACACCTGTTCAAGGTGGACATCTCTGCCCCCTCTGAGGATGACCACCACTACTCAGAGGATGGCGTGTACAGTCAGCCTTGGCTGAGACCCTCCGATGCCTGTCAGGGGTGTCATACCGAGGACTATGACGCACGAGCGACTAAGATGAAACAAGTGCACCTCTAAGGTACTCTGCTCCGAGAGGTGTCGGCCATTAAGGGCTGATGCCTCTTTTTCCACAAGACGCCTTCAGACTTCTGCGCAGTCACGGGGGCAAACCCTCTTGAGAAGCCCTATAAATGGATAAAATCGACGACATTCCCAATATCACCTACGACAGCCCTAAGCTTCGCGAGACGGGCATGGATATACTGGACCTTGAGGAGTTTCTCCAGAGTATCTGCGATGATGGCGCCAACCCTTACGAGCCACACAGGGTCAGTCACTTCTGTCTGATCTTTGTGGAACAGGGAGAGGGGCAACACTATATCGATTTCCACTCCTACCCCTATGAATCAGACTGCATCATCTTTCTCAACAAATCGCAGATACATGCGTTCGACGTTAAGCAGAAGATCAGGGGGAAGCTGGTTCTGATGACCAGAGAGTTCTTCTCCGCCAGTTCCGCCAACATCCGTACCTCCTATTTTGTCCCTGTGCATCAAAGCCTGAGCGCTTTTCCAGTACTCCATCTCAATTCGGAGTTGAACGAAAGCTGCAAGGCAATGCTGACTGAGATGAAGCGAGCCATGAACGAAGGGCCGGACAGCGGCGTCATTGTGCAACTGCTGCTGTCAGCCATGTTGATCAAGCTGGCCAAGCAGAGGGAGAGCCACCTTATCCACCTGAGTGAACAACAGAAAGAGCGTTTCGGTGAGTTTCTGCGCTTGGTGGATAGGCATTTCACCGAAATCCGGGAGGCGAGCCAGTATGCCCAGCTGATGCACAGCAGTTACAAATGCCTGAATCAGCTATGCAAAACTTGCTGTGGCCACACGGCCAAACAGTTAATCGATTTTCGGATTATCCTGGAGATAAAACGCAAACTGGCCATGGACGGACTCTCGGTTCAGCAGGCGGCCTTTGAGTTGGGATTTGAGGACACCACTCACTTCATCAAGTACTTCAAGCGCCACACCGGAAAAACGCCGGCAGCATTCAAGCGGGCTTACGAGGGTTAACCCCCTGGCCTCCAACACCATCAAAGGGGCACCTTACACACCCATTTTCAAATGGATAATCAAAAAATCCGAGCAACCTTGCCACACCGCCAAGTGATGGATCAGCGCCCCTTTCCGAAGAGGGGGATCATCGACGCCCTGCAGGCGGCACTGGATCGGCAAGCCATCCATAGGCCGCTCCGATTCTAACTCGCGGGACATCAAAATCACGTCAAAATTCCGTTTCCTACATAATGAAATTGCGCTTTTGTTGTGCGCCCTGAAGATCCGCGCCAAAGGCCTTTACCCCCAACGACACTCCTGAGTACAGTCCCGGTATTCCCTCTTCCTGAACAGGCATTCGGACCGGTCGATGAACACCTCTCTCGCGCAGTCACCCTCCCGGATAACCGGGACTCCCCCCCCGTGGCAACAGGTACTGGATACCATCAAGCCGGCCATCTTCCGCCACGGTGTGCTCGGGTTCTGGTTTCAGGGAGTAGCCCACTGCGCCTACGACAACTACCACAGTAACTGCCGCAGCAACCTGTTTACCCCCCACACCCTGAGGCGGGCTCAAGGGGTGCTGTGTTCGTCGCCAACGATTCGACAGTTGCACCAGCACTACGTGAGCCGGGTCGCGACATCGGATTCCAACTTTGCCGCCGCCTTGCAGCTGCATCAACCCTATTGCTATGGTCTGGATCCGGATGCCACCAAGGCCGGGCGCCTGTTTCACAGCCATGGTATCCGCCAGGTATTGAGCTGGCCGCTGATTCAGACCGACTGCCACTCCTGGGCCGGACGCTTTACGCTGCTCAGCGACACCAACATCGATACCGAGCACCTCGGCGGCACTCTGGAGGTGGCCCAGATGAACCTGTTCCGCCTGGGACGGGAGCGGTTTAACCCCTACCGTCAAGGGCGGGTCTTCACCACTACGGCATTAGGGGTCTTGGCACTGACCGCCCGGGGCTTGCACAACCACCAGATTGCCGAACAACTGCACCTGACAGTAAGAGGGGTGGAGTACCACCTCGAAGCGATGAGAAAAAAACTGGCCGCCAGCAATCGCGCCAACCTGATCCACATCGCCCATCAACTGGAGATTATCTGAATCATGCTCGTCCTCCTGGTCGAAGACAACTGCCTGCTGGCTAAGAACATCGTTCACTTTCTTGAGCTCAACGGCATCGACTGCGATTACGCCAGCACCCTGCACCAGGGGGGCGAGTTGCTGTTCCAGTGTCACTACGACGCCCTGATCCTGGATCTGAACCTGCCCGACGGCGACGGCGTTCAGGCCTGCCAGCAGTGGAAAGCCCAATGCCTGCCGACCCCAATCATCATGCTCACCGCCAGGGGCAACCTCAACGACCGCCTCAAAGGCTTTGAAGTCGGCGCCGATGACTATCTGGTGAAACCCTTTGCCCTGCCGGAGCTGGTGGCCCGCCTGAGGGTAATCGCCGAGCGTCGTCCGGCCCCCAAGGTGCTCAAACTGGGAGACCTTGAGATTGATTTTGGCAGTCATCAGGCCTGGCGCCAGCAGCAGCCGCTGGCGCTGTCGAAAACCGGCTGGCAGATCCTCTCTTTACTGGCCAGGCGCAGCCCGGAAACGGTAGAACGGGAAGAGATTGAACGGATGCTGTGGCCCGACACTCCCCCGGACAGTGACAGCCTGCGCAGCCACCTTCACCTGCTCAGAAAAGTGGTCGACAAACCCTTCGACAGCAAGCTGATTCATACCCTGCGCGGCGTCGGCTTATGCCTTAAGGTCAGTCAAGATGAAGCCTAAACTCAGCCTTAAACGGGTCTACCAGGGCTATGGTCTGGCATTTCTTGCCATCACCCTGGCCATCAACAGCATCATCCCCCTGTGCATGATGTGCACCGGCATGTTTTCGATGCATGAAATCACCATGAATAACGCTGGCCAGGCCGCCGAACAGCTCTTCATGGCCAATGGAAAGGCCTTTATTACCGATAACATTCAGGTATTTGACAGTTGGCAATCGGTTCCCAGGCAGGTGCGGGCCATCAACGACTTTGTCCCGCCCAAACAACCTCAGTCCATCAGCTACCAACACGTGGATGGCCCCTTTATCGATGCCTTGATGCTGTATCAGGGCAGTGACCAACGCCCCTACTACGTCTGGCTGCACTACAATGCCACTCACGACTTGGTGTTTGCTCCCAAAAACATGACCGCCATTTTGCTGCTGATCGTGATGACCTTCGGCGTGGTCGCCAGCCTGGCGTTCTACATGCAAAGCCAGGTCATCACGCCGGTGCACCAGATCAGCCAGGCCATCAAGCAACACGACTGGCAGAAGATGCTGCCACTGCAGTTCCCCAAACAGTGCTACGCCGAACTGCAGTCCATCGTTGACGCCCTGGAAGGCTCGATACGGCAACTGAAACAGGCTCAACAGCGAGAGCTGAGTTTTCTGCGCTTTGCCAGCCATGAACTGCGCACCCCCATCGCCATCTGCCAGTCCTCATTCGATATTCTAACCCTTCAGCAGGGCCAGCTGAGCGGCCCGACGCTGCACGCTCGCCAGGCTACCGCCCAGATGAAATCGATCACCGAAACCCTGTTGTGGATGATGGATCCGGACTGCAGCTCCATGAACCCGTCACCGGTTCACCTGAACCAGATGCTGAGTCAGATTGTCGAAGATCAGCAGCACGCCCAGGGCAGCAGCATTCCGGTCACTCTGGACGGTGACGCCACCCGGTTGACCACGCTGAAAGAACCCCTGTCCATCGTGCTCAACAACCTGATTCGAAACAGCCTGGAACATGGTGCCGATGGCATCGACATTCAGCAGCGGGGCAGCCGCATTGTCATCAGCAACCCCATGACCAACAACAACCACAGTGGCTTCGGCCTAGGGCTGATGCTGGTCAAACGCCTGACCAGCCAACTGGAGTGGCAGTTTGAGATCGACACCAGCGACAACCGCTTCCGGGCGTCGCTGACGCTGCCGGATGGCTAATTCCGACGGATAGACGCAGGCGCCCTCTGGGCGCCTTTTTTTGTATTGGGTGCACTTAAAAAATCAAAGCCAACGATTATTAAGTTGATATATAAAACAAAAAAGATTATTTTGACGTTAATTTCACAAAGGCAAGACATTGATAAAAAGCCAAACCAATCAAGTTCCATCAAATTATTTAGAGCCGCTCACAAATTCTCTCGCATTTGATAAAAACGATTTCATTCACTTCCTCATTCCACACACTTTAATAACCGACAACCCAACCTCGGAACCACCTCGCAGTCAATTATTTCCAACTCGGTATTCTAAACAGGAATTTTCAGCTAGGAATCCCTCAGATGAACACCAAGTTAATCGCAGCACTGTCCGTACTCCTGGTGGCTCCCGCCATGTCAGCCACCTCACTGGACCTGGGCTACAAGGCCTATACTTCAGATACCCGAGACGACAACGCCGGCGCCTACAACCAGCCATTTTTAAAACTAAGCCACTTTAACAAAGCCGACTGGGGCACACTATTTGCCTATGTAAAACTGGAAAACCCAGGCGAAGTTAAGGACGCTCAACACGGTGCTGACGGCAAATTAACAGTTAAATCTCTGGCCATTGTGGATAAACAGATTGGCAGCAGCAATCACAACTTGTGGATGCAGAATTTCCTGGTCTCCAATCGCACCGTAATGGAAGACAATCTGTATTTGGGCCTGACCACCAATCAGAAATTTGGCGACCTGTTTATTAATGCCGGTGCCGGCATTAACTATTCCGCCGCTTCCTTTAGCCCCACCAATGCCAGCTTCGATGGCCTCAGTGGTGCAGCCGCCGTCATCAATGCCCGCTACCCCTTCGCCCTCGCCGGTCTGAAACACAGCCTGACCGTTAACTACGAAGGCCAATTCGGCCGTGATGGCGAACACAAGCAGACCCTGGGTTACGACAGCTACGGTCATCAGCTTATCACTACCCTGAAAACCAACCTGACCAAATCCGTGTACACCAAGCTGCACCTGACCCAGTTCGACAGCTGGGGGGCCACGCCCAACGACGGCATCGAGTACGGCATCGCCATCGGCATGAGCTTTTAAAGAGAGAGACATCCTGTGTTAAAGAAAACTCTAATCTCCAGCGCCATCCTGGCCCTGGTCGTCGGCTGCAGCAGCCACGTTGACAGCCCCAGCGTCACCAGCGAAGGCAAAGCCTTTGGTAAGCATGGTGAAATCCAGGTGCAAACCGAGGTCAAAGATGGCCAGCTGCTGGGCATCCAGATTCTGAAACAGAACGAAAACAAGGTGCTCGCCGCCTCGGTCTTCACCGAGATGAAAGACGCGATGATCGCCAACAACAGCACCGAAGTGGACGGCATCAGCGGTGCCACCATCACCAGTGGCGCCTTTAAAGAGGCAGTCAACAACTCCCTGGATGCGGCCGGTGTCACCCTGATTGCCGGAGCAGCCAAAGCCAAAAAGCAAGCCGATGTGGCCACCGAGCAGCAGTTTGATGTGGTGGTTATCGGTTCCGGTGGTGCCGGGTTCAGTGCCGCCATCACCGCCAAGAACGCCGGTGCCAATGTGGTCATCATCGAGAAGATGCCAACCGTCGGCGGCAACAGCCTGATCACCGGTGGCCAGATGAACGTCCCTGGCAACTGGGTTCAGAAACAGAAAGGGATCGAAGACAGCATCGAACTGTTTGTCAAAGACACCCTCAAGGGGGGCGACTATCTGGGCGATCCGGAGATGGTTCAGATTCTGGCAGAACAAGCCCTGCCGGCCGCCGAGTGGCTGCGAGATTACATTCACGTCGACTTCTATAAAGATCAGCTGTTCCAGTTTGGCGGTCACAGCGTCAAGCGCGCCCTGATCCCGAAAAACCACACCGGTGCCGAATGGATCAGCAAGTTTATGGCCAAAACCGATGAGCTGCAGATTCCCATCCATACCCGCACCACGGCCAAGGCCCTGATTCAAGATCAGAATGGCCGGGTTATCGGCGTGGAAGCAGAGAAGAACGGCAAGACCATCAGCTACTTCGCCAGCAAGGGCGTGATACTGGCGACCGGTGGATTTGGCGCCAACGTCGAGATGCGTACCCGCTACGTCCCTGAGCTGGATAATCGCTACGGCACCACCAACGCCCGCGGCATCACCGGCGACGGCATCGTGATGGCGGAAAAGCTGCACGCCAAGACCCACAACATGTCCTCGATTCAGACCTACCCCATCTGCCACGTGGACACCGGTGTGATCTCGCTGATCGCCGACTCCCGATTCTTCGGTGCCCTGCTGGTGAACAAGCAAGGCAAACGCTTTGTGGAAGAGCTGGAACGCCGTGACGTCATCAGCCGCGCCATTCTGGCCCAAACCAACCAGCAGGCTTATGTCCTGTGGGGCAACGAGATCGAGCAAGCCGCCAAAGTCGTGGGTGTACACAAAGATGAGTTCGCTGAGCTGAACCGCAAAGGCTTCATGTACAAAGCCGACAGCATCGAAGAGTTGGCCGACAAATTTGGCATCGACAAGCAGGCTCTGATGGCTCAGGTCGGCCGGGTCAATCAGTTTGCCAAGCAGGGCAAAGACCAGGAGTTCAACCACCGTGGCGGCCTGAAAACGCTGCTGCAGCCTCCGTTCTACATGCTGGTTGCCAAGCCTTCGGTACACCACACCATGGGCGGCCTGGTCACCGATACCCACACTCGGGTCATCGCCGACAACGGCCAACCTATTGAAGGCCTGTTTGCCGCCGGTGAAGTGACCGGCATGACCCACGGCTCCAACCGCCTGGGTGGCAACGCCATTACCGACATCACGGTGTTCGGCCGCCTTGCCGGCCAACAGGCAGCCGCCAACTAAACCAAGGTTTACTCACCCTATAAGGCCGGCCTTCGAGGCTGGCCTTTTTCATTTCAGGAACCCCGCCATGAAGCTTCTGCCTCCCGTCTGCGCCCTGCTGGCACTGCTCAGTCTTGCCTCCTCCGCCGCCCCCCGAATGCGCCATATCGCCGGAGACACCATGGGCACCACCTACACCATACAGTGGCGCCAAGACTCGCCCCGACAGAGTCCCCACCAGGTACTGCTGGCCGTTCAGCAGCAACTGCAGCAGATCAACGCGGGCCTGTCGGTATTTCGACCCGACTCAGAGATCACCCGGGTCAATCAGGCGCCCACCGGCCAACCGATCATGGTTTCAGAGGATCTGTCTACCGTGGTCGCCATCGCCAGCCAGATCAGTGACAACACCGACGGTGCCCTCGACATCACCCTGGGACCGGTAATCGAATTCTGGGGCTTTGGCCACCAACCCCGGGACCTGAATCATAAGAATCGCGGCCAGTTAGAGCGTGCCCGCAGCCACACCGGCATGGCGGGGTTCGAACTGCAACAACGCACCCTGACCAAACAGATTGCCGGCCTGGCCTTTAACCCCTCCGCCGTGGCCAAAGGCTATGGCGTCGATCGCGTCGCGCTGGTGTTGGATCAACTGGGCATTGACCACTACCTGGTGGAGATCGGCGGCGAAGTCAAAACCCGGGGCCAACCACAGCCCGGCCGCGACTGGCAGGTTGCCGTGACCCGGCCAGAAAAACTGAGCCTGGCCTTGCAGCAGATCGTGCCCCTGAAGAACCTGTCCATGGCCACCTCGGGAAACTATGTTAACTTCATTGAAAACAACGGGGTGCGCCTTGGACACATCATCGATCCCCGCAGCGGCTACCCCAGCCTCAGCGATACCCTGTCGGTGACCGTGGTTCACTCCAGTTGCGCCGTTGCCGACGCCTACGCCACTGCGCTGATGGTACTGGATGCCGAACGCGCCCTGGCCATCGCCCGCCGGCACTCCCTGGCGGTGATGATCATCGAGCAATCCAGCACCGGCCCCCGCAGCCACTTCAGCGAGTCGTTCAAGCGACTGATCCACCGCCACTGAGGCACAAAAAAAGCGCCCGAAGGCGCTTTAACTCAGTTGCAGGGAAATGCAACGTCTTAGTGAGCACCACCGGCGTGCATCACGTCAATACCGTAGGTCTTGCCTTCGGCGTGACAAGTCCCACAGGACTCGACCGGCAGATCCGCGCTGGTAGAAGGCTCACCCTCTACGTAAGAGCCGTTACTCTTGAAGTGCGCCAGCGCCGCCGGACTGGAGTGGGCGTGACAGGTTCGGCACGCTTCCGCTACAGGCGACAGGTAGCCGTCGTTGACACCATCAAAGTTCAGATCCACACCCAGAGCTCGCTTGCCGGACGCCAGACCACCGTCGGCGGCAAACAGGGCGGTATCATCCTTGTGGCAGGCCACACAGCTGTTGGCCTGATCCGGATAGCCCTGAGTCTCCATGCTGCTGTCCAGATGGATGGCCGGGAAGCCACGGTTGTCGTCCCACAGACCGGTATGGAAGCGGTGGGCCACCGCAAACAGGTCACGAGTGTGGTAGCTCAGGCCATCGATGGTCTTAAACACCGGATTACCATCGGCATCCACCTCGTCGGACTTGTACTCCACGGTAGAGTGGTAGGAACCGCCCCAGGTTTCATTGTGGCAGTTCATGCACTGGTCAAATTTGAGGTTACCGTAGTGCTTGGCGTTGGCCAGCGTATCGTGGCAGTTGTTGCACTTGGCTTCATCGGCAGTGATGCGATCCGGCTGGCTGAAACGGGACACCAGGGCATCGCTGCCGTCGGCGTTGGCCAGATTCCAGTAAGCCGTCGGCATAGTAATGGCGGTATAAGCCACTTCATACTGAGGTACAGGTTCGGCAGCATCGCGATCCACATAGCACTCCACCAACGCGCCGTCCTTACTGCACAGGGAGATACGGGAAGCCAGGTAGAGGCTCATGCTATCCAGATTCAGGTCACCGGCCAGAGTCGCGGTGATCTCACCACCAGCGGCGGCATTACCGGACATCTCTACATAGCTGTTGTTGGTCACCGTACCCTCTTCATCCACACTGCCCACCATCACGGTGGAGTAAGCTGGATTACCATCTTTGTCCAGCTTGGTGTAGGGCAGAAGGTCGAAGCCATCAGCAACGGCTTCACCATCCTGAGTTACCGCCAGGGTCACCTGCAAGGTGTCATCATCGCCTTCGATGGCGCCTTCGGTGTACACCACATCCACGACTTGTGCCTCGATAGAAGCGGTTGCCTTGGTACGGTCACCCACGTTGTGGGCACTGCTCATCCACTCGGTGGTGTGACAGCCGCCACACGCCGCAGCGTCAATGCCGGCATGGGGCACCGCCAGCGAATCGTCATTTCTGAAGTCGATGTGGCAGGCCTGGCAGGCTTCGGCATAGACATTGGTCTGCCAGCTTGGCTCGCCATCGTGACACACGGTACATTCGTTCAGCTCGGACGGGAACCCGATTTCACCGAACATCTCGTGGGCTTCGCCAGTCAGTTCTTTACCCAGAATGGTATGAAGCTTATGACCACCGTGGATGGTATGCACCATGGGGCCAAAGTCAGCGTTCCAGCCGATGGCCGGATCGTCCTGGCCACCGCTCAGTGCCGGGTTATGACAGGCTACACAGTTTTCCACTTTCTGATAATTGTGGTGGGCTTCAATGTTGGCAATGCGGCCATCCTGCTCGCCGTGGCACTGGATGCAGGCGGCGCTGCTGACGGTGTCTTTTTCAGACTGTGCCAGCTCTCCGGTGGCCGGAATGTAGTCCAGCGGTGAGGAGAAGATCTTATCGGAAATCCCTTCACCGGCGGCATTGACGATGTTGTAAGCCCTCATGAATACCCGATGCAGATCATCGGCACTGGCGGACGCCAGAATGACCGGCGCCGGCCCCTCATGGGTCCAGGTACCGGTGTAGGTACCCGGGTTGGCCTCGTCTTCCACCAGGGTGCAGGCATTCACCTCATTGCCCCAGGAGATGGTGGTGCCCTCTGGGGTACAGTACATGTAATAGCCGGCTTCATTGGCCATCACATGGTTGACCCACTGCTTGGGCGCACCGCCCGCGTCGTTGGCCTGTTCGTTCAGCACGTACAGCGCCACCTTATCCATGCCAAGGAAGGGCACATCTTCCCCTTTGGCATTTTTGCCGGTCACGCTAAACGCGATGGAAAACGGCTGACCGGCCGCGATGGCCAGGTTTTCAGGCAGCAGAGTAATGGTCATCTCTGCAGCAGACTCAATGGTTTCGGCAAAGCTGCCCGCAGGCAAACCAGGCTCTCCCGGCTGACCCGGTTCACCAGGCTGCCCCGGAGCACCATCTTTACCATCGTCACCATCACTGCAACCGGCCATCATCAAAGCCGATGCAATCAGCAGCGCCAACGGTGTTCTTTTTGTCATTCTCATCATCATTTCTCCAAAAATGGAATTCGCCCTCTAAGTGGCTGGAATAAATACTATTTGAAGTAACTAAACGATGAATTTGAACTGAGTCACTGTATTACAAAACAGCAACCAGGCCGCAGAAAAACCAAGAAACAGCTAGGATTCAGCGTGATACACCAAATCCAACGGTGTTATCGAAATGTATAATGCAAAGCCGATGCAACTTTGGAGAATACACTCAGGTTGCGACGCTTGCATTTATGAAACCTATTTTCAGCAATTCTGCCTGAGTGATTGGGGAACATTAAATATTAATGCAATTCGAGAAAGCCTCAACTGGTTGCATT
This sequence comes from Ferrimonas sediminum, assembly GCF_900100175.1. GTDB lineage: Bacteria > Pseudomonadota > Gammaproteobacteria > Enterobacterales > Shewanellaceae > Ferrimonas > Ferrimonas sediminum. Next base: position 47,601 of record NZ_FNEM01000007.1, read on the forward strand.
AATGACTAATAAGGCGACAGAAATAATGAAATAAGTGACACTACTATCAATAAATTTGTATTTATCGCTACAGCCTAGCCGTTTTCGAGTGAATAAGAATAAACTTGCTGCATTAATTCTTGCTAATTCTGTGATTCTAATCAGACACCTGATTCACTCGATAACGTATAGTGCGATAAAAAGTGGGGTGAATCTAGGCGATGGACAAATTACGAGACATCAACATTTTCTCTTTTCAGGTCTTCGTACTTGTATACGAGTCACTGAATTCTCTAAGTGTGGCTCAGACACTGAATGTACCTGCATCCAAAATAAGCCGCTGTCTAAATAGCTTACGCCATGCCTTGGACGATCCTCTGTTCCATCGCAAACAATATGGCTTTGAGCCCAGTGAGATGGCTACGCGCATCTACCCAGAGATGAAACGGGTGCTGGAATTTGCCGGGCAGGCCTGCAACCTCGGCCAGGAAGAGAATAACCGCCTAAAGCAAGAGATTGTTATCGCCTGCCCCACCGGCTTATGTATCAAGCTGGCGCAATACCTTCAGGCAAGTGCAAATGAGAATAATCAGCATTTTACTTTTAATGTAAAGCCGATCACCCATCACGTTGACTCTGAAATTCAGCAGGGGGATATTGATGTTGCCATCAGCTTTGAGAGCTCTACAGCGGAAAGTGTGCGCAGTCAGTTTATTACCGAAGGCAATGCTTTGTTTGTCGTTGGCAACCATCAACACCCGATCTGGCAGCGCAGTATTCAGCCACAATTAAAAGAGATCATTGATTATCCGTTTATTGTCACCGATTGCCCGGCCTTTAACGACCGCATTGATCCTCTGGAAGTGTACGCCAATGACATCGGTCGCCACCTGACGATTGAAACCAAAGTCAGCGGCCTCACCGAGTTGGCCGACCAGCTGGAAACCAGCCACGGGTTGACCTTTATCGGCCAGAAATTCGCAGCTGAATTTATGGATCGCCTCAGCGACATCAGCATTCGCCGTCTGCCTCAGGATCAATTCGACCTGCTACACCAGCGTATGGGCGTGCCAAACTATTACCTGCTCAGCCCCACTAGGCAACAGCAGATGCCAGAATGGCTGCTGTCCTGCATCGAGCAATTCATCATTAACTCCGTGGTGCTGCCGCCGATTGAATCCAAGGATTACCCATGACCAGCGTCAATATCGACAAATTGAAAGACATCAACCTGTTTGTCATTCGCGCCTTCTGTCTGGTGTACCAACATGGTAACTCCATCGCCGTGGCTGGCATTCTGGATGTGCCACCATCGAAAATCAGTCGCAGCCTCAATGCACTGAGGCAGTCCTTCTCCGACCAACTGTTCATTCGTCGTCAGCACGGCTTTGAACCTACGCCTCTGGCAGACAACCTGTACCCCATCCTCAGCAGGCTACTAGGCGAATCGGAGGAGATCGCCGCCATCGGCCACTTCAAAGAGATGGACCACCACAATAACCTGCACATCATTACCCCACCGCAGTTGGCCATCAACCTGATTCACAGCGTGCGCTGTGCCGCCGAAAACAATAACGATCCTCACAGTATTCATCTGAAACTGTTCAACGACTCCACCCTGGATGAACTGGCCTCCAACCGCGCCGATGCGGTGATCAGTTTTACCCCGGCCGAGCGCGAAGGGATCCTGTCCAAAGCCATCGCCACCCCAAAGAAGGTGTATCTGGTCGCCCGTGAGGGGCACCCTATCTGGGACAACCCCAGCCTGGAGCAAATTGCCAGCTACCCCCATATCTTGTACGGCAACGCCTGTTACCCTAACAGCCAGTCACCGATGAAGTTTTACTGCAAGCGCAAGGGCATCCCCTTCCAACTGGACTCCATCGCCTCCGACATGGCTGCCATGTCCAACTCGCTGCTGGAATCGGATGCAATCTCTCTACTGGCATTCAGCTCTTGTGCCAGTTTCTTTCGGGACCTGAAAGGCATTCAGGCGATTCAGTTGAGTTCCCGCCAGTTTGAAGAGCTGATCAGTTTTAAAACCCCTAAGACCGTTTACCTGTGGCTTAAGCACGATCAGGATGGTCGGGTATCCACCCCCATCTGGCTACAAAAAAGCCTGGAGCAGCACATTCTTAATTCTCTGGGCCAGGCCGGTTAGAACATCCACGCGCCGGGGCACCCCCACAGCCCCGGAGTATGACTCCAAGTTCAATGACAGACTGCAGATAACCGCTGAGCAGAGGTCGAGTATCAGGCAGTAACGGACGATGGCCGACATTCAGTGACTGTCTCTCCTCGCCCCTGCCCCCGAAATCGGCCTGTGACCGACTCGACCCGCACTCGCCAGCACAACCACGACAGCGACGGTGTTCTGCTGCCGTCATCGCCCCTATACTGGTAAACCAAGCAGAACAATCATAAGAGGGAACGATGACCGATTCACGCGCCTACCCCATTGGTCGCCCCCACACCCCGTGGAGCGACGCCGATAAAGCGGCCTGGCGTGCCCGAGCACAGATTCAGCGCAGCTACCAAACTGAGGTGGTCAGCGCCATTCGCGCACTGGCCAATCGCTTCGAACTGTTGCAATACGGCGCCCTGTCTTACGACACCGAACGCTACCCGCTGCTGGCCCTGAAAAGCCACGACTGGCAGCCACACAAACCAACGGTACTTATCAGCGGAGGCGTCCATGGCTACGAAACCAGTGGTGTCCATGGCGCCCTGGCGTTTGCCGCCAGCCGGGCACAGGACTATCAGGCCCGCTTCAACCTGATCATTGCCCCCTGCGTCAGCCCCTGGGGCTATGAAACCATCAACCGCTGGAACCCCAATGCGGTGGATCCCAATCGTTCTTTCTATCCGGACAGCCCGGCGCAAGAGTCGGCGTCGCTGATGCGGCTGGTTGACTCCCTGCAGATCGAGTTGCTGGCCCACATCGACCTCCATGAAACCACCGACACCGATGAGCTGGAGTTTCGTCCGGCGCTGGCCGCCCGGGATGGGATCGAGTACGTGAAAGGCACCATTCCCGATGGCTTCTATCTGGTGGGGGACAGCGACAAACCCGAGCCGGAATTTCAGTCTGCCATGATCGCCGCAGTACGTCAGGTGACCCACATCGCCCCCGCCGACAGCGACGGCAATATCATCGGCTCGCCGGTGCAACAAACCGGGGTCATCAACTACCCCACCAAGAAGCTGGGCCTGTGTGCCGGCCTCAGTGATGCCCCCTTTGTCACCACCACCGAGGTGTACCCGGACAGCCCCACGGCCACGGCTGAGCAGTGCAACCAGGCCCAGGTCGCGGCGATCTGCGGGGGCCTGGAGTACATCAGCAACCGCAATAATTAACCCCGCACAAACCAGCCAGGCCGCGCGATGCGGCCTTGTTAACGTCTGCGGTACCGGTCAGTGCCTTAGTGAAGCGTCACCTGGTAAAGCTGCTGGGCAAACTGCTGCTCCAGGCCATCTAGCCACTCATAGCGTTTGTTGTACAACCGCCGTTTGCTGCGCTTAAGACTGGCGGTATCTTTTCGTACCGGCGTCAGCGGCAGCTGGAAGAGATGCGCATTCACTGGCTCGCCACCATGTTCCAGCCACTGGGCGTCGTAATCAAAACGTACCGCATTGCGCTTGCGGCCGATGTAGCGGGGAGACTGGTAGATGTGGCCCTTGTTGGTCACTGCGTAGACCTTCGCTAACCCCAGCTGCCGAGCCAGCATTAACGCCAGCTCCACCACCAGCGACTTGGGCCTCAGGCCGTGCATCCCCCTGGTCAGTGCCCGAATCACCTGTTCGCGGTTCTCAACCCGGTTGGTGGGCCCCTGAACCGCCCCGATGTACATAGCCCCGCCATCGCGCTCGGACAAGCTGAAACTGATGGTGAACACCCGCTGACCGAGGCGGTTTTTCACGCTCAGCCCCAGGCCCCCCTCCTTATTCAGCCCCTGATCCAGATAGATCTCATAGGACTGCGCCTCGTTATCCTGAACCTCCAGCAACTTAATGCCATGGCCGGTATAGATCGCTGCCACCCGAGGCCCAAAGCGCTGCAACAAACACTGGTGGTGGCCATTGATCTCGTCGATACGGCGCTCTTTATCCCATCCAATACACACATAGGGGCGAAACGGCTTACGCACCACCCTGGGATTAATTTGCAGCACCGGCTGCAGACATTCGGCATCCAATACCCGGGTAACCCGGGCAATGTCCCGAGCATGCAGGTTGCTCCAGACCAGGGTTGACGCGATGCGGAACCGCCGCTTCAGGCCCTGGTGTTTTCGGTTCAGTGATCGCGAGAGCCACAATAACGCCTTTTGATTTTCCACTCGTTCTCTGATGGACACCCTTACCCCTTAGCTTGCGAAACAGGAAAAACAACGGCGCTAGGGTAGGAGAAAGGAGGGGAGTGAAAACGTGATCCTGCGTCAGCGGTTAAGGGTGCTGACACAGGCTGACGAAAATCCTGACAACCGCTTACAGCAAACGGCTTGAATGGCGATGAATCAGGCAGAAAAACGCCATGCGCCAATAATCACATCGACGCACAACCACACCGTTGCCACAGCAAAGGTGCATCCCCGCTCAGGTCGACTTCAGAAAATGCTGAATGCGTTCCTGATACAGCTTGTCCAGCGCCTCGGTCACCGTCAGGGTGTCGTCACGATCAAGGTAGCGGTGCACCGCATTAACCACATAGCGACGGGACTGGCCATGCTGCTTGGCAAAGGCCGCACAGTGACGGTTGATCTCCCGCTCCGACAACTGCTGCTGCTGTTGCTGCTGAAACGCCAGGATCACCGCATCCAGGTTGTGGTTGTGCTTGGCCAGGCCTTCCGCCAGCTGGCCCTGTTTAATGCCGTAGGTACGACTGGCGTACACCAGCGCGGCCTTCAGACTGTCGAAACGCTCACCAAACACCCGTACCGGCTGCGGCTGCAACTGGGCAACCTCGATGCGGCTCCCCTCAAGCTCATAGGCATAACCGGGGTACCTACTGCGCCGATGGGCCTCCTCGCCGAGAGTCAGACCGGCGACGATGCTGTGCTTGAGCGAGCGATCCAGCTCCGCCACCTCATCCGGATTCCAGCGAAGATAGACATTGATGGCTTGCTTGTATTTGTTGGCCAGCCTGGCCTGAACCACATCCCGGCGCTGCAGCAACAGTCCCATGGTGCAGCCCTTCAACAGGGTCAGGCACTCCTTGCAGGCGGGCACCTGCAGGTTGTCGGCGGCCTGTTGATGATCCGCAAAGGCGTACCAGTGATCTCGGGGAGGGGCGAAATCCGATTCGGTGGCGATGCAGCCGCAATAGAAGCAGGTGTGAAAATGCGCGTCATCGGCGGCGCGCATAATGCGATAACGCGGTTCCAGTTCAGTCATTCACGCTCTTATTGAGGCTCAAGGGCAAGGGCGATTATTCTAGCCCAGAAGCCGTCCGCTTATCGACCCCGGGCATCCCGGCAAACAGAATCACGCCCGGGGGCCCCATGTTCTGGCAAGGGCAGCACGACTCAAAGGCCGGGGCGCCGCTCGACACCATGCCGCTGTCGGTCACTCGGTTTGGCAACGAGCCGAAGCCGTCGTTACCGCACTCCCCGGCCATCAACAGCGGCGGCTAGGACTGCACCGCCCTGTTGTGTCGGCGGGCCTTGAGCATCTGCGCCAGGTTGATCAACACACAGGCGCCGTTCATCAACGTCACCGGGTAGGCCTCGATGGCCAGACCGTATCCGGCCATGATCAGGCACCCCAGTGAATTAAAGGTCCGGAGAAAGTACACATTGGCCGACAGCAATGACACCGTAATCAGCGCCGACCCCAGATACCCCATCAACTCAACAGTCACAACAAGCCTCCTTAATTATGGCGTGGGCAAAACGCAAAGGAGGCCACCGTGATCACCACCACGTGAGACCTCCCGCGCCGAATCACTACAGCTTCAGGCCGGCCTGATGCAGGCGATACAGGGTTTCCAGGGCGATCTGGGTCTCCAGCTCGATTCCCTCCTCCAGCGGAAGGTTGCGTTTGCCCCAGAGGTTTTCACCGCGCTTATGATTGGCCGCCGCCGCACAGATGGTCGCCCCTCTGAGGCCTCGCCGGTGACAGACGGTAAACAGCGCCGAGGACTCCATCTCGATGTTCTTCAAACCCAGATCGATCAGTTTCTGAATCCACTCCGGACTTTCACCATAGAAAGAGTCGTCGGTGGAGGTGATACCCCAATGCACCTTGGCCGTCTTATCGTTGCAGTACTCCTTGGCCACCGATATCAGCTCCGAGGTCACCTCCAGATCGGCGATGGCCGGAAAGTTATCCGGCACGTAGAATTTTGAGGTACCCTCATTTTTCATCGCCCCGGTGGTCACCACCAGATCGCCAATGTCGATCTCATCCTGCAGGGCCGCGCAGCTGCCCAGGCGGATAAAGACTTTGGCGCCGATGTTGGCCAGCTCCTCGGCGGCAATGGCGGTAGAGGGGCAGCCCATGCCGGTGGAGGTGACGGAGATGCGAACCCCTTTGTAAAAGCCGGTATAGGTTTTGTGTTCCCGTTTGTGTGCCACCAGCTCGGCGTCATCTAAGTATTTAGCGATAATGTCGGTGCGAAAGGGGTCGCCGGGCAACAACACATATTCGGCCACGTCGCCATCAACCATACCGATGTGGTACTGGCGAATCCCCTTGGTTTTTTCATCTTTGTTTACAACAGTCATAACAGCCCTCGTCGTCATCTGATGACCTCTGTGCGGTCTCATTCGGCCAGGGCGTCCCGAGACCCCTCGCCTGCCAAAAAACGCCCTCATCTTAGCGCCGCCCCCCAGGGCCACACAGATCCAGACGGAAAAGCTGCTTTTCCTGCTGAGAAAACAAAAAAAAGGAGCCCTCAGGCTCCCTGTTGCAATCCCCCAATCCTCACCCATCAACCGGACGGTTCAGGTACTCCCTGACCGTATCGATCACCACCTTGAGGCGATTGGGCAATGCCTTGCGGGACGGGTAGACGGCGTACACCGGCATCGACAGATCCGTACGCCACTCCTTAAGCAGTGGCACCAGCGGCTCGGCCCCGGCGTGCTTAGGCAGCAGATAATCGGCGATGTAGCCGATGCCCAGCCCCGAACTCACCGCATCCAGCACCGCTTCGGCACTGTCGATAACAAAGTTTCCCGATACCTCGACCTCCAGATGCCGACCCTGGCGGCAGAACGACCAGTTGTGGTAATCCCGGGTCTTACTTCGATAGATGATGCAGTTGTGCTGACTCAGCTGATCCGGGTGGGAAGGCGCGCCATGGCACTGCAGATAGGAGGCGGAAGCCAGCAATACAAAGCCGACATCGTACAGCCGTTGGGCGATATAGCCCTGGCTGATCTGCTTGCTGGTGGTGAACCACAGATCCACGTCATCCTCCAACATGTCGACCCGGCAGTCCCCCAGAGTCACCTCCAGTGCCAGCCCCGGATAGCGCGCCTGCAACGTCTGGGCAATGGGCACCATATAGCGGGCTCCCAGCGAGTGGGACATGGCAATGCGCACCACACCGGCGATCTCCGCCTTGGAATCGAGCACCTGCTCTGTGGCCTGGTCCATCACCGCAATCATCCGCTGACAGGCATCGGCAAACAGCGCCCCTTCACGGGTCAGCGTCAACTGCCGGGGCGTCACCTTGACCAGTTTCACTCCCAGGCGCTGCTCGAGATCCTTCACCTGCTTGCTGACGTGGGAGATGGACACCTCCAGCCGCTCCGCCGCCAGAGTAAAGCTGCCCGCCGACGCCAGCGCATCGAAGATGATCATCTGATAGGCATCGTATTTACCGTGCTTGTTCATTTGCGCCCGACCTGTTTCAGAATTCCAATTCACAGCTACATTGCCATATTCCGGGGAATCATAAATGACCCGGGTCCAAACAAGCCAAAAAGTTTTATTAGGCTGTGAATCGAAACAACCCGCTCCGCTGAAGTGCTCTGTGGCCGGCGATCTCAGTCGTTAAGTTTGCAACGTATCGAAATGAGGATCTCCAAGCAACAAGCCCACTGCTTATTCATATTCAGCAGGTGTTTGCTAATGTTGGTCAGCACGATGAAGGTTTCCCCCTCGATCTCATCCTGCTGAATCCAGGTATACACCCGGTCGATAAACGCCAGATGGTCGGCTCTGGCCTGCTCCTGCAGGGCATGGAGCCTCCCGATGTCGATCTCTTCCGGCGGAGCGGTCAACCACTGGGCAATGCGCTCCAGTCTCTGCTGCTCCTGCAGGGTGCGATCCCGCTTAAAGCGGACCACGCTCTTGTCGCCGGAAAGCCCTGCCTGTTGCAAGTCCCCCTTGATGTCCTTAACCGCTTTGGCCGCATAGCCGATATGACGCAGCAGCTTGAGAGCATCCCTCAACCCGGCCTTCTGCTTATCCTGGGCATGGGCCAGCACATCCAGAATAAATTCACTCAGCTGTCCCTCCCGGTCTCTCAGTGCCGCATACTCTTCATCGAAACTGGCAGGCGTCTCTGCCTGGAACAATGGTGTGACGGATGAGGCTACAGGTAGCTTCAACACCCGGTTGTTGACCTTGAGGGCAAGCAGGCAGCACTCCTGCAACGCCCGGTCGATAGCCAGGGTAGCGAGCACCACCTTCTCCGGAGGGATGTCCATCAGCATTCGATCCATCGCCGGCGAAGGGGTACGGAAGAACCGCCTTAGCAGCCGGGCCAGCATTCCCATAAAGGGGTACACCAGCACCACCCCCAGCAGGTTAAACAAGCTGTGGAAGACCACCAGCCCGTACAGAGGATCGGTGAAATTCAGCCAGGGATAGAGGTAATCGAATACGGGCACAATCAGCGGGTAGGCCAAGATTGACGTTCCCAGGTTAAACAGCACATGGGCGGCCGCCACCCGCCGCTTGTTGTCACTGCCCTTGATGCAGCCGATCACTATGGTCACCGTGGTACCCAGATCGGCACCGATAATGATGGCCGCGGCGGCGGGCAACTCCACCAACCCGGCGCTCAGGGCATTGAGGGTGATCAGCATGCAGGCGGAGCTGGACTGGATGATGGCGGTAAATACTAACCCAACCAGCAGGTAGACAAAGTTGTGCAGATGGGCGTACGACTCGGGCCTGAAGCCCTCCTTCAGCCCAGCGACGCTCTCTTTCATGGTATCCAGGCCGAAGACCAGCAGGCCCAGGGCAAACAGCAGCAGCCCCAGCGCCTGTAGCCGTCGCCGACGTTCACCGGTGATGTAGACCAGTCCACCAACCCCCATCATCGGCAGTACCAAGGCCGATAACGACAGCTTGAACCCCAGTAGGGTAACCAGCCAACCGGTGACCGTAGTACCCAGGTTGGCGCCGATTATCATGCCAATGGCGTTGGCCAGCGGCAGAACACCGCTGCCCACCAGAGCCAACACCATCAGCCCGACCATGGAACTGCTTTGCAGTACCGCCGTCGCCAGGGTTCCACTGGCGATAGAGCCCGAGGCCGAATCTGTGGCACTCAGTAATACCCGGCGGAAAGTGGCCTCCGCCAGCATCCCCAGGGCACTCTCCAGCCGCTGCATGGCATAGAGGAAAATCCCCAACCCGGCGATGAATTCCAACCAGTTTCCCGCCACTTCGCACTCGCCCTTAAAGCCTGTATCTCATTAAGTTAGATTAGGTGAGTGAACGGCATTCTGTCGGCTATTTGGCAACAACAGAGCGGGGTCAGAGGGACAAGGTTGCGCGGTTCACAGCCACGGGGCCCGACACGGGAGATAAAAAAAGCGGCCACCTAAGTGACCGCCTTCTGCTGTTATCGAACCCTTGATCATGTCATATCTAGTTGGAAACTCTCAGGCGCCTAAAATCAATTAGTTACCTAACATCAAAAAACAAATCTAGCAGGGCGAGATCGCGAACATTTCTTGAGCGCTAAAAGCTGGATTTGACCAGCAGATCCGGTTGTGATCTTATACTCCTTTTTGGGGAGCCCCTCATGCACATCGATTCCTTTTCACAGCACTTCGCAGTGATCCAAGACCCACGTCAATCCGCCAAAATCACATACCCGTTGTTCGATGTGCTGTTCCTGACCGTATGTGCCACCATCGCTGGCATGGATGGCTGGGAGGATATTGAAGACTTTGGTGAGGCCCACCTTGACTGGCTGCAAAGCAAAGGTTTGTTCCGCGAAGGGCTCCCAGTTCATGACACCATCGCGAGGGTGGTATCTTCGGTTGAACCATCGCAATTCCAAGACTGTTTCTTGAAATGGATGCAGGCTGTCAGTGCAAGTTCTGAAGGTGAACTCATCGCCATTGATGGTAAGGTCCTCCGAGGGTCCTACAACCGCGAAGATCGTAAATCCACGATTCATATGGTCAGCGCCTTTGCTACTGCCAACGGCGTGGTCATGGGCCAGGTTAAAACCCAAGAGAAATCCAATGAGATCACCGCTATTCCTGAGTTGCTGAAGCTTCTGGATGTCAGTGGTTGCTTGGTTTCCATTGACGCAATGGGCTGCCAAACTGATATCGCCAGCCAGATCGTTAAACAAGGTGGTGACTACCTTCTGGCAGTAAAAGGTAACCAGGAAAACTTAGCTAAAGTCGTGCAAAAAGCGCTGGCCCCAGTCTCGCAAAAGAACCATACAAGTACCATCGGGCAAGGCCATGGCCGTGTTGAAGCCCACGAGTACCATGTTCTACCAGCAACCGATATCGCCGCCGAACTTCCTGTTTGGGAAGGGCTCAAAACGATTGGTGTTGCCATCGGCTACCGGCTGGATTCGACCGGCAAAGAGTCATTGGACTACCGCTATTACATCAGTTCAGCGGAACTGACTCCTGAACGATTTGCCGATGCTGTTCGAGGACACTGGGAGATTGAAAGTCGATTGCACTGGGTGCTTGATGTCACGATGAATGAAGATGCTTGCCAAATCTATCGTGGTAATGCTGCCGAGGTATTGGCTGGAGTTCGCCACATGGCGCTCAACATGCTGCGATTAGAAACGGGCAAAAAAGCGAGCATCCGGCGCAAACAGAAGATGGCTGCCATGAATAGTGCCTATCTGGAGCAAGTGATACTGGCCGGAATTAACAGGTTGGGCAAAAACTGAACATACGTGCTCTCGCCCTGAGAATATAATTACTTAACCTATTCCTTTAGAGTTAGTGATTTCTCATAGTAAAGCTCACACCAGTTGTTATAAAAATGATATCAAAATCTCAGCTTTGATGTGTGTCAAAATTAGTAATCGGCTTCATTCTCGTCAACATGCCAAAAACTCTAACACCTTGAATTACCACGCCTTTGTCTCGCCACATACAATTCAGTTGCCGTTAGTGACTTCTCACAGATATTTAATAAAAATTGTAACGATTATGTTTCCAATACGATTATCTTGATGCTGTTCACATTTATAAGGAGTAGAAATTGAACTTGACAAAGTTCTAAATTAGATTGACTTGAAGTCGGCTATCCATAATTTGAGATTTCAGGCCAATGGAAGATAGAACAGAAGAGACTTTAAAACGATACAGTTAGAATTTGGAAACATCGTCAGTATTGGTGGAACACCGCCGAAAAATAACCGCAGACACCTCTACTTCCGAGGTGTAGTTTTAATTGGAAAGTAGAATACAAATGAATATTAAAAAACTAATTAATTACCCTTCTAACAATAAAAACAATCATGTAAATATTACAATTGAATTCAGATTGCTGTGATGATATTCCTCTAATGAAAACAATAATAGACAAAAATTTATGTACGCTTTCTAAGGAATTTGGTGCTAATTCTTGTTTGGTCTATATTTGTTTGAATGACCCCAAATACCACAATATTAATCTATCCATGACAGGTGAGGAAATTGGTCTCATAGTAAGTAGCAATCATAATGCAGTAAACACATTCAAGACACAACATACAAATAAAGAGGATTTACAAGCTGATAGAATAAAATCGGGTAGCCGTAGGATCGTTGAACATGATGATTCTTTCACTGCCATATATAAGGAAAGCTTGGCGATAGATATCGTACTTTTATTCGCTCCCAAGCTAAAAGCCAAGTTCGTGTTCTATTCAAAAGAGCCTTTCACTAGAGATCTTTCTGCAAATATTGAACTGATTAATGCAAAGCTCCTGCAAGCTGTTATTAGCATCAATAATAGTCATAAATTTATCCGACAATCATTAATGAGTATGGGATTGATCAATTGTAAAACAGTAGACATAATTACTTTAGTTTCAGCTGGTTACTCCAGAGAGGAAGTTGCAGAAAAATTAAACTTGTCCGTCAGCGGAGTCGATTATTATATAGAAATAGCAAAGCTTTCATTTGAAGCGAATACATTGTCAGAGTTAGTGTATAGTGCCAGCAAATATGGCCTACTGAGAGTCTCTTTAGAAGAAGGGGATAAGCATGAAAATTAGTAGCATCCTAACTGAGTTTTCGCGGACTCATAATATTGCAGACACCATGTTTGCTTTAGATATCAAGAATTCTAAATTACCTCTCGGGTTTTCTAAGGTTAACAAGGCGTCAGAAAGAGAACTTATTCTATCTAGCTCACTTACTGCGATAAAGTACAGCATTACATCTCGAAAAAGATGGGCAAGAAAAGATCCAAATACTGAAATATCCCTATCGAGCGAATATCATGTCTGGGACTACAATGATTGGCCCAAGTTTAAATTTAGCCCTAATGATGATCTGTTGAAGTTTGGATACGAAAAAAAGGTGTCGGTCGAGATACCATGCATGATAAACCCAAACTGGGTGGGTCGGTTCTACTTGATGATAGATAATAGCAGACATATAGAACCTCAAGAACTAACCAAACTATATAAAGATCTAAGTAATATTCATTATATGATTATCCAATCCAAAATTGAGGATATTAATCCGTTTTTAGACTACGGTTTAATAAGGGAGATCGATATAGCTATATTATCTATGCTGGCAAACGGATACAGTCGCGAATCAATTGCGAAAGCGTCCTATTTATCTTCTCGAGGTGTCGACTACCGAATCGTCCAGCTCAAGAAAAAGCTGTGTGCAAGCAACCATTCTAGTTTAATAAATTCAGCGTACCATAACTTTTTGATTAAGTGATTAAGTACCCATATTTAGTGAACAACTCCACTAGATTGAGGAACTAAATATCATCCTGCAATACAGGAAGAAGAACGTCGAGACAGTTCAATAACTAAGACATCAAAAATTGTCAGAGACTGCTCCCTTAACTAGTTAATAAATAAGTTTTTTTAATGCTAGCCGTATAGAGATTTCAGCGCAATGACCACACACCTAAAAAAGAAGATCCGTGAACTCGATTTTTTCAGTCTGCTCGTATTTAAGATCATCTTCGACACAGGTCAAGCCAATATTGCAGCTAAAAAACTGGCGGTTTCAGCATCTAAGATCAGCCGCAGTCTCAGTGCACTCAGGGTTGCCTTCGATGATGAGCTGTTCTATCGACGGCAGCAGGGGCTTAAGCCCACACCATTGGCCGAAAAGCTGTATCAACCAGTATGTCAGTTGATCCATTCAGTGACCAGTCTGGAACAGACTGTGATTGAAAAAGCGAGCCAGGAAAAGCTGCCAATATTAAAACTGGCAGTGGAGCCTATAGTGATGCACAGCCTAGCGCTCAAACTGGCCGATAAAACATTACAACAGAGGCTGGGGCCTGTGCGTTTGTATACCTGGAATGATAGGACGCTTAATATGATCTATAGGGGCGAGCTTGATTGTGGGATCGCCTTCGGAGCACACGATATCAACGAACTGACCTGCGAAAGAGTCGGTTATAATAGCTCTGTGTGTATGGTTGCCAAAGAAACTCACGCCATCTGGCAGTCTTATCCAGATATCCGACTCGAAGATATCTGTAACCATCCTTTTATTTATCAGGTCGGCAAGGGCTTCAACGATAGAATCGATCCCCTGGAACAATTTGCCCGTGAGCAGGGCATCTGCATAGACAACATAGAAGCGGCTGCTAATGTTGAAGAGTGGTTCGCCCACTTGCAGACCTTAGACAGTCTGGCTTTTGCTCCTTCATCGGAAAAGGACCAGCTCAACTGCATGCTGGGACTCAGAAGCGAGTTGTTACCCCAGCAGGAAATTGCCAGATTTAATGCTTCTATCATGGAACCCAGAGTCCATCTAGTGGAGAGACTCTCGCCTCTCAGACGTTACAACAATGACACCAAGCAGGAATTACTGACCCTCCTCAGAGAGCTATTTGTTTGATTGATTTCACATTGATTTTTTTAAAATCGAGAAATTCGGTTATCAGGATTGCGATTTATGCATCTATAATCACCTTTCACAAACCAAGCACAAATTTCCAACAATTTTCATCGCTTATCTTATTATGCTTTCACTGCAACAGCAGTTTGAATAAATAAAAGGTAAAGGTGTGATAATGAACAATAAAACCAATGTATCGGTATTAGCATTAGCGCTCGCTAGTGCTATCAGTTTAAGCGCATGTAGTGGTGGGGACGATGGCAAAGATGGTGTCGATGGAGTAACCGGTGGTGTAGGTTTACCTGGCTCGCAAGGTTTACCAGCTGGCTCATTTGTCGATACAGTCGATGATGCTGCCGACTTAGTATTAACATTAGCACCAACAGATATTGTAGTTACAGGCACCGAACCATTTGCCGTTAAATTTACTGCAAGTGGCAAGAATGCGAAGGGCGATATGGTGCCTTTCGTTGGCCTAGACAAGGTTGCCTTCTATGTCACAAACCTGCGCGAAAACACCGCAGTCACTGGCGCGCCAATGCAGTGGTCTAACAATGCGTTAGTCAATGAGTTTGGTTCGAGCATGTATTGTACGCCTGAAGGTACAGCTACCGCTCGTGGAGGTTCTGTTGTTGATGCCTGTACTTTGGTTGAAGATGCTGAAAGCCCAGGTACTTATACCGGTACTTGGGAGCATGATGGTAATGCGCCTGTAGTGGTTGCCGATGGCGATCCGAATAGCATGTTCAGAGTCATGGTTCGGACCTACAATGTGGTTGATACTTCAGGTGTCGAGATAAGTGACAAGGTATTGTCAGCTCCAGTTGATTTTATTCCTGCAACGGGAGAGCTAGCGATATCGGCAAAAGATTTAGTTGCAAATGCGACATGTATTCAATGTCACAGTGAAATTGCGGGCTATGGAGAAGGTTATCAGCGCATCGCTAATATTGATGCACATCATAATTATCAACAGGTTGAAAACTGTATCGCCTGCCATAACCCTGCTAATGCCGCTGACTCTGAATATACAGAATTAGGATTTAACATTGATTTTGGGCCTATGGTTCATACCATTCACTCTGGTGCTTATAATGCAGAATCGGGTGCGCTAACGGGTGAAGCATTAGAGATGTTCGGAAACATTGGTTCCCCCAATGATCTGGCTGACTGTACTAGCTGTCACCAAAGTGATCAGGGCTGGAACGATAATATCTATGCCCAAGCGTGTGTGGGTTGTCATATGGCGGTGAACTTCGAGACTGGCGAAGGTCACTCAGAGTTTAACCTAGCCCAGGCTGATGATAGCCAGTGTATGGCTTGTCATGGTGCTGGCGATCTTAGTCCTGCTATTGCCCATAAAATTGGAAAACGTGCAGCGGCCATCGCAGCGCTTGAAGTCAACGTCAGCGATATCTCTTACATTGAAGGTGCTGCCATCGATGATGTAGATTCAATCTCTGTTATTTTGGAAGTGAAGTTTGACGGTCAAGCTGTTGCCGAGGGGTTTGATTTTACTGATTATGCAATGCCATCGAAGCATGGCGGTTACCTTGCTGATATTATGGTTGGAACCGTAGATTCGGTAGGTTTTATCACGGAAAAATTCCAGATGAGTCTTAACGGAGTGAAAGCTGACATCGATGGTAAGGTTACCTTAACTAAAATTGGTGATTTAGATCTCGACGGTGAAAGTTTATATCTCACATCATCCATTCTCCTTTGTAACGATAAAGCAGGCGAATTATCCGCATGTGATGGGAGTGAGTATCAGAATCGTATTTCCGTGGCGATGCCAACATTATATTGGAACCTGGCC
The DNA here is from genome assembly GCF_900100175.1 of Ferrimonas sediminum. Taxonomy (GTDB): domain Bacteria; phylum Pseudomonadota; class Gammaproteobacteria; order Enterobacterales; family Shewanellaceae; genus Ferrimonas; species Ferrimonas sediminum. The sequence goes on from NZ_FNEM01000007.1 coordinate 63,651, forward strand.
GAAGCTGATGGTAGCAAGGCTAATATCGGCCGCTTAAGTCAGCCAGACATTATGACAGCATCTGAAGATGGCTGTAATACTTGCCACGGTAATTTGACCAATCATCATTATGGTAACCTTACATTTACCCAGTGTGCCAGCTGTCATAACAGTAAAAAATCAGGCTCTTTCTTTAAAAATGTGTATACCCAAACTGGTATTGATGACAGTGGTGAGCCGGTATGGGAAACTATGCCGGATGTCGAATTCAATAATCATGATTTGGTTACCGTTGTCCATCGTGCACACAGTGGCATCATGACTCAACCAAACGGTGCAGTTATGTATCGAGATGCCAATAACGAACTGGTTAACTACCCCGCAGTGCAGACTGATTGTAGTGCCTGTCATAAAGAAGACGCTAAATTGTTCGCTGACGACGGTGGCCTAACTTCTGGTAAACGTGCGATTGCAGTTGATGACAATGCATTCATCTCACCAGTAGCAGAGGCTTGCCGTTCATGTCACGCCCATGCAAATCCAGCCGCATACGCACACTTCAGAAGCAATGGCGCGACAACGCTTGAAGATATGGCTACAACTGCCGATCTGCCTATAGAGTCTTGTGCAACGTGTCATGCTGAAGGTAAGACCTACGGTGTAGATAAGGTACACGGAAGCTAAGTGATGCTCCCTATGGGTTTACCCTGCAAGGGCCCATAACTGTATTGCATTTTAATTGGGGGCCTCTGAGCCCCTTTTTTGTATTGGAAATGTCGCCGTAATAGTCATAAAGGTTCAGCTACGTTACCGCATTTAGCTAATCAAATTCTTCCTAGATAAATTTTAATTATCAAGAGCAGGTGTAAACCTCAGCTAAAATAAACTTCATAAAAAAAGAGCACCACTTTCGTGATGCTCTTTTTATGACTTCAAATTAGAGTTTCCAACTTGATTTGCAGTCTCCAACTACATATCACCGGTTTCCAACTTGATATGACGTGATCAACCCTGCAATCAGTCCTGGTACGCCTCCATCGGCACGCAGGCGCAGAACAGGTTGCGATCACCGAATACGTCGTCGATGCGATTCACCGTCGGCCAGAACTTGTTGTCGCGGGTAGCCTGGGTCGGGAAGGCCGCCAGCTCACGGCTGTAGGGTCGCTCATCGAACCCGGAATCCATGATGTCGGCCTGGGTGTGGGGCGCATTACGCAGCGGGTTGTTGTCCGCCGGCCACTCACCGGACTGCACCTTGTCGATCTCATTGCGGATGCTGACCATCGCCTCGACGAAGCGATCCAGCTCCACCTTGGACTCGGATTCGGTGGGCTCCACCATCAGGGTGCCCGCCACCGGAAAACTCATGGTCGGCGCGTGGAAACCGTAGTCCATCAGGCGCTTGGCTACGTCCATCTCGGTCACGCCACTGGCCTCTTTCAACGGCCGCAGGTCGATGATGCACTCATGGGCCACCCGGTCGTTACGGCCGGTGTACAGCACCGGATAGTGCTGCCCCAGTTTGTTGGCCAGGTAGTTCCCGGACAGCATCGCCACCTGGGTGGACTCCGCCAGACCGCGATCCCCCAGCATGGCAATATACATCCAGCTGATGGCAAGAATGCTGGCCGAACCGTACTGCGCCGAACTGACCGCCCCGTTGTCCTCAGACGCCAGGCCGGTTTTAACGATGCTGTGACCGGCGACAAACGGCGCCAGGTGCGATTTAACACCGATGGGGCCCATGCCGGGACCACCGCCACCGTGGGGAATGGCGAAGGTCTTGTGCAGGTTCAGGTGCGACACGTCGGAGCCGATGAAACCCGGAGCGGTGATGCCCACCTGGGCGTTCATGTTGGCGCCGTCCATGTACACCTGGCCACCATGGTGGTGGATGATGTCGCAGATCTCGCGTACCGTCTCTTCGTACACCCCGTGGGTAGAGGGATAGGTGATCATGACGCAGGACAACCGCTCGGCGTGCTCTTCGGCCTTGGCCTTGAGGTCGGCCATGTCGACGTTGCCCTTGTTGTCGCAGGCGACCACCACCACCTTCAGGCTGGCCAGCATCGCCGACGCCGGGTTGGTGCCGTGGGCGGAGCTGGGAATCAGGCAGATGTCGCGATGGCTCTGGCCCAGTGACTCCTGGTACTCCTTGATCGCCAGCAGACCGGCGTATTCTCCGGAAGCACCGGAGTTGGGTTGCATGCACATGGCGTCGTAACCGGTCACCTTCACCAGCCAGTCCGCCAGGGTATCCACCATGGCGCGGTAGCCCTTCGCCTGCTCCTGCGGGCAGAAGGGGTGCAGGTTGGCAAACTCCGGCCAGCTGATGGGCAACATCTCGGCGGTGGCGTTCAGCTTCATGGTGCAGGAACCCAGCGAAATCATGCTGTGGTTCAAGGCCAGATCCTTACCCTCGAGGCGGCGAATGTAACGCAGCATCTCGGTTTCGCTGTGGTAGGCGTTAAACACCTCATGGGACAGAATCTCATCCACCCGCACCAGTTGTGGCGACAGCGGCGTGGCCACTTCGGCATCGATGGCGTCCACCTCCAGCCGGGCCTCACTGCCGATGATCACCGCGTACAGCGTCTGCAGCGCCGCCGAAGTCGTGGTCTCATCCAGGCTGACACCAAAACGACCCTCACCGTCATGGCGCAGGTTAATACGGGCGGCATCGGCACGGGCCTGCAGGGCCCCGGCGTCGCCAACCTCAAAACTCAGGGTGTCGAACCAGTTGTCGTTGATAACAGACACACCGGCCTGCTTGAGGCCGTGGGCCAGTACTGTGGTCAGGCGGTGAGTCCGCTCGGCAATGCGCTTCAGCCCTTGGGGGCCATGATACACGGCGTAGAAGGAGGCCATATTGGCCAGCAGCACCTGAGCGGTACAGATGTTGGAGTTGGCCTTCTCACGACGAATGTGCTGCTCGCGGGTCTGCATCGCCATCCGCAGCGCCGGTTTACCGCGGCTGTCCTTGGAGACACCGATGATGCGACCGGGCATGGAGCGCTTATAGGCGTCGCGGGTGGCAAAGAAGGCGGCGTGGGGGCCGCCATAGCCCATGGGCACCCCGAAGCGCTGGGCACTGCCCAGCACCACATCGGCCCCCAGTTTGGCCGGGGCAGTCAGTTTCACCAACGCCAGCAGATCCGAGGCCACACAGACGATCCCTTTTTTGGCTTTCACGTCCGCCGCCAGCTGGCTGAAGTCGGTCACCTGGCCATGACGATCCGGGTACTGCAACAGCACACCGAAGATGTCGTGCTCCGCCGCGTCCGCCGCCGGACCCACCAGCACCTCAATGCCCAGATGCTTGGCCCGGGTGACGACCACATCGATGGTCTGCGGAAACACGTTGTCGGCGATGTAGAACAGGTTGCACTTTTTGTTCTTGGACACCCGTTTGGCCAGCGCCATGGCTTCGGCGGCGGCGGTGCCCTCATCCAGCAACGAGGCAGACGCCAGATCCAGACCGGTCAGGTCCATGGTCAGCTGCTGGAAATTCAGAATCGCTTCCAGGCGACCCTGGGCAATTTCCGGTTGATAGGGGGTGTAGGCGGTGTACCAGCCCGGGTTTTCCAGCACGTTACGCTGAATCACATGGGGCACATGGGTGTTGTAGTAGCCCATGCCGATGTAGGAGGTGTACACCTGGTTTTGTTCGGCAAAGCCTTTGAGGGTAGCCAGCGCATCCACTTCGCGCTGCGGCTCGCCAATGCCCATCAGGCCAGGCAGGCGAATCCCTTCCGGGACAATCTGGGCGGTCAGATGCTCCAGGTTGTCGGCACCGATGGCCGCCAGCATCTCGTGGCGCTGCGGTTCGGTGGGGCCGATATGACGGGGGAGAAATTCGTCCCCGTTAAACAGTTGGGACAGAGACTGCTGCTCGCTCATTATCCAAAATCCTTGTTCTGCCAGCGTGGTAGGGTCGCGGCACAGATAAGAAGACAAAAGCCCCTCTGCGGGGGCTTTTTTTATTGTTGTTTATTCGTCGTCGATCACGGTCTGGTAGGCTTCTGCGTCCAGCAGACCGGCCAGCTCAGACTCGTCGGTGATTTTCACCCGGAACAACCAACCGTCGCCAAACGGGTCGCTGTTGACCTGCTCGGGGGCGTCTTCCAGCTCTTCGTTAATGGCGACCACTTCACCGGTCAGCGGTGAGTAGACGTCTGACGCCGCCTTCACCGACTCCGCCACGGCGCAGTCTTCACCGGCATTCACTTCGTCACCCACGTCCGGCAGGTCCACAAACACCATGTCACCGAGCAGCTCCTGGGCGTGCTCGGTAATGCCGATGGTGTACTCGTTGTCGCCCTCAGCACGCACCCACTCGTGGGAGTTGGTGTACTTGAGTTCAGATGGAATATTGCTCATTGTTGTGTTTCCCCATCAATGTGTCTTAAAACGCTTGTTTTCCATTACGTACGAAGCTGGGCTTGATCACGCGAACCGTTACCCGCTTTTTACGCATCTCCACTTCGACCTGTTCACCCACACTGCGAGGCACCCGCGCCATGGCGATGGAGTACCCCAGAGTCGGAGAGAAACTGCCAGAGGTAATGACCCCCTGCTGTTCAACGCCGGCGGCATCGGTAAAGAACACCTTGAGGCCGCTGCGAAGCACGCCTTTGTCGGTCATCACCAGGCCAACCAGCTTGTCGGTTCCCTCTGCCTTGACGCCAGCCAGGGCATCACGGCCAATAAAATCGCGCTCCTGGGGTTCCCAGGCCACCGTCCAGCCCATGTTGGCCGCCAGTGGATTCACGCTTTCATCCATGTCCTGACCATACAGGTTCATGCCCGCTTCCAGTCGCAGGGTGTCTCGAGCACCCAGGCCTGCGGGTTTGACACCAGCCTGCAGCAGTTGTTGCCACAGATCCGCCGCCTGTGCAGAAGGTACCATGATCTCGTAGCCCGCTTCGCCGGTGTAGCCGGTGGTGGCCAGGAACAGATCGCCGGCCTGCACGCCAAAGAAGGGCTTCATTCCCTCTACCATCGCCTGTTGCTCGGCAGACAAGACCGTGGCGGTGCGTTCGATCGCCTTGGGCCCCTGGACGGCGATCATCGCCAGATCCGGCAGCTCAGACACCGTCACCTCGAACCCGGCCGCCTGACGACCGATCCACTCCAGGTCTTTTTCGCGGGTGGCGGAGTTCACCACCATGCGGTAATGGGTGTCACTCAGGTAGTAGGTGATGAGATCGTCGATGACCCCACCCTGCTCATTGAGCATACCACCATAGAGGGCTTTGCCCGCCACCGTCAGTTTGGCCACGTCGTTGGCCAGCAGTTTGCGCAGGAAGGGTTTGGCCTCGGCACCGGTGATGTCGACCACGGTCATGTGGGACACGTCAAACATGCCGGCGTCGGTACGCACCTGATGATGTTCTTCAACCTGGGAGCCGTAGTTGATCGGCATCTCCCAACCGTGGAAATCCACCATCTTGGCATTGGACTCCAGGTGCTTAGCGTAGAGTACGGTTTGATTCGCCATCTGTGTTCCTTGTCTGGCTTTTTGCCCTTTTGTGATCAGGGTCTATTTAGGGGTTGGGCGCATTATACCCAACCCTTCTGGTTTGTATACAATTTCACCGTAAGTTGGTGGTGGCAACCCCTAGGGCTTGCTCAATAAACTTCCGCTTTAATCCAGGGATTCGGTTAACCAGCGCCAATCCGATGTCGCGAACGCCCTTTTTAACAGGATCTTGTCCTGCGAACAGCCACTTGAATCCGGACATGGCGGCGATCATCTCCTGAGCCGCGGCTTTACGGGGGCGGGCATAGCGCTGCAGCACCCGCAGGTCACCAATATCCCGTCCTTTGCCGACCGCGTCCTTGATCACGCTCACCAAATGCTCACTGTCGGCCAGTCCCAGGTTCACTCCCTGGCCCGCCAGTGGGTGGATGGTGTGGGCGGCATCGCCCACCAGCGCCAGCCGTGGCAACACAAAGTCCCAGGCATAACGCATGGTCAACGGAATGGCCAGACGATCGCTGACCACCTCCACCTTACCCAGTGCCGCTTCGCTGGCCAGGGTAATGCGCTGACAAAACGCCTCGGCGTCACACTCGGTCAACTCCTGCGCCTGCTCCGGCGGCAGTGACCAGACGATGGAGCACTGGTTGGGATTCGGCAACGGCAACAGCGCCAGCGGTCCCTGCGGCAGAAACACCTGGCGGGCGATGCCTTCATGGGGACGACTGCACTGCACCGTGGCCACCAAGCCATGATGACCGTAGTCGCGGAAGCTCAGCGGCACATTGAGCTGCTGCCGCAACCAGGAGTTGGCACCGTCGGCAGCCACCAACAGCCGGGCACTGAGCATGCCGCCGTCGGCCAGGGTGATCCAGGCTTCGTGCTCGCCAAAGGCCACCGACTGCGGTGCTCCGAAAAAGCACTTGATGTTGGCATCGTGCTCCGCCTGCTGCCACAGCGCATGGGCAATCACCCGGTTTTCGATGATGTGGCCCAGATCCGGCTGGTTGTAATCGCTGGCATCAAACTCGATGTTGCCGATGCTGTCTTTGTCCCACACCTTCATGCCGGTGTACGCCGACAGCCGCTGCGGCGACATCCGCTGCCAGGCACCGAGCTGACGCAGATACAACTCGCTGGCCCGGTTGATGGCACTGACCCGAACGTCATAGGGACCGCTGGCCGCCTCCGGTTTAGCGCGGTCAATCACCGCCACCGAAATGCCGGCCCGGGCCAACCCCAGCGCCGTGGCCATGCCCACCATGCCACCCCCGACAATTGCGACCTGTACCGACTGAGCCATTACCATTGTGCTTTCCTTACTGACGAACGTTGCCCCATGGTCTGGGATACCAGTCCCTGAGCCAGGGTGGGCATCCAATCCATGGCCATCAGCCCAAGATTGCGACCCACCTGCAGCACAGGGTTGTTGTTAGAGAACAGCTTCACCAGGCCATTGGTGAGGCTGACAGTGCGTTCCACGTCGGCCTGACGGGCGCACCAGTAATCGTCCAGTACCGAGAAGGCACCGGGATCCGCCTGCTGCTGCAGGCTTTGGTCCAATCGCTGAGACAGGGTCATGACATCGCGCAGACCCAGATTGAAACCCTGACCGGCGATGGGGTGAAGCGTTTGAGCGGCATTGCCGATGAGCACCACCCGGTGATGCACCGGCTTGCAGACCCGCTGCAGGACCAGTGGGTAGCTGGCGCGCTTGCCCACCTTCTCCACTGGCCCCAGGCGAAAACCAAAGGCACGCTGTAATTCGGCCGCAAACGCCGCATCGCTGAGCTGCAAAATGCGCTCTGCCTGCAGCTGGCTGCGTACCCACACCAGAGAGTAGCGGCCGTCGCTCATCGGCAGCAGGGCCAGTGGCCCTTCATCGGTAAAGCGTTCAAAAGCGGTGGCGCCGGCCTCGGCCATGCGCACATTGGCGATCACCGCCACCTGCTGATAGTCGCTGCGCTGAAGTGGCAGATTCAGTTGCTGGCGAACCAATGACGAACCGCCATCGGCGGCCACCACCAATCCCGCCTTCAGTGCCTGGCCCGAGGTCAGAGTCAGCTCGCAGTGATCCCGGTGCTGCGTCATCGACACCAGTTGCTCCGGACAATGAACCTGCACCTGAGTATCAACCAGCGCCCGGTGCAGCGCCGGCCCGACCCGCTCCAGCTCCACCACCTGACCGAGGGCATCCACCCCCTGCTCGGCGGCGCTCATCCGCACCTGGCCCCAGTGACCGCGGTCGCTGACATGAATGGTATCGATGGCCGCCGCGCCACTGGCCAGGGATGGCCACAGCCCCAACTGCCGGTAGTGCTCCACCGAGCCATAAGCGAGGGCAATGGCGCGGCTGTCGAAGCCGGGATGGTCATCGTCACTGACCGGCTGGGCTTCAATCAGCGCCACCCGCCAGCGACGCGGCGCCTCGCCGGCAGCGCAAAACTCCTGCCGCGCCAGGGCCAACGCCAGAGTCGTGCCGGCCATGCCGCCACCCACAATTGCAATATCAACCTGTTCCATCACGTACTGTCCGTAGTGTGCGTCCACAGCGGCCGATGACCGCCGCAGCCTTTACATGGCCATGATGGCCTCAATCTCGTCGATCTCTTTGGCCACCGAGGCGGTCAGCACCCGGTGACCGTCCTCAGTCACCAGCACATCGTCTTCCACTCGAATGCCGATGCCGCGCCAGCGGGGATCCACCTCGGCATCGGGACCAATATACAACCCGGGCTCAATGGTCAGTACCATGCCAGGCTCCAACGGACGGCTGCGATCCGGGCTGTGGTAATCACCCACATCGTGAACATCGATGCCGATCCAGTGCCCCAGGCCATGCATGTAATACGCCTTGTAGGCCTCGTCGGCGATCAGGGTTTCGACGTCGCCCTCCATGATCCCCAGCGCCACCAGGCCACCCACCATGATCTGCAGCACCCTGTGGTTGGCATCCTTGATGGAGACCCCGGGCTTAATCATCTCGATGGCGGCTTTCTCCGCTTCCAGCACCAGGCTGTACAGCGCTTTCTGGTCGTCGCTAAAACGACCATTAACGGGGAAGGTGCGAGTGATGTCCGCCGCATAACCCTGATATTCACAACCGGCGTCGATCAACACCAGTTCGCCGTCCCCCATGGGCGCTTCGTTCTCGGTATAGTGCAGAATGCAGGCGTTGTCGCCACTGCCGACAATGGTGTTGTAGGCCATAAAACGGGCCCCCAACATGGCACAGTGGTGGGCGATCTCCGCCTCCAATTGATACTCGAACATGCCGGGACGGCAGGATTGCATCGCCCGAATGTGGGCCTTGGCACTGATCTCACCGGCCTGGGCCATCACCGCCACTTCCGCCTCAGACTTATGCAGACGCATCTCATGCAACTGCGGGCGCAGGTCCAGCATCTGCGACGGCGATTTCAGGCCTCGGCGGCTGCCGCCGCGCAGGGTCGCCAGCAACTCGGCCACCACGGCATCTCCACGAGGACACTGGCCCGGCAGGTAGCCCAGGGTATCGCTGCCATTAACCAGATCCGGCAACAACTCCGCCAACTGACCGATGTCGTACGCCTCATCCACCGCCAGTTCTCCTGGGGCGGCATCGACGCCCAGGCGTCGGCCATGCCAGATCTCCGCCATCTTATCGGTGGGGCGAACAAACAGCACCGTCTCCGGGCTCTGACCCGGACGAAGCATCAACACCGCATCGGGCTCATTGAAGCCGGTCAGGTAGAAGAAGTCGCTGTTCTGGCGAAAGTGGTACTCGGTATCATTGGATCGGGTGCTCTCCTGAGCCGCAAACAGCAACGCCACGCCGCCCTGAGGCAGGGCCTGCAGCAGCTGTTGTCTGTGAGCAACGAAATCCTTGATTTCCATGGGCCTGAATTCCTATTCCATTGTTGTATTTATCAGTGCAGGGTTTTATCGCCGGGCAGGGTGCCGAACTCCAGCAGGCATTTCCAGCAGGTATCCACCACGTGATCCACCAGCACCGAAAAGCCCTCGACATTCTCCTCATTGTCTTCCACATCAAACTCGACCTGGGTGATTTCACGCAGATCGCCGAGCATCTCGCCCAGCTCACCTTTGACGGTATTGAAAGAGGGCTGCAGCCGGGCCAGCCCCAGGAAGAAGCTCTGAATCCACTCGATCAGCGCTTCCAACCGCTCCGACAGGGCTTCGTCTTCATCCGGCAACAGAGGCTGAAACGGCACCTCCGGATCCTCGGACAACCCATTGTCGATGCAGCGGTAAACCTCTTTCATAACCTGCTCGAGTTCGCCGCTGAAAGGCTGCCCATCATTGGCCAGCTCCAGGAAACTCTTCTGCCACCCTCGCTTGTCCAGACGAATACCGCCACAGACAAGGCCTGTCATCAGGCCATGGAATTCACTGGGCAACATGGTCAAGTCTGACCTGTTCAGCGCCGCTTCCAGCTTATTCATCAACAAAGGTGAGTTACATTTCATGAGTTTAATTCCCGCATTAGAAGTGAACTCATGCTATCACGGGCAACTGCAACGCTCCATATCTACGCCCCGTTGTCAGCGCCGACACGGTGGTCATCCCCGGGCCAGCGTCCACCGCAGCCCTTCGCCATGGCGTGAATCAGCTCAGAAACCGCAATCACCAACCCACGCAGCCCCCGTTATCTGTGCTAATCTAGCAATATCAATGCCATTGGCCCGCATGACGCACCGCCGGCATTGAACAATTCGTCGCGCCGATATAGAGTCGGCCACCAGTCAGGTTACCGGGAACCAGAATGAGCTCCAACACCATTGAAATTACGCTACTTGAACGGGTATACACCATCGCCTGCCCACCGGGAGAAGAGGCCACCCTTCAACACGTCAGCCAACTGCTGAATCGTCGTTTCCTGGAGCTGAAACAACGCAACGCCCTGCTGACCATTGATCAGCTGGCGGTGATGGCGGCCCTGAATCTGACCCACGAACTGCTCGCCTACCAGACCCGTGCCGATGAAGAGCAAAAGCTCACATCGAAGCGAATTCAAGCACTTGAGAAAACAATTGCACAGGCTTTGTGCGATCGCGCAAAGGACCTGCCGAAATCGGTTGAGTCCGGCTCCGAGCCACAATAGACTGAAGACGTAGGGTTAAGGCACCGCAAGGGGTTTGGCTCTACACTTATTGAGCTCCCTGTGGTGTTCGCCAGTAGGTTATGTCCCTGGCCGATGCTTACAAACCAAGGGATCACTGCTCGTTGCTATTGTGCAGGCTCGGCTCGAACCGAGAAGCCTACGGTGACACCAGCGATTCCGCCCTGAACCTACGGTTCATGGGCTTACGCCTGACAGCGGCATCTACGGGGAAACTCACGCCCAAGCGGATTCAAGTAATTGCACAGGCTAAGTGCAATGGTGCCTATCACCGCAACCGGCGCCTGCTTTCACCGCCAACCCGGCCGGTAAGGCAGGATTAAGGTACCGCCCGGTAGAATGCTCTACAGATACTGAGCTCCCTGTGATGTTCGCCAGTAGGTTATGTCCCTGGCCGATGCTTAAGATCCAAGGGATCACTGCTTGTTGCTATTGTGCATGCTCGGCACGCACCGAGAAGCCTACGGCGATAACAGCGATTCCGCCCTGAACCTACGGTTCACGGGCTTACACCTTACAGCGGCATCTACGGGGAGCACCATCTCCTCGTGCTCTCCTTCTTCCAGAACCCGTTTTGCGGTAGGGTAACTTTACCCTCGATTCTGTCGAACCCTCTATCATGACCTGTACCGACCCTCGACATACGCTCAGGCAACAGCTGCGCCAGGCCCGCAGGGCGCTGACCCCAGCCCAGCATCTGAGCGCCGCCGAACAGCTGAGCCAGCGACTGAGCCAGCACCCCCAGATTCAACACGCCAAGGTTATCGCCCTGTACCTGCCACAGGATGGCGAACCCGACCTGCAGCCCCTGTCCCACCGGCTATGGCAACAGGGAAAAACCCTGGCACTGCCAGTGATGCACCCGTTCTGCCGGGAGCGGATGCTGTTTCAACGCTACGCCCCCGACACCCGGCTCAAGCCCAATCACTTTGGCATCGCCGAACCCTACTGGAACCAAAGCGAACTGATTCTGAAACATCAGATGGAGGTGATGCTGATGCCTCTGGTGGGATTCGACGCACAGGGGCACCGGCTGGGGATGGGCGGAGGCTTTTACGATCGCTTTCTCGCCGGCCCCAACCGGCCCTGCCATCTGATCGGCATCGCCCACCAATGCCAGCAAGTCTCGGCACTCCCCCCTCAGCCGTGGGACATCGACATCGACGCCATCGCCACCCCGGAACAGTGGATAGAGTGTCGGCCCAACCCGTAGCTCAGAAGTTGTAACTCAGCATCAGGGTCACCAGGTTGGCCTCGGTGGGTTCCCCTAACGTCTGGGGCGGCAGAGTAAACTGGCCACTGCTGCCATTGCGGGCATCCGCCAGCTGATACTCCAGGTTGACCGACAAGTTAGGCAGCCAGTTATAGCGGACACCAGCTATGTAGCTGGTGGATTCCAGCCGCTTCCAGGCCTGAGACACCATCACATAGGGTTGCCATGAATCCAGATTCCAGGCGGCGGCCACGTAAGCGGCTTGCTGCAGCTTATCGCGCTCGAACTCGGCCCACAGTTCCCATTGAACAAACTCATAACGGCCACCGAGGGAGAACACATCCAGGCTATCGGGCTCATCATCCAACTCGAAATCGGCGTAGAAGTAGGTAAAATTCAGCAGGAAGCGGGCGCCATGCAGTTTAACGCTGACGCCGGTCTGCACCTTGGTTTCAACCTTCAGTGTCGACGGCCCGAAATCGACCTTCTCGTGGTTATGGCCGCCATAGAAGGGGTGCAGTTGCAGCTCAAGCTCGTCACCCAGGCTGTAGTTGTACAACAGATCGAGGCCGTTAAAGGAGGTAATGCCCAGCATGGTGCCATACACATCGATGGGGGGACGGGCCCAGGGGTAGCCGTTGCCCACATAGTAGTACTCCGAGGCCACAAACAGCGGCAGCCTCAGTCGACCACCTCGGGCCTGCAGATTGTCGGTCAGCTGCCACCCCAGGTAGCCCCACTCAAATTGAGGATCAGAAAACGTATCCTGTGGCCGTTTCACCACCTGCGCCGACGCCCGCCACGACTCACTGAGCTGAGAGTCCAGCTGTAACCCCACCGTGGTGTCACAATCGAAGCACCAGTCGTCATCGAAGCGGCGGTGGATGTACAGGGGGGTGGCGTTGTCACTCTTGGCCGCCGACACCGACGCAAACCCCGACAGCACCAGATAGTCATCCCATAAGGCGATGCCTCCCCAGGCCGGAGCGGCGATCAGTGCCAAGGCCGCCACCAACACAACTCTTGCTGCTCTCATCGACCCACTCCCTGTTCGATATCGAGAATAATGCGTGCCCCCTGAGGCACCTGTTGCCGTTCCACGTAAGCGATCCCCCTGGGATTTTCAGACAGCCACTGCAATATGGCTTCGGCCGACGCCTCCCTGATGGCATCTGGCGGTTGCCCTTTGCCGGAAAAGGCCAATCGCGCCCGGCGGCTGTTGATCTGGGGGATGGATTTATTCAGAAAGGATTTATAGAAGGTCTGTTTTTCCGGGCTGCCCTCAGGCCAGTCCACCAGGTCCACCTTGCCAAAGGCATCGATGGATCTCAGCTTGCCCAGATACAACATCTTGGCTTTGCTTTCACTGATAACCGGCATGGCATCATTGAGGGTAATCAGTACGTAATCGCCGCACAGGCCTACGCCTGGCCACAAAAGTGCCAGAGCAAGCAGCAGCCCCCCGCCACCGATTGTCCAAGGTGTTTTCATCAACGCCCATCCTTGAGCAGCAAAACTGAGATTAGTTGCTAGGCTTTAGCTAACAGTATAGAAAGTTCTTCGACTTTTGCTGCTTGAGAAGGGATGCTCATGGCCGTCGGTCTGTCTTTGCGTGCAAAAATCCGCCTATTGGTCGCCATACCGGTCCTGTTCTGCTCCATCATTTTTGGCCGTTACCTGCTGTGGCAATACCAGGAGCTGCAGAATCTGCAGCAGATTGACGAACGCTATCGGCTGATCTCCGATTTTCAACTGGGGATGCACACCATGGATCAGTTGCGCCAGCAGCTGATCCTGGCCCCCTCCGTCACTCACATGGCAACCCTGCTCTCCGACGCCCAGCTCGCCAAAACCCGGCTGGGCGATCCCGCCTTCAGCACCCTATTTGAAACCAGCAGCGGCGACTTCTCGCTGCACCTGGAGGAGCTGGAGATGCTGGTCGGCAGCCTGCCTGACCCAAATCAGGGACGGGATAATATCTGGGAGTGGCTGACTCTGGTCAACGACTGGCAAATCGGCAGCCTTAGACGGGTGGAATCGCTACCGGTGGAGGTGGAGAGCCGGGTGGTTCGTGAAGGGATTCAGGCCTATAACCAGTTGCTGTTTATGCAGGAGTTTGCCCGTCAGGAGCAGGTGATCGTCAATGACGCGCTACAGCAGCAACAGCTGCACCCGCTGATGCGTGCCCGGCTGGTTGAGCTGTCGATATTGCAGCAATCGGTGCTGGACAAATACCTGACGGTCTACGCCACCGATGCTCAGATCAACCTGTTGCTGGAGACATTCACCGAAGCCGCCTTCACCTCAGGCAACATCCTGAAGCAGCGGCTACTGAATGGCGAATTCAGCGGCGGCAGTGACCACAGCGCCACCGACAACCGCATGGGTCTGCTCAACCGGGTGCTGGATTCGGTTCACCAGGATATCGCCTCCACGGCCGCCTCGGCGTACGCCCATAGGCAACAGAATTTCATCATCAACCTCGCCATCCTGGTATCAATGATGGCACTGCTGATACTAATGGCGGCCAGGCTGTCCCGACACCTGAACCGAGGCATTGAGGTCATCGGTACCACCATGAAAACCGTCGAGGAGAGCCGCGACTACGACACCCGCATTCAGCTGCAGGGCAATGACGAACTGGCCCGGCTCGGTGCCACTCTCAACCGGTTGATTCAGGAGCGGGGGAGTTTCGAAGCCAGCCTGATCCAGGCCAAAGAGGAAGCCGAGCAGGCCAACCACGCCAAGAGCATCTTCCTGGCCAACATGTCCCATGAGATCCGCACGCCGCTGAACGGTATCATCGGCATGACCGACATTCTCAGCGCCACCAACATGGACGGTGAGCAGGTCGAGTACCTCAACACCATCCAGAACTCCTCCCGGGCACTGCAATCCATCATCAACGACGTGCTGGATCTGTCCAAGATCGAAGCTGGCAGCCTGGTGATCTCCCCCATCAAAACCAAGCTCAGTGAGTTGCTCTACGAAGTGGCCAGCGTCATCGCGCCCAAGGCAATGGAAAAACAGATTCAGTTCGATGTGGATTTGCCACCAGACCTGCCCTCTCATGTAATGATCGACGGCCACCGCCTGCGTCAGATCCTGCTCAACCTGCTCTCAAACGCGGTCAAATTCACCAGCGAAGGGGAGGTGCTGTTGTCCTGTCAAGGGCAGTTGGGAGCCGACAATATGGTGATGCTGACCATGTCGGTCAGCGACACCGGCATCGGCGTCGACTCCGACAAGCTGGAAGACATATTCCACCCCTTCAGGCAGGAGGACGGCTCCACGACCCGCCAGTTTGGCGGCACCGGGCTAGGTCTGAGCATCTGCCGGCAGCTCACTGAACTGATGGGCGGCGAGATCGTCGTCTCCAGCACCAAGGGTGAGGGCAGCTGTTTCAGTGTCCGGATTCCCGCTGAAATCAATGCCAGCCCGGCTCTGTGCGGCAGCCCCCTGAAGGGAACCAAAGTGCTGCTGCTTGACACCAACCTCAACTCAGCCAAACGCTATACCCGCGAACTCAACACCTGGCAGATGAGTGTCAACTACGCCAGTCGTCTGCTGGATGCTGAAACCCTGCTGAAGGATCACGACCATCACCAGTTTGATCTGATGATGGTGCGCTACTCCAGCCTGGGCGACGGGCTGAATGATCTCAACCGGTTGCTGACCCAGAGCCACCACCCGCTACCGGTTTTGGTGCTTAACGACCTGTCATCCGGGTTGACTCTGGGCCAGATAAAAGCCCCGACCCAGATGCTGATGACTCCGGTTCGGGGGGAGCGGCTGGCAAAAAACCTGCTGAAGCTACTGGGCCAGGTCAAGCAAACCACCACACAGACACTGAGGCCGAAACGACGGATCAGCGACGCCCAGGGTCACACCGAGCACAGCCACGATGCCCACAACCAGTTACTGCTGGTGGAAGACAATAAAACCAATCAACGGGTGGCTGAAATCATTTTAAAAAAAGCTGGTTACCAGGTCACCATTGCCGAAAATGGCCAGATCGCCACCGATATGGTGCTGGAGCGGGAGTTTGACATCATTTTGATGGATTGCATGATGCCGGTAATGGACGGTTTTGAGGCGACCCGCCAGATACGCCAGATCGAGGAGAGTCACAAACGCCGCCGCGTCCCCATCATCGCCCTCACCGCCAGTGTGCTCGACGACGATGTCCGCGCCTGTTACGACGCAGGAATGGATTATTACGTACCAAAACCATTTGAAAAACAACAACTAATCGGAGCGATAAGACGACTCAACCCGGCCAATGCATAGACCGATGGCTAAAAAATTAGCCTGCCGGACTTGAAAGCCGCTTCCCCAACCCCATCTAGTAAGTGTACCGGGCTGGTGCTCAATGGAGGCCAGCCGAAGGTGCAAACACTCTCTATTTTTGTTGCTCAATTGAGGACACACAGTATGCGTAGTTTTGATCTTGCCCCCCTGTACAAATCCGCCATCGGTTTCGAGCGTTTTGCCAAGTTAATGGACGAAGCCCAGCGCAGTGAAAACCAGAATGGCTACCCTCCATACAATATTGAATTGGTAGAGGAAAACCACTACCGCATCACCATGGCCGTGGCCGGGTTTGCCGACCATGAACTGGCCATCGAAGTCGAAGGTGATACCCTGCGCATCGATGGCACCAAGGCCAAAACCGAGCAGAGCCGTCACTTCCTGCACCAAGGCATTGCCGAGCGCAACTTTAAACGCCGCTTCAAACTGGCCGACCACGTTGAGGTCAGCAACGCCAACATGGAAAATGGCCTGCTGCACGTGGATCTGGTGCGGGAGATTCCCGAAGCGATGAAGCCAAAAAAGATCGCCATCAAGCAGGAAGGTCGTCTGGTTGACGCCTAAAGCCTAAGAGTATCGGGGCCGTCTCTCCCTGCGGCCCCGATAAGAAGGCTCATCCCAGCCCTCGCCATTTGCAACCACAGCCACAAGTTTCCACCTCAATTCCCCGTTGTCTGTCAGACATCTATTTATCTCTATGCCCTAAGGGAACTATAATTCGGGCAAACTTCCAGGAGATTGCCCCATGACACAAGACGAAATGAAAAAGGCCGCAGGCTGGGCCGCGCTTGAATACGTAGAAGATGGCAGCATTGTTGGCGTTGGCACCGGCTCAACCGTCAACCACTTCATCGATGCCCTAGCCACCAAAAAATCCAGCATCGAAGGCGCGGTATCCAGCTCCGAAGCCTCCACCGCCAAGATGAAAGCCCTCGGCATTCCAGTCTTCGACCTCAACAGCGTCGATCAGTTGTCGGTCTATGTCGACGGTGCCGACGAGATCAACCCGCACATGGCGATGATCAAAGGCGGCGGCGCAGCCCTGACCCGCGAGAAAATCGTGGCCGCCGTGGCAAAAACCTTTGTTTGCATCGCCGATGGCAGCAAACAGGTAGACATCCTCGGCGACTTCCCGCTGCCGGTGGAGGTGATTCCCATGGCCCGCAGCTACGTCGCCCGTGAAATCGTAAAACTGGGCGGCGACCCTGTGTACCGGGAAGGCGTCATCACCGACAATGGCAACATCATTCTCGATGTGTACAACATGAAGATCATGGAGCCGGCCAAGCTGGAAACCCAGCTGAACGCCATCGTTGGCGTGGTGACCAATGGCCTGTTTGCCGACCGTGGAGCCGACGTGCTGCTGCTGGGCACCCCGGAAGGGGTCAAGACCATCAAGTAAACCCAAGCCGGTCACCTTCAGGGTGATCGGCTGCTCCCCCCTCACCGTAAACGGTTATGGAATCCCGTTTTCAGATCAACAAGGAAGATTGCGATGCGCCCCCTAGTTTGTATTCTGGCTTTGCTTGCCAGCTTCAGCATTACTGCCGCCAGCTGCCCGGACTGGCTCAACGTCAGCAAACGCCGCCTGCACGATAAAGAGATGGTCAACCTGTGTGACCTGACTGCCGGAAAGCCGGTACTTATCGTCAATACCGCCAGCAACTGCGGTTACACCCCCCAGTTTAATCAGCTGGAGTTCCTGCACAAAAAGTACGCCGATCAGGGGCTGATCGTCATCGGATTTCCCTCCGACGATTTCTTTCAGGAGGAGGACGACGAATCCAAAACTGCCGAGGTCTGCTACCGCAACTACGGCGTCAGCTTTACCATGTTGTCGCCCATCTCTGTCCGTGGCAGCAGCGCCGATCCCATCTTCAAAGAGCTGGCTCGCCAAGGCGGATCGCCGAAATGGAATTTCTATAAGTACCTGATTAACCCGGCCGGCCAGGTGGTGGACTACTGGGCCCCGACCACCAAGCCGGACGACGTGAAAATTGTCTCCGAGATTGAGCAGTTGATGCACCCGCAGAACAGCATCTGACACCAAATTGACGAGCGCCTTGACGGCGCTTTTCTTTTGGACGATGATCAGACCGACCAATCAGTCGGTTTCTATGTTATCGAGGAATCCCTATGACCGAGCAACAAACCAACAAGGTATCGGATGACCATCAACGGATGTTGGATCTGTTTACCCGACAGCAGCAGGCGTTTCACCAGGCGCCCATGCCCTCGGTAGAGGCTCGAATCGATAGCCTGCAATGCCTCAAAACCGCCCTGCTGGCCCATAAAGATCACCTCTGTGAGGCGCTGAACCAGGATTACGACGGCCGCAGCACCCAGGATACGCTGATCTCGGACATCCTGCCCTGCATCATGAACATCAAATACAGCTGCAAACGGCTGAAAAAATGGGCTCGCCCCGAGCGTCGTCACGCCGGGTTACTGCTGTCTCCCGCCAAGGTCGAGGTGCATTACCAACCTCTGGGCGTAGTCGGCATCGTGGTGCCATGGAACTTTCCGGTGATGCTGTCACTGGGCCCCCTGATCACAGCCATCGCTGCCGGCAACCGGGCGATGGTGAAGCTGTCCGAATTCACCCCTCACACCAATAGGGTGCTGGTGAAAATGTTGGCCAGTGCCTTTGATAACGACCATGTCGCCTGCATCGAAGGCGACGCCAAACTGGCGGCGCAATTTACCTCACTGCCGTTCGATCACCTGCTGTTTACCGGCTCCACCGCCATCGGCCGTCACGTCATGCACGCCGCAGCCGATAACCTGACGCCGGTCACCCTGGAACTGGGGGGAAAATCACCGGTGATTGTGTGCCCTGACGTCGACATCGACAACGCCGTCGAACGCATGAGTTACGGTAAATGCCTCAATGCCGGCCAGATCTGTGTCGCGCCGGACTATGTACTGGTACCCCGCGACAAGCTGGATGACTTTGTCAGCAGTTATCAGAAAAACTTCGCCTTGATGTACCCCAAAGGCGTTCACAGCAGCGACTACGGCTCCGTCATCAATGAGCGTCAATATAAGCGCCTGCTGGGGCTGCTGGAGGACGCCACCGCCAAAGGCGCCACCGCCATTCCCTGCGTCGAAGGTCAGCACCGCGATGACAGCCGCCAGCGCCTCACCACTCACCTGCTGCTGAATACCACCGAAGAGATGACGGTACTGCAGGAGGAGATCTTCGGCCCGCTGCTGCCGGTGATTCCCTACGACGGCATCGACGACGCCCTGGACTACATTCGCCACCGCCCCCGCCCTCTGGCGCTGTACCTGCTCAGTTATGATAAAGTGCTGCAACAAAAGGTCATCAGCGAAACCCACGCCGGCGGCATGTGCATCAACGACGCCCTGTTCCACGTGGCGGCAGACGACGCCCCCTTTGGCGGCATCGGTCCGTCTGGCATGGGCCATTACCACGGCATTGAGGGCTTTAAGACCTTCTCCAAGGCCAAAACGGTACTGACCCAGGGCAAATTCAGCTCCGGCATCCTGATGCACCCGCCCTACGGCAAGTGGATTCAAAAACTGATTTTTAAACTTTTCCTACGTTAAGGAGACGGGGTGAGCGCGTCGAAACGACAACAAATTCTGGATGCCGCACTGGTGTTGTTTGTGCAGCAGGGGTTGGAGGGCGCGGCCACGGCCAAGATTGCCAAGGCCGCCGGAGTGGCCACCGGCACCCTGTTTCACCATTTTGCCAACAAGCAGGAGCTGATTTCGGCGCTGTACCTGCAGATTAAGCGGCAGATGGCCGACACCCTGCCGCCGCTGGACACCGACGCCAGAACTCTGGAGATGGCCAGTGCTATCTGGCAGGGTGCCATGGCCTGGGCGTTGGCCCACCCCGACAAAATTCGGTTTCTGCTGGCCTACTACCAATCACCGTTTCTGACCGCCGAGACTCGCAAAACCGCCAAGTTTGAAACCCTGGGGTTTGTGTTGGAGTTGCTGCAGATGGGCAGAAAGGAGGGGGTGATCGCCGACCATCCGGACGATCTGATGATGGAGATGTGCCACACCCTGTTTATGACCAGCGCCGCCTACTTCATCGATCACCCCCAGCTCAGGGAGGATGCCGATCATCAGCAGGCGGCCATGGCGATGTTCTGGAATGCCCTGGCTAAACCAGGGCACCAGATCTGATGAGCTAGGAGTTTAGGGCCGCCATCTGGGTGTCGTGGCGAGAGGCCAGCAGCAGCTGCGCCAGAATGGCGCCGG
Source organism: Ferrimonas sediminum (assembly GCF_900100175.1). GTDB lineage: Bacteria > Pseudomonadota > Gammaproteobacteria > Enterobacterales > Shewanellaceae > Ferrimonas > Ferrimonas sediminum. The sequence goes on from NZ_FNEM01000007.1 coordinate 83,997, forward strand.
CCATGGCCCACATCATGTCGGACTGGGTATCCCACTGGTACCCCTGGGTACCCAGGAAGGCTTCCGCCGACTCGCCACTGGCCACGGCCACCCACCACTCGATAAGTTCATAGAAGGCCGACAGCGCCAGGGCAAAGCAGACACACTGGAAAAACAGCCAGTTGCCTGCTTTTACCACCTGATGCCGAACAAAGATCTCTCGCGCCAGAATCGCCGGAATGAAGCCCTGCGCCAGGTGGCCCACCTTGTCGTAGTTGTTGCGCTGCCAACCAAACCAATCACCGATGGTATCGAATAATGGCACCTCGGCGTAGGTGTAGTGGCCGCCAACCATCAGGATGATGCAGTGCACCAGCACCAGCTGGTACGCCAGCGGGGTCAGGGGAAAGCGCTTCAGCGTCGCCAGCAGAACGACGGCGCCGATCAGCGCCGGCAACACCTCCAGAAACCAGGTGAGGGTGTCTTTCGGTTCGATGGCAGACCAGATGAGTACCGCGGCGAAAATCGCGGCCCAGACAATTCGGGACAGGGTAGCAGTCATTAACACTATCTATTTATGCAATAAAATAATTGAACCTTAGTATAACCAGCAAATACCCTGTTCATAGAAAAAGGATTTAAGGTAAGGTAGTGGAATCCGCATTTTGGCATAACTATTCACAGCAGCACACCCGCGGACTCCGAGCCATCGTGACTTTCGCTGTATGGAAGCAGAACCATGAACCACTACTCCCTCGACAAAAGTAAGATCAAGATTCTACTGCTGGAAGGCGTTCATCCCCGTGCCATCGAGAGCTTTAAGCTGGCCGGCTACGATAACGTCGATGTCCTGAAAACCTCGCTGAACGAAGAGGAGCTGATGGAGCGCACCAAGGACGTGCACTTCATCGGCATTCGATCGAGAACTCAGCTGACGGAAAAGGTCATCAACGGCGCGTCGAAACTGGTGGCCATCGGTTGTTTCTGTATCGGCACCAACCAGGTCAACCTGGACGCCGCCGCCCGTCGCGGCATCCCGGTGTTCAACGCCCCCTTCTCCAATACCCGTTCAGTAGCCGAACTGGTGCTGGGCGAGATTCTGTTACTGCTGCGTGGCATTCCGGAGAAGAACGCTCTCGCCCACCGTGGCGGTTGGCTCAAGAGCGCCAGCGGCAGCTTCGAAGCCCGGGGCAAGATCCTCGGCATCGTCGGCTACGGCCACATCGGCACCCAACTGGGGGTGCTGGCGGAAAGCCTGGGGATGCAGGTGATGTTCTACGACATCGAAAACAAGCTGCCTCTGGGCAATGCCCGCCAGATGCCGTCGCTGCCGCAGCTGCTGAGCCAGGCCGACGTCGTCAGCCTGCATGTCCCGGAAACCCCCTCCACCAAAGAGATGATCAATGCCGACACCCTGGCTCACATGCGCCAGGGCAGCATTCTTATCAACGCCTCACGGGGCACCGTGGTGGACATTCCCGCCCTGTGCGCCGCCCTGTCGAGCAAGCGCATTCGTGGCGCCGCCATCGACGTGTTCCCGGTGGAGCCCAAGTCCAACGACGAAGAGTTGCTGACGCCACTGCGGGAGTTCGATAATGTGATTCTGACCCCTCACGTGGGTGGCTCCACTCAGGAGGCCCAAGAGAACATCGGCATCGAAGTGGCGGCGAAGATGGCCAAATACTCCGACAACGGATCAACCCTTTCGGCGGTCAACTTTCCGGAAGTGGCTCTGCCCGAGCACACCGGCGCCAGCCGCCTGCTGCACATCCACCGTAACGTGCCCGGCATTCTGAACCAGATCAACCAGGCGTTTGCCGCCAAAGAGATCAACATTCTGGCGCAGTTCCTGCAGACCAAAGGCGACCTGGGTTATGTGGTGATGGACGTGGCTACCCAACATGCCGACGACGCCCTGGCTCAACTGGACGCCATCGACGGCACCATTCGCGCCCGCATTCTTCATTAACACCACCACCTTCGCTAAGTCCCTTTGCAAAATGGGGACTTAGCGTGGTTTTTTTCCCGCCCGCCATCACTTAAACTTAATCGCAATAACCGTATCCCTATTGTAGGACTCGCCATGGCGCAGCTTATTCCCCTCACCCACTTGGGTATTGTCCGTTTGACCGGTGATGACACCATCACCTTCCTTCAGGGTCAGCTGACCTGCAACATGAACCAGCTGAAACCGACCCACTGGAGCTGGGGAGGACACTGCGACCCCAAAGGCAAGCTGCTGGCCAGTTTCCGCATCTTCAAACGAGACGCCGACGTACTGCTGATCATGCCGCGGGATCTGATTGCGGTGGATCTGCCGCAGATGCAGAAGTACGCCGTGTTCAATAAAGTCGAGCTGAGCGACATCAGCGACCAGCTGCCGCTGCACGGATTGCTGGGCGACGACGCCCTGGATCAGGCCGATGCCCACTTCCCGGGAACCGATTCTCTGCGCCGCCTCGGCGACAGCCAGCTGCTCAGAGATAGCCATAGCGCCTTGGTCGTCGGCGAGCTTCCAGAGACGCTTGCCGGCCTTGACGGCGCCGATCTCAGCCACTGGCAACAACACGAAGTGGCTCAGGCCTGGCCGATGCTAAGCCAGGACCACAGCGGTGAACTGGTGCCACAGATGCTCAACCTGGATGCCGTCGGCGGCATTCAGTACGACAAAGGCTGCTATATCGGCCAGGAAACCATCGCCAGAATGCACTTTCGCGGCGGCAATAAACGCGCCATGTACATCGCTATGGGGTCCGCCGACGCTCTGCCTGAAGACACCGAGTTGCAGATGGCCATGGGCGATAACTGGCGCCGGGCCGGGGTGGTGTTGAACCAGGCCCTGGTGAACGGCCAGCTTTGGCTGACCACCATCTTGGCCAAAGAGCTTGATGCCGACACCCGCCTGCGCCTAGGGGAGATCGAGCTGACGCTGCAACCCCGCCCCTACCCGCTGTTTGGCGAAAGCTGAACAACTTAGACCAGATACCACAACGCCGGCGGTTGCCGGCGTTGTGGTATCCTGGCCACTCTAATCGCTTCAGAGCCGATGCCGGTATCCCAATGAAAAGGCGATGTCGGTGCTGTTATCCATATTGAATACGTTCTCAATGATGGTGAACTCGATGGCGCCACGGGTCATGTGATAGCGATACCCCAACAGAAACTCGTGGGAGATTTCATCCAACTCATCCACCTCTTTGGTTTCGCCACTGTAGGCGTGGTACTCCAGTAGCACGCTGTGCCTGGGGTTGAACCGATACTGGTAACTGCCCGCCAGCATCCAGGCCCAGTCACTGAGTTCCAGACCACCGGAGGTTTTAGCATTGCTACTGTGGGCGGTGCCCACGGTGGCATAAAATCCATGCTTGCCACCGGCATCATAACGATAATTCAGCTGCAGTACCTGTTCAAACGAGCTCACCTCAAACGGCCCCGAGGCCACATAGTTGTAAAACAACCCAACCCCCGCCGACAGAGCCTGCGCGCCCTGGCGGTACAATTGATAGCCAGCGTAGCCGGTCAGGGCGTTATTGAGAGTCTCCCCTTTGAAGTCTTCCAGCAACACCCCGGGGGCTTCAATATAGAACCGGTGTTTCGGCACATCCTCACGGCCATTATGCCCCAGGCCAAAAAAGTCATGAAACTTCTCGGTGACGCTGTCCAGGCCATTGTTGGCGGCGAAGCGATACTGGTAGTTGAGTTCAAACTCCCAGCGCTCGACCGGGGCAAAGCGCACCCCGAGATTCACTTCATTATGGTAGTAATCCATCACGTAGTCCGGAGTCTCGGCCCAAACACTGGCGATGGTGCCATTCACCAACCACTCCACCGTCCCCGTATCCAGCACCGCGCCGCTGCGTAGCATCGGCGTGTAGTTCTGTGCCTGCAACGGCGACTGGGCCTTCACCACCAGAGGCCCGTAGTCCTGGGCCAGCGAAGGCAGGGACAGACTCAGCAGCAACGGCAACAACCAAGGTATCATTCTCATGGGCTTCTCATTCCTTTGCGCTTCCTTGTCCATAGTGCCTTGGCACCAACGGGTTTTAAAGGCCTGTTTTTGCAAAAAGATTTCTGATTACTTTTATGATTCCCCGATAAATTCCAGCCCTGAATCATCCTCACCCAGTTGGTCTATAGTTAATCCCAACAGGGTCATAAACCACCGGAGGTCCCATGGAAATTGACCACCCCGAGCGACTGGACGCCAACATTCTACTGGGCATCGTCAATGAGCGTCTGCGGCACGACTGTGGCGACCTAGCTGCGCTGGAAGACGACCTCGGACTGTCCAGGCAACAGATTGAGTCTAGGTTAAAAACCATTGGTTTTCAGTATCAAGCCAGTCAAAACCAATTCAAATCATTTACAAAATAGGCCAGATACAGTGACCGGGATCGGCCATTTTGCCCATTATTACTTAGGGGGTATTTGGCTGTGGCGGCCGCAAAACCATACTGATTTTAAACCCGCTTTTGGAACGCACCATGAGTCAGGAATACCACGTAGTCAGTCTGGCGGTTCACGCCAACCCCACCCATCAACAGCAACTGCAGCAGCAGATTGCTGAGGTGGCCGGCGCCGAGTTGGTCGCGACCACCGACGACCATAAGCTGGTCGTTACCCTGGAGGGCGATAGCCGCCAGGCGGTGCTCAATGGCATCGAAACCATCAATCAACTTCAGGGCGTCATCTCATCGGCCCTGGCCTATCACCAAGTCGAACAGTTCGAAGACAAGGACACTGCATGAGCATCAGCCGTCGTAAATTTCTAAAGGCCAACGCCGCCGTCGCCGCCGCCACGGCTGTGGGTGCCACCCTGCCGGTCAAGGTGGTGGAAGCCGCCACCGAAGCTAACCAGGAGATCCAGTGGGACAAAGCCGCATGCCGCTTCTGTGGCGTCGGCTGCTCGGTCATGGTGGGCACCAAAAACGGTCGTGTCGTGGCCTCTCAGGGCGACCCGGAAAGCCCGGTCAACAAAGGACTGACCTGCATCAAAGGCTATTTCCTGCCGAAGATCATGTACGGAGAGGATCGCCTCAGCCAACCGCTGCTGCGAATGAAAAACGGCCAGTTCGACAAATCCGGTGAGCTAACCCCGGTCAACTGGGATCAGGCTTTCGACGTGATGGCCGATAAATGGAAAACCGCCCTGAAGGCCAAAGGTCCCACCTCGGTCGGTATGTTCGGCTCCGGCCAGTGGACCATATGGGAAGGCTACGCCGCCGCCAAACTGATGAAGGCCGGTTTCCGATCCAACAACATCGACCCCAATGCCCGTCACTGTATGGCTTCTGCGGTCGTTGGCTTCCTGCGCGCCTTTGGCATCGACGAGCCCATGGGCTGCTACGATGACATCGAACACGCCGACGCCTTCATCCTGTGGGGCTCCAACGCCGCCGAGATGCACCCGATTCTGTGGTCTCGCATGTCCGACCGTCGCCTGTCCAACCCGGGCACCAGCGTCCATGTGCTGTCGACCTATGAAAACCGCTGCTTCGAGCTGGCGGACAACAAGATGGTGATGAAGCCACAATCGGATCTGGTGATCCTGAACTACATCGCCAACTACATCATTCAGAACAAGGCGGTGAACACCGACTTCATCAACAAACACACCAAGTTTGCCGAAGCGACTCCGGACATCGGCTATGGCCTGCGCCCCGAGCACCCTCTGGAAAAGAAAGCCAAGAACCCGGGTAACGGCAAGATGACGGGAATCAGCTTTGACGACTACGCCAAGTACGTCTCCAGCTACACCCTGGAGTACGCCCACCAGATGTCCGGTGTGCCCAAGGAGAACCTGGAGCAGCTGGCCAAGGTCTACGCCGATCCTAAGACCAAGGTGATGAGCCTGTGGTGCATGGGCATCAACCAGCACGTTCGCGGCGTCTGGGCCAACAACTCCATCTACAACCTGCACCTGCTGACCGGCAAGATCTCCGAGCCCGGCAACAGTCCGTTCTCCCTCACCGGCCAGCCGTCAGCCTGTGGTACCGCCCGGGAAGTGGGCACCTTCGCCCATCGTCTGCCTGCCGACATGGTGGTGATGAACGACAACCACCGAACCATTGCCGAAAGTAAGTGGCAGCTGCCAGCTGGCACCATTCCAGCCAAGCCGGGCTACCACGCCGTCCTGCACAACCGGATGCTGAAAGACAGCAAGATGAACGTCTACTGGACCCTGTGTACCAACAACATGCAGGCGGGCCCCAACACCAATGAGGAAGCCCTGCCTGGCTACCTCAACCCGGACAACTTCATTATCGTTTCCGACCCCTACCCGACGGTCACGGCCATGGTGGCGGATCTGGTGCTGCCCACCGCCATGTGGGTGGAGAAAGAGGGTGCCACCGGTAACGCCGAGCGCCGGACCCAGTTCTGGCACCAGATGGTCAAGCCTCAGCCCGGTGCCAAATCGGATCTGTGGCAGATCATGGAGTTCTCCAAGCGCTTCAAGGTGGAAGAGGTGTGGGGCGACGAGCTGTTGATGCAGAAGCCGGAATACCGTGGCAAAACCCTGTACGACGTGCTGTTCGCCAACGGCGTCGTCGACAAGTACCCGCGCTCCGAGTGCAAAGGCCGCTATAACGATGAATCCGACGACTTCGGCTACTACGTGCAGAAAGGGCTGTTTGAGGAGTACGCCGACTTTGGCCGGGGTCACAAGCACGACCTGGATCAGTTCGACGTCTATCATGAAGTCCGCGGTAAACGCTGGCCGGTGATCGATGGCCAGGAAACCAAATGGCGCTTCAAAGAGGGCATGGACCCATATGCCAAGAAGGGATCCGACTTCGACTTCTACGGTAAGCCGGACGGCAAGGCATTGATCATCGCCTCGCCTTATGAGCCACCGGTGGAGGAGCCAAACGAAGAGTACGATCTGTGGCTGTCCACCGGACGAGTACTGGAACACTGGCACACCGGCACCATGACCAAGCGGGTAGCCGAGCTGGATAAGGCCTACCCTCACGCCAAGATCTACATGCACCCCCAGGATGCCAAGCAACGGGGCGTCAAACAGGGCGACGAAGTGGTGGTCTCCAGCCCACGGGGCGAAGTGCGCACCCGGGTCGAAACCAAGGGACGCAACAAGCCGCCTCAGGGATTGGTGTTTATGCCGTTCTTCGACGCCCGCCAGCTGGTCAACAAGCTGCTACTGGACGCCACCGACCCGCTCTCGAAAGAGACCGATTTCAAGAAATGTCCGGTTAAAGTGGTTAAGGCGTAAGGGGAAGCACAATGAAAACAGCCATTATCATCACCACCTTGGTGAGCACACTGACTCTGGCATCTGCGACCAGGGCCGGGGACGATGCCGTAACTCAATCTCTGCGCGGCGCCACCCCGGTGGCCGAACAGGGCGCGCCGGAAGCGGCGGCCCAGTATCCGAAAAAGGGCAAGTCCATCGAACGGACCATGGCGCATCAGCCGCCGCTGGTGCCGCATAAGGCCAGCTACCCCATCAACCTGAAACGCAACGGTTGCGTCAGTTGTCACTCACCGGCGAAAGCCAAGCGGATGAAGACCACCGCCATCGATCCCAGCCACTATCTGGACGACGGCAAGCTTGATAACCGCTTCTACAACTGCAATCAGTGCCACGTGCCTCAGGCCAGCAACCGGGAGCCGGACGTCGGCAACAGCTACCGCAACTAAACTCAGTCTCATTCGGGCGGCCTGCGGGCCGCTTTTTTGATCTTTACCGCTATTGCGGCCGGGTGGCGATCAAGCTGGGACGGTCCCTCACCAACTCCAGCCACGCCTTGAGGCGGGGGTGGTGTTTGCGCCAGCCCAGTCCGGGATGACGAAAGTCCAGATACTCCAACAGGCACACCAGTTTGATGTCCAGAATCGACCACTCCTCCGGCAGCAGTGGCAACTGTGACGCCAGGGCCGTTAGTCCCTGTTGCAGGGTATCCCGGTGGCGCTGACTCCAGAACGGCGACGCACTGCCCTCATCCTCTCGAGTGTGCTCGATGCGCAGCGCCACCGCCGTCTCCAGCAATCCCTGCAACAGCGCATTCATCGACTGGCGGCCCCAGTGGTGGGCCAAAGGCAGGAACAGGGTCTGATTGCCCCATTCGGAATCGAAGTAACGACAGATGACGTCGCTGTCAAACAGCGCCTGATGGTCACGCATGATCAGAAAGGGGATCTTCCCCAACGGGTTGTGTTGGCGGGTTTCATCGTCAAACGGATTCCAGCGTACCTCATTGACGCCCTCCACCGCCAACTCCCGGGCCACCACCCGGGTCAGGCGGGCAAAGGGAGAGGCATCAGAGTAATGCAGCATCATGACACTCACCTCCAGCAGCGAACAAGGCGCACACTCCGGCACGCCACTACCAGTATTTCTCCATGGTGATCTGCCCCGGCGTCCTGCGCAGGTTCTTACGCAGTTTCATCCCTTCCAGCACCGCCACGGTATCGCGAATCATGTCCGGGTTACCGCAGATCATCACCTGACTGCGGGAGGGGGTGATCGGGGTATCGGCATACTCCTGAATTTTGCCCTGGGAGATCAACTCCGGAATCCGTCCCTGCAGCATGCCATCGATGCTTTCGCGGCTGACCACAGGTACAAATCGAAACTGCTCCGGGCGGGCGGCCTCCAAGGCTCGAATCTCCTCCAGGTAGGCCATATCCCGAAGCTCACGAACGGCATACACCAGGTTAAAGGTTTCGAACTGCTCCCAGGTGTCGTCACTGCGCAGCATCGACAAGAAAGGCCCCACGGCAGTGCCGGTGGCCAGCATCCACATGTCACGTCCCGCCGGCACTTCATCCAGTACCATAAAACCGGTGGCCCGTTTAGCCACCATCAGCTGATCGCCGGGGTGCAGATCCTGCAAGCGCGGCGACAGACTGCCGTCTTCTACCGCCACCGCCAGAAACTCCAGTGGCTGCTGTGACGGGGCGTTAACGTAGGAGTAGGCCCGTTGCAACCGCTCCCCCTCCTGCTCCAACCCCAGCTTGGTGAACTGGCCGGCAACAAAAGGATCGGTGTCCGCCTCCACTTTGAGAGTGAACAGTTTGTCATTCCAATCAATACGCTCTACTACGGTTCCATTAACCCAAACGCTCATTCCATTGCCCCTGATTGCGCCGCATTATTGACCAGCATAACAGACTCCCCATAAAGAAAAACCCCGCACTGGCGGGGTCTTTATTCAAGGTCAGTCAAAAATCAGGACAGAGGCTGAGAGCTGGGCTGAGTCAGAGGCTCGGCCTCCATCGCCGGTTCGGTCTTGTCGACAATGGTCACCACCGCGGTGTCCCCCACCACGTTGGTGGAGGTCAACACCATGTCGATGACCCGATCCAGCGCCGCCACCAGGGCAAAGGCTTCCACCGGCAGACCCATCTGGTGAATCAGCACCCCAATCATTACCATGCCGCCGCCAGGCACGCCGCCAGCCCCCACCGACAGCAGGAAGCAGGCGGTCACCAACGATGGCAACTGTTCCATGGTGATCGGTGCACCGTAGGCGTTACCCAGGAAGAAGGCAGCGATGGTGATGTAGATGGATACACCGCTCATGTTCATGGTCGCCCCCAGGGGAACGCCAAAGCCAGCGGTGGCCCGACTGACGCCAATCTTGTCAATCAAGGTGCGCATGGTCACCGGGATGGTGGCGTTAGAGCTGGCAGTGGAGAAAGAAAACAGCACCTGCTCCTGGGTCTTGCGGCGAAACTCAGAGGCACTCATGCTGGTGGTCATCCCCACCACGGTCGGGTACACCACAAACAGCCAGAACAGCAGCAGCGACAGAATCAGTCCCAGGTAACCCATTACCGACAGGAAGGTATCCGCTTCCAGGGTCGCCCCCAGCTTCAGCATCAGGCAGAACACCCCATAGGGCGCCAGACTCATCACCATGGTGATCAGAGTCATCATAATCTTATTGCCGGTGGCAAAGGCCCGGGCCACGCCCTCCACCTCCTGACCCAATTTCTTAATGCCGGCACCCAGCAACAACGCCATAAAGATCACCTGCAGCATGTTGCCGGAGGCAAAGGCATCGATGGGGTTGCGGGGCACGATATTGAGAACCAGATCGGTGATATTCGGCAGTTCGGTGGCCTTGATCTCTGCACTGCCCATGGCCACAAGGTTGGCCCCGGCGCCCGGCTCAAACACCAGCGCGATCGCCACCGCCGCACTGATGGCCACCAGAGTATTGAGAATATAAAGACCAAAGGTCTTGCTGCCGAGGCGACCGAAGGCCTTGATGTCGGGCAACTCACACACGCCACTGACGATGGAGAAAAACACCAGTGGCACCACCAGCAGCATGATGAGGTTTACAAACAGCTGTCCCCCCATGCTGGCCAGCCCCACCAGCGTCTGCTGGAAAAAGTCGACGTCACTGAGGCCGAACTGAATCAGGCCACCCAGAATCAGGCCACTGAACAGGCCGGTAAAGATGCGCTTGGAGAGCGAGTGTGATTGCATGTTGATTCCCGATACTGCCGCCGGCGTCCTGCTCATTGTCGCGGTACCATTCCCTGGTACCGTCACTGTTGGCATCGCATCATACGCCCCCTGCCAGCGAAATGGCAGCGGTTGCCAGCTCGTTAACAGTTGATTTATCCAATTACCAACTCAAGTTTAGAGAAAACATCCAACCCAAAACCGGGAAAACCCCAGTTTCATCCGCCAGCGTACCGGATTCAGCCAGCATAACTCTCTAGGTGATCAAGATCACAAAATCACAAGTACAATCCGAGGCCCACTGCGGATAAAACCCATCACCTTGTTTTTTAACTGGCTTTTAATGACAGCGGCAGTGAGATCCTCGCCCGGTTCCGGAAATGGCAGCGAATACAACAATCACAAATGATTAACATTACCGGCGTGGCGGGCCATCGAGGCGGCCAGCGAGTGCAAGCGCTGGCTTTTCCACCACTCCACAGGCATAAAAAAACCGGGCAAGATGCCCGGTTTTTGTCGACGTGCCGAATCCTTAGCCGTTGGACTGAGGTCGCATCGCCGGGAACAAAATCACATCACGGATGGTGTGAGTGTTGGTGAACAGCATCGCCAGACGGTCGATGCCGATGCCCTGGCCGGCAGTTGGTGGCAGACCATGCTCCAGTGCGGTGATGTAGTCGGCGTCGTAGTACATCGCTTCGTCATCACCGGCGTCCTTGGCGTCCACCTGAGCCTTGAAGCGGGCATCCTGATCTTCGGCATCATTCAGCTCGGAGAAGCCATTGGCCACTTCACGGCCACCGATAAAGAACTCGAAACGGTCGGTGATGAAGGGGTTATGGTCGTTACGACGGGCCAGCGGCGAGATGTCGGCCGGATACTCGGTGATGAAGGTCGGCTGAATCAGCTGAGGCTCGGCGGTCTCACCGAAGATCTCCTCCAGCAGCTGACCACAGGTCCAGAATGACTCCACCTCGATATTGACGGACTTGGCGATGGCGGCCATGTGGTCGCGATCCTGCACCAAGTCGTAAGTCAGCGCCTGAATATCGGCGTGATCCGGGTTGTAGTGCTTAATGGCCTCCAGCATGCTCATGCGGGTATAGGTGCCACCAAACTCGACGGTTTCGTCACCGTACGGCATGGAGCTGGCGCCCAGCACCTCCACCGCCACGGTATGCAACATCTCTTCAGTCAGATCCATCAGATCGTTGTAATCCGCGTACGCCATGTAGAATTCCATCATGGTGAACTCGGGGTTATGACGAGGAGACAGGCCTTCGTTACGGAAGTTACGGTTGATCTCAAACACCCGATCGAAACCGCCCACAACCAATCGCTTCAAGTAGAGCTCCGGCGCGATACGCAGGAACATCTGCTGATCCAGGGCGTTGTGATGAGTCATGAACGGACGGGCAGTGGCGCCACCAGGGATCAGCTGCATCATAGGAGTTTCCACTTCCATGAACTGCTTGGACTCCATGAAACGGCGAATCGCCGCCACCAGCTTGGAGCGGATCACGAAGGCGTTGCGGGACTCTTCGTTGACGATCAGATCCACGTAACGCTGACGGTAGCGTTGCTCCTGATCGGTCAGGCCGTGGAACTTCTCAGGCAACGGACGCAGTGCCTTGGTCAACAGCTGGTACTCACCCATGTCCACATACAGGTCACCCTTACCGGACAGGTGAAGCTGGCCTTTGATGCCGATGATGTCACCGATGTCCAGGCCACCGATGGCCTTCAGCTCTTTCTGCACCTCTTTGGAGGCGTAGCCCTGAATGCGACCGCTAACGTCCTGGATGGCCAGGAACGGACCACGCTTGGCCATGATGCGGCCGGCGATGGAGACGATGTGGCCTTCCTCTTCCAGCTCGGCTTTGGTCTTGTGACCAAATTGAGCCTGCAGCTCGGACGCTTTGTGCTCCGGGCGCCAGCTGTTGGGATGGCCATTGGCGGCGCAGTTTTCGCGAATCGTAGCCAGCTTGGCACGACGTTCTGCAATCAACTTGTTTTCGTCTTGAACCTGTTCAGTCATTTTCTCTACTCAATCTTATAGGCCGGATTTCAGGCTGGCTTCGATAAAGCGATCCAGATCGCCATCCAGTACCTGCTGGGTATTTCGGTTTTCCACCCCGGTGCGCAGATCCTTGATGCGCGAGTCATCCAATACGTAGGAGCGAATCTGGCTGCCCCAACCGATGTCGGACTTGGCGTCTTCCGCTGCCTGCTTCTCCGCGTTCTGGCTCTGCAGCTCCAGCTCATAGAGCTTGGCTTTCAACTGCTTCATCGCCTGATCTTTGTTTTTGTGCTGCGAACGTTCGTTCTGGCACTGCACCACGGTATTGGTCGGCAGGTGAGTAATCCGCACCGCCGATTCGGTGGTGTTCACGTGCTGACCACCGGCACCGGATGCCCGGTATACGTCGATGCGCAACTCAGCCGGGTTGATGTCGATGTTGATGTTGTCGTCCACTTCCGGGTAGGCAAACGCCGACGAGAAAGAGGTATGACGACGGCCGCCGGAATCAAACGGTGACTTACGAACCAGGCGGTGCACGCCGGTTTCGGTGCGCAGCCAGCCATAGGCGTATTCGCCGGAGAACTTGATGGTGGCACTCTTAATGCCGGCCACATCCCCTTCGGACAGTTCGAAAATTTCGGTCTTAAAGCCTTTGGCCTCACCCCAGCGCAGGTACATGCGCAGCAGCATGTTGCACCAGTCCTGGGCTTCGGTACCGCCGGAACCGGCCTGCAGATCCAGGTAGGCATCGCTGCCATCTTGTGGCCCGGAGAACATGCGACGGAACTCCAGCTTGGCCAGACGCGCTTCCAGCTCCTCCAGCTCGGACTGGGTTTCCAGGAAGCTGTCTTCGTCTTCCTCTTCCACCGCCAGCTCCAGCAGCTCGGCCACGTCTTCCAGACCCTGGTCCAGATCGTCGATGGTTTTCACCACCTCTTCCAGAGCACCCCGTTCACGGCCCAACGCCTGAGCTCGCTCAGGTTCGTTCCACACGTCCGGCTGCTCCAGCTCGGCATTGACCTCTTCTAGACGCTCTTTCTTGGCGTCATAGTCAAAGGTACCCCCTAAGGAGATTTGTCCGCTCAGACAACTCCTTAATCTTGTTTTGAACCGGATTAATTTCGAACATTTCCGTCCTACAGATTGATGACACTATGCAAACCGGCAATTTTAACCGAAAGTCAGCGCCACTGCACCTATCGGGCCGAAGGAATTGAGTACTTTTTACCCCGGCCACCCTTCGTCGTAACCGCAACCGAGACAGCTCATAGCGAATGCGCGAAAAAGCCGGGCAGTGCTGGCAATTGGCGTGATCCTTGGGGCATGATGGCAACAATCCAAAGGACGCCAAGCAACGCAATGATATCCAAAGAACTTTTAAGCCTGCTGCCGGTACTGCTGACCATCACCATGGCACTGGTACTGCGCCGGACCCTGCTGGCACTGGGCAGCGGCCTGCTGCTGGCGGCACTGATTCTGCACTGGGGCAGCCTCACCGGGCCGCTGGAGTACCTGAGCCTCAACTTCCTCGGCCAGCTGTACGCCGACGGCCAGTGGCAACGCTGGCACCTGGACGTCATCGCCACCATCGCCCTGCTGGGGGTGCTGACTCAACTGCTGGCGCGCAGCGGGGCGGTCGCCGCCTTTGCAGACTGGCTGTTCCCCCGCATTCGCTCCCGGCGCCAGGCCAGGCTGGCAGTGGTGCTGGTGGGATGGCTGGTGTTCATCGACGGCATCTTCAGCTGTCTGGCCAACGGCAACGTCAGCCGGCCGTTGAGTGAGCGCTACCGCATCCGCAATACTCAGCTGGCTTATCTGGTGGACAGCACCGCCTCGCCGCTGTGCTCGATTCTGCCGTTTTCCAGCTGGGGCCCCTACGTCATGACCCTGCTGGCCAGCATCAGTTTCCTGACGCTGCCGCCGCTGGCGGCGTTTCTGACCATCGCCAGTTTTAACTTCTACGCCATCGGCACCCTGTTGTTGGCGCTGGTGGTCGCCTGGACCAACCTGGGCTTTCGCGGTCCTTTGCCCGCGCCGATCGCCCGTTCAGACGAGCCGGAGCCTCAGGGGTCTCCCTGGTTACTGGGACTGCCGGTGGCGGTGCTGATTTTCGGCAGCCTGATCCTGGCGCTCCTCTCCGGCATCCAGCGCAGCGACAACGGTCAGCTGCTGCAGTGGCTGGCCAATGCCGACATCGGCGGCGCCATGCGCAACGCCTGCCTGCTGGCGGTCGCCCTGGCGCTGGGGTTACTGCGTCGGCGCCAGCATTCGTGGCAGAGCCTGGTGATCAGTGCCGGCCATGGCCTGCGCAGCGTCACGGTGGCACTGGCGATATTGATGTTTACCTGGATGATTGGCCGCGCCATTGGCGACCTGGGAACCGGCAAGGTGATGGCAACCTGGGCCGCCGCCCACCTGCACCCCGGATTGCTGCTGCCAGGGATGTTCCTGCTGTGCGCCGTGACGGCCTTTGCCACCGGCTCCAGCTGGGGCACCTTTGCCCTGATGATCCCCATCGGCGCCGACATTGCCCATCAACTGCAGCCGGAACTGCTGCTGGTGGCTCTGAGTGCAGTGATGGCAGGCTCGGTGTTTGGCGACCACTGCTCGCCCATCTCTGACACCACGGTGCTCAGCGCCACCGCCAGCGGCTGCACGCCGGTGGATCATGTCCGGACTCAGTTGCCCCTGGCGCTGTTCACCGCCACCCTGGCCCTGTTGGGGTTCACCCTGGCCGGCCAGCAGGTGCCAATACTGGTCATCTGGCCACTGTTGCTGATTCTGATGCTGCTGCTGAGCCACAGGCACCGCCGCTCACTCAGCGAGGATCGATAAACTCCACCATCAGCTGGATGCTGTCGTTGCCGCGCCAGTGATTAACGTCGAGCCGGTACGCCAGCTCGACCCACTGCACCGAGGCGTTGGGCCACTGCTTAAGGTCGACGTTAAAGGCGATGGCATCCAGCTGCAGGCTGCCACAGGCGGTCTCCACCACCATCTTCAGGTGTTTGTGTCCCACCAGACGTTGATCCAACAAGCGGAAATGGCCGTCGAACAGCGGCTCTGGAAACGCCTGGCCCCAGGGACCCGCTTCCCGCAGCACCCGAGCAGTCTCCAGGCTCAGGCTGGCCGCCGGCAATTCACCGTCACTGAGCAGCTCGCCGGTTAACTGCGACTCATCCAGCAGCTCATGCACCGCCGCATTATAGGCCTTGGCAAACGCCAGGTAGCTCTGCGCTTTCAGGCTCAGGCCGGCGGCCATGGCGTGACCGCCGAATTTGAGGATCATGCCCGGATTCAGAGTATCGATGCGCTCCAGCAGGTCACGCATGTGCAAACCAGGGATGGAGCGGGCCGAGCCCTTGAGCTCGCCGTTGCCGGCATCGGCAAAGGCGATCACCGGCCGGTGGTAACGCTCCTTGATTCTGGACGCCAGGATGCCAATCACCCCCTGATGCCAGTCGGCCTGATACAGCGCCACCCCCCAGGGCAGGTCATCATCCCTGAGTTGCAGCGATTCCAGCGCCTGCACCGCCTCCTGCTGCATCTCTGCCTCAATCTCCCGACGCTCGGCATTGAGACTGTCGAGACGACTGGCCAACTGCCGGGCGGTCACCAGGTTGTCCGCCAGCAGGCACTCGATCCCCAGTGACATGTCGTCCAGGCGGCCGGCAGCGTTGAGCCTGGGGCCGACAGAAAAGCCCAGATCCGAGGCCACCAGCCGGTCGGCGCTACGACCGGCCACCTCCAGCAGTGCGGTAATGCCGGGCCGGCAGCGGCCGGCGCGAATCCGCTGAATCCCCTGCTGCACCAGCAGGCGATTGTTGGCGTCCAGCGGCACCACATCGGCAACGGTGCCCAGGGCCACCACATCCAGCAGGGTGGCCATGTTTGGCACCGCAATCTGCTGTTGCTCGAACCAGCCCCGTTGCCTCAGCTGCCCCCGCAGGGCCAGCATCAGGTAGAACGCCACCCCCACACCGGCCATCGCCTTGGAGGCAAACTCACAGCCCGGCTGGCTGGGGTTCACGATGGCGTCGGCCTCGGGCAGCCGCTCGCCCGGCAGGTGGTGGTCGGTCACGATCACCGTCATGCCCGCCGCCTTGGCCGCATCAACCCCCTCGTGGGCCGAGATGCCGTTGTCCACGGTCACCAGCACTTCCGCCTGCATCCCGGTGGCCAGCTCCACCAGCTCAGGGCTGAGGCCATAGCCATAATCGAACCGGTTCGGCACCAGGTAATCGATCTTCTGCGCCCCCATCATCCGCATCGCCATCACCGTCAGGGCGCTGGAGGTGGCGCCATCGGCATCAAAGTCCCCCACCACCAAAATCGCCTGCTGACGCTGCAGGGCATCCGCCAACAGTACCGCCGCCGCCTCGGTACCTTTAAGGGTGGCCGGATTCAGCAATCCCTTAAGCTCCCGCTCCAGCTCGTGGCCGCCGCTTACGCCGCGACGGGCATACAACTGGCGAAGCAGATCGGGCAGGTGGGCAGGCAGGTGGCGGTCATCGACAGTGGGGCGGCGAACAATCTTAGTCATGGGGCGTCACAATCCGGGGTCACAGCGTGGAGGCAATAAAAAAAGCGGGCCTAAGCCCGCTTCGGTCTGGGAGTCCCAGCTTAACGGGTACTCAGCTGCATCTGCAAGCGTTCTGCCGGCAGATAACCGGGCACCAGGGTACCGTCTTCCAGCACCAGTGCCGGGGTACCGTTGACGCCAAAGGTGTTACCCAGGGCGTAATGTTCGGCAATGGCCGAAGCCTTATCGCAGTTGGCGGTCGGCAGCTTGTTGCCCGCTTTGGCATCGCCCATGGCCGCTTTCGGATCCTTGGCACACCACAGCTTCTCCATCTCCTTCCAGGCGCCACTGCGCTCACCTCCGCGAGGGTAGGCCAGGTAACGGATGGTAATGCCGGCATCCAGGTAGGACTGCATCTCATTGTGCAGCTTACGGCAATAGCCACAGGTGGTATCGGTAAACACCGTCACCACGTGCTTCTCTTTCGGGGATTTGAATTCGATGACGGTGTCGGCCACCTTCGCCAACAGCCCTTTGCGAACGCTGGCCATCCGCTGCTCAGTCAGGTTGGCCATCTTGTTGTTCAGGTCGTACACCTGGCCGTGAATCAGTTTGCTGCCGTCTTCGGTGACGTAGAACAGCCCCTGAGGGGTCACCACTTCATACAGCCCGGCAATGGGGCCCGGTGCAATCGCTTCTGCCGGCATACCCAGCTTCTGTTCCAGTGCCGCTTTGACTTCCGCTTCTCCCGCTGAGGCGGTGCCCGCAACCAACGCCAGCATACCCAGCAGAGAAAAAATCTGTTTTTTCATTATTTATAAACTCCATGATGCCACAGCAGTATAGACCGGGCCTTGTCAGCAGAAATTACAGTATGGGGGTACATTAGCCAAGCCTCATTCACCCTCTAGGGTGATGTTGCTCATGTATTTTTTGTAACCGCGCTTGTGCCACATGGGTATAGATCTGAGTCGTGGACAGATCACTGTGCCCGAGCAACAGCTGCACCACCCGCAGATCGGCGCCATGATTAAGCAGGTGGGTGGCAAAGGCATGGCGCAGGGTGTGGGGTGAGATGGCGACGCCAATTCCGGCACGGCTGGCGTACAGTTTAATCCGGTGCCAAAAGGTCTGCCGCTGCATCAGCAGGCCCCGTTTGCTGGGAAACAGTACGTCGGACTCCCGCCCCGCCAGCATCACCGGCCGCCCAAGCTTGAGGTACTCCAGCAGCAGCTCCAGCGCCGCTTCTCCCAGGGGGACCAGCCGCTCCTTACTGCCCTTGCCCACCACCCGGACTACGCCCTGGCGCAGTCCCACCTGTTCCAGTTGCAACCCCACCAACTCCGACACCCGCAACCCGGTGGCATACAACAACTCCAACATGGCGGCGTCGCGAAGCTCCAGCGGGTCGGCCCTATCCGGCTCATCCAGCAGGGCATTGACCTGGTCTTCACTCAAAGTTTCGGGAATGGCGCGGCTCAGTTTAGGCTGCTTGATTCGGGCCATGGGATCACTGTCGCACAGCCCCTGACGTAGGGCGTAACCGTAAAACCGCCGCAGCGCACTGAGACTGCGGGCAGTACTGGTCTTGGCCACCTTTTGGTGTTGACGAAACTCCAGATACTGACGCACCGGCTCCTCCGACACCTGCAGCAACGGCACGGAGCGCTGCTGCAAAAATTGCCGGAATCGATTCAGATCGCTGCGATAGGCGTTCAGGGTGTTATCCGACAGGCCTTTTTCGGCCCACAAGTGATCCAGAAAGCCCTCGATAACCTCTGCATCAGACACGGCTAACACCTTGGATTACAAAGGTAAGCGATCCCATTACCGAAGAAAAAAACTCACTTACAAATATCTCTGACTCGGGAGACAACATTTTGTTAACCTGTGGCACCATAACGTAAAATTATGACAAAGGAACGCGACTATGTCGGTTTGGATTCGACGATTATTGCCTATTTTCATCATCCTTGCAGCGCTGATTGGCGGACTGGCAGTGATCTTCGCCACCAAAACCCAACCTGAAGTCAAGGAGCAGGATAAAGTCCTGCCGATCATTGAAGTCAGTGAGATTCGCAGTGACAACATCACCCTGAAGATGAAGTCTTACGGCGTAGTTCAGCCCCGTCACCAGACCCAACTGGTGGCCGAAGTCAGTGGTCGGGTGGTAGAGCTGGATCCCAGCTTCATCGCCGGTGGCGAAGTCAGGCAGGGCCAGATCCTGGCCCGCATCGAACCCGCCGATTACCAGGCCGACCTGATGCAGGCCCAGGCCAACCTGGCCCAGGCCAAGGCGGTACTGGAAGAGGAGATCGCCCGCGGCAAGGTCGCCGAACAGGAGTGGAAAGGGGTTACCGCCGGCATTCCCCCGGAGCTGGGGCTGCGCAAGCCACAATTGGCTCAGGAACAGGCTAAGCTGCGCTCTGCCGAGGCCGCCCTCGCCCGCGCCCAGCGCAATCTGGAGCGCACCGTCATTCGAGCGCCCCTGGATGGGCTGATCAAAAGCCGTAAGGTCGACCTGGGTCAATACGTCAGCCTGGGGGTCATGATGGGCGAGGTGCTGGGCACCGACGTCGCCGAAGTGCGGCTGCCTCTGGCTGCCGATCAGCTGCAGTTCATCAACAACCCGGACAACCCGAACAGTCCGGTTACTCTGACTCAGGCCAGTGCCACCGGCCCGGTTCAGTGGCAGGCGCATCTGGTCCGTTCCGAGCAGGTGATCGATGAACAAAGCCGTATGATCTATCTGGTGGCAGAGCTGCACGATCCCTACAACAAAGAGGGTCAGCTGGCGTCCGGTCCGCTGAAATTCGGCAGCTTTGTCAATGCCGAGATCGAAGGCCGAACCCTGAACAACATCGTCCGCTTGCCGCGCCACAGTGTTCGCAACGGTGCGGTAATGGTGATTGGCGACGATAACCGGCTTGAGCGCCGTCAGGTAGACGTCGTCCACACCGATCTCAATTCGGTCTACATCCGCGACAGCCTTAAGAAAGGCGAACGCATCTCTCTGACCGCCCTGAACTCCTTCGAGGACGGCAGCGAGGTAAAGATCCTCGGCGAGCCGGAACCCGCCACCAACGTCAGCGACAGCCTGAGTGCGGAGGCCAATGCCAATGAGTGATATCGATACTCGCAGCGGCCTCATCGCCTGGTTCGCCCGCAACAGCGTTGCGGCTAACCTGCTGATGTTCGGGCTGCTAATTGGCGGCATCATCGCCACTTTCACCATCAACAAAGAGGTGTTCCCCCGCTTCGAACTCAACCTGCTTCGGGTCTCCGTCGGCTACCCCGGCGGCGCCCCCCAGGAGATTGAAGAGGGCATCACCATTAAAATCGAGGAAGCGATCAAGGACGTTCAGGGGATCAAGAAGGTCACCTCGGTAGCCTCAGACTCCTCCGGCAGCGTCACCATCGAGGTGGAAGACGAAGCCGATCCCGCCGAGGTTCTGGACGAGGTCAAACTGCGCATCGACACCATCTCCACCTTCCCCGAGAGCATCGAGAAGCCTGAGGTGTACCGCATCCGCCCCGAGCAGAACGTCATCTGGTTGTCCATCTACGGCGATGCCCCCCTGACCGAGCTCAAGGAGCTGGCCAAGACCATACGCGATGAGATGACCAACCTGCCGTCGGTCAGCCGGGCCGACATCGTCGGCGCCCCCGATTATGAGATCAGCATCGAGGTGTCCGAAAACAAGCTCAGGGAGTACGGCCTCACCTTTGAGCAGGTGGCCCAGGCAGTACAACGCAGCTCCATCGACCTTCCCGGCGGCGCCATTCGCGCTCAGGATGGGGACATTCTGTTGCGCACCAAGGGCCAGGCCTACACCGACGACGATTTCGCCCAGACGCTGGTGCTGACCCGCAGTGACGGTACCCGGGTGATGCTGTCGGACGTAGCCTACATCAAGGATGAGTTTGTCGAAGGCCTGCGCTACACCCGCTTCAACGGCAAACCCTCGGTGTTTGTGTCCATTAAGAGTGTCGGCGATCAAAACGCCATGACCATCTCCGAGCAGGTGCGGGACAAGGTTGACGAGCTCAAGCAGGAACTGCCGGCCAGCATCGAGATTGAGCACTGGGGCGACGTCACCTTCTACCTGGAAGGCCGCCTCAATATGATGCTGGAAAACATGGCCATGGGTGCCCTGCTGGTGTTCATCATTCTGGCGCTGTTTCTGGAGCTGAAAGTGGCGTTCTGGGTGATGATGGGCCTGCCGGTGTGCTTCCTCGGCGCCCTGTTCCTGATGCCGCCCCTGGGCATGAGCATCAACCTGCTGAGCCTGTTTGCCTTCATTCTGGTGCTGGGGATCGTGGTCGACGACGCCATTGTCATCGGCGAGTCCTCCTACAGTGAGATTGAGCGCCACGGCCACACCACGGACAACGTCATCGCTGGCGCCAAGCGGGTCGCCATGCCCGCCACCTTCGGAGTGCTGACCACCATCGCCGCCTTCGTGCCGATGCTGCTGGTGCCCGGTCCCTTTGGGGTGATCTGGAAAACCATCGGCTGGGTGGTGATCCTGTGTCTGGCCTTCTCGCTGGTGGAGTCCAAGTGGATCCTGCCGGCGCACCTGGTTCACACAAAACTGAAGAAGAAACAGCAGCTGGGTTGGCTGGGCAAACGTCAGCACGCCTTTAACCTGTGGATTCGTTACCACATCGAGCACAGCTACAAACCGATGCTGGAGCGTTGCCTGAGCCGCCGCTATACCGTGTTCACCGGTTTTGTCAGCGGTCTGATTCTGGTGATGGCAATGATGGCTGCCGGTCACATTCGATTTGTGTTCTTCCCCAACATCCCCTCCGACTTCATTCAGGTCCAGCTGACCATGGAGCAGGGCACCTCGGAAAACAGCACCCTGATCACCCTGCAGCACATGGAACAGCAGTTGTCTGACCTGGAGGCCCAGTGGGAACAGGAGTATGGCCAGACCATGGTCAAACACGTACTGGCCGATCTTGACAGCCGCAGTTCCGGCTCCTTCTTCATCGAGCTGACCAAGGGTGAAGACCGGGTACTGGATACGGTGCAGATCAGCAACCAGTGGCGCGACGCCATCGGTGAACTTCCAGGCGTGAAATCCATCGACATCGAGGGCTCCACCGGCGGTGCCGGCGCCGACATCGCCTTCCGTCTCGAGGGCAAAGACATGGAACAGATGGCCGCCGCCGCCGCCGAGCTGAAACGGCATCTGGGCAGCTACGCAGGCCTGCACGACATCAACGACAACTACTCCTCCGGCAGTCAGGAGTTGAGACTGGCCATTAAACCCGAGGCCGAATCCCTGGGGCTGACCCTGTCCGATCTGGCCCGCCAGGTGCGCTACGGTTTCTATGGTTACGAAGCCCAACGCATGCTGAGAGAGAAGGAGGAGGTCAAGGTGATGGTGCGCTATCCGGAGAACGAACGCCGCAGCCTGGGTCACCTGGAGAACATGCGCATCCGCACTCCGGCCGGCGTTGAAGTGCCCTTCTCTGCCGTCGCCCGGGTGGAACTGGCGGAAAGCTACAGTGCCATTACCCGCACCGATGGCCGCCGTGCCATCACCGTCACCGCCCGCGCCGACAAAGCCATCGTCGAGCCAGGTAAGGTCACCCAGGAGGTCAGCGAGGAGTACATGCCGGCGCTGCTAAAACGTTACCCCGGCGTCGATACCGAACTGGACGGTGCCAGCGCCGAAGAGAGCAGTGCCCTGGTCAGCCTGGGACAAGGTGCCGTGCTGGCCCTGTTTGTGATCTTTGCCCTGATGGCGATTCCATTGCGCTCCTACAGCCAGCCGCTGATCATCATGTCGGTGATCCCCTTTGGTATGATTGGCGCCGCACTGGGTCATTATGTACTCGGCCTGAGTCTGAACGTCCTTAGCCTGTGCGGCATCATCGCCCTGGCCGGGGTGGTGGTCAATGACTCGCTGATCATGGTGGACTTCGTCAATCAGGCCAGAAAGGCCGGCGCTCAAGTCAGGGATGCGGTGATCCAGGCAGGGACTCAGCGATTCCGGGCCATCACCCTGACCTCGCTGACCACCTTCCTCGGGCTGGCCCCCATCGTCTTCTTCGAGAAGAGCCTGCAGGCCCAGATCGTCATTCCGATGGCCACCTCTCTGGCATTCGGGATTCTGTTCTCCACCACCGTCACCTTGATTCTGGTGCCCTGCCTGTACCTGATGCTGGATGACTTCAAGCGCAGCCTGAAGCGCTTCTACCACTGGTGGTGGCGGCCAGCGGCCATCGACTAATCCACCGCTATATTCAAGGGACCTTCGGGTCCCTTTGGTTTTTCCTCGGCCCTTCCTGAGGTTTCAATGGCAGAGCCAACTATGTATCAAAGGCTATCGCCTCAGGTTCGAAGGGGAACCTTCGGGTCGAGATCCGTTGCAACAGCCACCCTATGCCTGTTTGGTCATTCGAAAGTAGTTGCGCTCGTTTTCCCGGTAGTAACTCTGACAATCCATCACCTGGTCGACGATCACCAGGCCGCGACCACTGGTCAGCCAGGTGCTGGGATCATCTGGGTCTGGCGCCAACAGTTGTGGTTCAATGACCCACCGGCGTTGCAATTCCGCCATGGCAATGCCCTCGTCTACCAGCACAATCTCGATGCCGTCGGCCTGTTGCCGATAATGAACCTCGAGGCTGCCGCCCGGACGATTGCCGTAGGCATGCTCCACCACGTTGTTGCCAATCTCAGCCACCGCCAGCTCAACCAGGCCGGCGTCCTCTTGCGGCAAGGCAGACAGCTCATACATGGCGGCCACCGACTTGGCCATCATGGCCACCACATCGTAACTGGCCATGCCTTTCAGAGTGATGCAGCATTCCATTGCCTTGCTCCCTTGATTGTCATTTGGTGCTGATCAGGCAGGGGGGAGATTGCCGGCGCTGACGATCCTGAATCCGGCTGTCACACAGCAATTCGTGCGCCCCAATCTCCTTCAGGGTAAAGTGATTGCCAAAATGATCGATGCAGTGATCCTGAAAGATCATTCGGTCTACGATAGCGGCAATGCCGCTAACGTAGGTGTAATCGTCCACCGAGCTGTTCTCCAGCACCGCCCCCTTCTCGATGGTGCAGTTATTGCCAATCACCAACGGTCCCCTCAGTTTGGCGCCGGTTTCAATGCGACAGCCATTGCCGATCACCACGGGCCCCTTAATGTCCAGCGCCTCCAGATCCACTACGCAGTTGATGCCCATGTGGATATTCGGCGCCACTTCACGGCCGGGAATCGGGTAGTTTTCCACCTCTCCCCTAAGAATGCTGCTGGTCACCTGCCAAATGTCGCTCAGCTGGCCCACATCGACCCACTGAAACTCAAATGCGGCAGCGTAAAACGGGATTTGCCGGCGCACCAAGTCGGGGAACAACTGTGAGCCGATGTCATACTCACCTTCAGGAGGGATGTAGTTGAAGATCTCCGGTTCAAAGATGTAGATACCTGTGTTTACCATGTCGCTGACCGCCGTCCCTTTGGCTGGCTTCTCCTGAAACGCCAGCACCTGCCCATGATCGTCGGTCTGCACCACTCCGTAGCGATGCAGAGTGTCTGCGGCCATCCACTTGGTGATGATGGTCGCCAGGCCACCTTTGCTCTTGTGCCAGGCGACCGCGGCAGTAAGATCCAGATCAATCCAGGCATCGCCGCACACCACCACAAAGGTGTCATGAAAGAAGCCGGAGCGTTGCTGCACCCGGCGCATGCCACCGGCACTGCCCAGGGCCTTGCCCACCAGCTTTCCCCCCTGCATCTCCCCTTCATAGGAGTAACACAGGTTCACTCCGTACTGATAACCATCACGGAAATAATCCTCGATCTTGGCCGCCAGATAGCAGGTGTTGACCATGATCTCGTCGATGCCGTGCAGCTTAAAGTGCTGCACAATGGACTCCATCACCGGCCGGCGCAGAATCGGGATCATCGGCTTGGGAATCATCTCGGTGATCGGCCGAACCCGAGTGCCTTTACCTGCTCCTAAAATCATACCTTGCACCAATTACCCCTCCTACGCCTTTACCGCTTTCAACGCGGCGGCCACATCGTCATGACAGTGGAAAATGCGGTCCATACGGGTCAAACGGAACAGCTGCAGCACCGCCCGTTGCAGCCCGACAATTCTTAGCTCACCACAGTTTGGTGTTTTCAATACGGCCACCATCGCCCCCAGACCACTGGAGTCCATAAAATTCACCCTGGACAGATCCAGCACAACGGGCTGGCGACCCTCGGCAATAGCGGCCTCTACACCGCTTCGAAACCCCGGAGCCGACGCCGCATCCAACCGGCTCTGGTTCAGGGTGATGATCAGATACCCATTTCGATTTTCAGTTCGCATGTCCATCGCTTATTTCCTTTACAGCCCCAGCCATTCAACGGCCAGAATTGATACATCATCGTCAAAATCCGGACCCACATTCCATCGATCCAGCTGCGCCTTGATGCTCTGCAACTGCAGCTCCATGCTCAAATCACGCTGGTGCTGCAGAGACTGAATAAAGCGGGTTACCCCAAACTCCTCATGAGTGGCGTTAAAACATTCGGTCACCCCGTCGGAATACAGATAGATGCGATCCCCGGGGGCCAACTGCACCTCATAAGAGCCATACTCCAAATCCGGCAGCATCCCTACGGGAAAACCGTTCTGAGTATGCTCAATTACCTCGTCAGAGGTCTGATGCAAGGGGCCGGGATGACCAGCCTGGCACAGTTTCAACAAGCCGGTTTTTACATTGAGTACCGCATTCACCATGGTGAAATACTGGCAGTTGTCCCCTTGTGACTGAAAGCGGTCATTGAGGGTGGCCACCACGTCGGCGGGATCGACAATCTCGTAATAGGGAGGCTGCGGCAGATCCCGCTTCATAACACTGAACCCCTTCTGTGAAGGGGACATCACGTGTTTCAAAGTAAAAGACAGCAGTGCCGACGGCAGCCCATGGCCGGACACATCCAGAAGATAGAACGAGATGTGGTGCTCATCCAGGCGGCGGTAATCAAACATATCACCACCGAGCAACGCCGAACTGGTGGCCAACCAGGAAAACTGTACCCCGGGCAACTCTCTGATCGTCGGCAGCAGCTTATGATGCATCTCTGCCGCCAGCATTACGTCATTCTCGATGCTGGCATACGCCTTCTCCAGCTTCTCCTGCTTACGCTGTAATTCGTTGTGCAGCTCGACCAACCGGCCACCGGCGCGAATGCGGGCATTGAGCTCCGCCTTGGGCGCCTGCTTGGCAATAAAGTCATCGGCACCCGCTTCAAGACCGGCGATGATCCGCTCTTCATCGTCATTGGAGGAGAACATAATGAAATACACGAAGCGCTCGACCTGCTGCTCCTGCTTCAATCGTCGACATAGCTCAAAGCCGTCCATTACCGGCATCGACCAATCGGAGATCACCAGCTGTATGCTGGTGTTATTTTGGAGGATTGCCAGCCCTTCGGCGCCATCGGCGGCCTGAAGCACCTCGTGGCCAAACCGGCTTAGAGCGGCGGCCAGCACCATACGGACATCCATGGCATCCTCAACAATCAATAGCTTCATAACGCCCCACATCCCTGTCAGTAACGCTGCGCTGTGTTTAACTAACGCTAGTAGACAAAACCACAGTCAGCAAACCTGAAAGTATTGTGAATTACAGTTAAATAAGTAGCTGGAACAGGGAGTAGGAACAGCGCCACGGAGGAGGTAAGCGCGTCCTCCCGAGTGCGCTCAAGAGCATCGCCGGAGCTGGCCAGACTTCAGACCAACATCAAAGCGCCCTGTTGGAATCGACCACTATCATCGAATGGCAGCCTGCAGGGCTAGCCGGGTTGCCGATAAAAATAGTGATGGCAACTGCCGGTGGCAAACCTGTTGCCGATGGCAGTGCATTAAAAAGGGCAGCAGGTAACACTGCCTTCGCTGCCAGCGACATTGTTGTCGCGCTCGGGCGCCATGACACTGCGCTTGAAGGCCGTAGGCGACGGGCCGCCGCCACGGCTGAATCAGGGCCGAACCCTATCAAATCATTCCAGAAAATATCTTGGTGCAAACCGGAATCCTGTCCTAGCGTTAAAGTAGCCATTCAGCTACAACCCAGGGAGGGGTTATGAGGGAGACTTTGACGCAGCTCATGGTCGAGCAGGGCAAGCTGACCCACCAGCTCAATCTCACCGATGGCCACCACCTGGCCAAACTGACCACCATGGCCGAGCTGCTACTCGCCTCGCGGATGGACCTGTTTCAGCTTAAGGCGATGGAGCAGGAGCTGATTCTGCATCAGGCCCTGGCTGCAAAAATGGCCGTCAAGCTGGCCATATCCAAACTCTGCTTACAGAAGTGTAGAGCTAACACACAGATAAGTGTGGTTTTTGCCATGTATAAAGAACACCAGCGAATGCTCAACTCCATTGAGCACCCCCATGGTGAGGACTTTATTCGCCACAAAAGCGAGCAGTTGCAGTGGCTGTGCAAGGATCTGCCCAACGTCGACTGGCGGATGATTTTGGTGGACGACGGCTGCCCTGAACGCAGCGGCCAGTGCGCCCAGAAGCGGGTCAATGAGTTGAAGCTGGGGCACAAGATCGAGGTGCGCTTCCTCAGCCGGGCCATCGCCGCCAAAGAGGGGCCGGCGGCCTCGTTGACCTCCACCGCCGACAGCCAGAAGGGCGGCTCCATCGCCTTCGGTATCTGGCACGCCGCCCGCACCGGGCCGAGCAGAAACCACTTCATCGCCTACACCGATGCCGACCTGTCGAGCCATCTGGGGCAACTGGGGCTGCTGGTGGATAACTTGAACCACCACGACAACATCATCGCCTGCGGCTCACGGCGGGAACCGACGTCGGTGGTGGTTAAACAGGGGATGCGCAATCACCGGGGCAAACTGTTTATCTACCTGTGGAAGCGCCTGCTGCCACAACTGCACAACATCATCGACACCCAGTGTGGTTTCAAGATGCTCCGCAGCGAGTTCGTCGCACCGCTGACCCGGGAGATGATGGAAACCAAGTTTGCCTTCGATATGGAGTTGCTGCTGAAATCACAACTGCTCAGCCCCCATCGCATCGGCAAGGTGGCCGTCGGCTGGATCGACAGCGATGCCCTCTCCACCACTTCCGAGCTGTCTCCCTACCTGCCCATGTTGAAATCCATCGTCAAGATGTACCGTCACTATGTGCCGGCCCAACCGATATCCGATGAGTTTGCCAGCCTGATAGAGGCCATGGATGAAACTCAGTGGAACACCCTGGTGGACACCATGGCAGCGGTGGTCGATGACACCGACATCGAGGCCATCTGCCGCCAGGAGCTGTTTAGCCCGCTCAAGCTGGCTCGGGAAGCCGGAGTACCGACATAAAAAAACGCGCCACGGGTTCGTGGCGCGTTCTCTGTTTCAGCCGAATCCGGGCCGGCCGCGAGTTAACGCATCGCCGGCTGGGGGCTGGCTTTGGCAAACAGGGCCACAAAAGTCGCCACCAGAGTCGGCAACAACCAGGCCATGCCCACATCATAGAACGGCAGGAAGTTCAGGACATCGGTATTGATACCGGCCGCCTTGACGCCATCAATCACACCAAACAGGGTCGATACCGCCACCATCAGAATCAGGCCGGCGCGCTCATTCTGCAGGTAAGGGCGCACAAAACAGAAAGCAATCAAAGCCATGGCGATGGGGTAAACCGCCATCAACACGGGAATGCTGATGGTAATCAGCTGGCTCAGACCCACGTTAGCCACCACGGCACAAAACACCGCATTGATGACCACAAAGCCGCGATAGCCAATTTTCGGCATCAATTCACCGAAGTAATCGGAACAGGCCGACAGCAAGCCAATCACCGTGGTCAGGCAGGCCAGAGTCACCACCGCACCCAACATCACCACACCATAGGAACCAAAGACCTGGTTCACGAAGGTGGTCAGAATGACACCGCCGGTATCGGCGCCCATACCCAGCACCGAACTGGTGGCACCGAGGTAGAACAGCGGCACATACACAAAGCTGAGGCCGATGGCGGCAATGATGGCAGCGATGCCCAGGTACTTGGCCTGCTGAGCGCTTTCGGTGATGCCCTTCTTACGCAGCAGATCGACGATCAGCATGCCAAACACCAGCGATGCCAGCGCATCCATGGTGCCATAGCCTTCCAGGAAACCCTTGGTAAAGGCGCCACTTTCATAGCCGCCCTGAGCCGCCACGATGGGATCCTGAGGAAGGGCAAACGCCGCCAGCGCCAGAATCGCGAACAGCACGATCAACGCCGGAGTCAGCACCTTACCGACACTGTCCACCAGCTTACCCGGGAACAGCGCCAGCAGCATGGCGATGCCGAAGAAGATCACCGAGTACAGCGCCTGGGTGGTGGCGTTGTCGCCGTTGAGGAACGGTACCGCCCCCATCTCATAGGCCACCAGCCCGGCACGGGGAGCAGCAAACGCCGGACCAATAATAATAAAGATGGCACAGGCGATAGTGGCACCGATCCAGGTGGGCAACTTGGCGGTGATCACCGGAATGCTGCCGCCGGCCTTGGCGACGGCGATCAGGCCCAGAAGTGGCAGCCCCACCGCAGTGCACAGAAAGCCAAGCATGGCCGGAAAATAGTTGTCCCCGGCCAGGAATCCGGCCATGGGAGGGAAAATCATGTTACCTGCGCCCAAAAAGAACGCGAAGGTCATAAAGCCGACACTCAGGGTGTCCATTACTGTCAATCGCTTTTCCAAACTTGCCTCTTCTTCTCTCTTTAAACTTTCTGCTCGAAAGCCTTCCCGTGTAAACTTTCGATTACAGCTAATTTTCTGTTAATGCCTCATTCATTGAGGCTTTTATAACCAATCGTTTGGTAAAAGCGAGTATCCCTGGTTGTTTTATCGTTCTTTTTTCGAAAGCGCGATTCAACTCACCATCAAATCACAGCGCAACTAATACCACGCACCACAAGCGAGCGCAATAGCCTCACCATGAAATGAAACCAAGTAACACCAAACCATTAACATTCAATCTGCACACAAGCGCAGGGTTTTTAGTCACAAATCTGGTAGAATTCGCCCCCTGTTCTGTGGCGGGCATAGAGATGGGCTTCACCTTTAAACAGTTTCACATTGATGACGACCGCTGCGGCATGAAAGTAAGTACCGACTCCATTTTGCTGGGCAGCTGGGCCAGGCTGCCCCAACAAGGGCGAATACTGGATGCGGGAGCCGGCAGTGGGCTGCTGGCACTGATGTGCGCCCAGCGCACCCAGGCTCACATCGACGCCGTTGAACTGGATGCCGGCGCCTGTGCCCAGGCCAGAGATAACGCCAGACGCAGCCCCTGGTCAGACCAGGTCAGGGTGATTCGACAGGAGATCGGGGAGTTTGCCCGGACTCAGACCCAAAGCTATCACCACGTGATCAGCAACCCTCCCTACTTCGAATCCGGAGTGGTTGCCCCCTGCCCCCAACGGGCCAGGGCCAGGCACGGATTGCCCTTTAACCAGTTGCTTGACGCTCTGGTGACGCGATTGCACCCCGAGGGGCGAGTCAGTCTGGTGATTCCGGCGACCGCCCTCGCCTCGCTGCAACAGGCGATGGCGGAACGCACGCTACACCTGAGCCGGCTGACGGCAGTAAAAACCGTCGCCCATAAGCCTGATAAACTGTATCTACTTGAACTTGCTCGTCAGGCCGTCACCTGTGAGCAGACACAGCTGGTCATCCACCACCATCAGGGGGTGTACAGCGATGAGTTCAAACACCTGACGGCCAACTTCTATCTGAATGGATAAATAACATGAGTTTCGACACCCTAGAGCTCGACAACCGCCTGATTCGAGCGCTGACCAAATCGGGTTATACCGAGCCTACCGCCGTTCAGGCAGAGGTCATTCCCGCAGCAATGGAGCAAAAAGACATTCTTGCCAATGCTCCCACCGGCACAGGTAAAACCGCCGCCTTCCTGCTGCCGGCACTGCAGCACATGCTGGACTTCCCCCGCCGGGAACCCGGCCACCCACGGGTTCTGATCCTGACTCCGACGCGGGAGCTGGCCACTCAGGTCAAAGAGTACGCCGACAAGCTGATCGGCGATCTCGGCATCACCACCGGCACCCTGACCGGCGGCGTCGATTTCGATCAGGACAACCAGATGCTGGCCAAAAACCTGGATCTGCTGGTGGCCACCCCGGGGCGGTTGCTGGATTACATCGAAAAAGAGAAGGTGGCCTGCCGCGACATTGAGATTCTGATCATCGATGAAGCCGATCGCATGCTGGACATGGGCTTCGGCCCCAATGTGGATCGCATCGCCGCCGAAGCCCGCTGGCGCAAGCAGTCGATGCTGTTCTCCGCCACTCTGGAAGGCAAGGGTATCGAGGGCTTTGCCCGCGAGCTGCTGGACGAACCGATGCGAGTGGATGCCGAACCGTCACGCCGCGAGCGCAAGAAGATCATCCAGTACTACTACCGGGCCGACGATGCCCAGCATAAACTGGCTCTGCTGAAGCGGTTGCTGGCGGATGAGGAGTGCACCAAGGCGGTGGTGTTTGTCCGCACCCGGGAGCGGGTTGAGAAACTGGTGGCACAGATGGATCGGGCAAAAATCCGCACCAACTGCCTCAAGGGTGAAATGCCGCAGGCCAAACGCGACGCCGCCGTGGCCCGCTTCAAAGATGGCAGTATTCGAGTACTGATCGCCACCGACGTCGCCGCCCGAGGCCTGGACATCAATGGCATCACCCATGTGTTCAACTACGATCTGCCCCGTCACGCCGACACCTACGTGCACCGCATCGGCCGTACAGCCCGCGCCGGTGCCAAAGGCTGTGCCATCTCGCTGGTGGAAGCCCACGATCATCCCTACCTGGGCAAGATCGAGCGCTATGTCGGCGAACCGATTCGCCGCCGGGTGATCCCGGATCTGAAACCTCAGACCAAAGAGCCCAGTGCACCGAAGAAGAAAAAGCCGGCCACCAAGGCGAAGAAAGCCAAAAAAGCCAAGAAAAAGTAATTCGTTATAATTGTCGCCCACTTCGGTGGGCGATTGAGGTCCCGCCATGAGCCAATTGGTCTACGACATTCGCAACAGCCGCTACATCAACCTGACCGGCCGCTGCACCCTGAGATGCCAGTTTTGCCCCAAACACAACGGCAGCACCGAGGTGCACCAGTATCAGTTGAAGCTGGATCATCAACCCAGCGCCGAGGCGATCATTCCGCTGCTGGCGCCCATCGACCAGTTCGATGAGTTCGTGTTCTGCGGCTACGGAGAGCCCACCCTGAATCTGGCACCGCTGCTGACCATCGCCCGCCACATCAAACAGGCCGGCGGCAAAACCAGGCTCAATACCGACGGTCTGGGTAACCTGTTCCACCGGCGCAACATCCTGCCGGAGCTGGCAGAGTGCATCGACAGCCTGTCGGTCTCCCTCAACGCCCAGGATCAAACCACCTATGAACGTCATTGCCGGCCCAAACTCAAGGGCAGCTACGACGCCGTGCGTGAGTTTATCCGCCTGGCACCAAACTACATCGAATCGGTTTCGGTCTCCGCCATCGACGGACTTGAAGGCGTGGATATCGACGCCTGCCGGCGCATCTGCGACGACGCCGGCGTTCAATTCAAACACCGCCGCCTGGACGTGGTGGGCTGACCCCCGCCGCCGTCATTCGGCCCCATAGCCGACGGCATATTCTGGTGATACAGTGAGCTACCTTCAGTCGACAGCAAACAACAATGAACCATAAGCTGACCACCTTTCTGGACTCGATGCCGGAACTGCGCGGCTCCAACCGCAAGTTCGATATGCTCTGGCCACAGATCGCGATCATCATCTGCCTGACCGCAGTCGCGCTGGGCTGGGCCTTTGGCGTCAACCTCAAGCTTCAGAAAGAGCAGCTGGGTAACCACCGTTTCTCCGAGATTCAGCTGTACAGCGATCGCATCACCGATCGGCTGCTGTCGTTGCAGAGCCGAGGCCAGGTCATCTCCCAGATCGGCGTACTGCGGTTCCTACTCAACGCACCTGAGCTGGATACCGAGCAGCTACAGAGTTATCTGCAGGGGCTGACCGACAAGCTGGAGGCGATTGAACGCATCGAACTGTACGACAGCAACAATCAGATTGTGGCCAGCACCCTCACACCCTGGCCACACTATCAGGGCCAGGCAGACAACCGGGAAACCCAGGGGGAGGGCAAGGCCCGCTACTCGCCACTGCTGATCGACACCGGCCAGCATCGCGTCTCCCACTGGCAGCGGGTGCCGGTTCCCGCCAACCCCCATGGGGTCGAATACTCGGCCATCTACGCCGATCTAACCCCGGTGCTCAGCGCCTTCTACCGGGTCGACCAGATGGGGGAGATTCCACTGCTGCTGTTCGACATCGAGGGCAAGGCCTTTAAGCTCAGCCACACCGGCGGCAATGCCCGCCTCAGCGACCAGGATCAGCAGCTGATGGCCACCCTGTGGCCACAGATTCAGGGGCAGGAGTTCGGCCAGCTCAACATCAAGGATCGCAACTTTCTGTTCCTGAGGATCAAGGCCGGTCATTTCGAGCCTTTCTACCTGGTCAGCTACTTCGACGACCATGAACTGCTGCTGCTGGCCCGGGACCATCGGCGCATCGTCGGCTCCCTGGGGCTGGTGCTGATTCTGTTCCTGTGCTGGCTCACCATTCAGAAACACGGTTTGCAGAAACAGCAGGGCCACTTCCAGCTGGCGATGGACGTGGCGGAGCAGCTGTATCAGCACGCTGGCAGCACCCTGCTGTTCTCCCCCTCGGGCAAGCTGATTCTGGCCAACCCCTCGGCCCACCGCCTGCTGGGACTCAAAGCCAGCGGCAACCAGGGGCTGTGGTTCCATCAGCTGTTTGGCAGTGATCGCGCCCAGCGCGGCTGGGAACACACCCTGGAAAGAGGACAGTGGCAGGGCCAGTTATCGCCGGGCAGTCAGGATCGCTCATTGGCGGTAGAGCTGCGTCACAGCAGCAGCAATAACCTCTTCCCGCTGGTGATTGCCAACCTGCAGCCGGTTACTGACGAGGAGAACGCCTACCGTTCCCTGACCCAGACCCAGGTCGGGCTGGCATTGATGGACAACGATCTCAATCTGCAGCTGTGCAACGCCACCTTGAGGGAATGTCTGGGGCGGGATGCGGATGACAATCGGCCGCTACCACTGAACCGACTGATCAGCCTGCCGGAAGGGATAGAGTTCAGCGATCTGCAACAGAGTGTCGCCCGCGACGGCCTGTGGCAACATCCGGTATGGCTCAAAACCCACCACCACGGCATTCAACCACGGTTAGCCAGCGTCAGCCAGGGTGACGATAAGAGTCAGTTGATCCTCACCCTACAGGCTCAGCAAGGCAATGACGACGCCAGCAACCCACCGCTGGCCGGGTTCCGGGAGATGCAGTTGATGCATCAGGACGCCACCGGGCCGGAAGCACTGTTGAACCTGCGTCAATTCCGCGCCCGCCATCAGCAGCCGCAAAGCTGGGCCATCAATCAGCGCATCGTGGTGCAGCACCTTAAGGAGCTGGCCCCACGCCACAGCTGCATCGCCCAGTTTGGCGAGGAGTTGGTGGTGCTGCTGAGCCAGAGCAGCACCAGTCAGGCAGAGGCCCTGGCCCAAGGGCTCAACGAACGCTTCGAGGACACACCGGTAGAGCTGCGCATCAGCGCCACCTGGCTGGCATCGGGCCGCTCCCTGCGGGAAGGGCTGGCACAGCTGGATGACGCCAACAAGCGACTGCCCAGTGGCCACCCCATCAGCTGGGTCGGAGACCGCCAACCACCAAATGGCCCTAGAACTTATACAGCAGAGTCATAGAAGTTTCGGTATCCAGAGACTCTTTGTCATCCACCGGCTTGGTGGTGTGCTTGATGTTAAACGCAAACTTCATCGCCAGCGCCCCCACCAGGTTGGCCGTCACCGACGACTCCGCCTTGCTGATGGTGGCATTGCCGGACAGACTCACGTCCGACGACAACTTCTGCCTAAATTCGGCGTTGTCTGAAAACGCCCACCAGAAATCCAGGTTGGCACGGGCGATGACCGAAGACTCGTTGCCCGAATCCGGTGCCTGGGCCGTATCCACACGCTTGTAGCTGTAACCAGGACCCAGTTCACCATCCAGATACATCTTATCGCCCTGATAGAGGCGATGACCGTAACCGGCGGCGACCGTGGCCACGTAACGGTAGCCGGAGAACTTATCGATGTCGTTGGACAGGAAGCCAAACAGGTAGGAGGTTTCACTGAAGCGGTTGTTGGTCTGGGCCTCGCCGTAATAGCGCTCCTTGGACACCTGATCCTCATCTTCCGTATACAGGGCTTCCAGCAGA
The DNA here is from genome assembly GCF_900100175.1 of Ferrimonas sediminum. Lineage (GTDB taxonomy): Bacteria > Pseudomonadota > Gammaproteobacteria > Enterobacterales > Shewanellaceae > Ferrimonas > Ferrimonas sediminum. The sequence goes on from NZ_FNEM01000007.1 coordinate 119,286, forward strand.
TAACGGTTTTCAAACTGTCCCAGCCAATGGGTGTACTCGGCTTTACCCTTTACCGTGGTGACTTCACTGTTACCCGTGGTGCTGGAAAAACCAAACTCCACATTTCCTGACGGCGCAATGGCCTCATCGGCGGCGCAGACACCGCAAGACACGGCCGCCATTGCGGTGGCCAAAAATAGCTGTTTCATCACGCATTCCTTTTTTACTGCTTCCCTAAATATGAGGCCAAAAATGTCCACCGGCCTCAATGGCAACAAATTTATCACAACTTAGGTCAAACGCCTCTGCTAATGATGAATTTGTAGACACCTTTTCTGATTCCGACATAAAAAAAGCGCCCTGCCAGGCAGGACGCTTATTCAATCGAATCGCTCAGAGGTTTAGATGTGGACTTTCGGGTCCAGCTCACCGGTCTGGTAGCGCTTGTACATCGCCTGCAGCGACAGCGGCTTCATCTTAGAGCCCTGGCCGGCACAGCCAAAGGCTTCAAAGCGGTCGGTACAGATCTGTGCCATCGCGTCCATGGACGCCTTCAGGAATTTGCGCGGGTCAAACTCGGACGGGTTTTCCGCCAGGAATTTCCGTACCGCACCGGTGGAGGCCAGGCGCAGATCGGTATCGATATTGACCTTGCGTACACCGTGCTTAATGCCTTCGACAATCTCTTCCACCGGCACCCCGTAGGTTTCCGGAATGGAACCGCCGTACATGTTGATCACTTCCAGCCACTCCTGGGGTACCGAGGAGGAGCCGTGCATCACCAGGTGAGTATCCGGGATGCGGGCGTGGATCTCCTTGATGCGATCGATGCGCAGCACGTCACCGGTCGGCTTCTTGGAGAACTTGTAGGCACCGTGGCTGGTACCGATGGCGATCGCCAGGGCATCCACCTTGGTAGCCGCCACAAAGCGCGCCGCCTCTTCCGGGTCGGTCAGCAGTTGGTCGTGGCTCAGGATGCCCTCGGCACCCACACCATCCTCTTCACCGGCCATGCCGGTTTCCAGGCTGCCCAGACAACCGATTTCCCCTTCAACAGACACACCACAGGCGTGCGCAAAAGCTACAGTACGCTGAGTCACCTGAACGTTGTAACCGTAGTCCGCCGGCGTTTTACCGTCTTCACGCAGGGAGCCATCCATCATCACCGAGCTGAAGCCCATCTGAATGGAGCGCTGGCACACATCCGGAGAGGTACCGTGATCCTGGTGGATGCACACAGGCACATCCGGGTATTGCTCCAGCGCCGCGTTCATCAGGTAACGCAGGAACTGAGGGCGGGCGTACTTACGGGCACCGGCAGATGCCTGCACGATCACCGGGCTGTCGGTAGCTTCAGCGGCCTGCATGATGGCTCGCATCTGTTCCAGGTTGTTAACGTTAAAGGCAGGCACGCCGTAGTTGTGCTCGGCGGCGTGATCCAGCATTTGGCGCAAAGAGATTAGTGCCATGGAAGGGCTCCTGTTATAGATGTAAGGTTTTTAAAGGCGCGCGTTCCTGCGCGCCTGATTATATTTATTGTGTGGCCGCGACGAGATTACGCTTTTGCCCGCTGCTCCAGCATGGCAACCGCCGGCAGGGTCTTCCCTTCCAGGAACTCCAGGAAGGCACCGCCACCGGTAGAGATGTAGGACACCTGATCGGCAATGCCGTACTTATCGACCGCCGCCAGGGTGTCACCACCGCCGGCGATGGAGAACGCCTTAGACTCGGCAATGGCACGGGCAATGGCCTCGGTTCCCTTACCGAACTGATCGAACTCGAACACCCCTACCGGGCCGTTCCAGACGATGGTCCCGGCGGATTTCAGAATCTCAGCCAGGGCCGCAGCGCTGTCTGGCCCGATATCGAAAATCATGTCTTCGTCGGACACCTCGGCCACCGGCTTCAAGGTCGCCGTGGCGTCTTCGGCAAACTTATCGGCACACACCACGTCGGTCGGTACCGGAATGTCTCCACCCCGGCTCTGGGCTTCAGAAGTCAGCTTCTTGGCTTCCTCTACCAGATCCGCCTCAAACAGCGATTTACCCACCGGATGGCCGGCAGCGGCGATGAAGGTGTTGGCGATACCGCCACCCACTACCAGTTGGTCAACGATGCCAGCCAGGGATTCCAGTACCGTCAGCTTGGTGGACACCTTGGAGCCACCAACAATGGCGACCATCGGCCGGGCCGGGTTATCCAGGGCCTTGCCCAGGGCTTCCAGTTCACCGGCCAGCAGCGGGCCAGCACAAGCGACCGGGGCGTACTTGGCCACACCATGGGTCGAGGCCTGGGCGCGATGCGCGGTACCAAAGGCGTCCATCACGAACACATCACACAGAGCCGCATAAGCCTTGGACAGCGTTTCATCGTCTTTCTTTTCGCCCGAATTAAAGCGAACGTTTTCCAGAATCACCAACTCACCTTCGGCAACCTCAACCCCGTCGAGGTAGTCGGCGGCCAGGCGTACCGGGCAGTCCAGCTCGGCTTTGAGGTAATCCACGACCGGCTGCAGGGAAAATTCGGCGGCAAACTCGCCTTCGGTCGGACGACCCAGGTGAGACATCACCATCACCTTGGCACCCTGCTCCAGCGCCAGCTTGATGGTCGGCAGAGACGCACGAATACGAGCGTCGGAGGTCACTTTGCCCTCTTTCACCGGCACATTCAGATCTTGGCGAATCAGAACTCGTTTACCGGCCAGAGCCAGCTCTTTCATCTTGATAACGCTCATTTTATTTCCTCGTAAAGTTCATAATCAAAATCTACTTCTGTGCCGACATAGCCAGGCAGGTGTCGAGCATTCGATTGGCAAAACCCCACTCGTTGTCGCACCAGAGCAACAACTTCACCAGGTGGCCATCGGCCACCCGGGTCTGGGTGCCATCGACAATGCTGGAGTGCGCATCGTGATTAAAATCACTGGAGACCAATGGCGATTCAGTATAGTCCAGAATCCCCCGTAATCTGCCGCTGGCGGCTTCGGCCAGGGTACGGTTAATGGTCGCTATGTCGACTCGCTGCTTTAAGGTCAGCGACAGGTCCATGGCCGTCACGTTGATGGTGGGAACGCGAACGGCAATGGCCTCAAATTTGTCTGCCAGGTGCGGCAGGATGCGCTCGATGCCCCGGGCCAGTTTGGTGTCCACCGGAATGATGGATTGACTGGCGGCACGGGTACGGCGCAAATCACTGTGGTAGGCGTCGATCACCTGTTGGTCGTGCATCGCCGAATGGATGGTGGTCAGTGCGCCACGCTCAATCCCAAAGGCTTCATCCAGTAAAGTGATCACCGGCACCGAGCAGTTGGTGGTGCAGGAGGCATTCGACACAATGCGGTGTTCAGGCCGCAGGCTGGATTCATTGATGCCAAACACCACGGTGGCGTCCACATCCGGCGCCGCCGGATGAGAAAACAGCACCTTGCCGGCACCGGCGTCCAGATGCCGCCGGGCGTCATCGCGGCTGCTGAGCTTGCCGGTACATTCCAGCACGATGTCTACCGCCAATTGCCCCCAGGGCAAGGCAGCCGGGTCGTCGCAGTGATACAGGGCGATGCAATCGGCCCCCACATGGAGGCAGTCCTGCCCCAGGCTGACTTGCTGGCCAAAACGGCCGTGGGTCGTATCAAACTGAGTCAGGTGGGCAATGGCTTCCGGCGAGGCCAGTTCATTGATGGCCACAACCTCGATCTGTTCACGTAAACCGCTCTCGTAGAGCGCTCGCAAGGTGGAACGGCCGATGCGGCCAAACCCGTTAATGGCGACCCGTATTGTCATTTTTCACTTAATGTTGATGCTGAGCGGACGCCATTTTAGCTCAGAACCGCCCCGCACCCAAAGGCTTAAGCGGCTTCCGATACTCAGACCGCCACAATCCGGCCCCGAATCAAGAAACCTGGCACCAGTTTACCCCAGCCAAATGAAAGCCAATAACACCAATTGACCACAACGGGTCACCAGTCTCATCGTCAGCCATCAATTTCGTAATAAAGAAACAAAAAGGTAGTGCAGCGAAAATAAAAAAAGAGGGCCCTGGGGCCCTCTCTGTGCATCAAACCGGGATTAGCGAGACCAAACCCAATCGGTGATTTCCTTAGGATCCACACCGAACTCTTTGATGTAGTTTCGATGGTCAACCAGACGCTGCAGCATGTCGGTAGTGATCTCGACGTGTTGAGCATCGGTGATCACGCCCTGCTGGAAGGCCTTGTACGCCATGTCGATCACCAGGTGGTAACGGGAAGTACCGTTACGAACACCCATATCGAATGGAGTGGTGGTTGAGCCTTCTTCCACGTAGCCCTTAACGCGGCAACGCTGAATACCAGGGTAGTTGAACAGCAGCTTGTGGATGGTGTTCGGGTAGCCGTGGTAGTTGATGACCACGCCCTTATCGGCGGTGAAGTACTCATCCAGCAGGGTCGGGTTCTGACCGTACTTGAGGCTACCGATACCGTCAGAAGTCAGCTCGGAGATGTTCACGAAGCGAATCTTCAGGGTTGGCAGCAGCTCACGCGTGATAACCAGAGCAGCCATACACTCCTGGGTCACGTAGTCACCACAGGAAGCCAGAACCACATCCGGGTTGTCGTCAGAGGCGAAGTCCCAGGTCATGATGCCTTCGTCGCACTGCTTCTTGGCTTCGTCCAGAGTCAGCCACTGAGGCAGATCTTTCTTACCGGCCACAATCACGTTCAACTTATCGCGATCGTCAAATGCCTTCTCGGTGTAGCACAGGGTGCTGTTGCCGTCGGCAGGCAGGTACGCGGAGATGATGGTCGGATGCTTCTCCAGCATCGCGCCCAGCAGGGACGGGTTCTGGTGAGAATAACCGTTGTGATCCTGACGCTCCAGCAGTGAAGACAGTACCACGTTGCACGCCGGTACCGGCTTACGGAACGGCACACCCTGAGACGCGTAGACGTACTTACAGTACTGGTCACACATGGAGGAAACCACCTGTGCGAACGCTTCGTAGGTCGGGAACATGCCGTGACGACCGGTCACGGTGTAACCGTGCAACATACCGAACAGCAGGTTCTCGGACAGCAGTTCCATTACACGGCCGTCGCGGCTCATGTCCTGATCCCACTCTTTGATAGGCCACTGCCAGGCACGGCTGGTTTCTTCGAATACCGCCTGCAGCTGGTTGGAGTAGGTCTCATCGGGGGAGAAGATACGCAGGTTCTTCTGCTCGGCGTTGAGACGGAATGCATCACGCATCCACTCGCCCATCTTGTTCATGGAGACGCCACGCTGACCACGAGGGGTCTCGGAGCCGTAGCTCAGGGCTTTCAGGTCCGGCTTGTTCAGCGGACGAACCACTTCGCCGCCGTAAGACAGAATCTGACGACCGATACGCAGATCTTCACGTGGGATCAGGCCTTCGATTTCAGCGTCAAACTTGAGGCTGCCATCTTCACCGATGCTGTACAGCTCGTCGAAGCCGTAGCTGGCCATCCACTCATTCAGCATGCTCAGATGCTTAGGGTCTTTGGCACAGTTGTTGATGATTACCTGGTGAGAGTCGCAGTTGCCTTCCAGCTTTTTGCCATCGGCTTCTTTGGTACCGGTCCAGCCTTTGGCAGTACGCATGGCGATAACAGGCCAGCGCGGCTTGCACACGTCTTCACCGTTGCGGGCGCGGGTCTGAATGTCGGTGATGATTTCGTAGGCACGATCCATGGCGTCAGCCATCTGCTCGTACACGTCCTGCTCTTTCTCATCGTCGACGAACAGCACTTCGTAGCCCAGACCGGTGAACTCCATGCGAATCTCATCGTCGTCCATACGACCCAGACGGGTAGGACCGGAGATTTTGTAGCCGTTGATGTGCAGAATCGGCAGCACCGCACCGGAGTTCTTAGGATCGATCAGGCGGTTGGCGTACCAGGACGCAGCCAATGGGCCGGTTTCGGACTCACCGTCACCCACCAGAACCACGTTGATCAGGTCTGGGTTATCCAGAGCCGCACCGTAGCCAACGGCCAGTGAGTAACCCAGCTCACCACCTTCCAGAATCTGGCCGGGGGCTTCAGGGTTGGCGTGGGATGGGTAGCCGTAAGCGGCGGAGAACTTCTCACAAATCTGTTTCATGCCCGCTTCTTTGTACGGGATGGTGTCAGGATAGAAGTGAGACAGAGAACCTTCGATAAACAGGTTGGCTTGAACGGCAGGGAAGCCGTGGCCGGGGCCGACCAGATACAGGAATGGGCGGTTGTGTTTACAGATAAGGCGGTTGATGTGGGCGTAAACAAACGCGATGCCCGGACAGGTACCCCAGTGGCCCAACAGACGAGGCTTAATGTCATCGTGTTGCAGGTCACGTTGAAGCAGAACGTTCTGCTTCAGGTAAATTTGTGCTACAGACAGAAAGTTGCTGGCGCGCACCAATTTTTTTAGTGCACCAATTTCTTTCTTAGTTGCCATGTTTCGTTGCTCCCTTACAAGTGATGCTTAAAGTTACACCGACAAGCGGACGGATTTTGTGACATAGAGCATGATTTTGTGAAATTAAATTACAAAACAAGCCAAATTTGTAGAGGACATTGAATTTCATGTTTGCTGAATAAGAGTAGCCCATCTGGTAAAGTTAGCGGGATTAGATTTGCGGAACCCCAAGATGAAATACAGCGACTTCAGCCTCTACCCCTACCTATGGGTTTTTAAACGCGACGACATGGGTGTGGATCCCGTGGATATGGACCAGATCAAGCCCCTCACCCCCAGGGCAGCCGACGAGCTCTGGCAGGCGCAAATCAGCAAGAACGGCAACCACTGCACCGACCTGAGAAAAGGCGACTGGGCCAAAAACCAGAACACCTGGACCACCGAGACCCGGTGGGACCACGCCTTCGAGGCCGACGACAGTGCCCTGCCCGAGGCGGTCGGTGAGCAGTTGGAGTGGGATCCCAATACCGTGGTATGGATCTGTTACGGCAGCGACCACGTGGTGGAAACCAACTGGCGAGTGTTCCGTCGCAACTGGAAGTGCTTCCTGTTTGCCGACGAAGCGGCGCTGGTGATCGGCAAGCGTCGCCAGCAGGCGCTGTTCTTTGTGGACGACACCACCCTGCGCATCGGCAACCGTCCCGGCTAAGGGCAGCACCGACAACCAGACACAAAAAAACCGGCCGAGGCCGGTTTTTTCTTTGCTGACGCTCGCCGTTACAGCGAGTTGGCCACCTCGACCACATTGGCGACGGTAAAGCCAAACATCTCAAACAGCTGATCCGCAGGCGCCGACTCACCGAAGGTGGTCATGCCCACAACCTTGCCGTTCAGGCCAACGTACTTGTACCAGTAGTCGGCGATGCCGGCTTCAACGGCGACCCGCTTGGTCACCGCCGCAGGCAGTACCGACTCTTTGTATTCGGCGCTTTGGGCTTCGAACACGTCGGTGGCAGGCAGAGACACCACCCGTACCGCTTTGCCCTGAGCTTCCAGTTCGGCGGCGGCATTCATCGCCAGCTCCACTTCGGAACCGGTGGCAATCAGAATCAGCTCAGGCGTACCCGCGCTGTCCTTGAGCACGTAGCCACCCTTGGCCACATTGGCCAACTGCTCGGCATCGCGTGCCATCGGCGCCAGTCCCTGACGGGAGAACACCAAGGCCGTCGGGCCATCTTTACGCTCGGCGGCGTGCTTCCAGGCGTAGGCCGACTCGACGGAGTCGCAAGGACGCCAGGTGCTCAGGTTCGGGGTCAGACGCATGGAAGCGATCTGCTCAACCGGCTGGTGAGTCGGGCCATCTTCACCCAGACCGATGGAGTCGTGGGTGTACACAAAGATGGAAGGCTGCTTCATCAGTGCCGCCATACGCACCGCGTTACGGGCGTACTCCATGAACATCAGGAAGGTGGCGCCGTAAGGCTTGAAGCCACCGTGCAGGGTGACACCATTCATAATGGCGCTCATGCCGAACTCACGCACACCGTAGTGAACGTAGTTGCCGGAGGCGTCATCGGGAGTGATGGACTTAGAGCCGCTCCAGATGGTCAGGTTGGACGGCGCCAGGTCGGCAGAACCACCCAGGAACTCAGGCAGCATCGGACCGAAGGCATTCAGGCAGTTCTGAGACGCTTTACGGGTCGCCACTTTGGTGGAGTTGGCCTGCAGATCGGCGATGTACTCGGCGACCTTGGCATCCCAGTCGGCGGGCATGTCGCCGGCCAGACGGCGCTTCAGCTCGGCAGCCAACTCTGGGTGAGCGGCGGCGTAGGCGTCGAAGCGGCTGTTCCAATCGGACTCACGGGCGCTGCCCACTTCGTTGGCATCCCAGGCTTGCTTGATCTCGGCCGGAATCTCGAACGGCGCGTGCGGCCAGTTCAAAAATTCACGGGCCGCAGCGATCTCGGCGTCGCCCAGGGGGGCACCGTGGCAATCGTGAGAACCGGATTTATTCGGCGAACCAAAACCGATGATGGTGCGGGTGCAGATCAGGGTCGGCTTATCGCTTTCCGCTTGCGCCGCTTCGATGGCGGTCTTGATCTGCTCCGGGTTGTGACCGTCGACGTCACGAATCACATGCCAGCCGTACGCTTCGAAACGGGCGGCGGTATCGTCGGTAAACCAGCCTTCCACTTCACCGTCGATGGAGATGCCGTTGTCATCCCAGAATGCCACCAGCTTACCCAGCTTCAGGGTACCAGCCAAAGAGCAGGCTTCGTGGGAGATCCCTTCCATCAGGCAGCCGTCGCCCATAAACACGTAGGTGTTGTGATCAACGATGTCGTGACCGGCGCGGTTAAACTGCGACGCCAGCACCTTTTCGGCCAGGGCCATGCCCACGCCATTGGTGATGCCCTGACCCAACGGGCCGGTGGTGGTCTCAACGCCAGGGGCATAACCGTACTCAGGGTGACCCGGAGTCTTGGAGTGCAGCTGACGGAAATTTTTCAGATCGTCGATGGACAGATCGTAACCGCTGAGGTTCAGCAGAGAGTACAGCAGCATGGAGCCATGGCCATTGGACAGCACGAAGCGGTCGCGATCGGCCCATTCAGGGTTGCCTGGATTGTGCTTCAGAAAATCACGCCAAAGTACTTCGGCAATGTCTGCCATCCCCATAGGGGCACCGGGGTGGCCGGAATTGGCTTTCTGTACAGCATCCATGGAGAGGGCACGGATAGCATTAGCTAGCTCTTTACGAGATGACATCTTGGCTCCAACTTATATCTAGGTGGTTATGCTCTGTAATTCTGGGGGCATATTTTCGCCATTTGTGACTGCCTTAGCAAATCATTCCCATAAAAAAACGGCCTTTCGGCCGTTTATAGTGCTATTTCAGCGAGTCACCGGAGTAAATTCACTCAGGATTCCAGATAGGTATAGCCAATCAGGCCCTGTTCCAGCTCCTGCAGTGCCTGCTCACGCACGCCCTCGGTAAGCTGGCACTGCTCCAGTCGCTGCTGATACCGGGTCAGCATCCACTGGGGATCCAGGTTGACGTACTCCAGCACCTCGTTGACCTGAGTACCCTGCAGATACTCCACCACCTCGGCATTGCCCTGCTCATCCAGCTTGATGTCCACCACGTCGGTATCGGCAAACAGGTTGTGCATGTCCCCCAGGATCTCCTGGTAGGCCCCGACCATGAAAAACGCCACATGATACGGGTGCTCGGCACTCCAGGTGGGCATCGGCAGGGTGGTTTCAATCCCCTGGCCGTCCACGTACTGATCGATGGTGCCATCGGAATCACAGGTGATGTCCAGAATCACCGCCCGCCGATCCGGCTTGGTGTCCAGCCCCGACAGCGGCAGCACCGGAAACACCTGATCGATGCCCCAGGCATCCGGCAGCGACTGGAACAGGGAGAAGTTGACAAAAAACTTGTCCGCCAGCTTCTCGTTGAGCTCGTCGATGATCGGCCGGTGGGAGCGGTTCTTGGGCGACAACTCCCGCGACACCTGATAACACACCTGCAGATGCACCTGTTCCGCCCACGCCCGCTGAGACAGGTCCAGCAGCCCGTAGTTGTACTTGGCGTGCACGTCCGCCAGATCGTTCACCGTGTCGTGGTAGATCTCCCCCAGGGCCCGGGCATCGGTGTGCTCACGCACATCCTGCAGGGTCTGCCACATATTTTTCAGCACCAGCGGTGCACCGGTTCCCGGCGCCGGTAAAGACTCAGGCTCATAGGCCTCAACCCCGATCACATCGGCAATCAGTACCGCGTGGTGGGCGGTCATGGCCCGGCCAGACTCGGAGATCAGCCTGGGGTGCGGCAGATGGTACTGACGGCAGACGTCGCCGATGGCGTACACCACGTTGTTGGCGTACTCCTGCAGCGAGTAGTTCACCGAACAGTTGCTCTGGCTGCGGGTCCCTTCGTAATCCACCCCGAGGCCGCCGCCCACGTCCACCGTGGTGATCGGCGCCCCCAGCTTGCGCAGCTCCATATAGAAGCGGCCGCACTCGGTCAGCCCTTTCTGAATGTCGCGAATGCTGGCGATCTGGGAGCCAAGATGAAAGTGCAGCAGTTGCAGGCAGTCGAGGCGGTTGGCGTCACGCAGGGTATCCACCAGCTTCAGAATCTGAGCCGCCGACAGGCCGAACTTGGACTTTTCACCGCCGGAGGCCTGCCACTTGCCCTTGCCCTGGGAGGCCAGGCGGGCGCGTACCCCCAGCAGCGGAGTGACACCCAGCTCGCGGGCCTCCTCCAGCACCAGCTTCAGCTCCGACATCTTCTCGATCACCAGGAACACCTGGTAACCCAGCTGCTGTCCGCGCAGTGCCAGGCGCACGTACTCACGATCCTTGTAACCGTTACAGACGATCACCTGCGCGCTGTCCTGGGCCATCGCCAACACCGCCAGCAGTTCCGGTTTGGAACCGGCTTCCAGCCCCAGGGACTGGCCACCGCCGACCAGCAACTCCTGCACCACGGTGCGCTGCTGGTTGACCTTGATGGGGTACACCGCCAGATAATGACCCTGGTAGCCATAATCCTCGATGGCAGTGGTAAAGGCGCTGCACAGCCCCTGCACCTGAGAGTGCAGAATCTGCGGAAAGCGCACCAGCATCGGCAACTGGGCACCACGCTCCGTCGCCAACTGCTCCGCCAATCGGGTCAGAGACACCTTACTCTCGGGATCGGCGGGGTTGGGGCGCACCTCAACCTGCCCGTCGTCGTTTATCTGAAAATAACCACGTCCCCAGTAGGGCACATTATAAAGATGCTGCGCATCTTGGACGCTCCAGCTCACGGGCGCTCTCCAACTAACTGACTTTAGCCAGACGGTCGACCAGGTATTGTGGCAGTGCAAAGCTGCCGACATGAATGGCCGGGTTGTAGTAACGGGTATCGAGCTTCGCCGCCGCAAATCGCTGGCTCAGAAGCGCAACATCCACCTGCCGGGCAGCGGCATTGTCGCTGGCCCAGGCGAAACTCATGGCACCACCGATGTAGGTGGGCACCGCCGCCACATAGAAGTGGCGATCCGCAAAATAGGGCGCCAGGCGCTGATAGGTGGTCTCGGCTTCGCCCTGCTGCATAAAGGGCACACCGTTCTGAGCCACAAAGATGCCGCCTTCGGTCAAGCACTGCTTACAGCCTTTATAGAAGTCAGACTCAAACAGTGCCTCGCCGGGACCGATGGGATCGGTGCAATCGGAGATGATTACATCGAACTGCTCCTGGCACCCCAGCACGAACGCCTTGCCGTCGTCGATGACGATCTCCACCCGTGGATCGTCAAAAGCACCCTGGCTGTGGTTGGGCAGGTGCTGCTTGCACATCTCGATCACCGTGTGATCGATCTCCACCTGCACCACCCGCTCCACCGCCTGGTGCTTGATCACTTCCCGCAGCATGCCGCCGTCGCCGCCACCGATGATCAGCACCCTCTTGGCACTACCATGGGCCAGAATCGGCACATGGGTCAGCATCTCGTGATAGATAAACTCATCGGCTTCGGTGGTCTGAATGATGCCGTCCAGCGCCATCACCCGGCCAAAGCGTTCATTATCAAAAATGATCAGCTCCTGATGCTCGGTGGGGGCACGGAACAACACGGTGTCCATAGCAAACTGTTGGCCATACCCCGGGTACAGGGTCTCCAGATATTGGGTGTCACTCATGTCGCTCTCTCCGAACCAGATAACATCCATGCTCCCACATCGGGGCACAGAGACAAATACAGTGTAGATATGACGGAGGCAAAGGGTCGCGACCGGGCCGGAACAGGCCCTAAAAGAAGGGAGGTGATCATAGATGTATTCCTATCCTACGGGGTGCCGCTTCAACGCCAATCAGGGTTGAGCGGCTTATGCCACGAGAACCATAAAACCTCAGTCAGTTAATCGTAAGTGTTGGGGCAGTTGCCACTGAGCGCTTTATACTCCCATTTTTCCATTTGCACCATACCCTGAGAAGCAATTTTTTCCGCGCCGGTTTTACCCCAATCAACCCGGTCGCAACCCCGGCCAATTGGGCACTACTGGCAAGTTAAACTGACAAACCGGCCAAGATTCGGCAAAAAATATGCTGTACTTCACTGGATTTTGAAATCCAAACACATAAAATAGCCGTCTAGATGTAGATGCGTCTAATGTTGCGACCTTGAAACAGAGGTTTCGCAGCGTCACTTTCCAGCATCTGCCCCCTGTTTCTAATTTGAGAGTTGATTGCCATGGCACGTCACCTATTTACGTCTGAGTCAGTATCAGAAGGCCATCCGGATAAAATTGCGGATCAGATCTCTGATGCCGTACTGGATGCGATCCTGGCCCAGGATCCCAAAGCTCGCGTTGCTTGCGAAACCTACGTCAAAACCGGCATGGTGATGGTGGGTGGCGAGATCACCACTTCTGCTTGGGTCGATATCGAAGAAGTTACCCGTCAGACCGTCCGTGACATCGGCTACATCCACTCCGACATGGGCTTTGACGCCAACTCCTGTGCCGTGCTGTCTGCCATCGGCAAGCAGTCCCCGGACATCAACCAAGGTGTTGATAGAGCTGACCCACGTGAGCAGGGTGCCGGTGACCAGGGCCTGATGTTCGGTTACGCCAGCAACGAAACTGACGTACTGATGCCTGCGCCTATCACCTACTCTCACCGTCTGGTTAAGCGCCAGGCCGAAGTTCGCAAGAACGGCACCCTGCCTTGGTTGCGTCCGGATGCCAAGTCTCAGGTCACCTTCGCCTACAACGCCGATGGCACCATTGCTGGCATTGATGCCGTGGTGCTGTCGACTCAGCACTGCGACAGCGTCTCCACCGACGATCTGCGTGACGGCGTGATGGACACCATCATCAAGCCCGTTCTGCCGACTGAGTGGATCACCAAAGACACCAAGTTCCACATCAACCCAACCGGCCGTTTCGTTATCGGTGGCCCTATGGGTGACTGTGGTCTGACTGGCCGTAAGATCATCGTTGACACCTACGGCGGCATGGCCCGTCACGGTGGCGGTGCCTTCTCCGGTAAAGATCCATCCAAGGTTGACCGCTCTGCGGCTTACGCCACTCGCTACGTGGCCAAGAATATCGTTGCAGCGGGTCTGGCTGACCGTTGTGAGATTCAGGTCTCCTACGCCATCGGTGTGGCCGAGCCAACCTCCATCAGCATCGAAACCTTCGGCACCGGCAAACTGCCGGAAGAGAAGCTGATCGAACTGGTCCGCCGTCATTTCGACCTGCGCCCTTACGGCCTGATCGAGATGCTGAAGCTGGAGCGTCCTATCTACGCGCCAACCGCCGCCTACGGCCACTTCGGCCGCGTCGAGTTCCCTTGGGAGCAAACCGATAAAGCGGAAGCCCTGCGCGCCGACGCCGGCCTGTAATCCGGCCCTGCGAACAGCAAGCCCCGGCCTCGGCCGGGGCTTTTTCGTTTTCAGAGCAAACTAGGATACCCTTACTGTTCAGTTATCACCCCGACACGGAGTCCCCCCCCGATGCGCCTGTTTACCACCCTGCTGACCCTCTGCATCAGCCTGCCCTTGTCTGCCCTACCCCTGGATGTAGAGGAGCAACGGGTTGCCGATGTGGCGCAACAGCTGCCCGAACTGCTGACGCCACTGGCCACCAGTTACGACGCCGGTGTGGTACAGCATCGCAACAGCCGGGACGACGCCAGCCTGAGCCAGGCGGCGGCCGACTCCGGCCAGCGGTTGTGGCGCCAGGCGGTGGCACAGGTGCAATCCGGAAGAATGGATGACCGCCCCCTGTACTGGAGCCGGTTGCAACTGCGGCGGGATCTTAAGCAGCTGGCACCGGGGTTCAACGCCAGCAAGGCCGACAGGCAAGCGGCCGTCGACGGCTTTGAGCGCAGCTCCCGAGGGTTCAACGACATCCACTTCGACAACGATGTCCAGATGCGCATCCTGGTGACCGGCTTCGACCCCTTTTTCCTCGACCGCCACCTGAATCAATCCAACCCCTCCGGCCTGGCGGCACTGGCACTGGATGGTCGCACCCTGATCCTCAACGGCCGTAAGGCACAGGTTCAGGCGGCAATGATTCCGGTGCGGTTCGACGACTTCGATCAGGGCATGATTGAGTCCCTGCTGACCCCCTACCTGCGCGACCACAGCGTCGACATGGTGGCCACCATCTCCATGGGCCGGGACGATTTCGATCTGGAGCGCTTCCCCGGTCGCAATCGCAGCGCCGAAGCGCCGGGCAACCGCAACCTCCTGACCGGCGCCACCAAAACCGCACCGCTGCCACCACGGCTGCTGGGCCAACCGCTGAACGGGCCGGAGTTTGTGGAGTTCTCCTTGCCCGTCACCGCCATGCAAAGGGCAGACGGCCCCTGGGCCATCAACGACAACCGTCACATCACCACCCTGGAGAAAGGCCAATGGCAACCGGACTCCCTGGCGCAACTGGATGGCCAGACCTCGGTATCCGGCTCCGGCGGCGGCTACCTCTCTAACGAGATCAGCTACCGTGCCGTGTTGCTGGCCAACCAACTGGGCAGCCCCGCACGGGTCGGTCACATCCATACGCCGCGCATCGCCCAGTACGACCGGGAAACGGAAACCGCCATCGTCCGCCAGATTGAGGCGATGCTGACCCAGGCCCTGGCAGCCCTTTAACTGAGAGACCGTCTGTTCCATGCAATACAACAGCTTAAAAGAGCGAGTCTTCGACGTCATCTTTGGCACCGACACCCTCGCAGGCAAGCGCTTCGACCTGGCACTGCTGCTGACCATCATTCTCAGTGTGGTAGTGGTGATGCTCGACTCCATCGACGCCCTCAATGCCCAGTGGAGCCAATGGTTCCGCTATGCCGAGTGGGGGTTCACCCTACTGTTCTCGTTCGAGTATCTGCTACGCCTGTGGGCCTCTCCCAAGCCCGGCCACTACGCCAAGAGCTTCTACGGCATCATCGATCTGCTGGCGATTCTGCCCAGCTACCTGCAACTGCTGCTGCCCGGCAGCCAGTATCTGCTGGTGCTGAGGCTGCTGCGGGTGATGCGGGTGTTTCGAATCATCAAGGCGATTCGCTACCTGGCGGAAGCCAACATGCTGTGGCGCTCCATCAAGGCCTCGCTGAGAAAGATCACCGTCTTTTTCACCTTCGTGTTGCTGCTGGCCTGCATCATGGGTTCCATCATGTACGCGCTCGAGGGCCCGGCCAGTGGCTTTACCAGCATTCCTAAGGGGGTGTACTGGGCCATTGTCACCATCACCACCGTCGGCTATGGCGACATCAGCCCGCAGACCCCCCTGGGGCAGTTCGTCGCCTCGGTGACCATGATCATCGGCTATTCGGTCATCGCAGTGCCCACCGGCATCTTTACCGCCCAGATCAGCCAGGAGATGAACCTGCACCGGGATCTGCGCCGCTGTGAAAACTGCGATCGCAGCGGCCATGACACCGATGCACTATTCTGCAACCACTGCGGCACCGAACTGGAAGAGCAGGTGTGATGGAAGCGCTGACTCAGGCGGTGGAAGCCAGACTGCAGTGGTGCTACCGCCGGGCCGAAGCCCGCCTCGGCCGCCGTTTTCCCTATCCGCAGATCGGCTTCACCCTGCGGGGGATGAGCGCCGGCGCCGCCCATCTGGCGGACAACCGTCTGCGCTTTAACCCTGTGCTGTTGCAGGAGAACCCCCAGGCCTTTGTCGACGAAGTGGTCCCCCACGAGGTGGCGCATCTGTTGGTGTGGCAACTGCATGGCAGGGTTCGGCCCCATGGCAGGGAATGGCAGCGGATGATGGCCGAGGTGTTTGACTGCCCGCCCCGCACCCGACACAGTTTCGACGTCAGCTCCGTGGGCCCGGCCACCTTTGCCTACCGCTGTGACTGCCAGACCCACCCACTGACCCTGAGGCGCCACAACAAGGTGCAGCGGGGCCAGGCCAACTATCAATGCCGCCGCTGCGGCCAGGCCCTGATACCCGCCTGATCATTGCTCCGCCGGCGCCAACGGATTACCATCGCCGACTCCTGCTCGTATAAGAAAAAAAGTAATGAAAAAACTGATCCTTTTGCTGTTGATCAGCCACACAGCCCTGGCCGCGCCCAGCAGCTTTCGGGCCGCAAAAAAACAACTGGTGACCCTCTATGCCAACCTGCCCGCCCAGACCTTCTATTGCGGTTGCGACTATCAACAGACCGGTAAAAAGCTGACCCCTACCCTGGCCAGTTGCGGCTATCAGGTGCGCAAACAGGCGCCCAGGGCACAGCGAATCGAATGGGAACACGTGATGCCCGCCTGGGCCTTTGGTCACCAGTTGCAGTGCTGGCAGCAGGGAGGTCGAAAACACTGCCGTAAAGATCCGACGTTTAAGCGGATGGAAGCGGATCTGCACAACCTGGTGCCGGCCATTGGTGAGGTCAACGGCGACCGCTCCAACTACCGCTTCAGCGACATGGGGCAGACTCCCTACCAATACGGCCAATGCCAGATGGTGGTGGACTTCAAAACCAAACAGGTGCAGCCGCCCGATCGCGCCCGTGGCGCCATCGCCCGCACTTACCTCTATATGCAGCAGCAATATCAGGTTAAGCTATCCCGATCTCAGTTACAGTTAATGCAAAGCTGGAACCGCCTCTATCCGGTTACCGAACTGGAGTGCCAGCGACATCGGCAGGTGAGCCAGCTGCAAGGCTGGCCCAACCCCTTCGTGGCCCAGCAATGTCAATAAACGGAGCCTCATGCGAGTCCCAAGAATCTATCAGCCCGGCCCCCTGACGGCCGGCACCACCGTGGCACTGGACGCCGACGGTGCCAATCATGTTGGCCGGGTACTGCGAATGCAGGCCGGCCAGGCGCTGGAGCTGTTTAACGGCGACGGCAGCCAGTTCGACGCCATCATTCGCGACAGCGGCAAAAAACAGGTGCTGGTGGAACTGCTGACGCAACAGGAGATCAGCCGCGAATCGCCACTGAACCTGCACCTGGGCCAGGTGATCTCCCGCGGCGACAAGATGGAGTTCACCATTCAGAAGTCGGTGGAGCTGGGCGTCAACACCATCACCCCATTGTGGTCAGAGCGCTGCGGCGTCAAGCTGCAGGGGGATCGGCTGGATAAGAAGCTGGCCCAGTGGCAGAAGATTGCCATCAGTGCCTGTGAGCAATGTGGCCGCAACAGCGTGCCGCTGGTGCGACCGGTAATGAAGCTTCAGCAGTGGATGCAGGAAGCCACCGAAGCCACCAAGCTGAATCTGCACCCCAGGGCCGATTACAGCATACAGACTCTGCCCCAGCCCATGACCCGGGCACGGCTGCTGATCGGCCCCGAAGGCGGCCTGAGCAGCGACGAAATTGCCGCCGCCCGCGAACACGACTTTGTCGACATACTGTTGGGGCCCAGGGTACTGCGTACCGAAACCGCTTCCCTGACCGCCATTACCGCCCTGCAAACCCGCTTCGGCGATCTGGGCTAAAAGGAGAAACCCGTGATCAAACTCGGCATCGTAATGGACCCCATCGAGTCCATTAACATTAAAAAAGACAGCAGCTTTGCCATGCTGATGGCCGCCCAGCAACGCGGCTATGAGCTGCACTACATGGAGATGAGTGATCTCTATATGGAACAGGGTCAGGCCATGGCCAGCATGCACCCCCTGACCGTACGCAACGAGCAGGGCAACCACTTCGATCTGGGTGAAGGGGTGGAGCGTCCCCTGGCGGATCTGGACGTGATACTGATGCGCAAAGACCCGCCGTTTGACACCGAATACATCTACGCCACCTACATGCTGGAGCGGGCCGAAGAGCTCGGCACCCTGATCGTCAACAAGCCCCAGAGCCTGCGGGACTGTAACGAAAAGCTGTTCACCGCCTGGTTCAGCGAGTTCACCGCCGACACCCTGGTGACCCGCAGCGCCGAGCGCATCCGCCGCTTCCACGCCAAGCATCAGGACATCATCATCAAGCCGCTGGATGGCATGGGGGGGGCGTCCATCTTCCGCATCAAGCCGGGGGGAGACAACATGGGGGTGATCATCGAGACCCTCACCGCCCACGGCAGCAGCTACACCATGGTGCAGAACTACCTGCCCCAGATTAAGGATGGTGACAAGCGCATCCTGATCATCGACGGCGAACCTGTGCCCTATTGCCTGGCCCGTATCCCCCAGGGTGGCGAGACTCGGGGTAACCTGGCGGCCGGCGGCCGCGGTGAAGCCCGGCCCCTGTCCGACAGCGACTGGGCCATCGCCCGCGCCATCGGCCCGGAGTTGAAGCGTCGCGGCCTGATCTTCGTCGGCCTGGACGTCATCGGCGACAAGGTCACCGAGGTCAACGTCACCAGTCCCACCTGCATTCGCGAAATTGAAGCCGCGTTCGAGGTGGACATCACCGCCATGTTGTACGACGCCATCGAAGCCCGCCTGGCTCAGGCTTAATCCCCAGCCTAACGCACACAGGCCGCCCTTCGGCGGCCTGTATCTTTGTTGGCTTGGCTGGACTCAGCCACGGTTACCACTGAGGGGATGAAACACGGCTTGCAACGACTCGATGTTGGCCCACTCCATCTGCGGTCCTATCTGCCGAATCAACTCCACCACCTGCTGCTCATCCAGCGCCGGCGAGAACAGATAACCCTGGGCATGATCACAGCCGGACTTGATCAGGTACTGCAACTGGTCATGACTTTCCACCCCTTCGGCAATGACCGTACGGCGCAAGTTATGGGCCAGATCAATCACCGAACTGACGATGTTGCGGTCGACATCAGAACTGTCCAGGTCACGGACAAAGCTGCGATCGATTTTTAGAATGTCGAACGGTAACTGCTTCAGGTAGCTCAGCGACGAGTAGCCGGTACCAAAGTCGTCGATGGCAATTTTGACTCCCATCCCCTTGAGACGCTCCATGGTGCTCAGAGCCTGATCCAGGTTCTTAATCAGACTCTCCTCAGTAAGCTCCAGCAGCAACCGGTTCGCAGGCACCTGCAGCTCATTCAACAACTGCTCGATGCGATGGCCCAGGCTGGCATGCAAATACTGGTGCGGCGACAGATTCACCGCGATGTAGAACTGCTGATTTCCCGACAGCTTGCTCAGCTTCAACATCAGCTGCATGCTTTTTTGAATGACCCAGTCGCTGAGGGCCAGAATCTCGCTGCTACCCTCAAGATCATTGATGAACTCCGACGGCATCAACAAGCCTCGGCTGGGGTGGTACCAGCGCACCAGTGACTCGAACCCTACCACCCGCTGATCTTTGATGGACAATATGGGTTGCAGGCTGATGGCAATCTGCCCCTCCTCCAGCGCCACTCGAAGGTCTGCTTCCAGCATCAGCTTACGGCTGGCCAACTCCAGCATCTGCTCATCGAACACCCGGTAATTAGAGCGACCCGCCTGTTTGGCCTGGTACATGGCCAGATCCGCCCGCTTTAGAAGCTCTTCCGGTCTCAGCATCGGGTTATCACAGAACACCACTCCGATGCTGGTGGTCACAATCAGGGTGTGACGCCCCAACTGCACCGGCTGCTGCAGGGAGACAAAGATCTGATGGATAATGCGGTGGATGTTGGTACCCTCTCCCAAACCTCGAATGATGATGGTGAACTCATCACCGCCGAGGCGACAGACGGTATCCATGGAGCGAACGCTCTTCTTCAGCCGGTTGGCCACGGTCTTGAGCAACTCGTCACCGACATCATGACCCAGAGTGTCGTTGATGCGCTTAAACTCATCCAGATCCAGAAACAGCAGGGCGATCTTGTCGTCGGTACGCCCCAGGCTACTGAGGGACTTGCTCAGCTCGTGGTGCATCATGGTGCGATTGGGCAGGCCGGTAAGGGTATCCATCATTGCCAACCGTTCCAGCTCGTGGGTATAACGATCCACCTCTTCGTGCAGCTGCTCCAGCTGATTGGCGGCGTCCTCGGCCGCCTGCTCCAACTGATCCACCTCGTCAGGGAAGCCGATATGCGATCGCTTCAACTGCGCCTTGACCTGGGTAAACTCCCGGCTTGGCAGCAGTGGCAGCAACTTCTGCAGCTGCTGAATCCGGCTTAATGGCCGCCAGAACAGCACCCCGCCTACCAGCCCGGCCACGACGATACAGATAAACACCAACCCGGCCAGATCCCTCAGGTAAGCCTGCTGCCCCTGCTCCAGTTCACTGACGTCGGAGAACAGCAGCAGGCTGTGAAACGGATCCAGCGGCCACACCACAAAACTCCAGTACTGATCACTCAGTGCCACCGCCTTCGGCCCTTGCAGCAGCTGTTCAAACTCCAGTTGACCGGACGCCGCCAGCAACCTGGGGTAGTTGTCATCGCGATTGGTCAGACTCAGGATGGATCGACCCCAGGGGTTGAGGTTACTGGGCCGGGCCTGGCCCAAAATCGCCATCTCCGAGCCATGATGCTCATTGATGATGGTCAGCACCTCATCCAGCGGCGTCACCAGCACCAGCAGATGCAGCTGGCCATTAAGCACCACAGGAAAAGCCACATCCAGCACGCAACTCTGACGACAGCGTTGCCGGCCCAGGTGCTGATCCGACGACTCGATGCCTCCCAACCAGCCGTCGATGGGCAGGGGATGGCTGCCAACCCGAGCCACCAGATTCAGATCCATGTCATACAGTGACAGTCCCGCAAGCCCCCATAGCGGTTTCAGTTCGCGCCACTCGGTGCGCAGCGTCCCGTCCACCGACTGCCCCTTGGCGCCATTCAGCAACTGCACCAGCTCCTGAGCCACCACCCCAAGCCGGCGCTCGATGATGCTCAGGGTTTCCTCATAATCCTGCTTTAAAAAATCCGCCCGCTGCACCAGCATGACGTTCATCTGACGGTCAAAGCGCTGCAACGCCAGATGACCGAGAAAAACACTGAGCACCACCATCATGACCATCAAGGCCATCACAAATTTCCAGCGCAAGCTGACAAAAGGCAAGGGGAGTGGTGCCATCAGCATCCCCCCGGAAAAAGTAGACCCATTCCCAGCCCAGCTCGCAGGCTTTTTCGCTGTTCCATAACTGTACCTGCAATTGAAAACGTCCAAGTCACTTCAAGTGTAGAACAGCTGGGCTTTAACACCGGATGGATCCATCCGGGGAAAGTTGGTCAAGGGAAGGCCGGGGTTGGTATACTGCCGCCATCGCTTTTTGGACGCCCTACCATGACTCTGACCAACCCCAGCCGTTTAATCCGTAAATACGCCGACGATCTCGGCCGCCGACTGTTGATCCTAAACCCCATGGCCGATGGCCTGATCCCGGAGCTGAACAGCGAGGGCATCGAAGTCATCGCCTGCAGCCACGACTACCTGGTGCAGCGCCACCTGAGTCAGCTGCATGTCACGCCGCTGCATTTTGGCTGCCAACCGCAACTGGGCGATCTAAGCCGGCTCGACGCCGCCATCCTGGTGTTGCCCCAGGCTAAGGCCCTGGCCGCTCATCTCATGCAATGGCTGGCCAGCGTGTTGCCTGCCAATACCCCCACCTACCTGGTTGGCGATAACAAGGGGGGCATCAAAAGTGCCACCAAAGCGATGTCGGTGCATTTCGATCAGGTGAGTAAATTTGCCAGCGGCGCCCACTGCCAGATGATAGCCGGCTTAAGTCAGCCCGTTGACGCGCCAAGGTTGGTCAGCGACCACCCCCGGGTCATCGACACCCACCTAGGCCAGTTGCCTCTGTGTGCCCTGCCCGGCGTCTTCAGCCAGGGCGAGCTGGACGCCGGAACCAAACTGCTACTGCAACATCTGCCACCATTGGCCGGCCGGGTACTGGACTTTGGCTGCGGTGCCGGAGTCATCGGCGCACTGATCAAGCAGCGGGCCCCACAGACCGAAGTGGAGATGGTGGACATCAATGCCTTTGCACTGGCTTGCAGTAAAGCCACTCTGGCCGCCAGCAACCTCGACGCCAGGGTCTATCCGTCCGATGGCTTCAGTGACATTGAGGGTGAATTCGACCTGATTGTGTCCAACCCACCGTTCCATCACGCCGGCAAACAGACCTTTGCCACCGCCGAGCATTTCATTGCCCACGCCCGCAGGCATCTGAAACCCGGTGGTCAGCTGGTGTTTGTCGCCAACCATCACCTTCCCTATGGCGATGCGCTGCAGGCCGCCTTTGGCCGGGTCAA
Organism: Ferrimonas sediminum; assembly: GCF_900100175.1. Lineage (GTDB taxonomy): Bacteria > Pseudomonadota > Gammaproteobacteria > Enterobacterales > Shewanellaceae > Ferrimonas > Ferrimonas sediminum. The sequence goes on from NZ_FNEM01000007.1 coordinate 141,782, forward strand.
CATCATTGCCCAGGACAAAAAGTTCAAAATCTATGCGGATCGCAGAGTTTAAGCTTAAATTTTGGCCGAACGGAAAATGATTTGAATATTGGTGTTGACGGCCAACGGAATCTCTCTATAATGCGCCCCCGTACCAATGAGTAAATGCAGAGCAGATGTGGCGGAATTGGTAGACGCGCTAGCTTCAGGTGCTAGTGTCCGCAAGGACGTGAGAGTTCAAGTCTCTCCATCTGCACCACTCATTGATGTCACGATGCAGAAGTGGCGGAATTGGTAGACGCGCTAGCTTCAGGTGCTAGTGTCCGAAAGGACGTGAGAGTTCAAGTCTCTCTTTCTGCACCACTCTTTTTTGAGTGGTATGATAGACCCACCGGAGTTTGACTCTGGTATCGCAACCCGTGAGAGTTCAGCTATGTTCTCTGACAGCGAGCAAAAAATGTAATACGCAGATGTGGCGGAATTGGTAGACGCGCTAGCTTCAGGTGCTAGTGTCCGCAAGGACGTGAGAGTTCAAGTCTCTCCATCTGCACCAAATTTCAGAGCCCTGACCTTTTGGTCGGGGCTTTTTGCTATTTCCGTTTTAATTCAATCCGGTATACTCCCTAGACTCGCCAAATAATCATAAGTACCGGCGCGATGATAGGAACCGATTTACTCTATTTTGATCATGAGCATCAACTGCTTTGCGTGGACCTGATACCAGAACGCCACGCACTGGTTGAGTTGCATGAATTGCAGCAGCTGCACCACTCATCCCAGTATCGCGACTTCGCGTTTCTGGAACTCGACGTGCGCAAAGCGCTGCAAATGCTCAAGCATCAGGCCAAAGGCGCCAACAAAGGGCAGTCCCAGAGAATCCCCATAGCCCAGCAGATTGACGGCAGCTGCCAGTTGAGCCTGTCCACCGACAAGATGCAGGTTACCGCCACCCTTACCAGCCCCCAGGGCGGCAGCAAAATCGGCTTCGCCGAACTGGTGCAGGAGCTGCAGCGCCTGGCGATCAAAAATGGCCTGCTCAGTAACAACATCAACACCCTGCTGGCAAAAGCCGACCGCGGTATCCCCGGTGAAAGCGTCAGTGCGACCATCGCCAAAGGCAAACCCCCGGTTCATGGTAACGACGCCAAGCTAGAACGGTTGGTCAAGCTGTCCCGGGAACGACTGCTCAAGCCCAAGGTGCTGGACAACGGCAAGGTCAACATGCGTGACCTGGGCGAGATCATCACCGTCAGCGCCGGCGACGAGGTGATGCGCAAACACGCCCCCAGCCCCGGCATCGACGGTTACAACGTCATCGGTGAAGTACTCAAAGCCAAGTCCGGCAAAGATCGCAAACTCAAAGCCGGCAAGGGTACCATCACCGCCAAGCAGGATCACAACCTGCTGCTGGCCACCACCGACGGTCAGCCCAAAGAGACCAAAGACGGGCTGGAGATTGTCGAAGTGCTGACTCTGAAAAACGTCGACATCGGCACCGGCCACATCCAGTACCATGGCGCCATTGTTATTCAGGGCAACATTGAAGAAGATATGGAGGTGACCGCCGGCGGCGACATCACCGTCAATGGCTTTGTCGACAACGCCACCCTCAAGGCCGGCGGCGACATCATCGTCGCCAAAGGCGTCATCGGCCGCCAGCGCCCGGATGAGTCGCTGACCACCACCCTGGAAGCCCAGGGGCAGATTCACGTCAGCTTCGCCCAGTACGCCAGCCTCAAATCAGCGGGCGACATCCATGTGCAGACCCAGTTGATTCATTGCCATACCCAATGCGGGGATAACCTCACCGTCGGTGTTGCCAATGGCAAAAAGGGCGACCTGGTGGGCGGGCGCGCCATCGTGGTTCACTCACTCAGCACCATCAACCTCGGCTCCCGGGCAGCCACACAAAGCAGCGTCCGCGCCGGTGCCGGCATCAGCCGCCTGCGCCAGACTGCCAAAGAGTATCAGCAGCGCGAGCAAACGCTGCTGGCCCAGAGCTACAAACTCAGGCAGGCAGTCAACAAAGCCACCATGGCCAACGACAAAAGCGACGAGGCACGTCAAAAGCTGGTGCAACAGTTTACCCTGGCCCAGCAACAGAACAGCGCCAAACTCAGTGAGGTCCAACTGCTGCTGGCGGAAACCGAAGAGCGGATTGAGTCCTTCTTCTCCCGGGTCAGCATCAGCGCCAGCCACAGCCTGTTTCCTCAAGTGGAGATGGAGATCGGCCTGCAGAGCCTGACCACCGATCGGGAATATGGCCCATCCAAGGTCAGCAATGATGGCAACCATCTGAAAATCGACGCCATTACCGGCTAGACCCGCAGGCAGGCCTCAATTCCGGTGTTGCAGTTTTCAGCTGGCACCGGAATTGCTTTACACTGGCATCGATCCACACCGCCAAAATTTCGACACGAGGACCCTGACATGGGAAGCCGCAACACCCTGCTTCACTCGCCAACCCGGTTCGCCTCAAGCCACACGCTGGCCTTGTGGCTGCTGATCACCAGTTGCGCCCTGTTGTGGTTACCTCTGAAGCTGGCCCAGTCGCTGTTCCTGCAGCAGTGGATCAACAGCTACGCCTCCTGGATCGGTCTGACCGCCGTCGCCAGCGCCGCCTACCTGGCGACTCTGGGGCTGAGGCTGGTGTTTGGCCAGATGCTCAACCAGCGTTATCAGGGGCAGGTTCGACAGAAAGTGGCGGATAAGATCCTCACCCTCGATAACACCGAGCGAGCCATCCTGCGCGAATTCGTGCTACAGGGCAAAGGCAGCATTGCCATGCCGCTGAACCATCACGGTGTCAACGAGTTGATTGAGTCTGGAATTCTCACCCGGGCGGGTGCAGTAGAAGAGTACGCCATTGAAGGGCCGGTTGCGCCACTGAAGATCACCGCGGCGGCACGCACCAAGTTGACCCGCAAAGTACTGCGGTTACCGGAAGGGCAGTTGAGCGACCAGCAGCGGGAACGCCTGCTGGCCAGTCGACCGGAATTTGCGGCGAACCTCAATCGCAGTGGCCGCCACGCCGCTTAAAAGGCTGCGGCCAGTTCATGCTCCTGTTCCAGAGCCAATAACTGCTCCTCCACCGCCTTGATGACCCGCTCACAGGACTCGCTGGTCAAACCGACTCGCCAGTTCAAGGTGTTGGTGATCAGCGCCAGGCTCTGATACAGCTTCGCCATCTCTTCGAAATTCAGATTCTTGGCGATCATTGGATTGTTGATCATGGTCGTCGCGCCGCGCTGACAGGCCACCATGGTGGCATGGGCCACCTCGATTTCCGAATCGTCAGACACCAACTGCCCTTCAATTCGCGCCGCTTCCACTACCCGTTTCGCCGTCGAGCAGGCTTGCTCAACGAACATCTGCATCTCCTGCAGTCGATAGTCACTGACCTTATCGACGATGCCGTGCGCACCCGCCAGCGCATTGAACCCCAGGGTCCAGCTGGTTTGTTTGACGGCCATGGCACCGTAAAGGTGCATCGCCAGCCAACGCTCGGCATGGTTAAGGTCTGCGCTCATCAGTTCGGGCTGACGCTCTGTTAACAACTCAACGTGCTTGGCGAAGATCGCCACCAGCAAATCCTCTTTGCAGTTGAAATGTTTATACAGAGTGCCGGCACTGCATCCCGCGCGGGGTGCCAATTCGGAGAATCGAAATGAAACAATGCCCTGTTCTTTAACCAGGCTTTCTCCCAATCTCAGCAGTGCCTGGTCCCGTTGTCGGAAACGCGCATGCACAGGCGAAGCCCAATGGCTCGAGTTAAGCCCTGACTTGGCTTCCTGCTCCATATACTAGAACTCCTTAATTTTTGAATCTAAAGCAACTGTACGCCTCTAAACTGAAACCGAATGTTAGCTACACCACGTTTAATGAAAGCCAGTAACGAAAATTTTGAAGGCCCGCACATTCAATAACGACAATTCGCCCTCACTGGCGAAATCCAGCATCCGAAAGGCAACAATCCCAAGCCGCGTAATCCGCCGCCTGACGCTCTTTCAAGACAGAATCCATGCCACCTCACACAGCTGAACCACAGCAACATGCGGTTGATCTCAATCTGGCGGAGGCGGCCACGAGCACAGCTCCACACATTTAGCCGCAGTAATAGAAATAGAAACTCACCGCTCTCATTAACAACTTTTTCCGTTTCTTAACCAAGAGTAAATCTAATTATCTGCAATTATAAAATGCCGGCCAATTTGTTTTTTTCGGCCAAACTCAGCATACCCTTTTTATTCTCATAATGGTTAACCACTGTATTGCTGGGATAATTCACCACCCTCTCCAGCCCCTCCGTAATAATAATCCACCCTATAATCGGCGGCCGCTACCAGCCTGGCACACCGGGACCAACATGTGATAACTCAATGAAACCTTATTAAGGTTTCCCCCCAGGCCGAGCTCAACCTTAACTCAGGGGACGGAAACCCTGACCATCCCCTCGCACCGGTCACCCTGCTGACCCTGACTGCCGCCGCCATCGAAACCGTCATCATCGCCGCCAGATTGAGGCCTTCAACAGGACAACGAGTTCCAGTTCCGGCTGTTGTGGGCCTAGGGGGACGGCGGCGGGCACCAGCGGCCGCTACCCAAGGGCAGAGCCAGCCCTTCCACGACCAGCAGCGGGCCGAGATCCCGGCCATCGAGACGAGCCCGGGCCAGCAGCGTGCGTTCGCCGCTGCGCTGCTGTTGGCTCAGTACCAGGCTGGCACCATCGCCCAGTTGCTGCTGCAACCAATGGGTCAGCCCGCGAGCCAGGTTCCTCTCCAGCGGGCAGGTGTCACTGAGCCCGGGTAAATCCACGTCTATGAGCATTACCCACTGTTCCGGGGCCGACGACGCCAACTGCAACCGCATCTGCCGCTGCGGCGTCATTCCCAGCATTGCCGTCACCTGTACCTCACCGGCCTCGGCGCGAGTCTGCGATAACGGCTCAGGCGGCGGCTCGGCAGCCGGGGCCGATTCCGGCTCCGCATAGGGGCGATTAAAGGTGGTATTGAGCGTGCTGCATCCCGTCAACAGCAACAGCGCTCCGAAGATAAGAGCTTTATTCATCTCGCCTTTCCCTGCTGGTGAAAACTTCACCATAGCCGAATCCTCGGCCGGCGTCCTGCGCCAATCAATATTTTTGTTGCCAATGAAACAATATTTGCTATCCTTAGCCAGAGTATTGTTGCAGGTGAAACATAATGAGCAGATACATCTATCAATGGGGCTTGTACCTGGTGCTGGGGAGCACTCTGGTTTTTTCGCTGTTTCTGATCAGCTCCGATAACCAGGCCCCCTTTACCACCCAGGCCGAAGTCCATAAATCCATCGCCAAGATCGCCCCGGAAGTGTCGGCGGAAATCACCGCCATCGCCGTCAGCAACGGCGACCGCGTCCACCGGGGACAGCTGCTGATGCAACTGGATGACAGTCGCTACCAGCTGGCCCTCAAGCAAGCGGAGGCAGAACTCAAGCAGGCCCGCCAGGATCACCAGGCCAAGTTTGAGGAACTGCATGTCGCCGAAGCCACCTTGGTTCAGAAACGGCAGCAGGCGGGCAATGCCCAGCTGAAACTGCACCGCCACCAGATTCTGGTGACCCAAGGGCTGGTGACTCAGGAAAGCGTCGATGACAGCCTCAATGCCGCGGCGGTGGCCGACTCAGCCGTGATCGCCGCTCAGGCAGACATTCAGCGCCTGCGGGTGCAGGTGGCCGAGCAGGATGGCAACGCCGCCGTGGCACTGGCGCAAGCCAAGCTGGAAACCGCCCGGCTGGATCTGGCCCGTACCCTCATCACCGCCCCCACCGACGGCATCATCACCAACCTGCAACTGCGACCCGGCACCTATGTCAGCAGCGGCAGCGCGGTACTGTTTCTGGTCAACGACAACGACAGTTGGATCAACGCCGACTTCAACGAGAAAGGGCTGGCGTTACTGCAGCCAGGTGCCAAGGTACTGGTGGCCTTCGATGCCATTCCCGGCCAGCTGTTTGAAGGCGCCATTGACAGTCGCGAGCAGGCCATCTACGACGCTTCCTCCGAAACCAGCGGCCTGGCAGACGTCACCAACGACAGCCGCTGGATTCGCGAGCAGCAGAAGGTTCGCACCCGCATCCAGGTGCCGCAACTGGATCCCCGCCTGTTCTCTGGCTCCCGGGCCAGCATCATGATTCACCGCCCCGACAGCCTGTGGGGCGTCGGCGCCCGGTTGTGGATGCGGGTAGTCAGCGGCTTCCGCTACCTGTACTGAAGGGCATAGCAAATGAACCAAACCACCGACTGGAACGAAGTGGGTCGTATCGCCGGCACCGTGACCCTGTGTATGCTGGCGGGCCGCTACCTGCACCTGGGCTCCCCGGTGTACCTGGCCCTGTTTCCGATTCTATCGGTCACCAAGGCCCGCGATTACCGCTGGTCCGGGCTGATTAAGATGTTTCTGCCTGTGGTGGTCTCCGCCACCCTGGCTCTGTTGACGGTGGAGCTGTTCAGCGATCATCCGTTCATCGTCTGGAGTCTGAGCCTGCTGGGGTTTGATCAGCTTCGGCGCCGGGCCACCACCCCGGCCAAGCTCGGCGGCATGATTCTGCCGACCTTCAACTGGATACTGATTGTGGTGTTTGCCCAGCAGCCCAGCTTCGTCATGGCGGACCGGATTCGGGAGATCGCCCTGAGTCTGGTGATCACCATCGTGGTAATGAAAGCGATGAACGGCCTGTTCCCTCGCACCAGCCAGTGTGTCGCCGCCGGGCCACCACCTCAACCGGTCGGCCATCGGGATCGATTCTGGTACCTGCTGTTACTGGGAGGCGGGTTGGCGTTTCTAATGATCGTCGATATGATCTCGGCCACCTTCTGCATGGTGCCGGTGATCATCGCCGCCGCCCAGACCCGCAAACCAGGCTACCTGGCGGTCATTCGGGCCCGCTTTATTGCCCAGGTAGGCGGCTGCGCCCTGGCCATGGTGTTTCAGTTGCTGCTGCTGGGGCATCAGCACCTGCTGCCGCTTTACAGTTTGAGCATCTTTGTACTGGTTTTAACCCTGGCCTGGCTCATCGGCCGCAGTCAGGGAGCAGAAAAAGAGCTTCACGGTGACGCCCTGCTTGGGATAGCCTTACCGATTCAGCTGTACATGGGCACCGCCGACATCGGCCTGCAGAGCACCTTCCTGCGCGGCTGGCAGTTGTCAGTGACCCTGTTTTTGCTACTGGCCCTGAGCGGGCTGATTTACGGACGCACACACCATGACACAGAGCATCACCTCAATCACCGCACTGGATAACAGCATCACCTTTCTGATGGGCCTGGCCCAGAAACAATACCGGGCCCTGTGCACCCAGCGACTGATGGCGGAATTCGACATCAGCCTGGAGATGGTGGGGGCGATGCGGGTATTGCAACAGCTGGGCTGCATTCCTCAGCAGCAATTGGCGGACGTACTGAAACGCAACCGCTCGGTGGTCAAACGCCTGGTGGACAACTGCATTAAACGCGGGCTGATTGAAGCCAGCAAAAGCGATACCAATAAGAAAGCCCGGATGCTGTCCCTGACCGCCGAGGGGCAACGAATCAACGAGGCCTGTACGCCGGTGATCAACGCCATCTCAAAGGAGTTTTTTGCCGTCGTGTCGCCGCAGGAGCAGCAGCAGTTGATGGGGGTTCTGAAAAAGTTGGTGCGTAACGACGTCAGGGTAGACTGATCGGCCGGCACCGTCCTGGTGCCAACCGTTCGGGGAGACTCAGAGACTCAGGGAGAGCCGTTTCAGTTTGGCGTCGCCCTTGGCCTGCCCGCCACTGATGATCTTATTGTCGTGACTGTGGCTGCCGCAGCACTTATGCGACGACGACTTGGGCTTGCAGGGGCGGCCCTGAGACGCGTCGGTCAGGGTCGATACCGACACCGCACCGGCCAACACCTCAGATACCGTCGCCCGACCACGGACACTGTCCACCTGAATGCCGGCGCCCAGCAGGCGGGCCAGTGAACGCTCACCGATGTTCTTCAACACCACCCGGGACACCCCCAGTTGACGAAACCGGGCCATCATTTTTTTCTTCTGCTGACAGCCGCTGGCATTGGCGTCGTTATCCAGGGTCTCCACCAGAGCGCCACTGGCGTCGTAGATGGCAAACCCGGGGGCCTTGGCAAAGTGTCCGGCAACCCGGAAGTCCGGGGTTACAGCAATCGCTAGAGTCATGTTATTCCTCACTTGAATCTTGTGGGTAGGGCAACGACGACTCCATCTCCAGGGCGTGACCCTGCACCAGGGCGCAGACCACTTTCTTTCTCGCTGAAGCCAGTATGTTGCCTAACGTTTGTCGTGAAACGCCCATCTCGTCGGCGGCCTGCTGCTGACTCATCCCCTCCATATCCGCCAGTCGCATCGCTTCCAGCTCATCGGCACCCAGATCGATTTTTTGCAGCTGCTTACCGGGAACGCCGTTGGGCTTATACAGACTGTAGGGAGCCCGACAGCGCACGTTTCGGGTCAGTTTTGGTCTTGGCATAACCACCTCGTAATTGGCATTTGCCAATTACTCTACGCCCAGTTAATGGCATATGCCAGTTATAAGATGGTTTTAGTGATCGGCGCCACGAGCCTGGTTCAGTGACCGGCCCGCTCCGACCTCAGGGAGTGGGGTGGATATGCAGTTGGTTGTGGCTGTGTTGATAGGGGTGACGGTGCAGCATCCCTTCGGTGAGGGTGCCCTCCTGCAGCAGCACCGCCCGGGTGGCCAGAGTACCGATAACGCCGGAGTCATGAGACACCAGAATCATCGCCTGGGGCAGGCTCAGCAGGTGGGCCAGCAACCGTTGACGGGCGTTATCGTCCAGGCCATTGGTGGGCTCATCCAGCAGCAGCACCTTAGGCTGCATCGCCAACACCGAAGCCAGGGCCACCAGGCGCTTTTCGCCTCCGGACAAGCGATGAGTAATGCGCATGGCAAAGGCTTCCATCCCCAGGCTCGCCAGGGTGCGCATCGCCACCGCCTTGGCCTGAGCCTCGTCCAGCCCCTGGTTCAGGGGCCCAAAGGCCACGTCCTCCAGCACCGTCGGGCAAAACAGCTGGTCATCGGAGTCCTGAAACAGCAGACCCACCTGACCACGCATCGGCTGAAACTCCGCCTCGCTGGCACAGTTCTGCCCCAGCAACTTTACCGACCCGAAGCTGGGTTGGCGCAGCCCCACCATCAACTCCAGCAGGGTCGACTTACCGGCGCCATTGCCACCCACCAACGCCAGCCGCTCACCGGCCTGCAGGGCCAGATTCACGCCGGAGAAAACCGGGCGGCCGGCGTAGCCAAAGGCGATCTCCTCAAGTTGGATCAACGGCTCGGTCATAACAGGTACTCCAGCAGCAGCGGCAGCGACATCAGGCCCCCAAAGGACAACAATAACCCGGTCTCGGCCGGGCACCAGGATTGCGGATTCAGCAGGTAAAACCGGCCCTTAAAGCCACGGCATTTCATCGCCTGAGTGACCCGCTGCGATCGCTCCATGGAGCGAACCAGCAGCATCCCCACCAGCCAGCCCAGGCTGCGCCAGCTGTGGCGATTGGAACGGGCCACGAATCCCCGCGCCCGCATCGCCGTGCGCAGACGGCGGTACTCCTCCTGCAACACCACCAGATAGCGGGCGGTAAACAGAAACAGGTGCACCAGCTTATCCGGCAACCGCAGCCGCCCCAGTGCATGGCCCAGCTGCTCCGGGGCCAGCGCCCCCAGCAACACCACCATGGCGATCACTACGATGTTGGCCCGCAAGGCCACCACCGCCGCCCGCTCCAGTCCTTGCAGGCTCAACGTCAGGCTGTGCCATTGCCACAGAGGATCGCCGGGTACGGTAAACGGCAGGGTCAGCAGCAGCATGATCATCAATCCTTCCAACGCCAGCAACCGCCGTCCCAGTGTGCGCCAGCAGGTGCCCAGCACCGCCGCCAACACCAACATCAGCGCCAGCTGCAGCAGCAGGGCCGACAACTGACTCAGGCTGACGGCTGTCACCGCCGCCATCAGCGCGCACAGGGTCGGCAGGCGCGGATCCCGCGCCGCGGCCCAGGCGGGCCAGCTCGACGTCCCGGACGCGGGCAGCAGGCTCATCGGCGTCCGCGCCACCACATCAGGCCAAAGGCGATGCCGAAGATCATCCCCAGGCCGCCGACGATGTCGGACAGACGAGCCCGGGCCTCACTGGCCTGCAACTCCTGGCGCAACGGCCCGACCTGACGTGCCACCGCCTGCTCCACCAACTTGGCCAACGCATCGGCGTCCAACGCCTCATTCACCGGCGTTACCGGCTGTGGCGCCGGCAAGGCTGGCGCCGCGCTGCGCTGCAACGGCCAGCGGGCCTGATGGCCATCGCCGATCACCGCCACCACTTCAGTCACCTCGACGGGTAACGACAGCTGGGTGAACTCGCCATTGGCGTCAGGCGCCAGCGTCGCCACCGGCTCCCCCTTACTGTTGTGCAGTTCAATACGGGCACCGGTGGCCGGGCCGCCGCCGGCAAAGTAGGCGTTTCCGTGCAGGGCCTCGCCCTCCACATAGGCAAACACCTTCAGCAGGTGGGCCTGACAGGCACCACTGACCAGCATCAACAGCAAGGCCACCATGAAATTTGGTCGCTTCATCATACTCTCCCCGCCAGCAGCAACTCCGGTGCCACCCGCTGCATAAAGCTCAACGCCGCCGCGGTCACCGCCGCTTCAGCCACCATCAACGGCAGATAGGTCACGGCCACCACCTTACCCGCAGGCAGGTATTCCGGGCCGCTGAGCAGCAGCGACAGGCTCACCATCACCGCAGTCAGGGCCACTGCCAGGCCCCCGGCCAGCGCGCCCCACATCAGGGTGGCACGGCCCTCGCTGGCATGCAGCCGCGGTGCGATCAAGGCCCCGCACAGCAAGGCCGGCAGGGCGATGTTGGCGGTATTCACCCCCAGCACCATCAGGCCGCCATAACCAAAGAACATCGCCTGCATCAGCAGCGCAATCAACACCGCCGGCACCGCCGCCCAGCCCAACAGCACTCCCATCAGGCCATTCAGAACCAGGTGCACGCTGGAGGGCCCCACCGGCACCGTGACCAGGGAGGCAACAAAAAACGCCGCCGCCAGCACCGCCGCCTGGGGAATACGATCGTAATCCATGCGCCGGGTGGCTACCGCCACCGTGGCCACAGTCACCACGGCGCCGGTGATCAACACCGGCAGCGACAATACCCCGTCTGGTATGTGTGCCATGGTTGTCTCCTACTTCATGTCGCGGGCATTCACCCAGATCAATGCCCCCAGCTCCACCGGTACCTTATCCCCCTCGGGATTGGTCATCGGCGTCTCGGCTTCCAGCAGCGCGGCAAAGCCCCACCAGCCGGCTCGGGGCATGGCGTAACTGAACAGGCCATTGGCATCGGCCCGAATCACCTGGGTGACAAAGGCGTCTGCCGGGGCCTCGACACTGCCGTCGTTTTTCCACTCCACCTCAACCTCGGCGAAGGGCACCGGCTGACCATCCTGCTTGACGATGCCCTGGAACAGGTTGCCGGTCCACAAACCAAACGGCCGCACCAGTGGCTCAATCTCCACCGGGAAGCCCACATCGGCGTCCCAGCCCTCCTGGTAGCCGTAGGCGTCCACCACCACCTTGGTGTAGTGGACGATCATCTTGCCTTCTCCCGGCTCCCAATACGGCGCCGGCTCGACGTAGAACAGGTAATCACCAGGACGGGTGATCCGGTAACGAGCCAGGAAGTTGGGCTGACCGTCGACCTGATGCAGCACCAGCCGATCACGCAGATCCTGGTGCCCGGCCGGGCCCAGCACGCCGAACTGCACCGGCTGTCCCATGGCCATGGCCGGGCCACGCTCCATCGGGTGGGTAAAGGTCAGAGCCAGCTCCAACTCAGCCGGTCCCTGATCAGTGACCAGACTCGAAGAGGGGATCAGCTCCTGGAAATGGGCAGAGGCCGAGGCGGCCAGCAGGGACGCGGTCAGCAGACCGGCTCGGAGAAACGGGGGCATAGGACACTCCATCGACTATCAAGTGAGCAAAATATTACTCTTTCGAAAATCGTCATACAATCAACAAAACCCCGTCCCCCGGGGTGAACTCCATTAAGTTTGATCTACCGCAACCTTAGGAGCCGAAACCGCCTCGTTCTCATGGTAGCAGCAGCGGTTACGACCGAGGCTCTTGGCCCGGTACAGGCCGATATCCGCCAGTTCCAGCAGCTTGCGGGCCGGATCATCCAGGGCAGGCACCAGGCTGGCCACGCCGATGCTGATGGTGACATTGCCGGCGGTGGGTGAGCTATGGTGAGGCTTTTGCAGGCGATCGACGCACTCGCGAACCCGGTTGGCCACCTCCATCGCCCCCTGGCGGCCGGTCTCCGGCAGCAGCACGGCAAACTCCTCGCCGCCGATGCGTGAGGTCTTGTCCATCACCCGCAGTGGAATCTCCATCAGGGTGGAGGCTACCTCCCTCAGGCAATCATCCCCCACCTGGTGACCATAGGTATCGTTGTAGGCCTTGAAGTGGTCGATGTCCATCAGCACCAGGGAGAGGGAGCGACCGGTGCGGCTGCCTCGCTTCCACTCCTCGTTGAGCAGTTCGTCGAAACGGCGGCGGTTAAGCAGGCCGGTGAGACCGTCGGTAGTGGAGAGCATCAGCAACTGCTCATTGGTCTCCTCCAGCTGCTGCTGCAGCTCCTCCAGCTCCACCAGTTTGCGGTCAAACTCCACGGTCTTATCCTTGAGGGCCTCCTTCTGCTGATACAGCTCGATAAACACCCCCACCTTACTGCGAAACACCTTGGAGTTTAGCGGCTTGAGCAGGTAATCCACCGCCCCTGAGTCATACCCCTTGAAGATGTGCTCCGACGCCTTGTAGGAGGCGGTGACGAAGATGATGGGAATATGCTTGGTCTTGCGGTTGCCGCGCATCAGCTCCGCCACCTCGAAACCATCCATCCCCGGCATCTGCACATCCAGCAGGATCAGAGCGAAGTCGTGATCCAGGGTATGGGCCAGTGCCTCCTCCCCGGAGGTGGCCCGGACCAGGTCCACCACGAACCCCTCCAGCAGCCCCTCGAGGGTCAGCAGGTTCTCCGGCCGGTCATCGACTATCAGTATCTTGGGTATACCCATAACTATTTTTCACTCAGTGAATTCAAAAAATTGCCGATCTCATCAAGCGGCAACAACCGGTCTACTTCCGTGTGCTCCAGCACCGCCTCCGGCATCTGCGGCGCCTCGGCGCTCTCGGGCGTCTGCACCACCAGCAAGCCGCCCCGCTGCCGAATCCTGACCATCCCCACCGCGCCGTCGCCGTTGGAGCCGGTGAGTACCACCCCCACCAGCCCCGGTCCGAACGCATCGGCTGCGGTCTCAAACAGCACATCCACCGCCGGGCGGGAGAAGTTAACCCGATCCTCCGTCGACAGTGCCAGGGTGTGTTGTCGCTCCACCATCAGGTGGTAGTTGGGCGGGGCAAAATAGATGACCCCCGCCTCGATGGGCTGCTTGTCCTCCGCCTCATACACGGGCAGCTCGCAACGCATGCTGAAGTGAATGGGCAGATAGCTATCCGCCACCGCGCCGATGTGCTGGACAATCAGCACCGGCAGCGGAAACCCCCTCGACAGCTTCGGCAGAATCCGCTCCAGGGCAGCCATGCCGCCGGCGGAAACGCCAATCACTATGGCCTGGTAGTTACGACCCTCATCCATGATCACTCCTAGATAAGACGTTTCTTGCGGTAGATCCGCTCCCGCTCTGACACCACCTCGAACATATCCGCCACCTCGGAGAAGCGGATGCTCTCCTTGGAACCGAGACAGAGAAAACCACCGGGACACAGGCTGTCGTAGAACAGCCGCAACACCCGGCTCTGCAACTCACGGTTGAAGTAGATCAGCACGTTACGACAGAAGATGACGTTCATCTCGCCAAACACGCTGTCGGTGACCAGGTTGTGGGAGGAGAACAGCACCTTGTCCCGCAACCGGTTCTTGATCACCGCGCTGTCGTAGTCCGCCGTGTAGTAATCGGAGAAGGATTGGGTGCCGCCCGCCTTCTGGTAGTTGGCTGTGTATTCCCGCACCAGGTTCATCGGGTAGATCCCCTGGCGCGCCTTGTTCAGGATCCGCTCGTTGAAGTCGGTGGCGTAGATCTGCACCCGCTCCTTGAGCCCCTCCTCCTCCAGCAGGATCCCCATGGAGTACACCTCCTGTCCCGAGGAGCAGCCTGCGTGCCACACCTTGATAAAGGGGTAGGTCTGCAGGTGAGGCACCATCACCTCCCGCACCTTCTGGTAGAACCAGGGGTCACGGAACATCTCGGTGACGTTGATGGAGAGATCCAGCAACAGCTGGTCGAAGAAATCCGGGTTACGGATCACCTTGTGCTGCATCTCGGAGAAGCTGGTCAGCCCCTCGCGGGCCCGACGCAGATCCAGCCGGCGCTTGGTGTGGGCGCCGGCGTAATCGCGGAAGTCATATCCATACTTGCGGAAGATCGCCTCCAGTAGCAGCTCGATCTCCAGTTGCTCGTCGGCAACCTCTGTCATCTCACTCATCAGTACAACCATACTCTCAGCATCGACAGCAGTTTGTCGGTATCTACCGGTTTGGCCAGATAATCACTGGCCCCGGCTTCGATGCACTTGCTGCGGTCCCCCTTCATCGCCTTGGCGGTGAGGGCTATGATGGGCAGCTTGGCCCAGTGGCTGCGCTTGCGGATCTCCCGCATCGCCTCGTAGCCATCCATCTTCGGCATCATGATGTCCATCAGCACGCCATCGGCCTGCTCCATCTCCCCCAGCTTCTCCAGCGCCTCGAAACCGTTGCGGGCGATGGTCACCTCCATCCCCTTCTCCTCCAGCACGCTGGAGAGGGCGAAGACGTTGCGCATGTCGTCGTCCACCAGCAGGATGCGCTTGCCACTGAGGGCCCCCTCCTTCTGGTGGATCGCCTTCAGCATCCCCCGCTTCTCCTCGGGCATGTCCGCCTCCACCCGGTGGAGGAACAGGGCGGACTCATCCAGCAGCCGCTCAGGGGATTTCACCCCCTTGATGATGATGCTCTCGGCGTAGCGGTTGAGCTTCTTCTCCTCCTCCCGGGCCAGGTCGCGGCCGGTATAGATGATGATCGGCACCCGGGCGGCGGTCTCGCTCTGGCGGATGCGATCCAGCAGCTCGAAGCCGCTCATATCCTCCAGCCCCAGGTCCAGCACCATGCAGTCGTAGCTGTGCTGCTCCAGCTCCTCCAGGGCGGCACGGCCGGAGCCGACGGCGGTGGTGCTGACGTCGCCGTCGCCAATCAGCTCCTCGATGCTCTGCCGCTGCAGATCGTCATCCTCCACCAGCAACAGCCGGCGTACCGGCTTGGAGATGATCTCCTCGATCTTGCCGAAGGCGCACTCCATCTGGTCCAGATTGACCGGCTTGGTCAGGTAGCCGATGGCACCCATGCGCATCGCGTCCAGGGTGCTGTCATTAGCGGACATGAAGTGCACCGGTATGTGGCGCAGATCCGGATTCTCCTTGAGCCGCTCCATCACCGTCCAGCCGTCGATCCCCGGCAGGCCGATATCCAGGATAATGGCGCTGGGCTTGTAGTAATCGGCGAAATGCAGGCCGGTCTCGCCGTCGGCGGCGACGATGCACTTGAAACCGCGGTCACGGCCGAAATCGCGCATCACCATGGCAAACGCCTTGTCATCCTCGATGATCAACAGGCTGCGCTCGCCGTCGGCCAGCGAGCGACGGTCGTCGCTGATAAATTCACTCTCCTCGCCGGGCGCCTCCAGGGTTCCGCCGCTGACGGATGACACCTCGGGCTGTTTCGGCTGGGGGGGCGCCGGCACCACTTCGATCTCTTCGGCGTCCGCAGGCTCGCTCTCCCCGGCCACAACCGGCCCCTTCTCAGGCAGCACCACGGTAAAGCAGCTGCCCTTGCCCTCCTCGCTATGAAGGTGGATGCTGCCACCGAGCAACCGGGTCAGCTCCTTGGTGATGGAGAGTCCCAGGCCGGTACCGCCGTAGTTGCGGCTGGTGCTGCCGTCCGCCTGCTGGAACGCCTGGAAGATCGCCTGCTGCTTGTCTGCGGAGATGCCGATGCCGTCATCCTGCACCAAGAAGGCGATGCAGCCCTCGGCGCTGATCCCCCGCTCCCGGCACCACAGTGGGTCGGGACGGGACAGGTTGAGGCTGACCCCACCATGATGGGTAAACTTGAAGGCGTTGGTCAGCAGGTTGCGCAGCACCTGCTGCAGGCGCATGGAATCGGTGGTCAGGGTGCGCGGCACCTCCTCCGCCACATTGAGCTGGAACTCCAGCCCCTTATCGGAGGCGATCTCCCTATAGAGCCGCTCCAGGTCGGTGAACAGCGACTCGATCCCCACCTGCTCCACCACCAGTTCCACCTTGCCCGCCTCGATCTTGGACAGGTCGAGGATCTCGTTGATCAGCTCCAGCAAGTCAGAGCCGGAGGAGTTGATGGCCCGGGCCGCCTCGATCTGCTTGTCGTTGAGGTTGCCCTCTTTATTGTTGGCAAACAGCTGGGACAGGATCAGGATCGAGTTCAGCGGCGTGCGCAGCTCATGTGACATGTTGGCCAGGAACTCCGACTTGTACTTGCTGGCCTCCTCCAGTTGAACCGCCTTGACCCTGGCCTCCTCCTGGGCCGACAACAGCCCCTGGTTACTGGCCTCCATCGCCCCCTTCTGCTCCTCCAGCGCCTTGGTGCGCTCCTCCAGCTCCTCGTTGGTGACCCGCAGCTCCTCCTGCTGGGCCTGCAGCTCCGCCTCCGACTGCTTGAGTACCTTGGCCTGCTCCTCCAACTCCTCGTTGGCCACCCGCAGCTCCTCCTGCTGCGCCTGCAGCTCCCCTTCGGAACGGCGCAGCGCCTCGGTCTGCTCCTCCAGCTCCTCGTTGGTCACCTTCAACGCCTGCTGCTGATCCTGGGCCTGGGCCAACAGCTCATCGATGACCCGGCGGGCGTTGGCAGCATTGAACAGGACACTGATGTTGGTCATCACCTGCTCGATGAAGCGCCGCTGCAGCTCGGTGAAGGGCGCAACAGACCCCAGCAGCACCGCCCCCAACTTGTGCTCATCAACCGCAAGGGGAATGGCCATAAAGTGTTCCGGCACCAGTTCGCCGGCGCCGTAGTTGAGGCTGGGACCCTCGCTGACCCGAGAGAAGCAAATCACCTCCTCCTCCAGCAGCGCCTGGCCCACCATCCCCTCACCAAGCTGGATGCGGTTGAAGTTGCCCTGGCGGTCGGTGAAGGCGTAGCTGGCCTTGAGCTCCAGCAGCTGCTCCTGCTCATTCAGCAGGTAGAGCGCCCCCAACTGACAGTCCAGGTGCTTACTGAACAGGGTGATAAAGCGCCCCGCCAGCTCCTCCACCTGCAGGTCACCCCGCAGCTGGTCATCCAGGGACTCCTTGCCGGAGCCCAGCCAGTGCTGGTCGCGCAGATCCCTGGCCATACCGTTGAGGGCCCGGGCCAAATCACCCAGCTCATCGTTGCGGGTTTCCGGCAGGTTGGCGCCCAGCTTGCCGGCGGCGATGGACTGGGCAAACTCCATGCCGTCGATCAGCGGCTGGGTCAGGGTGCGGGCGAACAGCCAGGCCGCCGCCGCGATAAACAGCAGCACCAGGCCTGCCATCAGGATCACCTGGGTGTAGATGGCGAGAATCGGCAGGGTAACCTCATCCTGGTTCACCTTGGAGATCAGGTACCACTGCAACCCGGGGATCTCCAGGCGGTTGAAGCTGACCAGCACTGGCACCCCGGCGCTGTCGATAAAGATATCGGAGTCCCCCTGGATATCCGCCTCCACCGCTTGCTGCCAGTAGTCCAGCGGCTGGGACAGGGCATAGCCCACCACGAAGCGACCCTCCCCCATGGTGCGCATATTGCTTCGGAACTCGAACCGACCGCCGTCGCCGTTGACCCCCATCAGGTAGGACTCGCCGGTGTCGCCCATCCCCTCTCGGGAGTCGACGATACGGGTGACCAGTTCGGGAGAGAGTTGCAACACCAGCACCGCCGATACCGAGCCGTCATCGGCGGAGATGGGGTAGGCGAGAAAGGCGGTCTCCCTACCCTGGTCCGACTCAAAGGGGGCGAAATCAATCAGCGCCACGCTGTTGCTGGCGGTTACCTGCATCCAGGCCCGGGCCAGGCCGCTGTCCTGCAGCAGGCCGAGGTTTAGTTGGCGCCCCTCCAGTTCACGGTGATTGACGGCAAACTGAACCTCTCCACGGTTGGCATCGATAAGGAACAGGTTGGTGTAGCCGTAAGCCTGCAGGTACCCCTGCAGGGCACCGTCAAAGGTGAGCCGCTCCAGTGGATCGCGGCTCTGTTCGGGCGACATCAGCCAGTCGCTGAGCTCGGAGATACGCTCTGACTCCGCCAGCACCCGAATGTCCGCCAGCCGTTCGTGGAAGTAGGACTCGATGTCGACCTTGCGAATCGACTGTACCGCGTTAAGTTGGGCAAAGGACTGGTGGATCAGCGCCTCGCTGGCCAACCGGCTGGCAATGAAGGTGACCACCACCATGGGGATCAACCCGGTGATAAACAGCAAACCGATCAGTTTGGGACGAATTCGTAACGCAGCCAGACGGCTCATGGGTTCCCCCCCGCGGCGGGTCTCTTCTGAGGCAGGAGGCGCCGCCGCGGGGCCCCCTCTGCCGTAGTGTCTGAGGCCCGTTCTACACTCAAGATCACCTCGCCGGGTGGCCAAAAGGTGAAACTGGGCCATATTAGGGGAAACTAACTCACTGGGAACTGAATATCTGTGAGCCAAAACAGAATGTTAAACAAAATAGGCAACACAGGTCGTTTTTTCCGAATAATTACGCCTGTTGGTATGCCTCACGACGCGAGACAGAGTTGGGAGCAGTCCGGCCGGCAACGGCGACAAAGGGCGACGTCTACACTTACCACCGACGCCAGCAAGTTAACAAAGGAATGTCAGCATGGACTTGGTCTTAAATGATAACACCCTGACCATCAGCCCCTTTTTCACCATCACCATCGGCATCCTCGTGCTGTTTATCGGCCGACGCCTCAACAGCGGCATCGCCGCACTCAGGGAGTTCAGCATCCCTGAGCCGGTAACCGGCGGCCTGCTCTGCTCAGTGTTGCTGGCGCTGATCTACGCCCTCACCTCGGTGGAGATAGAGTTCTCCCTCGGTTCCCGGGATGTGTTACTGGTGTACTTTTTTACCACCATCGGCATCAACGCCAGCTTGAGCGACCTGCTTAAAGGCGGTAAACCGTTGCTGATTCTGTTGGCCATTACCATAGGCTACATGGTGCTGCAGAACCTCACCGGCATCGGCGTCGCCGGCCTGTTTGATTTAGGGACCCCGGTTGGCCTGCTGGGCGGCAGCGTCTCTCTGATCGGTGGCCACGGCACCGCCATCGCCTGGGCGCCCTCCATTGGCGAACAGTTCGGCATCAGCAACGCCATGGAGATCGGCATCGCCAGCGCCACCTTTGGCCTGATCCTCGCCAGCCTTATGGGGGGGCCCATTGCCAAATACCTGATCAAAAAACACCACCTCAAACCAGCCAAACACGAACAGCCCAATGTCGGCCTGGCAACGGATGACGAAAGCAGCATCAATGCCTTCGACTTTCTGGACGCCATCTTTGCCATCCACATGTGCATCATCGCCGGCTTCCTGCTGAACGAGGGGGTTGAGCAACTGGGTCTGCAACTGCCTCTGTTTGTCACCTGCCTGTTTGCCGGCATCCTGATCACCAACGTGATGCCCAACGGCTTTCCCCGCATCACCGGAACTCAGTGGCCGGCACGCAAGCCTGCCCTGGCGCTGATCGCCGACCTCTCCCTGGGCACCTTTCTGGCGATGTCGCTGATGAGCATGCAGCTGTGGACTCTGGTGGACCTGGCCGGCCCCATCTTCGCCATACTCACGGCGCAGTTCCTGGTGGCCATCGCCATCAATCTGCAGGTGGTGTTCCCGGCCATGGGCAAAAACTACGATGCCGCCGTGGTGTGTGCGGGCTTCGGCGGCATCTCCCTGGGCTCCACGCCCACCGCCATGGCCAACATGTCGGCGGTCTCTCACAAGTACGGCAACTCGCAGCTGGCCTTTATTGTGGTGCCGCTGGTGTGCGCCTTCTTTATTGACCTGGCCAACGCCCTGATGATCCCCTACTTCTTGAATCACTTTTAAGGAACTGAACCCACAGGGGGGAAAGGAGTCAGGACGACATCTGGCTGGCCGCAGGCCACCGCCGGTCTTTCGGCATAAACGTCGGAAACGAAAAAGGCCCAGTCTTTCGACTGGGCCTTTCCCTTAATTTGGTACCGAGAGAGGGACTTGAACCCTCAAGGTGTCACCACCGGCGGATTTTGAATCCGCTGCGTCTACCAATTCCGCCACCTCGGCTTAGTGGAGTTGCATTATAGACAGCTCAGCGTCCAGCGCAACCCCTTGCTGATTCAATTGCATAGAAATCCGCCGAACTGGGGCCCACGCCCCGCTCAGCCGTTCCCTATACCTTAAACTGCCCCACCAGCTGGCGCAGTTGATTACCGGAGTGACCCAGCTGCTCGGAGATCTGCGCCGACTCTTCGCTGGCGTGCACCAGTTCAGTAACGATGTCGCGGATGGAGACCATGTTACGGTTGATCTCCTCGGTCACCGAGCTCTGCTCCGTGGCCGCCGTGGCGATCTGGCTGGTCATGTCGTTGATCTCCGTCACCGCACCGGACACCGCATTCAGGCTGGTGGTGATCTCCGACGACGACTGCACCGTAGTTTCGCAGTTGGACTGGCTGTTGCCCATGGTCACCACCGCTTTGGATACCGACTGATGCAGCTCATCCAGCATCTCTTTAATCTCGAGGGTACTGGTCTGGGTACGGCTGGCCAGTCCACGCACCTCATCGGCCACCACCGCAAAGCCCCGCCCCTGATCACCGGCCCGGGCCGCTTCAATGGCGGCGTTCAGCGCCAGCAGGTTGGTTTGATCGGCAATGTCACCAATCACCCCAAGCACACTGTGAATCTTGGACGACTGCTCGCTGAGACGGTCGATGTGCTGGGCCGCCAGGTCCACTTCGCCCACCAGCTCATTGATGGAGTTCACCGAGTTACCCAGTTTATCCTGAGCGGTGTTGGCGTCGTCGGTGGCCGCCTGGGTGGCATCGGCCACCTGGTTGGCGTTGCCGGCAATCTGCGCCGCCGCCGTGCTCATCTCGGTCACCGCGGTCACCACCTGCTCGGTTTCGTCGTTGTGCACCGCCAACTGCTGAGTAATGGTGGAGGTCTGGCTATTGATGTTGTCCACCGCCATGCCCACCTGCTCGGTGGCATCGGCCACCTGACTGATGGTCTCCTGCAGCTTGGAGGTGAACTGGTTAAAGGCCTGACCCAACTGGGCAATCTCATCCTCGCCGGTCACCTCCAGGCGCTTGGTCAGATCGCCTTCACCCTGGGCAATCTCCTGCAGGTTAACCAGCATGTCGTTGACCGGACGCACGGTGCGACGGGAGATGATGATGATGCCCACCACCGCCAGCGCCATGATGACCACGGACACCAGAATGTTGGTGGTGGTCTCTTTCTGCGCCATGGCCTCGGCATCGGACTTGAACGACGCCACCGCGGCATCGATTTCGTCCACGTAGACACCGGTGCCCAACCACCAGCCGAACTCATCCAGGGGCTTCACATAGCTGATCTTCTCAACCAGGTTGGCCACACCGGGCTTCTGGTAGAAATAGGAGGAGGTGCCGCCGCCACGCTTGGCGGCGTTGATCAGCTCAACAATAAAAGGGGTGCCGTTGGGATCTTTCAGGTGAATGAGGTTTTTGCCCTCCACCTCGGGTTTCAGGCCATGGAACAGGTTAGTGCCGCCCATGTCGTACACAAAGAAGTAACCGCCATCACCAAATTCGATTTTGGCCAGGGTTTCACTGACCACTTCCAGCGGGTCGCGACCCGGCTGGGCGGCAATCTGATTGCGGACCACGCCAACGGCGATGGTCACTGCATCTTCCACCTGCTTGATCTTCTGGTCACGAAGGTCCTGAGTGAAGGTGGCCACCTGCTCTTCCAGAGTCTGAGCCTTGAAGTACACCGAGCTGCCCGAAACGACCACGATGGTCAGAATTAACGGCAACGCCGCCAATAACAACATCTTGCCCATTAATCCGAGTCGTTTCATACACTTTCTCCATTAACCACATAGTTATGCTGTGCGGGTCTATACCCTTTGATGGCAACCGTTGCCCTGCCCCGCTCGCAAAAAAAAATGCGGGGTGCCTGAACTTCACAACCTTGTGATTCTGACTTCCAGATCTCCCTGTCCTGGTAATAGCTTTGTTATCGACCGGCAGGCGATGAACTTGATACAGATCCGGCCAGTTTGGCCGCAAGGCGCCGCTCTTCCCCCTGGCCATGTCGTCGCAAAAAAACTTAATTCATTGAAAAAAAGAAATAAATCTTAGATCACCGATTCGAGCCAAGAACGGCTAAAAAACTCAAAAAAAGCGCGTTAATAAGTCATCCATCTCCCAAAGCGACCGTTTAATGGGGCGAGTGTAATTTGTCACAAAATTGTCATCGACTAAAAGCGAATCGCCCGGAATCACCGGTGACTTTGAACCCATCTCGCAGAACAGCTCCAATCCGTGCTCAATATGGCCAAACCCTCACCAGCCGGCGTGATCTCCGCCACAATTTCAGGCTCGGCGACGAACTCTGATACACTGCGGTCAGTTCAGTAATAAGGAAGTTTTCCCATGCACCCACACGCCAACGCCCCCCGAGCCAGTCTCAAGCGCCGCCTGGCCACCCTGCTCTACGACAGCCTGCTGGGCCTGGCGGTGTATATGGCGTTTGGCGCGGTGTTCTTTATGGTGTTTGGCGCCCTGGTGTCTCAGGGAATCATCAGTAACCCAGAACAACAGCATGCCATCGACATACTGCAGAGCAGCACCGGCTGGACCCTGGCCAACGAGGGCTTTAAGTGGGCCGGCGTCATGCTGTTTTTCAGCTATTTTTGGCAGAAAAGCGGCCAGACCATCGGCATGCGCGCCTGGCGGCTGAAGCTGCAGAACATCGATGGCAGCCTGATCAGCTGGCACCAGGCGCTGATCCGCATCATCACCTCCGGCTGTGGGCTGATGGCCCTGACCATGGTGTTCAGCGACGACAAACGCAGCCTGCACGATAAGTGGAGCCACACCGAGTTGGTGGAGCTGAGCATCGAGCAGAACCGAGCCCGTCTGGGGCAGTAATCCTCAGGCACCGTTTTCCCCTTACCGGGGCGGCACTCGACTACTCTTAGTAGAGGAAAATCAACGCAGGGAGGCAAAATACCGTGGCCATACTGACCTGGATCGTACTGGGGCTGGCAGTGGGCATACTGGCCAAGTGGATCATGCCTGGCAAAGATGGCGGTGGCATTATCATGACCACCCTGCTGGGGATTGTCGGCGCCGTGGTCGGCGGCTTCCTGGCCACCCTGATGGGATTTGGCGCCGTTACCGGCTTCAACATCAACAGCCTGGTGGTCGCCACCCTCGGGGCCTTGCTGGTGCTGTTTATCTACAACAAGATGAAATAGCCCAGCCACAAAAAAGGCGCCTCGGGGCGCCTTTTTTGGAGTGATGCGTATCGCTAGCGTTTCTGCAGCAGGTAGATGGCCACCGCCGCGAACAGCATCGCCGGCAGAAAGGCCCCCAGAAACGGCGGCAAGTTGGCCACCAGACTCATGGGGCCGAAAATCTCACTGGTCAGGTAGAAGCCGAAGCCGGTAATCACCCCCAACAAAATCCGGGCGCCCATGGTCACAGTACGCAGCGGACCGAAGATAAACGACAGTGCCAACAGCATCATCACCGCCACGGTGACCGGCTGACCCACCTTGCGCCACAGCGCCAACTGATAGCGGGTCGGATCCTGTTGATTCACTTTGAGGTAATCCAGATAATCCAGCAGCCCACTGATGGACAGCGACTCCGGATGTACCGTTACCACCTGCAGCTTGTCCGGGGTCAGGGTCGACTTCCAGCGCCCCTGTTCCCGGTGGGTCACGGTCACCTGCGGCTTGGTCAGCCGAGTATCGGTGATGTCGATAATGCGCCAGGCATCGCCGTCAAACACCGCCTGCTTAGCGAAAGTGACCTCATCCAGGTGCTTGTCTTTGCCGAAGTGGTAGATGGTGATGTTGGCCAGATGGCCGGTGTCCTGCACCCGGCCGATGTTGACGAAGCTGTCGCCATCTTTGGCCCAGGAGCCGCGGGCACCGCCAATCAGATCCCCGCCGGAGATCTTCTGTGCCTTCATCTCTCTGGCGGTGGCCTCGGAGGCTGGCGCCACGTACTCGCCCACCAGCATAATGGTCAACATCAGCGGGATGGCGGTCTTCATCACCGACATGGTGATCTCAAACTTGGACATCCCCGCCGCCTGCATCACCACCAGCTCGGAGCTGGAGGCCAGCATGCCGACGCCGATCAACGCTCCCAGCATGGCGGCAATGGGGAAGAACATCTCGATGTCCCGGGGCACCAGAAACAGCACATACAGGCCAACATCGAAGATGTCGAAATCGCCGCGACCGACGTAACGTAACTGGTCGACAAACTTGATCAGGCCGGACAGACCGGTCAGCACCAGCAGGCACAGGGCCGAGGTGCTGATAATGGTGCGACCAATGTACATATCAAGGATCTTGATCATGACTTGCCCCCCACCAGCTTAGCGACGATCTTCTTGCCCGTTGGGCGACCGCGGCCAATGAGGATAATGCCGATAACCAACGCCGCCAGATGGATGCCCCACATGCCAACGGTGGCGGGAATCACCTCATCTTCGATGGCCTTTCGACCGGCCATCATCAGGGCGAAATAGCCTAGGTACATCAGGATCGCCGGCATCATCTTGGCAAATTTACCCTGGCGCACGTTGGTGCGGGCCATGGGCACCGCGATCAACGTCAGCAACGGAATCGCCAACGGCACCGCCAGCCGCCAGTGGATCTCGGCCCAGGCGTGGGGGGTGCCCTCTTCGAACAACTGGGTCATGGAGTAGGCCGACAACTTGCGCCGTTTCTTGTCCACCTCCTGCTCTTTGATCTCCATCTGGTAGGTATCAAAGGTGATCTGGTTGGACTCCGGCGTGCCCGAGAACATGTTGTAACGGGTACCCTGGCTCAGTTGCAGCCGCTGCGAACCGTTGCGCTCCTCCACCATGGATCCGGCTTCGGCAATCACGATGGAGGTTTCGCTGTCGGGCTTGTCGTTGGGCGGCAGCATGGCCACGAACACGTTCTCCAGCTTGCCCTTGGACAAACCTTCGACGTAGATCACCGCCTTGCCATTGGACGCCTGCTGAAACCGGCCCTGCACCAGCGCCGCCAGTCCGGCTTCCGATTCCGCCTTCTCCAGCACCTGATACTCGGTCTCTTTGGCCCAGGGCGCCACGTTAATGGCGATCACCCCGGACAGGATGGCCATGATCACCGCCAGCACCAGGGTCACCCGGGTAACGTACCACTCGGACACCCCCACCGCGTGCAACACGGTCATCTCGCTGTCGGCGTACAGACGGCCATGGGCAAGCAAAATCCCCAAAAACAGCGACAATGGTAGGATTAACGACAACAATTCAGGCATGTTCAAAGCCACCAGAGTAGCAATCAGCTTCCCTGGCAACTGGCCTTCGGCGGCATCCGCCAGAATGCGGACAAATTGTTGACTAACAAAAATGGAAACCAGCACAGCCAATACGGCAATCTGTGCTCTAAACGCTTCCTTCAACAAGTAGCGAAAGATAATCAAAGTCGGAGCTCAACTTGCAAACTTGTAATTTCTCTGGAAACGAGAAGTTATTTAAGTAAACTGGTTACTTTCAGATGTTTTTGTAACCAGCCCGGGCCCTCTGATCCCAGTGAAGGGAACAAGCAACGCCGCAAGGAGTTTAGCAAAACTCATCTTGCAATGGAGCTTTCAGAAGCCGATAAAGGGACCATTATCTAACAATTAACACGCTTTGTCTTTACGAAACCGGGAGATGGCATGGAGTTCAGTGTAAAAAGCGGTAGCCCAGAGAAGCAACGTAGCGCGTGCATCGTCGTAGGCGTATTTGAACCGCGCAGGTTGTCCGCCGTAGGTGAGCAGCTGGATCGCATCAGCGACGGCTACATCAGCAACCTACTGCGACGGGGCGACCTGGAGGGAAAACCCGGTCAGATGCTGCTGTTGCATCATGTACCTAATGTGCTGTCCGAGCGCGTATTGTTGGTTGGCTGTGGCAAAGAGCGGGAGCTGGACGAGCGCCAGTACAAGCAGATCATCGCCAAAACCATCAACACCCTCAACGAGACCGGCTCCATGGAAGCGGTGTGCTTCCTGACCGAACTGCACGTTAAGGGACGCGACACCTACTGGAAGGTGCGCCAGGCGATTGAGACCACCCAATCCACCCTGTACACCTTTGACGCCCTGAAGAGCAAAAAGGACGAAACCCGCCGGCCGCTGCGCAAGATGGTGTTCAACGTACCGACCCGCCGCGAGCTGACCATCGGCGAAAAGGCGATCACCCATGGCTTGGGTGTGGCCGCCGGCAGCAAGATGTGCCGCGACGTGGCCAATATGCCACCCAACATCTGCAACCCAGCCTACCTGGCCAGCCAGGCCCGCCAGCTGGCAGAACAGTACGACCGCCTGCGGGTGGAAGTGATTGGCGAAGAGCAGATGGCCGAGCTGGGCATGAACAGCTACCTGGCCGTGGGCCGCGGCAGTGAAAACGAATCGCTGATGACCGTATGCCACTACCAGGGCGGCAGCGACGATCAGCGCCCCATCGTACTGGTGGGCAAAGGCCTGACCTTCGATTCCGGCGGCATCTCCCTGAAACCCGGGGAAGGCATGGATGAGATGAAGTACGACATGGGCGGCGCCGCCGGGGTGCTGGGCACCATGAAGGCGGTGTGCGAGCTGGGCCTGAACACCAACATCGTGTTCGTGCTGGCCGGCTGTGAAAACATGCCCGATGGCAAGAGCTACCGTCCCGGTGACATTCTTACCACCATGTCCGGCCAGACGGTGGAGGTGCTCAACACCGACGCCGAAGGCCGCCTGGTGCTGTGCGACGCCCTCACCTACGTCGAGCGTTTCGACCCTGAGCTGGTGATCGACACCGCCACCCTCACCGGTGCCTGCGTCATCGCCCTGGGTAAGCACGCCTCCGGCCTGCTGTCCAACCAGAACTCCCTGGCTCACGACCTGCAACACGCCGGCGATCAGGCCGGTGACCGCTGCTGGCGTATGCCGCTGTGGGACGACTACCAGGACCAGCTCAAGAGCCCGTTTGCCGACATGACCAACCTGGGTGGCCGCCCGGCCGGTACCATTACCGCCGCCGCGTTCCTGTCCCGCTTTACCAAGAAGTACAGCTGGGCGCACCTGGACATCGCCGGAACCGCCTGGGAAAGTGGCGCCAACAAAGGTTCTACCGGTCGTCCGGTACCGCTGTTGACCCAGTTCCTGCTGTCCAAGACCGGCGAACTCGACGCCGAGTAAGCGGTCGCGACACCGAATCAGGGCGCCGTTGGGCGCCCTTTTTTTATCATCATGGCAGCCCGGAGCGACCGCCTGTCCCTGGCCGCATGAACCGGGTAGAATAACGCCTTCACCACAGAGGAAGCCCACCGATCATGGCCAATGCCACCTTCTATGTTTTGGCGCCCGATGCCGAGCCGGATCACCTGACCCTGGCCTGTCTGCTGGCGTCCGATTGCTACCGCCGCGGCCAGCCGGTGTACATTCACTGCCAGGATCAGAGCCAGAGCCATGAGATCGACGAGAAGTTGTGGCAATTTGACCCGCAGCGGTTCGTGCCCCATAACCTGGTTGGCGAGGGCCCCAGGGGTGGCGCTCCGGTGGAAATCGGTCATAATGACCAGTTCAGCTCAAAAAAACGGCCAGTTTTAATAAACCTGTCCGCCACTGTGCCGCAATTTGCGGTAGAATTTGCCCAAATTTTCGATTTTGTGCCGGCTGCAGACGATGCCAAGGTTCAGGCTCGGGAGCGCTTTCGCGCCTACCGACAGCTTAAGGTGGCCCTGACCACCCATGACCTGGCCAAGCAGCCGCTTTCGTTTTAACTGATTTCGGAACACCCATGGATAAGACTTACAATCCTAACTCGATTGAACAGCGCCATTATCAGCGTTGGGAAGATGCGGGTTACTTCAAGCCTCACGGCGACACCAGCAAAGACGCCTACAGCATCATGATCCCGCCGCCGAACGTTACCGGCAGCCTGCACATGGGTCACGCCTTCCAGGACACCATCATGGACACCATGATTCGGTTCCAGCGGATGCAGGGCAAAAACACCCTGTGGCAGGTCGGTACCGATCACGCCGGCATCGCCACCCAGATGGTGGTAGAGCGCCAACTGGCCGCTCAGGGCCAGACTCGCCAGGAACTGGGTCGTGACGCCTTCATCGATAAGGTGTGGGATTGGAAAGCCGAGTCCGGCGGTACCATTACCAAACAGCTGCGCCGCCTCGGTGCCTCCGTGGACTGGGATCGCGAGCGATTCACTATGGACGAAGGCCTGTCCAAAGCGGTTCAGGAAGTGTTTGTGCGCCTGTACGAAGACGACCTGATCTACCGTGGCAAACGCCTGGTGAACTGGGATCCTAAGCTGCACACCGCCATCTCTGACCTTGAAGTGGAAAACAAGGAAAAGAAGGGCTTCATGTGGCACTTCCGCTATCCACTGGCCGACGGTGTAACCACCGCCGATGGCAAAGACTACATTGTCGTAGCCACCACCCGTCCGGAAACCATGCTGGGCGACACCGGTGTGGCCGTGAACCCGGAAGATCCCCGCTACAAAGATCTGATCGGCAAAGAGCTGCTGCTGCCCATCGTTGGCCGTCGCATCCCGATTGTCGCCGACGAACACGCCGACATGGAGAAGGGCACCGGTTGTGTGAAGATCACCCCGGCCCACGACTTCAACGATTACGAAGTAGGCAAGCGCAACAAGCTGCCGATGATCAACATCCTGACCTTCAACGGCGACATTCGTGACGCCGCCGAAGTGTTCGACTTCAACGGTGAAGCCTCCGAGTGCTACAGCGACGAACTGCCGGCCAAATACCACGGCATGGAGCGCTTTGCCGCCCGTCGCGCCGTGGTTGCCGAGTTTGAAGAGCTGGGCCTGCTGGAAGAGATCAAAGACCACGTGCTGCAGGTGCCTTACGGCGACCGTGGCGGTGTGGTGATCGAACCGATGCTGACCGACCAATGGTACGTGCGCGCCGCGCCGCTGGCCAAAACCGCCACCGAAGCGGTAGAGAACGGCGACATCGAGTTCGTGCCAAAGCAGTACGAAAACATGTACTTCAGCTGGATGCGCGACATTCAGGACTGGTGCATCTCCCGTCAGCTGTGGTGGGGCCACCGCATTCCGGCCTGGTACGACGAATCCGGTAAGGTGTACGTCGGCCGCAACGAAGCCGAAGTGCGCGCCAACAACGACATCGCCGCCGACGCCGTACTGCGTCAGGACGACGACGTGCTGGACACCTGGTTCTCCTCCGCCCTGTGGACTTTCTCCACCCTGGGCTGGCCGGACAACCTGGAAGATCTGAAGACCTTCCACCCCACCGACGTACTGGTAACCGGTTTCGACATCATCTTCTTCTGGGTTGCCCGAATGATCATGATGACCATGCACTTCATCAAAGATGAAGACGGCAAGCCTCAGGTACCGTTCAAAACCGTGTACGTGACCGGCCTGATTCGCGACGAAAACGGCGACAAGATGTCCAAGTCCAAGGGCAACGTCCTGGATCCGCTGGACATGATCGACGGCATCGACCTGGAATCCCTGGTTGAGAAACGTACCGGCAACATGATGCAGCCTCAGCTGGCCGCCAAGATCGAGAAGAGCACCCGCAAACAGTTCCCTGACGGCATCGCCCCTCACGGTACCGATGCCCTGCGCTTCACCCTGGCCGCCATGGCCTCCACCGGTCGTGACATCAACTGGGACATGAACCGTCTGGAAGGCTACCGCAACTTCGCCAACAAGCTGTGGAACGCCAGCCGTTACGTGCTGATGAACACCGAAGAGCACGACTGTGGCTTCAACGGTGGCGAGCTGGAACTGTCTCTGGCGGATCGCTGGATTCTGGCCCAGTACAACGACACCGTGAAGAACATCCGCGAAGCGATGGAAGGCTACCGTTTCGACATCGCCGCCAACATCGCCTACGAGTTCACCTGGAACCAGTTCTGTGACTGGTACCTGGAGCTGACCAAGCCGGTTCTGAGCTCCGGCAGCGACGCCCAGCAGCGTGGCACCCGCCACACCCTGCTGACCGTGCTGGAAGGGATGCTGCGAATGCTGCACCCGCTGATGCCGTACATCACCGAAGAGATCTGGCTGACCGTCTCCAAGCTGGTGGGCATCGAAGCCGACACCATCATGCTGCGTGAATTCCCAAGCTTCGACGCCGCCCTGGTGGACGCCGACGCTCAAGCGGATCTGGAGTGGGTGAAGCAGTTCATTGTCGCGGTACGTAACATCCGTGGCGAACTGAACGTCGCCCCGTCCAAGCCGCTGAACGTACTGCTGAAGAACGCCAGCGAGCAGGATCTGACCCGGGTGGAAACCAACCGCACCTTCCTCAACCGTCTGGCGAACCTGGAGTCCATCGAGGTGCTGTCCGGTGACGCGCCGATGTGCACCACTCAGCTGATTGGCGAAATGGAGCTGTTGATTCCTATGGCCGGCCTCATCGACGTGGCTGCCGAAATGGCCCGTATCGACAAGCAGATCGCCAAGCTGGCTCAGGACGCCGAGCGAGTGGAGAAAAAACTCTCCAACCAGGGCTTCCTGGCCAAGGCGCCTGAAGCTGTGGTAGCCAAGGAGCAAGCCAAGCTGGATGAAGCCAAGCGCGACATCAGCAAGCTGGAAGAGCAGAAAGAACAGCTCAAAGCGCTGTAAGCTCTAACTCCAGATACAGAAAAGCCACCGCATACGGTGGCTTTTTTTATTGCTCAAAACCAAAGACACTGGACCCTCGCGTTCGCAAGGGCGACAGGCCTTCCCTCCGTCGTGCCCGCGCACGCGGGTACCCAGTGGCTGTGCCTTTCGTCATTCTTGCGTAGGCGAGAATCCAGTGGCTTTCTTAACCAAAACCAAAACCAAAGACGCTGGGCCCTCGCGTTCGCAAGGGCGACGGTGCGGTTCGGACCCTCGCGTTCGCAAGGACGACGCTCAAACGACGCTAACGCTTCCCTCTCAGGCTTTAGTAAGGCCCCAGGTATACGGTGCCATTAGTGGTATTGGGCACCTCCAGTGCATCGCTTTTTTCCAGGGACACCAACACCCCACCGGAGCCTGGGGTTACCAGACGTACCCATTGTCGCTGCTCACCGGCTCGCACTATTTTGGTTTTTTTCAATTCAGACTTGTCCAACTGCAGCTTCACATCGAAGGCCATCATAGCGAACACCTCCTGAACACCGGTGTGCATATGCTGGCGCAAAGCGTTGGCATCATCATCAAGCCACTTAGCCGACTGCTTAGCATCAATCATCGCTTGAGGTAATCGGTCAGATGCTTTCTTCAGTGCCCTATTACGTTTGTTCTGCGCCTTATTTCGGGCCAGGGAATCTTTAGGCAGTTCTGCATATTTAGCTCGAATCTCAGCAATGCGACGCTCAACTTCTTCTGGAGAGGGCATGCTGTCTACCGCTTCCAGCGCATCCGATTGATACACGAAGCGGTTGCGATACATCAATTTCGGCTTGCGGGTTTTTGCTTTGTTTCCGCCTGGCTTCTGATATAACTCTGCCACCAGGCTGACCTGCAATCGCCGCTTAGATACCGTCAAGCTGTAGCCGGGAGTGAGCACCAACCCAATCTCCTCCGGGGCCAAACCTAATCCTTTGGCTCCGCCTTTCGGCGCCTTCTCCAACACAGTTACCGGCCTTCCCCTCAACTCAGGCATCGCCTCCATCAACAGCTGATACTGCTTTTGATAGGCCAGTTTCAGTGCCTCCGGACCCATCGCCTGCTTCAGCTTGGCGATGGCATCTTCGGCCTCAGACTCATTGCTGCTATTTACGTAGGCATCCACCAGTGCCACCGCCAGCCCACCCAGCGCACCGCCACCGACGGCCGTCGTCTGTTGAACCGGGTACTGGGCATCCAACTCCGTGTCACTCAGGTTGGCATACACCTTGGCCTTAACCAGATCACCACTGCGATCCGGCTCCAACCCCTGACGATAGGGGCTGGCGCAACCACTTAGGCCCACCAGAATGAATACAACCCATAAACTCCGTTTCATTGCTCGCATCTCCTTGCGTTATCCCAATGTCAGCGAGCAACCTTACTGCAGTTACAAAAGGTTAACAAATCGCACTCGAATTCAATTGCTTAAACCTTGATCAGCATTCGGTGTACGCAGCCCCCCATCTCAACCCGTCTTCCGTCGTGCCCGCGTACGCGGGTACCCAGTGGCTGTGCCTTTCGTCATTCTTGCGCAGGCGAGAATCCAGTGGCTTTCTTAACCCATACCCAAAACCGAAGACGCTGGACCCTCGCGTTCGCAAGGGTGACAGTGCGGTTCGGGCCCTCGCGTGCGCAAGGGCGACGGTGCGGTTCGGACCCTCGCGTTCGCAAGGGCGACGGTACAGTTCGGGCCCTCGCGTGCGCAAGGGCGACGGTGCGGTTCGGGCCCTCGCGTTCGCAAGGGCGACGGTGCGGTTCGGGCCCTCGCGTTCGCAAGGGTGACAGTGCGATTCGAGCCCTCGCGTTCGCAAGGGTGGCGGTACCTCCTCCGCCGTGCCCGCGAAGCAGATGCTACCAATGTCACTTTTTTCAAAATTCAATTTAAGTTTGTGGATCCAGGGGTCGCATTAGCCCACGGTAGTGGGCTTTTTTTACAGGAACTGGGATGCAGTCAGCCAACATGAAATTCGCCATCGATGATGGATCCACCAACGTTAAAATCAGCTGGATTGAAAAGGGCCTGGTGCGCAGCGTCACCTCCCCCAACTCCTTTAGAAAAGACTGGAAAAGCGCCGCGCTGCTGAGCGACCGCAAGGTCTTCAACTACCAGATTGGCGCCACCAAATACACCTACGACGCCACCTCAGACAAAGCCCTGTCCACCACTCATGTGGCCTTTCAATACGACGATCTGAACCTGCTGTCGGTACACCACGCCCTGCTTCAGACCGGCGTACAACCCGGCCCGGTCAGCATTCTGGTGACCCTACCGATCACCGAGTACTACAAGGCTGACGATTGCCAGAAAAACGAAGAGAACATCGCCCGCAAGAAGGCCAACCTGATGCGCGACATCAGTCTCAACAAGGGCGAATTGTTTGAGATTGTCGACGTCGAAGTGCTGCCGGAAAGCCTGCCAGCGGTGCTGACCACCCTGATGGATTCCGGCGTTAACGAGTTCACCAAATCGCTGGTGATTGACTGTGGCGGTACCACCCTGGACATGGGCGTGATCGTCGGTGAATTCGATGACGTTTCGGCGGTGTACGGCAATGCCGAGATCGGCGTTTCCATGGTCACCAACGCCGCCCGCAAGGCACTGGCCGCTGCCGACAGCGACGCCAGCTACCTGGTGGCCAACGAGCTGATTAAGCGACGCCAGGACCGCAATTTTGTCAACGAAGTGATCAACGATCTGTCCAAGGTGGACTGGGTACTTGAGCGCATCGAAGACAAGATCTCCGAACTGGGCGCCGCCGTCGCCTACGAAGCCAAGACCTTTACCCGCAACCCCAACCGCATCTATCTGGTGGGCGGTGGCGCCATGCTGATCGAAACCGCCATTCGCGCCGCCTACCCGACTCTGGGTGACAAGATTGTGCTGGTCCAGGAGCCTCAGGAAGCCCTGTCGCGGGAGATCTGCTGCTACCATGCCGCCGAACCGGCTGAAGCGGTTTAAAAGGGCAGCCCATGCGCATTCGATGCAGCTTTACCCTGGAACCCGAGCTCCACGGTTCACATCAGTACGCGGTGGATACCCTGCGCCAGTGGCAGCAACAGGAGAGAGGCCGCGGCGACAGCAAAGAGGTGGCACAGCAACGGCGCAATGGCTTCCATCGCGACCTGTATCTGTCGGGCCTGTTTCTGCAGCAACTGTCACCACAGCTTCCTGCCATGTTGGCCCAGGCATTGGTGGAGGAGCGGTTGCAGGGCCAGACCCTGACTCAACTGCTGGCCGCCAGCGGCGTCAGTGTCGATAGCGACAGCGGCGCCGGTCTGTCTGACGGCCAGTGGACCAAGCTGACTTCGATGCTCAAGACCTCCATGGCGGCCCCCAAGGCCAGTACCGAGGTCAACCTGGCACCGCTGCAGCAGCAACTGGAACAGTTAGTAAAACAGCCGCAAACCACTCAGCCAGACAGCGACCTGTCCGGTGCACTGGCTCAGTTGGAGCAGCAACAGCAGCAGATTCTGGCCCAGCTGCAGCAGTTGGCCAGCCAGGGCGGCACGCCAGACGCCCAACCGGATTCCCATGTCGACTTTGGCAGCCAGTTTGTGGCACTGAAGCAGGGGCAGGATAAGTTGATGGCCCAGCTGAAGGCGCTGCGCAGTCAGGTCAGCAATGGCAACGCAATACCGGCCGGCGCCGATTCCGAGGTGCCCAGCCTGGATACGCAGTTGGCGCTGGCCAGTAAGGTAAAATCAAAGGGGATCTGGTAGCCAAGGCTACACCAGTCGCTTTTCGCCGCCGATGGTCACCCAGGGCACCGGCTTGCCGTCGTCTAACATCAGACAGTTGCGGCCACGACTCTTGCCTCGGTACAACGCCTTATCGGCTCGGGCGAGCACCGCATCGACGCTGCTATCCCGCGGGCTGTGTTGAGTTAACCCAATGGTGACGGTGATTCGTTGTGGCTGAGAAGGCGTCGCGGCCCTCTCTGAAGCCGCATTCAGGGGCTGGCGCACCTTGAACGGATAGTGGGCCACCATCTCCCGCACCGTTTGCAGCGCTCCGGTGCAGGCGCTGCGATCGCGGCTGACAAACACCACCACGAACTCCTCACCGCCCAGGCGAAACACCTTGCCGCCAACCCCGACCCGCTCCAGTACCGAGGCCACCGCCCGCAGCACCTCGTCACCGACGTCATGGCCAAAGGTGTCGTTAAAGTCTTTGAAGTGATCGATGTCGACCATCGCCAAATGGTAGCCTTTCGGGTAGTCCAGCAGCGTACTGACCAGGCTGCGGCGGTTGCGCAGCCCGGTAAGGGGGTCAAAGAACGCCAGCCGATAGCTGTGCAACACCTGTAACACCACGACCATCATGGCAAACAGGCTAAAGCTCACCTCAGGCCCGTACTCGGTATGAAAACCGCAAAACCCAAAGCCCATGCTCAACAGCGCCATAAAGGCCACGCCGTCACTGGTCTCATGACGGCGAATCAGCGACAAACCGGTGATCAGCAGGTACAGGGTCAACAGCAACAGCGGTACCAAAGGTGGCAACCCGGGCTCCAGCGCCAGCAGCAGTTGCATCCAATAAACCGTCTGCTGTGGAAACTGCTGCAACAGGTTCAGGGCCACAATGCCAATGGTGGCGATGATCAGGTAGCACTTCCAATTATTCGCTTCACCGGTCATCTCTTCGGGAAGCCAGCTGAACACCAGAATCAACACCGGTCCCAGCAGGCACAGCAACCAGAACGACGCCTCGGTATGGGTTGCCAGCTCAGGGTGAAGCCGCTGGCTTTGCAGCAGCGAGTAGACCAACAGGCTGATGAGAATAAGAAAACTGACTTTAGGCTGGCGATATAAGCGACTGACCACCCAAGAGATGGGCAGCAAAAACCACGGCAACAGCAGCACCCCCTGATGCACCATCGGCTGCGACTGAGCTACCAACTCTGGCAACAATGCCGCGCATAAACCCAACAGCACAGGCAACAGCAGCTGCACTGAGCGAAATACCATAAGGACATCCTATCCGATTGCCACGACCCTGATGCGCCGCGTTTTATATCCAATAATTAAAGGGTAGTCGACTCTCGTCTAAGGGGTAGTCAATAGCGCGTAAAGCCGCAGGCTGTTGGCTTACGCCGCCACCCGGCGACGGCTGGGGCGTCGATTGAGGATGCGGTCGGCCTTGATGCAGTTACGGCCGGCCTGCTTGGCCTGGTACAGGGCTTCGTCGGCACGCTTTACTACCTGTTCGACATTGGCGTCTTCGGCCCGGGGCTGTGCCAACCCCATGCTGACGGTGATGGTTTGCGGTGCCACCTTGGGGGCCTGGCTGCGGCTCCGGCGGGCCACCCCGGCGCTTTGAGTGCTGCGTACGTAAAACGGATAGGCAGCAATCTCTTCGCGAATCGCATCCAGCGCCGCCAGGCAGCGTTTGCGCTCACGGCTACGAAACACAATGGTGAACTCTTCGCCGCCATAGCGGTACACGGTACCGCCGGCTTTCACCCGGGTCAGCATCTGCGCCACCAATCGCAATACGTCATCGCCGACGTCGTGGCCGAAGGTGTCGTTAAATGTCTTAAAGTGGTCAATGTCGATCATCGCCAGTTGGTAACGGCCGGACAGCCCCTGCATCACCGCATCCAGGCTGCGGCGGTTGCGCACCCCGGTAAGCAGATCGAAAAACGCCAGTCGATAGCTATGCAGCATCAGCAACACCAGCAGGCACAGCCCCAAAATGGTGAACATGGAGGAGGACACCCCGGGGGTATCGAACTGGTAGCAGGTCAACCCCAATGCCATCAGGCACAGCAGCGCCGCCGAGTCGCCCTTGTCGCGGCGACGGGTCTGAATCAGGGTGGAGATAACAAAATAGCAGGCCATCATCAGGGTCAACACCCAGGGCAGCGGATAGCCCCCCAGCACCGTCACCCAGGACGCCAGCCATCGGTGAGTAGCCTCGGCGCTGGAACTGAGCAGCATCGAGAACAGGGCGACCGGAGCCAGCAGCAGCGCATAGGCAAAGCCGCCTCGACCGGTGGCGATCCACTTCTCCGGCAACACATCAAGCAGGAACACCAGCAGCGGCGCCAGCAGACACAGGCCCCAGAAAATGAGCTCGGTGTTGCCCTGTGGCAGCGGCACCTGCAGTTTCCACTGGATCACGCCGTAACTGGCCAAAGACACCAGCACCATAAAACTGAGTTTTTGCAGACGGTAGATGCGGCTGACGATCCAGGCACTGGCCAGCAGCACCCAGGGCAGGTTTTGCAGCAACCATTGAATTTCATAGCTGGACGACACCAGCCAGGAGGGTAGAAACAGCACGCTGGCTGCCAGAAACAGCGCCAGACACAGCTGGATCAGGCGATGCGACATACCATGAGTCCTTGTAATCTCCGCCTTAAAAAAACTGCTTTTTCAAAAACCTATCGTAACACCCGCCTAAAATACCGCATCCGGTAATGAGAACTCCAGCAATAGTTGGCTTAAGGCACCCCCGAAAAGACCACCATTAAGCCAACCGACTCTATCGCCCCCTTTACGCCAGCGAGTTGATGCTGTCTTTGTACATCTGCAGCAGACGCTGGTTGTCGACCTCGACGCACACCTGCTGGCTGCGGAAGCAGGACCACTCGTCGTGATGGTAGAAGCGCTCATCGCTCTTCTGAATGGTCATGCCGATGGCCGGGCCTTCGGTCACCACCCGCACCGGGCCTTTGCGCACTCCGAACAGGCTCGGGTCGGCCACGTAGGCCACCGCCGACGGATCGTGCACATGGCAGCCGTCAACGCCCACCTTCTCAGAGTAGAACTTCAGGTAGAAGCGGCTCACCTGCCAGATAAATTCACCCACCTCGCCGGCGCTGCGGCGCAGCTCGTCCAGGTAGTCGCCGGTAAAGAAGGTCTGGTGGGTCACGTCCAGGCCGACAATGGTCACCGGCCAGTCGGCACAGAACACCTGATCGGCGGCGTGGGGATCGTCATGGATATTGGCCTCGGCCACCGGTGATACGTTACCGCGATGGCCGCCTTCACCAAAGGCCGCTCCCATGATCACCACCTCTTTGACGTTGTTGACGATCTCGGGATCGTGCTGCAGTGCCAGCGCCAGGTTGGTCAGCGGACCGACCGCCACCAGAGTGATCTCACCGGGGTTCTCCCGGGCCAGGTCGCACATGTATTCGTGGGCCGGACGGGGATCAATGTTGATGGGGTAATCCAGCGGCACCTCGACTGTACCCAGGCCATGCTCACCGTGCACCACCACCGTGGGGCCAACCGGATCGCGGGTCAGCGGACCGGCCGCCCCCTGCACCACAGTGGCGCCCATGTTGAAGGTGTCATTGATGTAACAGGCGTTGCGGGTGCAATCTTCGATAACGCCATTGCCGTACACCGTGGTGATCGCCACCATATCGACGTTGTCGTGGGCGTGGGCAAACAGCAGGGCCATAGCATCATCGATGCCAGGATCGGTATCAAAAATAATCTTTTGCGACATAGTAGACTCGTTTTTTATTCTTCAGCCCGAAGGCAACACCACAGAGATGACGCCATTATCGGCAACCCTCAGCAGGATTTCTGCGCGTTCTACCGCGTTTACCGGATAAGGTCAAATCTAAGACTTCATTGATGATTTGTATTATTCCACACTCTGAAACGAGAGTATTCTGTGGGCACTAACAGCACAGAGTAACCGATAGATGGCAACCCTCGCCGGCCGCAACTACCTCAAAGCCCTGACCGCCCTCACCCTGGCGGCCATGGTCGTGTTCTGCAACCTGTACGTGGCCCAGCCGATGCTGCCGATGCTGGCCGAGGCCTTTGAGCTGGACGCCGCCACCGCCAACTGGCTGCACGCCGGAGCGCCGCTGGCACTGGCGATTTTCCTGATCCCCTGGGCCATGGTTTCCGACGCCATCGGTCGCCGCCCCATCATGCTGTTGTCGCTCACCAGCCTGCCGCTGATCAACCTGGCACTGCTCAACACCAGCAGCGTCGAGTGGTTCATTGTCTTGCGCATTGTTCACGGCATTATGTTGGCTGGCTTTGTGGCAGTGGCCGCCGCCTGGATGTCGGAGGAGATTGGTGCCCAGCGCCTGCCCGCCGCCATGGGCAGCTACGTGGCCGCCAACGCCATCGGCGGCCTCAGCGGCCGTTTGATTGGCGGCATGGCCAGCTACTTCGACAACTGGCAGGTGCCCTTTATTACCCTGGTGGTACTCAGCTGCGCCGCCGCCCTGATGCTCAGCACCATGCTGCCACAGCAGCGCAATTTTCAGCCCAGCACCACCTCGCTGAGCCACGCCGCCAAGGGGCTGATGGCGCACCTGAAAAACCCGCAGCTGCAACCGGCGTTCCTGATTGCCGGACTGACCTTCGGCACCTTCGTCAACCTGTTTACCGTGCTGACGTTCCAGCTGTCCCAGGCCCCCTGGAGCCTGACCACCTTCCAGCTGTCGCTACTGTTTCTGACCTACCTGGCCGGCAGCATCTCGGCCCAGCTGTCGGGCCGCTGGCTACGTTACTACACCGCCCCGGCGGGCATGCAGACCGGCGCCCTGTTCCTGATTATGGGTACGGTAATCACCCTGTCGGCGGATCTGCGCATCATCATTGTGGGACTGCTGTTGTGTTCGGTGGGCTTTTTCCAGATTCACAGCCTGGCGTACAGCTGGGTGGGCAAAAACGCGGTCAAAGAGCGGGCCAAGGCCAGCTCTTTGTACCTGGTGCATTACTATCTGGGCGCCAGCCTAGGGGGCTTTGTGCTGTTGCCCATCTGGGAGTACGGCGGCTGGCACCTGGTGGTGGCCACCAGCCTCGGCTGCTACGCCCTGATTGTGCTGTTGGCGCATAAGCTGCAACTGGTAACCCGGGTCGCCCACACCGCTTCCTGAGTCGCTTTCTGTGTGGTCTAACTGCCGCTACTCTTTGATGCGCACCGTTAGCACGTCACAGTCGACACTGTGCAACACCCGATTGGCGGTGGAGCCCAGCAGCCGCTGCAGACCGGAGTGGCCATGGGTGCCCATCACGATAAGATCGATGCCCAGCTCAGTAACGGTCGCTTCAATCGCCTTGGCGGCCTTACCTTCGCGCACCAGCACATGAGCGTCGTCCAGCTGTATCTCCTTGGCCAACGCTCGCATACGCTGCTGTGACTCCTGGCAGATCTCCTCCTTAAACCCCTTCAGGTGGCCGCTGAAACTGGCCGACTCAAACAGGTAGCGCTCCGCCAGCGTCTCATCCACATGCAGCAAAAACAACTCGGCGCCATGATCGGCCGCCACCTTCATGCCCTTGGCAACGATCCACTCATTGTCACCATGAAAATCCAGCGGTATTAAAACCTTGCTGTAAACGCTCATATCAATTCTCCCGCGATGGCCAATTTCAGCGGCGCCGGTGTCCGGCAGTGGCAATCGGGCGCCCCAGCCTGACCCAGCAACAGCACAAACCCTGCTAATCCCCATTAATTGTAGGTGATTGAATCAGTAGCGGCGCAGTTAAGCAAAAGGCGTATTAGAAAAACACACCATCAGGGGGAGTGTTGCCAGCACCAAAGGGGCAGCGAGCCGACGCTCACACCCCCTTGCCGCTAACAGCAGATTCGGCGCTCAGCGCGCCTGGAGGTTACTCTTTAATGCGCACCGTCAGCACGTCGCAATCGACGTGGTTAAGCACGCTGTTGGCGGTGGAGCCCAGCAGCCGCTGCAGGCCCGAATGGCCATGGGTGCCCATGACAACCAAATCGATGCCAAAGTCGTTGACCACATCTTCAATCTCGCGCGATGCCTTGCCCTCACGAATCAGTTGCCGTTCGGGGGCGATGCCCAGATCACCGGCAAGCTGGTTCAGACGCTCTCTGGCTTCACTGCGGATTCGGTCTTTAAACTCCTCCATCTGATCGCCAAAGCTGACCGCCTCGAAGGTGTAGACCCCGGCCATGGGTTCGTTGACGTGCAGCAGGTACATCTCAGCGTCATTGGCTTCGGCCATCTGCCGGCCTTTAGCCATGATCTGATCGTTATCACTGTGAAAATCCAGTGGCACCAATACCTTTTTGTATGCGTTCATCCTGATTCTCCATCGGTTAGTGAAACGGTACGAAGTGAATGTCTAAGCTAGCACACTCTTCGCAGACCCTGCCCTCACCGCCATAGCACCACAGTGACTGGTGGCAAACCATGATCCTAATCAACGCCGGCGCCGCTACCGAGCCGCCAACCACCACCGTGCTTTTTCCCTGTCACCGAAAGCCGCTCCCCACTCTCACTGGCGTTTTCTTAAGCAAACGCCACCAGCAAGGGCTTTTCACGCCCACAGAGCGGATGACAACGGGATTTGGCTTGGATATACTCAGCAGCTCAGTGGGCCTCTAAGCCCGCTAAATAGATAAGGCCCCTTAGCTCAGTTGGTTAGAGCAGGCGACTCATAATCGCTTGGTCGTGGGTTCAAGTCCCCCAGGGGCCACCATATACAAGAAGGCGCAGCCGGTTAGTAACCGCTGCGCCTTTTTTGTCTGTGCCACGTATGTGCCGCCCCCTGCGTCAATTTAAATCAGAGCCCAGCGAACCTATCAGAAAATTCTAGCACCCGCTCCACAGCGTCCATCATTGCTTACCGTCATAGCAAAAAGACGCACTCATTACTGGCTGCCCCCTAACTAGTATGAATTATGATAACGCCTCTTCGGTATTCAGAAAGGCCCCCACCATCAGATCGTCCGGGCCAAAGCGAAGAAGATGCGTTGATGATGCGGATCAGCTGAAGGGGGGTAGAAAAATAGGTGGGCGAGAAACCAAAAAGGCGCAGCCGGTATCTCCCGCTGCGCCTTTGTCTGGCAGGCCTGGCGGCAAACGTCAGGCACAAAAAATGCCGGCCTCAGCCAGCATTTTTGAAGTTCAAAGCGAGGCTTTGACTTACAGAGCTACTACGTTAGCAGCTTGAGGGCCTTTCTGGCCTTGCTCAGTTTCGAAAGAAACCTGCTGACCTTCAGCCAGGGTCTTGAAACCTTCAGAAGCGATGGCACGGAAGTGAACGAATACGTCAGCACCGCCGTTGTCTGGAGTGATGAAACCGAAACCTTTCTCTTCGTTGAACCACTTAACGATACCAGTAGACTTAGACATGATTAATCCTAATTTTTCAAAAAATAATTCGCATTATGCGCAGATATAGCCAAGAAATGAATTACTTATGTGAGCTAAAACTTATGATAGGAAAAACTTCATGATGCTGGATGCGTAAGCGTCCGGACGAAGCGTTCTAAAGCATAATATTGCGTTTCATATAAATAGGTCTGATTTCAGGCCGAGGCATATGCTAACACACTTTCTTCACTTGTATAGCATTGTATCGATCTTATCGAGATCATTTGTCAGCTGCGGTCAAGAAATCCCGCTCCCAAGCCCCGCCCAGCTGCGACATCCGTGTACTGCTCAGACCAATCACGGCCCAAACTGGCCAGCCCTGGCAACCTCTCCTATAACTAGATCATCAGCCATAGGGAGAGCCGCCATGAAATCACCTACTACCGAACGCCGGGATCACGACCGCCGCAGCCACAAGGAGCGTCGCGGTGAAGTTCGTTTCGAAGAGGACAAAGCCGATCGCCGCCACCTGTCGGGCCGGCGCAGTGAAGACCGACTGACCAGTAAGATTTACGCCTGACTACTGCTCACCCCGACCGCCCCACGCCGGGCGGTCGGCTCGCTACAGCCCCAGAAAAATCCTGTAAGAGATCGCCCCGTCGCTTATTAAGATAATGACTATACTCCTTGGGTCTTTTCAGACGACTTCTCGTCACGCATTGAAAGGAGTATGTTATGAATTCTGCCCTTTGTCGCTTATCTAAAGGGTCTGTACCAGCCCTGCTACTCTCTTCTACCCTTCTGCTCTCCCCCGCCGGCTTCTCGGAAGGCAATGAGACGCTCGGCGTCATCGCCGACACCACCGGCAATCAGATGCTGATCGAGGCCCTGCAACGGGGCAGCAAGATTCGCATCGCCGGTACCGGCCTGCACTCACTGCCGGAAACCCCGGGAAGCATCAGCATTAGCGTCAACAGCGGCGAAACCATCGAGCGGGTGCTGCTGTACTGGCAGGTGTTCGATGAAGACACCGGCTACGATCTCGACATTGATGTGGAGCGGGTGGGTTCCGGCGCCCCGACCCTGGTCACCGGCGAGGTCATTGGCGAATACGTTGAAGGATTC
Organism: Ferrimonas sediminum; assembly: GCF_900100175.1. Lineage (GTDB taxonomy): Bacteria > Pseudomonadota > Gammaproteobacteria > Enterobacterales > Shewanellaceae > Ferrimonas > Ferrimonas sediminum. Next base: position 184,978 of record NZ_FNEM01000007.1, read on the forward strand.
GGCGGCAGCCCCAGTATCTCTTTCTACAACGCCTACAGCGCCACCATTCGCGCCGACATTACCGCACTGAACCTGGTGCAGCCCGGCAGCAACACCCTGTTGATCTCCGGTCTGGACGACATCGCCCTACCCAACCCCGATTTTGGTGATGATGGCAAAAATGGCGCAGGCATCATGCTGATCTACAGCGATAGTTCATCCAACGCGCTGCAACTGAAAGATGGCCACGACGCGGCCTGGTGGGAGCGCAACTATCCCGCCACCGACAAGTTCTCCGAGACACTGGGTTCTACTGTACCCGTGCGGTTTGAGTTTGCCCCCAGCAGCAGCGAACGCTTCGCCAACCTGTCGATGTTCGTCTCCAGTGTCGAGGGTGACGGCCAGACCGGTAACGATCGCCCCTCGGTGGTCGTGATTCGCGTCGGTGACAACCCGGCTAACGAGATTCGCGATGCCAACGCCCTGACGAGTAACCAAGGCGACGAGTGGGACGACTACATTCGCAATGTGCCGATTCCCGCCGGCGTCGATTTCATCGAAATTGAGATTCTGTCGGAAACCGACCCCTACGTGGATCCCCTCACCGTGCTGAACCCCGACGGCAGCAAAACCATCGATCCGGCGTCTTTCGTCTGGGTGGCGGCGGGCCTGTCGACTCCCGAGGAGACACAAAACGCCTGTGAATGCCGCCCGAAGCAACTCACCTTCACCTATGTCGGCGGCAGCTGTGCGGCCTCAGACAATGACCAGGGTGACGATTTCAAGTGCACTGGCGATCTGAATAACGCCGCCAACATCAACGTGGCCACTTTCCAGCACAAGTTCAATCTCGATGAGCCCCAGCGCGATATCCTGGTGCTGACCCCCAGCGTCGCCAAAGGCGGCAATCTGGTGGTGGTCGCTAACGGCACCGGTGGCCGGGCCGGGCGCCTGCCGGCACAAACCAAGCTACTGTTGACCGCCGATGGCCTGCAACAGACTCTGGATCTTCACACCTCCTGCTCAGTCCCCCTGAGCACCGGCGACCAGTTCGGCCCGTTGGTCTTACAGAGCTTCGTCAGCCGCGACAACTGCAGCAACGATTAACCCCCCAAAGGCGGAACAAATGGAGTTATCCGCCTACATTTGTGAAACATCCCCCCAATTCGACACATTCACTAACGCTTTGCCACCTGAAAAACCGCGTGTTTTTTGCTCATAGCTGTACCCAGGCTGAATCCGCTGAGCTACTCTCACTGCTGAGAACACCCTGAACACAGGGGCCTACTGTACCCAACCTGGACCTGCGCATGAATCGACGACAATTCCTTATGGCCACCTCCGCCTCCGTGGCCGCCGCTTCCCTTCCCCTCTATGCCAGCAGCAACCACGATGCCTTTCGCATCGTCGCCCTGGTGTTTGATGACTACGAAACCCTGGATCTTCATGGCCCCATCGAGATGTTGGGTCACATGAAAGGGGTCAATATTGAGTTGGTCGGGGCACGCAGCATCATTCGCAGCTATCAGGGCCCTAAAGTAGTGGCGGATCTCGACACCAACCAGGTACACCACTGTGACCTATTCATTATTCCCGGCGGCATGGGCACCCGTTCGCTGGTCAAGGATGAGGTGTTTCTGGAGTGGATGACCCGTCAGTGCCATGTCTCCAACAAAGTGTTCTCTGTCTGCACCGGCTCGGCGCTGCTGGCATCAACCCCACTGCTGGAAGGACACAAGGCCACCAGCAACAAGCAGGCCTTTGAGTGGGTCAGTGGCCTCAACAGTAAGGTGCAGTGGCAACCCCGGGCACGCTGGATCGATGACCGTCAGTTCATAACCTCTTCCGGCGTCTCTGCCGGCACCGATGCCGCCCTGGCGCTGATCAGCCAATATCGAGGCCGAGCCGAAGCAGACCGCATCGCCACCCTGGCCGAATACCAATGGAATGATGACCCGAGCAACGACCCCTTCGCCATTGAGGCGTAAACGGATCGAGCAAAAGCAACTACACTGATTCGACAGCGTCCACAAAGACCCGCTTAGGTGTACAAGGAGGTACCCTATGAATCGCCACTCTGTGGCTCTGGCCATTAGCCTGAGCCTGACCTTCAGTCACTTCCCCTTCACCGTCGTCGCCCAGGCACCAAAACTGATGTTGGCCTCCGACTATCCGCAATCTCTGGAGTTAAGCCAGTACCTGGTCAGCGAAAAACTCGACGGCATTCGGGCCTATTGGGATGGCAGTACACTATGGAGTCGAAGCGGTGAGCGCATCCATGCCCCAAGCTGGTTTACCGCCCCGCTACCGACCATCGAGCTTGAGGGCGAGTTATGGATAGGGCGGGGCCGCTTTCAATCTCTGATGTCCATCGTTCGTGACCAGCAACCCAATGAAAAGCAGTGGCGACAGGTGGGGTTGTACCTGTTTGATCTGCCTATGGGAGCCGAACCCTTTCAGCTGCGTTACCAACGGCTTCAGGCCATTACTCGGGGTATCGACCGCGCCTTCGTTCAGGTCATTGAACAGCGGCCTGTCAGCAGTCCCGAGGCGCTGCAACGGCAACTGGAGCTGGTGACCGAGTTAGGGGGAGAGGGACTGATGCTGCACCACAAGGACAACCTGTATCTGCCCGGGCGCTCCAGCCAACTGCTGAAGTACAAGAGTTACCAAGACGGCGAAGCAGTGGTGGTGGCGCACCAGGAGGGTAAAGGCAAATACCAGGGCATGCTAGGAGCGGTAGAAGTGGAAACCCAGGATGGCCGCCGCTTTCGCATCGGCAGTGGTTTCAGCGATGCCGAACGGAAAAATCCTCCCGCCATTGGCACCGTTATCACCTATCGCTACAACGGCACCACCGACGCCGGCCTACCCCGCTTCGCCCGCTACCTGAGGCCCCACCCTATGCTCTAGTTGTCCCTATTCATTATTCGGGGGCACGTGGTCACTCAGTGCCCCACACTCCGTCGTACCCGCGAACGCGGGTAGCCAGTGGCTGTGCTCTTCGTCATTCTTGCGCAGGCGAGAATCCATTGACTTTTGCCCTTCGTCATTCATGCGCAGGCGAGAATCCAGTGACTTTAAAGCAATAAAACCAAAGACGCTGGGCCCTCGC
>NZ_FNEM01000036.1 GCF_900100175.1 Ferrimonas sediminum
CATGTGTTAGGCCTGCCGCCAGCGTTCAATCTGAGCCATGATCAAACTCTTCAATTAAAAAGTTTTTTGATTCCGAAGAATCGACTCAATGAATTACTGAATTAACTTGTTATAGTCACTCAGTGCAACATTGATATATGAGATATCAATCCTGCGCGAGTGCCCACACAGATTGTCTGACTAATTGTTAAAGAACGTTGCAAAGTGAACCGTGGTTCCCGTTGCTGAGGCTGCGTATCTTACGCTTTCCTCAATCCCCGTCAAGCGTTATTTTCAAAGGCTTTTCCGAGTGTCGAATTGTTGCTCAGTGCCTTACTCAGTAAGCCGCTGTGCCCCGTCGACAGGAAGCGCATTATAGGGAGCGCCCGCCGGAACGCAAGGCCAAAAAGGCAATAAATCGCGATATTATTCCCAACCGCCGAAACCCACCGCAACACCACAGCTTAAACACAGAGTTATCCACATTTAGGGCGGTTCTCATCGGTATACACCGTCTATTTGCACCGAGAACAACAGTGGCCACTACCGAGACCAAATCGAACCAAAGAGGAAAGTTACCGCTATTTTCGATATTTACGACAGCATCAAAGGCTGAGCTATCAGGTTTTACGACCGGAACGCGGTACAATACGACTCAATAACCAACCCACGGAGGGCATCAATGGACCCACTACTTCTTATCATCCCTCTTATTCTAGCCATTGGTGCCACTCGAATCGGATTGCCCCCACTTATTGGTTACCTCGCAGCAGGCTTTGCCCTGTATGCTGCCGGCGTCGAGGAGTTGACGTTTCTCACCCCGATTGCCGACCTCGGTGTCTTGTTGCTGCTGTTTGCCATCGGACTCAAACTGGATCTGTCCAGCCTGACCAGATCGGAAGTCTGGGGCGGTGCCAGCATCCATATGGTGACGACAGTTGGCCTGGCTGCCATCCTGATCAAGTTGCTGGCTCTGACCGGCATCGGTATGTTCGATCAGCTGGGCAACCAACAACTGGTCATTCTCGGCTTCGCCCTGAGCTTCTCCAGTACGGTTTTTGCCATCAAGTCTCTGGAAGAGAGCGGCGATAGCCAATCTCTGTATGGGCGCACCGCCATCGGCATTCTGATTATGCAGGACATCTTTGCGGTAATTTACCTCACAGCCAGCAAAGGGGTATGGCCATCACCTTGGGCTCTGTTGCTTCTGGGACTGCCGCTACTGCGTCCACTGCTGTTTAAACTGATGGAGCGCTGCGGTCATGGGGAGTTGCTGGTGCTGTTTGGCCTGGCAATGGCTCTGGTTCCCGGCGCCGCCCTGTTTGAGGCGGTCGGGCTGAAGCCGGATCTCGGCGCACTGATATTGGGCATTCTGCTCGCCGGACACAGGAAGTCGTCCGAGCTGTCCAAATCCCTGTTCCTGTTTAAGGAGCTGTTTCTGGTGGCCTTTTTCTTAACCATAGGCCAGCAGGGCATTCCCAATCAGGAAGAGGTGATTACCGCACTGGCATTAATGCTGTTGCTTCCGGTGAAGGTGGCACTGTTCCTGTTGCTGCTGTCTTACTATCGTTTTCGATTAAGAAGCTCAGTAATGGCCACCATCACCCTGAGTAACTTCAGTGAGTTTGGCCTGATTGTCATGACGGCGGCCATTGCCACGGGTTCGCTGGATGCAAGCTGGCTCAGAGTCATCGCCCTGTTGGTGGCCTTCAGCTTCGTATTGGCAGCCCCCCTCAGCAGACTGGCACTGCGGATCTATGATCTGTTACTTCCCAGACTGTCTGGCCTGCAACGGGAGAGGTTGCATCCGGAAGATCAACCCATCCACCTGGGCAACCCCAGCGTAGTGATCTTTGGTATGGGCCGTATCGGCTCTGGTGCCTACGATTCGCTGAAGAGCAGCTACGGGGATGTCATCCTTGGTATTGATCACAAGCAGGAGATCATCGAACGCCACCATCGCGACGGCCGCAAGGCTGTACTTGGCGATGGTACCGACTCAGACTTCTGGGACAAGCTGGTACCAAGTGGTTCGATTGAGTTGATTGTACTGGCCATGCCATCTCACCAGGGTAACCTGCACACCGCCGAACTGCTGGCTGCCAGTGCCTACTCCGGTAAGGTGACCGCCATTGTCCGATACGCCGATGAGGAGGAAGCCCTAAAGGAGATGGGGGTACACAGCGTGTATAACATCTATCAAGCCGCCGGTACCGGTTTAGCCGATCAGGTCATTGATTCCCTGCCGGTGAACATCAAGAGCAACCCCTCCCTGTAAGCTTCTACGCCGGGCGCCTTATGGGTGCTCGGCGCTTTCACCAACCTCCCACTCTGCACTATTCCTTATTGGGTATCCCATGCCCCCGAAACCGTGATCACGATCTCATGTCGATACACGGCCTGATCCAGCGATTGATAGTACTTGAGTATTTTACTAAGGTTTAAAGCCATAAGATGCATTTGAGTTGCACCTTAACGGTTGCAGTTTTCAATCACCACAATACAAACGCAATGGGTACGGCTATGAGTCGACAAAAAATCATCCTTTGGGCCTTGGTATTATCCTGCCTCGCCTCTTTTACCGTGTTACTTTCCATGGGCAGCAGCACCTATCGTGAAATGCCGCCAATTCCCGCACAGGTTGTCAGCGAAACCGGCACCCTTCTGTTTACCGAGCAACAGATTCAAGACGGCCAGATGGCATGGCGATCCATGGGGGGACATCAGCTGGGTTCTATCTGGGGCCATGGCTCCTACGTGGCGCCAGACTGGAGTGCCGACTGGCTGCATCGTGAATTAATGGCGTGGTTATCCATACGCGCCGACCAGCAGTATGGCCTGGGCTACGATCAGTTGAGCATTGACCAGCAAGCCGGACTTCAGGCGCTGCTCAAGCGTGACATTCGCACCAATCGCTATGACGCCAAGACCGGAACCCTGACGGTCTCCGACACTCGATTGGCTGCCATTCAGCAAGTGCAGCAACACTATGTAGCCCTGTTTGGCGATGCTCCAGAGATGCAGCCTCTGCGTAAGCAGTACGCAATGAAAGAGGGCACCCTGCCGGACTTGACCCGTCGCCAGAACCTCACCAGCTTCATTTTCTGGAGCGCATGGGCAACGGCCACCGATCGCCCTGACCAGTCCGGTGTCTCCTACACCAACAACTGGCCCCATGAACCTCTGGTCGACAACACCCCCACCTCCTCCATCACGGTTTGGTCCATCCTGTCGGTCGTTGTGCTGATCTTTGGTGTTGCCGCGCTGGCCTGGTACCACTCAACGCTGAAACACGACCCCCTGCCGACACCGGCCAAAGAAGATCCCATCTTCAGTCACCAGCCAACCCCGTCACAAAAAGCGGTGGGCAAGTACTTCCTGACAGCCATTGGCCTGTTCATGCTTCAAATCGTGCTGGGGGGCATCACCGCTCACTACGCAGTCGAAGGCCAGCAGTTCTACGGCATTCCCCTGTCTGAGATCCTACCCTACTCACTAACCCGTACCTGGCACACTCAGTTGGCCGTGTTCTGGATCGCCACCCTGTGGCTGGCAACCGGCCTGTACATCGCCCCGGCCCTGTCCGGCGGCCGTGAGCCCAAGTGGCAAAAACTGGGCGTTAACCTACTGTGGGTCGCGTTGCTGATTGTGGTGCTGGGATCCATGGCCGGCGAGTGGTTTGCCGTACAACAGGTACTGGATATCGATATCAGCTACTGGTTCGGTCATCAGGGTCACGAATACATCGATCTGGGCCGGTTCTGGCAGATGCTGCTGATGGTTGGGTTGCTGATCTGGCTGGCCCTGGTCACCGCCGCCATCCGCCCGGCCCTGAAACAGGAAAACGATCACAAGCCCGTTATCTGGTTGCTGTACATCTCCGTGGTCGCCATCGGCCTGTTCTACGGCGCCGGACTGATGATGGGCAAGCACACCAATCTGGCCATGGCTGAATACTGGCGCTGGTGGGTAGTGCATCTTTGGGTTGAAGGCTTCTTCGAAACCTTTGCCACCGCCGTTATCGCCCTGATGTTCGTTCGTCTGGGACTGATCCGCGCCCGCAGTGCCAATAGTGCCGTGCTGTTCGCTACCCTGATCTTCCTGTCAGGCGGCATCATCGGCACCGCCCACCACTGGTACTTCACCGGTACCCCAACCTCGGTGCTGGCCTGGGGCTCCATCTTCTCCGCCCTGGAAGTGGTGCCACTGGCGCTGATTGGCTTTGAAGCCTATGAACAATACCGACTGCGCAATGCCAGCAGCTGGATGAGCAACTACAAATGGGCCATCATGTTCTTCGTTGCCACGGCATTCTGGAACATGTTTGGCGCCGGCATGCTGGGCTTCCTGATCAATCCCCCCATCTCGCTGTACTACGTGCAAGGGCTTAATACCACTGCCGCACACGGCCATGGCGCCTTCATGGGAGTCTATGGCATGCTGGGCATCGGCCTGATGCTGTTCTGCCTGATGGGGCTGAGCAAAGGACGGGGATGGAACCACAACCTGCTGAAATGGGCGTTCTGGTCAATGAACATTGGCCTGATGGCGATGCTGGTGATGTCACTGCTCCCAGTCGGCATCATCCAGTTCTTTGCCGCCATTGACAGTGGATACTGGTTCGCCCGCTCTCCGGAAGTGTTACAAAGCGAGCTGGTTAGACAGTTTGTCTGGCTGCGCGTACCCGGTGACATTCTGTTTGCCATCGGCGGCATGTTTATCGCCATGTTCCTATTCGGTATGGTAAAAGCAAGCTGGTCAGCGAAGCGCGCCAAGAAACTGGCCACCGCATAATCGATTATTTGCGAGGGCACTCGCTGCCCTCTTTGGAGCTGTTTCAATGAGCCACTCTTTGTTGACCGGCCGACTCGCCAAAGAGCATAAGACCATCAAGCACATGTTGCAGATCTACTGCAGCAGCCATTGCCAGCCAGACCTGAGAACCAATGGCCTGTGCCCGGACTGCTTGTCACTGCTGAATTACGCCGCGCAGAAACTGGATCGCTGCCCATACGGAGAGAGTAAACCTGATTGTGCCCGGTGTCCGATCCACTGTTACAAGCCCGAACCTCGGCAGCAGGCACGGCAAGCGATGATCTATTCAGGGCCAAGGATGCTCTATCGGCACCCCATTGAAGCGATTCAACACCTGTTGGATAAGCGGCGGCCGATACCCGAAAAGCCGCCGGCCGGCGCCAGCCAATATGCACGCCGTAAGGCCGCAGAAAAACAGAAACAATGACCTGAGGGAGCCTGGCGGCTCCCTTTTTATTGGTTCGTTGCCAGCAGTAACAACACTCTTACAGGCAAAGTTCCGCAGCCTGGATAACAACAGAATTGAAGACACTGGGCCCTCGCGTTCGCAAGGGCGGCGGGCTTTCCTCCGTCGTGCCCGCGCACGCGGGTAGCCGGTGGCTTTGCTGCGCCTACTTAAAATCAAAGACACTAGACCCCCGCGTTCGCAAGGGCGACGGGCTTTCCATCCGTCGTGCCCGCGCATACGGGTACCCAGTGACTGTGCTCTTGGTCATTCTTGCGAAGGCGAGAATCCAGTGACTGTAAAGCAATAAAATCAAAGACGCTGGACCCTCGCGTTCGCAAGGGCGACGGGCTTTCCACCCGTCGTGCCCGCGCACGCGGGTAGCCGGTGGCTTTGCTGCGCCTACTTAAAATCAAAGACACTGGACCCTCGCGTTCGCAAGGGCCACGGGCTTTCCATCCGTCGTGCCCGCGCACGCAGGTAGCCAGTGACTTTGCTGCGCCCAACCAAAACCCAAGACACTGGGCCCTCGCGTTCGCAAGGGTGACGGGCTTTCCATCCGTCGTGCCCGCGCACGCGGGTAGCCAGTGACTTTGCTGCGCCCAACCAAAACCCAAGACACTGGGCCCTCGCGTTCGCAAGGGTGACGGGCTTTCCATCCGTCGTGCCCGCGCACGCGGGTAGCCAGTGACTTTGCTGCGCCCAACCAAAACCCAAGACACTGGGCCCTCGCGTTCGCAAGGGCGGCGGGCTTTCCTCCGTCGTGCCCGCGCATACGGGTAGCCGGTGGCTTTGCTGCGCCTACTTAAAACCAAAGACGCTGGGCCCTCGCGTTCGCAAGGGCGACGATGGGAATTGGATGGGTTAGTGGTTACCGAGCAGCCCTCTGCATTTTTCCCAATTCAGAAACGAAAAAAGCCTGAGCGTTAGCTCAGAGCTCTCGGCAGAGATCGGTACCTGTCGCTATCACCGCAACTCCAACCTTCCATCCGTCGTGCCCGCGGACGCGGGTACCCAGTGGCTGTGCTCTTGATCATTCTTGCGAAGGCAAGAATCCAGTGGC
>NZ_FNEM01000008.1 GCF_900100175.1 Ferrimonas sediminum
CTGCTGCAACGCAAGCGGTCAAAACCTACCATTCCGCCGCGTTCAAATGCCGGATACTGGGAAGATGGTCATCCCCGAAATGACGCTGTTCAAGCGCTGAAATATGGCGAGTTGAGCCAGTGGAAAAAGGACAACAACTATCACCAGCGTTCGTTGTCTGAGACGGCGATGTATCGTTACAAGCAACTCATTAGCCCTAAGCTCAGCCTGCGTGATTACGATGCTCAGGTTGGTGAAGCGTTGGCTGGCGTCAAAGCGATGAACAAAGTCATAAGACTAGGTATGCCTGTTCGTCAGGTGGTCAACTAAGTCCAGGAAAGCCCTTGGGAGCGGTCTTTCCAGAGAGTGAATTGATCAACAACGCCAGTGTGGCGGCGTTAAGAAACAACTTTGATTGATGACTCCAATCGCCACGAACCGGTGATCGGTAACGCCGCCTTGCGGAGGTCCAAGCCGCGCAGTGGCCGAGTGTGATGCGCATTGTTAGGCCGGGAACTATGATTTAACGCCAGATATCTCATATATCATGCCTCCATAGCGGGTATTAAATGTTGTATTAGAAAATAGGCTCTCGACTGCCTCCCAGGGTGAAACTTGAAAGTACTCCTCGGTATAGCCGTACTGCTTACCTATGGCCAATATGAATTTAAATATGATACCGGGCAAATTTTCTGGCTTTTTACCATCCAGAATAGCAATGTGGCCGCCAGATGATAGTGCGTCATAGGCATTTTCTATAACTCGCTCATATTCCGGTATATATCCAAAAACACCTGTGGATAATACCGCATCTACGCCTTCCGGAAACTTGAGCAGCGCCAAATCAGATTCAATAAGCTCAACATTATTCCAGTTATTCATGATGGCTTTACTTCGAGCAACATCAAGCATACCTTTGGCGATATCTACGCCGATGATCTTTCCTTGGGGGCCTACCTTTTCAAGAATGAGTGGAAAATTCAAACCTGTACCACACCCAAGCTCTAACACGGTATTTCCAGAACGCAAATCAAGGCAATCAATCACCTCAGATCGATATTTCTGCATTCTTAGTCCGGCCAGCCTGAATAGAATTGTTGTAAGGTCGTAGCTTCGAGCACCCTCGTCGTACAGGCGCTTAACTCTTTCCCTAGGTATAGCCATAGGCTCCCCTTGAATAGCCTCCACTCTCTTAGACACTCAATGACCGCTACTGGTGCCGCAGTAAGCATGGGGTGAAGTCGACGTTAGCGAGAGACGTTAGCAACCAGGTTTGCGGGCAGCGAACGCCACATAGCGGTCATTGAAGCTTTCAATTACTCTGAATTCTTAAACCTTACCGACGAAGCACCGCGATCCATCGTCCCAAGTTTAACAAACTGGTCAGTGAGGCAGCGACATAGGTCAGTGCCGCCGCCTTGAGAATTTTCTCCGCATGCTTCAGGTCACCGTCGTGCAGGTACTCGCCTTTCTTCAGGAGCGGCAGCGCCTTGCCATAACTGGCATCGAACTCAACTGGAAGGGTAATCAGGTGCACCAAGGTACTTAGTGCCATCGAAACAATGCCAATCGCTATCGTTAATGCTCCCGCTTGCGGAAGGCGGGTTAGTAGTAGGATAAGCGGAGCCGCCACTAGCATAATGCCAGCAAGGCGCTCGCCGACCATTGCAGCCTTAACGAGGTTCTGCCGCGCCAGGAACAACGACTCGCCCCGTGAATCCTGAATAGCATGCCCCACCTCATGGGCGGCAACAGTCACTGCGGTCAAGGAGTATCCTGAGTAGTTTTTCGGCGTCAGACGCACAGCCTTAGCGGCCGGATCATAATGATCACCGTCAGAGGTCTCCTCTACCTGGACGTCGTCTAGGCCGTAACTGTCGAGCAGGTGGCGCGCGAGTTCACCACCGCTTCCCTGCTTGCGGTAACGATCTGCCGGCTGTTCGTACTTTTCCATCACATGTTTGACCCACATACCCGGCAAGAAGACGCATAATGTGATGATGAGTAAGATGATTATCCAGACCATTTAAATCGCCATGTAATGAGTATTTGTGCGGCTACCGATTATTATACGCATAGAAATGAGCAGCAGATACTTGCCGACGACTGTCTGCTTCAGAATTTGGCGCAAATAGGAAACGACTTTAGCAGAGCCTAACTGGACACCCTCCTTTGCATCCGTGGGGTATCCATCTCGAGAAGCCCCAGCACTGTCCAACTGCTTGCTATCCGTCCCAGCTTTGCGGGGACGTCACAAGCAATGAGAACCAAAGCTCTTAGGGTGGGTGTCCAGTTAGCTCTGAGCCTCTTCTCGACATACTGGCTCTGGCAACAGAGTAATTGGGAGACCAATTGTAGCGGTCAAGTAAAACTGGCCACGGTTTTATGAGCAAACCAGAACTGTCGCTCTGATTCATTCGGAGTCAGCCCACCGTTGTATTGGTGGGGTCAGAGTGAATTGGAATAGCATTCAGGACAACGGTCGTTCCGCAGATTCAACCTCTCTATCCTCTTGAAGCTATCAATGACCGCTACTGGCGCCCTTCAGAGCGTTCGCGGGAGTTCGATACCAGTAAACGGCATCATCACCAGGTTACGGGCAGCGAGCGCCACGAAGCGACCATTCAGGCGGCTAACGGACTGTCTATGAAAGTGCGGTCTATTCATCGCCTTAAGTTGTGACCGAAAATAACTGACAACCTTGCAGTTTCAATTTCGCTTACATCTTGGCGTTGAACAAATGATTTTCACTGACTTTACTTAAATGCCGCACACTAGCGAGGATCCAAATCAGAAGGAGTTTGTTATGTCTGATAAGAGTGACATCCCGACACCCGTTAGTATTGAACTGCTTAATGACCTATTAGAAGCTGGTAATGAGGCTTTTAATGAGACCTTCTGCTCTGATGACGAGTCAGAAAATGACTTCGATGGATGGCTTGGATCAGACGATTAAGTTTCACATGCCTCTTCACTCAAGGCAGGATTCATCCTGCCTTTTCTATTTTCATGCTACTTCATTTACAAGCAGTTAATCAGTATGTATTCACGAGTAAATTAAAGCCATTGAATAGCCTCCACTCTCGTAGACACTCAATGACCGCTATTGGCGCCATTGCGGCCATGCTCCACAAGCTGCAGCATGACTCTTTATTACCCTCCTACAGGGGCCACCGAGGTCCTCATCTTAACGCCTCTCTGCCGACAGGTCGCCTGACCACTTAAATACAAGATCTACGCTCTACTGATAATCATCAGCCAATTGCTGGCAGTTCCGAGAAGAACCTTTTAAGACCCATTTCCTCGGGTTTCACTGAGATCTCCTCAACTCTCTGCATCAGATGCGATGACGCAGTGAACCACTCAGCTCCACGACTTCCGGGTTTAAACCGCTGGATGTCTCCAAACTCCAGATGCAGTTCCCGTTCAAAAATCTCTGCATCTCTGGTTGGGTATTCGCCTTCATTGAAGTAGCGCAGACCAATAAGCTCAATGCGTTCATGATTGGATGACTGTATCTGAGACAGCCGGCGCTGAACCACAGTTTGGAGTGAGTTTGTATGGGTTTGTGCAGCCATCCCAATCTTAATAGCAATGGCCGGGGAGCCGGCGGCAACAAAATAGACAATACCGGGACAACGCCACCATCTGCGGGTACTTTCTGTGGCAGCCTCCGGGGCCTTGGGTGGTTTCACGTAATTCCCCTTAACTTAGGGTCAACTTCTGACGGTTATGGATCTTTTACTTTGACAGCCACTCAGTGATCTCAAAGAACTCGGGTTTCACATTATGCTTTGGCCGATGCGCCTGAATCAGAAGGATCTCAAGCAAGAGACGTTGTGACTCCTGGCTTTGCTGAACGAACTTAAGCTCTGTCCATTCTGGCCACCATTCCTTTTTCTTGTGAGGGGAGGTTTGATCATGCTGACGGGCTTTAACCGTGCGGCCCGTCTGACCCACGTACAGACACAACCCCTGACTGTTGAAGTAAGCGTATACGGCACCAGTACCATCATCTTTCAGGCCACCTTTTTTCGCAAAGTCGTCCCGGGTCGCAGACGATGCGGCCTGCTCAAACCAGGCCCTGGTCTGCTCCACGGTGATCTGCGCTGACTGTTGAAGTGCTTCTAATTGTTCGGGCATAGCCAGGTTCCTCTTCATGTCACCGTTGGTGGCAACAGGTTTCAATCCATACTGGCATTAACTCATGGTTTAAACCATTAATACAGTGAGTTAGATCCCGATGTTTCGGCCGTATGCCTGTGCTACCTTGTTGAGAAACGAGCTGCAGCGATAGATGGAGAGATAAGCATGAGCCAGAAGCTGGTTATTACGCTGGATGAAAAATCCACTGAGGAGTATCTGCGCCAGGCATCAGTTTTGACCAAGGCCGAAGTGGACAATGATATCGAACCCTCCGGGATGTTGCTGACGGTAGAAGTTGCTCCCGCTCACTATGACTCTGTGGCATACATGAATGGCAAGGAGCTTGGGGAAGTCTCAGTGACGCTGGTCGCGGATTAAGATACTTAGCCTGGCCAGTAGTGTTGTCTGTGTCCACGGCTCCTGCAGGGAGGGCAGTATTCAGCCCTCCCTCCGCTGTAGTGGCCAGATTTACTATGCCACAACATGCCAGATTAACCGGTTGGGGTTACTGTCCGCTGAAATGCTCAAAGCCGGAGCTGTAGACTCGGCTGCCATCCTCATCCAGTACCCAGACGCCCTCCAGGTAGCTGAGCTTCTCGGCCAGGGCTTTTGCCCGATCCAGTGGCATCAGGAACAGGGTGGTGGAGAGCACATCGGCGTAGATGTGGTTGTTTGAGAGCACCACAGACGTGGCCACGCCGCCCTGCTTGGGGTAGAGGGTGGTGGGGTCGATGATGTGGTGGTACTCCTTGCCGCCCACTTCGAAGTACTTCAGATAGTTGCCGCTGGTGACCACGGTGAGGTTCTCGCCGCGCACCACTTCGGTGTAGCGCCGGTCTATCTGGTCACAGCCTGGTAGCTGGAAGTCATGTTTGCGGCACACCGGGTCCTCGATGGCGGTCGCGAACGGGCGGCCTTCGGGGTGACGGCCGTAGTGGCGGATGTTGCCGCCGGCGTTGATCACCACCGAGCGCATGCCACTTGCTTTGAGGTGGTCCAGCACCTTTTCCACCATCCATCCCTTGGCGATACCGCCAAGATCCAGACTCATTCCCTCGGCCATGGTGATGCTGTGGTTGGTGGCATCCAACTGAATATTGTTGATGCGGGTGTGTTCGGCGGCGGCGTGCAGTTCGGCATCGGTGGGCAGGCTGCACTCCCTCTCGTTGCTGGCACCTTTAGTGCAGCGAAAGCGGTGCTGGCGCCACAGCTGCACCACGGGGCCGATGGCGATGTTGAAGTAGCCTTCGGAGAGGCGGTGCCACTCCACTCCGGTCTGGATCAGCTCGAACAGTTCGGGGTCGATGCTGTGGCTGGCGGTGGGAGCCAGGTTGATGGATTTGACGTTCACCAATCCGGGATAGGTGTCGTAGTCCGAGGCCAGCTGGTGGTAGTGCTCGATCAGTTTGAGCGACTCGCACAGGGCCGTTTCGGCATCTTCGCCGCCGTCATCCAGTACCTCGACGCTGATGGAGGTGCCGAAGTAGTCCAGGGTATAGAGCACGCTGCGGCTCGGTTCTGACTGAATCAGTCCGTGCTGCTGGCAAAAACCGTTGCCGGGGGCGGCATCCGGTACATTGGCCCAGATGAAAGGCGCCAACAGCAGGTGGGCAAAGATAAACAGCTGGGCGAGGCGGTCGATAGGCGAATACATGGTGAGCCTCTCTGCAGAAAGAACAGCCGAAGCCCGGGAAGGGCTTCGGCCAGGGGGTTAGTTGTGGGTGCGCACCACCTGGTCAGCACGCATCTCCTTGTAGAGGAGGTCGGCCTGCTTCAGGTAGGTGTCCCAGGAAGCGGAACGCTTGGTGAAGCCGGTCTGGGCGTAGCTGCCGGTGTCGCCGGTGGCGGGCAGGTCGTTGATGTCGAAGATGGAGCCGCCGTTTTTCACATGCTCATCCAGGGCATCGAACATCACGTTGAAGCCGATGCGGGCGGGCTCGACGTAGTAAACCGAGTCGTACTTGGACTGGCGGTAGTGCTTCTTCAGCGAGGCGTCGCGGATCTCCTGCTTGGAGTCGGCGAAGATCTCGTCGTAGTAGACGTCGACAATCTCTTTGCTGTCGGTGTCCACCACGAAGCGCAGCAGGGAGGTGACGCCGGTCCAGCGGCCCTTGGCGTCGGTCAGGCGTTCGGCGTTCTGGTACATCTTCAGCTGGGTGCCTTCGCCCTGGATGCGGTCATGGATCTTGGCGGTCAGGGGCACCATCGACTGCTGAATGGAGTTGGAGGCGCCGGCTACGATGTCCAGCCCCTGGTACTTGAGGCGGTTGGGCTGCTTTAGTTTGTTGGCCAGCTTGGGATCGTAGTCCGGGTTGGCTTCGAAGGTCAGTTGGTCCTTCTCCACCATCAGTTTTTCCATGGTCAGGGCGGACTGTACCCAGGCGGTACCCTTCTTCTTGCCCATGGAGAAGTTGTACTCGGACATCCGCTTGGGCACGTCCTGGTAGATGCGGGTGTAGTAGTTGGGACGGCCACTCTCGTTGAACTCCG
The DNA here is from genome assembly GCF_900100175.1 of Ferrimonas sediminum. Lineage (GTDB taxonomy): Bacteria > Pseudomonadota > Gammaproteobacteria > Enterobacterales > Shewanellaceae > Ferrimonas > Ferrimonas sediminum. The sequence continues at coordinate 6,616 of NZ_FNEM01000008.1, forward strand.
CCAGGATGACGTCGCTGTTGTTATTGCTGTCCAGCACGATGATCATGCTGCCCATGTGGCCCTGACGGAAGCGGGCTTCCTCGTAGTAGTAATCCCCCTTAAGCAGCCCCTGCTTGGGCTGAATCGACCACTTCAGCTTGAACTCTTCCCCTTTGCCCTCGGAGGAGCCTACGGGCTGGTATTCAGGCGTGGAGCCATCGGTGCGGGGCAGGGTGTTGATCGCCTGAAGAATGCCGTTGGAGGAGAAGGTGGAGCCGGAAACCGCATCGATGCCTTCGTGGCCATTGTTGCTGACAATCTTGGGGAACAACCGCTCGGCGTTGAGGTAGAGGGACTCGGTTTCTTTGTGGGACTGGGTGGTGATCTGCTGGATCTTGCCCTGATCAACCTGCACCTGCAGGGTGATGTTGCTCTTCTTGCCCTTACCGGAAACCTCATGGGTGCCGTCTACGTATTTGCCCTGTGGGCCCTGGCTGGCGCAGCCAGAAATGGCCAGGGCAACCAGGGTTGCGGCGGGAAGTGCGTAGCGGCGTGTCTTGTTATGTGCTGCCATCGATGGCTCCTAACTCGTTTGTAACTCGTTGACCGGGTCGGAGTTGACCTTTGACTAGCAGACTAATTAATTGCTTCTGGGGGCAATATAGTGGTTTTCCGTAGCGTCAGGAGAAGGGTGACCGGCTTCACATTGGAGTTGTAGCCGCTTCGTTTTCGTCTGCAGCCTGGCTTCGGGAAGTGCCCGGAGTCACTGGCACCGCAGGTGCGGCAGGGGTTGCCATTGCGGCGCCCGTGCAAGGGGGTTTTGCCCCAGAAACTGGCCTAATAGGTGGTAGAGCGGCGGGTAAGCCAGGTTCAGGGCGATGGGGTCGGTAAAAAACGCTTCTACGCAGACGGCGAAGAACTCCGCTTGGTTTTCGGCGCCGTAGGGGTCTATCCAGAGTCGGTCCCAGGCCAGGTTCGCCTCCGCCGAGCCCTCGGGTAGAGATAGGGCCAACTCAGCCTGACGACAATGATTAGCAAAGGCTTTAGGGAACACCTGAAGCCAGTCGGATTGCAAAGGTACGGGAAGGGCTGGCAGGCCATCGGCAATGCCGCCGTTGGCCATATCCAGTTTGTGGGCCAACTCGTGAATCACCAGGTTGTAACCATTCCAGTGGCGGCTGTCGGCCAGTTTTGACTGGGACAGCAACACCGGTCCTTGCTCCCAGGCTTCACCGGAGAGTTCTTCCCTGCTTTGATGCTCCACGCCATTGGCGTCCACAAACTGGAGGTCGGTGACGAACTCTTCCGGATAGATAAGCAGCTCGTAAAATACGCCATAGGCGTCCAGGCCCAGGTTCAGCACCGGCAGCGCGGCCATCAGGGCGATGTCGATGCAGTGATCATCGGTCAGTTCGGCGTCCATCACAGGGGTGAAGCGCTTACCGTGGAGAAAACACCAGCCCAGCTCCAGCAGCCTGATCTGTTCCTGTTGGCTGAGGCCATCGAGAATCGGCAAGGCATCCAGGTTTTGTTGCCAGCGAGCCCGGCGCTCGCTGTCGAAGCGGGTTAACAGTCGTTGCCGTCGCCAATTGGAGAAAAAGGTAAACATGACGCTAGCTTAGCGCGGTGGCCGGTAAATGGAAATGCGCTAGCCGCCCTGTTGCCGCTTAAGGCGGTGGGATGGCTGCGTGCTGGGGAAACTCCGGCGGGGAGGAGGCGATACTCGCGCTATCGAGGTAACGCGATGAAAAAAGGGCGGCCAATTGGCCGCCCTGTGAGGTTATTGCTGCTGTTTCCAGTACAGGCTTTCTGCCCAGGCGAGGAAGGGTCGTGACCAGGTCGGCTGGCCGTACTGACGAAGTACGTGGGTATTGATCTCCACCACCCGCGAGTCGAACTGCTGTAAATCAGACCAGTCGTAACCGGTGGCGACTTGATCCCAGCGGCTGCTGATGCCGTTGCCCTCGACGTCGTAGTGCAGCATGGCGGGTGCCATGAAGACCTTATCGGTCAGGGTTTTGGTCAGACATTGCACTTCGCTGTCGTTGCTGGTGTAACCCTCGTTGTGGGCGGTGACCACAAAGCCCACGTCCAGGTGACCGTGGTTAACGTCTTCCAGCTTGTTGTTGCCACTGGTGTTGTAGGCGTAGTCCCAGCTGCAGGTGCCGTCGTTGTTGTAGCGCAGGTTGTCGGTGAAGAAGCCCAGAATGTCGGTGACTTTCTGCGCCATGGCCGCATCGCCGCCCTGGGTCCATTTGTTCACGTAGATCATGGCGATGCCCATGGTCATATTGTGGTTGTAGGGCAGGGGGTTGGAGTACAGGCCCGAGTCGCCGAATTCGCTGTTACTGACATTGACGTAGAAGTAGGAGCCTTGAATGGCACCGTTCTTGGTCTGGCTGTAAGAGGATTCGTGGGTGGCAATAATCGTTCTCGCCAGAGCCAGGTATTGATCCGCTTTGGCCATGTAGGCGGTCTTGTTGGCAGACTTGATGTAATCCACGGTGCGCATGATGGCGTTGAGGATCTGGCCATCGGACAGCACCTCGATGCGCCAACCATCAAAGGGACGACGCCAGCCTTCAGCGGCCATGGAACGGTCGTTGAGGTACGCCTTGGGGGCCATGCTGTAAGGCTGGCTGCCCAGGTTCATCTCACCACGCTCAACCCGCTTGTCATCGGTGTAGTTGATCATGTGGTCAATCAATTCGATGGCGTAGTCGAGGTACTTATCGTCGTTATAGGTTTTGGCCATGGTGACGTAGGCCCGCAACCAGTAGTGACCTTCCCAGGCCAACTGGCTCTGGTCGTTGCCGTTGGTGGAGTCCAGCAACGGGTGAGCATTGCCGTAGCTGCCTTCGAAGGCGGCGTCCCACTCGGCTTGAGAGGCGATCAGCGCCTTGGGGGTAACCACGTTGGTGTCGATGGTCAGCCAGTCACTGCTGCCGACATTGTAGAGCTGGTTGTTGTCGCTGGGCTGAGCACCAGACTCGATGATCTGTTGCTGATCATTAAAGGTGTAGCCGCGAACCTGACTGTCGTTACCCAAATCGATCAGTGCCAGTGCCTGCAGGGTGGCGGCACTGAAGTCATTGCCGAAGCGCAGGGCCTGATCATAGCTGATGGCCGTGATGGCGCCATTGCTGATGCTGGCGCTGTTCTGACCATCGGAGGCGGTCAGGCGACCATTGGTGATGCTCACCTCGACGTAACCGGTCTGGTCGAACGCAAAGCGGTTTTCCAGACGTACTTCACTGCCATTAAAGCGGGCAATAACGGAACGGTGTGAGACGGCGATAAAGCTGCTCTGATTGCCGGTACTGGCCACATAGGTCAGTGCATCCGGGTTGCTGTCCAGAGATGAGAACCAGCCAATGATGCGATGCTCCGACTGCGCCTTCCAGGGGGAAAACGTCAGGTAAGCATTGCTGCCATTAAAGCGAACGGCACGGGCGTCATTGCCCAGCAACGGGCCTCCCTGTGGAGGGTCCACTGGATCAACCGGGTCGACAGGATCAACGGGGTCAACCGGATCGACGGGGTCAACCGGGTCGACAGGATCAACGGGGTCAACCGGATCGACGGGGTCAACCGGGTCGACAGGATCAACGGGGTCGACAGGGTCAACCGGATCAGAGCCAGAGCCGTAGACGGCCTCCCACAGCTCCTGAGGAAAATGCTCAGGATTCGGGTTGGTGATGGTGTGATTGGCTTGAACCCAATCGCCATCATCAATCTGGTGCAGTTGGTTGTAGCCGCTGTTTCCGCCCACTTCGACGATACCGAGCTGGGGATCAAAGGCGTAAGAGCGCGAGTTATTCGGGTTGCTGTAATCGATCAGGGTCAGTGCCTGCAAGGCGCCCTTGGAGTAGCCGCTGCCGCGGCGGTACAACCAGTCAAAGGTAATCAGTGTCGGGTCAATGCTGACACTGTTAACCGAGCTAGAGTTGGTGCCGTCGGAGGCGGTCAGTTTTCCGTTTTCAACGGTGACTTCCAGGTAATGGCTGGCCGCAAAATTAAACTTGCCCCAGATGCCGGGGTACTCACTGCCCCACTTTCCCTGCACGTTGTTGTGGGTAAAGCCGATGAAGTCTGAGGTTTGCGACGAGCTCATTAAGGTGGTTCGGTTACCGGCGTCCGCATCGACTTCGGCCAGCCAGGCGATGACTTTGAATTTCCCTTGTGGTTTCCACGGGGCAATCTGCGCGTAGCTGCCGTTGCCGTCAAAGCGCACGGCGGAGTTGTTGACCGGGTCGACGGGATCAACCGGATCAACCGGATCAACAGGATCAACCGGGTCGACAGGGTCAACTGGATCAACGGGGTCAACCGGATCGACAGGGTCAACTGGATCAACGGGGTCTACCGGATCGACGGGATCTACCGGGGCATCAGTACCAAAAACGGCATTCCAGTCTTCGTCGCTGAAGACGCTGTTATCCGGGTTGTCGATTACGTGGACACCCTGGCCATAATCGCCGCTGTCGATGCCGGTGAGCTTGGTTGGGCCACTGCTGTTGCCGACTTCCACCAGACCCAGAGTCGGGTTGGCGCCATAGGCGCGGGAGTTGCTGCTATTGGCCAGGTCCATCAGTACCAGGCCTTGCAGGCCGGCCTGAGAGAAATCGCTGCTGCCTCGGCGGAACAGCAGATCATAACGCACCGAGCCGGGATTAATGGCGCTGTTGTAGACCACCTGGGTAGTGCGCCCGTCACTGATGGTCATGCTGCCATAGTCAACGGTGATATCGACCAGACCACTGGCGTTGAAGTCGAACTTACCCCAAACCCCGGGGTACTGGTCGGCCCAATGGCCCTGCACCGCAGAATGGGTGAAGGAGAGAAACTCGGTGGTGTCAGACGCACTCATCAGGATGTTGCGTTGATCCGGGGTCGCGTCCATACCGGTCAGATAGGCGAGCACACGGAATTTTCCCTGTGGTTGCCAAGGTGTAATTTCGGCGTAGCTGTTGCTGCCGTTAAAATTGATGGCGTAGCTTTGTGCCGGGTCCACAGGGTCCACAGGGTCCACAGGGTCCACAGGGTCCACAGGGTCCACAGGATCTACCGGGTCGACAGGGTCTACGGGATCAACTGGGTCGACGGGATCAACAGGGTCAACCGGGTCTACGGGATCAACCGGGTCGACAGGATCCACCGGAGCATTGCCAAAGGCGGCATTCCACTGAGCGTCATCGAAGTGGTCAGGAGCCGGGTTTTCAATGGCGTGTGAACCGGTAAACCAGGCATTCTTTGACAGTTTTCGCAGAGGTGTATAGGAGGCGCTGCCGCCGACTTCGACCATACCCAGACTGCTGTCGAAGGCGTAAGCGCGCGAGTTTCCGGCGTTGCCGAGATCAATCAGGGCCAGGCCCTGAATGCCGCCTTCTGAGTAATCGGTTTTACCGCGACGAAACAGCCATTGGTAGCTCACTGATGTCGGATCGATAGCCCCGTTGGTTACTGAGCCGGTGACCAGACCATCGGTGGCGGTCAGTTGGCCCGGCTGGACTTCGATTTCGATATAGCGGGTGTCATTGAACTGAAACTGCCCCCAGATGCCTGGGTACTGAGACCCCCATTTACCCTGTACATTACGGTGGGTAAAAGAGAGAAAGTCTGTAGATTGGGGTGAACTCAGGAGAATTGTTCTGTTTTCCGAGTTGGTATCAATCTGCCCTAACCAGGCAATGACCTTGAAGTGTCCGCTGGGTTGCCAGGACTGTATTTCGGCGTAAGCATTTTTCCCGTTGAACGCAACGGCATTCGATGCATGGCCGCCAAAGCTGAATGAAATTAGAATAACTGATAGAAAGAGTCGGAATAATGATCGTCGTTCCTGTCTTCTACAAATCGATCCCAAAAAGTGATGCCGATGGTTCATGAAAAGCCTCATCAATCGGCAGACAATCTCGGTCCTGCTGTGGCGCTGTTTTATGGTGCACTATTAAACTCCCAATTATTTCAGAGAGTTAGTGCGAACAGTTCACCACCGACATGAGGTAATCCCGCTATCATTGGCCAAAGCCTTTAGACCGGAGATATTGCGTCCTTAACTTTCGTTAAGTTTGCCTTTGTCTGCTGCCGTAGTTCAAATTACATTGGTTAACACAACATTAACCATAGTGAGTTATGCTTAGCCCTGAATAAGCCGAGCCCGCGGCAAGAATGCCCAAGCATTGATCATAAAACAACCGGTCTTTTGTATATTCAGCGTACATTCGTCATTATCTCGATATTATGTGCTGCTAAAACAGCAACATCCTCAAAGGTTATTTTTTTGATGTTTTCTACGCAATTTGCGGGTTCTGTGAGCCATGTTCAATTGCGGTTGTTCGTTATTTAACCGATGACAATTTCTCTTAAAAAGCACTGTTATTTTTCTGTGGATCGTGTCAGGTCGCCTGTTCACCGCTCCCACGTGGCTAAGGAAAGCATGCCCCTCTACACTTACCTTTATTCAGGAGGTCGTAATCGGCCCGCAACTCATTGGATTGCAGGAACGAACCAGAATGGCGACGGACGGTACGAACAATAAGGTGCTGGGCTTGGATGAGTTCCGGGAAAAAAAGCGCAGCGGCGAGAGTTTTCACCATAGCCCGGAGCTGGCCTTGCAAAGGCTGGCTAAGCTTCCGGATTCAACGCCCTTGCTGGTGGATGTCGATGACACACTGTGGCTGCGCAACAGTACGGAAATGTTTCTGGCCTCGGTGGCGCCTAAACTGCTGATCTCGATTGTGTTGCAACTGCTGGATCTGCTTCGGCCCTGGCGCTGGATAGGGGGCAAGGATCACCGCCATTACCGCGATTTGATTCGCATCAGGGTGGTGTTGTTTTTGGCGCCCTGGGCCAAAATTCAGTGGCAGAAGCAGGCCGTCGAGCTTGGTGGTCGTTATCTCAATAGAGAGCTATACGATCTGCTGCTGAGTCGCGATAACCCTATCTATCTGGTGAGCTACGGATTCGATTTTATTCTGACTCCCTTGTTGGAAGCCATGGGCTGCGAGTGGCCTCTGGTGGTGTCGTCCGAGGTGGGGGCGGCAATTGAGTTACGCATCAAAGGAAAGGGGGCGATGACCGTTGAAGCCCTAGGTCGGGAAACTGTGCGGCGTAGTGTGTGTGTCACAGACAGTTTGCTGGATCGCGATTTGCTGGAGAGGTGTTCGATCGGCATCCTGGTGCAGTGGCCGGAATCGATTGCCCAGCGAGCGGGACTGGATCCTATGTTGCCTTTCGTCTACCTGAAAAAGGTGAAACGGCCAACAGAAAGTTATTTCACCCGGGCGATTCTGGGGCACGATTATCTTACTTTGTTGCTGGTGTTCGCCATCGCCAATCCCTACCCCTGGCAGGCAGCGGTGTCTCTTCTGGGGTTCGTTCTGGCCTATTTCAGTGCCTATGAAGTGGGGTATTTTGAGAATGATCGCCTGGGGCTGCAATACGAGGACAAGCCAAAGGTCAGTGACAGCTATCGTTTGCTGGCAGGCGGTTTTCGGCCTTGGTTCGCCTGGATGTGGGCACTGATACTGGCGCTGCTTCCCGCCTGGCTGGCGGCTCAGGGGAGCAGTTGGTTACCCGGGGCGTTTGCGGTGCAAGGAGTGCAGGCAACCCTGTTGGTGTGGGGCGTGTTTGTGAGCTTCCTGGTGGTGGTTCGATGCGTGTTTGCCTGGTTTAACCGCATCAAAGAGACGGGTAGGGTGGTGCCGATGCTGGTACTGCAGTTGGCTCGCACGGCAGGTTACCTGTTGCTGTTTTCCACCTCCATCGTCGGGGTGCTGTTCTGTGTGTCCCACGGGCTGTCGAAGTGGTTCCCCTACGTGGTGTACCGGTTTGGCGGATCCCGTAAGGGGATGCCCAATCACCTGTTTAACTTGTTGATTCTGATCCTGTTGCTGGGGGCCGTGGCGATCAGTGGCGGCCTGGGCTGGCAGCAGTTAACCCAGTGGCATGCGCTGGTGATTCTGACCTACGCCGGCTTGCGTGGCGCCAAGGATCTGGTTGGGTTCCGGGTTCATTTGAGTCGTCTTGGCTCCGGCGGCTGATACTGAGCCGGCTGGGAATCCGCGGCTTCGTTTGGGCGTGGTGTGAGTAACCGGAAGGTTTGGTTGTAGGCATCGATGTATTTTCCCCGCGAGAAGCGGGATTCGATGTGTCGGTGGTTGGCGATAAGCCATTGGCGAAAGCCGTGCTGGTTGCTGAGCAGCGAGTCCAGGGCGTGCCGAATCTCTTCTACGTCGAGCGGATCGGCCATCACCCTGGCGGGGATGTCATCGAGGAAACCATCGATACCGGTATTGGTGGAGTGCAGGATGGGAACACCACTGAGCAGCGCTTCGACATACACCATACCGAAGGTTTCATTCACGCTGGGCATCACCATACCGGCGTATTGGGGCAGTTGGCTCAGCAGGTCCGCATTGGACAGGCCGCCGACCAGAGTGACCCGAGACTGCAACTGCTGCTGCGCTATCAGCGCCTCTGCCGCGCGATGGGATTTGTCGGTGCCGGTACCGATAACGTCGAGTTTGAGGCCGGGGTAGTTGTCCTGCAACGATTTGATGGCCTGCAGCAGTTTATCCAGCCCCTTTTTCTGGTAAACGTTTAAATCGATGATGGTAACCAGATGATCTTCTTTAAAGTCCAGGCTGGTCTGCCACTGCTTTTTGGCAACAAAGTTCGGCAGCAGGGATTGTTTGGATGGATCCAATTGAAATCGACTGTTCAGCAAAGGCTTGAACCAGGCCGACACGTAGTAGATGTGGGCCGCATCCTGCAACTGACGCCGAAAGAAGGCGTCATAGTGGGGTTTAAATCGCAAAATTTTGGCCTCGGCTTCTCCCCGCACCGATAACGCCAGCGGACATTGTCGCCACCTGGCCAGCCACCAGCCAGCAATTCCTTCAAAACTGAATTTGTGGGCGTGGACCAGATCGATCTCAAGGTTCTCTTTGGCCAGCAAACGGCGAATGCGCCAGGCTACAAGCGTCATGCTGGCGAACAGACCGATTCCCATAGGCAGTCCCCAATAGCGCATGGAAGTGACTTTTTCATCTCCTTCGCCATCACCGGCCAGAGCATTGCATTTGAACGGGTTAGCGGTTCTGCGCAGGGCGATGACCCGGTAATCCACCCGAGGGTTGGCCTGAATGAAATGGCGTACCGCCGGAGTGTTGTCAGGCCGGTTGCGGGATGGGTACTCCACAGCCAAATGCAAAACACAGCGCTTGGATACGGGTTGAAGCCGTTGTTGATTCAGTTGCAACGGAACTTGGGTCACGATTGATCCCCCAGGGCGTTATACAGGAAGGTCAGATTGCCAAGTAGGTAGCGTTTCCACATTCGCCTCGGCTCATGCATAAGCCGGTAGAGCCACTCGCTGCGCAGTGCCCGAACCCAGTCAGGGGCTCGGGTGACCTTGCCGGCAGTGAAGTCAAACAGTGCGCCGACGCCAATGCCGATGCTGGCTCCGCACTGTGGTAGGTATTGATGCAACCAGCGCTCCTGAAGAGGGTTGCCCATGGCGACAATCACCACGTTGGCACCGCTGCGTTTAATCTGCTCGCATACTTGTGGATGATCCGTGTCCGAAAGAAAGCCATGGTGAAAGCCAACCCACTGATGTTGGGGAAAGCGTTGTTGCCATAGCTCGAAACAGCGGCTGACGCTGTCATCGGTGGCACCGAGCAGGAAGATCTTAAGCCTGTGGCGGCTGTCGGTGAAAAAGCGGGGCGTAAAGTCGGTGCCGTTGAGGTTTTCGGTAAACCCCCGACCATATTTAAGCTTACTGGCCAGATCCACGCCCAGTCCATCATTGACCACCAGGCATTGGTTGAGGATGTCGCGGTAGCCGTCATCTTTGTTCGCCAGATTGATGGTGTGGGCGTTGGCGTAGGCCATGGTCAGCCGCTGGTCGTCGTCAATGGCCTGATCCAGCTGCTGAACGATGGCATCGCCGCTACGACTGTCCATTTTAACTCCCTGAATGATCCGGTGATCCCCTCCAAGAATGCGGTTATAGGCGTCGATAAACTGAGCGGCGACCTGCGGCCACGCGTAGCGGCTGGCAGCGGTCATGGCCTGTTCTCTCAGATCGTCGTAACGGGCGGTGTTCCGGTTGAGAAACTCAAAGATTCGCTGTGCGGCCTCGCCGGGCGCGTCAAAGTTAACCAGCAGTCCCAATTGGGCCCGCTCCACGATTCGCTGGAAGCTGGGAATGGGGGAGGCGATGGGGATCAGGCCTGCCGCCATCCCCTCTATCAGGGTCATACCAAAGCCTTCGTAGTTTGAGGCACTGACGATGTAGCTGTGGCGATTGATCTGCTGCTTAATCTGGTGATTACTCAAGTTAGTGAGTATCTGAACGGAATCAGTCAGAGTCAGGTGTTCGATCTGTTGCCTGAGAATCGCTTCGTTGTCATCCCAGTCTTTACCGATAATGGTCAATCTGCTCTGTGGTTGCAGCCGTCGTAACTCAGCCTGGGTCTGCAGCAGCTTGTCTAGTTGCTTGTTGTCTGAAAACCTTCCGATAAACAGCAAGGCTGGGTGTGGCTGCTTGCAGCCGGCATCGGCAAACTTGGCGATGTCTACGCCATTTTCTATCAGGGTTAGATGGCGGGCACACAGTGGGCGGAACAGCTCAAAGTCGTGGTTGCTGCAGGCAAAAACTTGTTTGTAGCCTTTGACGGCCAAGCGGCTGACTGTGGCGAAATAGAGGCGTTTCAGCCTGGCGGCGAAGTCGGTGTGGAAGAAGCCGCCATGGGTGGACATGACCAGGGGTTTACGGTGTATCCAGCGGGTAAAGGAGAGAAAATCTGCAAAGAAATCGACACCGTGGACATGAACAAGGTCGTAGGAGGACAGGTACTTCAGTACCGAGGGGGCAACGGGGTATTTGTAGCTGCCAACATAGCCAATGCGATGCACCGGAATGCCGTCGACAGTCTCAGTGTCAGCCAGGCGAGGCTGGTGACTGTGAAACAGGCGATTTAACGTTAGCACTCTGGCATCGACTCCTTGGCGTCGCTGCTCTTTAACCAGTGACTGAACAAAATTTTCCAGACCGCCTACGGCGGGGTGAAACTGCCGGACAATGTGCAGCACTCTCATCGCGTCGGCTCCCTTATTTGTACAACTCCACAGGCGGAGTATTGAGGAAAAATCGGACTTTGCCCCAGTTGGACATCATTTTCATGACATAGCGAAAACTGTGCTTTTTGCCCATGGGTCTCAGCACTACGGCTCCGAGCGCCGCTATCAGCGTCTGGGCGCATGCCTTTAAGAGTTGTAATGACTTGCCGGTGGGAGACAGCGGCGTAAAAAAAATGCTGGCATAGGTTTCTCCAATACGGGTTGCCTTTTGAAGCAGGTACCGGCGATTGAGCCGCTGGGGCTCCACCAGTTCACTGACTACGGCTTCGCGGCAGGAGACGATGACGCCGCCTTGAGTGTGAATGTCATGGAACAGGGTGGTGTCCTCGCCGCCCTGGGTGCCACGATTAACATCAAATGGCGTCTTCGGGTGCGGTAATACCGACCGCTTTACCAGAGCATTGCAGGTTGAGCCTACGTCCAGTTTAGAACCGGTCGGGGGCAGCGATTTACTGAAATAGTTGCCGGCGGAAATCCACTCGGGCGTCTGCGCCGGGTAGCGGGTGTGCACCTGGCCCATGACCGCATCGGCATCGAATTGGCGGGCGCAGGCCAGCAGGGTTGCCAGCCAGGTCGGACTGGCTTTCTCGTCGTCGTCGATGAACGCCAGCCACTGGCTGTGGGCGTTGGCCACCGAGGTATTTCTGGCCATGGAGATGTTCTTTTGTGGCTGAACCGCATAGGACACTTCTAGGTTGGTGTGTTGCTTAAACTCCTCCACCAGGTCTCTGCCGGACTCCAGCAGGTCGTTGTCGGCGACGGAGATGGACAGGCGGACATCGTCCGGCAGTTGCTGTTGCTCAAGGCTTTTCAGGGTTTCGGCAAGGTGAGGGCGGCGATAAGTGCACAGGCAGACGGTGACTGAGGTGGTCATTGCAACCTCCGGTCGGCGCAGATGCGGGCCACCGAGGTGAGCACCAACAGTTGAATGATCCACATGGAGTGGCTGCCTCTCATTAAGCTGCTTTCGGTAATATTATGGAACAAGGTGATGACCAGCAGGATCCAAAACAGGAAAAAAAGCAGCGGGTGAGTGGATTGTATCTGCCCGGACTGGCGGGCAAACTGCACCAGCACCAACAGATAGATGGCCATTCCTATGACCCCCAGCTTGGCCAGCAGGTCCAGATAGCCATTGTGGCCCTGGTTCAGCAGGGTCAGATAACTTCTGCCGTACACCACATTGGGGGACTGCTGACCAATGCCCCAAAATGATCCATAGCCGTGGCCCAACAACCAGCGGGTATCGATGCGGTCAAGCATAAAGGCCCAGATGTAGTCTCGGCCGGTGAGCCCGGGGTCGGACATGAACTGGGCGAAAAACTCTTTGATGTGCCAGTTATAGAGGCTCAGAACAATAAAGATAGCCAGGGTCATCAGGGTGAAGGCCAATAGCATCAGTATGCCCACATTAAGCCGGGTGTTGGTGGCAACCACCTGCACACCAAATACCAGTGCCGGCACGACAAACAGCAGGGCAATGGAGGTTTTAGAGACCGAAATGACCAGAACCAGAAGCCACAGCATCAGGTAGGCACCGTTATAGAGGCGATTGATTTGGGTGGTGAACAGCTTGCGGGAGGCAATGCCAAACAGTATGGCCAGCAGGGCGATGGCCCCGAGCACATTTTTATTGCCATGAATGCCGTAGAAGAAACCGTCTTTGTCGAAGTTTCCCAGGGCCAGGGCCATCAGGTTGAAGGCCAGCGCCAGGGTGCAGATTCGATACAGAATCAGCAGTAACTGTTCCGGTCGGCGCAGGTAGCTGACGCCGGCAAACACCGAACCGATCACAAACACCAGCATCACCGAACGCCGAAAGGCGATGTTGGGAGCCAGTGCCCAGGTGACGCTGGCAAACGCCAGCAGGCAGATGACCACCAGTGGCCACTGTGCCACAACGATGCGTTTTGCCCGCTGGGGATCCCTGAGAATCGTGTAGCCAGCCAGGCCGATCATCGCCACCCAGAACAGTTGGTTGATCAGGTTGCCGGATGAGGTGCTGGCGGCGTGATCTTTCACCTCCATGTCCACCAGGTGAGTGGCCGCCTCCATATTGGGAGACAACACATCGAAACTGGAAGCGCACACCAGGGTGATGATGGCGATGGCCACCAGGTTATTGATGGTGTATTGCCCGGTGTCGTCCGCCACGAACCAGTTTAATAGCCGCCGTACCATCCTCATCGCTCCGGCAACCATCTGGGTTGAAGTTGTGGCGCAAACAGCACCAAAATGTAGCTAAAGGCGACAAGCTCGCCGAAGATGACCGTAAATATAACCCAGCTAGAGGCCTGGGCTAGCGCCAGGGCGGTCAGAATTCCCAGCGACAGTGATGCTCCCCAAATGGTCGCCATGGCCAACGGTTTGAAACGGTTTTGTGCCTGAATGGCGGCGCTGTAGGTGGATCGAAGGTGGAACAGCAAGGTGGCGATGGCCCATTGTGCGACCACAAAGCCGATGCCGGGATACTGGTCACCGAACAGTTGCGGTTGCAACCAGGGCCACAGCAGCCACAACAGCACGCCAAACACCAGATTGAACAGAAGAAATCCCAAGGCACCCTGATTGGTGAGAGTCTGGAACTGCTGTTTTTCTCCCTGGGCGTGCAGTTTGGCCAGGGTCGGTTTGGCAATGCGGGTCCAGGCCGAAGTGATGATGTTCAGTGGCCCGAAAAAGACCCGACCGGCCTGAATGAAGCCGACCACCGTAGGCCCAAAGGCCATGCCGACGATAAAGATGTAGCCACGGTTTTGCAGCTCGGTGGTGATAACCCCCACCAGTGACCAGCGGGATTGATCCCAGATAGGCGCATAGTGTCCGGGCAGCTTCGACCAGCGGGTCAGGGCGAACAGAGGAAACTCCTTTTTGAGCAGATAGACCATCCCCAGAAGCTGACTCAGGCTCAGAAACCACAACAGGTGTTCCAGAGAGAACTGACTCAATGGGTGTTGATATTGCCAGATCCCCACCAACGTCATGAAAACGATTACGAACAGCAGATCGGCGATCAGCACCGGCAGCAGTATCAGTTCGGAGGACCAGCGGCATCGCAGAAATTCGCGCAGCAACCGGGTGGCGAAAAAAGCGGTAATGGCGAGATTGCCGGAGTAGTCCTGGTGCAAAAACGGCAGCTGTAGCAGGCCGTAGCAAATCAGGGTCAGAGTGACGACAAACAGGCCGTTACCCAGGGACAGGGTGCTGCGCAGGTGATTGGGATTGTCGGAGGCCGGCACCAGCACCGAGTAGGGGGTGTTGATAAGGGCATTTTGCAGGCTGATGAGCACAAAGCTGAGCATAAAGATAATGGAGTAGACCCCGAACTCGGCCGGTTGCCACAGTTTTATCAGCGCCAGATTTAGGGCAAAGTTAAAGGCACTGAGTAACCCTTGATCAACAGTGGAAACGATCACCTGTGTTTTCAACTGCCGCCCCTCAACAACCCTTGTCAGGGTGATGCAACCCTGTGCAAACTCAAATGCCTGATTTTTTAGCTTAGACCCTGATGCTCTATCTTGCTCCGTAAAATGCCAAAGAGGCCTTCGAGTTTGCTATGTGCTGCTATTCTTTAGGTTTTGGATTGTTCAGGGCCGGGTGAAAGCCGAGCCCTGCAGGGCGGAATTTACTATGGTCAGTATTGTCCCGGTCATTCTTGCAGGCGGCTCAGGCACTCGCCTATGGCCTCTCTCCAGAACATTGTTCCCTAAGCAGTTTTTGCCTCTCGCCGGTGAGGACTCCATGTTGCAGGACACGGTAAATCGCCTGAGCGGCATCGACACCGCAGGGCCGATCGTGATCTGCAATGAAGACCACCGTTTTATTGTGGCCGAGCAGATGCGGGCCTTGCAGGTAGACGCACGGATTGTGTTGGAGCCGGTGGGGCGTAATACCGCTCCGGCCGCGGCGCTGGCGGCTTTACTCTGCCAGAGTGCCGATGACCCGCTGCTGCTGCTGCTGGCCGCCGACCATGTTATCGAAGACCCGGAGTCCTTTGTGAATGTGTTATCGGAGGCTGTGCCCCTGGCGGAATCGGGGAAACTGGTGACCTTCGGTGTGGTGCCCCACTGCCCCCATACCGGTTATGGCTACATTCGCCGGGGGGCGACCAGTGGCGCCGGCTTTGAGGTCAGTGAGTTTGTGGAAAAACCCAATGCCGATGCCGCGCAAAGGTACCTGGATTCAGGCCAATTCTACTGGAATAGCGGCATGTTTCTGTTTCGGGCCAGCCGATACCTGCAGGAGCTGGAGTGCCACCGGCCTGAGATGGTCAGGGCCTGCCGTCAGGCGGTGTCGGACGTCCATGAGGATCTGGATTTTATTCGGGTGGATGAACAGGCGTTTACCGCCTGTCCGGAGGAGTCCATTGACTATGCGGTGATGGAGCACACCGACGATGCGGTGGTAATGGCCCTGGATGCCGGCTGGGATGACATTGGCTCCTGGTCGGCGCTGTGGCAGGTGGGGGACAAGGACCACAACGGCAACGCGATTCGAGCCGATGCCGTGACTCATGATACCCACAACTGCTTGATTCAGGGTGAAGACAGGCTAATTGCCACCGTGGGCCTGGACGATATGGTGATCGTGGATACCCAGGACGTGGTGCTGGTCGCCGAGCGAGGCCGGGCTCAGGAGGTCAAGCACATTGTCGAGAAACTGAAAGGGGATGAGCGTTCTGAGATTCAGGTGCACCGTAAGGTGTATCGCCCCTGGGGCTATTACGATTCCATCGACTTCGGTCAGCGCTATCAGGTCAAACACATTACGGTTAAGCCTGGTGCCAAGCTCAGTGTCCAGATGCATCATCACCGCGCCGAGCATTGGGTAGTGGTGTCGGGAACTGCCAGGGTGACGAATGGGGAACGCACGTTTTTCGTTACCGAAAACGAGTCCACCTATATTCCTATTGGGGTGGTTCATGCCCTGGAAAACCCCGGAATGGTGCCGCTGGAGCTGATTGAAGTGCAGTCGGGTACCTACCTGGAGGAGGACGATATCGTTCGCTTCGATGATAAGTATGGACGGGCTTGATGATGGAAAGATTAACCTGTTTTAAATCTTACGACATTCGCGGCCAGTTGGGCACCGAACTCAATGAAGCGGTGGCCTATCGCATTGGTCGTGCTTATGCCGAGTTTTTGAAGCCGACCTGTGTGGTGGTGGGCGCCGACGTTCGGCCCACATCAGAGGGGCTGAAGCAGGCGCTCGCCAGAGGGTTGATGGACAGCGGTGTCGATGTGGTCGATATCGGCATGGTGGGTACCGAGGAGATCTATTTTGCCACCCGCTACCTGCAGGTCGATGGGGGTATCGAAGTGACCGCCTCTCATAACCCCATCGATTTTAACGGCATGAAATTGGTGAGGGAGGAGAGCAAGCCGATCTCCGGTGACTCAGGCCTCAACGCCATCCGTGAGTTGGCGGAGTGCAACCAGTTTGCGCCACCCTCGGCGGAGACCCAGGGCGAGTATCATTATCGGAACCTGTTGCCGGAGTATGTCCAGCACCTGATGACCTATATCAATCCGGCTAACCTGCCGCCACTGAAGTTGGTGGTAAACGCCGGCAACGGCGCTGCCGGCCATGTGATCGATGCCATCGAACAGGTGTTGGGCAGGCAGGGGGTTCCGGTGGAGTTTATTAAGATCCACCACCAGCCCGATGGCAGCTTTCCCCACGGCATTCCCAATCCGTTGCTGCCCGAGTGCCGGGCCGATACCCGTCAGGCCGTGATTGAGCACCAGGCCGACATGGGTATCGCCTGGGATGGCGATTTTGACCGCTGTTTCCTGTTCGATGAGCGTGGGGAGTTTATCGAAGGCTATTACATCGTTGGCCTGCTGGCCCAGGCGTTTCTGGATAAGCATCCCGGGGCCAAGGTTATCCATGACCCCCGGCTTATCTGGAATACCCTGCAGATTGTCCAGGGGGCGCAGGGGCAGCCTGTGATGTCAAAGACCGGTCATGCGTTCATTAAAGAGCGGATGCGCAAAGAGGATGCCATCTATGGTGGCGAGATGAGTGCCCATCACTATTTTCGCGATTTTGGTTACTGTGACAGCGGCATGATCCCCTGGTTGCTGGTGGCCGAGTTGATGGGGATGGCGCGTCAGCCATTGTCGCAGATGGTGGCGGAGCGCATCGCGGCGTTTCCCTCCTCCGGCGAGATCAACTTCCGTTTGTCGTCTCCAGGAGAGGCCATTGAGCGGGTTGTCACCGAACTGACCCCCTTTGCCAGCAAGGTGGATCATACCGATGGCATCAGCATGGACTTCAGTGATGGTGACGGTGAGTGGCGATTCAACCTGCGCTCCTCCAACACCGAGCCGGTGGTGCGTCTGAATGTGGAAGCCCGGGGAGACCAGGCGTTGATGCGGCGTCAGACCCAGGTATTGGTGCGGCTGTTGCAGGTGTCGTGACCCAATAAAGTGGGCAGTGGCATCAACCTCACCCCAGTGATGTTTGGGAGAGATAACCCAGAAAATTGGAATTTAATGGTTGGAGCTGTCGAAATTTAAGGGGGAGACCTTTTCAATGTCGCTGTTTCATATCCGTTATTTGTTGACTTGATTTTCGAATCTTGAACTACGCTTTAGAAAACCGAAGCGTACGAATTAGGGACAGCAATCATAACAGGTCGGTACTGAGGCAGGGATGAGCCTCAAAGCTGGGCGATGAGCGATCAGCGAAAGAGGCGTTATGTCGCGGACATCACAGGAGCAGCAAGGATTCATCCATTCCCGCTTCCACGGTTTTGCCGTGTTGTTTCGGCTGGCGGATATCGCCATTGTCCAGGTCTCCATGCAGGTGGCGCTGTGGTTCAGTGGTAAGGATCTGGGCAGTAACGAGATGTTGGTCGCGATCCTGGCAACCCTCGGCTTTATGTTTTTTGCCGAGTCCATGGCCCTGTATCGCTCCTGGCGGTCGACCCGACTGGCGGAGTTGTTGTTGACCAACTGGCTCAGTTGGGTTCTGGCTTCGATGTTTTTGCTGATCTGTGCCTACTTTATGCCCAACAAAGTGGTCATTGATCGGCAGACCATGTTGATTTGGGGCGTGCTGGGCATTGTGATGTTTGGCCTGTTCCGGCTGGTATGCCGCCATCTGATCTTTTCGTTACGGCGGCGTGGGTTTAACACCCAGACCGCCGCGATTCTGGGGATCACCGAGTCTGGAATGGCGCTGGCCCGCAACCTGGAAGAGAACCCCCAACTGGGGATCCGGTTGATTGGTTTTTTTGATGACCGGGCGCCGGAACGGATTGAGATGGAAGAGGATCACGGGCCGGCGCTGCTGGGGTGTGTCGACCAGGCCATTAAACTGGCGCGCAGCAACGCGGTCGACATTTTGTACATCGCCATGCCGATGCGGGCCGAAGAGCGTATTACCGAGATTCTGATGTTGTGCGCAGACAGTACGGCGGCGGTGCACATCATTCCTGATTTCTTTGTATATAACCTGCTGCATGCCCGTTGGCATGAGGTGGGTGACATCCAGTCCTTGAGTGTGTATGACTCGCCGTTGGACGGCTTGGCAAGCTGGGTTAAACGGGTGGAAGACATTGTGTTGTCCTGCGTGATTTTGGCTCTGGTGTCTATTCCTATGCTGTTGATATCAATGGTTATTAAATTGACCTCTGCCGGGCCTGTGCTGTTCAAACAACACCGTTATGGCCTGGATGGCCGCAAGATTATGGTGTGGAAATTTCGCACCATGAGCACCATGGAAAATGGCGGTAAGGTGGTTCAGGTTACAAAGAATGACCCTAGGGTAACCTGGTTTGGCGGCTTTTTAAGGCGCACCTCTCTGGATGAGTTGCCCCAGTTTTTCAATGTGTTGCAGGGACAGATGTCGGTGGTGGGGCCCCGGCCCCATGCGGTGGCTCATAACGAACAATACCGGTCTTTGATTAGCGGTTACATGTTGCGGCACCACATGAAGCCAGGAATTACTGGCTGGGCCCAAATCAATGGCTGGCGCGGTGAAACCGATACGCTTGAAAAGATGGAAAAGCGATTGGAGTTTGATCTTGCTTACATTCGCAATTGGTCTGTGTGGTTTGACATAAAAATTGTCTTCAAGACTGTTTTTCAGGGCTTTACTGGTTCGAACGCTTACTAGGGCTTTACTGGTTCGAACGATTACTAAGGAAGGGGAAGGGAATGAAAACGCTACTGTCCATGTTGATCGCGGGCGCTTCCTGCGTGTCGCTGTCTGCCGCCGCCAATGACTACCAACCCGCCAATGTAGAGCTGGGCAAAGGCTGGAAGTTTACACCTCAGCTCAGTGCCGGTGTGGGTTACGACGATAACACCGCCTACTCATCGGACGACGGCATCGATAGCTGGTTCTGGGAGCTGACGCCGGAGTTTCTGGTGCATGCGGGCGACGAGGTCAGTGGCTATAAGATTGGTTACCTTCTGACCGATGGCAACTACTTCTCCAGCGCTGAAGACGACTATACTGACCATCGCTTTAAGGTGGATGTGAACCATCAGTTTACCCGCCGCCATCGCATCGATTTCAATTACACCTATTTCCGCACTCATGAAGCCCGGGGCACCGGTATTACCGAGGGACGTGGTGAAAGCGTCGATTCGGTGGCCAAATTCAACCTCCATGACGCCTCAATCATCTATGGCTTCGGCGTACCCAGTGCCACCATCAATGCTGATTTTGAGCTGGGCATCTACGACAAGGATTACACCAACCTGGAGACCATCTCCCAGTTCAGAGACTACGATTCCATCCGGGCCAGAACCACCCTGTTCTGGCGCCTGGGGACCCGATCCTCGCTGCTTCTGGAGTGGAATGGCGAAGACAAGAGTTACGATCGTAACGCTGTCGGAGAAACTTCCAGGGACAGCACCGATCAGCAGTTGTTGGCGGGCTTTAAGTGGGACGCCACCAGTAAAACCTCGGGGGAGGTGAAGATCGGTTATGAAGATCGTGACTTTGAAGATGGCAGCCGGGAGGATTTCAGCGGAATGGCCTGGCAGGTAGCCATTGACTGGCTGCCCAGA
The DNA here is from genome assembly GCF_900100175.1 of Ferrimonas sediminum. Taxonomy (GTDB): domain Bacteria; phylum Pseudomonadota; class Gammaproteobacteria; order Enterobacterales; family Shewanellaceae; genus Ferrimonas; species Ferrimonas sediminum. The sequence continues at coordinate 26,766 of NZ_FNEM01000008.1, forward strand.
ACCTATTCCAAATTCACTTTAGAAAGCGGTGCCCGGGCCAAAGATCCGGATACCTTCGGTGATTATGTGGAGGAACAAACCTACGGGATTAATTGGCAGCATCAGTGGCGCCAGCGTTTCTCTACCAGCGCCCGCATTCGTTATGTAGATGAAAGCTATACTGGAATTGACCGCGATGATGAGTTACTGGAAGCGTCTGTAGGGGCAACGCAGGTGTGGCGGCGGTGGCTGTCAACGGAAATTGAGTACCGTTATGCAGAGCGGGACTCTAACATTCAACTGGTGACCTATGACAAAAACGTGTTCCTGGTATCGATGCGCGTCTCTTTGTAGAGGCTTGTTGCTGGCCATCGGCCTGGTGTGGGCTACGCAGGCGTTGGCCGCCAGTACCGATTACCGGCTCAGTTCCGGAGATATGATCTCCATCCACGTTTATGGAGAGGAAGATCTGACACTGGAGACCCGCCTGGGGGAGTCCGGGGTGATCAACTATCCCTACCTGGGCATGATTCGGGTCAAGGGGCTGAGTGTGGCTGAGCTGGAGCGCAAGCTGGTTACCGGTTTAAAGGGCGACTATCTCATCAACCCCAGTGTACATGTCAGCATCCTTGAGTACCGGCCTTTTTATATCTATGGCGAGGTCAACAAGCCGGGGGGATACCCCTACCAGCCGGGACTGACGGTCGAGCGGGCCGTGGCCCTGGCCGGCGGCCTGACGGAGCGGGCCTCCAAGAGTGGTATGACCATCAATCGAAATGAATCGACGCTAAAGGTAACCATGTCCACAACGGTCTACCCGGACGACTCGATCCTGATTAAAGACAGCTTCTTTTGAGTGGTGACCGAATGTCCAACATGGCGATTCAGATGGAAAAGAACGCTTTTTCTCAAGAGAAGGATATTGATCTGGCCCAGTACGTTCATGTGCTGTGGCGATACAAATGGCGAATCTTGCTGTTCTCGGGGTTTGTGACCTCGGTGGTGGTGGCCATTTTGTTGAATGTGTCACCGTCCTACCTGGCGGGAGCCAGGTTGTTGATTGAATCCGAGCAGGCCAAAGCGGTTTCCATCGAGGACGTCTATGGGTTGGATTCCTCCAAGGATGAGTACCTCCAGACCCAATTTGAGATCATTAAATCCCGTAAACTGGCGGAGCGGGCGATAGAGCGGATGGATCTGGTTCGTCACCCTGAATTTGTGGTGCATGAGCGTCCCCCCTGGCTGCAGAAACTGCTCTCCTATGTACCCACGGCGCCGGCCCAGGATCCCATGGAGGTAGTCACAGACTGGCTCCACTGGCTGCCGGTGGATCTCAGCCCGAAGCCGGTGGATGAAGCTCAACAACTGGCCACGCAACGGATACTGCTGCTCAATGAGTTTCGTAAGCGGCTGGTCGTGGCGCCGGTAGCCAATACACAGCTGGTGGACATCGGTTTCTATGCCCATGACCCCAACCTGGCGGCCCAGGTGGCCAACACCATGGGCGAGATCTACATCGAAAACCACCTGGACGCCAAGCTGGCCGTGACCCGAAAGGCGTCGGAGTGGCTCAGTGCCCGGCTCGATGAACTGTTGGTGGGGTTGCGGCTGTCCGAGGAGCGATTGCAGAGCTTTAGGGAGCGGGAGGGGTTGCTCGACATCGATGGCACCGTCGGCCTGGTCAGTAAAGAGATGACGGAGTTGTCGGAGCAGCTGTCGCTGGCCCGTCAGCGCCGGGATGAGGCCAAATCGTTGCTGGATCTGGTGCGTCGTAAGGGCAGCAGCAACTTCGACAGCTTAGATGGTTTGGCGGAGATCAGTGGTCATCGCATGATACAGGAGGTGCGTAAGTCGGAGGTGGTTGCCGCGGCCAACGTGGCCGAGTTGTCCAAGCGCTATGGCCCCAAGCACAGCAAGATGATTGCCGCCAAAGCCCAGCTGGCAGACGTTCGCGCCAGCATGCGCGGACAGGTAAAGAAGCTGGTGAATGGTATTGAACAGGAGTATCAGACCGTTGCTGCCAATGCTGAGGCGTTGGAAAAACAGATGGCAGCGGTCAAGGACAAGTATCAGGAGCAGAGCCGGGTTGAGGTGGAGTATCGGGAGATGCAACGGGAGGTGGAATCCAACCGTCGTATCTACGAAACCTTCCTTAACCGAATGAAGGAAACCGGAGCGGTGGCGGACTTTAATGCCGCCCACGCCCGCTTTACCGACTACGCCACCCCGCCCCTTTATCCTTCCAAACCCAATAAGAAAGCGATTGCCGTAGGGGCACTGGTGATGTCGCTGATCATCGCCTGCCTGGTGTCGCTGGTTCATAACGTCATCACCGATACCATTACGGCGGGTGACCAGGTTGAAAGCAAACTGTCCAGCAAACTGCTTGGGGTGATTCCGTTGCAAAAGCACCGTGGCCGTCTGGATCCGGAGCACTTCTTTACCAAGGAGGCCAGCAGCTTTGCCGAAGCCTGGCGCACGGTCCGAACGGGGTATCTGTTGTCCCATCTGGAAGATGGAGCCCATACCCTGTGCATCACCTCGACGGTACCGGGGGAGGGGAAAACCACCTCGTCATACAACTTTTCTTTGGCTTTGTCCCAGTTGGAAAAGGTGCTGTTGATCGAGGCGGATCTGCGTAAGCCGGTGATGGGCGGCATGCTTAACCTGCCCAACTACCAACCGGGGTTGTCGAATCTGATCACCGGTACCCATAAGTTGTCGGATTGTCTGTTCCAGGTACCGGATACCCAGCTGTACGTGATGGTGGCCGGTACTCCGGTCTCCAATCCGCTGGAGCTGATTGCATCGCAGGCGTTCAAGCAGATGCTGGAGAAACTCAAGCCTCAATTTGACCGTATCATCGTCGATACCGCGCCGGTGGATGTGGTCAGTGATGCCCTGGTGATTTCACGCCGGGTCGACTCCACCCTGTACGTGGTGAAGTGCGGTAAGGCTCGACGCGATCTGATTAATCGTTCACTGGCCCGGTTGTTTACCGCCCAGGCCAGGGTCGACGGGGTGGTTCTCAATGCGGTGCCCAAAGACCTGGCCACCTATAAACGCTATCAAAGCTATTACGGCACCGGGAGTGATAACGGATGATTGATCTTCACTGCCACATGTTGCCAGGTGTGGATGACGGTGCCCGGGATATGGATGAGGCACTGAAGATGGCGCAAATGGCCTGGGAGGAGGGCATTACCCATGTGGTGATGACGCCCCACATTCATCTGCGTCGCTACCCGAACAGTCTGGACAGTCTGAAAGAGCCGTTTCAGGCTTTGCAGCTGGCGTTGCGGGCCAACGACTGCCCGCTGCAAATCGCCCTGGCGTCCGAGGTGAGAATGGCGCCGGAGTTGTTGCTCAACGACGCCTGGAAATCTCTGCCCAGCCTGGGAACCTGTTCCCGCGGGCGTCGTGTGTTGCTGTTGGAGATGCCTTACAGTCACGTGCCGGCCGGCACCGAACAGCTGCTGCGGTGGCTGCTGGGGCAGGGGGTGCTGCCGGTGATTGCCCATCCGGAGCGCAATCGGGAGATCATGGCCCATCCTCCGCTGGCCCTGAGCCTGAAAGCGACCGGGGCCTATTTGCAGGGGACGGTCGGCGCCTTTGTGGGGGAGTTTGGGGATACCGTGAAGCGGGTCGCCTGGGAGGTGTTGGATAAGGGCGGCTATTGGTATCTGGCCACTGACAGTCATCGCATCGATAAACGGCCGCCAAGAGTGACTGAAGCCCTGGAGCGCCTGCGACAAAACTGCGGTGAGGCGCTGGTGACCGAGATGACCCATACCCGGCCCTGGAGCCTGGTCCAGAACCGGTTCAGTCAGTAACCGGTCATCTCGATAAACCCCACTCCCTGCAGACTGCCGTCGGCCTGTACCGGGCCTTCCCAATAGGGAATGCTCAGTCGGTTGCGCTGGTCTGCCAACCGGGTTTCAATGCGGCCGCTGAGTTGGTGTTCTGGCAGGCTTAGCTGCCAGCCCACCGGGTAGCGAACGCCGTCCAGTGTCGACCAGGTATCGGCTTTCCAGCGAATCTGCTCCCCTTTTAACGGCGTCACCGCCCCCTGGGCATCGATTAGGCTGCCGGAAAAGTAATCCCCCAACTGCGGACTTCTCATGCGAAACACCATCAGGGCCCGGCCATCCTCCAGATGCAGTGACAGCCAGTCCCAACCCTGATAGTCACTGGCCATCAATTGACTGGACCACTCCCTGTCCATCCAGGCCTGGCCACTGAGCGTCAGTGCCGATGTCTGGCCTTCGGGCACAAATTGTCCCCGGGCAGACAGGTGCGGCAGGCTGTAGTAGTGAGAGGCGTGGTCGGGGTTGGGGGTTTTCTGGCTGAAGCCGTCACGGCCATGCAGCACCAGTGGGCTGTCAGACAGGGTCAGGGTCAGTTCACCCAGGGTGCTGTCGGCGGTTAGCTGCAACGGCAGAAAATCGGTGCCGGTTGAGGCCAGTTGCCAGTGATCCAGCCAGGCAGAGAAGGGCGTGGCCCGGACTCCGGCCTGGCCACTGCCGCCTCTGGCCCAGCGCTCGATGGCCTGGTGGCGGCCCTGATACTCGATAGCCAGGTGGCTGAACCACAGCTGGCCGTCATTCCAGTCGGTGTCGGTGGCTGTTGAGACCTTACTGCGGAACAGGGTCCACTGCAGCCCCAAAGGTTGCCCCTGAGCGTCCTGTAGATTGGCGGTCAGGTACCACCACTCCAGACCGTATTCGGGGTGGGCGCCGTGATCCTTCGGAAAGGTCAGTCGGTAATTCGGTTTCACTTGCTGCAGTTGTGGGTGCAGCGACTGGTGCCAGGTAAGGCCCTGACTTGGCGGCGGGGCGTCGGGCTGGCACGCGGTCAGCATCAGGGCCAGCATTGTCAGTAGGTAGCGTGTCATCAGGTGACCCCCCTCAGCAGCTTGGAGATTGGGCTGTTGGACAGACGCCATAGTGGCCACAGGGCGGCCAAGATCAGCGCCAGCAACAGGCTGGCCAGCAGCCCGGGCCAATCACCCATCAGCCAGTGGACCGGCATGGTCCAGCCAAAGGCCACCCGATTAACCAGTTGCAGCAGCAGGTAACCAAGGCCAACGCCCAGGGGCAGGGCAACCACCAGAGCAAATACGGCGATCAGCAGCAACTGGGCAAGTTGTGCCAGCAGTAACTGGCTGCGGCCGACACCCAATGCCATCAGGGTAGCCAGTTGGTTGAGGCGATGGTGTTCTACCGATGACAGCGACGCAAATAACCCCACTGCGGCCACCATCAGGGTCAGTACGTTCAGTGCCGTGGTCACGGCAAAGGTCTGGTGGAACATGGTGGTGGCGATGGCGCGAATGTTCTTGCGCTGAATCACCTGTGACGGCGACAGCCAATGTAACAATCGCTGGTACACCGCATCGGTCTGTCCCGGCTGCACGATCAGGCTGTAGCCAGCAAAGGGGACGTCGCCGAGTTGGCGTTGCATCATGGTTGGACTGATGAAGCTCTGCGCATTGAGGTTGCCATAGTCGTAGAACACTCCGACCACCCGGCACTCGAACGCAGGGTGGCCGCTGTCGTCTATGGTGATGGCCTGGCCCAGCGTCAGCCCGGCCATCAGTTCGCTGCGCTCATTGATCAGGCAACCTTCCTGAAACAACTGAGCCTGCCATTGAGGCAGCGCCGCTTTTAGCGGCAGGTGACCGTAGTGATCGCCGCTGCCGCCCAGGCTGGCAATGCTGCCGGGCACGCTGGCAATGCGCGCCCGCTGGTGCTGAAACGGCGTAATTCGGGTGATCTCCGGCATCTGATTCAGGCGCTGCAGCCACAGCGGATGCTGGCCTGGTGGTGGCCGGATATAGAGGTCGGCGCTGAGCCTCTGGTTCAGATAGCCGGTCAGTGCCAGTTCAAAGCTACCGACTACCATGCGCATCCCCACGGCGGCCGCAAGCGCCAGCATGATGGCTATCATGGCCACCCGGGTGGTGCGCTGCTGCTCATCAAGGTCGGCCATGATCCAGCGACCCATGACTCCGGGCAGTGGCACGGAGGCGACGGCGCGACAGCAATTCTGCAACCAGTACGGGGTAATGGCGGCTCCGGCGAACAGCAACACTCCGCACAAGGACAGGGCGGTGGCGGTGGTGGTGACCCGGGGAGCCAGTACCAGCAGGGCCAGCAGCAGCGCCAGCCCCAGTCCCAGCAGCCATCGGCCCTGCTGCTGTTGACGGAGTTGACGGCTTCGTATGCCGAGACTCAGCGCAACTTTGGGATCGAAATAGAGCGATACCAGCACCAGGGTTACGGCGCCGAAGGTCACTAATGCAGACAGCTGCATTGGCAGCCACAAGCTTTGGACGCTGAGCTGGTCCTCAAAGCCGTACAGGGAAGCCAGAGTCATCTGCACCTGAGGGATCCAGGCGCTGGCGAAATAACTGCCCAATACGGCACTGATGGGTACCGCCAGCACACCGACCAGCATCAGCTCAATGATCACGGCGGTCATGATGGCTCGTTGACTCACCCCCAGGCTTCTAAGCTGGGCGATGAGTGGCGCCCGTTGACTCAAGCTGAAGCGCAGGGCGTTGAACGCGAGAAACAGGGACACCGCCAGGGCCATCAGTGCCAAAGCGGTCAGGTTCAGGTGAAACGACTGAGACAGCTGGCCAAATTGGGTGGCTTCGCCTTGTGCCTTTAGAACCGCATTGGCCGGTAACTGCTGGCTAAGCGTGGTTCGGGTCGTGGCCGTCAGGGTCGGCAGAGTCAGGTAGCTGACGCGATCCCGGCTGCCGGTCAGGCTGGCGACGTCGGCGATGTCCATCAGTATCCAGGGGCCGAGATCGGCAATCAGGGCGATGGGGCCGATCTTGTCACCGCTGTCGAGAAGAATGTGTGCCCCCGGCTTCCAGCCCCTGCTGCTGGCAAACTGGCGGTCAATCCAGGCCCGAGGTTGTGCCTTTTTCGGAGCGTCGGTGGCTTCCAGCCTGGCCAGAAACGCCAGTGGGTCGACGCCGCGAATCAGCAGCGGTCGCTGTTGCTCATCGATGAGTTTGGCGTTCAGAATCGGATTGGCGTCGATGCCCTGTCGTCGCAGTGATACCCACAGGGACTGTGGTAAGTAGCCTTCCCGCTGTCTCGGTTCAATTTGCCAGCCGGCGCCGGCCCGGGCCTGTTGCTCGCTGAGGGCGTAACGGGCTTTGGCCTCCTGGTTAATGGTTTCCACCCCGACCATCAGGCTGGCACCCAACACCAGGCCCAGCAGCAGAAACACCAACTGCCAGGGGTGGCGGCGATAGTGGCAGCTCAGGGTGATCTGGGCCCAGCGCCATTCAATCATGCAACCGGCCTTCGCGCAGGTGCAGGGTTCGCTCCAGAGTTGCCGCAACCCGGCGTGAGTGGGTGACCATCACCAGCGTTAGTCCCAGTTGGCGGGTTAACTGGGCAAACAGCGCCATGACCTCGTCGCCGGTATGCTCATCGAGATTGCCGGTGGGCTCGTCCGCCAGAATCAGTTTAGGGTGATGGGCCAGGGCGCGGGCGATGGCGACCCGTTGCTGTTCACCGCCGGATAACTGGTCTGGATACAGCTCCCATAGGGGTATCAGCCCCAGAGGCCCGGCTATGGTGTCGATTACGCCCTGTTCGTCATTGAGGTGATTGAGGCGGTGCTGAAACAGCACGTTGTCGGCGACGGTCAGTGTGGGTAACAGGTTGAACTGCTGGAATACCAGCCCGATGCGCTTGCGGTATTGGCACAGCTGGGCGGCCGTGCGGCCCTCCAGGGTGTCTCCGTTTACTTCTATGTGACCGCTGTCCGGACGCTCCAGTCCGGCGATAAGGTGCAGTAGGGTCGACTTTCCTGCACCACTCTCACCCATGATGGCCACCCGTTCGCCACGGCTCACCTTCAGGTCGCAGTGATCTAAAATCTGCCGCTGGCTGCGCCCCTGGGTACGAAACAGGTTGACCTGGTGTACCTTGATCATTGCGAACCTCCTTGGCCTAGGTTACCCATAATATAGATAAAAAAACTGTTTAATTCATGAAGTTAATACGTATCCCCCTGGAATTGGATTGTTCGGATATAACGTTTTTCAAAAGGCCATTCCTCGGTTTTACGGCCGGTATGGGCGGGTGGGGCAGGTTAAAGTTTGACCAGTGGCAGGGAGGCAAGCCAGTCGTAGTGGGGGATTAGCCCATTTCAACAGATGATGCCAACCGATTCGAGTCACCCGTGAGTGCGTTAAGAGTTGCTGGAATTATTGCGGACGCTTTAACACAATGTAACCGGTTTTAATGGACGATGGACGTCGAACCCGGAGTAAAGGTCGAATGAATCCACACAGTATTAAGATGGGTATCACGCCGGGGACGGGAGTGCACAGAGAGCGTGCCTTGGAGGCGAGGGATGAGTGAGTTTAATAATACTTACAATCGGGCAGTCTGGTTTGATATACCGGTGGCCGATCTGGATAGGGCGGCGGCGTTTTATTCGCGGGTAATGAACGTCGGCGTCAGCTTTGAGGAGCAGGACGGGTTTCGGTTTGCGGTGCTGGCCCATGAGTTCGGTAACGGCGGTTGCCTGGTGGTGGACGAGGTTCGCATCAGCAGCCAACAGGGGCCGTTGGTGTATCTTAATGTGGATGGCCGCCTCGGTGAGGCACTGGATGAGGTGACGGCCATGGGGGGAACCGTACTGGAGGGCGCCCATCAGATCGGGCCCCACGGGTACCGGGCCTTGATTCTGGACAGTGAGGGCAACCGGCTGGCACTGCACTCGGGACGTACGGATATGTAGAGGCGTTGGTGCAGTGGTGTTGTATAGGGCAATAATTGTATACAATTATTGCCCTTTCTGTTTTGGAGTCATGGATGATGCACGATACCGCTGTTGCTGGCCTGATAACCCGAGAGCACCGCTTTCAATTGCCAGTGGATTATGACCAGCCCCAGGACGAGACCCTGGAGGTGTTTGCGCGGGAACTGTGTGATCCCGTGCGGGTAAATGACGAACTGCCTTATTTGGTATTTTTCCAGGGCGGCCCCGGCTTTGGCGCGATGCGACCGCTTGCCCGGGGCGGCTGGATCGATCGGGCGCTGCAGGAGTACCGGGTGCTGCTGCTGGATCAGCGCGGCACCGGTCTGTCTACGCCCATCCATGCCGGGTCCCTGGCGACCATGAGCCTGTCTCAGCAGGTGGCCTACCTCAGTCAGCACCGGGCCGACAACATTGTCCGGGATGCAGAAGCGATTCGGTGCCATCTGATTGGCGATGCCCCCTGGACGATTCTGGGGCAGAGTTTCGGTGGTTTCTGTGTACTGCGTTACCTCTCCTATGCGCCGCAGTCCCTCACCGAGGCCTACATTACCGGTGGCATTCCGTCGTTACAGCGTAGTGCCGATGAGGTATATCAGGCCACGTTTCAGCGGGTGGCGGATAAAAACCGGGCGTTCTTCCTTCGTTTCCCCAAGGCCCGGGGGATGGCGGATCGCATAGCCGCTTACCTCGATCAGCACCGGGTCTGCCTGCCCGACGGCGAGCGGTTAACGGTGGAGCGGTTTCAGTTGCTGGGGCTTCACCTCGGAGTGGAGGAGGGACCTGAGACGCTGTATTACCTGCTAGAGCAGGCACTGCTGCCTTCGGCGGCTGGCGAGGTCATCAATCCGGTATTCCTGCACGGCGTGATGCAGATGTTGGATTACGATACCAACCCGCTGTTTTCGTTGCTGCATGAACCTATCTATAACCAGCAGCAAGCCTCGGACTGGGCCGCGCACCGGGTTCGGCAGGGGTTACCGCAATTTTGCTATCAACCCGGGCAGCCGCTGTGCTTTACCGGTGAGATGATCTTTCCCTGGATGTTTGAACAGTTTGCCCAGTTGCGCCCTCTGCAGTCCCTGGCCCATGCCCTGGCCTGTAAGGCCGATTGGCCGTCGTTGTACGATCCCGGTGTGCTGGCGGTGAATCCGGTACCCGTGGCGGCGGCGGTCTACACCGACGACATGTTTGTGGAATACGCCTACAGTGAAGAGACGCTGGCCCAGGTTGCCAATCTGAAAGCCTGGCGTACGTCGGAGTATGAGCACAATGGGATTCGCATGGACGGCTATCGAATCCTGGATCGGTTGATCAAGCTGAACCGGGGACAGCGTTTACGATAGCGCAAGCGTGCTCGACGGACCGTTTCTGCTGGTAGCGGGTGGCGATGAGCTTTGTCAGTGCTACCGGTGGATTAAAATAGTACCCCTGAAATGAGTGGCAGCCTCGCTGGGCCAGGTAGTTAAGCTGCTCCTGGGTTTCCACCCCTTCTGCGGTGACCGGAATGCCGTAGATTTCCGCCACTCTCAGGATCACATCCACCAGGGAGCGGGTGTGGGCCTGGCCACTGATGCTCAGTTCATTGACGAAGCTGCGGTCAATCTTGAGACGATCGATGGGGTAGTGCTGCAGCTGGTTAAAGGCGGTGTAGCCGGTGCCAAAGTCGTCCAAAATAATGCGAATGCCGTGTTGCCGCAGTTCGGTTAACATCTTTAACCCGCTGGGCTTGTGGCTGACCAGTCCGGTTTCGGTCAGTTCCAGATCCAGGGTGTTGAGATCGATGTCATGGCGGTTGGCCAGCATGATGATCTGGGCGGGCAGTTTCGGGTTGTTCAGTTCCAGCGAGGAGATGTTGATGGCCACTCGCAGGTCCCGAATGTCTTCGCGAAACTCCTGCTTCAATGCGCCGATCTCTCGAAAGCAGAACTCGATCACCCACAGGTCGAGTTCGTAGATCATGCCGTATTTTTCCGCCACCGGTATGAACAGATCCGGCCCGACGCCTTCCAGATCGGGGTGGGTGCATCGAATCAGGGCTTCGGCACTGGTGCACCAGGGTTTATCTCTCTGGTGGATAGGCATGAACTTGAGCTCGAATGCCCCTTCGTCCATTGCCTTGCGGAGCCCTTGCTGAATGTGGGCTTCACGCTTCATCTCGATGGCCATCTCTTCGCTGAAACAGTAGGTATGGCCGGGCAACGCTCGTTTGCCCAGGGTGATCGCGGTGGAGGCCTGCACCAGCTTTTCCGAGGCGGACTCGTTGCCGCGGCGGGAGTACCCCAGGGTCACCGAGATGGCCAGGGAGTGTTCCTGAATGTGGTAGATGCCGACCACTTGTTGGCGAATCACATCGGCGAGAGTGTCGTTGCGGACCTTGGGAGCCAGATACAGGCCGATGACAAATTCGTCGCCGGCGCTGCGGGAGATGAGGCTGGGGCCGTCACCAATGTAGCCCTCCTGTCTGAGTATCGAGGGCAGTCGCTTAAGTCGCCTGGCCATCTCGGTCAGGGCGTGATCGGCGAGGGTGCGCCCGTAGCGTTGGTTGATGCCTTTGAATTGGTCGATGTTCAGTTGCAGCACACACAGCAGCGGTGCCGAGGGAGGTTGTTTCTGTAACCACTGCTCCATGGCCCGGCGGTTATCCAGCCCGGTCAGGGGGTCGGTAAGGTGAGAGCGCTGCAGGTTGTGGTAACTCAGGATCTGGCTATGGACGAAAAACCAGATGAAACTGTAGGTGAAGACCACCGAGATACTGAATCTGATCAGCGATTCGACGTCAACGCTGTGAGTCGCGGCCAAAAAGCAGACGAAGGAGTACAGAACCCCCAAGGCTCCGGCTATCTTGAACGGCATGATGCAGAACAGGCCGGCGGCCACCGGGAACACAAAGAACAGCCCACGCAGGCCGTGGGCGTAGGTGAACGTGGAGATGGCCACCATCATTAACACTGAGTACCCCACCAGTAGGATCCGGGACTCCTTGCCGCGCCGGTAACATTGCCACAACGAGGTGGCGATCAGGGGGGCGGCCATCAGTTCAACAACCCCGATAGCGGGTAGGCTGCTATTGACCAGATGGTGAATGGCAAAACCGACGGTAGAGATTAGGGTCAGCCAGTGCAGACCAATGATGGCTGGCAGAGGCATGTGGCGGGATGAGAGCATCGTTTTGATTTCTGGAGCTTATTTTTGTTCAACATGGTAACAGCCCAACAAACAGATGTCAGGCTGGTTAACCTTTGTTTGGAGTAAAAGTTCAGACAAAAAAAGGCCGCCGGGGCGGCCTTGTTGCTGTGCTTGGGTTTAGCTGTGTTGATCCTGGTAAGGACGACCGTAGTAGCTGTCCAGCAGCAGCTGTTTGAGTTCCTTAATCAATGGGTAGCGCGGGTTGGCGCCGGTACACTGATCGTCGAAGGCCTCTTCGGCTACCTCATCCAGCTTAGCCAGGAACGCCGCTTCGTTGACGCCCGCAGCCTGAATGGAAGCGGGGATCTCCAGCACGCGTTTCAGCTCGTCAACCTTGGCGATCAGACGCTCCAGTTTCTCCTCGTCGCTCTTGCCACCCAGACGCAGGTGATCGGCTATGGCGGCGTAGCGGCACAGCGCCTGAGGACGATCATACTGGCTGAATGCGGTTTGCTTGGTGGGCAGGTCGGTACCGTTGAAGCGCATCACGTTGGTGATCAGCAGGGCGTTGGCCAGGCCGTGAGGCAGGTGGAACTCGGCGCCGATCTTGTGGGCCATGGAGTGACAGATCCCCAGGAAGGCGTTGGCAAAGGCGATGCCGGCAATGGTTGCCGCATTGTGAACCTTCTCTTTCGCCTTGGGGGCTTCGGCACCGCCCAGGTAGCTGTCCGGCAGGTGTTTGAACAACAGATCCAGTGCCTGCAGCGCCTGACCGTCGGAGTACTCGTTGGCCATCACAGACACAAAGGCTTCCAGGGCGTGCGTGACCGCGTCGATGCCACCAAAGGCGGTCAGCGACTTAGGCATGTTCATCACCAGGTTGGCGTCGACGATGGCCATATTGGGGGTCAGCTCGTAGTCGGCAATGGGGTACTTGGTGCCGGTTTTCTCATCGGTCACTACCGCGAACGGGGTCACTTCGGAGCCGGTACCCGAGGTGGTAGGAATGGCAATCAACTCCGCCTTGGTGCCCATTTTCGGGAACCGATAGATGCGTTTGCGGATGTCCATAAATCGCAGGGCCAGATCGGCAAAGTCCACCTCGGGGTGCTCGTACATCACCCACATGATCTTGGCGGCGTCCATGGGCGAACCGCCCCCCAGAGCCAGAATGACGTCCGGTTTAAAGCTCTGCAGCATCTGTGCGCCACGCTTGACCACGTCCAGCGTCGGATCCGCTTCCACCTCGTAGAACACCTCGACTTCCAGGCCCTGGGCCTTGAGGATACGAATGGTTTCGTCACAATAGCCGTTATTAAACAGGAACTTGTCGGTCACGATGCAGGCACGTTTGCGATCGGACAGCTCTTCCAGTGCCACCGACAGGGCGCCGCGGCGGAAATAGATCGATTTAGGCAGTTTGTGCCACAACATATTTTCGGCTCGCTTGGCTACGGTTTTCTTGTTGATCAGGTGCTGAGGACCGACGTTCTCCGAGATGGAGTTGCCGCCCCAGGAGCCACAGCCCAGGGTCAGTGACGGCGCCAGCTTAAAGTTGTACAGATCGCCAATGCCCCCCTGTGAAGCCGGAGTGTTGATCAGAATGCGGGCGGTTTTCATGCGTTGGCCAAACAGGCGGATGCGGTCGGTCTGTAGATCCTGGTCGGTATAGAGAGCGGAGGTATGGCCGATGCCTCCCAGGGCCACCAGTGCTTCCGCTTTCTGTACGGCATCTTCAAAATTTTCGGCCCGGTACATCGCCAGGGTCGGCGACAGCTTCTCATGGGCAAAGGCCTCGTCAACCGTGGTTTTGCTGACTTCGCCAATTAGCACCTTGGTCCATGAAGGCACCTTGATGCCAGCCATCTCGGCAATTTTGGCCGCAGGCTGCCCTACGATGTCGGCGTTGAGGTTGCCGTTGACCAGCAGTACTTTACGAACTTTGCCGGTCTCGGTTTTATTCAGCAGGTAGCCGCCGTGGCTGGCGAAGCGCTCGCGCATCTCTTCGTAGATACTGTCGACCACGATGACCGATTGCTCCGATGCGCACACCACGCCGTTATCGAAGGTTTTCGATAGCAGGATGGAGCTGACGGCCCGTTTGATGTCGGCGGTTTCGTCCACCACCACCGGGGTGTTGCCGGCGCCGACGCCGATGGCGGGCTTACCGGAGCTATAGGCGGCTTTGACCATACCGGGACCACCGGTGGCCAGAATGAGGTTGATGTCGTTGTGGGTCATCAGGTGGTTAGACAGCGCTACCGATGGAGTGTCGATCCAACCGATGATCTCCTTGGGGGCGCCCGCTGCGACGGCAGCATCCAATACCAGCTTGGCGGCGGCATTGGTGGCGGTTTTAGCCCGAGGGTGGGGCGAAAAGATGATGCCGTTTCGGGTCTTGAGGCTGATCAGCGCCTTAAAAATGGCGGTCGAGGTCGGGTTGGTGGTGGGGACAATGCCGCAGATGATGCCCACAGGCTCGGCAATGGTGATGGTGCCACCGGTTTCATCCTCTTCGAGAATGCCGCAGGTCAGTTCATCCTTGTACTTGTTGTAGATGTACTCGGAAGCGAAGTGGTTTTTGATTACTTTGTCTTCCAGCACCCCCATGCCGGTCTCTTCAACCGCCTGACGGGCCAAAGGGATGCGGGCATTGGCTGCCGCCAGTGCCGCAGCCCGGAATATGGTGTCAACCTGTTCCTGACTAAAGCTGGCAAATTCTTGCTGCGCCTTTTTTACTCGAGCCACCAGGGCATCGAGTTCGGCAATATGCTTATCAGCCATCTAAACTATCCTCAAATTTTAAAAACACTTTCCTCTGAATGCGGTTTCAGTATAGGAGTCAAAGCCGGAGTCAGGAAAAGTGTTCTCTGCATGTGTAATAAAATTACATTTTACGCCGTCACATACTGTTAACTGCCTCACGTTTGAGGTAAGAGAAACGTAGTTTAATGACAGGTCGGATTAGCAAAACTAATTGAAACATCGATACCAGAGTGGAAAATTTCACTTTTCCGAGAGGGCCAATTTCACTACAGTATGCACCTAAATAATTACCCTCCTGTTAGAGGCTTAGGACCAGAGTGGATTTCTACTTACTGCTGCAATTTTTTCTGGGGTTGGTGGCCATCATTAACCCCATTGGCCTGTTGCCCGTATTCGTATCTTTGACCAGTCATCAAAGCGAACAGGAGCGCCTGGCGACCGCTAAGGTGGCCAATCTGTCGGTGGTGATCATTCTGCTTATTACCCTGGTGGCCGGGCAGCTGATTCTGAATCTGTTCAGTATCTCTATTCCGGCTTTTAGAATTGCCGGCGGGGTTTTGATCACCTTTATTGCCATGTCGATGCTGCAGGGTAAGCTGGGTGAGGTCAAACACAACAAAGAGGAAGACCGGGAAGCGGCCGCCAAAGAGTCGGTTGCCGTGGTGCCACTGGCATTGCCATTGATGGCTGGGCCCGGTGCCATCAGCTCGGTGATTGTGTTTGCTTCACAACACCGGGATATGCAGTCGATGATAGGCATGGCGGTGTGCATCCTGGCGTTTGGCGTTCTCAGCTGGCTGGTGTTCAGGACGGCGCCGGTGATATTCCGGGTACTGGGTAAAACCGGCATTAACGTGATTACCCGTATTATGGGTCTGTTGATGATGTCCATTGGCATCGAGGTGATCGCGGCGGGAATGAAGACGTTGTTTCCGGCACTGAATTAACAAAGGGGTGGCCATGATTGTCATTACAGGCGCCAGCAGCGGACTGGGTGCCGCACTGGCGCAACACTACTCGGCAGCCGGCGACGAGGTGTGTCTGGTGGGACGCGATTCACAGCGATTGACGCAGTTGAGCGAGTCCTTGCCCGGCAAGGCGCAGTGGCACAGTGTGGATCTGACCTGCGAGTCGCAGGTGGCCGCCCTGTTTGATTCATTGCCCACGACACCGACTACCCTGTTGCATTGTGCCGGCAGCGGCCTGTTTGGTGCCTTTGAGCAGCATAGCGAAGCGCAGATTCGCCAGTTGCTGGACAACAATGTGCTGACGGCGGCGCTGCTGCTGAAGCAGGTGGTGAGCCGCTACCGTGATACGTCGATGCAGGTGGGGGTGGTGATGTCGACCGCGGCCCTGAAAGCCAAGGCCAATGAAGTGGCCTACTGCGGTGCCAAGTGGGCAGTTCGTGGCATGGTTGAATCGCTACGGGCCGAGTTGAAAGCCAGCCCGCTGCGACTGGTGGGCATCTATCCCGGTGGCATGGATACCGGCTTCTGGCAACACGACGACAGTCGTGACTACCTGGATGCCAGTGTGTTTATGTCTGCCGACGACGCCGCCGCCATGGTGGTTCAGGGGTTGGCAGCCTGCGACAGGGGCTTTATTTCTGACATTACCATCAGTCGCGGTTAGCCCGACAGCAATGCCTGTCTGGCTAACGGGGCCAGCAACATGATCAGCAGGATTGCCACGGTTGAGAACTGCAGCCAGTGATCCTGAAGATTTTCCAGTTCACTGATCCGTTGCCGGCCGTCGATGTTTTTATTGTGCTGGGTCTGGTAGTACCGAAAAGCCCAGTAGCCATTGCCAATCATCAGCACCGCCAAGGCGGTCAATACACGCCACTCCATTTGCGCCTCCTGCCAGCTTAAGCCTCAGAGTCAGTTATACCCGATTTCATCAGTAAAGGAAGTAGCTCATCCCCTGATGAGATGTTATCAATTGTGATTGCATGTTACGCATTATGATCGATCCCCCTGATTGTTCTAGGGGTATTTGCATGGATTTTGTTCATCAATGATCAAAACAGTGAATCTGATCACGTCTGATCTGAGAGTGATGGTCTATTTTTCCACCATTGAGAATGACCACCCGATTCCGCTGCTGAGATAAGGAGATCTGGCCGGACCCAGAAGCGAGGTTCAGATGCGACAGACAGAAATGGCACAATTTGGCTTATTTGCCCGCCAGTTGATCAAGCAGGCCGCCGCGGTAGTCATGACACTGCCGAAAGACAATCACCCCCTGAAGCGGCACTCTCAATTGCAGGCGTGTCTGGATGAATGTGAAAACCGAGCCATGGAATTGGTGATGACGAAAAGCACCAGCCAGCTGAACCAGCTGAGCAGTGCCATCAGCGGCAGCGTGGAGTTAATCGGTAACTGCTGTGACCATCCTGGCTTGTCCGATGCCGACCAACACGGCTTGGACATGGCCCTGGCCAACATCGCCCTGATTCATACTCGCTGTAAAAGGCTGATTCAACAAGCGGACAACGTGGTGCCTTTCCCGCGGGCAGTCAACGCCTAGACGACAGCCCGACGATAACCAAAAAGGCCCGGCATTGCCGGGCCTTTTTTCTAGCTCATCGCCGCTGCGGCTACAGCCAGGGGCGGTGATCGCCCCGTACCTGATTCAGCCCCTGCTGCATGATGGCTTCCGCTTGCTGTTGATCCAGACAGGGCAGTAGGTGGCGGCCACTGGCCAGGGACAGCCTCAGGGTCATCAACTGCCTCGACTTCATGGCCGGGGTCTGTACGCTGGCAATGCTTTGCCATTTTGACCAGGGCAGCAGCGTCAGGCTGTGGCCAAACAGCCCTTGACGAATCCACAATCCGCAGGCGTCGGCGGCAAAGCCCCACTGGCGCCAGCGAAGCCACCAAGCCACGACGAATACGGGCCAGATTACCAGCAGCAATGCGGCGCTGTGCAGGCCATTGAGTTCGGTGACGGTGGCAACCACAGCGGTGGACGTCAGCACTGCCAGGCTGCTCCAGCCGATGCGTCGCCACAGCCAGAAGCGGTGGATGGTCGTCCAGCGGGTTGGCAGTCGAAAGCGGGGATCGATGCGATCCAGGTTAGTCTGAGTCTCAGTCCCGCTGAGGGCCGGCAGGTGCATGGCGTTGCCCTGGTTGGCATCGTGGCCGGATCCCTGCACCTGTTTGAGGGTCAGCAGCCACAACCCGGCCATCCTGGCCAGGGCTGACTGGCGCAGTTGCAGAGATTGAATGCGGTGGGTTTGCATCAGATCCTGCTGTTTGGTGATCACGCCACCGGTGCGCTGCAGGCGGGCGTTGCCGAAACTGAGCCGATAGGGGTGGTACTTGAGCAGGCAGGCAAGTCCGGAGGTCAGCGACAGCAACAGATAGCACAGCAATAATAACAGCGTCACCACCAGCACCATGGCATGGGGTGTGTCCGGCATCAGGGCCGAGGCTCCGGTGGCCAGGTGCGGGTGCTGTGCCAGCCACTGTTCATCAACAAACCAATCTGACTGGCTCAGCAGCGGGCCAAGCACCACCGCCAGCCAGGTCAGGTTATTGAAACAGATGCCGTGAACAAACAGCTGGGCCGGGGTACGCCTCAGACTGTCGGAAGCCGGCGCCGGGCCACTGGCCGATGGCGGAACCGTCGCGGGTACCAGTTGCTGCTTGAGTTGTTGGGCCTCGGGCACAGCGATTGCGAACAGGGTGGCTTCGCTGCCACGACTGCCGGCGGTCTCGATGATCAGGTTAACCTTGCCGATGGCCCGCATCGGCAACGGCTGGTCGATTCGAACATTTTGAATTCGGTCTAAGGGAATCCGCTGCTCGGTTTTAAACAATGCACCGGTGCGCAGCTCAAACTGCTGCTGAGATTGGTCCAGGGCATAGTGAAAGCGCCACCACCGCAGCCAGGATAGGAGAGCGGTGTGTGCCAGCAGCAGGGCCAGTGCCGCCAGCCACCACCCCGGGGGAAGGTCATCCATGGCGCCGGTAAAGGCTACCGGTATCACGTAGATGCCGAATTTCAGCTTGTCGACGAGTCCAGCCGTCGCGAATAGGGCGATGGCCCAGGGGGAGAGGCGCTGCCAGTACAGGGAATCAGTGTTCATTATTTCGTGCGCCCGCCTGATCCATCAGTTGCTGCCGAAGTTGTTCGGCCTGCGCCTGCTCCAATCCTGGTAATACAATCTCGGCTTGCGGCGAACCGGCGCTGTAGCCGCTCAGGGTGGCCAGTTTCAGCCGTCGTTCCAGAGGCCCCTGGGTGACGCTGACATGCTGTAGGCGACTGAGCGGCAGGCTGATGCGTTGTTGCCAGATGAGGCCACTTTGCACCACCACATCGTCAGGTCTCAGGGCATAGCCGAGGCGCCGGGCTTTGAGGCGGCCGATCACCACCATGGTCAGCATCACGGCCATAGACAGCACTCCGGCAGCGCCTACCCAGAGCAGTGTTGCCTGCTGCCGGATGATCAGCATCGCCAGCAATGCCGCACTGGGCAGTAAAATGCTGGCCACTGCCACCAGGGTGACCTGGGTGAGGTAGGCCGGAGAGACCGGCTGATAGTCAATCTGTCGCAGGGGGCGCCACGCTGGTGGGGGGATGGGGGTATCGGCTTCCATGCGTTTCCTTGATCGGGATCTTAGCCAGAGACGTTAAGCCAATGTGCTCCCGGGTACAAGGGGAAACCATCACCCATGGGGTCAGGAAGTGGTTGTTTTGTTCTGATATTTTCACTGCTACCTGCTTTTTTGGATATTGATGAATTTTATGCACGCTCTGTCCGTTTTTTATACTGGTTAAAGAAATCGGCTAAATGACTTTCTGCTCAATTGCTTAGGTTAGAACCCTCTGCTAGCTTCAATAGGGCTGGACGAAAAGTGACCAGATGGTGCCGCCATACTGAACAGGGATCCGTTGCCAATGCAAACAATGAACTTTATGGACTCGATGTTCTTTTTCATCGAGTCTGCGCAAACCCCCATGCACGTAACTCCGTTACTGGTGTTGAAGCCGGATCCTGAGCATCGGGAGGGGTTTGGGGTCAGCCTGTACCGTAAGCTACAAAGCAAAACCACTGTGGTGGCCCCCTTTAACTGGCGGCCCCGTTTCAGCCTCACCGGTAAGCATCGCTGGCAGGAGGTGGCGGTGGATCTGGGCTATCACCTCCGATTTGCGGCGGTGCCTGCTCCCGGGCGTCAGGCGCAGCTCAACGAGCTGATCTGTCGCATTCAGTCCCAGCCACTGGATCGTACCCGACCGCTGTGGGAGCTGTATGTCATCGACGGCATGAGTGATGGCACCGTGGTGCTGTACATGAAGCTGCATCATGCCCTGTTCGACGGTACCCGCATTAATGGCTACGCCCGCAAGATGCTGACGCAATCACCGGTTCACAACGATTGGGTGCCGATCTGGCAGCATGAGGTGTATGCGCCACAACCGGAAGCGCCGTCAAGCGGTCGCCTAAGAACCTCACTGGAAGCGCTGGGCAACACTCTGACCCAGGCGCGGATGCTGCCCCAGGCGATGCGACTCGGAGCCAGGGTGTTTGGCGGTGCCCTGGGGATGCTCCCTAAACGCAGCAAGACGCCGCTGACGGCGCCCAGAAGTGTGCTGAACACCACGCCGGCCCGGGGCCGCAGTTTTGCTTCGCAGCAGTGGTCACTGGAACGGGTCAGGGCCATCGGCAAGCTGACCGGCGCCAGTTTCAATGACATTATTCTCACCTGTGGTGACATGGCGCTGCAGCGTTACCTGAGCCGCAACCACAGGCTGCCGGACAAGCCCTTGGTGGTGCTGATGCCAATGAACGTCCGTCAGCCCGGCGACATGACCAGCAACAACCAGTTTGTACCCGGCCTGGTGGAGCTGCAGCCACCGGAGTTGTTACCGCTGCCGCGCCTGAAGCGGATACAGGCGGCCGCCACCGACACCAAAAATGAGATTCGCGAATTTTCGCCGGCGCTGTACGAAAAGTACGGCGTACTGATGCAGGCGGTGTCGATGATTGCCGGTAAATACGGTCTGGAGTCGAAACTGCCGGCATCCTCCAACCTGGTGATCTCCACCGTTCCCGGCCTGGCGGAAGTCCGTTACCTGATGGGAGCCGAGGTGGTTCAGGTTGCACCGATGTCGGCTCTGCCGCCGGGCCAGTGCCTTAACATCTCCGCTTACACCTACAACGGTAAGGTGTGCCTGGGGTTTCTTGGCTGTCGTAAAGTGTTGCCGGACATCGGACTGCTGGCCAATGACATGGATCGCGCCCTGGATGAGCTGGAGTTGGCGGCCCTGACTCAGCCTAAGACCAGCTTGTTCGACAGATACTTACCCCACCTTGCAAACAAAAGAGTCAGTTTACACTCGAATCCAGAAGGCGTTATTCTGAAGCAAAGGCAATCCACCGGAGTACGTTAATGAGTCAGGATGATTTCGCCCACAGTGTGGTTAATGCCCAGCCAAGCTGGCAAAGCCGGGTGTTTAACCGGGTGCTAAAACATGGGTTTAAACGTCGCATGCAGGGCGATGTCGATGTGTACCGAATCCGCGAGGTTGCCGCCGGTTTTGACAATATCGGCCTCATGGCGCCGATGCCGTCCGGGATAAAGCAGCAGGCCTACCTGGTGAAGGGCCTCAGCTGCAATTGGCTTACTCCAGAAGGGGCACGGGAAGACCGGGCCATCCTCTATTTTCATGGCGGCGGATTTTGCATCAAGACACCGAACATGCACACCGCCATGTTGGCGAAACTGTGCAAACAGGCCAAGGTCCGCGGCGTGATGGTGGATTACCGCCTGGCACCGGAACACCCGCTGCCAACCGCCCACGACGACTGCTTTGCCGCCTATGAACGGGTGTTGGACTCGGGCATTGATGCCGACAAGGTAGTGATTGCCGGTGATTCCGCCGGCGGCAACCTGGCGCTGTCGACCCTGATGCGCATTCGTGACAGTGAGTTGCCCAACCCCGCCGGTGGCATTCTGTTCTCGCCAAGCACCAACCTGGCGTTGTCAGCGGAAGCGGTACTGGCGAACCTGGACAGGGATCCGATGTTGTCGGCCACGTTTTTAATGGTGATGAAGGAGTGCGCCCTGACGCGGCCTGAGCTGGCCCTTGATCCGTTAACGTCGCCCTACCATGGTGATCATCATGATCTGCCGCCGATGATGGTGGTGGTGGGAACCGAAGAGGTGCTGCTGGAGGATGCCCGCCAGATCACCGCCAAGATGCAGGCGGCGGGGGTTCGGGTGAACTTCGATATCTGGCGGGGCATGCCCCATGTCTTTCCGTTACTGCATCGGTTGCCGGAAGGGGAGCAGGCGCTGGCCCAGAGCGCGCGCTTTATTCGCCAGTGTCTGGATTGAACCACTGCTGCACAAAATCCAGAAACAGCCTCAGTTTGTGGGTCATTAGCTGGCGGTCGGTATAGACGCCGTAGAGATCCATAGAGCCAAAGTCATGGTCGTCCATTACTCGAACCAGGGTGCCGGCGGCCAGATCCTCGCGTACGTCCACCTCGGCAACCCGGGCGATCCCCAGTCCCTCCAGAATAAACTGCCTTCGAGCCAGAGAGTTATCGGTGATTACGTCGCCATCCACGGTCACTTCGACCAGTTTGCCGTCGATGCCGACGTTGATGCGATTGGGGTGGCGGGCCAGTTGATGGATGATCCAGTTGTGCTGCGACAGCTCCTCGATGGTGACTGGCGGCCGGTGGCGCTCGAAATACTCCGGGCTGGCGCACAACAGGTAGGGGCAGTGAAGCACCCGGCGTGCCACCAGTTGGCTGGCGGGCAGCGGCCCCAGGCGGAAGGCGACATCGATGTTTTCGGCCACCAGCTCGTGCATCTGATCGTTCATCATCACTTCGATGCCAATGCTGGGGTAGCGCCGCTTAAAGGCGATGATTGCCGGCACGATGTGACGACTGCCGAAGTTGGCGGAGCAGGTGACCTTGAGGGTGCCGGTGGCCTGTCCCTGTAACTCGGCCAGGCGCTCTTCGGCAGCCTGAATCTCTGCCTGAACCCGAATGCAGCTGTGAAAGTAGTCCTGCCCGGCCTCGGTGAGGCTCAGCTTTCGGGTGCTGCGATTCATCAGCTTGACCCCCAGCCGCGATTCCAGCTGCTTGAGCTGCTGGCTGACGGCGGCTTTGGATAACTTCAGCTTTTTGGCGGCGGCGGTGAAGCTGCCTTCGGTAACCACGGTGGCGAAGATGCGCATGTTGTCCGAGGTGGTTTTCATCATTCCTAGCATTGTTCAGTTTTGCTTTACAGTGTTATAGCAAAAACGATGATTTACACACAATAGGCAGAGGCTACAATGCCTGTGTTCTCTGATCATCCCGGTGACAAAAACAAGGAGTCTGCCGTGAACAATTTTGATTATCACAACCCCACCCGCATCCTGTTCGGTGAAGGCGAAATCGCCAACATCGGCAACTACATTCCAGCCGGAAGTAAGGTGATGGTGCTGTACGGCGGGGGCAGCATCAAGGCCAATGGTGTCTACCAGCAGGTCAGCGATGCTCTGGCAGAGTTTGACTGGGTTGAGCATGGCGGTATCTCCCCCAACCCCAAGTACGATGAGCTGATGGCAGCAGTGAAGACGGTGAAAGAGCAGCAGGTGGACTTTTTGCTGGCGGTGGGCGGCGGCTCGGTGGCCGATGGCACCAAGTTTGTGGCTGCGGCCGCACACTTCGAGGGCCAGGACCCCTGGGACATCCTGGCCAAGCAGGTGCCGGTAACCCGGGCGTTGCCATTGGCCACCATTTTGACTCTGCCCGCCACCGGTTCGGAAGCCAACGGCAACTCGGTGGTGACCCGGGGCGAAGACAAGCTGGCGTTCAACTCACCGCTGGTGTTCCCGCAGTTCTCGGTACTGGATCCTACCACCACCTATACCCTGCCGGCCCGACAGGTGGCCAACGGGGTGGTGGATGCCTTTGTGCACACCATCGAGCAGTATCTGACCTACCCGGTCAATTCGCCGATTCAGGATCGCTTTGCCGAATCCCTGTTGCTGACCCTGATTGAAGAGGGCCCCAAGGCGATGGCGGACGTGGGTAAACCGGCAGAGCAGCAAAATTACGACGTGCGGGCCAACATCATGTGGGCGGCGACCCTGGCCCTCAACACCCTGATTGGCAAAGGCGTGCCCCAGGATTGGGCCACCCATATGATTGGTCATGAACTGACTGCGGTGCTGGGGCTGGATCATGCCCAGACCCTGGCGGTGGTGCTGCCGAATCTGATGCAGGCCCAGCGCCAGCCCAAGCGCGAGAAACTGCTGCAGTACGCCGAGCGGATCTGGGGCCTGAACGAGGGGGACGAAGAGACCCGCATCGACGTGGCCATTGCCAACACCCGCGCCTTCTTTGAAACCATGAAGGTGAAGACCCGCATCAGTGAATATGGTCATGGCGCCGAAGTGGTCGACACCCTGATGGCGCAGCTGGAGCGCCACGGCATGGTCAAGCTGGGTGAACGTGGCGACATCGATCTGGGTCGCAGCCGCGAGATCCTTGAGGCGGCATTGTAGTGTGAATGGTAGGCGCCTCTATTGGGATTAGGGGCGCCATCCCTTTGTATCGCTTAATCGAGCAGTGAGCGTTTCAACAGTTCGATGTTGTGAGCCGCCAGCCTCTGCAAAAACTCTGGTGTCATCTCAAAGTTATTGAACGTCATCATTCCCTCCGATGCCAGAAAGGGGAAGTACATCAGGCTGAAAAAGCTCAGCCGGAGTAAGTCGGTATCCATCGACGGGCGATCGGTATTGATGTTATTGAAAAACAGTGAACTTCCTGAAACATAGACGGCGTCGATGATCTTCTCGGAGCGCAGCTTTTGGGTCACCGAATCGCTGCCGGTGAGTACCCGGTAAAGGAGCCTGGCATAGTCCGGATGTTGAATCATGGTCTGATAAAACGTCCTCAACACGCTTGCCAGAGAATCAAAATCCTCTTTGTTTCTTGCCGTTCGCATCTTCAATGATATTGGCTGAAATGTTTCTACTATCATTGTCTCAAACAGACCAAACTTGTTATCGAAGTAGTACTTGATCAGTGCTGAGCTAACGCCACTCCTGTCCGCGATGAGACGAATGGAGACTTTTTCATAAGGCATTCTAGAGAAGAGGTCCCTGGCGGCCAAAATAAGAGATTCTCTGGCCTGGATTCTATTTGAGGGGCGACCGACTTTATTATTCATTTATTTGAAGTGAATTTTAAACAAGCTGTTGGAGAGGATGGGTAAGATATTAACAGTAGATGAGGCTAGCATTGTTTATTCATTAATACAAGGCCAACTCTCAATGAAAGTTGGCCTTGTGATACGTTTCTAACTTAATTTACTTACTGTTATCAAGAAAGCGTTGATACCTTTCTTGTCCCTTCAATAATTTATTTCGTTCAATATCATCAAATTTCCCTGGTGCAGGAAACTCATCTTTGTGGCAAGAGGAGCAGGCATTAGGCATGACATCAAAATCGGTACACTCCTTGGTGTTTGGCGGATACTTCCAACTGTCATAGCAGGTGCCTTTATTAATCACTTTTTCCCATGATTGGGTGAGCTTGTTTTCTGGGTCAGCATCATCTTTGGTGAACTGATTGATGTAGTCATACTGGGCCAGTGATTGCTGAGGTTGAATTACCTCGAAGTGGTGCGCCCGAATGTCGTAGCGTCTTGAGCGGTCGCGACTGCGATGACTCCACGTCATATGGCAGTCAACGCAGTTGGCGCCCACTACATCATGGATCATCATCTTATGGTTCGCGCTGGCCTTATCGCTGTGACAAGCGGTGCACTGGGCGTCACCCTTATGTTTCAGTTTCTGGCTGTGAGCGTCGTGACATGAGGTGCAGGTCATGCCGCTCTGTCCATGCTTGGAGCCGGCCAGTTCCATCGGGTGGGTTTTTGACTGCTTGAAGTAATCGGTTCCCGGCCATTTGTCCCTGATGTTGAACTCATAGAAGTCGAACAGGTTGTCCCCGACGTTGAAGTGCTGGCCCTTGGAGAGCGAATCCTCTGCATTGAACTTGTAGGGAATTTCTGCAAATAGCTTGTTTTCATAGCCCGCAGGGTGGCCGGACTGGTGACAGTGGGAGCATTCAGTGCCCTTGTTGTCGCCTTCAAGGTCTTTGGGGTTGACGATATCCTCTTTGCTCATCGACTGGGTATGGCTGGCTCCAGGCCCATGGCAGTTTTCACAGCCGGTGGCGAACTCGGTTTCCCAGATGTTGGATTTGTCGACGACCATGCCGGCAAATTCGTTTTCCTTAAAGGACTCGATCTCAAAGCCGGTGAGGTGGCATTCGGCGCAAACATTCTCGTAAGATCCGAATTCGATGTGTGCGTTCAACTCATCTTCAGGAAACAGGTTACCTTCGTCGTCATACCAGAGCCATTCGACCCAGTTGGTCCACTGCTCGTAATCTTCGTCGGTCCAATAGACGAAGGGAAGCAGTATCAGCGAGTTGCTCTCTTGGTCATAGGTGAAGAAGTTGGTTTGGGTGCGGTAGCCAACCACATCCACCCGAGTGGTGATGTCCTTGCTGCTGTCTTTGGGGTCGTGGATGGTGACCCAGTACTCCTCCCCCTTCATAAAGGAGGTGTATTTATGGCCATTGGCATAGAAGACCTTGGGTTCGGTTTCGGTGCCCCAGGGAGCGTCTATGCCGTGGTTATCTTCGGTGTAGAGCTTGCGCATTACGGTGGCGTGGCGAGTATCCTTCCACTCGTCGTAGATGCCCCGGTGACAGGTTGAGCAGGCCTCGGAGCCGGCGTAATCACCGCGGTTGGAGGGGAGGTTACCGGAGTCGGGTTTGGAGGTGAGGGTAATGGTTACGCTGGAGCTTGCGTCCAGTTTGCCATCGGAGATGGTGTAGACCAGGATCTTCTCCCCCGGAAGCTGGTCGCTGCCGGCTTGATAGATAAGCTGATCGCCATCAATGGTGAAGCCATCGGCTTTGGTGATGGAGAGGTCATCACCGTCCGGGTCTGAGTCATTATTCAGCACATCAATACGGACCTCTTCGCCGATATTAACCGAGGCGGTATCCGGGACGGCTATCGGAGCCCGGTTTTCCGGTTTGATTACTGTGTTGTTGTCATCACTATTACAGCCAAGCAATGTGGTGACGACGATGGATATTATCGCTGTTCGTTTCATCATAAAACACTCTGTTCTTATCTAAAACAATATGTGTGTAGCCATAACGGCATCATTAATACTGTGAAGTTATTTTGTTTAGATCAATTGCATTTTTTCTCTATAGTGTAAATCGTGACCTTGGGATTTAAAAAATTAACTTTCACTGAAGGGAGGGGTAATCTATTTTTCAAGTCAAGGTAGTAAATTTATCAAAAACAAATAACTGATAAATATATGTGTGATTTATAATGGTAACTCTTGAGTCAAAATAAGTGTCATCGCAAATTTTTTTTGCTAAAAACGCATTGCTTAACGCTATATAGCGGTAGTGTTCAGGTATCCAACATAGGGGTTTTGGAGGCCTGAAATGTCGTAGTTGTCGGGCGCATATCGTCCGTGGTCGAGGTGTCAGTTGAGGAGCTGAGGAGCTGAGGAGACTGAGGGCCGGCATATTCGTTGCTGTATTCGAAAGGGAGTTATGGTTTCATCAGCACAGTCAGGGGGCGAAGTCAGCCCGATCTCTTGGGCAGTTTTTAGGGCGCAGGGCTACGGGTGCCCGCATCGGTATTAGAGAGGTAAGGTCGCTTGATATCTGGAAATACCTCGAACAGACCCAGAATGTTTCTAATAGCGATATCTTAGGAGATAGCCTAGAGCAAATGAGCCAGTTGCCGCTGTGGGGAAAAAAAGCGCTTCCTAAAGGAAGCGCTTTTTCGTTAGGTCATAGGGGTCAGCTTTCCGCTTGCTGCAGTTCGGCGGCGACCTCGGGCTCGCTGCCCTCCAGCATCTTCTTAATCAGCTGGGAGGCGCTGAAGGCCACGGCCACCAGCACTACCGCCATGATGGTCAGCATGCCGAAGTAGTCGCCGTACACGGTCTGAGCAATCTCCTGGGTGATCGCCTGGCCCTTCTCCAGGGCGATGGAGGTGGAGAACACCGCGCCGACGATGCCGGAGAGGGCGATGGCCACCGAGAACAGGCTGACTGAGAACGCCTCAATATGCTTGGGTGCCACCGATAGAATGAAGGCCACCACCATCGAGCCGACGATCACTTCGGCCAGGGCCTGGAAGAAGTGAATGGCCAGGAACACCTCGGGGCGGATGATCACGTTCTCGCCGATGGTCATCACCGCCAGGGTCAGAATGCCGAAGGCGATGGCGGTCAGGATGAAGGCAAAGCCTACCTTGGTGGCGGTGGTGAAGTGGATGTCGCGCTTCTCCAGGCTGGAAAATACCAGGGCCACCAGGGGGCCGCCGACCATACACCACAAGGGGTTCATCGCCATGGCGGCTTCGGGGGCCAACGGAATAAAGCCGAACAGATCACCGCGCATGGTATTGATGGTCACCAGGGTCATGGAGGTCATCATCTGGCCGTAGTAGACGAAGAAGGCAATAGCCAGTACCACCATGATCAGGATGGTGCCCATCTTCAGCGAATCGCGCTTGTCCGCTTTGATCATCAGCGAGATGAAGTAGCCGATGGCACCCAGGCCGATGGCGTAAACGATGTTCTGGCCAATCTCCATGTTGTTAAACATAAAGAACACCAGTCCGATCATCGCGACAGAGATTACGGTAAACAGGGCCCAGTTGCGGGCGCTGACCGGCCGGTTGTCGATCTCGGGGCTCACTTTCAGTAGCGGCTTACGGGTGACCACCAGCAGTACCATGGCCAGTATTGCCATGGAAGCGGAGAGCATGAAGCTGCCGTTGAAGCCAATCACCAGTACGATCAGCGGAAACAGGTATTGACCGATAAAGGCACCGACGTTGTTGACGGAGTAGTTGACCGCATAGCCACTCTCAAACTCCTCCTCGGAGGCGAAGGTGCGCTTAAACATCGGCGGATAGGAGGGGGACATCAACCCGCGGGCGTAGCTGGCCAGGGCAATGCCGGCCAGGCTCATCGGCACATTGGTCATGGAGGCGCCCAGCACCAGCATGCCGTAGCCGGCGCCAAAACAGCTGAAGGCCAGCGTCAGCGAGCGATAGGCGCCGAGGAATTTGTCGGTAATAAAACCGCCGGCGATGGCGAACAGGGGGCCGATGGCGGAAAAGGCGCCGACCACCATCATGGTATCGGCTTCGGAGTAACCCAGATCCTCGAGGAAGAACCGGGTCAGGACAATCATCACGCCATAAAAGGACAGGCCAAACACCATTTGGCAGACCATCATCGACTTATTCAGTCTGTTCCACATAACTACTTCTCTTTGTTGGAACTTTTCCGCCCTCGGCGAAAAAAGAAACAATATTAATGTTTACAATAAGTTACGGATAATACCACGGCTTGGCTAAAGGGTTGTAACATCGGTGTCGCAAACCGATAAATTCTCAAGCGCACCGAAGCGCCGATACTGGCAACTTTGCTTTACGGAATGGCGCCGCTGGGGGGAGGGAGTCGGGGGTTGCGTCGTGCTGGCGGTTGCTGATGGCGTTAGCAACGGTTGGTCGATGGCGACTTTTTGCGGCAGCCTTAGCATTCCTGTGGTCGCAACATTGAATCAACACCCTCTTGTGATAATGTCCTGACTCTTTGATTTATCTGCATTTATTTTTCTGTAGAACGGGCGGTGGTAGCGGCCGCGACAGAGGAGGGTCTGTAATGAGATGGGCGATATTGATGGTTCTGTTGCTCGCTAGCACCGCGCAGGCGGCGGAACGACTGCTGCTGAATTGCCACCATTGCCAGATCGAACAGATTAAAAATCTGGTGCGTCCCTTGTGTCCCGAGCCACCGACCCAGTTTGCGGTACTGGATGCCGCCGGGGCAAACCTGATTTTACTGGACTGCCAGGCCGGTGAGCCGGCCGAGGTGACGGTGCTGGAGTCCGCGGTCTCGCAGCAGCAGAGTTTTGAGGATTATGTGTCCCTGTCCCGGCAGGTTGCCTGGAGGTTAGGGGACAGTTTTACCGTAGACGCCGATTTTGCCTATCGCGGCCTGGAGGAGATTGAGCGGTTTCCAGACTCTTTTGAGTCCAACCTGACCAATTCGCTGATGCGTCACTCGCAGATTGGTGCCCTGATGGCCGAGTTGGCGGACCAGGCCCAGCTGGTGTGTGATGATTTCGAGCTTGCGCCCCTGACCCGAAGGTTGTCGGTGGTGCCGGCATGGGAGCTGCAGGTGCGGCTGCCCAGTCGCAGTTCGGTGATCATGCGGGTGGAGGTGGTGACTTACGGGCGCTTCAGTATGATAGAAGCCCAACTGACCGGCGAGGCCTACGGCCCTGTGCCAGGCGGGGTCGGTTTTGCCACCCGGCGTTTGCACCTGTCCCGGACCAAGTCGTAAGACCGTCGCGGAAACCGGTGCAGTGCCGGTGAGCGGTTAAGGCAGGTATTTCAGCAAATGTGCCTTTACTTCATCGCTGGCAAAGGCGTTGTCGACGCTGACCCGATAGATCTCGAAGTACTCATCTTCGCTCAGGTTAAACTCCTCCATCACTTTGCGTACTTCATCGGTCATGGTGGTATCGGACACCGTACGGTTGTCGGTATTGATGGTGATCAGCACGCCGTCTTTGTGGAAGGCTTTGACCGGATGGCTGGCCAGATCGTCGACGGCCTTGGTTTGAATGTTACTGCTGGGGCAGGTTTCCAGTGCCACCGACTGCGCTTTCACCAACTGATACGCCTGAGGGTGGCCTTTGATGTGAATGCCGTGGCCGATGCGTTCGGCACCCAGCAGGCTGACCGCATCAAACACGTTTTGGCCGCTGCCCTGTTCACCGGCGTGAATGGTGACCCGGTAGCCCAGCTGACGGGCGTAGTCGGCATAGGCGATAAACTCCTGGCTGAAGCCCGGCAGTTCGCTGCCGGCCAGATCAAAGGCGACCACGCCCTGATTCAGGTAGCGGGCACCGGCATCGATGACCTCATCGATGCGGTCCTTCGGCATGGTACGCAGAATCGACAGGATGTAGTTGCCACGAATGTCGTACTGTTGCTCCGCCTCTTTCATGCCGGCGACGGCACTGCCAATGACCTGATCCAGGGTCAGGCCCTGTTGCAGGTGGAGCAGGGGACCGAAGCGCACCTCGAGGTATTTGACGTTTTCCAGGGCGGCGTCTTCAAACAGCTCAAAGGAGATGCGTTTAATGGCGGCCTCGGTCTGCATCACCGACAACGGCAGCTCAAACCGCTTCAGGTATTCATCCAGGTTGGGACAGGTCGGCGGGGCGACCATCAAGGCGCGAATGTCGTCGACATTATCACTGGGCAGTGACACTTCCTGCTGGTGGGCAAGCTCGATAATGGTGCGGGGACGAACGCTGCCGTCCAGGTGGCAATGAAGATCGATCTTGGGCAGGTTAAAATGATTCATGAGTCTCTACCTTTACTATTACGCACATAAAGCTACAGACTTCATAATCAAGAATATTAAGGCTCTTGGTAGAAACTCCCAAACCGTATCATTGGGATTATATGAAGCAATTTTCGGCAGAGTCTAACATAAGCGTAACCTGGGGTGCAAAGCTGAAATTCACCATCGATTCTGACAGTGTGAGCCGCCACAAACTTCCTTGAATCCGCCAAATCAGAAAGAAAAGCCCGCCAATTGTGACGTTTAGTTTCGTCATTCCGGCGCCGTGAGCCGGTTGCAGACGGGGAGAACCGGGTTATAAAACCGGCGAAGATGTAACGCGCAGGCAACGATGCTGTCATCCAGGTTCTCTGTGAATGTAAAAATAGGGTAGACTCACCGGCACAAGCGGCAGAGTGCCAGTCGCCGGGCTTAAGGCCCGGGCCGGTGTCACTGTGACTCTTCAACCATTCCTGTAGCTGGAAATAATTATAATGAATTCAAATTCATCTTCTTCTTTCTTCGGCGGCTTTCCGAAGAACTTCTGGGTAGCCAACGGCGTTGAGCTGTTGGAACGGGCGGCCTATTACGGCGTGTTCATTGTTATCACCCTGTATCTGTCCCGAATCCTGGGTTTCAGCGACGTGGAAGCGGCCTGGATCTCTGGCATGTTTTCCGCTGGCCTCTACTTTCTGCCCACTTTCAGTGGCGCCATCGCCGATAAGATCGGTTTTAGAAACTCACTGATGCTGGCCTTCGGCTTGCTGACCATAGGTTACGCCAGCCTGGCGCTGCTGCCGGCGGTGATGGAGTCTCAGGGGTTGGTGGAGTACGGTCGCCAGGTGGTGTTTACCGGTCTGATGGAGTCGGACCAACGCTGGGCCATTGTGCCGGTAATGGTGGTCATCATGATTGGTGGCTCCTTCATCAAGGCGGTGATCACTGCCACCGTGGCCAAGTCCACTACCGCCGAGACTCGAGCCAAGGGCTTCTCCATCTTCTATATGATGGTGAACATCGGTGCCTTTTCAGGCAAAACCGTGGTCAAGCCGCTGCGTGAGTCCATGGGTGATTTGGGGCTTATCAACCTCAACTACTTCGCCGCGACCATGACAGCGGTGGCGTTTTTTGCCATCTTCATGTTCTTCAAAACCGCTGAAGATACCACCGAGAAGCGTTCCTTGTCCCAGACCTGGGCAGCCCTGGTGAAGGTGGTCGGCAACGCTCGCCTGATCACCCTTACCTTCATCATCTCCGGCTTCTGGATGGTACAACACCAGCTGTACGCCACCATGCCTAAGTACGTGCTGCGGATGGCCGGTGAAGGCGCCTCTCCCAGCTGGTACGCCAACGTTAACCCCTTTGTGGTGGTGATGACCGTCGGTGTGGTGACCGCACTGATGCGCAAGCGCAGTGCCCTGTTCTCCATGACCGTGGGCATGTTTATTATGCCGGTGTCGGCGTTGGCCATGGCGTCGGGCAACATGCTTAACGGTAATGTGGATCTGGGTTTCATTCAGGTCCACCCCATCGCCCTGATGATGATCGTCGGTATCGTCCTGCAAGGGCTGGCGGAATCCTTTATCTCGCCCCGCTTCCTGGAGTACTTCTCCCTGCAGGCGCCCAAGGGCGAGGAGGGGTTGTACCTGGGCTTTTCGCACCTGCACTCCTTCATCAGTTCGCTGCTGGGTTTCGGCCTGTCCGGCTATCTTCTGGAAGCCTATTGCCCGGATCCGCGCCTGTTTGACAGCCATGACGCCTGGGCAGCGGCGGCCAGCAATGCCCACTACATCTGGTACGTATTTGCTGGCATTGCATCGTTGTCGGCGGTGTCACTGATCATCTATGGTGCGGTCATCAAGCGTCTGGATGCCGGGAATGTGGATGCCGAAGTGGCGACTGCGTAATCGAACCGAAGAGAAAAAAAGGCCCGTTACGGGCCTTTTTTCGTCAGGGGGTTAGAGACGGTCGTCGATGACGCTGCCCGGGGGAAACGCCTGCTGGTAGGCGCCGCCTTTGACGATCTGATTCTGCAGGCGCGACCGGGCCTGGTCGTTGCCGTTGCCTTCGATGTCCAGTTTAGAGGCCGGCTGAGTACTGGCGCCCGTGGCCGGGCTGCTTTCAGTGGCTTTCTCGATTGAGGGAGCGGCGGTCTTCGAGCTGTTGTCGGCTTCCTGCTCCGCCCGCTGCAACTCCTGCAACATCTCGGTGCGGGCTTCACTCATGATCACCGCCGCCTGTGCGGCGACCTTACGATCCTGGTTGGAAGGCTGGGTTGGGGCGTTGGCGGCCTGGATCACCGTTTGCATCTTATCGATGGTGGCCCGGGGATCCCCCTCAATCTTGCCGGTGTCGATGCTGACCTCGCCATCACTGGCGTACATGCGACCGTCGGAGCCCCGGGTGAACTCATAGTTTGGTCGTCCCGCATGCTGGCCGCCGGCATTGGCGTGGGCCTGCTCATGGGTTTTGACCTCCTGATCCCGGGATTGTAGCTGCTGCAGTTGCTGCTCAACCAGTCGGGCTTCGGTGCGGGTTTGGGCGGAGGAACCCGACTGGGATGCGTCGGCATCGGTATCGCTTTTCTGTCCGGTCTGGGCGGCTGTCACGGCATCCGGCTGAACCGGCTCCGACTGTTTCGGGTTTGCTGGCGGCGGCTCGGCCTGGCCGGTATGGACCGGCGTAAGTGGCGCAACGGCGTTGGTCGGAGGCAGGGAGGACAGGCTCATGGTCTCTTCCGAAGCTGGAGATGATGGCGGACTGGTACTGACCGGCCCTTGGAACAGCCAGTATCGCGTTTTCCGGGACCAAGGTGAAGAGAATGCGGTGAATTTAAAGCGCTTTACCTCGTGAACAACCATGGCGCAGCATCGGTGAGTGATGCTGCCCAGGGGCGTTAATTTGGCTTTGTTATACCATTTGAGGGATGCCGCCGCGTTTTGGCGGTGGCGGCGGTTGCGTAGAGTCAACCCTAGTCGGCCGATGAGGGGGATAACCCGGAGATTGGCGCCAATCAAGGGGGGATCTATTCGATGGTGATCATCATCAGTGACTCACCGTGGGTGTGGCCTGTTCGCGCACAAAGTACCGTTCCTGAGGTGCTTTTTTTAGATGTAGCAGGTCGTTTGGCGTACCATGGCCCTCCCATTGCCACCTGCTGTGGCGCCATTAGGGTTTCGAGTAACGACATGAACGACAGTGCACTGCAGGCGGCCATCTCCGGGTTTACCCTGGGGCTTTCGCTGATTTTTGCCATCGGTGCGCAAAACACCTTTGTGCTGCGTCAGGGGATCATGCGTCAGCATGTGTTGCTGGTGGTCAGCATCTGTGCGGCGTCCGATGCTCTGCTGATCAGCGCCGGGGTGTTCGGGTTTGGCAGTGTGCTCAGTCTGTCCGATGATGTGGCTCAGTGGGGCCGCTGGGCGGGGGCCGGTTTTTTGTGTCTTTACGGCATACTGAGTCTGCGTTCGGCGCTGACGTCGCGTCATGCCATGAGCGGGGAGGGGATGGCGCTGGTCCGCTGGCAACCGGCGGCGCTGGCCTGTCTGGCGTTTACCTGGCTCAACCCCAGTGTTTATCTGGATACCGTGGTGTTACTCGGATCGGTGTCGACCCAGTACAGCGCTAAAGGCGCGTTTGCCCTGGGGGCGGTGTCGGCGTCGTTTGTGTTCTTTTTCAGCCTGGGCTTTGGTGCCCGCCTGCTGGCGCCGCTGTTCAGCCGGGCCCGCGCCTGGCAGTGGTTTGAAGCGGCGGTCGGGGTGATGATGTTTGCCATCGCCTGGGCGTTGATTCGTCATTAGTTGCGCGCCGCCGCTCGGCGGCGCGCGCTAAAATCCTGGCCCCGGCGTTGACGATCAGTCCGTCAGTTTCTGGCAGCTGTCGGCATCATTCAGTTCACAGCCCAGGCTGTACCAATGCTGTTTTTGTTGCTGGTCTTTGGCCAGGCGACCGGCAAAACGGCAGGCAGACGGGTCGCCCAGTTCACAGCCGCGGCCGTAATAGAGGGCGGCACCCAGGGTGTCTCCGCTGCGCTCGACGCCGCGCCAGGCAAAATTGAAGCAGGCGTGGGCGTCGTTGTCGTTACAACAGGCGTGATGATCCCTGGCCAATCCGGACAGGTAGCGCGACTCGTCGGCACTGCAGACCGAAGTCAGCTTCTGAGGCGGGGTTGCCGCGGTGTCGACCACATAGTGACGCTTCGCCAACGACTGGCCGTCGTAGTCCACGCTCAGGTACCAACTGCCGGGAACCAGCATCCGTTCCGACTCGAATATCCACACGCTGTGGTTGACCTTTCCCAACTCCATCACACTGTCCCATTGAGTGATGCGAGTTACGCTGCCGTCGGCCTGGGTGATAGGCGGGTGGGTGAGTGTGATGGTGACGGGAAAGGTGGTTTGATCACTGCTTTCATTCTCAGCCAGGCTGGGGCGGTAACTGAAACCAAAACCCTGTCCCAGCTGGGCAATGACCGTGCCCCGTCGTTTATATTTTACTCTTTGCACACCGGCG
Organism: Ferrimonas sediminum; assembly: GCF_900100175.1. Classification (GTDB taxonomy): domain Bacteria; phylum Pseudomonadota; class Gammaproteobacteria; order Enterobacterales; family Shewanellaceae; genus Ferrimonas; species Ferrimonas sediminum. The sequence goes on from NZ_FNEM01000008.1 coordinate 62,382, forward strand.
TTGGCCGGCAACTCGCTGGCCTGGCCCGAGATCTGAATCTTGGCGTTGATGGCCGGCAAACCGCTGTGCTCGGAGGGGGGATTGACCGAGGCACAACCGACCAGCAAAAAGACCAGGAAAAACATCAGTCCAGTTGGAATATCTAGGCGCCGGTTCATGAGTCATACTCGAGTGGTTAAAGGAGGCGGAATTATACGGACAAAGGCAACCATTCTCAATGAAATAGGTATTAAATTGTCCGTTTTTGTAGACCAGTTAGAAATATGGTCCGCTTCGAATCAAAGGCTGGTCAAAATACTGTTATTCAACCTCTTTTTCGCATGAAAGTTTCATTTATTGCGAATATTAAGTTAGGTTTTTGTAGCATTACGTCTGGCTTTGTTCCAATAAAACAGTGATTTATGGCGATCAATCTCGAACCGTTGTCCTGGATCGGGCTGAATGAGGGATGGTTGAGCAGTTGAATGCACTTAATTAATGGGGGATAAAACTCAGTGATTCTTCACATTGAAAATGGCAATGGTCAAGGGCAACCGATGCCAATATTAGTTTTGGTATGCAGTTATTCTAATATGTAGAGAGGCCGCTGCCAGGGCAGCGGCCCGGGTGTTTAGCTGGCCAGGAAGTGGGTCAGGAATTGCGAGATGGCCACCATGTCATCAATGGCGATCTGCTCTTCGGTGGTGTGAACCTTAGCCATTCCAGTGGACAGGTTGACCGTAGTCAGACCTTTCTCGTTGAAGATATTGGCGTCACTGCCGCCGCCCGTGGCCCGGGTCTTGGGCTCGACGCCCATGGCGCAGAAGGCGGTGCGGATCTGCTCCACCAGCGGGTGGTTATCCTCGATGCGATAGGCGTTGTAGGCCCGTTGGCTGTCGATGTTCAATCCGGCGCCGTGGTGGGTGGCGGCCTGTTTAAAGGTGTCGACCATATGGTGAACCTGAGCCGCCAGCTTGTGGTCATCCAGGGAGCGGGCTTCCGCTTCCAGATACAATGACGGCATGACGATGTTGGTGGCATTGCCGCCACGCACGATACCGATGTTGGCGGTGGTTTCGTTGTCGATTCGTGACAGCGTCATCTTACTGATGGCTTCGGCTGCCACCGTCAGGGCATTGATTCCCTGCTCCGGTGCCAGTCCTGCGTGGGCCGGTTTGCCCTCCAGAGTGATCTTGAGGTTCTGCTGCCCCGGTGCGGTGGTGATGATGGTGCCGATATCGCCACCGGAGTCCAGTACGATGGCCTGCCCGGACTCGATCAGCGACATGTCGAACTGCTTGGAGCCGTGCAGTCCGCCCTCTTCATACACCGTAAATGCCAACTCCACGGTCTGATGGGGCCGGTTCTGATGCTGCAGTACTCGAATCGCTTCCATAATGGCGGCAATGCCGGATTTGTCGTCGCCGCCGAGGATGGTGGTGCCGTCTGAGCGAATGATGCCGTTTTCTATAATGGGGGTAATGCCGTTGCCCGGGCTGACGGTATCCATATGGCAGCTCAGCAAGGTGCTGCCCGGCAAGGAACCCGGTAGCCGTGCATACAGATTGAAGCCGTTGGAGAGCGCGTCATCGACCGGCAGGCGCTGTACCCGGAATCCCAGTTGGCCCAGCTGCTCCGCCAGGGTTTCGGCAATCGCTTTTTCGTTGCCGGACTCACTGTCAATCTTCACCAGTTCAATGAAGTGGTCCACCAGCCGTTGTTGATTTATGCCTGTCATCTTGTGCCCTGATTGCGTGTCAAAAGGAGCCACTGTATCGAATTTGGCGTGCGTTTGGCGTGAGCCAGCTCATTGATGGGGCGAATGGCACCACGGTGAAAAATAACGCCGGCTCGTCAGCCCAGGTCTACAGTGTATAGGTGAGAGTGAACTGCTTGGTTTCTCTCTTTGTTTTTATCTTAAAGACAATGGATACGGAAGGGCATGACACAGCAGCAGGAGAGGGCGCCCTCAGGCGCCGAAGAGGCGCGCGTCAATGGTGACGCTCAACCCGGGGCCAGCAATAAAATTCGCAAGGCCACCAATGCGATCCTGGCTCTGGTGGTGGTGTTGTTTCTGTTTCATCTGGTGGCGGACAGGTTGATACCCAGTACCGACCTGGGAAGGATCAGGGGCTACGTGGTCCCCATCAGCCCGCAGGTCTCCGGAAAGGTCGAGGAGATACGGGTTGAACCCAACACCTTGATACGTCAGGGGCAGGTTCTGGCGGCCATCGAACAGACCGATTACCGGCTTGCCCTGCAGCAGGCTGAGCAGGCGCTCAAGCAGGCGGGACAGAACATGGGGGCACAAACCGCCAATGTCACTGCGGCCCAGGCAAAGGTTACCAATGCCCTTGCCAATCTGAAAAATGCCCAGGTTCAGTCCCGGCGGATCTTTGCCATGGTGGACAAAGGGGTAATGTCCGAAGCCGAGGCCGACAACGCCCGCGCCGCCTTGACCAAGGCCGAAGCCGGTGTCGCCAGTGCCCGGGCCGATCTGGCCAAGGCGGAAGAGCGGTTGGGGACAGAGGGCGCCAATAACACCCAGATGAAACAGGCGTTGCTGAGCCTGCAACAAGCGCAGCTGAACCTGGAGCGAACCCGGATTCGGGCGCCGACGGACGGCGTTGCCTCCAATTTCCGCCTCAAGGAGGGGGTGTACGCCAATACCGGCCAGCCGATCATGACGTTTATCTCTGTCGATGATGTGTGGATAGAAGCCTATTTCCGGGAAAACAGCCTCGGTAACATCGATGCCGGCGACAGAGTCGAATTTGCCTTGGATTACGCCCCTGGCCGGGTGTTTTCAGGGCGGGTAAGCAGCATCGACTACGGCATCGACTGGGGCCAGAATGAACAAACCGGCAAGCTGGCCCAGGTCGCCGGCAACACCGGCTGGTTGCGACAGGCTCAGCGCTTTCCGGTGACCATAGTGATGGCGGCCGATGAGGCTCAGGGGTTCCGGCGGGTCGGCGGGCAAGTGGATGTGATCGTATACAGCCAGGAGGGTGCGTTCATTAACCTGTTCGGTAAGCTGTGGATTCGGGTCGTCAGCTGGTTGTCCTATGTCCGGTAGTGAGCGTGGCCCTGACCCGGTCGGTCGTCGGGTGTGGCGATTTACCCTCGGCATCGGCCTGAGTGTGGCCCTCTCGGCACTATGGGCCTGGCCACTGGCCTTTATCGTGCCGGTTTTTCTGGCCAAGTTTCTGGTAGACCGACAGGCTCCGACGCTGCACACAGTCTATGAGTTAGTGATCTCCATGAGCGTAACCGTGGCCATCGCCTGGCTGGTGAGTTTTGGCCCCACCGAGTACCCGCTGCTGCTGCTGCCCTTGCTGGCGCTGCTGATGCTGTGGGCCTATTACCTGTTCACCGATCCCAGATGGAACTTTTTTGCCACCATGCTGATCATCTCGGTGCTGCTGTTGCCCTACCTGGGGATGATGCAGCCGGGTTTGGCCCTGCAGGTCGGGCTGGGGCTGAGTTTTTCCGGTCTGGTGGCCGTGGCCCTGTTTGCCCTGATGCACCTGTGGTTGCCGGAACGTTCGGGCCCTGACGAGCCCTCTCAGCCTGCGTCCATGGCGGCCCCCGGCGAGAACGAACGGGCGTTTGAGGCGTTTCGAGCTGTGATACTGGCGTTCCCGGTGATTGTTTTTTTCTACCTGATGGAGGTGTCGGGGGCACTGCTGACCATGATCTTCATCGCCATCCTGTCGCTGCAGAGCACCGGGGCCAAGAGCGTCAAGGTGAGCCTGTTTCTGTTGCTGACCAACGGCATCGGCGGTGGCTTGGCGGTGCTGTTCTATAACTTGTTGGTGATTGTCCCGGAGCTGCCATTTTTCATCGCATTATCCATGCTGGCGGCGGTGATTTTTGGCCAAAAGATTTACGCCGACCCGGCCAAGGCGCCCATTTATGCCGGCATCTTCTCGGCATTGCTGGTAGTGGTGGGATCCACCACCTCCTCCGTGGACAAAGAGGTGGATGTGAATTTTTATTTGAGGATGGTGCAACTGCTGCTGGTGGGGCTGTACATGGTGGTGGCGTCTTTCTTTCTTGAGAGCAGAAACTGGGCCTGGTTGTCCCCCCGTCATCACTAGCCGGTGCGGGGCCAGTCACAGGGTTGCCTTCTTATGTTTAGGACTGAGTCAATATGAAAAGTATGCAGAGCGTCGAGCCCGAATCATTTTCCTCCGCTGCCGTGGATGCGGCAATCAAGATCGGTATGATTGCGCTGATGGTCTCATGGTGTTTCCAGATCGTCCGGCCCTTCATCCTGCCTATCGTCTGGGGCGGGATCATCGCCATTGCCCTGTATCCTTTGGTTCAGTCTGGCGCGTTACGAACCGGGATCGCTCAGGCCAGGGTCAGCATTTTGGTGACCCTGCTGGTGCTGGCGCTGCTGTTGGTGCCGACTGTCCTGTTCTCCGGGGCATTGTTTTCCGAAACTCAGCAGCTGATCGGCGATGTTCAGCAGGGCACCCTGGAGATTCCGCCGCCGAAGGCGTCGGTGGCCGACTGGCCGCTGATAGGCGATAAGCTGTATCAGTTCTGGTCCCGCTCCTCGACCAACCTGGCCGGGGTGCTGAATACCTACGCCCCGGAGATCAAGGCGTTTGCGTCGTCGGCGGCCATGGTCGCCGGCGGAGTGGGGGCCACGGTGCTGCAGTTTGTCATCTCCATCATCATTGCCGGTGTGTTTATGGCCAATGCCAAGGGCGCCAATGTGGTGTTTCACCAAGTGGCGGTTCGTCTGGCCGGTGGGCACGGAGAGAGTTTTGCCTCCCTGGCGGTGGCCACCGTACGCAGCGTGGTCCAGGGGGTGATCGGGGTGGCCCTCATTCAGGCCCTGCTGGCAGGGGTCGGCATGGCGATGGCCGGGGTGCCAGCCACAGGCCTGTGGATGTTGATGGTGCTGATTCTGGCCATCGTGCAGCTGCCGCCGATACTGGTTCTGGCGCCGGTGATGGCCTATGTATTCTCGGTGGAGTCGACCACCGTGGCGGTGGTCTTTATGATCTGGGGGATTTTGGTGAGCGCCAGTGATGCCGTGCTGAAGCCGTTGTTAATGGGGCGCGGGGTGGATATCCCGATGCTGGTGATCTTGATAGGAGCCCTGGGGGGGATGATGATGTCCGGCATCGTTGGTCTGTTTGTCGGCGCCGTGGTGCTGGCGCTGGGGTATAAACTGTTGGTTGCCTGGGTGGCGGCGGAGTCCGGGTCGGATGCCGAGGGGGCGGTTGAGGGAGAACCGGCCGGAGAGCGATCCCGGCAGCCTAAGGGGTAGCCTCCTTAGGCCGGTGAAGCCGGGGGAACTCTTCCAGGCTTAGTATTTCTGTTTGCCAACTGAGGGGGCCCTATGAGCACGGAACCCAGTCAACAAATGGAATGGATTCTGCTTCCTTTGCTCTCGGATACCCTGCCGTATATTTTTGATAATGTTATCGCTTTTAACGGCTTCCAGGCTCAGTATGGCCACTGTGCCTCGGCCATCCACCAGCAGCAGTTTCCAAAGGCAGGTGGTTTCCGGGGCGATCGGCGCGGCTTCTCAGGACAAGAACCTCGAGATGTAGTGCCCCGGTGAACGCACCGGGGAAAATGTTGTTCACCGGTGAATTTTCTGAGCCTGATTGGCGTTTGTGGCTGCCTTTGACTGTTCATTAGCCCTGTCGCTTTCTAGAATGGCGCGATTTTTGATTTTGGCGAAGGAGCCGGTACGACGATGGGATTGATGGAGTGGGCTGGGGTGATCTTGGGGCTGGCGTTGTTGGCGGCGGTGTTTCAGGCCTGGAGCCGTTCGTCCAGCAAGAAGCAGATGCGTCAGAGCATTGAGGCACTGGCGGAGTTTACGCCCTCGCAGCAACTGATGGCGAACGACGGCAATACCGGTATCGCCCTGGACGAATCGAGCCAGAAGCTGTGTGTGATACGACAGGGAACATTGGAGCCGGAGTTGGCGCTGCTTGAGTATCGAGATTTGCTGTCGGTCGAGATGTTTGAGGATGGCCTGACGGTGACCCGCACTGCCCGGGGCAGTCAAATCGGTGGTGCCCTGCTCGGTGGTCTGGCTCTGGGGGGCGTGGGGGCCATTGTCGGCGGCTTGTCTGGGAAAAAGGTTGCCAGCGACAAGATTCAGCGCATCGATCTGCGGCTGTTGGTGAACTGCACCGAACGGCCGGTGCTCGACATTAACCTGATGGATGTCGAGGCAAAGAAAGGGGGGGGTGTTTATAACGCTGCCATGGAACAGGCCCGCCACTGGCACGGCTTGCTGGAGGTGTTGATCCAGCGCGCCGACCGCGACGATGAGCGCCAGGCCCCTGAGGCGGTTCAACCGGAACCACAGCCAGTGTCCGCCATTTCCGTGGCCGATGAACTGCAGAAACTGGCGGAACTGCATCGTCAGGGGGTGTTGACCGACACCGAATTTGTGGCCCAGAAGATGAAACTGCTGGACTAGGTTTGAATGGCGCCTGGGCCTCAGGCGTCCCGGTGTTGCAGTCGTCTGGGTTGCTGCAGCCGGGCGCGCAGGCGCCGGGCGATCGCGTCGACCAGCAGGTTCAGCAGGGCGGTGACCACAATCAGCACCAGGGCGCGGTCGAAACGAAACTCTTCAAACGCCGAGTCGATATAAAACCCCAGAGTGGTGATGCCCAGTACCCCTAAAATGGCGGTTTCCCGCTGAATGATCTCCCAGCGATACAGCAGCCAGGTGACAAACTGCGGATAAACGCGGGGCAGAATCTGGTACAGATAGAGACTGGTGCGGCTCAGCCCTTTGGGGGTATCGTCGGCCCGTAAGCTCAGGGTCTGGCTGTATCCGCCAATCAGGTGGGCGATGATGGCTCCGTTGTGAATGCCCAGCGCCAGCAGCGCCGGCAGCAGGCTGGGGCCAAACATCAACAGGCCGACGAAGGCCAGCACAAACTCCGGGGTGGAACGGGTGACGATCAAAAACAGCTGACCCAGTGCCCGCAACGACTTCGGCAGCAACCAGCGGCTGCGCAGGGGAAACCACACCAGCGCCAGCAGTGCGGTCAGCAGCAGCGCCATCTGACTGAGCAGCAGGGTGTCGGTGAGCCCGGGCAGAATCTGCTCCTGCCACAGCATCATCAACCAGGGCTGCAGATCCGCCGACCACTGCCAGTGCTCGGCCCGCAGGGGCGCCGGCACCATGTCCTGGCTGACAAACTGGATGACCAGATCCCAGTTGATGCTGGCGATCGGGGGCAGAAACCACAGTGACGCCAGCAGATACAGTGGCAACAGCGCTCCCCGGCACCACCACTTCATGGTGGCGATCAGCAGGTAAAACAGGTACAGCAGTGCCGAGGCCTGGGCATAGTGGCCCTGGCGGAAGGCGGTTTCCAGGTGGTATCCCAGGGTCGGCAGCCCCACAAACCCCAGTACCACCGAGGAGCGCATGCCACACTCGAGCCGGTAACGGGCGTAGTGTTTGAAGTGCGGCCATGCCAGCGGCAGCCGGCTGTACAGCAACAGGCCGATCTCCTGGCTCAGGGTGGTGGCCTTGGGCAGGGACGCTTCCGGCTGGCGATCCACCTCTTCCAGAATTTCACCGAACACCTTGGTGAAGATGCCGGTGTAGGGCAGCCACAGGGCCAGGACGCCGGTCAGTGCCGAGAGGCCAAAGAGCTGCAGAAACAGCAGCGCCCAGAACAGTTCGTGAACCGACCGCAGCAGGGCCGCAAGGATGCGCACGCCGCGCAGTTGATACAGCAGTGACAGCCCAAAGCCACTCAGCGCCGCCAGGGTGATGCCCTGCAGGGCAAAGGCCAGGGTGGTGAACACGGCGTCGACCAGGTATTCGGTGGCCAGAAAGTCCGGAGTGGCCATGCCCACCAGCAGCCGGCCCAACTCGGTGGCTGGCGACAGTTGGTAGACGGTCAGATCCGCAAACGGCAGGCATGCCAGTGCGGCCAGAGCCAGCCAAAAACTGATGCGACGGAACTCGGCGGCGCGGTTGACCTTGGGGCGTACCCAGGCTCGTTTTAAAGCGTTAACCATGGGGCTGTTCGGGGTAGAGGGCCAGCAGGGTGGCACTGTCCAGGTCGGCACTGGCGCGATCCAGGACCACCTGGCCGTCGCTTAAGCCGACGATGCGATCGCAGCAGGCCAGAGCCAGTTCCACATCATGCAGGGCCAGAACCGAGGTGCGATGATGAGACTTGATTCGCTCAATCACCCGCCGCGACTGCACCTCGTCCAGGGCCGAGACCGGCTCGTCGCCCAGAAACACCGGCCGCTGCTGAAACAGCGCCCGGGCGATGCTGATGCGCTGCTGTTCGCCGCCGGAGAAGCGTTCGGCCGACTGCAGCATGCGTTGACGCTGCGTCTGGGCATCGTCCTGGCCCAGTAGCCCCAACTCCCGGGCCAGGTCGTGGACCTGCTGCCAGTGAGTGGCGCAGGGAAAAAACAGGTTTTTCAGGTTGCGCCACAGCGATTTCTGATGGAGCTGGCCCATGTACACATTCAGGTACAGGCTCAGCATCGGCACCAGCCCCGGCGCCTGGGGGCACCAGGCGACCCGGTCGCTGTGCTGTTGGCGCAGCAGCTCCAGCAGCGACGATTTACCGGCACCGGAGGCGCCCACCAACGCCACGGTTTCCCCGCAGCGGATGGTGAGGCTGATGTTGCGCAGTATGGCAACGCCGTCGTGCTCCAGAGAGGCCTGGTCCAGCCTCAGGGGGGCAGACATCAGTCCATCAGTCCGATGGACTTGGCAGTGTCCAGGATCGGCTGGTAGTCACCGTTGTCTGCCGGCACGAAATGGCTGCGGGGAAAGGCGTTCAGCAGGGCGGGTTGTTTCATCTCCAGCAGGGCCTGAGTCACCTTGGTGGTGAAGTCGGCGCCCCAGGTGGCGTCGACGTCGCCGCGAATGGTCCAGTGGTAGTCCGGGTAGGTGGGGGTTTCCCAGATGACCGCCACCTTGCTGGTGTCGATGTGGCCGGCGGCCAGTTCCGATTCCCATACCTTATAGTTAACGGCGCCCACCTGATAGCTGCCGGCCTGAACCAGCGCGATGGTGCGGCTGTGGTCGCCGCTGAAGCCAACCTTGCTGAAGGTCTGTTTGGGCGCCTGTTGGAACGCCTGGCGCAGGTAGAATTCCGGCATTAACCGGCCGGAGGTGGAGCCTTTCGAACCAAAGGTAAAGGTTTTGCCGTTCAGCGCGTCGGGCAGGCTGTCGGCGGCGTTAAGTCCGGTACTGGCGTGGGCGATGAAATAGGATTTAAAAAACTGATCTTCGTAACCCTGGGCGATGGCTTGTGAGCCAGGAACCCGGGCCCGGGCCTGAACCCCGGACAGGCCGCCAAACCAGGCAAGTTGCACCTGGTTGTTACGAAAGGCGGTAATGGCGGCGGCATAGGATTTCACCGGCACGTATTTCACCTCGACACCCAGCTCGGTGGAGAGGTAGTCGGCCACCTGATCAAACCGGCTTCTCAAGCGGGTTTCATCCTGATCCGGAATGGCGGTAAAGGTGAAGGTCTGGGCGGCTACCACAGGGGCTAGCATCAATGCCATCAGGGCGAGTAAGCGGCGCATATCGGGTCCTTGAATCAACAAAAAGGCCGCTCGCAGCGGCCGGTGAATGTTATTTTACGCCAGTGTACGCGTCCCGGCGGCATTTTTTAAGTCGTGATCGCATCAGTTGGCCAAACAATAACAGGGTCATCGGGTTGGTAGGGTGGGTATTTGGCCATGATTCGGGCAAAAGCGGGGCTGGCCTTGAGGTGCTCCAGCCAGCGTCTCAGATGCGGGTAGGGGGCGGCGGCGAACCAATCGGGATCCACATGGGCAAATTGACGCACAAAGGGCATCAGGGCCATGTCAGACAGATCCGGTTGCTGGCCGCCCAGCCAGGTGGCCTGGCTCAGTTGGCGATCCAGTTGCCGCAACCACTGTTCGCCCTGAAGCCGGTAATAGCGCTGAGAGTGTTCGGGAAAGCGATCGGCGTACTTGTATCGATCCAGCCAATACTTAAAGCGGCCGTCGTTGTACTGGATTCGGGCCAGGGCCTGAACCTGGGCCTGAGGCTCAGTGGGCCACCACCGCTGCGGGTCGTTGCGGGACAGGGCCCACAGCATGATATCCAGGCTTTGATCCAGCAGCCAGTGGTCGCTCAGTTGCAGCACCGGCACCGTGGCCTTGGGGGAGATCCGTCTGAGGTGCGCCGGCTTGTGTTTGAGCACCACCTCTCGTAGTTCCAGCTCGATGTGGGCGTAATCCAGGGCCAGACGGGCCCGCATGGCGTAGGGGCAGCGACGAAAAGAGTACAGAATGGGCCGCATCATAACGGTATCCTTCGGGACAGACGGCGCCAGCGTCTCACCAGGCTTTGCTTCAGACTGTGCACTGCCAGTGCGCAACCGCTCAGGGCGAACAGCAGGGCGGTGATGGAAAACAGTATCAGTAGCGGGTTGTTAAAGTCTTCACCGTCATCGTAGTCCATCACGTGCAACCGCCACAGGGCGTCGAACCACACCCAGGCCTGGTTGCGGCTGGTCAGGTAGTGGCCGTATTGGCCGTCAAAATAGAGCCGGGTCTGAACCGGGTCATTGGCAACCACCATCCAGACCGGCCCCGCGTGTTTGAGCTCCTGCACCAGCCCGCCGAGTTGATCCGGCACGCTTTGCAGCCGATGTGGCGGTGCCAGTTGGCCGGTGCCGATATAGAGCCGCTCGGCAAAGCGGGCCACCTGGTTCGCGCTGACCTGGGTGGCGGGCTGGCCCTGGCCCAGGTTGAACCACTGTGGCCCGGACGGGGCATCGATCCGCAGCAGCGGCCCCTGGGCCGAGTCCAGCAGCCGCAGTTGACTGACGTCGGTGTTCGATGACGTGCCCTTGAGGGCGTCGGAGAGTTGCGTCATCGACGTCAGCGGCGCCGGCTTGCGAACCTGGTCACCGCCTTTCACCACCGATTGAAATGGCATCAGGGCAAAATAGGCGCCGCCGAGCAGCCACAGGGTGACCTGAACGAAGACAAAGTAGCTTAAGATTTTGTGGGTTTTGCGCAGGGGTTTGAGTAGCGTCATTGCTCGACCGATTCTGTTGCGTCCGTGTTCGGGGTTAAGCTACCGGAATTGACCGGTAAATGCGACGCGGTGGCGGCTATTTCGTCGCTTGTGCCCCGGCGGTGGACAGTTCGTAGAGACCTGAACAAAAACTCGTTATGATTAGCTCACTTAGCTAATAACGGAAGCCACCATGTCCGCGCCCATAGTTCCAGGCCTGTCGATCATCCATGCCAACCAGATGGAGCCCCTTCGCACCTTGCTGGTGGAGTGGATCCGGGCCCACCCCCTGGGGCCATTGGAAAACGAGATCTTTTTGGTGCAGAGCAACGGCATGGCCCAGTGGCTCAAGCTGGCCCTGGCGTCGGAGCAGGGACTGGGGATCGCCGCGGCCCTGGAGATGCAGCTGCCGTCGCGGTTCCTGTGGCAGAGTTACCGGGCGGTGCTGGGTGAACAGGCGGTACCGAAAGACTCGCCCTACGACAAACCGCAGCTGCGCTGGCGGTTGATGAAGCTGTTGCCACAGCTGCTGACTCAGCCGGTGTTTGCACCGCTGAAACAGTTTCTGCATGATGACGGCGATTGCCGCAAGCTGGACCAGTTGGCGGAGCAGTTGGCGGATCTGTTTGACCAGTATCAGGTGTACCGGGCCGATTGGCTCGATGCCTGGGCCCGTGGAGACGACACCCTGTTGTCGGCCGGCGGTGAGCCAACCGACATCGATGGGGCTCAGGCCTGGCAACCGGCGCTGTGGCGGGCGGTGGTCAATGATATGACCCCTCAATGGCGTGACAGCAGCCGGGCCAGGTTGCACCAGAGCTTTATCGATGCCCTGGAACAGGCCCCGCAACGGCCGCCGGCGCTGCCGCGACGGGTACTGGTGTTTGGCATCAGTGCCTTGCCTCAGCAGGCGGTGGAATCGCTGAAGGCACTGGCGAAGCACTGCCAGATTCTGTTGTGCGTGCAAAATCCCTGTCAGCATTTCTGGGCCGACATTGTCGAAGATCGCGAACTGTTGCGACGGGAACTGGCCCGGGCCCGCCACAGCCGCAAGCCCGGCGCGCCGGCGGTGATCGATCTGGAATCGATGCATCAGCATGCCAATCCGTTGCTGGCGTCCTGGGGCAAGCAGGGGCGCGATTACATCGGCCTGTTGTACGGCATCGACGAGCCGGATCAGTACCGGGACTATTTCCGTACCATCGACCTGTGGCAAAGTCCGTTGCCGGAGTCGTCGGTGCCGAGCCTGCTTAACCGGATTCAGCAGGGAATCTTCGACCTCGAACCGATGCCGGCGTCGCCGCAGCCGCTGGACGTCGAGGATCGCTCGGTGGTGTTTCACCTGGCCCACAGTCGACAGCGCGAGGTCGAGGTGCTGCACGATCAGCTGTTGCGCCGTTTCAATGAACAAGCGGATTTAAGTCCCTCCGACGTCATCGTGATGATGCCGGACGTGGATCTGTACGCTCCCCACATCGAGGCGGTGTTTGGCCACCTGGAGCGGGACGACAGCCGCTATATCCCCTTTACCATTGCCGATCGTCCCGAACGCGGCCACCAGGTGGTGGTGCTGGCGCTGGAGAAGCTGCTGCACCTGTCGCAATCGCGGTTCACGGTGTCGGAGCTGCTGGAGTTGCTGGCGGTACCGGCGTTGCGAGCCCGTTTCGACATCGATGAGTCGCAGCTGCCACTGCTGGCGCGTTGGGTGGAGCAGGCCGGAGTGCGCTGGGGCCTGGACGGGCAGCAGCGGCAGAGTTTTCAGCTGCCGGAGCAACTGGAGCAGAACACCTGGCGCTTTGGTCTGAAGCGAATGCTACTGGGCTACGCCGTGGGCCAGGGCGAGAACTGGCACGGCATCGAGCCTCTGGACGAAGTGGGGGGGCTGGATGCGGCGCTGGTGGGCAAAGTCTGCGAGCTGATCGATGCGCTGGCGCAGTTGTGGCAGCAGCTGGGCCAGAGTCACACCCCGTCACAATGGAATCAGCTGCTGCGGTCGGCGGTGGCGGCACTGTTCCTGCCTCAGGATGAACAGGAGACCCTGCTGCTGGAGCGGATGCAGGATGCACTGGCCCAGTGGCTCGCCGCCTGCGACGACGCCGGGCTGGATCAGGAACTGCCCATCACCGTGGTTCGGGAGGTGGCGCTGGCTCCCTTTGGTGACGAGGGGGTGTCACAGCGGTTTCTGGCCGGAAAGGTGAACTTCTGTACCCTGATGCCGATGCGGGCCATACCGTTTCAGCAGGTGTGCCTGCTGGGCATGAACGACGGCGATTACCCCAGAAGCCGGCCGCCGCTGGACTTCGATATGATGGCCCGTGCGGGTCAGTACCGGCCCGGGGACCGTTCCCGGCGGGAAGACGATCGCTACCTGTTTCTGGAAGCGTTGCTGGCCGCCCGGGAGCAGTTGTACATCAGTTACATCGGCCGCAATGTCCGCGACAACAGCGAGCGCACGCCGTCGGTGCTGGTGGGCCAGCTGCAGGATTACCTGTGCAGCGCCTTTACCCTTGCCGGCCAGAATTTACTGGACAGCTTGACCACGGTCCACCCGTTGCAACCGTTTGCCCCCGCCTATTTCGACGGTCAGCATCCGGCGCTGTTCTCCTACGCCAGCGAATGGCAGCAGGTGCACCATCAGCCGTCATTGCCCCAGGCCGAAGCGGATGCGCGGCTGCCGGCGCTCAGCCGCGACGAGCCGCTGATGCTGTCCGAGCTGCAGGGGTTACTGGCGGATCCGGTGCGCAGTTTTATGAATCAGCGTCTGGGGGTGTGGTTCGTCCAGGAGATGTCGGTCAGCGATGATCTCGAACCCTTTGCGCTGGACGGCCTGCAGCGCTATCTGCTCAGGGACGAGCTGCTGCAGCAGCTTTACCTGTCGGAGCCACAGCAGGCCAGAGACGCGCTGGAGGTCACCGTCAGCAAACTGGTCCGTCGTGGCCAGCTGCCGATGAAGGGGTTTGCCGCCCTGGCCAGCCAGGATCTGGCCGAACCCGCCTGGCAGGCTTACCAACACTATCAGCATTGCCTGCAGGGGCTGACCCTGACCGAGGCGTCGCTGGAGCTTAGGCACAGTCATGGGGATCTGGTGCTGGAGGACTGGCTCAGCCGTCTGTATCAGGACTCGCAGGGGCATTGGGTCCAGCTGCAGGTACGACCCGGTAACCTCGGTGGCAAGGCCGGCCTGAAAAACCCGCTGCATATGAATGCGCTCTATTGTGGCCATCTGGCTGCCTGCGCCTGCGATCATTCCATCACCAGCATGCTGATCGGCAGTGACGGCGTCTGGCAACTGGCGCTAATGGCACCGCAACAGGCCAGGGAGCGGTTGCAGATGCTGATGACCCTCTATGCCGATGCCATGCGACAGCCGCTGCCGGTGGCACCGCGAGCGGCCTTTGCCTACCTGGCCGCCGACGGCAACCATGACGACCGCCTGCAGTCGGCGCAATCGGCCTATGAGCCGGGTTTCTTTGGCGGCGGCGATCTCGGCTACAGCCCCTATCTGGCACGACAATACCCCGATTTTTCCCGTCTCGACGGCGACCGTTTTGCGGCGCTGGCCGAGGCGCTGTATCAACCCTTGCTCGATCTTGTCGAGCAGGTGGAGGTTTAGATGACCACGACGCTGCAACCCCTGAGCTTTCCCCTGTCCGGCACCCGGCTTATTGAAGCCAGTGCCGGCACCGGCAAAACCTACACCATTGCCGCCCTGTATCTGAGGTTGGTATTGGGCCACGGCGGTGAGTACGGCCACCCCAACGGCGGGTTGATGCCGCCGGAGATTCTGGTGGTGACCTTTACCAACGCCGCCACCGAAGAGCTGAGGGACCGGATTCGTAAACGGCTGGTGGAGGGCGCACGCTGCTTTCGCGGCCAGTTGGCCGAGCCGGATCCCTTTCTGGTCGGGTTGCGGGCCAGCTACCCGGTAGAGGCCCACCCGGGCTGCGCCCTGAAGCTGGAGCTGGCAGCGCAGATGATGGATCTGTCCGCCATTCATACCATCCACAGCTGGTGCCAGCGGATGCTGCGCGAGCACGCGTTCGACTCCGGCTCCCTGTTCAGCCTGGAGCTGCAGACCGACCTCAGTGGCCTGAGGCAGGAAGCGGTGCGCGACTACTGGCGGGGGCACTTCTACCCCCTGAGCAGTCAGGCGCTGCAGCCGATCTACGATCTGTATTCGACTCCGGCGGCGCTGGAAAAGGCGCTGATGCCGCTATTGGGGCGTGGCCTTAAAGGGCGTTCGCCGGCCGAGGTGGTGGCGGAGCAGTGCCAGGCGGTGGCGCACGCCAAGGCGGTCTGGCAGCGGGAGTTTGAGGCGGTCAGCGAGCAGATACAGGCGGCGTTGGCCGCCAAACTGGTGTCCAAAGCCAAGATCAAACCGGTGTTGCTGGAGGAGGTGCGCCGCTGGCTGGACGACGACCGTCTCAGCCTGCCGGAGACGGCTGCCGGCAAGCCGTCCAAGGCCTGTGAGCACTTCAGTTCCCAAGGGATTCAGGCGGCCTGCAACAAGGGCAAGAGCCTGGAGCCCAATCCGGCGTTTGAGGCGATGCAGGGGCTGGTGGATACCCTGGCATCGCTGGATCTTAAGCGCAACCTGCTGAGCCACGCCGCCGCCTGGGTCAGCGATCGGCTCGAGGCGGAGAAGCAGCGCCAGGCGGTGCTGGGGTTCGATGATTTGATGCGTCACCTCGATGCTGCCCTGAGCGGCGACAATGGCCAGGCGTTGGCCCAGCTGATTCGCCAGCAGTTTCCTGCCGCGCTGATCGATGAGTTTCAGGACACCGACCCGGTTCAGTACCGGCTGTTTCAAACCCTGTACCTGGATCAGCCCCAGTGTGCCCTGATGATGATTGGCGATCCCAAACAGGCCATCTACGCCTTTCGCGGGGCCGACATTCACACCTACCTGCAGGCCCGCCGGGATACCGCCGGGCGTCATTACACCCTGGGCACCAACTACCGTTCCACTCGGGGGATGGTCGCGGCGGCCAACTCGGTGTTTGAGCTGGCCCAGGGGTATCGGCAAGGCCCGTTTCTGTTTGCCGACGAGATCCCCTTTATCAGTGTCGACGCCAACGGCAAGCCGGATCGGCTGCTGATAGACGGGGAAGAGGTCAACGGCCTGAACCTGTGGCTGGACCCGGACAGTGAGCCGGTGAACAAGGGGCGCTACCTCGAGCGCCAGGCCGAGGCGGCCGCCAGCGAGATGTGTCGTTACCTCACCCTGTCCAGTCAGGGCCGGGCTGGTTTTGAGCGCGAGGGTGAACTGACACCGTTGAACGCTGCCGACATGGCGATTCTGGTGCGGGACTTTACCGAGGCCAAGGCGATTCGCGCCGCCCTGGACCGCCGCGGCATCCGCAGTGTCTATCTGTCCGATAAGGACTCGGTCTACGCCAGTGCCGAGGCCCAGGATCTGTTGCTGATTCTGCAGGCGGTGGTGGCCCCGGAGCAGGAGCGGCGGATTCGCGCCGCCCTAGCCTGCCAGACCCTGGGCATGGACTGGACCACCCTGGACAGTCTCAATGGCGATGAACACCAGTGGGATAGGGTTGTGGAGCAGTTTCGAGGCTATCAGCAGCACTGGCAGAGCAAAGGGGTGCTGTCGATGGTACGCAGGCTGATGGCCGACTACGGCATCGCCAACCGGCTGATGCATGAGGGCGGGGGCGAGCGCAGTCTGACCAACTTGATGCACCTGGCCGAGCTGATGCAGGCGGCGTCGGCCACCGTGGATGGTGAATTGGCGCTGCTGAGGTTATTGGCCGAGCAGATCGAATCCGGCCAGGGGGACGATGATCAGATCCTGCGGCTGGAGAGTGATGCCGAACTGGTGCAGGTGGTGACCATTCACAAATCCAAGGGGCTGGAATACCCGCTGGTGCTGTTGCCGTTTGTGTTTGGTTTTCGCCAGGCGGCGGCTCGGGACGGACTGCTGACCTACCGTGACCATGATGGCCACAACGCGGTGGCGTTCAACCCGGATCAGCAGGCCGTCGAACAGGCGGAGCACGAGCGGTTGGCGGAAGACCTTCGGCTGCTGTATGTGGCGTTGACCCGGCCGGTGTACGCCTGCTTTCTGGGGTTGGCACCGGTGAAACTGGGCCGGACCGGCAAACGGGACAGCAGCGATCTGCACCACAGTGCCCTGGGGTATCTGCTGGGGCAAGGCGAGCCCATGGATTCCCATGATCTGGCAAGCCGGCTGCAGGACCTGGTTGAGCCGGGGCAAGCGCTGCTGACGCCGTTACCCGAGGCGACCGAGGCTGTGTGGCAGGAGGCCAGAGTGGACGCCAGCGCCCTGAGCGCCACCCTCCCTGAGCGGCGCGTGCCGGCCGGTTGGCGGGTGGGCTCCTACTCGGCACTGTTGCATGGCATGAGCCATCACCGAGATGGCTCCGATACCAGTGCCGGCGGCGCCCAGAGCCGCATCGGCGAACTGATGGCCGAGCAGGACCTGCCACTGCCACAGGAGCCGGATCCGGACTCCATCCACGGTTTCCCCCGGGGCGCCGGTCCCGGCACCTTCCTGCACGACTGGCTGGAGTGGATCGCCAATCAGGGCTTCGATCGCTACTGCGCCGACGCCCTGGCACAGGAGCTGCTGCAACGGTGTGAGCACAAGGGCTACGAGTCGTGGCCAACGGTACTGCAGCCCTGGGTGACGGCGGCACTGGCCCAGCCGATGCCGCTGCCCGCCAATGACGACCAACCGCAGCAGGTGGCTTTGTGCCAGCTCGGCAGTGTGGTGGCCGAGATGGAGTTCTGGTTTGCCGTTAATGAACTGGATGTGGCCCGGCTGGACAGCCTGGTGCGCGCCCACCTGTGGCCTGGCCTGCCCAGGCCCAACCTCAAGCCCCAGCAGTTACACGGCATGCTCAAGGGTTTTATCGATCTGACCTTTGAGCATCAGGGCCGCTTTTACGTGGCCGACTACAAATCCAACTACCTGGGGCCGGACGACAGTGCCTATCGCTTTGAGGCGATGCAGGAGGCGATGTTGTCTCATCGCTACGATCTGCAGCTGGCCCTGTACACCCTGGCATTGCACCGGCTGCTGAAAACCCGCCTGCCGGATTACGACTATCAGCGTCATCTCGGCGGCGGGGTGTACCTGTTCCTTCGCGGCATGGGGGCGGCACAGGCCGACTCCGGTAACGGCGTGATCGCCCTGAAGCCTGACCAGGCTCTGGTGGACGCCATGGATGCCCTGTTTCACGGAGAACCCGCATGACCCCGGAATCACTGTTTGATGCGTTGAGCGACTATCTGGACGAGGGCTGGCTGCGGCCGCTGGATCTGGCCCTGGCGCGGCTGTTGCTGGAGCAGGAGCCGGACACGCCGGCCCAGGTGCTGCTGGCGGCGGTGTGGGCCAGCCACCAACTGGGGCGAGGCCATCTGTGCCTGGACATCGAGCAACTGCTGAACCTGCCCCAGCAGGTGCTGGCGTTGCCCCCTGAGGGGCGAAAGCCGGCGCAACTGCCGCTGCCGTCGTCGTTGATGGCGCAGTGGTCACCGGAGTCCTGGCTGCCAGCCCTGGCCCGGGCCGCCGTGGTGTCGGTGGACGGTCAGGACCAGGATCACAGCCGGCCGCTGGTGCTGAGTCAGGGGCGACTCTATCTGCGCCGCTACTTTCGCTATGAATGTCAGGTCGCCGAAGGGCTGGCCGCCCGATTGATGCCGCTGGCGGTGGACGCCAAGGCGCTGCGGTGTCAGCTGGAGTCCCTGTTTGCGCCGTTGAAATCGGAAACGGAGCAGCAGGGCAGTGAGGTGCACTGGCAAAGCGTGGCGGCGGCGCTGGCATGTCGCAGCCGGTTTACGGTGATCTCCGGAGGGCCGGGTACCGGTAAGACCACCACTGTGGTGCGGCTGTTGGCGGCGCTGCAGCAGTTGGCGATGGACAGCGGTGCGGCGCTGAGAATTAAGCTGGCAGCTCCCACGGGCAAGGCGGCGGCGAGGCTGTCGGAATCTCTGTCCGGTGCCCTGAGCCAGTTGCCTGAACCACTGGCCGCAGCCATTCCTACCCAGGTCAGTACCCTGCACCGGCTGCTGGGATCCCGCCCGGACAGCCGCCAGTTTAAACACCATCAGGGCAACCCCATGCACCTGGATCTGCTGGTGGTGGATGAGGCCTCCATGGTGGATCTGGAGATGATGGCGGCGCTGTTGGCGGCGCTGCCGCCCCAGGCCAGGCTGATTCTGCTGGGGGACAAAGACCAGCTGGCGTCGGTGGAGGCGGGCGCGGTGCTGGGGGATCTGTGTGAGCAGGCTGCCAAGCCCCGCTACTGGCCGGCCACCACCGACTACCTGCACAGTCACAGCGGCTATCAACTCCAGGCCTGGCAGGGGCCGGGCACTGCGTTGGAGCAGCAGATTGCCTTACTGAGAAAAAGCCACCGTTTCGACGCCAACAGCGGCATCGGCCATCTGGCCCAGGCGGTCAACGAAGGCCAGCCGGAGCAGGCGAATGCGCTCTGGCATCGAGGCTGGCGGGATCTGCAGCAGCGGCGTCTGACCGGTGCCGAAGACACCTACCTGGAGCGGCTGTGCATTGAGGGGGAAGGGGAGACGGGTGAGGCGCACCGGCGCGTCCTGGAGGAGGGGCGTTCCCCGCAGGGGTACGGTCACTACCTCAGCCTGATGCACCAGGGCGGCGACGCACTGAATCAGCGGGCGCAACAGTGCCAGGCTCCGGAACAGTGGCAGATGCTGTTTACTTCGCAAGAGCAGTGGATTAAGGAGTTGTTGAAGGCGTTTGGAGAGTTTCAGTTGCTGTGCGCGGTGCGGGACGGCGACTATGGCGTCAGCGGCCTCAACCGGCGCATCGCCTCGGCCCTGTGCCGCCGTGGATTGATCAGTCAGGACAGCGGTTGGTATGCCGGCCGGCCGGTGATCCTCAGTCGCAACGATTACAGCCTTAAGCTGATGAACGGCGATGTGGGCCTGTGTCTGCCGGTGTGGGACGAGCAGGGCCAGCGACGGCTGAGGGTGGCGTTCCTGACCCCCGAGGGGGGGATAAAAACGGTGATGCCGAGCCGGCTGTCCAGTGTGGAGACCGTGTACGCAATGACGGTGCACAAATCACAGGGATCGGAGTTCGCGCATACCGCCATGGTGCTGCCGGCCAGCGACAGCCCGATTCTGACCCGGGAGCTGGTGTACACCGGCATTACCCGGGCCCGTCACTGGTTTACGTTGCTGACACCGACACCACGATTGTTTGCCGCCGCCATCGGCCGACGCACGGTGCGGGCCTCGGGTCTGTCGCAGCGACTGGCGTCACTGACCCCGCCGTAGCGCCGGTGCAGGCCGATGACTCTCCGGTGAGTTTGTCGGTCGGGGCGGACCGCGGCCAGCCGGAGTGATGGGCGTCAAAGGCGGCGCGCCGTTTTGCCATTGTCAGCGGCGGGGCCGGGCCGCTGGTGCTCAGGAACTAATTAACGAATACAAACTCTTACTATTTACGCTCGCCGTGGGGGTATCAACCGGTTGGCGATGTTGGCGAGAGCTGATAATTTTCCATCTCCGACTTATTCGAATGGTGGCCAAGGATGGCCGCCAGGAACGCAAACATGATCAAAATCTCCGGTCTGTCCAAGCGCTATGCCATGGGCGACAGCACAGTGGATGCCCTTACCGACGTCAATCTCAGCATCGATGAGGGTGAATTTGTTGCCATCATGGGGCCATCAGGCTCCGGAAAATCCACCCTGATGAACCTCATTGGCTGCCTGGATCAGCCCAGTGCCGGCCGTTATCTGCTGGCCGGTCAGCCGGTGAACCAACAGGACGACGCCGCCCTGTCCCGCATCCGCAATGAGCACATCGGTTTTGTGTTTCAGAGCTTCCATTTGTTGCCGCGCATGACTGCCCTGGATAACGTGATGCTGCCACTGCGTTATCGGTGCAGCGGCGGTGATGCCGGGGCCGACACCGAGCGGGCCCGGCAGTTGTTAGCCCGGGTTGGCCTGGGCGATCGGCTGCACCACCGGCCTAACCAGCTGTCCGGCGGACAGCGCCAGCGCGTGGCCATTGCCCGGGCGCTGATCAACCGGCCGGCCATCCTGCTGGCCGATGAGCCCACCGGCGCCCTGGACAGCCGCACCTCCGACGACATCATGGCCCTGTTTAAAGAGCTTCATGCCCGTGGGCAGACCGTGGTGCTGGTTACCCACGAGGAGGAGGTGGCCCGCCATGCCAAGCGGATTGTATGGATGCGCGACGGCCGCATCGAGAAACTGGAGGGGTGTGCCAATGATGCGGCTTAGTGCATTACTGTTGGCGTTAATGGCCGCTCCGGCGCCGCTGCAGGCTCAGGCCCAGACGCTGCTGCTAACCGGCGAGGTCAGCTCCTCTCAGGCCCAGAGCCTGACGGTCCCCAGGGCCGGTCGGGCCTGGCGCTATCAGATTCAGTGGATGGCTGCGGAGGGAGAGATGGTTCGCGCCGGCGATCCCGTGGTGGTGTTTGATAAAAGCGGCGTCTCGGGACAGATCGATCAGTTCCAGGCGGCGCTGATTCGCGTGGAGGCGGCGGTGCAGGCCAAGCAGGTGGAGCTGAAACAGCAGCGGCTGCAGGCCGAGTTTGAGGTCACAGAGAAGCAGTTGCTGATGGAGAAGGCGCAGTTGGATGCCGAAGTGCCGGCGGATTTCCAAAGCCCAAAGGAGTACGCCGACAAGCAGTTTGAACTGATGAAGGCGGGTGCCGAACTGGCGAAATCGAAGCGGGCTCTGGCGGAGGTCGAACGGGCGTCAGTCGAGGAGATGCGTAAGCTGACCATCGATCGGGACAAGGCGCAGCTGGAGCTCGGTAATGCCGAGCGGTTGATGAATAACCTCGAACTGACCGCCCGTCACGATGGGCCGATGATCTACGCCCGTCGATCCTCTGACGGGGTCAAGACCGAGGTGGGGGATACGGTGCAGGTCGGGGCCCAGGTGGCCACCATTCCCGGGGTGGATGGCCTGCAGGTCCAGGCCTGGGCCAACGAGGTGGACATCGATCGGGTTCAGGTCGGTATGCCGGTGCGCCTGACCCTGGATGCGCAGCCGGATCGGCCGCTGAGCGGGTCGGTAACCAAGGTTGCCCTCAAAGCCGAGCGCCGCCATGGCTGGGGGGAGAGCAACTGGTTTTTGGTGAACGTGTCACTGGACAATGGCGAAGCGGTGGCACTGGTGCCCGGGATGAGCGTGCTGGTGGCTCTGGAGGTGGGCTTATGAGAGCAGCATTGATGGCGGCAGGGCTGCTGGTGCTGTGCGCCTGTCAGCCTCAGCCTGAGGCGGGGGCGGGGGCGCCTGCGACGGCGGCCGTTGACTCCTCGATTCTGGTTAGCGGTGAGCTGGTGTCGGTGGACTCACTGGGGGTGTCGCCGCCTCCGGTTCGCCGCCAGTGGCAGTATCAGATTAAGTATTTGGCGACGGAGGGTAAGCCCATTGCCAAAGGAGAGTTACTGGTGGTTCTGGACGCCTCGGACCTGGAGCAGAGGCTGCAGTTGCGCCAGGCGGATCTGGACGAGGTGGAGCAGGACATAGAGACCTCCACCATGCGTAACGAGAAGCAGCTGCAGGAGCTGAAGCTGCAACTGGCCGAGGCCAGGATGAACCAGGAGAAAGCGCTGAGAAAGTACCAGATTCAGGACGACAGCGTCGCGGCGCTGGAGCGGGAGAAGTACCGCCGTGATGCCGACATCGCCGCGGCCCGGGTGGCGCTGATTGAGCAAAAGCTGGTATTGGAGCGCCAGGGTGTCCGGCAGCGGCTGGCGATGCTGGAGGGCGATCGCCAACGCTGGCAGGCCCGGGTGAACCAGCTCAGCGCCGATATTCGTCGCATGACCATCGTGGCCCCGAGGGCGGGCATGGTGGTGGTCGGCACCTCCATGGAGGGGGCAAAGCTCAAGCCCGGCGCCTCGGTGTACGCCGGTGATGACATCGTGCGGCTGCCGGATCTGTCAAAAATGGCGGTGCAGTTGGCGATTCCCGAGGTCGATGCCCGTCGGGTTAGCAAAGGCCAGAGAGTGAAAATTAAACTCGATGCCAGTCCGGAGCGACCGTTCTATGGTCAGCTGACCGACATCAGTCCGGTATTCCGGCGCAAGAACCAGGAGGTGCCGGTGGTGGTGTTTGATGCCCTGGCCACCATCGATGCGCCGGATCCCCAGCTGATGCGCCCGGGCATGACTGCCAAAGTGGAGGTACTGCCATGAGGGTTGCAGTAATTGCGGTGTTGGCCCTGGGGGTATTGGCGGGCTGTGGTCAATCGCAGCGGGACGGGGTGTTGACCGTGACCCTGAACCCCGGGGATTTTGAACATAAAATCGATGCCCGTGGCCAGCTGGAGCCGGCCAATGCGGTGTCGGTATCGGTGCCGTCGTCCCTTCGAGGCCCTCAGAGCCTGTCCTGGGTGGCCGATAACTTTACCCCGGTGAAGCAGGGGCAGGTGGTGGCCAGACTCGATGCCAGCCGTCAGCAACTGGACGCCAGAATGGCGCAGTTTGAAATCGACAAGCTGGTGATCGATGGCGTGCTGCAACGGGGTAAGGACGGCAACCTGCTGGATGAGATTCACACCGGCCAGACCGTGACCCGCCAGGAGCGGGAGTTGGCGGAGCGCTTTTTCAGTGACGATCCCAGGGTCTACTCACGCATCGAAGTGATCGACAACATGCGTAACAAGGGCTACCTGGATGCCAAATTGGGGTATCTGGACTGGGACCTGGGGGAGCAGAGCCACCGCTCGGATGCGGAGCAGCAGCTGATTGAGCTGAAGCAGCGGGGCCATAAAGCCAAGGTGGACCGGGCTCAGGGCAACCTGCAAAAGATGGAGGTGGTGGCCCCTGCCGACGGACTGTTTGTGCTCAGCAGCGGCTTCAGGGGCCAGCCTGTGGTCAGCGGTGATACCGTCTGGTCTGGAATGACCATCGGCCAGATCCCGGATCTGTCGGTGATGGAAGCCCGGCTGTATGTGCTGGAGTCGGAAGCGGCGGGCCTGGCGGTGGGGCAACCGGTGACGCTGTATCTGGACGCCTACCCGCAGCAGGCGATTGCCGGCACTGTGACACAGGTGGACACCCTGGCCAAGCCCAGGCAAGACAATTCACCGGTGAACTACTTTGGTTTCACCGTGACTCTGGCCTACACCGATACCGGGGTGATGTTTCCCGGACGTGAGTTGACCGGCCAGGTGGAGGTGGATCGCCAGCAAGGGGTGATCAGTGTGCCGAATCAGTCTTTGTATCAGAAAGATGGCCGCCGCTGGGTGTATTTGAAACAGGGTGACCAGTTTGTTGAGCGTACGATCATGGCCGGAGCCCGCAGCCTTAATCGCACGGTGATTCTCGACGGGCTTAGCGACGGCGACACCATTGCACTGGTGAAACCCGGGGAGATCCGTCGATGATGGGGTGGAGTGAAATCAGTCAGGCCCTCGGCCAGATGGTGCACCACAAACTGCGCACCGGGCTGACGCTACTGGGGATGATCTTCGGCGTCGGGGCGGTGATCGCCATGCTCAGCATCGGCGAGGGTGCCGAACGGGAAGCGTTGTCGATGATCGAGTCCATGGGGCTGCGTAACGTGGTGGTGGAGAGCCGGCCCGCAGAGGGTGAGGCGTTGAAGTCGGTGCGCGAACACAGCGTCGGCCTGTCTCTGGGAGACGTTGACAGCGCCCTGAATACTCTGGCTTTCATCGATGCCTGGAGTGCGGAAAAACAGGTCAGGGTGTTTACCCTGTTCAGCCGTCATGGTCGCAGTGACGCCCGGGTCAGCGGCGTGTCACCGAGCCACTTCGGGTTGGCCAGCATGAGCCTGGCCCAGGGGCGTTTCTTTACGGAAACGGAAGGCCGCCATTATCGCCAGCTGGCGGTGTTGGGGCCGGAAGCGGCCCAGGGGTTGTTTCCCGGTGGCGAGGCCATCGGCCAGCGCATCAAGATCAACCATCAGTGGTTCGAAGTGGTGGGCGTGCTGGCGGATAAGGGCCTGCAGAAGTCGAAAATTGACGGGGTGAAGCTCGGCGGTGAGCGCAACCAGGTGTTTATTCCACTGCACACCGCATTGAAAAAACTGGCGTTTAAGCCTCTTGATGATCAACTGGACGCGGTAAAGTTGCAACTGAGACCCGGTGTGGACGCGCCGTTGGCGGCGGCCAGCATCGACCATCTGTTGTCACGGCGCCACGGCGGTGAGTTCGATTATCAGGTGGTGGTGCCGGCGGATTTGCTGGCGCAATACCAGCAGACTCAGCGCATCTTCAACATCGTGATGGCCTGCGTGGCCGGGATATCCCTGCTGGTGGGCGGCATCGGTATCATGAACATTATGTTGGCTACGGTGATGGAGCGAACCACCGAGATCGGCCTGTTGCGCGCCCTCGGGGCCACCAGGGCCGATATCGCCCGCCAGTTCATCATCGAGTCTCTGGTGATTGCCGCTTCCGGCGGCCTGATTGGCATCGTTGCCGGCATACTGCTGTCGCTGGTGATCGGTGCCTACGCCGACTGGCAGGTGGCCTGGTCGTCCTACTCGCTGCTGTTATCGGTGGGAGTCTGTATGGCGATCGGCGTGCTGTTTGGTTGGTACCCGGCCAAAAAGGCCGCCGGACTGGATCCCATCGTAGCCCTGCAGCGAGATTAAGCCACGAAAGCATATGGAAAAAAGTCGGTTTGATGATTCTGACCGCCATCGCTGGCGAGACGGCGGAATCGGTCTAAGCTAACGGGATGCCCAAATGGATTTGGTGTCCCTTATGAAGGATTGGTTCGACGCACTTTCTGTGCATTCCAAGTTGAGAATGCTGTATCTGCTGCCGCTGTTGGCGTTGCTGGCCTGGGTGCTGCTCGGGGCCTGGAGCCGCACCGACACCCTGTTACGACACTGGCAACTTCCTGAGGCGGCGCAACTGCTGCAACAGGGCATGACTCTGTCATCGTTGCTGCAACAGGAACGGCGACAGTTCAGTGCGCGCCCCGCCATCAGCAATCCCATCGAAGTGATGACCATGGTGTTACGCACCGACCTGGCGATTCGGGAGTTCGATGAGGCACAGCAGCACTGGCTCGACGCTACCGAGGCGTTCTGGCCCAGCCAGACTGTGCTCAACCAATCCCTGATGCAACTGCCGCGGATGCGTGATGGCCATCGGCGCGACCAGGTCACCAACGCCCAGTTGCATGGGCTCTACACTCAGATTCAGAGGCAGTTGCATGCCTTTTTGTCGCGCCTGCTGGCTTCCGGTCAGGAGGCCGAGGTGGTGCACCGAGGGGGCGCCTTGATGGCGGCGGTGCAGGCATCGGAGCGGCTGGCATTGCTGCCGTTGGCGGTGGATCCGGTTCAGACTCGGCGATTGCAGTTGGAGTTCAATCTTTACCTGGCCCAGTACCTTAGCCGATTGAATCCAAAGTCTTCCGGGTTGGGGGCGCTGCCGGCAGGGTTGGCGCCGCTGACGCCAGCGGACACCATTGATTCACAGGCACTGAATCAACGCCGGCAGCGCCTGGTGTGGCATGTGGCCATAGAGCATCAATTGACGCGTGACAGCCTGTTGGCCGCCTGGCAACGCACCCTGTCTGGCTGGGTAACCTACCTGCTGGTGGCTGCCGCTTTGCTGGTGGCGCTAGGCTATGGCTGCAGCCGCGTTGCTACTCAGTTGTACCGTCGCATCGGTAGACTGTGTCTGGCCTTGAGGGCGGTGGATCAGCAGCAAAACTACCAGGTGCGGGTGATGGCGGACAGTCCGGACGAATTGGGTGCCATCAGCGCCAGCCTCGATGGCCTGCTGAGCGAGGCCGACACCGTCCGCCGCGAGTTGGCGTTGGCCAAACGCCATCTGCGGGCACAGCAGCGGGCGATCGAGGCGCTGGCCCGGCAGAATCCCAAGGTCACGCCGTTGCACGATCCCCTGTCGCTCCTGTCCGGATCCTGAAAGATGCGGGCTATTTAGCCAGAGTGTTGCCGGACTTTACCCGACTTTACATTGCTTTACGCTACTGAGCCGATGGCTTCTTTACAATAGCCCCAGATACAGGTTGAGGGCAGGTAATGAAAAAAGTAGTTGTGGCAGTGTGCGCATTGTTGATTCTGGGGGGCTGCAACCGTGACGGCAGCGCGGCAGGAGCCCCACCAAAGGGCAAGCCGAAACGAGTGGTAGCGGTGAGTAGCACCCTGGTATCGTCGCAATCCATTGCCGAGTCCATCGAGTTGGTGGGTAGCTTGCAGGCCGAGCAGTCGGTGTTTGTAGCGGCCGAAGTCGCCGGGCGGATTGCCAACATCGAGGTGGCGCCGAACCAGGCTGTCTCCGCCGGACAGGTGCTGCTGACTCTTGACGACAGCCTTTCCAAAGCCACCCTGGCCGAGGCCAATGCCTATCTGGCCGATGAATCCCGCAAGTTGCAGGAGTACCAGCGGCTGGTTGCCAATGCGGCCATTACCCAGACTGAAATCGATGGTCAGCAGGCCAGCGTCGACATCGCCCGGGCGCGCCTGGCCGCAGCCAAAGCCCAGTTTGATTACCACACCGTCAAGGCACCGTTTTCCGGTACCCTGGGGCTGGTGGATATCAATTTGGGCCAGCGAGTCGGCTCCGGCGATGGCCTGATCTCTCTGGACGATCTGTCCAGTATGCGCCTGGACCTCAATGTGCCGGAGCACCTGCTGTCGCGGGTGTTTGTCGGCATGCCGATCCAGGCCAGGGTCTCCGCCTGGCCATCGCAGGCGTTTCGTGGTGAGGTGGTGGCCATCGATTCCCGGGTGCAGCAGCGCAGCCTCAACCTGCGGATGCAGGTGCGATTCGATAACCCACAACAGTTGTTGAAACCCGGCATGCTGGCCCAGGTGACGCTGGCGTTCTCCCCCTTGGAACAGCCGGTGATTCCGGTGCAGGCCTTGGAGTACTCCGGAACCCGGCGCTATGTGTATCTGATTGATGACCAGCAACGGGTTCGCCGTAGTGAGGTGCACCTGGGTACCCGGGTCGACAACCGGGTGTTGATCGAGCAGGGACTGGCCGTCGGCGATCGGATTGTGGTGCAGGGGTTGGTGAACATGAAAGACGGCATTCGGGTTAAGGATCTGAGCCTGGCGACCGCATCAACAGGAGCACGCGCTGATGTGGCTCTCTGATACCGCAGTGAAACGGCCGGTGGTGGCCATGGTGCTCAGCGCGCTGCTGTGCGTGTTCGGACTGGTGTCGGTGTCCAAACTGGCGGTGCGCGAGATGCCGGATGTGGAAAACCCGGTGGTGACCATCATGACCCGCTATGACGGGGCGTCGGCATCGATCATGGAGAGCCAGGTCACCTCCAATCTGGAGGACCAGTTGTCCGGGATCAGCGGCGTCAAAGAGATCACTTCGGTGACTCGCAACGGCAACTCCCGCATCACCATTGAGTTCGAGTTGGGCTGGAATCTGACCGAAGGGGTCAGTGATGTCCGTGATGCGGTCGCCAGAGCCCAGCGCTCTCTGCCCGATGAGGCCGACGAGCCCGTAGTGTCCAAGGACAACGGCACCGGCGAACCCTCGGTGTACGTGAACCTGAGCTCGACCCTGATGGATCGTACCGAGTTGACCGATTACGCCCAACGGGTGGTGGAGGATCGACTCAATCTGGTCAGTGGCGTCAGTTCGGTGCAGTTGGCCGGCGGTTTGTACAAGGTGATGTACGTCAAGCTGGATCCGATGCGCATGGCCGGGCGCCAGATCACCAGCAGCGACATTGTGGCGGCGCTGAGGGCGGAAAACCTGGAGAGTCCCGGGGGGGAAGTGCGTAACGATGCTTTGGTGATGCCGGTGCGCACCCAACGGTTGTACGCCCAGTCCCGGGATTTTGAGTACCTGGAGGTGGGGCGCAGTGACGACGACAGCCCCATCTACCTGAAAGATGTCGCCGATGTGGCTATCGGCGCCGAAAATGAAAGCTCCAGCTACAAAAGCAACGGCATTGCCAACGTCAGTCTCGGGGTGGTGCCGCAGTCTGACGCCAATCCACTGAAAGTGGCTCAGGATGTGCGCCTGGAGGTGGAACGGATGCAGGCGTTCCTGCCGGATGAAACCCAATTGCAGGTTGATTATGACTCCACGGTGTTCATCAGCGAGTCCATCTCCGAGGTATACGCTACCCTGATGATCACCGGGGGGCTGGTGGTGCTGGTGCTGTACCTGTTCATCGGCCAGGCCCGGGCGACGCTGATTCCTGCGGTGACCGTTCCGGTATCGCTGATTGCGGCTTTTATCGGCGCCTACGTTTTTGGCTACTCCATCAACCTGCTGACCCTGATGGCGCTGATTCTGGCCATCGGTTTGGTGGTGGACGACGCCATTGTGGTGGTGGAGAACATCTATCACCACATCGAAAAGGGCACACCGCCGTTGCTGGCGGCGTACCGGGGTACCAAGGAGGTCGGGTTTGCGGTGCTGGCCACCACCTTGGTGCTGGTGATGGTGTTCCTGCCGATCTCCTTTATGGACGGCATGGTCGGGCTGCTGTTTACCGAGTTTTCGGTGATGCTGTCACTGTCGGTGATCTTCTCGACCCTGATCGCCCTGACGCTGACGCCGGTACTGGGCACCCGCCTGCTGCGGCCGAACCCCAAGCCCAATGCGCTGACACGTGGGGTCGACGGGCTGTTTACCGCTTTGGAGCGAGGCTACCGCAGGCTGCTGGCCTACTGCCTGAAGTGGCGGTTGGCGGCACCTGCGGTGATTGTGGCCTGCGTACTCGGCAGTGGCTGGCTGATGCAACAGGTGCCGGCTCAGCTGGCGCCGCAGGAGGACCGGGGGGTGCTGTTTGCCTTTGTTAAGGGGGCAGAAGGCACCAGCTTTAACCGCATGTCTGCCAACATGGATCAGATTGAGCAGCGGCTGCTGCCGTTGCTGGGGCAGGGGGTATTGAAGTCATTCAGTACCGAGACGCCGGCCTTTGGCGGACGTACCAGTGATCAGATCGGGTTTGTGATCATGCAGCTGGAGGACTGGCAGGATCGTGACATCAGTGCCCAGCAGGCACTGGGGTTGATCAGCCGGACATTGAGCGATCTGCCCGATGTGATGGTGCGGCCGATGATGCCCGGTTTCCGGGGGCGATCCAGTGAGCCGGTTCAGTTCGTGCTTGGAGGTACCGACTATCAGGAGTTGTTTGTCTGGGCCCAGCAGTTGCTGCACCTGGCCGAGGACAGCCCCTTTATGAATGGTGTGGAACTCGATTACGCCGAAACCACCCCGGAACTGGTGGTGGAGGTCGACAGGAAGCGGGCGGCAGAGCTGGGGATCTCGGTGGCCGAGGTGTCCGACACCCTGGAGATCATGCTCGGCGGACGCAGCGAAACCACCTTTGTCGACCGTGGTGAAGAGTACGATGTGTACCTGCGCGGCGACGAAAATGCCTTCAACGCCAGCAGTGATCTCAGCCGCATCTACCTGCGGGCCGCCAACGGCGAGTTGGTCACGCTCAATACCCTGGCCAGCTTGACCGAGGTGGCGTCGGCGCAGCGGCTTGGGCATACCGATAAGCGAAAATCCATTGTCCTCAAGGCCAATCTCAGCGACGGTTATACACTGGGACAGGCGCTGGATTACCTGGAGCAGCTGGCCATCGATAAGTTGCCCAAGGAGATCACCGTCGGTTACACCGGTGAGTCTAAGGACTTCAAGGAGAATCAGTCCAGTACCGTGATGGTATTCGGTCTGGCGCTGCTGGTGGCTTATCTGGTGCTGGCGGCCCAGTTTGAGAGCTTTATCAATCCGCTGGTGGTGATGCTGACGGTGCCTATGGGGATCTTCGGTGCCCTGGCCGGGTTGTACCTCACCGGCCAGGGACTGAACCTCTACAGCCAGATTGGCATGATCATGCTCATCGGTATGGTGACCAAAAACGGCATTCTGATTGTCGAGTTTGCCAACCAGTTGCGGGATCGGGGCATGGCATTTGAACAGGCGATAACCGATGCCGCCTGTCGCCGACTGCGCCCCATCATGATGACCGCCCTGACCACTCTGGCCGGTGCCATTCCGCTGATTCTCTCCAGTGGCGCCGGGGCCGAGAGCCGCATTGCGGTAGGAACCGTGGTGTTTTTTGGCATGGCGTTTGCCTCGGTAGTGACACTGATGGTGATTCCGGCCATGTACCGGTTGATTGCCGCATCGACCCGCTCACCTGGGTTTGTAGCACAGCGGCTGGCTGCGCAGCAGACGGCGGAGCAAGGGGACTGAGCCTGAACGACTGGACAGTGACAATCAAGAGCGGCCTGGCCGCTCTTTTTTTTGCCTGGTTGGTGCGCTTTGTCGCGCTGAAGACTATTCTTTTAATTTTTAGCTATTTAGTTGTGATTAGGCGCAGATTTGGCCGATAAATGTGGTACAAAAATAGACGGTGCACTCCCAGGTTGAGGCCGGAGTCACATTGAAGTTTGTGGTTAAGAAATAACCTTGCTATATGGGTGGTTAGCTCGGAAATACCGATATGTAAGAGCTGGAGAAACGATTTTTCTGAATCATTAGCGGTATTTAAACTGTATTTACGATTTATTGGAGCCATTACATGAAGACCGCCATTAAGAACTTTCTCAATCAGCAATCCTCCGGAGGCATCATTCTGATGCTGATGGTGGCGCTGGCCATGATCATGGCCAATTCACCACTGGATGTGGTGTACGACGCCTTTTTAAATACTCCGGTTCAGATTCGGGTTGGTGCCCTCGACCTGGATAAACCCATGTTGCTGTGGATCAACGATCTGTTGATGGCGTTTTTCTTCCTGTTGATCGGTCTGGAAGTGAAACGGGAGTTACTGCAAGGCACCCTCTCCAGCGTCAGCCAGGCGGCGTTGCCGACCATTGCGGCCATCGGTGGCATGGTGATTCCTGCGCTGGTGTTCCTGGCGTTCAATGCCAGCGATGCGACCGCTGCCAATGGTTGGGCCATCCCTGCCGCCACCGACATCGCCTTTGCTTTGGGGGTGTTGGCGCTGCTCGGCAGTCGGGTACCGGTAGCACTTAAGGTGTTCCTGCTGGCGTTGGCGATCATCGATGACCTGCTGGCTATTATGATTATCGCCCTGTTCTACAGTGGCTCTCTGTCTACCATCAATCTGGTGATCGCTGCCCTGGCTGTGGTGGGGCTGTTTATTCTTAACCGCAGTGGTGTTCGCAGCCTGGTGCCTTACATGCTGGTGGGAACCATATTGTGGATAGCGGTGTTGAAGTCAGGCGTGCACGCCACCCTGGCCGGTGTGGTGTTGGCGTTCACCATTCCCCTGAGTAAGGATGAGGACGGCGACTGCCCCAGCGAGTTTTTGGAGCACAAGCTGCACCCCTGGAGCACCTTTATGATTCTGCCGATCTTCGCTTTCGCTAACGCCGGTGTCAGCTTTGACGGCTTGTCGATGAGCGATCTGGTGGCGCCGCTGCCTCTGGGCATTGCCCTGGGCCTGGTGTTGGGTAAGCCGCTGGGAATATTGGGTTTCTCTTTTATCGCGGTCAAACTGAAGCTGGCCAAGGTTCCCGATGGCATCAGTTGGACTCAGTTGTTCGGTGTGTCGCTGTTGTGCGGAATCGGGTTCACCATGGCGATGTTTGTGGCGTCGCTGGCCTTCGAGGCAGGGGTCATGAATTACGGTGACCTGTCTCGACTGGGGATCCTGCTGGGATCGGCACTGTCGGCCATTGGCGGCTATATGGTGTTGAAGTCCACGATTAAATAGGGAATTAGGGAATACAGAGGTAACTATGAAAAAAGTAACAGCGGTATTGGCAGCGATTTTGATCAGTTCACCGGCCCTGGCCAACGACATCAACCTGGTTCAATGCCAGGAGGATCCCCGCGGTGATGAGTGCCTGAACTACCTGCAGGGAGCGGTCGATGGAGCATTGGCACTTCAAAGTCTGCAAAAGACGGAGAGCCTGGCCACCGGCAGCATCAGTGAGCGGGCCCTGAAGTATCGCAGCGGCAAGCGTTTTAAGCAGGCTAACGATGCCATTTGTGAGCGTCAGTCGCCACAGCGGGATCAGATGGTATTGGCGCTGGATGATCTGGCCAGCCAGGGATTGATCACCTCTCAGGAGGAGTTGTCCCAGGCTCTGGCGGAGCTGATGTCCTGCCGCGACTAATCGCGTTAACGTGATAAATAAAACGCCGCTCACTGAGCGGCGTTTTTGATGGCCGGGGTTAGGTGCGGGTGCACTCCTCCACCAGGTAGGCCAGGTGGCGATAGGAGATGCCACTTTGGCGGGTCAGGCCCATTTCACACATCCGGTTGGCGTAGTAGCCCTCACTGATCTGTGACGGCAGTTTGGCCTTGAGGTGGCGCAGGGCACTCTTGTTGATCTCCGGCTTATACAGCCCCTTCTCACCGGCAAAACCGCAACAATAGATGCCATCGGGGCGAACAATCTCATCGCTGTAGCGGTTGACGATGGTCTCCATCTTGGTGCCGGCGCCCATGTGGGTGGCGGTACAGCCTACATGCAGGGCCACGCTGGTCTTTTTCTTCACCGGCGGCAGTTTGTCCATGATGTGGTCGTGGATAAAGTCCACCGCATCCAGCAGGGTAAAGTCGATGTCACTGTCGGCCAGAGTCCGTTTGGTGCAGGAGAGGGCATCGATGATTACCGGGTGGCGACCGTTGTCGGTCATCTCCTTGAGGGCGGTGAGCATCTCGGTGCGCTTGGCATCGGCATTCTTGTAGTCGCCTTTGGACTCCCACATCTGGCCGCAACACAGGGAGCGGGTGTTGTTGGGAATGATCACCTGGTAGCCGGCCCGTTCCAGCAGGATGGTCATCACATCCGGCAGGGTGGTGCTGTCCGGATCTTCCGGTGTGGCGCCAAAGGTGCGCCCGCCACAGGCCGCGAAATAGACTACGGTGGGCTTGTCGCTGCCGTCCGCCGGGGTTGGCTTTGGCAGGTTGCTGCCACGGGGAAAGCTGGGATCCCAGTAGGGCACTTCCGAGCTGATCTTGCGGCCCAGATCCATGATCTTGCCGGTGACGGTGCTGCCGGTCAGTTTGTGGATGCCGTGCAGTACCTCGAAGCCGGTGGACAGTACCTGGTTGACGGCGCCGAAATGCTTGGCCTGGAAATCCAGTACTTTCTGCGCGGTATTGTCGATTTGCGGACCGCGTAACTCTCTCACCAGCATGCCCATGTTGTTGTCCACCGGGCAGGCGATGGTACATAACTGACAGGCGGTACAGGTATCGATGACGTCATATTGGGCCTGGGCGCGCATGGTTTCAGCCCCCTGGTGATCGCCGCTCTGTTCCAAACGGTGAATCTCCCGCAGGGTGGTGATGCGGTGCCGAGGCGACATATTCAGTTCCGAGGTGGGGCAGGTTTTTTCGCAGAAACCACACTCGATGCAGCGGTCCACCCAGTCATCGACGACCGCCGCCTGCTTGATCGCCTTGACGTGAATCTCCGCATCCTCATTGAGGATTACGCCCGGGTTCAGCAGCCCGGTGGGGTCGAAGGCGGCCTTGAGCTTTTTCATCAGGTCGTAGGCGGCCACACCCCACTCCATCTCGACAAAGGGGGCCACCGCCCGGCCGGTACCGTGCTCCGCCTTCATCGAGCCGTCGTATTTATCGATGACCAGTTTGGCGACGTCCTGCATGAAGCGGTCAAACTGGTCGATGTCTTCCTGGCGCTTGAAGTGGGGGGTGATGATGAAGTGGAAGTTGCCATCCAGAGCGTGGCCGTAGATCACCCCTTCCGGGTAGTTGTGTTTGTCGAACAGGTCGCTGAGATCCGCCGCCGCCGCCGCCAGATCTTCCACCTGGAAAGCCACGTCTTCGATGATCACCGAACTGCCACGGGGGCGCTCGCCGCCGATGATGGGGAACAGACCGGAGCGCATGGCCCAGTATCTGCCGTAGACGCTGGGATCGGTACTGAACTCGATGGGTCGTTCGGTATCGATGTGCTTAATGGCATCGATGGCTTGCTGGGTATAGGCGTTGAGGGTGTCCGGATCGTTGGCACGGCTTTCAATCAGCAAAATGGCCGCGCCTTCGGGAAGATCCGACAGCCACTCGGGCATACCCGGTTTACCGGTAACCGCTTTGATGGAGGCCCAATCCAGTAACTCGGCGGCGGCAACGGCGTCGGTCTTCAGTGGCGGAATCGCCGAGGCGGCGTCCACCATGTTGTAGAACACCGCCAGGGCCGAGGCCTTGAACCTGGCCTCTACCACGGTGTGGTAGGTTACCTCCTCCACGAAGGCAAAGGTGCCCTCGGAGCCAACGATCAGGTGGTTGATGATGTCAAAGGGATCACTGAAATCCACCAGGGCGTTGAGGCTGTAGCCGGTGGTGTTCTTAATGGCGAATTTGTGGCGAATGCGGTTGGACAGTACCTCATTGGCTTTGGTCTGTTCCGCCATCTCGGTCAGGGTCTGGATCAACTGGGGACACTGTTTCAGAAATGCCGCTTTGGAGGCCTCGTCGCCGGTATCCAGGTAGGTGCCGTCGGCGAACATCAGTTTGGCGCTGGCAATGGTTTTGTAGCTGTTTTCAGTGGTACCGCAGCACATGCCAGAGGCGTTATTGGCGACGATGCCGCCGACCATGCATGAGGCCAGGGTGGCGGGATCCGGGCCGATCTTCTTATCAAAGGGTTTGAGCCGGGCATTGGCATCGGCGCCGATGACCGCAGCACCCAGGGTGACGGTGTTGCGGTCATCACTGATGTGGATGTCGCGAAAGCCGTCGTAACCCAGGCGCAGCAGGATCCCCTCTCCAACCGCCTGACCGGAGAGACTGGTTCCGGCGGCCCGGAAGGTGATCGGCGCCTGGTGCCGGCGGGCCACCGTCAGGGTGTGCTCCACATCCTGAATGCTGTTGGCAGTGACCACCAACTGCGGCACGATGCGAAAGTAACTGCCGTCGGTGGACCAGGCAAACCGGCGTACCGGGTCGTCGGTGACCGCTTTCTCCCCCAGTTGACGCTGAAGTTCATGCTTGATGGTTTGATAGTCGATGCTCATTGCTTAGCCTCCGGTGAACAGCCCTGAACGGGCTGTATCGGTTGTTATTCCCAGCGTTTAAGACTTGGTTTTTAAGCTTAGTCGCTTATTTTCAAAGCTAATGACATTGTGCAGCGCGAAAGGATAACAAGGGCTTAATTCGCTTTGGAAAAGTGACTTAGATCGCTGTATTTGTGCTCGCAATGTGCTGGGTGGCAGGGTGACTACGCTAGGGGGTTAACGGTGATCAGTTTGGTTGAATGATCACCTTGATGTCTTGCGGCGCGGCGTAATAGGGCGCCGAGGTGATGAACAGGTTGATGCCGGTCTTGGCGTAGTCAGCAACATTGTCCCGGTTAATTCCTCCGGCCACGGACAGGGCACTGGTGCTGCGGGCCTGCCGCAGCAGATGCTGGGCCTGGCACACCTCATCGACGCTGAATTTGTCCAACTGGATGATGTCGGGGTTGGCAGGCAGCAGTGCCTTTAGGTCATCCAGGTCATCCGCTTCCACGGCAATCTTGTTTTCCGGGGCCTGGCGTTTCAGTTGTGCCACCATCCCGTTGACGTCATCGCCCAGCAGGTTGCGGTGATTACTGAACACCAGCACCGATTCACTCAGACCGGCCCGGTGAATGTGGCCGCCGCCGGCCAGCACCGCGGCGGTGGCCAGCTTTCGGGTGCCGGGAATGCTCTTACGGGTACAGGCTACCACCGCCTGTGGGTTGTGCCGCTGCACTGCTGCTACCATGTCGGCGGTGTATTGAGCGACGCCGCAACTCCACTCCAGCACCACCTGTACCGATTTCCAGCCGATGTGCAGCAGGTTGGCCGGACCTTGTACCTCGATCAGCGGCGTCATGGCGTCGACGTCGTCACCGTCACCGGTCCGGGCTACCGGCGACAGCCCAAGCTTGGTGAGCATTGCCATGGCCACATCGATTCCGGCCACTCTGCCGGGGGATTTGCGGCTAAAGCGCATCCGGGCCGGCTGCCGGGTCAGGTTCAGGGTTCGGCTGGTGAGGTCGCCTCTGGGGGCATCTTCGAGCAACAGGGCGTCAAGCTCCTGATCGGAAAAATAGATCATGGTAGGACTCCGGGCGGAATGGGGCGGCGCACCCAGGAGGGTGGGCCGAAGACGGACTCAGGCGCGGCTGCCAGCCTCGCTATCTGCCGGGCTGGCATAGGATAAGTCCAATTCTGTCAATGTTTTAGGTGTGAGATTCTAGGGGGTTGGCGTTTATGTCGCAACGGCGTGGATCTCAATTTTTTGACGGACTGGCATACAGGGCTGGCCAGTGAAGCTGCACCACGCTGGCATTGCCCTGCAATTTTGTGGCGTCTGACCAGGGAGGCTGGCCCGCCAGGGCGTTGCCCACCACTCTCAGCCACTCGCCGTGGGTGACCACTGCCACACAGGCTTGCGGGTGGCGTTGATGCAGTTGCTCCAGAGTCGCCATCGCTCGCTTGGACAGGCTGTCTGCCGGTTCAAATCCAGGGACATCGATGCAGTTTTTCTGGAACCTCAGTGCCATGGCCTGCCATAGCTCTGATCGCTCATCCCGGGAACAACCCTCAAGATCGCCAAAACTGCGTTCGCTCAGGCCCGGATGGGTGGACAGCGGCAGTTGTTGATGCTGATTGATTATCTCGGCGGTGCGCCGTGCCCGAAGCAGCGGGCTGGCATACAGGGCATCGAATCTGTGCTGGCTTAGATCCTGGGCCAGGGAGTGTGCCTGGGCCAGGCCGGTTTCAGTAAGGGGGCTGTCCTGACTACCCTGCAGTCGCCCTTGTTGGTTCCACTGGGTTTCGCCATGTCGAATGAGAAAAAACTGGGTCACGATGAATCGGTCTTGACGTTTTGGGGGCGTCAGTATATCAACAGCGAAAAGCAGTTGTCGAAAGCCTGATTCTTAAAGCGTGAGATTATTTTGAGTTCAGCTTCGAGAGATCCGTTGA
This sequence comes from Ferrimonas sediminum, assembly GCF_900100175.1. Taxonomy (GTDB): domain Bacteria; phylum Pseudomonadota; class Gammaproteobacteria; order Enterobacterales; family Shewanellaceae; genus Ferrimonas; species Ferrimonas sediminum. Next base: position 100,295 of record NZ_FNEM01000008.1, read on the forward strand.
GGCACTGTCGCAGTGCTGGCGGTCGATATAACTCTGAAACTGCTTCATGTAGCGACTGGTGGTGTAGCGAAACAGCAGAGGGAAGAAAAAACCAACCAACTTCATGATGCCGTTAAACCGGAATTCACTGACCAATACCCAGCGGGTTCGATGCTCGTCGAGGCGAACAAAGTGGCTCTTTTTCTGGTTCCAGATATTGTGGATCTGATAGGTGGCGACGAACGTTTTTGGCGGGTGGTTGGTGACGATGGTCTTTAACACCAGAAACTGAAACAGCCCCAGTCGGTACTCCATAAAGCAGGTGGATCCCTGTTCGCCGGGAACGCCGATAAGCGGCGTGACCTCGTGCAGTTCGGGTTGCCATTGCTTCAGGCTTTGGTGTTCGCTGAACAGCCGGCAGACGGTTTGGATGTCTGCATTCAGCGACACTTTATGCTGATACTTCATCATCAGCGTGTCTCCCAATGACGGAGCGATGGTGGTTTCCCCCATCGCTCCTCAACGTTCAACTATAGACTAATCCTAGTTTGAACCCGGGTCTTCGGCCACCGAAGCCGATGGCGGGGGCCGGGTATGACGCTGCAACCCGGCGCCGATTTTGATAACAACCATGGAAATTCTTACTAGAGTTTCAATAGTTGCCGCTGATGGGAGGGGGCGTCGGCGGCTGACGGGTAACCAGGAGTAGGGATGGGCAGCAAAGGTTCGGCCAGTGACTTTCAGAACCCTTCCGCCAGCGGCGGCATCTTACTGCTGGCCATGGTGGCGCTGGCGATGCTGTTGGCTAACTCATCGCTGAGTCACCTGTACCATGCGTTTCTGGGTACGCCGGTGTCGGTGCAGGTAGGGGAACTCAAACTGCACAAGCCGATGTTACTGTGGATTAATGATCTGTTGATGGCGTTTTTCTTCAGCCTGGTGGGGCTGGAGGTAAAGCGGGCACTGCTGCAGGGAACCCTGTCCAAGGGCCGCAGGGCAGTGCTGCCGGTGATCGCCGCCATAGGTGGCATGGTGGTTCCGGCATTGTTGTTTTTGGCTTTCAACGCCAACAACCCTCTGGCCGCGACGGGTTGGGCCATACCTTCTGTGACAGACATCGCCTTTGCCCTGGGGGTATTGACCTTGCTTGGCCGTCGGGTGCCATTGTCGCTGCGGGTATTCTTGCTGGCGCTGGCGATCATCGACGACCTGCTGGCGATACTGATCATTGCCCTGTTCTACAGTGAGCCGTTATCGGCCGCAAACCTGGCCTTGGCGGCGTTTGCTTTCTTGTCGCTAGTGATTCTTAATCGCTGTGGTGTCATGAAGCTGGTGCCTTACATGTTGTTGGGAATGGTGTTGTGGGTGGCGGTACTTAACTCCGGTGTTCATGCGACCCTGGCTGGGGTGGTGCTGGCCTTTACCATTCCCCTGGGCAAGGATCGTCATGGGGTATCGCCGAGCCAATTTTTGGAGCGAGAACTGCATAACTGGAGCACCTATCTGATTCTGCCGATCTTTGCTTTTGCCAATGGAGGGGTGGATTTTACCAACCTGTCATTGCCCGAGGTATTCAGCCCTCTGACCCTGGGCATTGCCCTGGGGCTGTGTCTGGGTAAACCCTTGGGGGTACTGAGTTTCAGCGTGGTAGCGGTGCGCCTGGGACTGGCAACCTTGCCTAAAGGGGTGGGCTGGTTGCCCCTGACGGGAGTGGCCATGCTCTGTGGCATCGGCTTTACCATGGCGATGTTTTTTGCGTCACTGGCGTTTGAGGTGGGGGCGATGAACTACAGCGAGATCTCCCGCATTGGCATACTGCTGGGCTCGGGAATATCGGCCGTAGGCGGCTATCTGCTGCTACGCTGGGCGTACCGCCCGGCCTCTGGAGCCGGGCCAACAAAAAAAGGGCGCAGTCCGCAGACTGCGCCAATAAAGGGAGGTTATGAAAACGTCGATAACTCGGGGGGTTAGAAGCGGTAGTCGAATGAGACGTACAGTTGCTGGGTGTCGTCCAGGGCAAAGGTGCCGTTGACGCTCTTGCCCATCTCCTCGTAGTCCTGATCCAGGTAGCGGTAGCCGATTTCGCTGCTCCAGTGCTGGGTGAAGCGGTATTCGGCGCCGACCTGGCCACCCCAGACGAAGTTAGTATGGGCGTTGCCCGCCAGTTTGTTGTCTGCCAGTCCGGCAGAGACCCCGGCAAACAGGTTCATCTTTTCAGATGCACCAACTGGAATCAGGTAGTCGTAGGACGCCAGAAACATATTTTGCTCCTGTTTGAAACGCTCGTCGCCGACATTGAATGTGTCTTCTTTATAGCTGTAACTGCCGCTGAAACGGTGGTGGTCATTAAGGACCATACCGCCCCGGAACTGCCAGGTTACGTCATCGCTGTCTTTGCTGGCATCACCGGAGATGCTGTCTTGCTGCCAGCCGGCACCGGCGCCGACAAACCAGTCGATGTTGGCCGCCATGGCCGGAGTGGACAGTAGAGCGGCGGTAATCAATGACAGGGTCAGTTTCTTCATCGTTATTCTCCAATGTTGGAATAGGTTGTTGGCTGTAACAATACGCCATCTGGCTTAACCGATTCTGAACAATGGTAAGCGCCGGCTGAACCTAAACTTAACTCATCCTGCAATTGATTTTCATGGTGGTTATACACTTTGTAATTCAATGGCTTAATGAGCTTGGTTGACTCTATTGAAGAATGAGAAACTGGCTTGTGGAAATTGAAAGAATTCACCAGTGTGCCGCTGTGATACTGTTACTGTCTTGTGGGTAATGGGGCGAGGCGCCCCATTACCCTAGTATCAGCGATTGATTCGGGACAGCGCTTGGTACAGGGGCTGCAGCCGCGAGTACAGTTTTAAATACACCTGCTGATACAGGGCCTGGTAGCGCTGATGGTTCAGTGGGTCCGGTTCAAAGCGCTGTCCGACGCGAACCATGCTCGCCTGCGCCTGATTCAGATCCGGATACCAGTCCAGGTAGCGAGCCGCACACAGCGCGGCTCCCAACCCGGAGGTCTCGGTGGTATGAACCCGCTCCACCGGCAGCCCGAACAGATCCGCCGTTAGCTGTAAGATGGCGTCACTTTGGGCGCCGCCACCGGAAACCCGCAGTAAGCGGGTAGATTGACCGGAGCGTTTTTGAATCCGTTCCAGTCCCTCTTTCAAGCCGTACCCCAGCCCCTCAATCATGGCGCGGTACAGATGGGCGCGGGTGTGTTGATCGCCAAAGCCGATGATGGCACCACGGGCTTCCGGACCGGGCTGGCGAACGCCTGCCCCCCAATAGGGTTGCAACACCAGCCCATCGCTGCCGGGCTCGACGGCGGTGATCAGGTCGTCCAGCAGGGCTTCGGCGACGGTATTCTGCTCTTCGGCCAGCAACTGCTCCAACTGGCCGAACTGCTCTTTGAACCAACTGACCATCCAGAACCCACGAAACAGCATCACCTCCAGCAGATATTGATCCGCCACCGCTGCCGGGTAGGCCGGCATCAGCGAGATCACTTCGCGGTAGCGATGACTGGCGATGTTGACCGTGGCGGTGGTGCCGAAACTGAGACAGGCCACCCCCTCCTGATGACCGCCGCTGCCGAGAATTTCACAGGCCTTGTCGCCACCGGCAGCGACCACGGGCAGATCGTTCGGCAGGCCGGTTGCCAGGGCGATGTCGTTGCTGATCTTCCCCAGCGGCAGGCCCGGGGCCACCAGCTCTGGCATCTGCTCAGGGGTCAGACTTAGTGCCCGCCAGCGCCAGCTCAGGGCAGAGGCCCAGCGCTGGCGCTTGTAGTCAAATGGCAGGTAGCCCACCTGGCCGGCGATGCTGTCGCGATAGTGACCGGTGAGCCGGTAACTGAGGTAACCGCCTATCTGAACCACTTTGTGGCACTGCTGCCACAACTCGGGTTCATAGCGGGCCAGCATGTTGCTGAAGGCCCGCTGCCGAAACCCCTGTATCGCTTTGCCGATCACCGGTAGCCAGGTCAGTGGACGCTGGTGCCAGGGCAGGGGAGGCAGATCCTGGCATTGGCGTTGATCCGTCCATAACACCGCAGGCCGAAGCGGTACGCCCTGCTTGTTAAGGAACACCAGTGATGTGCGTTGGGCGGTGACCGTCAGGGCCTTGACCTGACTGAGACAGGCTCCCTGCTGCTTGAGTTGGGCAATGGCATCCAGCAGTGCCTGCCAGTACCGTTCGGCGTCCATCTCGGCGGCGCCGGCTTGTGGAGTATGGTAGGCAGGTGAAAAGTGAATCTGGGCTTTGTGCAGCACCTGGCCCTGGCGGTCAAACAGCAGAGCCCGCAAACTCTGGGTGCCGTTGTCGATGGCGAGTAGGGTGTCGCTCATGATGCCGGGCTCCGAAAGGGATGCGGGCTGTAAAACGAGTGCCAGATCTCCCAGAAGCGCTGCCATTGGGCGTGGCAGTGTTCGGCACTCCAGCCCAGGTGGTGCTGACACAACTCCAGAATCGGCTCCTGATAGCGCAGCAGATCCCGGCCCAGGGTCAATCCCAGCCGGGTACGCCTCAGTAACAGATCATCCAGGTGACGGATTCCCTGCTGCTCGGCCGCGTGGGCCAGTTGCGACCAGCTGTAGGTGGAGTTGCCGATGGGCCAGTCGCGTTGAACCGGCGCCGATATCGGCGGCAACTCGGCGCTACGCAGGGGCCGCTTTAATTGGTTGGCCGCTTGGCTCAGCACCTCCTGGGCGGTATCGAGGAAGGTGGTCAGCTTGCCGCCGGTCAGGTTGACCAGGCCGGACTCGCTCCACACCAGGTGTTCACGACTGGCGTCCGAGGGGGCGTTGTGGTTGTCTTTGGGCACGATTACCGGGCGCACGCCGGACCAACTGCTGATGATGTCCTGCTGCTGCGCCTTGGGATCCAGTGTCAGCATCGCCCGCCACAGGTAGTCAAACTCCTCCTCGGTCATGGCGATATCACGGCGAAGCGCCGAGGTATGATCCAGGTCCGTGGTGCCCAGTACCGAACACCCCAGCCAGGGGTAGAGATAGACCGGGCGGCCATCATCCGGGTGCTCAAAGGTCAGCGCCGCCGGAGAAGGATAGCGCCAGGCGGGCAGCACCAGATGGCTGCCGCGCAGGGGCCGAATCACCTGTTCGTCTGGCAGGGCGGTCAGCTCCGAGCACCAGGCTCCGGCACAGTTGACCACCACGCCTGCGGTAACCGGGTGTGGCTCACCATTGAGAGTGATGCACACGCCGCTGATGCCGTGTTCGTTGTGGGTCAGCGTTTCCACCGGCGTGTAGTGGCACAGATCCAACCCTTTCTCCACTGCCGCTTCCAGTAGCCAGGTGATTAAGGCACAGTCATCGCTGATGGCATCAAAGTAGCGACTGGCGCCGAGGCTGTCTTCGAGCTGGTATTGCGGCGTGGCGCACAGCAGTTGCCGGGGCGTCATCCTTCCTGGTTGGCAGCCTTTGGCAAACTGGCGGTAGACCTTTAGGGCGATCTGCATCTGCCAGGGCTTGGGGTTTCCCTGAGGCTGGTGCAGGAACCAGAATGGCAACGGCTGCACCAATTCAGGGTGATGGGCCATCAGTTGATCCCGTGCCTGGGCTGCCTGACGGGTCAGGCGCCAGTCCCCTTTGGCCAGGTAGCGCAGACCGCCGTGAATCAACTTGGAGGAGCGACTGGAGGTGCCGCTGGAAAAATCGCCCGCTTCCAGCAGCAGGGTGGAAAACCCGTTCAGGCAAGACAGCCAGGCAACGGCGGCGCCATTGATGCCGCCGCCGACGATCACCACATCGTAGTCGGTTTTGCCGGCCGTCAGGGCACGTAGACTGGATTGTATTCGCTGGGCCAGATTGCTCATAGGCGCTCCATCAGGGTGCCGGGATTCATGATGCCTTGAGGATCGTAGCGATCAAACACCGCCTGAATGCCGGCCTGGGTCAGTGGATCTTTCTCATGGTGCAGGTAGGGGCTGTGATCCTTGCCTACGCCGTGTTGGTGGCTGATGGTGCCGCCGCCTTCGACCACCGCGGTGCTGGCGGCGGCCTTGAGTTTCTGCCAGGTGGCGAGGCTGGCCTGAAAGTCCGCCTGCGCCGGGAACACATAGGTGGTGTAGAGGCTGCATCCCTGTTTATAGACGTGACTGAGGTGGGTGTAGCACAGCAGTGGCGTGTCGCCGGCGGCCCGTTTCAGTGCCGCTTCCATCTGCACCTGCAGAGCCGGCACCTTGTCCCAGTTGGCGGCGGTCTCAAAGGTGTCCACCAGGTAGCCGTGTTGCCACAGGCTTTGGCGCAGGTAGGGGGCAGAGTAGCGGTTTTTACGCCAGTGGTCTCCCAGCCCCTTGAGGGCCAGCCGGCCCCGATATCGGCGGGCGATGGCTTTGATGGCGCGTCGCGATTGGCGCACTTGTCGACCGCTGCCGCTGACGCCCCAGGTCATCATGGCGGGCTCATCGCCCAGCCCCAGCAGCCGGAACAGTCGCTGCAGTCGCCCCAGCTTAGGTTGGGGCAGCGCCAATTGCAGATGGGTGCTGGTTTCGGTGGGGTGGCTCAGGCGCATCATGCTGGCGCTGACGTTGCGTTGGGCAATCTCGCGAATGGCGGCCAGCCCCGCCCGCCAGCTGGGGAAGAAGGTGACGTAAAAACGCTCCTGCTCCGGCAGGGGCTGAACCCGAACCTCGGCTTCGGACAGAATCCCCAGTCGCCCTTCGGATCCCAGAACCATCTCGCGCCAGTCTGGGCCGGCAGAGCTGGCGGGAAAGCTGGGCAGGGACAGAGGCCCTTGTGGGGTATGGACCACGCCACTGGAGAACAGCTGTTCGATGCGGCCATAATGCAGAGACTGTTGGCCGGAGCTGCGGCTGGCAATCCAGCCACCGAGGGTGGACCACTCAAACGACTGAGGGAAATGGCCCAGAGTATAGCCGCGGGCGTTGAGCTGGGCTTCGAGGTCGGGGCCGCGCACGCCGGCTTCGAACCAGGCAAGCTGGCTGGTGGTGTCCAGGGACAGCAGCCGATTCATCCGCTCCATGGAGACGGTAATGACAGCCTGATCACCGGCGCAGGGATTGATGTGGCCGACGACGCTGGTGCCGCCGCCATAGGGGATCAGAATGGCGTTATGTTTGCCGGCAAAGGCCAGCAGCTGCTCCAGCTGATCCCGGTTTTGCGGAAAGGCCACTGCATCCGGGGCGACGCCCACTTCGCCGGCTTTGAAAGCCAGCCAGTCAGGCAGACTCTGACCGCGGGCATAGCGGACCCGGGTTTCGGCGTCGATGTGGTACAACTCATGCTCCGGCAGTCTTGACGGCGGCAGGCGCGAGGCGGCCTGCTCCAGACTGGCTTCCGGCAGAGGGGTGGCGCTGCCGAGCAGCTGGGTCAATACCTGATGTGCGATGGCGGGCAGGGGCTTCTGTTTGTGGGCTTCGCCCCAACCATTCCAAACCTTTTCCATGTCAATTCTCGTCCGTGTTGTTAATTTTTTGTTTATAACCCTATGAGATAACGGATTTTTGAGATTTATACAAGTGTTTGAAAAACAGAAGTCGGGTTCAGGGCGGCAAGGCGGCTGTCCGGCTGCGGGGCTGAGGGCGTCACAACAAGGAAAAAAAGAGCCGGTGGGCCAGCCACCGGCCTAAATGCGGTTGTTGCCCGCGTTTCCAAGCGGAGTGGCGGCACCGGTAGGGAACAAACAGGCAACGTCAGTCACTCTACCAAGCTAGCCAGCACGGGGAATCATCAATATTGCGGATTTTTTCATCATCACCATGACCGGGCCTGGTTGCACCTCTTTCGGACAGGCGTCGAAAAATACGCCGTCCCTGAGCGTGGCCCCTTGTCTAATTTCCAGTTCGTGGTACTTTCTGCTCAACGTACATTGTAGGAAGCTCTAATCATGCCAAAGGCAAGTGAAATTAAAAAATCCGCCGCGATTGAACATAACGGTAAGGTGTATCTGGTCAAGGACATCAGTAAGTTGACCCCCAGTGGCCGAGCGGGCGCCAGCCTGTACCGCATGCGGATGTACGATGTGGTCAGCGGTGCCAAGGCGGATGAGAGCTTTAAGGCCGATGAGATGATCACCCTGGCGGATCTGACCCGTCATGACGCGTCGTTCTCTTACATCGATGGCGACGAATACGTGTTTATGGATGACGTGGACTACACCCCATACAACTTCAACAAGGACGCCATTGCCGAAGAGCTGCCGTTCATCACCGAAGACACCAAGGGGATTCAGGTATTGGCAGTCGACGGTGTGCCGGTGGCCATTGAGCTGCCAAGCCACGTGGACCTGGTGATTGTGGAAACCGATCCGTCCATTAAAGGCGCGTCGGCCAGTGCCCGCACTAAACCGGCAATTTTGTCTACCGGGCTGACGGTTCAGGTGCCGGAATACATCGCCAGCGGCGAGAAGATTCGGGTGAACACCGCCGAGTCCAAGTTTATGAGCCGCGCCGACAGCAAGTAATACCGACGCCATCGCGACACACAAAGGCCAGTCCGAGTCAGGACTGGCCTTTTTGTTGTTGGCGTGGCCCAGGCTCAGTGGCCCGGCGGTGGACTGATTCGGTGCAGGTATTGTTCCGCCAGTTGCGGCAGCCGGGCGAGGATTTCAGCCTTCAGGGCGATGTCGCTGCTCCGTAACTGGGTGGCCAGCGCTGACATCGACAACCGCGCCAGTGCCGGCTGGCTGACCGGAGCAAAACTCAGGTGCCAGGGCTCGGGCTGGACGCCGCCCAGATCCTCCCGGTAGGGGAAGAAGAAGCCAAACTCATCGGCCTGATCGCAGAGCCAGTGGTGCAGTGGTGCATTGGGGCCATCGCCCTGGTACTCCCAGGGCTCCAGTTTCAGGTTGCGGCCATCGATGGCATTGCCATCGTACAGATCCAGATCCGTCCCCCAGTGATGGCGGGAGGCTCCGGGAAGGGCCGACCAGAACAGTATGGCGTTCAGGCACTCATCATCGTCGAGGTCGGCGGCGCACAGGGGCTGGTTGAGTTTGTCCAGCAGCGGCCGCTGGCCACGGGCTTTGCCGTTGAAGATCGCCAGTTGGCGCTCGAAACTGCGCCAGCCGGAGGCGATTTGAACATCGAAACCGGCACTGTGGGCGGCCTCCTGCAACTGTCGCAAGGCAACGGCGGTGCGACTCTCCAGTCGCTGCCCATCCAGGGCCACCAGGTGGCCCTGATCCAAGCCGAGCAGCTGTTGCTGGCTTAGCACAACAGTCGCTCCATGATCCCCTCGTAACACAGGGCCAGCTGCTCCAAATCCTCGATACTGACACACTCATTCACCTTGTGGATGGTGGCGTTCAGTGGTCCCAGCTCGACGACCTGCGCTCCGGTGGGGGCGATAAAGCGGCCGTCGGAGGTGCCGCCGCTGGTTTGTGGATCGGTTTGGCGGCCGGTCACCGCATGGATGGCGTCACAGGTGGCGGTGAGCAATTCACCGTGGTCGGTGAGAAAGGGCGAGCCGTTATGAACCCAGTCGATGCGGTAATCCAGTCCGTACTTGTCGAACAGGTTGTGAACCCGATCTTTCAGATCGGCGGCGTGGGTTTCGGTGCAGTAGCGGAAGTTGAACTGCACATGCAGTTCGCCGGGCACGACATTGGGGGCGCCGGTGCCGGCATTGATGTTGGCGATCTGAAAACTGGTGGGGGGGAAAAACTCGTTGCCGTTGTCCCATTTCATGGCACTGAGCTCAGCCAGTGCCGGTGCTGCCCGGTGAATGGGGTTGTCGGCCAGGTGCGGGTAGGCCACGTGGCCCTGTACACCCTGTACCCACAGATCCCCGGTGAGGCTGCCGCGACGGCCGTTTTTGATCACGTCGCCGAGTTTGGCGCTGCTGGACGGTTCGCCGACGATGCACCAGGTGATCTTCTCCTGCCGGGCTTCCAGGGTGTCGATCACCCGGGTTGTGCCGTTAATAAACGGCCCCTCCTCGTCGGAGGTGATCAGGTAGGCGATGCTGCCGCGGTGCTGCGGATGCTTGCTGACAAAGCGCTTGGTGGCCACCAGCATGGCGGCCAGGCTGCCTTTCATATCGGCCGCGCCGCGACCGTGCAGCACTCCGTCGATGATGGTGGGCTCAAACGGCGGCGTATGCCAGTCGCTGAGCTTCCCGGCGGGAACCACGTCGGTATGGCCGGCAAAGCAGAACAGCGGGCCCGCGTCGCCCTTGCGGGCCCACAGGTTGGTGGTGTCTTCAAACACCATGGATTCAATCTCGAAGCCGAGTTCGGCCAGGTACTCGGCCATCATCGGTTGGCAGCCGGCATCCTCTGGGGTGACCGATTGACGGCCAATCAGATCCATGGCCAGGCTCAACACCTCGGAGCGGGCATCAGTCATGGCTGGCCACCAGCGCGTCGTACTCGGCGGCCTTAAAGCCGACGGTCACGGTTTGGCCACTGACCAGTACCGGTCGTTTCACCAGGGTGGGGTTGGCCAGCATCAGTGTCACTGCTTTGGCTTGATTGATGTCGGCCTTGTCGTCGTCACTCAGTTGGCGCCAGCTGGTGGAGCGGGTATTGAGCAACTGTTTCCACTCAACCTTCTCCAGCCACTGTTCGAGTGTCTCGGCGCTCAGACCCAGCTCTCGAAAGTCGTGGAAGTCGAACGCAGTGTTGTGGGATTCGAGATGCTTACGCGCTTTCTTGACGGTGTCGCAGTTTTTTATGCCAAACAGGATCATCCCTGGCTCTCCGGTACAGATAGGGTCAATCATTGTGACATTGGCCACATAGGGGAGCAAGCCGAAGTTGTTATGCGGGTTAACGGGTAATAGTGATGGCCTTAATCCAGGCGGGCCAGCGCCTGATCGGCCGTTGGCGCCGAAGAAAGCTAAGACGGGGTCATAATCGAATTTCAGTCGATTTTCCTGTGGCGAAGGCTATTATAGGAAGTTGTTAACATCTGTTACTCTCTGATCGAAAAAGAAAAAAATGGTATTTGGCGGCAGCTCGTTGCTGACAGGCCAATACAACCACTTCATTGGAACGCCCTATGGAAATTGATAATACCCTTGAGTCCATGCAGCAGGCGCTGCTGGATGTCCGCCGGGCACAGCGATTACTGGTGGCGTACCATCAGCGTCTACTGCCAATTATCGGCCACGTGGCCGAGGCGCTGCATTGCCGCTTCCTGTCCTGGGAGCCGACCTATCATGCTCGTCCAGGGGCGCAGAATCCTAACCCCTTCGAATGCTGGAGCTGGGAGCACTCGCCGCTGAATGATGCCCGGTTCCTGTTTTTGAGTGACACGGTACGGGATGTTGAACGCGCCACGCCCGAGGACTGGATGTTGTCGGTGCGACTGGTAACCGACTCTGGTCTGGAAGCCTCGATGCTCAAGCAGCATAAAAACTGGGATGCCACCGAGATTCAGCCTGATCCCGATGACAGCCACTCCCGGCTGACGTTCGTGGCTTACCACCCTTTGAGCGAGTTGCGCCAGGCCGGTGTATGGCCATCCCTGGCGGCAGACAACCCCACCCCCCCGGCCGATGGGCGTCCGGTGCCCTTGACCCAGGATGGTGAGATGTTTGCCATGGAGGTGGAGCTGGCCCGGCTTGCCGAGGACAATGGCATCACCGAGCTCATCGATCAGCTGCGCTGCCGGCTGTTGGCCAACGGTTACCCTGGCTGTGGATTGTCGACCTTCTGACCGGCGCCTTTTTGCGAGTTGTTTCTCCCCTGCATACACTTGAATGAGAGCCTTAGGTAGCCAATGTCGCAGCTGACGCGGGGTGTCAGAGGCGGCTAGGGGGGAGAGATGATCTACAGACATACTCAACATGGGGTGGCGGTGCTGCTGATTGTGGCGGCCGCGGCCTTGCTGTTGTCAATGGCCGCCAGTGCACAGGCGGGGCAGATGATGTGGTTGGCTTTTCTGATTCTGGCGGTGGTGGCGGTGCTGTTTTCCTCTTTGACCATCGAAGTCAACCGCATGCGCATCTGCTGGTTTTTCGGTCCCTGGTTCTGGAAGCGCACCCTGCCGGTATCCGAAGTACAGTCCGTGCGGGTGGTGCATAACCAATGGTACCAAGGTCTGGGGATTCGGTGGATCCCCAAGGGCTGGCTGTATAACGTATCGGGCACCGAAGCGGTGGAGCTGACCTGCAAGGACGGCAAAGTGGTGAGGCTGGGCACCAATGACCCGGGCAATCTGCTCAGAACCATCAAGGCACAGCTGGAAGAGCTGGACTCCTCGCCATCCCCACACTCAAAAACCTGAACCGATTAGAGCGCGCCAGATCATCGCCATGATGATCTGGCCTCTTTTTGTGACTCAGAAAACAAAAGAATGCACAAAGCCCTTGGGTTTTCATTCGTAAACCCTAATTATAACCGTCAGGTGAACAACGAATTTTTTGATTGCTGTGGTTCAACGCTCTCAGCAGCAGCAGCGATCATGGCCATGCCCATTTGGTAGGCCCCGGCCAAGGAGTGATAGAGCCCGATGCTAAAATTTTATACCCAATTCTCAGTGGATAATTGCCACGATTTGGATGCGATTCTGGCGGTGGCCAAGACCTGGCTCAATGGCAGCCCCCACTCCAGCTTCAATGCCGATAACCTGGAGCCGCTGACGCTGCAGACCCCGGGACCGCTGTTACAGGGCAGTGAGAAGATTCAGATAGCGCACTGTTACGAGTCCGATTATCAGGGGCTGGGAGTCCGTCACGAAAATCTGGACAACAAGCAGGTGCGTTGGGTGACCGAGATTGTCGGCGCCAAGATTGGTGGTCGTTTCTGGATTTCAGTACTGCTCTCCTGCGATTCCGATACGCCGTTGACCCACTCGCCCCAGGCGAAGAAACCCTATATTGTCCGCCTGATCCTGGAACATTTCGGTGGCGGCCAGGACGCCAACCTGACCATTACCGATGAACCGACCCGGTTGCAGGACAACGAGGCGGATTTCGCCGCCATCAGTCGCATCATCAACGGCGAGTCGGACAACATGTTGCCGGTGGTGTATTGCAGCGCCGACGAATACAACCGCTGCAGCGTCGATCCGGACGACCTGGCCAAGTGGCTGTCTGGCATGGCCCACGTGCTGGTTGAGCCACACCGGCGTTTCTCCTTTGATCTTAAGGAGGCCACCGAGGGCAAGAATGTGTACCTGGGGGCGGTGGGGATCTACTGGCCTAACGGCGGTTTAACCCGGGTGCTGCCCGGTGACCGTTTTGCCACTGGCAATGATCTGGCTGTGGAGGTGGCGCGAACCATTCGTGATTCACTGGTGACCCAGCGCAGCATCAAAGGCTGCAGCTGGTCGCAATTGCGGGAGCGGGTATCGCGCTCGAAAATTCAGGCCCTCAAGCAGCAGGATTCCGCCGAACTGGAGCAGTTTGTGGCCGCCTTTGATGATGAACTCAAGGCCAAAGAGGAGCAATTGGCGGCGGCGGAGCTGACCATCAATTCACTGCGCTCTGAACTGATGAACCTTCGGGCCATCAAGGGTCACTCCGGCAGCAGTCTGCTGAATGAGGGACAGGAGCAGGATCTGTATCCGGGCGAGCGCAAGGATCTGGTTCAGGAGGTGATGCAGACGGCGCTGAAAAACGCCCAGCCCAATACCCGCATGTTCGATCTCATCGATGACCTGGTCCAGGCCAATACCCCGGTGGGGGAGCGCTCCCGCTTACTGGCGGCGGTCAAGCATACCCTGAGTCAGTATCAGAGTATGGATAAGAAGACCCGCTCGGATATCGAGAAGATGGGCTTTAGCTTCGAAGAGGAAAATCGCCATTACAAGCTGATGTTTAAGGGGGATCCCCGCTATAAGATCAACTTGGCCAAAACCAGCAGTGATCACCGCTCCGGAAAAAACCTGGTGTCCCAGATTCGCAAAGAGTTTTTCTAAGGGCGGAATCGTCCAGGGGCAGATGCTGTGCCCCTGATCCGGCTGTTTGGTCGGTACGGCCCTAAATCGAAGCGGGCGCTATGCCATCATGCCGCGCAGGAACTGCTGCAGCTGGCCCTGTGAATCGAAGTAGCCGGGAACCGGGTAGGGACTGCGGTAGGTCTCACTGATGATGTTGTCACTCATGCTTTCCAGATCCGCTTCCTTGAGCATGGTTAGCTCAGGGGTGATGGCCAGCGTCTGGCACAGTTCAGTGACCGCGTTCACCAGGGCCTCGGCTTTGTGCTGGTCGCTGTCGCCTTCAATGCCGATGGCATCGGCCATCTGTGCCATGCGGGCGCTGGCGAAGGGCAGATAGAACGCCAGTACATGGGGCAGCACCATGGCGTTAGCCAGTCCGTGGGGCACACCGTATCGGGCACCCAGTTGGTGGGCAATGGCGTGAACCCAGCCGACGCTGGTCCGGGTAAAGGTGACACCAGCCTGGTGAGACGCCAGTGCCATCTCCTGACGGGCTTCCACGTCGTGTTGTCCCTGTGAGAACGCCCGTGGCAGGTAGGTAAAGATTCGCTTAATGCTGGCCAGGTTCATGGCGTCGGTCTCGGCAGTGGCAAACCGGCTCAGGTAGGACTCCATGGCATGGGTTAACGCATCCATGCCGGTGGCGGCGGTGATCGCCGGCGGTAATCCCATCATCAGAGACGCGTCCAGCACCGCCAGATCCGGCACCACACTCAGACTCACCACCACTTTCTTCTGATGGCTCTGTTCGTCGGTGATCACTGCCGCTGCCGTGGCTTCCGAGCCGGTGCCGGCGGTGGTGGGGATCGCCACAAAGAAGGCGCCTTTTTTTCTTAACTTCAACAGGCCGACGATTTTGCGGGGGTTGATCTGGTTGTGGGCACAGCCATTGATCACCTTGGTGGCGTCGATGGAGGAGCCGCCGCCGATGGCGATGACGCTGTCGAACTGGTGCTGCCGGCAGTGACTGATGCCAGCCTCAATCAGAGTGAAGTCTGGATCCGGCACGATATCGCTGAACACCGAGTAGGTTAACTGATACCGTTCCAGTGCGTCGATCAGGCGACCGAACACCGGCAGGGTGACAAACACGTTATCGGTGATCACCACCGGACGCCGGTAGCCGGACTCGGCCAGCCGGGCAATGGCGCTGTCCAGAGACTGATCACCGCTGAGTACCTCGGGCGTGGCGATGGGCAGGCTGCGAAAAATCGGCCTGGCGATGGCTGCCCAGAGGCGGTAGAGGCGTTGTCGCAGGGCAAACAACAGGCTGGACGAAGCGTGAGTCTGAGTCATAGTCGGGTTTCCTTACGGGGCGGCCGCTCCTTGGCTGACGACGGTTGCCGGCAGCGTGGCTCGGAATCATCCAGCCCAGCGGCCCGCCACCGACCAGTCAGTCGGCTTTAGGTTTAGGCTAGGGCAAACGCCAATAGGGTGTCAACTGCGCTAGGGATTTCGGCCGATTACAGGGACGATGGCCGCCAGGCCGGCAGATTTCACCAGACTAAGGGGGGCGGGCCACCGCAGAATGCGGCGGCGACGGTGCCGGGTAGCATTCGATGCCCGGCGGGGACTCGGCGAGGGCGTGAGTGAAGGTGTCGAGCGGGTTAAGGTCGCGTGTCAGAGCCATCAATAAAAAAAGGCCGCGTTAGCGGCCTTTTCTAAATAAGTAGCTTACAAGAAGACTTGCAGTGCCAGGGTTTCCCCTCCGACCGCTACGCCTTCGGCCTTGTGCAACTGCTTGACGTCTTCCATATTGGCGATCACCAGCGGGGTTAACACGCTTTTGGCGTGCTGGCGCAGGTACTCGAGATCGAACTTGAGCACCGGATCCCCGGCTTTCACCCGTTGCCCCTCTTGAGCAATCCGCTCAAAGCCGTTGCCCCGCAATTCGACCGTATCGATACCAAAGTGGACGAACAGTTCCAATCCCAGTGGCGACTCGATGGAAAAGGCATGATTAGACTCGAATATTTTGCCTATGGTGCCATCAATGGGGGCGTAGATGGTGTCGCCGTCGGGGTCGATGGCAATGCCATCGCCGATGATCTTGCGTGAGAACACCACGTCAGGGACTTTTTCGATATCCACCACTTCGCCGGACACCGGTGCAATCACCTCGATGCCGCCGGTGGGGGACGTGCTTTTCATCATTCTTTGCATGCGGCTGAAAAATCCCATGGCCACCTCTTTTCCTTTATCCCTGTTATCGTTGATATTATCGGATTTTTATTTTAAATCACAGCGAGTTAAGTATAGAGCCTAATTCCCGGGTAGTTTGGGTCTTCAGGGCCCGATTGAGCAGTTGCTGACATTGGTTGATGTTGAGCCGTGCCAGTACCGATTTGATCAGTGGCCGCTGGGTCGGCGCCAGTGACAGGCCATCGATGCCCATGGCCAGCAACAACGGCAGTGCCTTGGGGTCGGACGCCATCTCGCCGCACAGGGTGATGTTCAGGCCGTGGGCCTTGGCACGGCTGCAGCAGTAGGCCAGGGCCCGAATCATCGCCGGCGACACCGGCCGGTACCACTTCGACAGTGTCGGGTCGTTGCGGTCGGCGGCATACAGGTACTGGGTCAGATCGTTGGTGCCGATGCTGATGAAATCCAACAGCGGCGCCATGGCATCGATGTTCATCACCGCCGCCGGCGTCTCAACCATCACCCCCAACTTCGGTTGCCGAGTGTGCTCGCCTGGTGGCAGATCCGCCGCCGCCTGCTGGTACAGTTCGCTAAGCTGGTGCAACTCCTCCACCTGGTTGACCATGGGCACCAGCATCTTGATGTCGAACTCCTGGCTCAGACGGGCGATGGCCTTGAGTTGGGGTAGCAGCAGCTGCGGCTGCTCCAGTCCCAGGCGGATGCCACGGTGACCCAGGGCCGGGTTGGCTTCATCCGGCATCTCTTCCAGCATCTTGTCGGCGCCAAAATCAAACAGGCGGATGGTCATCGGGTGCGGTGCAATCGCTTCGGCAATGGTGCGGTAGGTTTGGTACTGCTCTTGGGCATTGGGCAGGGTCAGCCGGTCCATAAACAGCAGTTCGGTCCGCAGCAGGCCAATTTCGCGGCAGCCGTAGCGAGCCACCTGAGGCAGCTCGGCCAGGGTGGAAACGTTGGCGCCGATGCTGAACTCGTTGCCGTCGGCATCGGTGGCGGGCGACAGGGCATCGGCTTCGATGGCCTGCTGGCGCTCCTGCCACTGTTCGAAGCGAACCTCGAACGCTTCGGACTGGACTCGCGAAGGGTTGATGGTGACCGTTCCCTGTTCACCGTCGAGCAGAATCTCCTGATGGTGCGGCAGGGGGCCCAGCTCCTCCGGTGTGACTACCATCAGCGGAATTTGCATGCCCCGGGCCAGAATGGCCAGGTGGTCCTGATAGGTCGCCTGGCTGACCACCAGGCCGGCAATCTCCGGGTAGCGCAGGAACTCTGCCGGAGACAGGTAGTCCACCACCAGTACCTGTTTATCATCGAGGCGGGTGGGTAGGGGACAGCGGTGCCCCAGGGCGTGCTGAATCAGTCGTTGCTTTAGCTGGGCCAGTTCGACGCCGCGCTTGCACAGGTTGGCGTCTTCGATGGCGCTGATCTCGTCCACCATCGGCGACAGTACCCGCTCGATGGCGCTGGCGGCATTGCAGTGATGCAGCTCGACATGGTGGCACATATCCTGAACCAGCTCGTCGTCCTTCAGCATCAGACGATCCGCTTCCACCAATTGACGTTCGGTGTCGGACAGGGTTTGGCCCAGCAGGGCGTCCAGCGCCGCCACTTCGGCGTGCAGGGCCTGGTGGATGTGGGCGATTTCGCCGGTGACTTCGGTTTCGTCGACCCGAGAGTGATCCACCGGCGTGATGCGGCGGTGACAACGGTAGCTGATGCCCCGGATCAATCCGGTGGAGAGTACCTGAGCAACGATGGTCTGTGACACTCCGTGTCCTCCTGCGGCGATGCCGCGCTGCAATTTCGGGTGGTGTGAACCGCGCGGCCGGGGCGAGGATCGGTGTTAAGCCGGTGTCATTCCAGGGTGGCGATGAAGCGGCACAGGTTGTCGACGGCTTGTTCCGCCTGTTCACCACTGGCGGTCACTTCGATCTCGGTGCCGGTGACCAGGCTCAGTGTCTGCAGTCGGTACAGGCTCTTGGCACTGGCTTGCTTGCCGTTGCAAAACACGATGATGTCGCAGGGGAACTGTTTGGCCCGCTGAACCAGCAGCGCCGCAGGACGGGTGTGGATGCCTTGTTTGGCGGCAATGGTGACGGACTGACGATACATGCTTGGCCTTGGTGCTGGGACGACGGGCTCAGGATACTGTTACGCAGGGTGCCGGTCAATACGATCGCCGCGACAACGGCGGGCCGGGGCACAGAGAATCAGGAAGGGAACGGCTTGGGCGTGAACAGGGCTGCCCGCCGGGCAGCCCTGTCAGGGGTCAGACTCTGAACTGGCTCAGCTGCCCCGATAACTCATCGGTGACGCTTTGCACCGCCTGGCTGGCGTTGGCATTGCTTTGGTTTGCTTTGACACTGGCTTCCGCCAGATCGGCAATGTTGTTGATGTTTTGGTTAATTTCGCTGGTTACCTGAGTTTGCTGGCGGGTGGCGGCGGCGATTTGGGTGCTCATGTCACCGATGGTGGCGATGCGGGCAAACACCTGATCCAGGGTCTCACCGGCGTCATCGGACTGCTTGGCCAGCAGTTGAAACTGCTCCAGTGCCGAACTGGCGGAGTCGGTCACGTGGGCCACTCCGGACTGAATGTTGTCGATGATGGTGGCTATCTCATCGGTGGAGCTCTGGGTTCGTGATGCCAGGGCGCGGACTTCGTCGGCCACCACAGCGAAGCCACGGCCGTGCTCACCGGCGCGGGCGGCTTCGATGGCGGCATTAAGCGCCAGCAGGTTGGTCTGGTCAGCGATGCTGCGAATCACATCGAGAATGCCGCCGATTTGGGCCGAGTCCTGGGCCAGGGTATCGGCGGTGGAGCCGGTCTGGGTGATGCCTTCAGCCACTTCATTAAGGTAGGCGCGGTTGTTCTGCATCGCGTCGCGGCACAGCCCTACCTGCTCCTGCGTCGCGGTGGCGGCGTCGGATGCCTGTCCGGTATTGTTGGCGACCTCTTCGGTGGCGGCCAGCATTTCGGTGACTGCCGAGGCCACCGATTGTGCTTCCTGATTCATCAGGCTGGCGGTCTGGTTGGACTCTGCCACGGTGGTGTCCAGCTGAGTGGCGCTGGCGCCGAGGTCCTGCACGTCTTTATTGACCACTCGAATCAGGTCGGCGATCTTGGCGGTGAACTCGTTGAAGCTCTTGGAGAAGCGGGTTACTTCGTCGTTGCCTTCGGTGTCCAGTCTGTGGGTCAGGTCACCGTCGCCGTGGGCGATGGCTTTCATGGTGGTGATGGCGTGTTGCAGTGGCTGGGTAATGGACAGGTTCAGCAACAGGAAGATTCCCATTACCGGGCCGGCCAGCAGGGCCAAGAAGATGCCGTAGTCCCACAGCACGTCGGTCATCTGTTGTGCCACCAGGTGCGAGTCGCTCATGATCACCAGGGTGTTGGTGGCGGTCGGGATGCCGTACAACCAGTAGGTCATGCCGTCGATCTTCAGGGTGTTGGCACCGCCCTGTGCGGCGAGCCGGCCCAGTGGCGCCCGGGCGGCCGGATCCGCCATCAGTCGATCGAGGTTGTCGTCTCGTTGACGCTGGGTCAGCAGCGCTCCCTGGGAGTCCAGCACCAGCAGATTGGTGTTGTCGCCCAGCTTGAGGCTCTGCAGCAACTGTTCGGCACTGGTGTTGCTCTGGCCGAGGGAGGCGATGGCCTGGCCCAGATGACGGTTTTCGGTTTCGGCCGCGCTGAGCAGTTGTGAATACTGGCCGCTCAGGCTGAAGTAGGTGTAGAGCAAGGTGGCACCGCCGGCCATGGCTAACAAGATAAGCAAGCGCAACGAGATCGACAGCCTGCGCAATAATTTCAACATGACATTTCCCTGATCTGTCTGTTTTTTTTAAAAGGTTTTTGATCTCCCTATATTAGGTGACTGGCGCCATCAGAAAATGACAATATGGTGAATTCATGCGGTGCCTCACACTCGGCGGGGGCCTCCATAACAAAAAAGGCGACCCTGAGGCCGCCTTAATTGAATAGTAATCAGTTACTGCTGGGTTTCCGCTTCGGTAAATACGCCCTGGAACAATGCCGAGGAGAGGTAACGCTCGGCGGAGGAGGGCAGAACCACCACGATGGTTTTCTCTTTCAGTTCGGGTTGCTCCGCCAGCAGCTTGTTGACTGCGGCCACCGCGGCACCGGAGCTGATCCCCGCCAGAATCCCTTCCTCCTCCATCAGGCGGCGCGCCATCTCAATGGACTCGTCGTTGCTGACGCTGATCACCTTGTCGACCATCTCCAGATCCAGGTTACCGGGAATAAAGCCGGCGCCGATCCCCTGAATCTTGTGCGGGCCGGGCTTCAGGTCTTCACCGGCCTTGGCCTGGGAGATCACTGGCGAGTCTTCAGGCTCTACCGCCACCGACAGCACATCTTTGCCCTTGGCCAGCTTCAGATAGCGGCTGGTGCCGGTGATGGTACCACCGGTGCCGACGCCGGCCACAAAGACATCCACCTCGCCGTCGGTGTCTTCCCAGATCTCGGGACCGGTGGTCTGTTCGTGAATGGCCGGGTTGGCCGGGTTGTCGAACTGCTGCAGCAGTACGTATTTGTCCGGATCGCTGGCCTGAATCTCTTCGGCCTTGGCCACGGCGCCTTTCATCCCTTTGGCGCCTTCGGTCAGTACCACCTTGGCACCCAGTGCCTTAAGCAACTTGCGGCGCTCCAGGCTCATGGTTTCCGGCATGGTCAGGGTCAGCCCGTAGCCTCGGGAGGCGGCGACAAAGGCCAGGGCGATGCCGGTGTTGCCTGAGGTCGGCTCGATGATCTCTTTGCCCTTGGTCAGGGTGCCGCGCTTTTCGGCGTCCCAGATCATGCTGGCACCGATGCGGCACTTTACGCTGAAGCTGGGGTTGCGGGCTTCAATCTTGGCCAGCACATTACCTTCGGTGACGCGGTTGAGTTTCACCAAAGGGGTATTGCCAATGGTCAGGGAGTTATCTTGATAAATTTTCGCCATTTGTCGCTGCTCCGTTGCTGATTCTGTCGATAGGTATCAAAGCAATAATAGCAGCCAGCATATCTTTTTCGGGCCACACTGGAAGTGTCGGTTCGTTATCCTATATTCCTGAATGGAATAACCGCTGTACTTTTTATTTATATGTACGGGAAATGGATGCAAACCAGCTGTTTGTGTTAACGTTCGGTTACATTCATCTTCTTCGGCACAAGGACTGCTGTGGCTCGCTTACCTGATCCCCGTACCATCATTACTCCCACCGCTTTTGAGGTCGCTCCAAAACTACTGAATCGTCCGCTGGCCAGCCCCTGGCGCCGGGGCCTGGCACTGATGCTGGATCTGCTGATGGTGGTGATGCTGGCGGAGTTACCCCTGGAACTGTTGTGGGCCATTTTGCTGGCGGTGGGCTGGGTTCGTTGGCGCGGCATCAAAGTGAAGGCCAAGATGCAGACCGGCATCTATCTGGCGTTGGGGCTGTGGTTGCTGTTTACCATGGTGTTTAATGCCAGTACCGATTATCCGCAGCAGAGTCCGCCCCCCAGAATCGAAATTCAGACTGATAACGAGGCTCTGGCGCAGATCTGTGATGCCGAAGACCAGGCGCTGTGCACGCTGAAACTGGCCTCGGATCTGATGGCCAAGGTAGTGACCGGCGAGCTGAGCACCGAACAGGAGATGACCGCCTATCTGATCATGGCCTACGGCCTGCCGGATGAGGCTGCCGCTGAGGTGGCGGCAGACCTGCTTGATGGCTATCAAGGTTCGCTGAATGAAGTCGGGGTGACGGTCAGTGCGCCAGATCCAGGCGCCGAATCGGCGGACGAACAGGGCGAGAGCAAGGCTCCGGCTTCCAGGCCACAGATCGCACCGCTGGATGAGGCCACTGCGCTCAGCGACGAGGAGGAGGGCTGGCGTGAGGGGCTGAAAGCCATCGAGGATCTGGTTGACGGTTTTGTGACCGAGCTGGGCTGGGCCTCGGTCTACTTCACCGTGCTGACGGCCTGGTTCCATGGCCAGACCCTGGGTAAGAAGGTGTTTGGAATTCGAGTGATTCAACTGGATAACACCCCCATCTCCCTGTGGGAGGCGTTTGGCCGTTACGGCGGCTATGGCGCTGGTATCGCCACCGGAATGATGGGGTTTGTGCAGATGTTCTGGGATCCCAATCGACAGGCAATCCAGGATAAAATCTCCTCCACCGTGGTGGTGGATTTACGGGCCAAGGCCCGACGGCGTGCCCGAGCGGTGCGTAAGCAGATGGCGACCAATCATAAGGAACAATGATGATAAAAGTTCTGGTTGTAGAAGACAGTGTCACCGTTTGTAAGGTGTTGTTTCACCTGTTTCAACAGGAAGCGGGGATAGAGGTAGAGTTCGCCAAGGACTTTAAAACTGCCAAGGCGCTGATGGGAAAAAACGACTATTTTGCGGCCTTATGCGATCGCTGCCTGCCGGACGCGCCCAATGGCGAGGTGATTGAGTGGGCACTGGCGAAGGGGATTCCCGCGATTGTCCTGACCGCCCGCATGGATGAAGATGAGCGCACCCGGCTGCAGGGACTGGGAGTGGTGGATTATGTGCTGAAGGAGAACCGGTTCTCCTATCAGTACGCGGTGGGGTTGGTGAAGCGGCTGCAGCGCAACGGCGACTACCGGGTATTGGTGGTGGACGACTCTCAGGTGGCTCGAAAGCAGGTCAAGGATCTGCTGGAGCGGCACCAGTTTCAGGTGGCCGAGGCCGACAGCGCCGAGGCGGCGATGATTCAGCTGGCGACCGGTGAGTTTAAACTGATGATCACCGACTACGAGATGCCGGTCATCAATGGTGTCGAGCTTATTTGTAAGGTGCGGGAGCAGGTCGACCGCGACGAGTTGATCATCGTCGGGTTGTCGGGCCGGGAGGAGGTGTCGGCCCGCTTCATTAAATACGGTGCCAACGATTTTCTGCGTAAGCCGTTTTTTGCCGAGGAGTTTTACTGCCGCATCAATAACCTGATTCAGGCCCAGGAGCTGAATCAGAAGCTGTGGCAGCGGGCGCATCTGGATTACCTGACCGGCGTCGCCAATCGCCGCTACCTGATGACCCAGCTGCAGGATCACTGGAGTCAGTCGGTGGCCAGCGGTCAGCCCTTGTGTCTGGCGATGCTGGATGTGGACATGTTTAAGCAGGTCAACGATCAACATGGTCACCAGGCGGGCGACCGGGTACTGCAATTTCTGGCCCGGGAGCTGAGTCAGAGTCTGGAGCGGTTTGTGGTGGGCCGGGTCGGCGGCGAGGAGTTTGCGGTGGTCATGCCCGGGCTCAATGGCGAGCAGGCGTGGCGGCTGATTGAGGCGGTTCGGCGCAAGGTGACCGGTCAGCCACTGCAGCTGGAGGCGTTGTCGCTGGGGGTCAGCTTTTCGGCGGGGATCTGCCAAGGTCGTGGCGACGACACCATCGACACCATGCTGCGCCGCGCCGACGAGGTGATGTACCAGGCCAAGGAAGCCGGCCGTAACCTGGTGCTGTTGGAGGAGGAGTCCGTCTGACGCCGCGGCGCCTTGAAGCCGGGTCAGGCTTCGGGGTATAACCTGGTGTTTTTTGGGGGAGGCCGATGGAGCATGGTTTTATCGCCGCGTTGACGCAGCTGGGGGTGGCCGCTGCACAAGCCGAGGCGTTGTTTTCGCAATCGAGTCCACGCCGCTGCGCGCCAGGCGAGGTGCTGGTGGCCCAGCACAGTCACCAGAACGAGCTGTTCTTTGTCGAACGGGGGCTGTGTCATGCCGCCTATCTGACGCCACAGGGCAAGCAGTTCAGTAAAGAGTTTTACTGGGAGTTGGACTGGGTCATCGGTTTTGAAGCCTGGCTGGCAGGTACGCCGTCGCCGTTTCAGTTGCAGGCCCTGACCGAGGTGCAGCTTCGTATTCTGCCGATGTCGGTGCTTACGCAGTGGCGCGCCGAGCGCCATCCGGCCCATGTCACTTTGCTGGAACAGCAACTGATCTACAAAGAGCGTAAAGAGCGGTTGATGTTGCTGCACTCACCATCGCAGCGTTACGCCCTGTTCTGTCAGGATTACCCCCATCTGCTTCGGCGGTTAAATGATTACCAGATTGCCGCCTACCTGGGCATTACCCATGTGAGCCTTAGCCGAATCAAAGCCCGGTTACGTCAGAATTAACAAAGGATAACGACTGAGATTCAGCCGGATAGTACAGTGCCTGAAAATCCCGATAAAGAGAACAATGCCCCCTATGTTGACCTGGCAGTTATGTAAATTTGAAGCGCTTTCCGCCCGCCAATGGCACGACATCGTCCGACTCAGAATGGAGGTGTTTGTCGTTGAGCAAAATTGCGTCTACCAGGATGTGGACGGCCACGACGTGGCCCACGGCGTTCAGCATCTGATGGGCATCGAAAACGGCGAACTGGTGGCCTATGCCAGGTTGCTGCCGCCGGGGCTGACCTATGACAACGTCAGCATTGGCCGCATCGTGACCAGCAGCAGCACTCGGGGTCGCGGCCTGGGGCATCAACTGGTGGGGCAGGCCCTGAGCCGGTGCGATGACCTCTGGCCTGGTGTCAGCATCGAGATCGGTGCCCAGGAACATCTGCAGGGCTTCTACGCCAGCCATGGCTTTGTGGCGTTCTCCGAGGCCTATCTGGAGGACGGCATTCCTCACGTCGACATGTGCCTGGACAAATCCTGAGTGGCCCGTGCCTCTGTGGTACCGCTGGCGCTGGGCTTGCTGGTACTCGGTAACCTGTTGGCGTCGGTGTCGGATGTGGCGGTAAAGTTGCTTGAAGGTGGCATCTCCCCCTATCAATACATCTTTATCCGCCAGGTGTTGGCCACCCTGTTGGTGACTCCCTGGCTGTTAAGGCTGCCCAAAGGCCGTCGACATCTCCATTCACCCGGGATCACCCTGATTCGGGCGCAACTGGTGCTGGTGGGCAGTGGCTGCATGATGGTGGCGGTGACCTATCTGCCCCTGGCCACCGCCAATGCGTTGTTTTATGCCGCGCCGCTGCTGATGTTGCCGTTGTCGCTGTGGCTACTCAAGGAGCGGCCTCCCTGGACCCGGGTGCTGGCCACCGGCATTGGCTTTGTCGGCGTATTGGTGGTGCTGCGTCCACAACAGTTTCACTGGGCGGCACTGTTTGCCCTGGGAACCGCGACCACCTTGGCCTTGTTCCATGTGCTGGTGCGCCGATTGCCACAGCGCCAGCCGGTGGCCAATACCGTGTTCTGGACCAATCTGTTGTGTCTGCCACTGGCGGCGCCGCTGGCCCTGCTGAACTGGCAGCCCGTCAGTGTGGCGGAGCTGGGCTGGGTCGCGCTCAGCGCGGTGTGCATCAGCGGCTACAACGGTCTGGCGGTGCTGGCTTACCGAAGGGCCCCTTCGGCGCAGATTGCGCTGGCGGAGTACAGCGGTTTGCTGTTTGTCACCCTGTTCGGTGTCTGGTGGTTCGCCGAGGTGCCGGATGGATTGACGCTGCTGGGAATTGGCCTGATTTTGCTGCCGATGTTGCCACTGCGCCGCTTGCCCCTATGGCAGCGGCTGGCGCCCATGCGTAAGTAACCAGGGGTTCTGGCCGCCGCCAGTGCGATAACAAGCCCCTTACTCCCCTTGTAACCACTTCGTGACACAGCGCGGAAAAAACCGCGCTGCTTGCCTTGCCAATAGAATCAGTTGGGCGCTAAACTCGCCATCAACTTCATTGCAACCTAATGAAATATAACACTAAAATATTCGTTTTTGGCCATATGCCGCAACAGGCATAAGAGCTGGAATGAGAATTGCGCCCTGTACTCTCGCAAGTGATTGTGACGTTATTTTTAATAAGGGATTCATTTTGAAACTAGGTAAATTGTTGTCTAAGTCGGCGGGCCTGTGCCTGGCCTCCATGGTGTTGATGTTGTCCGGTTGTGCCACCAGCTACAAGGTGGATCCGGAACTGGTCAGTCAATTTAAGCCGGAGGCCACCCCCACCGAAGAGCAGACTTTTGTCTATGTGATTCGCGGGTCTAACTTCACCGGCGCGGCCCGGGGCCTTTGGGTCGCGGCCAATGAGAATGTGGTGGCGGATCTGTCCAACGGTTCTCACGCGTTGCTGAAGCTGGATTCCGGCATCAATTCGGTGCATCTGGTGCAGGGGCTGGCGGGAATCGGCTTTGCCAAAGTCGATAACCGTCCCGGTGAAACCGTTTACTTGGCCATCGACTACGTTAAGGGCGAGACCAAAGAGGTGGAGCATGATCTGGGTGCCACCATGGTGATGAAGACCTCTAAAGCCAAAGGGATTGGCGCCCCTCGTAAGAACGATGCCTATGACAACCTGCTGGTGAATCCGTCGCTGCTGGGCTTCCCGATCATGAAAGAAGCGGATCAGCCCATCAACGCCGATGACGACAGCGCGGTGATCAACTTCTATCGTATGGAGACACTGATCGGCAAGGTACCGTTCGACATCTGGTCAGAGCAGGGGTACGTCGGCAGCACCACCTCCGGCACCTACTTCCAGGTGCGGGTTAAGCCGGGTAAACACACTTTCGTGGCCCTGTCTGAGCGTTACTCGGTACTGGAAGCCAACGTAGAAGCCGGCAAAGAGTACGTGGTGGAGTTTGACGTGGACATGGGCTGGAACCAGGCCCACGTGCAGCTGTTGCCCATGGATGCGGCTAAATCGGCGAAAACCATCAGCAAGTGGCAGGCCAAAGCCAAGCTGATGGCGGTGGATCCGCAGGTGCTCGAGCAAGACACCTTTAAGCAGCGGCTGGAGATGGGTGAAGCCTATCTGAAGCAGCAATACCAGAAAATTGAGAAAGGCGAGCTGGCCAGTCGCGAGCTGGTTGGCAGCAACGGAGTGCTGTAGCCGCGGTGGCTAACTGAGACGACAAAGGCGCCCATCGGGCGCCTTTTGTGGTTTTAGCTCCGGGACTGATTAAGCCCTTTAGGGCAGGGTTCCGGTGCCAACGCCGTGCGCTACCAACCGGATCGTTGGCCGTGGTTGCCATTGTCCGGCCCGAAAGCCAGGGCTACACTCTGAAGCCATTGAATTTGCGATTGGGAGACCATCGATGCCTGAGTTGTCCCTGCCTCGGGTGGCCGTTCTGGCCATTGCCCATCATCACCAGCGCCTGATTCTGGTGAAGCGGGCCAATGAGCCTCATGCACTGCAATGGGGCTTTCCCGGCGGCTCGGTTGAGCCAGGTGAGGCGTTGATGGACGCGGCGGTGCGCGAGCTGCAGGAGGAAACCGGTGCCCGCGCCGAGGCGCAGGCGCTGCTGACGGTGGTGGAGGTCAACGAGTTCGATGCCAGCGGTCGCCACCATCACTTTATTCTGGTCCCGGTTTTGTGCCGCTACCTTGGTGGTGAACTGCAGGCCGCTGACGATGCCCTGGCCTGTGACTGGCTCAGTTTCGATGAGATCCACAGCCAGCGCCGCGCCCTGATTGACGGCGTGGCCGAGACTGCCGCTGAGGCCCGCCGTTACCTGCTTGAAGCAGCCCGAATGTAGTGGCGCTCAGGGAGACACAGCGCTGCTTCCGGCTTGAAACCCTTGGCGACTGGCGTCAGGATAGAGGGCGTCATGACTAAGGAATCCTCCTCTATGAAAGCCCCATTTTTTATGGCCGTGTTGCTGAGTGCCGGCGTCCAGGCGGCCATCTCTCCGCAGCCTCTGGCAGAGATCAAGGACGTACAGTTTAACAGCGAGCGGGTCATTACCGCCGGTTTGCCGACCGAAGCCCAGTTTTCCCAGCTGAAAATCGCCGGCGTTGATCTGGTGATAAACCTGATTCCAGATGGCAATCGCAGCGGCCACCTGGATGAGGCGTCGCTGGCTGCCAGCGCCGGCCTTGACTACGTCAACATCGAAGTGGACTGGAAGCTGCCGACCCAGGCCAACCTGCAGCACTTTTTTACGGTGATGGACGCCAATACCGATAAAGACGTATTGGTGCACTGCGCCGCCAACTGGCGGGCGTCGGCGTTTTACTATCTGTACTTGCTCCACAGCGGCACCCCCGACAGCACCGAGTTACAGCAGCAGGTGATGACTCCCTGGGGCGATCTCAACGACAGCCTGAGTAAATACCCCCAATGGCAGCGGCTGATCACAGAGGCCAAGACCGGCCTTTGAGCCCCTGAAACCAGCAGTGCGGTCATGAACAGACCGCGCTGGAATGTTGCATTTAATTTATCCTCCTCGTTTCCGGGTCCCTCTGAACAAATTGGTTTGTTAGACCTCTAAGAATCCCCCTCGGCGCCCATGTTTGTTTGCTTTGCTTTAACTCAATCGAAATGCACGGCTAACCACCTGTATTTTATGGTGTTTTTTAGGGTCTGTGGCCCAGTTTTGTGTGGGCTGTGATCCCGTTAACGGGCTGGTTCGTTTGAGTTCAAGCCATTGAAGCTGTTAACATGCGCCCAACCCCGGGTGTTAGCACGGGGAACGACAGCTTGATGTGTAAGCTTTTTGAGAGGAAAGATGTCTAAGACAGTAGATAAATACAGTATTGAAAATACCGACTATACCGTCGGTCAGGACAACATTCAGAAATGGGGATTTGATGTTCATAACCCGGTCTTCGGGATCAGCGCCGGTCTGGTGTTGCTGTTTCTGGCGGCCATTCTAATCAGTGATGCGGCTACCGCTAAAGCGGCGCTGGACGGCATTAAGTGGAAAATCATAAACAACTTCGATGCCCTGTTTATGTGGTCGGCGAATTTGTTCCTGATTTTCTGTTTATGGCTAGTGGTGAGCCCATACGGCCGCATCCGCCTCGGCGGTGCCGACGCCCGTCCTGAGCACTCCAACCTGTCCTGGATGGCGATGCTGTTCGCCGCCGGCATGGGCATCGGCCTGATGTTCTGGGGTGTTGCCGAACCCGTTGCCTACTTTACCGGCTGGTACGAGACGCCACTGGGCGTCGAAGCCAACTCTCCGGAAGCGGTCAAGGTCGCCATGGGCGCCACCATTTTCCACTGGGGATTGCACCCCTGGGCCATGTACGCCGTGGTGGCACTCTCCCTGGCGTTCTTTACCTACAACAAGGGGCTGCCTCTGTCGATCCGCTCCATCTTTTACCCCATTCTGGGGGACAAGACCTGGGGCTGGTTTGGCCATGCCATCGACATCATGGCGGTTCTGGCGACCCTGTTTGGTCTGGCGACCTCTCTGGGCCTGGGCGCCCAACAGGCCACCAGCGGCATCAACCATGTGTTCGGCACCGAAGGCGGCATCGGCATGCAGGTAGGTGTCATCGCCTTTGTTACCGGCCTGGCGGTCGTCTCCGTGGTCCGAGGCATTGAGGGCGGCGTCAAGGTACTGAGTAACGTCAATATGCTGGTGGCCCTGGCACTGCTGGTATTCGTCACCCTGGTGGGCGCCGCCGTAGCCTTCGGAAACCTGGGACAAACCCTGCTGGGCTACGCCGAAAACCTGATCCCTCTGAGCAACCCCCATGGTCGAGAAGATGAAGCCTGGATGCACGGCTGGACCGTGTTTTACTGGGCCTGGTGGATCTCCTGGTCACCTTTTGTGGGTATGTTCATTGCCCGGGTTTCCAAGGGTCGTACCGTTCGTGAGTTCCTGATTGCGGTAATGTTTATCCCCACGTCAGTGTGCATCATCTGGATGTCGGTATTTGGTGGCATCGCCATCGACCAGATCATCAACAAGGTAGGCGAACTGGGTACCAATGGCCTGTCGGACATTACCCTGGCCCTGTTCTACACCTACGATGCCCTGCCTTGGAGCACCTTCCTGTCGGTGATCTCTATCGTGCTGATCATGGTGTTCTTTATCACCTCTTCCGATTCCGGCTCTCTGGTGATCGACAGCATCACCGCCGGCGGAAAGGTGGATGCGCCGGTACCTCAGCGCATCTTCTGGGCCAGCATCGAGGGCGCCATTGCCGCCGTGCTGCTGTGGGTCGGTGGAACCGAAGCGATTCAGGCGCTGCAGGCGGGCACCATCTCCACCGCCCTGCCTTTCACCTTCATCCTGCTGATGATGTGCGTCAGTCTGGTGAAAGGCATGAAGACCGAGCCCCTGGGCCGTTAAAGGGCCGCTTATGGGCTGCGGCTCGGTGCCGTAGCCTGTGCCCCTGATGGATGCCCGTCGGTCCTGCTGACGGGCATTTTTTATTCCTGGCCGTGGAGATTGTCCTGTGACTGTCGCAAACCGGCAGGGGACGGGCGCGCCAGTGTCATCCATTTTAACTCCTTGAAGCGGTTGATTTAGAGGCGGCATAGAACGGTCGCTCTCTTAAGAAGCGATAAAAGTTAACGAACACAAAGTGCTACAATAAACTGATAGCTGTTGGTTGTTGTTCAGAAACCTTGAGGTACCGTGTCAAAAATTGTGGTTAAGCAGGAGGAGTCGCAATCTTTTAAAGTCCTCCACCAGATGAAGAATGGCGACCATCGTCGCATCGATCTCTATTTCATGTTGCCCAAAGACATGGGCGTCAACCCGCAAAATCTGGATGCCGGGACTTACTGCCACAGTGCAGTTGTCGGACGGCGCTCCTACTATTCAACTGGACTGCACCTGCCGTTGGTGCAGGGGCGTTTTGTCAGCCTGAATAAACGTACGGTCGAAGAGTTTCGGCTCTACCTGAACCTGTTTGCGTATCAGTTCTCCATCGCCATCGAGACCGACAGCAAAGAGCTGGCGCAGATCAAAGACGTTGACCAGTTTTACCAGTCGCTGAATGAGTTGTGTGACATCGTCGCCCAGTTGCTTAAGAAGTTTCGCCGCAACGAGCCGAGTGAGCCGAAATGGAAGCACTATTTCGAAATTGCCGACAACTACCTGTCCTGGTTCTGCGAACAGCGGCTGCTCAAGTTGTTGTCCCATGCGCCGCGAAGCAGCGAATACAACGCCGTTGTTGAGCAGGCGATAGGCCTTTGCCGCGCCGAGAGTGCTTATCGGGATGGCAGGAAATACAACTCGGAACAAACCAAGAGCGATCCGAACCGGGTTTCCAACAAAATGCTGCTGTTGCGGCGGCTGATTCAGCAAGGGGTCGTGCTCAAAGAGGAGCTGAAAACCCTGGGTGTGGGGCTAAAGAAACTCACGTCGGGCATCGCGACCGGGGTGATTATGGTGATTGTCTCCAGCTTGATCATCAAGGCGCAGGGCGCGCTGAGTGGTCTGACCCTGGCCTTGGTGCTGACCCTGGCGGTGATCTACGCCTTTCGTGAGATCTTCAAAGACGACCTACGCAACGCGCTGTGGCGCAAGATTCAAAAAGGGCGCCCCCGATGGAGTCGAACCCTGAGGGATACCACCAGCCAGAGTGCGATAGGGCGTCAGTTGATCTGGGCCGATTTCATCAACAAAAAGGATCTGCCGGAAGAGGTAAGAAGCATACTGAGCCGGCGCCACAGCCAAAATAAGGTCGACGCCGAGATCCTGCATTACGGCATCAGCTCCAGGATTGCCCAGAAAGAGTTCCTGTCCGGTTACTCGACCATTCAGGAGCAGATCAACTTCAGCCTGGCCCCGTTTGCCCGCTACCTTGAGCGGGGCAAAGCCAAGATCTATCGAGAGTCCGACGGCAAGGTCAGCAGCGAGTCGGTGGAGCGCCGTTACCAGATCAATCTGGTGTTGATGTTGAAGGAGAATCGTAAGGCGCCCAGTTTTGCCCGCTATAAGATCACCATGAATCGCTCCCAGGTTATCGATATTTCGGAGAGCAAGCTGCCCGACGACATCGCCTCGATTAACGCCGAGCCTGAGGCTCTGCCCGATTCCAGGCTCCAGTCTGAGCAAACGGTCGAGGAAAAGGCGCCGATTTCGTCGCCCTGATGTGCGCCGCAATGAGGGGCATTTTAGCGTCGCTGTGGGGTGAGCATAGCTGGATATCCGTTTTTCGTCGTACCGACCCGAAAGATCAAGCGCACCATCATGCCCGTCAATAAGGGCAGTCATTATCAGCCATGGGCCACCGGTGCAACGGGCAGTAGCTTTACCGCCGGTTACAGTTCAGAGCCGGAGATATTTGAAGCTGCCGGTATTGAAGCCGACGAGTGGTCCCATCGAATTTATGTGGAAGGCGGCAGTTACGCAGTGGCCGCGTCACCGAAAAGTGTGCTGGATAAAGCAGAGCCGACAATCGACGAGATCAGAGCCACCAATTGTTATTTCAGTTATCACTGGAAAGTTTCCGGAGAGCCACTAATAACCACGGTCGACACAGGCTGTGAGTGATGGTGCAAAAGAGCGGCGGGGCGCCATTCCAACCAGAGGGCGCCCATAACCGATCTGCTACGTGACTCTGATCCGGGAGGCGTGGCGGTGCGGGTATTTGGATACAAACGCGTCACCTCTCTGAGCATCGTCATCACACCCGTTGAGCTTAGGGCTAATGAGTTGTTTGTAACGACACACCGCCGTCCCGGCAAAAACGGTAGGCTTCATCAAGCAAGATGCTGCAGACCTATTGCAACTTAAATTTGCCCACCACGGACTTCAACTGACTGTTGGCGGCTGCCAGATTGGTTGCCTCGTTAGCGGTCACCTGGCTATTCGAGGACAACTCAACCACGATTCCGCTAATGGTGTTAACGTTGCGACTGATTTCGCTGGAAACCGAGCTTTGCTCTTCTGCCGCCGTGGCGATGTGGGTATTTAAGTCGTTGATATGACCCACGGAGTCCACGAAAGTATCTAACTTCTGAGCCACCAATGAGGTACGTTCTACGGTTTTTTCACAGGTCGACTTGGCGGTCTCCATGGCGGAAACGGTAGAACTGGTACCACGGTAAAGCTTGGTCAATGTCGCTTCGATCTCAGCGGTACTGGTTTGAGTCCGGGCCGCCAGAGCCCTCACCTCATCAGCAACCACGGCAAACCCTCGGCCATACTTACCGGCGCGGGCGGCCTCGATAGCGGCATTGAGCGCCAATAAGTTCGTCTGATCAGAGATTTCGCCGATCACTTTCAATACATTGGTAATCTCCAAGGTATCCTTCTCAATCCCGGTGATATTTTCGGCAGTAGTTTCAACATCATCAACCAACTGCGACACCGATGTGGTTGCCTCTATTACTAAATTTCTAGATTCTATGACTTGTGAATTGGTGCTATGAGTAGACTGGGACGCTTCCGCCGCATTGCGAGCCACATCATGAGCAGTGGCACTCATCTCCTCGACGGCAGCTACAATTTGTTCCGTTTCTTTGTTGTGGTCAATCAAGATCGCATTGTTGGCATCAGATTGCTTCTTCACTTGAACGACGCTGTTCGAGATGTGGTTTGATGACTGGGACACTTCAAGCATTAGAGACTGCAAATTTCCAATGAACCGGTTGATCTCTTGAGAGATCTGCCCAAGGTCGTCATCGCCGGTGACCGGCAAACGACGGGTCAAATCTCCGTTACCTTGGGACAAATCCATAACCACTTCTTTAAGCGCATGTATCGGGCGATACAGTACTTTTAGAACAGCAAGAACAACCACAATGCCAACAGCCAACATGATCAGCGAGGACACAATGGCGTTGGTGAGTGCCCGGTCAACCGGAGCATAAGCTACCGATTTATCAACGCCGATAAACAGGTACCATTTCTTACCATTGACCAGGGGAATCTCTTTGGTAAAGGCCAATTTTTCAACACCATCAAGCTCATAGTGAACCGAGCTTTCTTCATCGGCATGCATGCCATGAAGCACATTTTCCATACCAATGTCACTGAAACGGGTTCCAGGCATGAGCTTGCTTGAGTTGGTTGCAATCGCCTTGCCGCTTTCATCAATGATGGCGGTTACTGCACCCGGAAAATTCACATTTTTAACGGTGTCATCCAATATACCCAGCTCAATATCCCCAAGTACAACACCATTGGAAACGCGTTTCATTACCGATATCAACGGCTTGCCGCTGAACGCATCGGTATAAACGTCGGTAACATCGAGTACGCCACTGGCTATCCCTTGTTGGTACCAGGGGCGATCTCGTGGATCATAGTGTTGTGGGT
The DNA here is from genome assembly GCF_900100175.1 of Ferrimonas sediminum. Lineage (GTDB taxonomy): Bacteria > Pseudomonadota > Gammaproteobacteria > Enterobacterales > Shewanellaceae > Ferrimonas > Ferrimonas sediminum. The sequence goes on from NZ_FNEM01000008.1 coordinate 134,246, forward strand.
CAGCCACGCCATTATTCCAAATCCCTCCAACAATGTTGGAGTAGGCACGGCCACTCTCGGTGGCATACAGAACTTGGTTGATTTCACTCACCTTGCTCGTAAGCTTCGCGATTTCTACATATTTTTGGCTGTTCGAGCCCGGTACATATTCATCCGCAAGTGTTGCTATCGTGTTGCTTTTCCCCTCGAACCAGGCCGCAATTTTGTTGGCCTCATAGCGAAAAATGGCTTTGGACTGGGCTTCAATGCTGTTGATCGTGTTCTCTTTAATAGTGAGATAAGATTGCCAATTGGCTATTAGCAAGCAAGCACTAACCAGCAGGACAACCGAAGCTATCATTGAACTCTTGAACCCTAAGGACTTCACCGATTTTCCCCTTAAACTGACTGCAAAACCTGTACTCACAGGACTTCTCCGTCCTGCGGTAAGGAGTAGGGGGTGATCCTAACGGTTAGAGCCAGCGTCCTCTAATACGAATCCATATGACTTTTTGAAAAGAAAAGAAGATTCATGACGCTTGTGGGGTTTATCGGCACCATTAAGTGAATAAACTCCACCTCAATGGTCTCTACTCAGCGTGAGCCTTAACAAGAGGGGGCCTTAATAAGACACCCATGTTATCCGTATCGATAAGGCATTGATCGATAACGGCCATAAGATGGGTGTCTTTGTAACTGGCATTCATTCCGGTGTGCCGGCTTCTGCTGAAGCAGACCACCAACACCGGTGAACCTAACCTCTAGCCAGGTAACCAATACAACACCAGAATACCCAGGCAACCGATAGCCAGAAGACCGGGGTAACGCAAACCTGGCGGCATCAGCAGACGATCTGTGAGGGTAGGGGGATGGCAGTGGATACAACGGCCATGGTGAGAGGGGAGCTCCCTCTGACATTTTGAGCATTGCCTCATAATCACTCCTTGAAACTCAAGCGCACTCCTGTGCGCAGGTCTACCAGCGTAGCACCGGCTCAGCCAGCGTAAGGCGACATAGATCAAAGGAGTTTTTAATCTTCCACTGTCTGGAAGACCGCTCTGGCGCCAATAGCGGTCATCGGCTAACGACGAAATCCTGCGTAACTGTGATTTGCCCCCCTACAAAACACCCGCAGGAACGTGTAACGTAATAAACTAAATAATTCAGTTAGATGCAGCTTATCGAATGTGTGATTGGTGAGCACTGTTGTTCGTCGATGGCGAAGCTTGGCTGAAATTTGACACAGAAAAATATAAAGTCATAAATATCAATATGATACAGGTTTGCATCTACTAACGAAGGCAATGTAGCAAACACACTGTATGGAGACGCAGTATTGCATCGTACCGCCTTTGTTCGAGCCAGACCCGCCTTTCGTGAATGTTGAACTAATGACTAAGATATAATTTCATTTTTAATATGAGGATGTTAGCGACAGTTAGCTCCCTATGTGCGTTCACGATAGGCGATGAGATCCCGCTGTAGGAAAGGCGGCACATTGCCGCATAACAATCTGTTAAATTTATTAAGGAAGTCTGGACCTCATGTACAACCTACTAGTAACAGCGAGAGATGGCGCTTGGGATGATGGTTTCTACGAGTTCGACAAGAGCCGATTTCTCGAATATACAAACGAGGATATAGCTTCTGCTCTGAAAGAATTAAGTAGCTCCCACATTGAAAACCTGAAAAGCTACCCAAGCTTGTTCGCGTATGAAGGTGAGGACTCTGATGTACGTATCGGTTATATCAAATCTATCAAGGAACGTGGTAGAAACCTCTTAATCGAATTTGAATTCCAACACGATATTGAACCAATCCCATTTGATCAAATAAAGCCGATTGCTCCACTGCTTGATATCCGCAGTTGGGAAATGAACAGAACCCACTGGGCAATAAAAGACGAAGACTTATTTCAAAGGCTACGAAATAAGGGGATTTTGGAGGCCGGGCGGGAATCAATAAAAACAAAGCAGAGAAGGCCGACGGCCGAAAAGTCTAAGAACCCAAAGATCACCACAGTACAGGGCTTTATCGGTAAGGTTCTATCAACTAAAGAAAGAAGTGGAAACGAGGTTTTTTATCGAGGCCACTCCAACAAGAGGAAGTACAAGCTGGAGCCATCTCTATTTCGTAAAGATGTAGATGGAAATTACCTATACAAGGACAACGAGCACATACTGTACCGTGAGTTGTTAGTTTCAAACTCTGCTGACTTTCAATCAGATGTTTACACCCTTGATAGTCTAGTCCGCATGCAGCATTACTCGCTGCCTACACGGCTACTTGATATTACTTCTAACCCACTAATTGCTCTCTACTTCGCCTGTAAGTCGGCTGCCGATGAAGAGGGGGAAGTAATTGTCTTCTCAACGAAGCGAAAAGGTGTGAAGTATTTCGACTCAGATGTGGCCAGCTGCATTGCGAATCTCGCTCGCTTGCCTCAATCAGAAAAAAACAAGATTATGTTTGATGGAGATGAGTTTAACGAGCAGCCACAAATTAAACGTCTTCTTCATTTCATAAGAGAAGAAAAGCCTTTTTTCGAAGCGGCTATCATTCCTGACGACTTGAGAAAAATCATTTGCGTCAAGGGAAAACAGAGTAACGATAGGATTTCATCACAATCAGGAGCATTCCTTCTATTTGGCTTGGATGCAGTCTTTGATGAAGAGGGAACGCCTGAGATCAAAGTGTCCAGAATCACTGTTTCGAATAAAGAATCCATATTGGAAGAGCTCGACCTACTAAACATCAACGAGAGCACTGTGTTTCCATATATCGAAAACTCTGCGAAGTATGTCGCTGAAAAATTTAAATTTGACAATTCAATCCAGCCGACCGCTGAAAATAGCGACTGATTGATGCGTTAGGTTCTAATTGGGCATTGTTAAAACATATAGGAAAGTTAAGATTTGAGTATCGAGTTTTTGAAAACTGATTTTGATAAAGTTAGCTATCTAGCAAATATTCTGACTGCTAGAGCTACTGGAATGGCTTCTGATTCTAGTGAATATGAAGCATTGAGAAAAGACTTGCTCAGCAATCCCGCTATCGCCCTATATTTACCACCATTGGTAAGGCAGCATAGAAATTTGGATTCGTTTTGGGGATTCATCCAGCCGAAATTTTCAACTTACGCTGAGCGCAGAACCTACATATCAGAGCATTTTACTAAGTTGCTTGATGCTCTTGAGTTAGGTTCACCCATTCAGTCATCGCCGGCAGCGCCGATGCTTACAGCCCCACCTCAAAGTAATCCTGTGCTACAACAAATGCCAGCAACTAGAAACAAGAGAAAAGTGTTTATAGTTCACGGTAGAGATAATGGAGCGAAGCAAGAAGTTGGCAGGTTTATCGAGAGTTTAGGCTTAGAAGCTATCATCTTACATGAAAAAGCCAGTTCAGGAATGACCATCATCGAAAAAATCGAGCATTACTCAAATGATGCTGACTTTGCCTTGGTATTATATACAGCCTGCGATAAAGGTCGTGGAGCGCATGAAACGAAGATCCCAGCAAGGGATAGAGCGCGACAAAATGTTGTCTTTGAACATGGCTATTTGATGGCCAAGCTTGGCAGGAAGAATGTGTGTTCTCTAGTCAAGGGGCAAATAGAAACTCCAAATGACATTAGTGGAGTAGTGTACGTACCGCTCGATGACTTTGGTGCTTGGAAGAAAGAAGTTGCTAAAGAGTTGAAGGCGTGTGGTTATTCGATCGGTTCAGTTTTTTAATGAGAGCGACACGCCTTATATTATCATGCAATATTACCCCTTATCTATCGAGGATAAAGTAGATAAATGAATGAGTTCTTAATGGGTGTTTTCGCTAGCATCGTAGCTACCGTGGTTGTCGCCATTATAGTTAAATGGATTTGGCCAGATTTCAAAGATCGATCTTTGTATAACGGGATTCGAGTAGAGGGTATATGGGAGATAATCGAATTACGCAATGGAAAGAATGTTAAAGTAGGTCAAATTGAGTTAACACAGCAAGGCCGTATTGTAAAAGGCACAAGCACCCGAACAAAAACTAGAGACGGGAAAAAATCAGAAAGAAAATTTCATTATCACGGCTTTATCAACGGCCATCAGGCAACTCTGATTTTTGAGGATGCTAAGGGGGTGGGCTTTGATACCGGAACCTATGTTTTTACGGTTCAGAACGATGCCAAAACAATGGTCGGCATGGCCACTTTCCACGGTAAAGCCGAGAATAAAATAGTTTCTGAACCAAGAACTTTAATCAAGGCAGTATGTTAAAGTGTCTAACAAGCGCTTCCAGCATGAAGCCAAAGTCTGCGTGTTTTTGTGTTGCTCGCTGCGCTCGAACATTAACACATAAACACTCCGGCTTCGGCGCAGATGAAGCGGGCGATAGACCCCAAGTCCCTGAATGGCCGGAATGTGGCGACAGGAGTCCCTGACGTTGCCCTTGGTGGTCAAGGCGAACTTGATAGCAGTTTTGCTCCGCTATAAGCTTTCAATTTCATTGCTGGTGGCAAGTATCAAACACGGACGATGATGATGGGAAGAGTCAAAGAAAGGGGCAAAATGGTTATATATGCATTTATAACAGGGGCTCTGTTTGGAGCTGCCTTAGTTGGTGTAGCATATTTTATTGTTTAGCGAACAGACCCGGGACCTATGCTTTCCCGTTCCGGGAGGCTGCTGCCATGAATGGCTACAATGTGGTGTGTGCTGTTATTCAACATTCAGGTCAGATTGATTCATCGATTGTATTAAGGGCAGATCTCAGCAACGCCCAAAGGGGCTCACGTTTTTCTGTTTCTGCCAAACAAGTGTGCGTAGCCACCTCTCATTTATCGCTATTTTTACTAAATTTTCTTCATTGACGATCCAGTTCACACATTAATCCTGAGGTACGGGATCGACTATTCTGCGGCCATAATCGACCTCCTTTTCCCATTGCGTTCAGTTTACCTTTTCTAATGCTAAAACAATGAAATAGCAGAGGATTTGATGATGAACCAATATTGTAAACAACGAGGCGCTCTGACATTGTGCGCCAGTGCGTTGATCGCGCTCTTAACGGGGTGTGGCAGCGACAATGACAGCACCCCCACCCCCCCTGACCAGAATCTGCCACCGGTAGCGGGCGAGGTATCGGCGATTGTCGTTATCGGTGAGGATACCTCTATCGACGTTCTGGCCGAGGCCAGCGACCCGGAGGGCGACACTCTTACGCTGTCAGAAGCAAAGGTAGTAGTGGGTGCCGGTGAGGCGCGGGTGGAAGATGACCTGCTGTGGTTTGTATCCAGCGACTATGGAGCAGCCCAAATTGAATACGTCATCAGCGACGGTAACGGTGGTGAGACCCGTGCTGTTGCCGATGTGGACGTGAAAGCCAGCATGCAGGAGTACGCCGGTACCCAAACCTGTCTGGGCTGTCACAAAGACAAGGCCAGCTTCTTGGAAACCGGGCATAACTGGAAGTTCACCAAGATTGAAAACGGCCAGGCGCCCGATCTGCCCTTTACTTCCCTGGATGGTGCCTTCGAGCTGTATGAAGGTGTCGAAAACAGCGCAGGTACACCGGAGAGCTGGAGCGACATCAGTTACTTGTTGGGAGGCTTCCAACGCCAGGCGATTCTAGTCGATAAGAATGGCTACATGATCAACGGCACCAAGGCGATGTTCGATGTGCTGCCGAAAGGGGAAACCCTGGACGAGACTCGGGTAGTTCCTTTCGCCCCGGGTGCGGGCGGAGACGGCATGCCTTACAACTGTGGCCACTGTCACAACACCGGCTGGCGCGACTACACTTCGGAGCCTGGTGATGATCGTAACCACAACCGCCAGGATGGCCTGATCGGTATGGAGGGCACCTTTGCCCAGGCTGGCGTACAGTGTGAAGCCTGTCATGGTGCCGGCGGTGATCACGCCAAGAGCCCCAGCAAAGACAACATCACCCGCGTTGCCAAAGGTCGCCTTCGTGCCGATCTGACGGCAATGAACCAAGCCTATGGTGATGCGATTGCCTGTGGCGAGTGCCACACCAAAGCCGGCGAGCGTTGGTATAAAGACGGTTATATGACCAGCTATGACGAGAAGTTTGGCGGCGACACCATCGGTGGCTTCGTTAAAGACTACTTCGAAGAAGGTCGTAATGCAGGGGACGCGCTGCTGGGCTATGACCCGGATACCGGTGTCGCCACGGGTGCCAAGCGGATGTTCCAGTGTACCCACTGTCACAACCCTCACCTGTCCACCAACTTCCAGGATAAGCCGGGTCACAGCGAAGCGCTGACAACCGAATGTAAGGATTGCCACCCGAGCGTAGAGTTTACCGATGGTGTTGGTGCCATGCATGGCGTAATGGCAGAGTGTACCGATTGCCACATGCCGAAGAACTCCCACCTGTTCAAGATTGATCTGTCCCATGCGTCAGAGGACCCGTATCAATACGGCAAGGACGGTCAGTACCGCCAGCCCTGGCTGAGACCGGTACAGTCCTGTGGAGGGTGTCACGCAGAAGACTATGACGATCGTGCAACCAGAATCGGCAAGGTTCACCAGTAAGTTGTATCGTTAAATCGTACAAAGACACCGGGCTTGCCCGGTGTCTTTTTTTATCTGGAGGAGTTGGGAGTCAATCGACCCTTGGCTTTGCTTGGCAGCCGCGCTGCTTAAGGAGTTTTGTCAGTTGGCAGGCGCCATTCTGACTTCCGTTTGCCCGAACATCGGGGAAGCGTACGGTTGGAACGTGGGCGGGGTCACAGACAGCTAAATATTATGATGTTTGAATAACTTGGATTTTGGTATCCCAATGTAATTTAAGTCATTCTCTCAGTTAACAAAAATGGACATGATAGCAAGGAGTTTAGCTATGGCACACGAGCACTTTTGGTTTGGCGGTATGTGGTTTTTCCCTTTTTTTTGTCTGCTGCTGTTTGTGGGAGTGGCTTACCTTGTCATCAGCCATTTAGGCCGCAATCGTAGTGGTGGAACTGCCCCGGATTCAGCGGTTGCTCAATCTGCATTGGATATTCTCAAAGTGCGTTATGCCAAAGGCGAACTCACCCTGGATGAGTTCGAGCAGATGAAACGGGATATTCAGCGGTAGCAGGCCATTCTGATCACTTTCTTCTCTAGTTGAACGACAACTTGCGCTTGGCTTTAATCATACAACAGCGACAAGCTGCTCTCTCCGGTAACGGAAAAAGCGTCATCGCTTTTGGGGCGGGTTGTGGTTAGCAATCCGTGCCGCTCAGGGAAGGCTTGTCCCAGCAATCGGTATGTGTGCGGTGACGACGGCAAGGCCCGTCAGCCCTGGCCGAGACCGGTGCCATCCTGCCAAGGGGGCACCCACACAACGACGACGACAAAGCTTCGTGAGTCGAGCGGATTCACCGATAAATCGTACTCTAAAGCCAAACTGAAATAGAAGGCCCGCCGATGCGGACGGGCCCTTTTTAGCGTAACCCGAAGGCTGGTTAGGAGGTGGCTGCGGATTCGGTTTTTCCTTTAACGATGCTCTTGATAAACCCATAGGTTAGCGGAGCGAGGCACAAGCCGAAGGCCGCAAAGATCACGATGCAGTAATCGGCCATGCCAAAGCCGAGCAGGCTCCACTCAAATTCGCCGCAGATTCCGCCTGGCTTGAACTCTGTTGGCCACCACTGATCCAGCGGCAGGCCGGTCAGGAACTTGGGTTCCAGCGAGCAGGCATTGGCTCCGGCACCGCTGGCGAACAGATCCCCGCTTTCGTTAAGCTTATGCATCGCTTTTTCGATTCCGGCCAGCTTTACAGAGCACACCATTCCGTAGATTACCCCGACCCAGGCGCCGGTTAGCCCGGCCAGTTTCAGGCCAACCTGCTTTGGGTTTATTAGAATCAGGGCGCCGGCGATCAGGATGAAGAACTGGGCTTCCCGAATGTAGACGCATTGTTCGCAGGGCTCGCCTTCGAGCCACCACTGGAAGTAGAGGCTGGCGCACAGCAGGGCTGAAAAGGCGATACCGGTCATTACCCACCAGGGCAGTCGGGTGTCCTGAAGTTCCGCCGGGTTGGTAAACAGATCCCGGAAAAATTGAATAATCTGGTTCATCTTATCTCCTTACAGATTGGCGGCGATGGTGTCGTCAAGATCCTTTAATGAGCCCACCGTGGCGGTGTTCACCAGTTTGTTGCCATTGATGACAATGGCTGGAATACCTCTCTCCAGCGCAATCGTTTTGGCAATGGTACGGTCGTAGGCCAGCTTCTCTTGAGCCTGGGGAGTATTCAGAGCGGTTTCAAACGCTTCTCTGGAGATGCCAGCAGCCTTCAGGCCGATATCACGCAGAGTGCCCTCAACCGCGGTCTTTCCTTTTACCGAGGCCAGCTTTTTGTCATGCACGGCACTGTACATGGCGAGTTTTGCCTTTTTGTACTGTTTCTCGCCTATGGTTGCCGTGGCCGCCAAAACCTGACACGCCTCTATACCCAGTTCGCCTTTACTTTCCAGGCAGATGGCCTGAAAGGTCGTCCCGGTAGGAAGGTGCTTGATCATGTTAGGGGTAACCGCTTTTTCGTACTTGTAGCAGAAGGGGCAATAGACGCTGTATACCTTTTGGACGGTACTATCCAGCTCAGGGGCGTCGATGTGAATGACTTCGGCAGCATGAACTCCAAAGGATAACGCGATAGTTGCCAGTAATGTGGACAGAGTCTTTTTCATGATTATGACCTCTCAGTGAGAAAGAAATAGAGATAATTTATCTAACAAAGTTAATTGGATTATTAGTGCTTGCTTTTGGCTGTTCTATTTTTAGAAGGCGTATTGTGCCCCTATATATAAGATGTTGGCCGTATTCTTGTATCCATACCAGGCATGAAGTTGACGCAATGCCAGGCTGGTTTTAATTTTTTTGGAAAAGTTATAGGAGAGGCTAATATCAGCACAGTAGCCGTTTTTATCACCATCGGTTTCCGATACTCCACCATACATGATATCCGCATGTTGCTGAGTTCGGTCATGCATGCCAATATATTGAACGCCAACGGTTGTTTTGTCGGTAATCGGCTTATCAAGCCTGAATTCTACGTGGTAACCTCCCCAGTCACCTTGAAAATCGGTTCCCCAGGCGTTAGAACCCGTAGAATACATATAACCGCCGCTAAAGTACCAACTGGCGCCCAAGGCTTTAATATCATACGACAAGCCAAGGGCGAGATTATTCTCATAGCCATTAACATTGTAATAGGAGACATTTTTGAACATCGTGTTCAAGCCTTTGATACCGGTTTTAAAATCACCGGTAAATGCCAGTTTGTAGGTGGACCAATCTTCTCCGTTATTGGCTGGTCCGCTGTAGCTGGCGGATTTTTCGAGGTTATCGACGATACCTACCGTGACTACTCTTCCCCAGTCTCCGGCATTGATGTTGGCCAGAGAGACGGTAGTACGGTCAAACTGGTTGAGGTTATCGTCCAGCGACTGGCTTTCGTGGAGCAGGTATCCGATAGAGACAACCGTTTTCCCGGCTGCGGCAGGCCCGCAAAGGCCTAGCAGTGCGCAAGCCAGGGTGAGTCTGGATAGCGTTTTCATCACATATTCCCCATAGAGGGGTACCTTAGTACCCCGTTTTTGATGTTATTTACCGAACTGGCTGGCTGGATTGATCAAAACGGCCCGGTAGTGGGGAGTGTTGTTCTTTTCAGACAGCACATCGATCTCCACTTTGACCTCTTTGGTGTCGTAGTCGATCTCATTGATCTTGCCGATAGTGGGAACGCCGGGTTTGGTCAGGTGAACAGAGCCCCCGAAGCCAAACATGGTATTGCGGTCTGCCATATACTCGACGTTTGAGGTGATGGGGGAGTACCAATCGAAGCCGCGTTGTTTGCCATACTCCCAGGTCTGTTGAACGGTCATCTTCTCTTCGTCGATCTTGTACTCCACGAAGCGGCTGTACTTCATCTCCTGTAGGGCCGGCTGGTCGTAGCCGCGACCGTCACCGTTATCCAGCACGGTGAGGCGATCTTTGTCGTCATTTAGCCAGGCGGTATGCTGGGTATAGGTGAAATCGAACTCGCCGTCACAAACGCCTTTTTCATTGCAGCTAATCTTGCGCCCCTTGGCGTCTACAGGTTGTAACACCTTGGTGGCAAGCTCGCCTTTCCAGCCCGCTTTGGGGGCCAGGATCCATTTTACTTTCTTATCGCGGGTAACCTTGGCGACGCCCTGATGGCGGAAAGAGAGGATGATGGAGTCATCCTTGGGGTCGTAGTCGATTGAGTTGATGTGCGCCCAGTTTCGGCCGGCACCAATACCCGGTATGTCGCCGTATGGGGCGTCTATTGCCAACTCTCCGGCTTTTTCCCCCATGTGGTCCATATCGACGTTCAGACAAACGGCCCCCATATCCAGCGCTTCCAGCAGCGCATCACGATAGGGATCCATGATCTCTGCCAGATTCCATACATCGACGAGGTTGCCATCTTTGTCCAACTCCAGGATATGGTCGCGAACGGTATGAACGATGTCACCACGGTCGTTGATATAGTTGCTTTTTGCCGCTCGAACCAATGAGTGGCCGTTGGGCATGATGTTGTGCTCGTGGGAGGCGTCCTGGTAGCCTCGGGGAAGGCGTTTGGTGTCAATTTGGCCGAGCAGGTTGAACGTGCCGTAACGCTGGCCAGAGACGAAGGTCAGATCGCCATTACCGGTATCATGAATACCCATAAAGTAGCCGCGTTTATTGATATCAATGTCGGTGGCATCATAGGTGGCATCCTGATCGAGCCACCAGCGGATCTGGCCCTGAGTATCGACGATGTAGTTGATGGGCGGCATCTCGAATGGCAATGAGCCTAAAGCGGGTGACGACTCAAAGATGCCGGCATCTTTGGTTTTTTGGCCTGACCAGTGAAGGTCGGAACCCTGGTGATTGTAGGTACTGGAGTTAACCAGGTAGAGGCGATCCTCGAAGCCTTTGGCGACGGTCTTAACCTTGATCTGTTGCATTAACGAGATGTTGCGGTTGTCGACGTATTTATTGGTGATGGTTCCAGTCAGGACTTTATAATCTTCTGTGATTTTTTTGCCATCAAGCGTGTACTTCACGGTAACGTTGTTTGTGTGATTAGCGTAAAGACCGAACAACGGGATTCCGTCGTGGGTGTTGATGGTTTGTTGGCCGACTGGATAACTGATTTCTACTCCCTTTTTTCCTTTTCCATGGACGGTAACCACGACATCTTTGGGATGTTTACTGTTAAGGTCGATGAGCGCGGTTAGCGGCGAGGTTCCGTAGGGATCGACCAGAACAGCGCCTAAGTTGCCAGCGGGGGGAGCCGGTTTGAAGCCAGCGGCGACTGCACCAAAGGATCCCAGGCACAGGGCGGTAACTAATGCGACTTTAGATATTTTATTCATCATCATCTTTCCGTAATTATGAACCAGTTATGATTACTAATTATGCTGCTTTTAGGTCAACAATCCTCAACTTGTTATTACGGCATTGGTGACCTGTAAATACGATATCGCTTAATAGAAAACAAAACTGATAACGGTGATAATAAAGATGGGAAACGTGTCTTTGTTGTGTTGATCGGGGTATCAAAATCAATCGTTAATCGGGTGTTGATCGATGATTGTTGGAAAACTGTTTTCGGTGTTCTATCGTTTTTGCGATCGCTGTCACGAAACTTTTGATGTTTATAAAAATCTTGTCTGTAAGAGCGAAGTAGTGTAATAATCTCAGTGAGAATAAATTTAATGGAGAGGTGATATGAGAGCGAGCATTATAAGGGAGGCTAAGCTTGAAATATCAAAGTGTGGGCCTGGTAGTATCTCAGTGCTGGCGCTCTCTAAAAAGCTTGGTATTTCTAAAAACTTTCTTTATTCAGAATTTAAAAATAGAGAGGGTATCGTTGGCTCGGTTTTGATAGAACTATTTTCAGGACTATATAACACAGGCGTATCCGTGAACAACTGTGAGCATTTTAATGCCAAAGAGAAAATAGTTGCATACTATTCGCTGTGTGTTATTAAGCCTTTGATTAATAGGGGTGATATTGGGGTCCACTTTCTTTTACACAACATGCCGTTTTGGGTAGGCCTGGATGAAGATAAAAAGGAGGAGATGAAAGTCGCGTTTAAACTCCATTTTGACTTTATTGAACGAGTGATGGTAAGGCATGGAATAGAGCATTCACCAGATTTTCTTGAGCTGGCAAAGGTAAAGCTCAATGCTTTGGAGCGTGGATTGCTTCTGACTATGGCAAACATTCTCAATCCCTGCCGAAAGCACCAAGCTAAAGACATCATCAATATCATCTCTCACGAAGTGAAGGGACTGTTTGTAACTCATTCAGAACAGATTGATCAAGATAAAGTGTCCGTCTGGGTTGAGGCCTTCATTAATAGCCTTCCTGAATGGGCTGACTGACTACACGAACTTGTTATTCATATGCAAATTATAGCAAATGAGATGATTCCTTTTGTAAAAGGTTGATGAAGGCGGAAACTTTTGGCGGCATAATACCTGTCGAGTGATAAATTGCATTGAGTTCGCGCATTTCATAAATGATATCTTCTTTCATTACCTCAACCAACTTCCCTAAGTTTCTATCTGAATTAGTCATAAAGTCAGTAATACATGCAATCCCTGCACCTTCTAAAGCTAGTTTTCTTAATACTTCACCACTAGAGGCAATAATATTTGGTGAAATCTTTGTTGGATTGCCGCTGTTATCCAAAATAGGCCAGGTATTAAGAACGGAAGGTCCATCTAAACCAAGAAGTATATGATTTTTAAAGTCCTCAGGTTTTTGTGGGAATCCATACTCTTTTAGATAGGAGGGGCTAGCTAGCAGTCTACGCTTACTCACTCCAATTGGTGAAACTCCGTAATTTGTGTCGTTTATTTCGCCAACGCGAATAGCGATGTCAGATTTCTTTTCGATAATATCAACAACTTCTTCATTATTTTGAAGGTGTACTTTTACTTTTGGGTATTTCTGGGAGTAAATTTTCACGATCGGGCTTACTAGGTGAACGAGAACGGGCGAAGCACCATTGATTCTTAAGGTTCCGCTGGGTTCACTACTAACAGACCTGAATACACATTCAATATCATCTATTGTTGCGCTAATGCTTCTGGCGTATTCAATTAACTTTAAGCCTTCATGAGTAAATTCCAAGTTTCGAGTATTTCTTAAAATCAAGCTGGTGTTAAGCTTGGATTCTAGTCTGGTTAAACTGCGACTAATAGTGGAAGGCATTACACCCAGTTCATCCGAAGCTCGACTTATTGAGCCTGCCTCATAAACGGCCACGAAACTTTTAAGTTCATCTAAAGTAATGCGTTCTCTCACAATTAAACCTTTCAGCATCAGTTTTATAACATTATTTATAGCATTAATTGATAAAATAGGCCAACCATTATGGTTGGCCTGCTAATTATTAGAAATAATAGCCCAAATTAATGTTAACTCGCTTATCCCACTTATCAAATTGGTCCGAAAGCCCGACGTGGTTGCTGCGAGAGGACCACAGCATGTTCTTGCCGACGATGAAATCGAACCAGGCAAATACGGGACCTTTGCCGACGCTCATGCCTGTGACGTTTTGGTAGCTGTTATCGAACTCTTCTGATTCAGGGCACAGTGCGCTAAAGTCGTTATAGACCGTCATTACTCCCCAGCCCATATCGGCTTTACGTGCCAGGTTGAAAGTGAAAGCACTGGCTTCAGAAGCGATCTCGTAGCTTGCGCCGACCAAGCTAAGCGCTACTTTGTTTTGGTATTCAGTAGCTACATCGAAATCATACTTGAGGTACTGGGCTTGAACCTTCCAGTTATCGATGGCGCCTTCATAATGTACTGCGTAGGCATAACGATTCTCTTTACTGCCGTTGGAGGCATCGTACATCTGTCCATATTCAAGTGAGGCGCCGATAGTTGAGTCAATACCAAGCACATCCGTGAATATTGAGTGGCGCAAGTTGATTTGGTTGGTTTCCTCATAATTGTAATCGGTACCGTTTACCTGCCCTTGGTACTGATCGGCTGCAAAACGCTTGGTACTAGAAGCGGAGTTTTCGGCACCTTTGAAAAAGGCCAGGTCGGTTTGATAGCCGTCACCTTTGTACTCCAGCGCAAAGCCGGTATCATAATCGTCTTCAAAGCCGACGTAATATTGCAGGCTTAGCCAAAAGCTATTTGAAATAAAACCAATATTACCAAATGGCACCTTGGTTACACCCGCTTTCAATGTAGTGTCATCATTTAGCTTGTAATAGGCGTAGCCATGTTTTATCGCATCGAAGTCGTCTCGGAATCGATATTCCATCGATAGCCCAATATCGTCACGCTCTCCATTAAATGAGATGGCGGCCACTTCGAATTTAAAATCACCCAGTTTGTCTTTGGATGCTTCAATGTAGTCCACGTAGGAATAATTAACCCGAGTCATTCCTCCGAATTCGTAGTTATCAGCCGCTAGAGAATTTGTAGTGAAAAGCGTAGAAGCAACAATGAGTGCTATAGTCTTATATTTGTTCATTGGTTTTCCATTTATTTATTCAGCCGCACACTCTATTGAATTATGTGCGGCGACATTACAAGCGTTGTTTTGAATTAGTGTCCAGGAGCAATGTAAGCTCTGGATGCATTAAGGATGCATTGAGATTTTTGGGTGCCATAATTTGCAATGCACCAGTTGCATGCGAGGCAACGGGGCCGGTATGTAGGGTCGTTCACCCACTTATTAGCCAGGTCTGGTTCAGACAGCATGGTGCGACCAAAACCAAATGCTTGAATATTCTTGGCATTTGAAAGAACTTCCTCCAGGAGTTTGGGGGAACGGTTACCACCGGTGACGATAAGGGGCACATCGACATGGTCACTGATGAACTTGGCATCATCGGCGAAGTAGGATTGATCTTTTTCTTGTTGGATGTCGGGGTGAAATTCACCCATACCACGAACCTTGTTGCCACCGCTGATGTCCAGGGCGGTAATGCCTCTCTTGGCCAGGCCTTTAGCGACAAACAGGTTCTCTTCCTGGGTGTTGCCACCGGCAAGGCTGCCAAGGTAGTCGCGTCCATGCACCTTGGCGATGATGGGGAACTCGGGGCCTACTGCTTGTCGAACGGCTTCGAGAACCTCGAAAGCAAAGCGGGCGCGGTTCTCGATTGGACCGCCATATTCGTCCTTACGGTCGTTGTAGTAAGGGAACAGGAACTGGCTCACCAGATAGTTATGGGCAAAGTGCAGTTCGATGGCATCAAAGCCAGCTTGTTTTGCTCTAACTGCGGCTTTAGCAAAGGACTCAACCGCAAACGCGATGTCTTTTTTGGTCATCACCTGATTGGGAATGGTGCCGTAGATAGGGTGGGGAACCTTGGAGGCACCATATACCTTGCGGCGGTCGACTCTGTAGTTGCTTTGTGGACCAACCATGGCAAGCTGTACGGCGATTTTTGATCCATGTTCATGGGCGTTCTTGACCACCTTTTTGTACAGGTTGATCTGGCTATCGTCGTAGAGTCCCGTACCGCCATTACCATATTGATCTTCAGGCAGGATGTAGGTCAGACCGGTGATGATTAAGCCGACGCCGCCTTCAGCCAGTTCGCGATGAACCCGCATTAAATCCTCTGTAGGATCGCCATCTACAGTCGCTCTGTATTGTGAGGTTGCAGATCGAATAATGCGGTTTTTCAGTGTCAGGGTGCCCAGGTGAGCTTGTTCGAAAAGTCCGCGGTTGGCTTTGATTTTGGCGTTGGCATTTAGGGAGATGGCAGCTGGTGCAGTTGCTACTGCCGCACCCATAAATTTCATCATTGTTCGTCGATTAATAGACATATTTACCTCGGGCGAAGTTATTTGTGACAGCTGGAATTAGCGCAACCAGTCAGGTTTTTATCTGATTTGTTATATTTCTTTTGGCTATCGTTATGGCATGAAATACAACGTACGGCGGCATCATTTTTGAGCTTGTTTTTTCCGTGGACAATTGAGTAATAAGAGTTGCTTTCTGACTTGTCTTCTTTTTTAGTCGAGTGACAGCTGGAGCATTTATAGGGCGTAAAACTCTCAACATTGGATTTTACTTTGTGATGGCACTGGGCACACTCAACCTGCTTGTGCGCCAAGTGATCAAAGGCAACGTGCCGAGAGAGTTGGTGCATAGGCAAGATGACATCTGGGCTCTCCTTCTTAATGTCTTCCCCCATAGCGCCGGCCCCTATAGATGTAAAAGTAAGGACCAAACCAATTATTGATAGCTTGATTTTCATATTGTTTCCATATTGATGGTGGATGTCCGATAGATTTCATCACTGTTGTGTTGATGTAACAACGCAGCTGGGGCAAAGCAGTTTTGCGTACAGACACTCAATTGAAATTCACAAAATACTCACAATCAGCTATTGACAATTGAGGGGCGTGATTGATTGATGGCGGGGAGTGTGTTTCGATTCATGTAAAGCGGAGATGGCAGGAAAGGGCTTTTCACCCGGCGCCGCAAATGTGTGATCTTCGTGGGTTTAGTTGAGATTAAAAACAAATTTTATGGGACGATATTTATCGCAGATTCCGTAATTATTAATTGGAATATTTTTCTTGATTCATGTGCACTAGATCAAGCTTCAGATTTCTAAAGGCAGATGGAATGGGGATAGATAAGCTAGTGAAAAGTGAGCAGCATTGCTAATTTGGCTTTCATTTAGCCTAATTGCTCCGATTTCATTCATTTGTTCTGAACTAAGAGTAGATGTTTTCCGGGGGCTGATGCCTCAGGATTTGGGGTTTTTTGATCCCCCTTTACGGGTAACAGTGTGCACGGAGCCTGTTAAGCATTATGCGAACTGGATCATTAACAAGAGGCCCATGTTATCACTGCCGATAAGGCATTGATCTATAAAGACCATAAGATGGGTGTCTTTGTAACGACTGCAGCGGCTACGAGAGAGTGGTTAGGCCTCCATTTTTACAGGTGAAGATCCACATACGAACGGTTACGTCGGTTCGGGATTGACCTGCCGGAACCCCCATAAAGCCCGCACCACTGTGGTGACGATGGCAAGACCCGTCAGCCCTGGCCGAGACCGGCGCCATCCTGCCAAGGGGGCACCCAGACAACGACGACGACAAAGCTTCGTGAGTCGAGCGGATTCACCGATAAATCGTACTCTAAAGCCAAACCAAGACACCGGGCTTGGCCGGTGTCTGATTTGATAAAGTGCGGGGCGTGAATCACATCCTCGCTCTCCTTGGTGCCCCTCCACTTTAGCCAGCGTTTCAAGACAGAGCCGATTGGCCGCAGTGCCCGGATTCGGGGAAATTATGAGGCCCGGACTTTGTGGCTCATCGATACGGTAACACTGGGGCGGTATTACCGTGCTTCAGGCCTTTCAAATGCGCCCAAATAGGCATTAGCGTTGCCGTGGTAGTGGGTACAACGGCCATAGTGAGAGGGTAGCTCCCTCTGACATTTTGAGCATTGACTCATAATCACTCCTTGAAATCCAATCGCACTCCTGTACGCGGCCTTGCCGGTGCAGCACCGGCTCAGTCAGTGTAAGGCGACATAGATCAAAGCAGCTATTTATCCGCCACTGTCTGGTAGACCTCACTGGCGCCATAAACGGTCATTCGGTGTTTACTGAACCGGGGGCTATTCAAAACAATCCAAACCGAAAATCATAATAATAAATAATCATAAATATCACATTTGATAATTTAACTGCTTCTGCAACTCTCTCTATACTGCTCCACATCGAAACAAGATATGCATCACCACAACGAATCTGGAGCACCCAATTATGAAAATGAGTCACGTAGGCATCATGGTCACCGACATGGACAAGGCCATCGAGTTTTACACCAAAGCACTGGGCCTGAAGATGGTCATGGGCAAGAGCGAAGTGCTGGAAGAGCGCGAGACCGCCATCGGTCGCATGTGTATCCAGGTATTCGGCGAAGGCTTTAAAGGCTTCAACATCGCCCACCTGCTGACCACTGATGGCATCGGCGTCGAGTTGTTTGAGATGAAGGATCGCCAGGAGCGTCACGAAGTCGACTTCTCCCGCATCGGCATCTTCCACTTCTGCCTGGAAACTACTGATTTTGAAGGCGTAATCGAAAAAACTATCCAGTATGGCGGTAAGCAACGCATGGACATTATGCGCTACCACCCGGAAGACGACAGCAAGCCGGCGAAGATGGTGTACCTGGAAGACCCGTTCGGCAACCTGTTCGAGCTGTATTCCCACTCCTACGCCGAAACTTACTCCTCTGAGTACGAGTAAATCGACAACTTCATCGAGTGAATCCAAGCCAGCACAATGATGCTGGCTTTTTACTGGCAAACAACCACCTTGACCATCTTAGAGAGGCCCTTATGGCACAACTCCTTCACACCATGCTGCGTGTTGGCGATCTGGATAAAGCTATCGCCTTTTACACCAACGTACTGGGCATGACACTGCTACGCCAGGTTGAAAACAAAGACTATAACTACACCCTTGCCTTCGTTGGCTACGGTGAAGAGAGCGAAGGGCACGCCGTTATTGAGCTGACCTACAACTGGGGCCAATCCAATTACGACCATGGCACCGCGTTCGGCCACATCGCCTTAGGTGTTGAGGACATCTACGCGGCCTGCGATAAGATTCGTGCTGCAGGCGGTAACATCACCCGCGAACCGGGTCCGGTACTGGGCGGCTCGACCCACATCGCCTTTGTGACCGATCCCGATGGCTACAAGGTTGAATTGATCCAGCAAGATTTGTCGTGATCAACTAATTCCGGACGGTACGTTAGGCTGATTCCCGGCTTGAACAGCTGCTCAGTGTCATCGCCAAGCAGTCGAGTTCTTTACGTCGCAGGCGCAGTCCATCAATACGACAGCTGGGCTTCAGGCGTGTTGAAGCCGCGCAGAATGTTGGCCAGGGTGATGAAGGCGAAGATGACGATCACCAGCGACAGGTGCCATGCCTGGCTTAAGCCCAGCGACACTAAAGCCATGCTGATAATGGAGGAGGCGATCATCTGCCCGCCCCCCGACATGGCGGCTGCCGCGCCGGCTTGCTGGCGATAGGGTTGCATCACCATGGCCAGCGAGCAGGGCAGGGCGATGGCATTGCCGATCACCATTAATAGCTGGCCGATCATCAGATACAAGGGATCCAGCGGACAAAAGAACAGCCACAGTGCCGAACACAGGTGAATGACCGGTGTGGAGAGCAGCATCGCCTTACTCCCGAAGCGGGGCCGGAACCGGTTGCACAGGCTGGCGCCGGCGATCATTCCCAGTGCGGGGATCAGTGCCCACAATGAATATTCGTCCGAGGTCATGCCCACCTGGTTCTGCATGATAAACGGCATGGTCGACACCGTGGTGATCATCAGGCTGAAGTTGAGCCAGCCGATGCTGGCAAAGCTGATAAAGTGGCGTGAGGCCAGCAGCTCCCGGTATTGCCGCAGCATCTTGCCCGGGGAGGGGATCGGCGACCGCTCGGTCAGGGTTTCCTGAAACCGCAGCGCGATGACGATCCAGGCCAAGGAGAGGTAGCCCAGTAGCGAGATAAACACCATGCTCCAGCCGAAGTGGAAGTTGATGAAGCCACCAATCACCGGGGCGATCACCGGTGTAATGGCGGCCACCATGGCGATGTACGACATCGCGGTCGGCAACTCGGCGCCGCTGAAGCGGTCACTGACCGAGGCCCGGGCCAGTACCGCACAGCAGCCGGTGCCCAGCCCCTGCAGGAAGCGGCCGATGACCATGCCGGAGAAGGCGTCGCCGAAAAGGATGATCAGTCCGAGTCCCATCATGGCGATCAGCAGTCCGGTGAGCAAAACCTTTTTTCGACCCAGGGCATCGGAGACGGGGCCGTAGATAAACTGGGAGGGCCCAAACCCGAGCAGATAGACACTGATCAGCAGCTGGGCTTGATCCATCGAGATGCCAAAGTCCTTGGCAATCCATGGCAGCGAAGGGAACACCAGCCCCATGCTGAATTGGCCGATGCTGACAATCAGGCACACCAGCAAAATGGATCTGAACAGTAAAGGGCGGCTCATGAGGCATCACCATCTGCAGCGGCCATGTCGCCCCGGCGTCGCAAACTGCCCTCGTCATCGACTTCACTTAGTCTGGCTTTTACCCGCTTGACCGTCGATAGGCTGACATCACACTGCTCCGCCACGCTTTGAAGGGTATGGCCATCCAGCAGCAGGGAGGCGATGTGTTGGTGTTTGGCTTTGTCGGCGGGCCGGCCGCGGAATTTTTTCTTCCACAACTCTGGCTGATCTTTGAGGGCATTTCGGCCCTGCTCGGCGGCATACAGGCGGTGCTGGGTTTGAACCTTATCGTATCCGGACAGCAGCAACAGCAGGGTGTTGGTCTGTTCGTTGCGCGGCTCGAGCCGAAGTGGTTCGCAGATCAGTTGCAGCGCTACGCCCTTGTCTAACAACCGGTTGACGGTAGCCAGTACCTGGTTGAAATCACGGCCAAATGCTGTCAGCCACCAGATAACCAGGGTATCGCCGGACTCCAGGGTGTCAAACAAGCGGGTGAATTGCGGGCGTTCGAACGGTGGTACCTGACCATGAATCGAGTCTTCGACATGCGCGGCACCGGGGAATGCCGCCGTCATGGTTGCTAGCTGCTCTTGATAGGCTCTGTTTTTGGGCGAATACCGGGTGTAGAGGTAGTGGGTCATGGCCTTTTCGAATGGTTCATTAGCTGTAATGGCTCATAAATATACAGGGGTTCATTAATTCGATCAACACCAAATGAACCAGGTGAGGGCAGGGAGGGGGCTTGTCTATGAATGTTTGGGCGTTATTTTTCAGCAGCAACGATGGGGAAAACATCGCCGACCAGGCAGTTAGGAGCGAGAGCTTTTATCATTTGAATTAAAAAAGCCCGACCCCACTGGTTGTGGAATCGGGCTTTTTGCGTACTGGCCGATGCATCGGCCACGGCCGTTTCCGGCTTAGAAGTAGTAACCGAAGTTGATGTTCAGGCGCTGATTGGTGCCGCCGTCACCCACCAGGGTGCCACCGATGAAGGGCTGGTTTTCCGCGACCACAAAATCCACATAGGTGAACAGGCCACCGGCGGTGATGGAGACACCGGTGACGTTCATAAAGGTGTCATCCAGAGACTGAGGCTTGTCGGTCATCAGGGTGTAGTCGTTGTAGAACGTCAGGTTGCTGATGGGGCCCAGAGAGACTGGAAGGTTGTAGGAGACGTTGGCGGTGTAGCTCAGGGCTTCTGCCGGAATCGAGTCGTAGAAGGCGTAGGCACCGACCACCATCTGATCGACGTCCATGCCATCGACGTCATACTCATAGCCGGTGACCTGCAGCTGTACGTTCCAGGCTTTGTAATTGATGATGCCGTGCACGGCTGCGGCCTGGTGGTCGCCGTCCATGTTGTTGTCGATCTCCAGTTGGCCATATTGACCTGAGGCGCCCAGCTCCAGTTGCACATCACTCAGATCGAAGGTGTGGGCGTAACGGAGGTTAAAGGTGTTGGTTTCACCCGCTTCCAGGCCGGGGGCATCGTAGATGCCTTCGTCAGCCAGACGAACACCGACGATGTCGTAGGAGTAACGGGCACTGCGATCCGACACATAGCCATCGAGGCCGCCCTGTTCGTCATTTTTGTAGAAGGCGATGTCCAGCTGGTTGTTCTGGTTCTTAAACTGGTAGTTCAGGCCCATGTCATAGTCGTCTTCCAGTCCGGTGTAGAAGTTGGAGCTGAAGAAGAAGCTGTGCGAGGCGTAGGGCAGGATACCGAACGGTACCTGGGTCACACCCACTTTACCGTTGTGCTGGTCGCTAAAGTCATAGCCCACCCAGGCGTGGTGCAGCACGTCCATGTATTGGTACCAGCGGTACTGGGCCGACAGGGTCAGATCGCCGATGCTGCCGTTGGCATCGAGCCGGAAGGTGTCAAAGTCGAAATCCCCGCCGCGATCGCCATTATCGTCATCGTACTCTTCGTAGCTGTACTGGAAGCGAACCGCGCCGCCTAGGGTAATGCCGTTGTCGTCCGCCGCTTCGGCCTGCTGCTGTTGCTGCTGCTCTTTTTCCAGGGCGTCAATGCGCGCTTTCAGCGCTTCAATTTCGGCATCGTTGGCCAGGGTCGGTGCCGATATCAGCAGTCCCAGGGCAATGGCGATAGGGGATTTCATCGTTGTACTTCCTTAACGAATTGAGTCGGAGGGGTGTGTGGTAGGTGTAATGCAACCGTAGTCAAAATGTTGCGCGTGCGGGTATGTTACTGAATTAATGATTAGAACTCAAATCAGTTTCTGGCGGCGGGGCAATAAAAAAGGCGGCCTGGGCCGCCTTGGAATGGTTAGAGTTCTATTTTTCGAGATTAGGAGACTGGATGTCCAACAGAGGGGCAGCATCCAGGTTTTCGGCGTCCATCATAAATGCAACACGTTGTAATGATGAGAGAATCTGTGTTTTCTCCCACTCCTTGAGGTTTTCAAACCGGTCGATGAACTTTTCGTGCAGCAGCGGTGGCGCCGAGGCCAGAACTTCGGTACCAGACGGAGTCAGCCTGGCGTTGACGATGCGTTTATCGGTTTGACTTCTAACCCTTTCAATAAAGCCGCGATCCTGCAATCGATTCAGGATGGTGGTCACCGTGGCGGCACTCAGGGACACCTCGTTGGAGAGGCGTCGTACGGTAACGTCTCCGAGGGTGTCGATGGAGCGCAGCACCATCACCTGAGGGATGGTCAGGCCGCAGGCTTTGATCATTCGTTTGGATTGCAGGTCGGTGGCGCGAATGATGCGCCGAAGCTCAACCAGGACTTCAGGCCAGTATTGCGAGTCAGACATAGCGATAGTTAATAAAAAACGTTGTTATCGGCCGAGTATATCTGCCACTCACCAGAACACAATTGATAACTTATCGTAGAGGAGCAAAGTGGCTAAAAAACGGCTGGGGCAGGGGAAGCCGGGGCAGTGCCCCTTGTCATTCTGGGGGGCAACAGGCATCACAGTGAAGCGGCACCGGTAACGGCCTGGGCGGTTATCTGGTGCCGCTTCACTCAATACAGCGGATGACTATGGCAGCTGGGTAAAGATCTCACCTTCCGGCAGGCGTGACTTTGGCAGCCCGGCGTTAAAGTCTGAGTCGTTACGATAGCCCAGGGCCACCATGGCCACGGCGGAATAGCCTTGCTCCAGCAATCCCAGCTCCTGGTTCAGTACCTTGGTGTCTACGCCTTCGATGGGCAGTGCGTCCACGCCCAGGGCCGCCGCCCCCAGCAGTACGGTGCCCATGTTCAGGTATACCTGCTTCTCCATCCAGTGTTGGGCGTCTTTAAGGTCGAAGCGATGCATATTGATGAACATGGTACGACCCATGTTAACCGTCTCTTTGAATGCCGGTTCTGCGAAGCGGCCATCCCGCTCTTCGGTTTCCAGCAGGTGCTGAATGTAGTCGTCGTTGATCTCGGTTTTGGCACAGAACAGAATCACATGGGAAGCGTTGAGAACCTTGGCTTCGTTGAAGCTGTACAGTCCCTGGGTGCCTTTGCTTAGTGTGGCGCGGGCCTCATCGGAGTGGGCAATCACAAAGTGCCATGGCTGAGAGTTCACGCTCGACGGGCTGTAACGCAGCAGTGCCTTGATTTGCTGGAACAGTTCATCTGGAATTTTCTTATTGGCATCAAACTCTTTGGTGGAATAGCGAGTTTGTACAACGTCGATAAGGTTCATGGGGGCGATCTCCTGATGATCGGATTAACTGAGGCTTGTGAGGTATAATAGGTGTACGCGTATTTAAAGCAAGTACGCACATTTTTGATACATAGGTACAAAATGGATACTGTTAAAAAGTGGCGCAGCAAAACCTATACGGGGGAGGGCTGCCCGGTAGAAGCGAGTCTGGAACTGTTCAGTGGCAAAGGCAAGGGGATGATTCTGTATCATCTGCTTGAAGGAACGCTGCGTTTTAATGAGTTGAAGCGGCGACTGGGCTCGGTTACCCAACGGATGTTGACCAAGCAGTTGCGGGAGTTGGAGGCGTCTGGCCTGGTACATAGGCAGGTGTATGCGGTGGTGCCGCCGAAGGTGGAGTACCGCCTCACCGACACCGGTGCATCGCTGGAGCCGATTCTGTTGGCACTGAAAGAGTGGGGTGAGGAGCATGCCTTACCGATTTTGCGCCAGCAGGCGAAGATACCGGCTGAGTCTTGAGTCTTCGCAAGAGGTCGGGGCTGGAGTTAGAACCCCAGGCCTATGGAATTGCTACTGAAGTGGGTTATCCCTTCACCTATCACTCCACTTAGATGGTCTTGAATACGAACCCGCAGAAGGTGCTTTCCTGGCGCCAGAATCGGTTTGCGAAACTGGGCGATGACCATCGGCATAGAGCAGAGTTCTTCCGCGGGAAACGGCGACTCTTTGCCGGCACTGCACTGCCCGGTTTGTTCGTAACTCCAATGGAAGTCGATCAAGGATATGGGCTCACCGTCAATGCTGGCCTGAATGTCGCTGTTCGTCAGGGTCGGAGTGATATCCGTTATCGCTTTGGAGATGCCGTCAACGTTCTTGTAATAGAGGCGGGGGAGTTGGGCGGCGGCCAGGTGCATGGGCCTGAACGCGGCAAACAATGAACGGGAGCCGCCATTGCTGGCCCATACCGACAGGGAATACACCTCGATGGTGTCGAAGGCGATGTTGATGGTCTGGTTTTCTGTTAATTGCAGGTTCCAGCCCCAGAATTCCAACTGAGTTTTTGCATATTGTGGCAGATCCAGGCTGTAAAGTGAGTTGTAGTGACCTGCGGGAATTTCGGCCCGGTAGCGACCGTTGGCATCGCATTTAAAGTACAGCGAGTCGTCATCGATAGTCCTTTATCAATAGATGGCTGATCGCCCTTGAGCGATCAGCCTACTTTATGCACTTTTTCTAAGCTATATCAAGCTTGTGTTGGCTCAGTACCGGATTCGAGCTACAACAGCCAGGCGTAGCTGAATTTGGCAAAGACGCTGCGGTCCAGCTGTTCCAGATTGTCGTCGAAGCCGTCGTTGAAGCGGCCATCGGCGTAGCCGGCGTAGAACACGGTCTGTGGATTGAGCTTGTAGCCGTAAAGCAGCTCGGTGGACAATATGCGGGTGTTTGGGTCCACTTCATCGAATTGATACAGGCCGGGGTCGCGCTCGATATCGCGGTAGATGGCGGTCAGGCGCAGGAAGTTGCGTACATTGAACTGCCAGCTCAGGCGCAGATCCGACAGATTGGCGGTAAACAGAGTACCGCCGTCCACCTCCAGCTCCCGCCACAGATGATCCAGCTCCACCACCAGTTGTGGCAGGGGTTGCCACTTGAAGTAGGGGTTAATCTGGGTGCGGGTGCCCAGTTGGTTGTTGGCAAAGTCGATGTCGTCGCCGTAGGTCAGGTGCAGCTCCAGCGCCAGATCGCCACGGGGAGTAAACTCGATATCGAGGCCGGCAAAGGTTTCGTCAAACATCGGCGCGTTGCCTTCGATGGCCAGATCCTCCTCCCGTTCGCGACGACCGCGACGCTCACGGGAGACCCCCCACAAGGCCAGGTAGCTCTGGTACTGCCCTTCGCCACTGAGGCGGAATTCGCTTTCCTGCTCCAGCCGTTCGCCAGCATTGTTGCGGGTTTCATCCACATCGCCGCCGAGACGAATCTTGTGGAAAAAGCCCTGCTGCGGGTACCAGGTGTAACCGCCGCCGGCGACCCCCTTGCCCCAGTCGGTATTTTCCACAAATCCAAGATCCGCCCGAAACTCGTCGTCGATGTAGCGATAGAGGGCAAAGCCGTCCCAGTTGCGGGAGTCGTGCTGAATCTCTGCCACCCAGTGGTAGCCATTCAGATCGGTCTGGCGGCTGCGGGTGGCCTGCTCGCCTTCGGTCTGATCCGCCAAATCGTCGGGATAGCGGGTGTCTGACCCCACCAACAGCAGCTCGGCGTAGGTCTGGCTGTTGAAGTCATAGCGGCCATCCACGCCGAAGGTGTAGTTGTGGTAGTCGTCGCTGTGGCGACCGGTGGAGATGGCACCGATGCTGAGCTGGTCGCTGTGGTTATAGCGGTAACGCAGGGCCAGGTTATCCGAGCGGCGATCCAGGCCGGCAATGTCGGAGCTGAGGTTACCGGGCAGCAGGAAATTGGTCTCCTCATCCCGGGTTTGCAGCAGGGCAAAACTGTGATCGCCGCGCCCGCCGGTCAGCTTGGTGCCGAACTCCGGTTCGGCCAGGTTGCGGGTGTGAATCAGGGTGCTGTAGGTCTCAAACAGATCGGCATTATCCAGATAAAACGGCCGTTTCTCCGGAAAGAACAGGGCAAAGGTGGTGTTGATGTCCAACTGGCCGGCATCTGCCTCGACCTGGGAGAAGTCCGGGTTGATGGTCAGGTTAAACAGGGTGTCCGGAGTCAGGTTCCAGCGCAGATCGCCCCCCAGATCCACTTTATCGGCCTGCTCCCATGGCTGGCTTGGGCCGGCGCGCTCTTCGTCCCGCCTCAGGGTCAGTGACGGGGTGATCTGCAATTGACGGCTGGCGGTGAGGTTGTCCAGGCCGGTCATCTCGCTCATCTGGCAAAGGGTGCAGGCGATGTTGCGATCCAGCTCGGTGTTGGATAGACGGTAGGTTTTGTCCCTGGGCCAGAAACGCACCAGCTCAATGCCCCAGGTCTGGTGCTGGTGGCTGTCGTCGAAATTGAACATGCGCAGCGGCAGGGCCACTTCGACCACATAGCCTGCGTCGTTCTGCAGGCCGGCGCTGTACCAGATGCCGTCCCAGGCGTCGCTCTCTTCACCGGTGAGCTCGTTCTCGATGGAGTCCTGCTGGACACCATACGGGTTAATAAAGAACTGGTAGGCCAGTCGCCCCTGATTCCAGGTATCCAGCTTGATTCCCACCATGTCATCGCCCCAGGCTTTGTCACGATCGCTGAGGTTGGCCCGAATGGCCGACGGGTTCGGATCCAGGGCTTCAAATGCCACATACAGGGTGTCTTTGTCGGCGGTCAGCCAGGCGTGGGTGGTGACCGGTGCCGGGGTGTTTTCTCCCGGCCGGGTTTCGATGCTGAGTTCGACCTGGCGGGCCGTTGCCCAGGCCGGTTCATCCAATTTACCGTCGATGCGGATCGGGCTTTGGTGGTTGGGAACCTCGATGGCAGCGAGGGCGGGCAGGGAGCAGCTTATTAGTATTGTCATTGCTGCCGAGCGGATTGGCATTGTGTTGATTCCATGTAACAAGAAGGCTGCGCTATGGTGCCATAGCGCAGCGGCTGCATCGAGTCGCCCTGGTAAGGATTTGTTACTTTTGGGTTATCGGTCCGTCAATGGCCGGGTCTGGTCCCGGCTTATCTCCTTGGTCTAAATCATCGGCAGAATAACTCAATCCTTTTTTTCGCTTAAGGTGAATATTGGGGCCGGCGCCAACGACGTTAGCGAGGCTTGCCAGTTTGGCCACTGAGTGCCAAGCTGATGATAAGTACAGCCATTACTGCAGTTGGCTTGGGAAAGTGCAAAGGCGCGCAGGAGGCGAACATGCTGGAGTTGAATCAAACCGGCCTGGTGCTGGTAGATGTGCAGGGGCGACTGGCAACCCTGGTCCACAACAGCGAGACGGTGCTGAACCGGTTGAGGGTGTTGCTGCAGGCGATGCGGCTTCTGAATCGGCCGGTGCTGTGGCTGGAGCAAAATCCGACAGGTCTGGGGCCAACCCATCCGATGCTGGCGGCGGAATTGCTGCACAGCCACCCGGTGATCAAGCACAGCTTTAATGGCTGCCGGGAAGCGGCGGTTACCAGCGCGCTGGCGGGGCACGATTGCCGCCAGTGGCTGGTGTGCGGCATCGAGGCGCATATCTGTGTCTACCAGACGGCTCGCGGCATGGTGGATGCGGGCTATGAGGTGGAGGTGATCAGCGATGCGGTATCGAGCCGGGATCCCGCCAATCTTGCTCTGGCACTCACGCGGTTGGCGGCATCCGGAGTGGCTTTGACGAGCGTGGAGATGGCACTGTACGAGTTGATGCAGGATGCGAACCATGAAGCGTTTGATGCCATCCTGCCGCTGGTCAAATCCCTGTCCTGAGAAAACGAAAGGGGGCCTGGTGGCCCCCTTTGTTAACGAATGATGTCGTTGCGGAACTTGTCCACCCACATGGCGGTGGCACCGCAGATGGCTACCGGCATCACCACCAGGTTAACGATGGGGATCATGGCAAACGCCGCCACGGCGGCACCAAAGGTAAAGGAGGGGCCTTTACGGGCGCCGATGGCGATGCGCATCTCACCAAAATGAACTTTATGGTTATCAAAAGGGTAATCCAGGTACTGGATGGCCATCATCCAGGCGGTAAACACAAACCACACCACCGGGGCCACCGTCTGGCCGATACCGGGTACCACAAACAGCAGTAGCAGCACCAGCGCCCGTGGCAGGTAGTATTTCAGTTTCTGCCACTCTCGTCCCAATACCCGCGGAACATCTTTAATGACATCCACAAAGCCATCGTCGTTGATGCGCTTACCGGTGAGGCGTCGCTCCACCTGCTCCGCCAGAATGCCGTTGAACGGCGCGGCCAGCCAGTTCATGGCGGAACTGAAGATAAAGGAGAACACCACCAGCACCGTCACTACGGCCAGGGGCCACAGCGCCCAGTCCAGCCAGTCTAGCCAGGTCGGCAGGCTGGCCATCAGCTCGGTCATCCAGCCGGACAGTTGTTGAAACAGCCAGTAAAAGGCGGCGGCAAACAGCACCAGGTTGATGCTGAGCGGAATCAGGACAAAGCGTCGCAGCCCCTTGGTGCGGATAAGCTCAAAGCCTTTGATGAAGTAGCTGGCGCCGCTGGCGCTTTCTGGCATAACAGGACGATTCATAATCTCTGCTGAAATAATCGATAGTTAACCCCATTTTGAGTGCTAAATGCGTAAAAGGTCAACAACCGGGTTGTTGCTGGCTGTTACAAAAGCGGGCCGCATTTGGTACAGTGCCTTATTGAGCTTTTTCCTTGAAATTGTTGAGTATTTAATCGTCGCATGCGACTCAAGCAGATAAAACTGGCGGGTTTTAAGTCATTTGCCGATCCCACCAGAGTCCCTTTCCCGTCTCAGATGACCGCCATTGTCGGTCCCAACGGCTGTGGCAAATCCAATGTTATTGACGCCGTTCGCTGGGTGTTGGGGGAGAGTAGCGCCAAAAATCTGCGTGGCGACGCCATGACCGACGTGATCTTCAATGGCTCCGGCTCCCGTCCGGCCAGCTCTTTGGCCAGCGTTGAGTTGGTGTTTGATAACGAGCAGGGGCGCTTAGGCGGCCAGTTTGCCACCTTTAAAGAGGTGGCGATTAAGCGCCAGGTCAATCGCGATGCTCAATCCAGCTATTTTCTTAACGGCAATAAATGCCGCCGGCGCGACATTACCGACATCTTTATGGGCACCGGCCTGGGTCCCCGCAGTTACGCCATCATCGAACAGGGGATGATCTCCAGATTGATCGAATCCCGGCCGCAGGAGCTGCGGGTGTTCATTGAAGAGGCGGCGGGGATCTCCAAATACAAAGAGCGGCGCCGGGAAACGGAAAACCGCATCAAGCACACTCGGGAAAACCTGGAGCGGCTGGCGGACGTACGCATTGAGCTGGGCCAGCAACTGGAACGCCTGCAGCGCCAGGCCGATGCTGCCCGTCGCTACCGCAATCACAAGGCCAATGAGCATACCCTGCAGAACCAGCTGTTGGCGCTGCGCTGGCGCGACGTCAGCGATCGCATGACGGCGCTGGAAGCTCAGTTGGCACAGAAACAGACCGAACACCGCCAGTGTCAGGAGGCGCAGCAGGGAGACCTCAGCGCGCTGATGACGCTGGAGCAGTCCCAGAGTGATCTCAAGGCCAGGCTGGATCAGCAGCAGCAGGGGTTGTTTCGCATCAGCAGTGACGTAACCCGGCTGGAACAACAGATCCTCCATGGCAAACAGCGTCATCAGCAGTTGCAGCAGGAGCGCGATCGCACCGTCGAGCAGTTGGCCGGGGACGCTCAGCAGCGGGCCCGCCTGAGTGCCGAGCGGGATGATCTGGATCAGCAGAGCGAACAGCTGGAGCCGGAGCTGGAGATGGCTACCGAAGCGCTGCAGGCGCTGCAGGAACAACTGGAGAGCCGTCAGGAGCAGGCGCTGGTGCAACAGCAGCAGCAACAGCAGCAGCAGCACAAGGTGTCGGAGCTGACCCGTCAGCACGACGTCATCGCCGAACGTCGCCTGGCGCTGGGGCGTGAGCAGACCCAGTTGCAGCAGCAACAGGCCCGCATTCAGGACCGCATGCCAGCCGGAGACGGTGAGCTGGAGCGCCAGCTGCAGCAGGCCAGCGAACAGCTTGAGCAATTGACTCTGGAACAGGCCCAGGCAGAAGAGGACAAACGCCAGCGTCAGCAATGGCTGGCCGAGTGCGAGCAAAGCGTCTTGCAGGGCCGGGAGCAACTGTTGGCTCTGCAGCAGCAACTGGGCGAGCGCCGGGCACGCCGTCAGGGCATCGAAACGCTGCTTGGTGGCCTCAAACAGTCATTGCCGGTGCCCTTCGATGGCCTGCCACGGCTGTGGCAGCAGCTGGAGATCGACAGCCACTGGCAAGGGGCGCTGGAACTGGTGCTGTCGTCCCTGCTGCAGGCCGTCGTGATTGGGGATGACGGCGATCTGGCCGATATTCCCGCTGCGGTGACCGCCCTGCAGCCCAATGATGCCAAGGTTCCGGAGTCAAAGGACAGCTTGTTGGCCAAGGTGGCGTCGCCACTGAACCTGTCTCCCTGGCTGGCCAGGGTGCATTGTGCCGACTCTCTGGCCGAGGCCAGGCAGCGCCTGGCGCAGCTGGACAGTGACCATAGCGTGGTGACGCCGGACGGCACCTGGCTGGGCCATGGCTTTTGCCGCCGCGCCGGTGACAGCCAGCCGTCGGTACTGAACCTGGCGGAGGAGCTCCAGGCCCTGACCCAGTTGGAGACCGATGCGGATCAGCAACGTCAACAGCAGCAGCGGTTACTGACCGATACTGAACAACAGCACAGCCAGGCCAAGCAGCAACTGGCGGACACCGAGCAGCGGTGGCGACAGGGCCAGACCGAGTTGGTTCAGGCGCAGATGCGTCGGCAGCAACTGACCCACCAATGCGAGCATCAACAGCAACAGCGCCAGCAGGCCCAGGAGCAGCTGATGGAGCTGCAGGACACCGCCGAAACACTGGTGGAGCAGAGTCTGGATCTGGAGCAGCAACAAGCGCTGGTGGCGGAGCAGTTGCACGAACAGCGGACGCAATCGGAGCGAGATCAGGAGGGTTGGAGCCGCGCTGCCGCCGAGGTCAGCCAGTTGCGCCAGCAGCTACAACAGCGCCAGCAGCAACTGCAGCAGATGACGCTGGCCCAGCAGACGCTGATGACCCGCCGCCAGGGTGTCGAGGCGCAGTTGGCGCAGCAGCAGGACAATGCCGGTATC
The DNA here is from genome assembly GCF_900100175.1 of Ferrimonas sediminum. GTDB lineage: Bacteria > Pseudomonadota > Gammaproteobacteria > Enterobacterales > Shewanellaceae > Ferrimonas > Ferrimonas sediminum. Next base: position 165,680 of record NZ_FNEM01000008.1, read on the forward strand.
TGGCAGAGCCGCCTGGAGGAGGCCGAGGAGGCCAAGCAGGCGTTGCTGGAGCCGTTGGGCGAGTGGCAGATGGCCCTGGAGCAGGGGCTGGAGCAGCGCCACGAGCAGGAGCAGCAGATCGCCGCGGTCAATGAACAACTGGCAGAGGTCGAGCAGCGCCTTGCCAGCATCAATGACGCCAATCGAGGCCAGATTGAACGGTTGACGGCGCTGGCGGAAACCATCACCGAGCTGAAAATGGAGCACGAAGGCTTGCGGGTGCAGGCTCAGGGCCAACTGGATCTGCTGGCTGAGGCCGAGGTGTCACTGCAGCAGGTTCTGCATCAACTGCCGGCGGATGCGGCGGTGGATCAGTGCCAGGAGCAACTGGCCAGGGTTCGGGAGCGCATTAAACGCCTGGGTGCCATCAACCTGGCAGCCATTGAAGAGTTTGAGCAGCAGTCCCAACGAAAAACCTACCTGGATGAACAGGATAAGGATCTGACCGAGGCACTGGAGACGCTGGAAACGGCAATTCGCAAGATCGATCGCGAGACCCGACAGCGCTTCAAAGCCACTTTCGATGAGGTGAATGGCGGCCTGGGAGAGCTGTTCCCCAAGGTGTTTGGCGGCGGCAGTGCCTACCTGGCTCTGACCGACGACGATCTGCTGGAGACCGGGGTGACCATCATGGCCCGGCCACCGGGAAAGAAAAATGCCACGATTCACCTGTTGTCCGGTGGTGAAAAGGCGCTGACCGCTTTATCATTGGTGTTTGCGATCTTCCGCCTGAATCCGGCGCCATTCTGTATGCTGGATGAAGTCGATGCGCCACTGGACGACGCCAACGTCGGCCGATTCTGCCGTTTGGTAAAAGAGATGTCGGAGACGGTGCAATTTATTTATATTAGTCATAACAAAGTCAGTATGGAGATGGCTGACCAGCTGACCGGGGTAACCATGCATGAGCCTGGCGCGTCACGCATCGTTGCCGTAAACGTAGAAGAAGCCGCTGCAATGGCTCAATTGTAATAACAACAAGGTTTAGCATCAGTATGGATGATTTTCGGATTATTTTAATTGTCGTTGGATTGCTGTCGATTGTCGGCTTGCTGGCCCATGGCCTGTGGTCGATTCGAAGGCAACAGCCGCGCAAGATGAAGGCTCGTCCAATGTCCTCCATAGACGCCGATCGCAGTGTCGATGCCCAGGGCTTTGATTCCGACGGCGTTGGACGGGTGCGCACCATCAGCAGTCACGAGCCCACCACCGAGCCGCAGGAGCGCGAACCGACCCTGTCCATGGAGCCGGTGATCAGCAGCGCCTCTGAGCGCCAGGAGCCGGATCTGTTTGCTGATCAGGATCTGCAGCAACCTGAGCCTGAGCCAGAGGCCCCCAAGATAGTGCGCAAGCCGGCCATCAAATCTGAGCCTCAGGGTGAGCAGATTGAGCTGGGGCTGGCGGGTGAAACGCAGGCCCAGGAAGCACAGGAGGCCGTCGTCGAGGTTGGAGAGATGGCGCCTCTGCTCAGCGCCGAAGAGCTGAAACAGCCGGAGCCCGAGCCGGAGCCTGCGGCCGTGATCCAGCCGCCGGAAGACGTGCTGGTGATGCATGTGGTGGCCGCCGAAGGTCAGTTGCTTCAGGGGGCCGAACTGCTGCATAACTTCCTGACGCTGGGCATGAAGTTTGGCGAGATGAACATCTTCCACCGTCATCAGGACAGTGCCGGACGCGGCCCTGTGATGTATTCCCTGGCCAACATGGTCAACCCGGGCACCTTTGAGCCGGACACCATGGAACAGTTCGAGACCGAAGGGGTATCGCTGTTTATGACCCTGCCGAATCAATGCGATGAGACCGTAGGCTTCTCCATGATGCTGGGCGCCGCCCAGGCGCTGGCGGACATGCACAAAGGTCAGGTGCTGAACGACTCACACCAGCCCTGGGATGAACTGAGTAAAGATCGCTACATGGGTCGGATTCAGAAGTTCGACTGCCAGCCGGCCTGATCCCGCTTCTTACTGGTGTGGCCGCGGGCCGCACCAGCCACCTCCAATACAGACAAAGGCCGCGTAATGCGGCCTGATTAGTTATGACCGAATCGATAAAACAAACCATTGAACAATTAAGTAAAGAGATTGAGCGCCACAACCACGCCTACTACGTGATGGACGCGCCCACGGTACCCGACGCCGAGTACGATCGGCTGATGCGCCAGCTGCAGCAACTGGAGCAGCAGCATCCCGAACTGCGGCTGCCAAACTCTCCCTCCACCCGGGTGGGCGGCCAGGCGCTGGAGAAATTCAGCCAGATCACCCACAGGGTGCCGATGCTGTCGCTGGACAACGCCATGAGCGGCGATGAATTCATCAGTTTCTATGAGCGAGTCTCTGGCTTGCTGGGGGACGAGGCGATCACCTTCTGCTGCGAACCCAAGCTGGATGGTCTGGCCGTCAGTCTGATCTATGAAGCGGGCCAGCTGGTGTCTGCCGCGACCCGAGGTGATGGCACGACAGGTGAAAACATCACTGAAAATGTTCGCACTATCAAGGCGATCCCCCTGGTGTTGCACGGCGAAGATTACCCAGAGGTGTTGGAGGTTCGCGGCGAAGTCTTTATGCCCACCGCTGGCTTTGATGCCTTTAACGAGCGGGCGCAGTCCAAGGGGGAGAAGACCTTTGCCAATCCGCGTAATGCCGCGGCAGGCAGTCTGCGCCAGTTGGACTCAAAGATCACCGCCACCCGCCCACTGAGCTTTTACGCCTACAGCCTCGGGGTGGTGGAGAACGAGTGCGCGCCGTTGCCGGTCAGCCATTACCAGCAGTTGCAAACTCTAAAAGGTTGGGGCTTGCCGGTGTCACCGGAGATTAAGCTGGTGACCGGTCAGCAAAATGTGATCGCCTATTTCGACGACATATTGTCCCGACGTCCGCAACTGCCCTACGAGATCGACGGAGTGGTCAATAAGGTGGACAGCATCGCCAGCCAGAAGCAGCTGGGCTTTGTGGCCCGGGCACCACGCTGGGCCATCGCCAGCAAGTTCCCGGCTCAGGAGGAGATCACCGAACTGGAAGAGGTGGAGTTTCAGGTGGGTCGTACCGGCGCCATGGGTGTCACCTTACCCCAGACAGTTTCAAATAGAACTAGCCATAACACAATGTCAGAAGTCGTAGCAAGGTAATTGGAAGGTCGTCATGTCAAACTTTGAATTTAACGATAAGCAGATTTCAATCATTAATAAGCTCAATTTGAATGTCGATTTAAACGTCATTGAAACTGCTTTTGGAGAACGAGTATTTGATAACCTTTCTGATGATGAATTTGTCGCTAGCTTGAAGATTGCCAATGCATTGTATCGAGCCGGTGATCCAATTATTTCTGACCATCAATACGACGCTTTAATTTCGGCGTTGACGAATAAGGATCCAAATCACCCTTATCTAACGGCTGTCGAGCCCGAAGTGTTGGTTGAGAGTAAAACTGTTCCATTACCTAAAAAAATGTTGTCTACAGATAAAGCTTATTCATTTAGTGAGATCAAAAAATGGATTGATAGGGTTTTGAAGGCAGCAGAAGAAATTCAAGTTGACTCTGCTGATGTACTGATCCGCGTAACCCCAAAACTAGATGGCTATGCCGCTTACGACGATGGGAAGACTTTATATACTCGTGGCGATGGTGTTCGAGGTCAAGATATCACAAGAGCTTTCGCTAGAGGTCTGAAAGTCGCCAATAGTGCACAGCGCGGATTAGGTCCCGGCGAAATAGTTATTAAGAAAAGCTACTTTGATGACATTCTGAGTCAATTTTTTGAGAACTCTAGAAATATTCAAGCAGCGATTATTGCTGAAAAGAAAGTTGATGAAAATGTTCAAAAGGCCATCGATAAAGGGGCTTGTGTTTTCTATCCTTTCTCATTGATTGAGAATTGGACTGGTCACTACAAAGAGCTCCAGTCTGACTTTGACTCGATAGTAGAACAGATTTGGAATGCTGTTGATTACGATGTTGATGGGGTCATTCTTGAAGTTGAAAATGACAAAATTAAAGAGCATATGGGGGCAACTAGAAAGCATCATAGATGGCAAATTGCTTTTAAAGTTAATGCCGAATCCGCCGAAGTTGAAGTATTAAAAATTATCCCTCAGACTTCAAGAACAGGACGTGTAACACCTGTAGCAGATTTGAAACCGACAAAGTTAAGTGGTGCAACGATCAGCAGAGCTACCGTTCATCATTACAAAATGGTAGAAAACAACGGAGTAGGGCCCGGGGCTGTGGTTAGGTTGGTGCGCAGCGGCTTGGTGATCCCAAAAATCGAAGAAGTAGTGAAGAGAGCCGAGCCGGAGATTCCAGAGCTTTGTCCTAGCTGTAGATCTTCTCTTGAATGGAAGGGAGATCACCTTGTTTGCAATAATTCAAATTGTCCTGCTAGAAAAGAGAATACACTCATCCACTTTTTTAAGACATTAGGAAACAACGATGGATTTGGCCCTAAAGTCATAGAGAAACTGCATCTATTTGGTGTGGACCATATTCATCAGGTTTATGGTCTTTCAGTGAATCAACTGATTCGTTTCGGGTTTGGTGAAAAAACTTCTCAGAATCTGATTGATCAACTGAGAGCTAGTCGAGAGATTGAAGTAGAAGATTGGCGTTTTCTTGCAGCATTTGGTGTAAACCGTTTGGGAGCAGGGAATTGTGAAAAGCTCCTTCAACATCATTCCATTCTAGATTTACTTAGTTTATCGGTGGATCAAATGATATCCATTGATGGCTTTGCTAAACTTAGCGCTGAATCTATTGTTGAAGGCCTAGGGAAAATAAAAGATGAGTTTCTTAGAGTCTACGGGTTGGGTTTTAACTTAGCAGAAACTCCAAAGGCATCCGAAACCAACACAACGGATTCACCTATAGCAGGAAAAACTATTGTCTTTACCGGGAAAATGATACAAGGATCTCGTGGAGACATGGAGAAGAAAGCAAAATTACTAGGTGCAAAGCCAGCTAAGTCGGTCACTGGTAAAACGGATTATTTGGTTACTGGTGAAAAAGTTGGCGAAAGTAAAATAAAGGCCGCCGCAGAAAAAGGAGTTCAGGTACTTACAGAGCAACAGTACTTGGATTTGTTTTTATCCAGTTAAATTGGGTTAGTTCAGATTTTACCTGACACTTGGTTTGAAAAACTGAGGGTTACCGGCTTTGATTGATTGTAACGAAACATTCAACAAAGAAAAAGGTAACCCTCATAGCGGTAAGAACGGTTCACTCAATCGCGGCAATTCACAACTTGCATCAGCTTTAGGATGCGGATGGCCTCATGGCTTTTGGGGTTTAGGTTGGAAGGACAAGCCCACACAATTTTTGAGTGAAAGCACCAAGAAACTCCATCGAGCGTGGTTTATCGACAGCACTGGGCTCCGATACATGTACACTCCACTCCTCACTCATCAGAGAACTAGTCCCATCGTAAGTCGAGGGATTTTCTGCTGATGACTTTGGACTACACGGCCGCTCAGGTGTCGTTATGTCAGAAGTATGCTCTGTTTCTTGAAATACAATCTGATGCTCGGGGAGATCTTCTGCAATGCGATTGGCATATTCAACGATCTTGGGCTCAGCGAATGTGTATAGCCAAGTATCACCATCGCATTCTGGGGTGATCCGAATCCCCCTTCCCAAGATTTGGCGAAAGTAAAGTTCAGTGGTGATTGAGCTTAAATGACAACACACCTGAATTCTGGGTATGTCTGTGCCTTCGCTGATCATACCAACACTCACTATCCACGGCTGGTCCCCTAGCCTGAAATGACTGATGACCTGACGTGCGTTGTTTTCCCGATAGGTGACAAGTGAGGCTGATTGGCCCAGCTGCTCTTTAAGTATCTGAAGAACCTTTCTGGCATGGGAAACTGAGGAGGCTACAACCAGGCCCGCAGCAGCCGAGTTACTTCGTCTGAGGTGATTTAGCTTCTCGACGCCAATCTCCAAACAATGGCGTAGAGCCGTTTCATTGTGCAGTATCGATCTATAAGCCCTCTTTGAGCCCGTTAAGAGAGCAGAAATACCTGCAAATTCTTGATGCTTTCCTTCCTCCTCAATGGCCAATTTATCGTTGTCGATAAGCACTATATTGGGTTTACGGCATACCCCATCAAGAACGGCATCGCGCAAACCGTACACGTAGTCACACTCTATACCATTTATACCGTAGCGAGACAGCACGATCGGACGTTTATCTGAGCGCCAAGGGGTACCGGTCAGCGCCAAGGTGTAAGCTGCCCGATCTTGAATGTGCCTAAGAATCTCTTCACCCCAGCTGTTAGCACTATTGAGATTGGACCCTGCACAATGATGGATTTCATCGAATACAACAAACACCCGATATCGATCAAGCATCTCCCAAAATACTGAGTCCAGGTATGCCATCGATTGGTAGGTGTAGGCTCCACCTATTGCTCCGATCTGTCCATCAAACCGTTGCCCCACTTGACGCTCAAATGTTGAGGCGAGCCCAGCCGCAACCTCCCTTGAGGGCGCAAAACAAAGAATGAAATCGATCTTTCCCGCTCTGTAGAGGTTTGCAGCTAATTCCGCAGACATCATGCTTTTGCCCGCTCCAGGAGTAGCAAGGCACAAAAAGTGTGGGTGCGCGCGATAGCGCTCTAGAGCGAGCTTTACACACTCCCTCTGCCATTGTCTAAGTCTCATAGGTCAGTTCGATAAGGATTGTTGGAGGATCTTGTTGATGGCCCGAATTTGGCCTAATAGTTCGGAACTGTGGTCTTTGGCCGCTTGATGCATCTGTTCGATGTCTGATCGCAAGTGCGGAAATTCGGTAACCAGTTGCTGGTATTCCTTGCATTCACCCGCACAAGCCAGCATGTCGACATGGTATTGGCTTAAGCGGCGCCTTAGCTCTTTCAGTTTTGCGGATTCACCCGCTACATCAACCGCAACGCTTGGCTGGTCAACCATAATCATCTGCTGGAAAACTGACGTTACCAGGTACTCTGCCGGCTCGCCGTCTAGGTCGTGCTTGGTAAGAAACTGGCGCTTGACTAGGTACGTCAAACGACGATAAAGCCACTTGCGCAACTCGGTCATTGAGGTATTAGTACCAAGGCCGAACCTGTCGGCATAACTGTCCACCAAAGATTGTACGGTAAAGGTCTCGCCTTTCTGCTCTTGAAGCAGTGCGAGCAATCCAGGATCGAGCCTCACTGACTGACGTTGCGCCAAAATTGCCACCTATCAAATAATTATCGCCTAATCACTCCTGTCCTTTGGAAAGGCGTCACTTTCGACACCTATAGACACCAGCACTCTCCTTGCTTAGGATTCCTAAGTATACCGGATTACCCAAAACTTAGACAATCTAAGCACCAAAGGCCAACTCAGATGACTCATCAGTGCAAAACCGCAACCCTTTCCCTCTGCGACTCAAGCAGGCTCGAGCGAACGTTGGTATCAGCCAAAGGGAACTGGGTCTTAGAATCGGCCTGGAGCCGAGTTCGGCGAGCAGCCGCATGAACCACTACGAAAAGGGCCGGCATATGCCGGACATTGAGACATTGGAACGAATAGCCAAGGAACTTGGAGTTCCTGTTGCATATTTCTTCTGCCAGTCCGAAAGCTCGGCAGAGCTTGTTTGCCTGATCGAAGGCTTGACTGAACAAGAACGGCAATTGTTGCTAGAAAAGCTCAGAAGTAAAGGAGACTAAAGTCAGGTGAAGCATTATCCCATGTGTAACGCTTACGAGTAGACGTTTCGATAGCTGAAATGTGGCGTCAGGAGCTCTGACGCTCTCTTTGGTAATCGAGACACCAGGTAAGCAGTTGATGCTGGCTTTGGCGCCAAAAGCAGCTATTGGATGCCTCCAGTGACCTGACGGGTTGTACACTCGGTGACCTGAATGGTGTTTCAACTCACTATGACCCCTTTGGTCTGAATAAATACATGCATCTAAGAAAATCTCTCAGTATGTAATATTATCTAGCATAACATCGATTGAGATTTCTACAAATATGGCATGTTTGCTGCTCTCAGCCTGGAAGTAATCAAGATGATTATCACACTTAAAAGCTTGATTTACTTGCATTTTTACTGCTAGTATTGAGAGAGTTTTGTTAATGGCATTTTTCGTTCAAATGAAGTGGTAAAAATGCACTATTAATTAGGTAGAGCAGTGAAAAGAGCTGAGTACATCCCCAAAATAAGTGCATACCTTTCAGAACTATCCTTTCGGGTAGACTCTAACACATCTGCTAACTTGACAGATGTGAACCTACACTCTGAGAACTTTTATTGTCGTTTGCTCAATTTAATTTATGGGTACAAGCTTAGCAATGAAAATGAGCTCAAGCTTAATACAGAGGCAATTGACCTAACTGATACTGAAAATAGTATTGCCATTCAGGTCACATCCACATCAGCCTTGAAGAAGACAAAGGAAACGGTATCTAAGTTTATCAGTTACCAACACCACAAGACTTACGAGCGACTAGTAATTCTAAACCTCGTAAAAAAATCAAAGCATAGAGAAAGATATATTGGTACTGATGGCATATTCCAAATTGACACAGTGAATGACATTTGGGATCCAGGAACTTTAGTCAATAAGATTACTACTCTGGATGTACCTGTAATCAAGGAAATCTTGGATTTATTAACAATAGAGTTTGGAGAAAAGCAAGACACATTAAACATTCCAAAAGAAGTTAATACCATTATTGCATTGATTGACGTTCTTAGTAATCAAGCTAACGGTGACACTGGAAAAGGAAAAAGTGATAACCCTGATCCGAATAAGAAGATCAACAGAAGGTTCAAAGATCACGCCGGTAGCCTAAAAACCAGATTTGTACAATTGTACGCAATCTATGGACCGATGCTAGTTCAGATCGAAGAAAGCACACCAACAAGCACCCCAGAAGTTTTGAAGCGCTCACTGTACTTACAAAAGCATAGCGATCAAGTATTAACAAATAGCAATAATAACCCCAAAGAAGCGTTGGCTAAACTTACTGACGAGTACTGCAGTTTGCTTTATTCCAAAGGAATAGAGTATGATGAAACTGCTATTGAATTTTATCTCGTGACAGAATTAACCCGATGCAATGTGTTTCCTAACGAGACATAGCCATGGCAAACATATTCACAAAAGATGAACTGCTGACAAACTCTCCTGCTTATGTAGGCGGGAAGATACTCTCCCTTCTAGAAAACTCTGAGACAGGCGAGGTTAGCATTTTCGAAGCTGCTGAGAATCTGATTAAATCAAATTCTTACTCGGTCAAGTCAATCTACTGCGCAATGATTTTCCTTTACTCCGTCGATCTTCTGGAGTTCAAAGACCCATATTTGGTGCTAAAATGCTCAAACTAAAAAAACTATTTTCTGAGCCAGAGATGTTCGAGCCAATAACTTTTAGAGATGGATTTAACATCATACTAGGACAGACAGATGACTCCTCGGATAAAACTAACGGTGTTGGTAAGTCTCTTTGTATCGAGTTCATTAACTATTGCTTAATGAAAAGAGCATCCGATAGCAGGGTATCAAAAATTCCCAAGAAAATTTTTCCACTAGATCACTATATTTGTTTAGACTTTGAGCTTGGAGGCTCAAAAGTTGTTGTTAAGCGCTCTTTTCATGATCCAGAACTAATTACACTTAGTGTAAATGATAGCCAATATACAAGTATTGACTATAAGCAATGCCTCAAGAAACTATCTCAGTTATATCAAAAAGGCAATGAAGCATACCTTCCTTCATTTCGCTCTATTGTTAATCTGATAGCAAGGGACGAAAAATCGGAATTCAAGTCAATCGTGAAGTGCCACGATACATCCAAAAGGATTCCTTCCGACTATTCTCCACATCTATTTTTCCTTGGGATATCTCCAGAATCATATGAAGAAGCAAAGTCATTAGTCGGTGAGATAGACACTTTAACTAAGGCAAAAACAAAGCTCAAGAAAGATATTGAGTTGATTACCGGAAAGGATTATTCAGAAGTAAATGCTGACTTGAACGAGCTGAAAGATCAGCTGTCCGAAATTAAATCCGAGCTTGAAAAGCTAGAATCATCATCATCCTACGAAATAGTTAGAGATGAACTTATAGCTCTAGATGATCAGTTGGATTCACTAAGGGCAAAGCTCGGTGTACACAAAGCTGAACTGAGCAAGATCAAGTTATTTAGAGGAAATGTCTTTATTGATAGTGATGAGCTTTCCCTCTTGTATAATAAATTTAGCTCTGGGTTGGGAGACAGCATTAAAAAGAATCTTGATGAGGTACAGTCATTCAAAAACAAAATTGACGAGTTTCAACATTCACTTCTTAATGAAAGAAGAGTCTTTCTTCAGAAGGAAGTCAGAAACTTAACCGACAAGATTATAAGTATTGAAGATTGCTACAAATCCAAAGCAAAGCTTCTTGATAGTTCTGGAAACCTTCGCTCACTGAAGAAAGTTATTACAATTTATCAGAAAAAGCTAGATGAACAATCTCAATTGAGTTCTTTTATTGGAAAGCATGATGATTACGAAAGGCAACTAAAGAGAAAGAAGCAGGATAAAATTAATCAGGTCGCTATCTTGGACGCTCATATTTTTGAAGGTCAAGAAAGAATTGAGGCTCTTAAAGAGGAAATATTCAAAGCCCATAAAAGTATTATGGGAAATAATCGCTGTCACTTTGAGATTCAAACAACTGACCGAAAGGATATTTTACAAATTGAGCTCAGAATCTTTGATGATGGAAGTCATAGTAACGAGAGAGAGAAAGTCTTTATTTATGACATCAGTATGTTAAATATGAAGAATAGCGACCACCATCCTGGCTTGCTGATTCATGATAATATTTTTGACGTTGACCAAGACACACTCGTTAAAAGCTTGAATTTTGCTCACCACAGTGTTGGAGAGTCTTTATCAAAACAGTATATTCTCACTTTGAATGAAGACAAGTTACACCCTGGGGACTTAGCTTTGCTTGATTTTAGTTTGGACTATTATGCGATTGCTCACTTTACTAAGTCCGATCGATTCTTAAAAGAGCATTATCAAGAAAGATAATCTAGTTAGTCGTAATATTATATAGAATTTCGTGGCCCCTACCGTCGATCCATTTCGGAAAGTTTCCTCCGTAGGGGCCTCTAAGCATCTGTAAACATCCCCTAAACTCAGGGCATTCCACATTAGAGTTCTCCGGCTTACACTGAGCCAAAGGGAGAACGCCTGAAGGAGCTGGAAGATGAGAATCGGCGCCTGAAGCAGATGTTCGCCGAACTCAGCCTGGACCATAAGATCCTCAAGGACATCATCGAAAAAAAGCTGTAATGCCTGCAATACGACGACAGTTGGTTGATTACGCAAAGCAGTCTTATGGCGTCAGCCTTCGCAGAGCTTGTCGGATTGTTGGCATCAGTGATTCGGTCTATCGCTATCGACCCAATAGCAGTCGGAACGACGCCGTCATTCTGGCGCTTCAGCAGGCTGTAGAGCGCTATCCGGCCTATGGCTTCAGTAAGCTGTTTAAGATACTGCGCCGCTGGGGGCATGCCTGGAGTCACAAGCGGCGTTGTTGATCAATTCATTTTCTGGAAAGACCGCTCCCAAGGGCTTTCCTGGACTTAGTTGACCATCTGACGAACAGGCATACCTAGTCTTATGACTTTGTTCATCGCTTTGACGCCAGCCAATGCTTCACCAACCTGAGCATCGTAATCACGCAGGCTGAGCTTAGGGCTAATGAGTTGCTTGTAACGATACATCGCCGTCTCAGACAAAGAACGCTGGTGATAGTTGTTGTCCTTTTTCCACTGGCTCAACTCGCCATCTTTCAGCGCTTGAACAGCGTCATTTCGGGGATGACCATCTTCCCAGTATCCGGCATTTGAACGCGGCGGAATGGTAGGTTTTGACCGCTTGCGTTGCAGCAGTTTGTGGCACTCCTTAGTGTCGTAAGCGCCGTCTGCGGATACTTGGCCAATTTGCCTTCTCAACGGGTTAAGCATGGTCGGCAGCACTTCGTTATCAGCCACATTAACCAGGCTGATTTCGGCGGCCACCACCTCGTGGGTTGCAGCATCTACAGCCAGGTGGAGTTTGCGCCAGGTTCGGCGTTTCTCCTTGCCGTGCTTACGAGTTTTCCATTCTCCTTCGCCATAGACCTTTA
>NZ_FNEM01000005.1:0-8418 GCF_900100175.1 Ferrimonas sediminum
AACTGAAGAGCTCAAACCAAGATCTCCACAACACGCATAAACGAAAAAGCCCCCGCACTTCGTGCGGGGGCTTTTTCGTTTATATGGCGGTTAGGGAGAGATTCGAACTCTCGATACGTTGCCGTATACACACTTTCCAGGCGTGCTCCTTCAGCCACTCGGACACCTAACCAATTGTACAATTTTGAGTTTTAAGAGCCAAAATAACACTCTCTACGCTGGTGGCTGAAAAATCCCGCCTGAGGCGTGATTAAGCTGCGCTGCTTGCAGCCACTCGGACACCTAACCAGCTGACGCAATAACGATGGCTTCATCGTTGCTGCGGATGCGTATATTAGGGAGGCTGGAAGGGGATTGCAAACCCTTTTTTACAAATGGTTGCCGACTGGTTTAATTTTGCTCAGGCAGGTGGCCTAACGCCGCCAGTTGTTGCTGCCGACGGTGTTCCAGCTGCTCGAGCAGCTGCCGCAGCACCGGCTGAAGATCCGCCGACAGTCGCTGCTGTTGCTGCTCCAGAAACGCAATCTGGCAACAGCTGTCGTTAAACGCCCCCAGCGCATCCTGCAAGGCCTTGTCTCCCCGATAGCTGGCGCCGGGCTGACACTGCTCTTTCAGGTAGCGGCGACGCTTTATGACAATCCTCAGTCGATGCCAGTCTTGCGGATGGCCTCCCAGCAAGGCGCGCTGATGAACCCGGTGAATCTTGCCCTCCAGTTTCACCGCCACATTCTCAGTGACCTCAGAAAACTGCGCCAATGCCTTAGGCCAGGGCAGCGCCATGACCGACACACACAGGGCCCGCTCCCTCTTTAATTGGCCTAACTGCAAAAACAGTTCAGTAAACGCCTGCCGGCGCCATGCCTCGACAACAGCAAGCAAAGGGTGGCTGGCAGGCAAGCTCTGCTGCAATACATCCAGGTCCCGCATCAGGTTGGTCACCCGCGCCTGCTGACCCAGGCTGATGACCAGTGATTCATACAGCGCCTGGGGCAACATCTGACGATACAGTTTCAGCAGGCTGCGGCATTTCCTCAGCCCCACCCGATAATGATGCAGGGGCTCTCCATCGCCCTTCAGGTCGATGGACTCCCCCTGGTGCAGCGCGCCTTGATACAGGCTCGCCAATTTAGGCTGCAGCACGCGCACTACGTCTTCCGCCATCGTCGCCCCCCACTACCGGTAACCCTGCCCTCAGTCTAGGTCAATCGCCATCCGGCAGTACGCCGATGTGGAAAAATCCTGAGGTTTTTTGGTCACCTTGAGAGTAAGCGCGCCATTGACCCTCGTGCGCCCCCCCTAGGCGAGCCAAACTGAACCCCGACAGGATCAAAAAACGCCCCCGAAGGAGCGTTTTGTCAGTCAGCCATCGAGGCTCAGGCGTTGCCTTTCACCTTGAGCTTCAGCTCAGCAGCAAAATCCAGCATGCGATTCAGCGGCACCATGGCCTTTTCTGCCAACGCCTCATCCACAAACACCTCATGATCGGTCAGGTCGTCGGTATTGAGGCATTTTTCAATGGCCTGCAAACCATTCATCGCCATCCACGGGCAATGGGCACAACTGCGGCAGGTAGCGCCATCACCACCAGTAGGCGCTTCCATAAAGGTCTTGTGCGGAGAGAGCTGCTGCATCTTGTAGAAGATGCCGCGATCGGTGGCCACAATGAAGGTCTCATTGGGCAGCTCCTGGCTGGCCTTGATCAGCTGTGACGTCGACCCCACGGCATCGGCCATCTCAACGATAAAGTCCGGGGACTCGGGGTGCACCAGTACCGCCGCGTCCGGGTACGCCTGCTTCATCTCGACCAGGGCACGGTATTTAAACTCATCATGAACCACGCAATGCCCTTGCCACATCAGCATCTCGGCACCGGTTTGCTTGGCGATGTACCCCCCAAGGTGGCGATCCGGCCCCCAGATGATCTTCCTGTCTTCACTGTCCAGGTGCTCAACGATCTCGAGCGCAATGCTGGAGGTCACCACCCAGTCGGCCCGGGCTTTCACCGCCGCCGAGGTGTTGGCATAGACCACCACAGTATGATCTAGGTGCTGATCGCAGAACTCGCCGAAGCGATCCGCCGGACAGCCGATGTCCAGAGAGCAGGTGGCCTCCAGGGTCGGCATCAGTACCCGCTTCTCCGGCGTCAGAATCTTGGCCGTTTCACCCATAAACCGCACGCCAGCCACCACCAGGGTCTTGGCCGGGTGCTCATTACCAAACCGGGCCATCTCCAGCGAGTCGGCCACGCAGCCGCCGGTCTCCTCCGCCAACGCCTGAATCTCTGGGTCGGTGTAGTAGTGGGCCACCAGCACAGCGTCTTTCTGCTGCAGCAGGGTTTTGATCCGATCCCGATAGTCCGCTTTTTCAGCCTCAGTCAGCTTGGCAGGCTTCGGCGGAAACGGGTAATGGGTGTCATCGAGCAGTGGAGCGTGATTCATCACTATTACAACAGCCTTTTCAAGTGGTGGATCGCCATTATACGAAACTCTGGGCCCCATGCTAAGCGCGAAAAGCAATTTGCCTACATCGGATTTTTATCAGCCATAACAAAAAACGCCGGTCCTTCCGCTCAGCGGAGGGACCGGCGCCAGCCGAACGTCATACTCAGCTCAGGTGAAGCATCATCTCGGCAGGATTTTCCAGTAAGGATTTCCACAAGTTACAGAAACGGGCGATGGTACCCCCGTCGATGACCCGATGATCGCCGGACCAACTGACCTGCATCAGGGTGCGGGCTTCCACCTCTCCCTGTTCATTGAAACGAGGCAGGGTCTGCAGCTTACCCAGGGCAACAATGGCCACCTCAGGCTTGTTGATGATGGGCGTTGCCACCGTGCCACCCAGGGCGCCGATGTTGGACACCGACAGGGTGCCTCCCTTGAGATCCTCCGCTGCCACCCGGCCTTCACGGGCCGCGGCGGAGAGTCGGGTTACCTCATTGGCCACCTCGATGATCGACTTATTCTGCACCTGCTTGATGTTTGGCACCATCAGGCCCAGCTTACCGTCCACCGCCATGCCGATGTTGTGATCGCCCTTGTAGGTGATCTCGCTGCAGTCATCGTTGACCTGAGCGTTCAATACCGGAAACTCCTTGGCCGCCACCGACATCGCTTTGATGATGAAGGGCATCAGCGTCAGCTTCACGCCCTTGTCGGCATAACGCTGCTTCAACTTGGCCCGTAAGGCCACCAGTTCGGTCAGATCCAGCTCTTCACAATAGGTAAAGTGGGGAATGGTCTGCACCGAGGCCGTCATCTGTCGGGCCATGGCCGCCTGAATGCCACGAATCGGGGCCGTGATATCCAGGCCCGTGCTGTCGGCCACCTCCGGCGCCGGCGACGAAGCCGGTTCGGGGCGCTCGCCATCCACAAAACTCTGAATGTCCTGTTTGTACACCCGGCCATTCTTGCCACTGCCCGGCACCTTGGCGATGTCAACGTTCAGCGATCGGGCCAGCCGACGTACCGCCGGGCTGGCCACCGCCTTGCCATTGCGAGCCGCAGGCTCCGGAGACTCGGTTGCAGTCACGCTGTCCGGCGAGCGTACGGGTTCAGGAGCCGGCTTGGCCACTGACGTTTCAGGCACGGCGGTGCCAGGGGTTGCGGTGGTTTTCAGGGCAAACAGGGGCTGATGCACCTTGGCAATCTCCCCTTTCTGATAATACAGCTTATGGATGACGCCATTGGCCACCGCCGGAATCTGCACCAGCGCCTTGTCGGTCATCACATCGCAGATGGGCTGATCTTCCACCACTTCATCGCCTTCGCTGACCAACCATTCGGCCACTTCACACTCGACGATACCCTCACCAATGTCCGGCAGGATAAAGTCTTCAATGGCCTGGGCTCCAGTGTCGGTGTCCGGCTGGGTCTCTGCAGCGGTTGTTACCGGCGCCTGGGCCGGCACCGGCTCGGCGGCGGGCTCAGGCGCCTCTTCGGCGGCGGCCAATTCCACCGAAAACAGCGGACTGTGGACCTTGGCCACCTGGCCTTTGTTGTAGAACAGCTTGACCACCTTGCCATCAAACGGGGCCGGAATCTCCACCAACGCCTTGTCGGTCATCACCTCGGCCACCACCTGATCCTCTTTGATCTCGTCGCCTTCGGCCACCAGCCAGTCCATCACTTCGCATTCGACCACGCCTTCGCCAATGTCCGGCAGAATAAAGTCTTTAATCATCATCGTTTCCCTTAAAACTCTACACTGGCCTTGATGGCTTCAAATATCTTCAGGTGATCCGCCATATGGGCCTGTTCCAGCGCCAGCGGGTAAGGGGTATCCATGCCACAGACCCGGGCAATGGGCGACTCCAGGTGCAGGAAGCACTCCTGCTGAATGGTGGCCGCAATCTCACCGGCAAACCCACCGGTCAACGGGGCTTCATGGCTGATCAGCAACCGGCCGGTGCGACACACCGACTTGGCCACCGTATCCACATCCCAGGGCAGCAGAGTACGCAAATCAATGATTTCACAGCTGATGCCGAGATCGGCGGCCATCTTGGCGGCTTTCTCAATCAGCTCAATCTGGGCCCCCCAGCCCAGCAGGGTGATGTCGGTGCCGTTTTGCACCACTTCCGCCTTGGACAGGGAGATGCTGTAATCCCCTTCTGGCACCTCACCCACCGAGGCCCGGTACAGTCGTTTCGGCTCAAAGAACACCACCGGATTGTCGTCGCGAATGGAAGCCAGCAGCAGTCCCTTGGCCTCATACGGATTACGCGGCACCACGATCTTCAGCCCCGGAGTGTGGGTAAAGTAGGCTTCCGGGGACTGGGAGTGGTAATGGCCACCGGCAATGCCGCCACCATAGGGGGTACGTACCGTCAGGCTACCGACATTAAACTCGTTACCGCTGCGGTAGCGGAATTTGGCAGACTCATTCACCAGCTGATCAAAGGCCGGGAAGATGTAGTCGGCAAACTGAATTTCGGCAATGGCCGTGCTGCCCTGAGCCGCCAGACCATTGGCAAAACCGATGATCCCCTGTTCGGTCAACGGAGTGTTGAAACAACGGTCCTTGCCGTACTTCTCCTGCAACTTGGAGGTTGCACGGAACACGCCGCCGAAGTGGCCCACGTCTTCACCAAAGACCACCGCACTGTCGTCGCTGGCCATGGCGATGTCCATGGCGCTGTTTACCGCTTGTAATAGATTCATCTGGGCCATGATTACGCCTCCTTGTCCGTGTCTTGAGGGTACACGTCGGGGTAGCGTGCCATGTGTTCCCGGGTCTGCTGAAGCTGCTGTTGCAGGTGTTGGGGAACGCGATCGTAGACGTCGGTCACCAGGGTGTCATAGGCCGGACCCGGCAGCTTCTCGGCCACCTTCACCGCCGCCAGCACCTCTTTTCGATAGCGCTCATACAGCTCGCTGTCCTGCTCCTCGGTCCACCAACCCTGGTTCATCAACCACAGTTTGAAGCGCAGCACCGGATCGTGCTCCCGCCACTTGGCCTCCTCCTCTCGGGAGCGGTAGCCGGACGGGTCATCGGAGCTGGAGTGAGCGCCCAGGCGGTAGCTCATCGCCTCGATCAACACCGGTTTGTTTTCCTTAACCGCAATGGCTCGCGCCTGCTGGGTTGCCGCCAGCACCGCCAGCATGTCGTTGCCGTCAACACGGATGGTATCGATGCCATAGCCGACGCCGCGGGGGGCGATGCCGTCACCGGCAAACTGTTCCTCAGTCGGCGTTGAGATGGCATAGCCATTGTTGCGACAAAAGAAGATCGCCGGGCAGTTCAACACCGCGGCCATATTCAGGCCGGCGTGAAAATCCCCTTCGGATGCAGCGCCCTCACCGAAGTAACACAGGGTCACCGCGTCATGGCCGGCCCGTTTCTGACCATAGGCATAACCGGACGCCTGGGGGATCTGGGTGCCGAGCGGCGATGACACCGTCATGTAGTTCAGCTCATTGCTGCCGTAGTGAATCGGCATCTGCCGCCCTTTACCCAAATCTTTCTCGTTGGAAAACATCTGGTTCATAAACTGCTCGGTGCTAAAGCCCCGATAGCGCAGTGCCGCATGCTCACGATACTGGGCCATGATCATATCCTTGTCACCCAGGGCCGCCGCACTGCCAACCACCGCCGCTTCTTCTCCTATGCAGGTCATGTAGAAGCTGATGCGTCCCTGACGCTGGGCGGCGAGCATGCGCTCATCCAACACCCGGGTAAACACGCTGGTGTCGTAGATTTTCAGGGCCAACTGCTGATCGATGTCCGGCAAAGTGGCATCGGCATAGGGGGTTCCGTCGGATTGCAGAATCTTAAGTACAGGGATCTTAAGGGCGTGACCAGAGGTCATCACGGCCTTGTGCACCTGATGCTGAGGTTCGAGGCTCATCGTCGCTTCCGTCTTGTGTCTGGGGCCAGTGTCCCTGGCCATTGTTATACCCGGCGTAGCCTGCTCCTACTGGAACCGCGTCACGCTCGGGGCTTGTTATAGTTACGCTAAAGAGTACTGCCGCTAACCGGGACGCTCAACTGATTGGCGTCGCCTTGATCGTGATCACATTTTTTCGTCTGTATCGCATTATTTACAGCCTGGCTGTCTTCACCGTTAGAATCATCATTCAAATCTGTCGTCGATGGCGGTAGGCACCACCGTCAGCAGTGCCCGCTGCCCCAGCGCCACCTTGGCGTTAGGAAAAACAATGGACTCGGCCACCGCCCCCACCCGGACTTCGGTGTCCCCATCTTGCGCCAACAGGGTACCCGGCGGATACTCGGAGAAGTTGGCCTGTGCATCATCAAAACTGAAACGGAACCCTTCATGGTGTTTGTTGACCACCTGGCACACGTCGAACACCACACTCTGTGCCAACGGCGGATACTCCAGAGGCTGTGCCGCAATCAGCCTGGACAACTGCTTCCTGCAGGCCTCAAACCGGCTCATCTCATTCTGACCGAAAGGATAAACCTTGCCCAGTTCCACGGTAAAGGCATCGGCTCCAAACTCGTTGGAGGAGTAGTAACTGTAGGTCGTTGTCGGGCTGTGAGAAAGCAGAATGGTCTCCACCCCGCAGCCAGCCAGGAACCGAATCTGCTCGATGCTCCAGGCACGCCCCGGTCGATAGGGGTAGACGGCAAACTTCTCCCGCTGCGAGTCACGAATGGCGGTGTGCAAATCATAGTGGAAGCGCTTGCGCCCACTTTGGTTATAGAAATCGCGTACCGTCTGTTCCAGCAGGGCCGCCCGCGCCTTTTCCGGATTGGACTCCCCCCGGGCATGGGCACCGCTGAACAGGCGGTTCATGTTTTCCTGCACACCGCGAGTCCCTTTCACCATGGCTTCGGTATTGCCCAGTTGAACCAACAACCGCTGGCGACACACCAGTTCACCGCTGATGATGGCATTGACCAAATCGTTCACTAACTCAATGGGGGCAGTTTCGTTGCCGTGAACTCCGCAGGACAACACGATGTCACTGTCGCCGGGTCGAAGCGGTTCAATGGCCAGAATACCGCTATCGATAAGAGTCAGTCGGGTTCCATCCTTCAGGGTACGGCTTTGCGGTTGCTTGCGGGGCTGGGGATGCGCCAAGGTCAGCGCCAATAGATCCTGGTGTTCAAATAACACGTCGCACTCCAATTGCTTTTTTCTTGTGGCGGCCATTGTAGCCTCAGTTACCTCATCGCCGCACCCCCGCCGATTAAGATTCGGGGTTGCAATCTGTCACGGAGCTGATACAGTTCATGGACGCTTAGGTGTTTAGACGTCTAGAAGTTCATGATAGGGAGTCACATTATGGCCATTGCCACCTTCGGTGCAGGATGTTTTTGGGGTGTAGAGCAGTTCTTCAAAGAGATCGACGGCGTCACCTCGGCGGTATGTGGTTATATGGGCGGCAACCAGGACAACCCGAGCTATGAGCAAGTGAAATCCGGCACCACCGGCCACGCCGAAGTGGTGCAGGTGGAGTTCGATGAGTCGACCACCAGTTACCAGGCGTTGCTGGACACCTTCTGGCAATTTCACAACCCCACTACGCCCAACCAGCAGGGTGAAGACCACGGCAGTCAATACCGCAGCGTGATCTTCTTCCACGATGACGCACAGCGCGAGCTCGCATTGGCATCCAAAGCCCATCAGCAGACACAGGGATACTGGAAGGAAAAGACCATCGTCACCGCCATCGAGCCGATTGAGCGATTTTATCCGGCTGAAGAGTACCATCAGGGCTATTTCGACAAACACGATCTGCCCAGCTGCCATATCGCCCTGTACTGATCTGGGCCACCCCGTGGACGCCGACAGCTCAGGCAGAACAGCGGGTGAACGGTCACCCTTGCGAACGCGAGGGCCCAGCGGCTTTGATTTTGATACGAGCAAAGACTCTGGATTCTCGCCTACGCAAGAATGACAAAAGCGACAGACACTGGCTTCCCGCGTGCGCGGGTACGACGGAGGAG
>NZ_FNEM01000005.1:8933-81403 GCF_900100175.1 Ferrimonas sediminum
CTTTGGTTTTGATACGAGCAAAGACTCTGGATTCTCGCCTACGCAAGAATGACAAAAGCGACAGACACTGGCTTCCCGCGTGCACGGGCACAACGAAGGAGAAAGGTGTCGCCCTTGCGAACGCGAGGGCCCAGTGGCTTTGGTTACAGCGAAAGGCGCGGTCACTCCCCCAATGGAAGTTCATTGATGCTCGGACGCTCAAATTGCTGGTCCCACAACTGACGCTCCTCATTGAAAAAACGCCTGGTCAGGATAAAACCAAACCGCTGCAATATCCTGGTCGAGGCGGTGTTACGCTCAAAGGCCTCTGCCACCAGACGGTCGTCAGGATGATGCTCCGCCACCCAGCCCATCAGCACCGCCATGGCGCCGCAGCCAAGGCCTTGGCCCCAGTGGCGACGCCCCAGCTTGTACCCCACTTCATACAGCCCCGACTCCCCTGGGTAGAATGCCACGGTACCGATGTCGCCCAGTTGTGGATGCGTCACCACCCACAGCTTGAGGCCATCAGGATTGTCATAACCGGCCAACAGGGCCGGCATCTGCTGCTGAATCTGTGCCAGGGTCTGCGGATCACGGTCGGTGTAACGCATCACCTCCGGATCCCGTTCCAGATCGAACAGCCAGATTTCATCATCCGGCGTCAGTGATCTCATACCCAAGACGCTTCCCTTTGTCATTACCGCATCTCCCGGAGAAAAACATCGACTGAACTTGCAGCAAGTACGGCCATAAATCAATCGCTGTGGCATGAAGGCCAGCAACCGGGGCGCCGCCTTTGGCGCCTCCATCTTCAGTGCCTCAGCCATGAACAGCTGCGCCTGGGAGTGCATGATGGAGCACAACGCCTGCGTGGAGTCGGGCACCAGCGAACGCTACTGCAAAAACCAGTACAGATCCTGCCGCAGCCAGTGCTGATACCGCACCGGCCGCAACACTATCCAACAAAATAAAACGGCAGCCTCAGGGCTGCCGTTTTTTGTATTTTTTGTGTTTGATGGTCGGACTACTCCGCGTCAAACACCGCACTGACCAGCGCCTTGGCGTCCTCGAGCAGTTGCTCAAGGTGAGCCTCGCTTTTCAAGCTTTCGGCATAGATCTTATAGATGGCTTCGGTACCGGACGGGCGGGCCGCAAACCAGCCGTTTTCGGTGACCACCTTCAGACCACCGATGGCGGCACCATTACCGGGAGCCTGGGTCAGGCGCGCCACAATGGCTTCACCCGCCAGGGTATCGGAGTGCACCTGCTCCGGCTCCATCGCCTTGAGCAAACTCTTCTGAGCATCATTGGCCGGTGCATCGAGGCGGCGATAAAATGCCTGACCAAACTTCTGCTCCAACTGTCGATACTGCGCCGCCGGCGACTGGCCGGTGACCGCCAGAATCTCGGCCGCCAGCAGCCCCAGGATAAAGCCGTCCTTATCGGTGGAGAACGCCTGCCCCTGCTTATCGAGGAAGCTGGCACCGGCACTCTCTTCGCCGCCGAACGCCAGATTGCCCTGATGCAGACCGGACACAAACCACTTAAAGCCCACCGGCACCTCCATCAGCTGCCGGCCATGGCTGGCCACGACCCGATCGATGATGGCAGACGATACCAACGTCTTGCCCACAGGCAGATCGCCGCGCCAATTTGGCCGGTGCCCCAGCAGATAGTCGATGGCCACCGCCAGGTAATGGTTGGGGTTCATCAAACCACCATCGCGACACACAATGCCGTGGCGGTCGAAATCCGGGTCGTTACCGATGCTGATGTCAAAATCGTCTTTGATCTTCAGCAAGTTGGTCATGGCAAAGGGCGACGAGCAATCCATACGAATCTTGCCGTCTTTGTCCAGTGGCATAAAGGCAAACGCCGCATCCACTACAGGATTAACCACCTCGATGTCGATGTTGTACTTGGCCGCAATCCGTGGCCAGGTATGCACACCGGAGCCGCCCATGGGGTCGACACCAATCTTCAGCTTGGCGCCGCGAATGGCGTCAAAATCGATGACACCGGCAAGGTGATCGACGTAGGTACCGATCATGTCGACCGATTCAATCAGGCCGGTAGCCATGGCCACATCCAGGCTGACCTGCTGCACGCCGCTCAGGCCATCGCTCAGGTAGGCGTTAGCCCGCTCGGCAATGAAGCCAGTGGCATCGGTATCCGCCGGACCGCCATGGGGCGGGTTGTACTTAATGCCGCCGTCTTGCGGCGGATTGTGGGACGGGGTCAGAATCAGACCGTCGGCCCGATCGCCGCCCTGGCGATTATGATCCAAAATGGCATGGGAGATCACCGGCGTTGCCACAAAACCCCGCCCCTCTTGAACCCGGGCGGTTACGCCGTTGGCCGCCAGCACCTGCAACACCGAGGTGAACGCCGGCTGGCTCAGCCCATGGGTATCAAATCCCAGGTACATGGGACCGTCAAACCCCTGCATCTTGCGGTAGTCCACCACCGCTTGAGCAATCGCCAGAATGTGTGACTCGTTAAACGAGCGACTGAAGGCGCAGCCTCGATGGCCGGAGGTACCAAAACTGACTCGTTCTGAGGCATGCTTGGCATTGGGTTTCAGGGTGTAGTAACTGCTGACCAGATGACTGATGTCAGTGACATCAGCCGGGCTGGCCGTCTGGCCAGCTCGGGAGTGGTGTGCCATAGATTATTGTCCTGCGTAACGCGTCCGTGCTTCGATGTACTTAACGTTAGCGACTTTAAATGCGTGCTGCAACGTCCTGGGCGACCTCATCGGGGCAACCCAGTTTTACCGCCACCGACTTCAGCAGTGTGCGCTTCTTGGCGGTATTGTTGTTGGACGTCACCCAATAGGTGCTGTCACCGATCTGCTTGGGATTGGCGGTCTTACTGGCCGACAGCAGCTCCTCTTTGCTGGTGGCAAAGTAGAGCCGGTCACGGCCGCGAATCTCCAGCACACCAGAAAACGCTTCCGGTTGCTGCCGGTACAGGGCGTCCAGCAGATACAGGAAGCGACCAACCGCCCCCTTCTGCTGTGTCAGCAGTGCATCGTCCAGCAATTCACTGAACTGGCCCGCTTCGGCGACCCGGGAGCGCACTTCCAGCTGAGGCGCCTCCTCAACCACGACACTGCTGCGCTGTTCCAGCCCCGGCTGACTGATCTGCTCGGGAATGGCCGCCTCTACGTTGCTCGTCTGCAGATTCAGCAAACGACGCAAAATGTCTGAGGCACTCTCGCCAATACGCTGAGTGTTACTGGCAATGTGGCTATACAGTTCGTCGTCGATTTCGATATATTTCATGGGCTTTCCGATCGCCGGGTTGATGTCGACAGGCATTATAACCACACCAGACGAAATCAGGCTACGCCACCGTTTGCATTTTGCCGTTTGCGTCAGCACAATTTGCGCCATCAAAGCACTTCGCATCAGGACGCTATGCTGAACTTCATCGACCAGGGACACGGGCCCGCCGTGGTGTTGATCCACGGGCTGTTTGGAAATGCCGATAATTTAGGCCGTCTGGGAACGGCGCTTCAGGCCGCCCACTGGCGGGTCATTCGGGTTGACCTGCCCAACCACGGCCGTTCGGTCATGGGCTACCCCATGTCGCTGGCCAACATGGCCAAGGCACTGGAGCAACTGCGCCAGCAGCTGGGCCTCGACCGCTGGGCCCTGGTGGGGCACTCACTGGGGGGCAAGGTGGCCATGACCTACGCCCAGTCCCATCCGCAACAGGTGAGCGCCCTGGTGGTGGCCGACATCGCCCCGGTGGGGTATCAGACCCAGCGCCATCAATCGGTGCTCGCCACCCTGACCGAACTGAATCACCAGCCGCAACTGACCCGAAAATCTGCCCTGCAGAGCTTCAACCAGGCCGGCATTGACAGCGGAACCAGTGCCTTTTTGCTGAAAAACCTGCGCCCGGATGCTGATGGTCACTACCACTGGCAGCTGGACATTGGTGCCATTGTCCATCACTACCCGGACATCATCGGCCCCCTGCCGGAGCACCCGCCCTATCCTGGCCCGGTGCTGTTTGTGAAAGGGGAACGATCCGACTACCTGCTGCCAGAACACCGACCGGAGATCGGCCGTCGTTTTCCCCAGGCAAAGGCGCGGATCATCACCGGCACCGGCCACTGGCTGCACGCCGAAAAGCCCGACCAGTTCAACCGCCATGTGACCCAGTTTCTAGCGCCTTATCAAGGGTAAATCCCCTGCGATTGCTATGATAACTTACCGCTGAAAACCGTTCTAACCCCTGTGAGGTTATGCTATAGTAGCCCGCCGGTTTCGCCAGGATGGTAAAAGGATGTTAGTCACAGACGTAGCACAGCTCGAAGCAGTAGGGTTAAACCTGTTTTTTGCAGCGGTGTTCTTTCTGATTGGAATGTCGATCCGGGACGTATTAAACAAAGGCGATGTTCCCCCATTTGGTCGTGGCATCGTCTGGCTCGTGCTCTTTCTCGGCTGTGCCGGCTTTATCGCCAAAGGCATTATTCAGCTGGTATGGGAAGGGGCCGGGATTGGTTAAGTAGCGACAATGCATGGCAGTAGAAAAGACGGATAGAACCACCATGGATCTGTTCGCGACTGAAAAGCGTCGCGGCAGACCCAGAAGCAACCCGTTGCCCCGAAAAGAGCAACTGCGAGTCAACAAGCGCAATCAGATCCAGCGTGACCGCACCATGGGGTTGAAACGAATTGAACTTAAAGTTTCCGATGAACTCTATACTGCATTAAATGAGCAGGCGACCCTGGACAACGTCAGTCGCGGGCAATTGATAGAGTCCATTCTTCTGAAACAGTTTCAACAAGTTGGTAAGGCTGATGACACTCTGTCAGCCGCAGTTATTGACGAACAAATAGGTAGATAAATGGCAAGCGTAGGTCTGTTTTTTGGCAGCGACACTGGCAACACCGAAGCCGTCGCCAAGATGATCCAGAAAAAACTGGGTGCAATGTGTGATGTAAAAGATATCGCTAAAAGCACCAAAGAAGAGATTGATGAGTTCAGCCTGCTGCTGTTCGGCATTCCGACCTGGTACTACGGCGAAGCCCAGTGTGACTGGGACGACTTCTTCCCCGAACTGGAGCAGATCGACTTTACCGATAAGCTGGTTGCCATCTTTGGTTGTGGCGATCAAGAGGATTACGCCGAGTACTTCCTCGATGCCATGGGTATGGTGGGTGACATCGTTCGCGATCGCGGCGGCATCATCGTTGGCCACACCTCCACCGAAGGCTTTGAGTTTGAAGCCTCCAAGGCGCTGGTTGATGACAACACCTTTGTGGGCCTGGGCATCGATGAAGATCGCCAGCCCGAGCTGACCGAAAGCCGTGTCGACGCCTGGGTTAAGCAGATCTACGAAGAGATGTGCCTGGCGGAGCTGGCGTAAGCCCGGTTTTCCAGCCACACAAAAAAAACGGACCCCAGGGTCCGTTTTTTTATGCCGCCTTTTTATCTTGACCGGCAAACACCTTGCGCACATACAGCACCCGGGTCAAGCGACACACCACCTCACCGCGACCATCTTTCACCTCCACCACGAACTTCGGCAGGTATTTACTGCCATCGGCGGTAGCCTGGCGCACCTGACGGATGGTGGCTTCATCGATGACAAACTCTGCCGTCAACCGTCCCTTGCCGGGCTTAATAAAATCGATGTCGGCGGATTTGTCCCAAACCCGGTAGCCCCGCCCCAGTTTCCCCATCAGCAACAGGGCATAGAAGGGGTCGGTCATGGAAAACAGGCTGCCACCATAATGGCTGCGGTTGATGTTGCGGTTCCACGGGCGCTCCCGGAGCGCCACCCGGCAGTAACTGTAGTCCGGTGCCAGTTTTTCAATCTTAATGCTACTGAACAGCAGCGGTGGCCAAAGATTCATAATGCGGCGAAACGTTGCCGCCGAAACCGGGATTGCCATATCTCTCCATCTGGTATGACCTGCACAGAGGGCGTGTTATACCTTAACAACGGTGAAAAGTCATCCAATCAGAAACCTCTGAAAATCAGAGTATAAAGGAGGCAAATCAGACGACGACCCCAAGGTAACGCCAGCAACCCCCAAAGCCGGCAGTGAATAACACCATTCATGGCCGGGATACTCACGCCAATCGCTGCCAAAGCCCTTTGTTTCAAGGCTTTCTTTAGCCAGCATAATCCGCTAACTTAACCACACTCTTCCCCCTCTCTGCCGCTAAGAGGTACCTGTGGCCATGCATCCTATATTAAAGTCCGACAAACTCAGCACCGTCTGTTATGACATCCGTGGTCCGGTGGCTCGGGAAGCGAAACGACTGGAAGAGGAGGGCCACCGGGTTCTGAAGCTGAACATCGGCAACCCCGCCCCCTTTGGTTTCGAGGCCCCGGAGGAGATTGTCCGCGATGTCATTCACAACCTGCCTGAAAGCCAGGGCTATTGTGATGCCAAAGGGCTGTTTTCTGCCCGCAAGGCAGTGGTGCACTATTTCCAGCAGATGGGCATCCACGATCTGGATGTGGACGACGTTTACATCGGCAACGGCGTCTCAGAGCTGATTGTGATGGCGATGCAGGGCCTGCTCAACAACGGCGATGAAGTGCTGGTACCGGCACCGGACTACCCGCTATGGACCGCCGCCGTCCATCTGGCGGGCGGCGCCGCCCGTCACTACCGCTGCGACGAACAGGCGGAGTGGTTTCCGGATCTGGACGACATTCGGGCCAAGATCACCCCGCGCACCAAGGCGCTGGTATTGATTAACCCCAACAACCCCACCGGCGCGGTCTACAGCAAAGAGGTGCTACTGGAACTGCTGCAGATTGCCCGTGAGCACAACCTGGTGGTGTTCTCCGACGAGATCTACGACAAGATCCTCTACGACGGTGCCGAGCACATCCCCACCTGCACCCTGGCAGACGACCTGCTGATCATCACCTTCAATGGCCTGTCCAAGGTATACCGGGCCGCCGGTTTCCGGGCTGGCTGGATGGTACTGACCGGCAACCGTGGCATCGCCAAGAACTACATCGAGGGGTTAGAGATGCTGGCGTCGATGCGGTTGTGCGCCAACGTGCCGGTGCAGCATGCCATTCAAACCGCGCTGGGCGGCTACCAAAGTATCAAGGAGCTGATTCTGCCCGGCGGCCGGTTGCTGGAACAGCGGGATCTGGTGGTGGACCGCCTCAACGCCATCGATGGTGTCAGTTGCACCCGTCCGAAGGGGGCGATGTACGCCTTTCCCAAGCTGGACGTAAACAAATTCAACCTGATCGATGACGAAAAACTGGTGTTGGATCTGCTGATGCAGGAGAAGATTCTGCTGGTTCAGGGTACGGCATTTAACTGGCCTGAACCGGATCATCTGCGGTTTGTGTTCCTGCCCCACATCGAAGATCTCGGCCGGGCCCTGGACAAATTTGAAGCCTTTCTCAGCCGCTACCGGCAGTGATAGACTGAGCCAACCCGTTTTTCAAAAAGCGCCCAAGGGCGCTTTTTTGTCGATCAGCCCGCAGCGCTGATGACCCAAGGAGCCCGACATGAGCCACAAGTTTTTAAACCTCGCCCTGCGGCAACGGCTGCTGAAGCGCTGGAGCCTGATGTATTCGATGCAGCCGGAATCGGTACTGGAGCACTCGGCCATCGTTGGCATCCTGACCTTTCTCACCGGTAAGATCGCCGAACAGCAAGGGCGGCAAGTGGATCTGAGCAAAATGCTCTCCCACGCCCTGCTTCACGACATGTCAGAGACCATTACCGGCGACGTGGTCACCCCGGTCAAACGGGCCAACGACACCCTGTACAACGAATTCAAGCAGCTGGAGCGGGCAGCAGAAAAACGCATCCTACAGACCGCGCCGCCGGCGCTGCACGGAGCCATTGAGGAGGCCTTTAATCCCGGCGGCATCGAGCAGGAGCTGGTGAAAGCCTGCGACATCTATTCCGCCTATCTGAAGTGCCGGCTGGAGGTGGCCTTTGGCAACGCCGTCGAATTTGGTGACGCCCTGGCGCGCATGGAAGAGAGCGTGAAATCGGTCTGCGATCGCTATCCGGAGATGGCCATACTGCACCAATGGTTCGGTGAAGACAGCGACTGTTCGGTGGATCACCTGATTACCTCCAACGATTCCGACAGTTAGCCTCCCAGTCAAAAAACTGTCATTCGACAATTTAATGACGGATAAATGTCACCAAAATCAAAGGGTAAGCTTATTCCGAATCGTTCTAGTCACTGACAGGATAAGCCCGGCATCTCTCTTATACTTGGAGTGTCACCGCGATGCCTGCATAGGCTCAGGGCAAGGAAGTCAGAATGGATTGTCTCGCATCTCCTTGGACGCAACTGCTCCCGTGAGTCAATCCCGTCCCTACCCGGCCCTTCCTCTGTTGCCATCGACTCGAGCCCACTTGCCCATCAAGGAGGAACGCATTCACGGAAGAAACCCGGCAATACCGTGACAACCGGCTCACACTTCCCGGTTGCGCACCCGTCTTCGGCGGATCAGCGAGGACCCCCCATCCCTAGCAGTTCGGTACTCTGATCCAGTTTGACCCAGCCATTACCTTGGCCCCGTTACATCGGGGCCTCTTTTTTTGACCGCAACACCTCCCGAGCCTGGTCCAACGACTGACACAACTGCTCCATCCCCAGCAAAATCCTCGGCCCGGTGCGATGTAGCCAGTCACTGTTAACCTCAAACACCAGGCCCTTATCAATAGCCGGAATCTCCGACCACTGCTGCCACATGGCGATGCTGTTGCCACCGAGCCCATGATTGGTGGGCACAATCAACACCTGGGGCGACGCGCTGATCACCTGCTCGATGCTCACTTGCGGGTACTCGGCGCTGGCATCGGCAAACAGATTGACACCACCACAACTGCCGATCAGCTCATCCATCCAGGCGCTGGAAGCGGTCATCAGTGGCGTCGACCACAGTTGGTAGAAGACCGTCACCGGGGCGCGGTGCTGATAGCGATCCAGCAAACGTTGATACTGCTCGGTGAATGCCGCCGCAGCGCGCTGCCCCTGCTGCGGATGGCCGGTTTGTTGCCCCAGTGAGGCCATCAGCGGACCAATGTCGGCGATACTGGCAACGCTGGTATCGACCACCGTTAACCCCAACGCGTTGAGTCGTTCGACAAAATGCCGTGAGGTATCGCTTATCCCCAACACCACCAAGTCTGGCTGCAACTGCACCAAAGCTTCAAAATCCAGTTCATCATGGCGGCCGATACGCCGTATCTGCCTGGCCGCTTGCGGATAATCCGCGTAGTCAATGGTGGCAATGATCTGATCCCCCGCCCCGACCTGATACAACAGCTCAACCGAATGCGGCGTTAGGGCGGCGATACGGGGAAACGGCGGCTTCTGCGCCCAAACGGCACCGCTGAGGCCAACCAACAACCAGATGACCAGGAATCGAGTCAACATAACGGCCATCCTTACTTTTATGGAGAAAAGCGTACTCTATCAGGGGCCCGCTACCCGGGCCAGTCTGTGCCAAACACCAGCCATCAAATGATAATGATTATCATTGACAAGATGTGTGCAACCGTTACACTGTTGCCACTAACGACTCAATCCGAATCAACCAGCCATATCGAGTGAGGCAACAGCATGTGTGATGCTCAAACCACGGCTACAGGTGCACTGATCCTGAGTAGCTTCAAAGGCAAGCGCAAACTGTGGGAGCTGACCAGCAAGCTGCTGTGCCCCGTGATCGGCACCTGCCTGACCACCACCGAGATCCGCAAACTGGCGGAAAAAATTGCCGACAACGAGGTGGCCAGAAAAAGTGACTATTGGCTGCACACCTGGGTGGTCTCCAACTGTGACAGCAAGCACCGCCTGTCTGTGGCGGTGCAAAAACATCTGGATAGGAAGTTTGCCGCCGCCATCAAGCGATTCGGCCAGGTCAAATGCCGCGATGAGCTGAAACGGGTCTGGCAACAGCACATTGAACGGGGTGCCAGCGCCGAAGCCCTGTGGGCTCTGCTGACCCACCCACTGTGCGATCTGCCCACCCAGGACATGGCCTACGAGGCGATTCACATGCTTTCCCACCAGATCGGCGCCGGCCAGCGGGCGGATCTGAAACGTCTTCACGACGCTGAAAAAGAGTTGGTGGCGCTGAAAAAATCACTGGATAAGAGCCAACAAAAAGCCCATCAGACCATCTCCGACAAGGACCGGCAGTTGCAGCTAATGCAGCAGCAACTGGCCGATCTGAAGGCCGAAAATCTGCGCCTGAAGGAACACAACCAGGTGTTGGCGCAGCAGGATGCGCCCCACAACCATTCCTCTCAACTGCAGCAGCTTCGCAACGAACTGGCCAGCAAAACCAGCGCGGTTGAAGTGCTGGACAGACAGAAGGTGCAGTGGCAACAGAAGCTGCAGGCCAGCGAAAGCAACGTGCTGGGTCTGACCCAGAAACTGCAGCAACAACAACAGGAAACCAGGGCACTGGAAGGCTTCGTTAAGCAGAGTCTGTCACCCTGTAACGGTTGCAGCGCCGACAGTTGCCGTGACTGTCCGGATCTGAAAGGCCAGAAAATTCTGTGCGTCGGCGGCCTGCACCGCATGACCGATCAATACCGGGAGTTGGTGTCACGCTGCAACGGTGAATTCAGCCATCACGACGGCGGCGTCGAAGACAGTCGTAAGCGCCTGGATGCCCTGCTGTGGTCCGCCGATGCGGTAATCTGCGCCACCGATTGCATCAGCCACGATGCTTACTACCGCCTTAAACGCTTCTGCAAACAGCACAACAAGCGCCACCTGTTTATTCCCTCCTCCGGCCTGTCCAGCTTTGCCAAAGCCATGGACGACGTCGCCAATGAGGTCAGCTGCATCAGCCTTTAATCCCCGGCGTCACCCCAGCTATCGCCAATGGCTCGCTTGGCCACGTAACGGGCCAGGCTGGCCAGCAGGTGGGCCTGTACCGGAGTCATATCGATGACCGCGGCATTTTCCATAAAGGTGTCAAAGTGGGGGAAGTTATCCAGACCATAGGGATCCCAGTCGTCCTGGCCCTGCTGTCGAATCTCCTGCGCCAACCGCTCGTCCGCCAAGGCATTTTCCCAGGCCTGGCTACGCTGGTTGTAGACCCAGGTAATGGTAACCCGCCGCCCCCCGGCAATGCCATACACCGGGTTGTCCCGGGTGATCAGCGTCTGAGTCGCATACAGGCCTTTGTGGGCGATGCTGGCAAACGGCGTGCGCTGTACCCCGGCATCAAACAACGCCCTAAGTTCATTGAGCTTACTCTCCCCCTGCTCAAACACCAGGTTGTCCCGGAACTGCCCCAGGCCAAAGTTGTCTCGCAGCGGCACAAACAGGGCTTTGAGTGACTTGTTGATATTGGTCGATTCGATGTCGTCACCGGGAATGTAGGGACACTTGGTATTGACGAACACCAACAGCCGCGTCACCCCACGGGCCAGCAACGGCATGATCCCCAGGTTCTCCATGTGGCCACCATCGGAGTGGGCATACTCCTCCGCCAGTCGCTGCACCCCATCCGGAACCTGCACCGGCAGATGATAGAACTCCGGGAACCCCAGCGCACCCAGCCCCAGGGCATTGGCCAGCTGCTGAGGCGCCGCTCCGGAACTGGCCATGATGTCGGACAGGGAGAACGCCTTTTCATTGGTCCAGTCAAACAGACTGCGTGGTGAGCGCTTGACCGTCAGGGTCAGGGTACCCTCACCCGGTTCCACCCGGTAGGGGCCGACACAATCGTAGCCATAGCTGCTGAGGTAGCCACCACCGAAGTGCTCGTCGTCGCCGATGCCATCGCGGTCACGGTGGGAAACCCGCACACCACTGTAGTACGGGGTATATTCCACATGGTAGCGCTGCGTAGGCCCGATGCCATCCCCGTTAAGCAGGGTGGCCCCCACCACCAGGTAGGGGGCTCCCGGGCGCAGACGCTGAAACTGATCCGGGCTGAGGTTGGCATTGGCTTCACAGGCCTCAGCCACCGAATGCAGATCATAGCTGAAGGCCATCTGCGGCCGGTGCAGGCCAAACGGGGTCAGGAAGATACGACCGATCACCTCCGCAAAGCTTTCATCCCCCCGCCCACTCAATGCGGCACCGAACAATCGGGACACCACCCCGGCATTGACCAGGCAGTGTTGAAATGACCGCTCGGGCACCGACTGGATCTCGCTCTCTCGCAGCTGCGACGGTGGCAGTATCGCGCCCCAGAACTGCGGCAGTTGATGCGGTGGCAGAAAGCCATAGGGCACCGAAGCCCAGCTGCCGCCGGAGACCGCCGACAGATAACCGACCCGTTGCATCAATCCGGTGTCATGCAGAGCCTTGAGCTGGCCCAGGGTGCAGCAGGCACTGCGGGTTCCACCTCCGGAGAAAGCCACCCCAAGGGGCTTCTCGGTCAGCCCCTGGCTGAACCCCGGCAGTCGGTGCTCGGGAAATTCCTGCGGCTGGGCCAGGTTGTCCATGGGAAAGCCCAGTATCTGATATCGAATCGCCATCATGATCTCCTTATCCAGGCGGGTGGCTGCACAGAGGGGCAGCGGCCTGTCCATTTATAGTACGCCAGCAGGGCAAAATCACCATGGAGAGAACCTCTCGGGAGACTCGACAGCAAATTTGCCGCCTCCAGTTGTTAAGTAATTGAATAACAGCGTCAGTTCACCGACACTAATACCACCCCGTGCCATGAGTAGAATGTATGGATATCGACAGCCACTGGTTAGCGCGCCGCTTCGCCGAACACAAACCCAGACAGGATGACCAACGCTCGCCGCTGCAGCGAGACAAGGCCAGAATCATGCATTCGGCAGCATTTCGTCGTCTACAGGCCAAAACCCAGGTGTTGGGGGTCGGCATGAACGACTTCTACCGCACCCGCCTGACCCACTCGCTGGAAGCGGCCCAGATCGGCACAGGCATTGCCGCTCAACTGCGCCGCAACTCACCGGAATTTGCCGAGCTTATCGGCAGTGACAACCTGATAGAGTCGCTGTGCCTGGCCCATGATCTAGGCCATCCCCCGTATGGCCATGGCGGCGAGGTGGCACTGAACTACATGATGCGCGACCACGGCGGCTTTGAGGGCAACGGCCAGACCTTCCGCATCCTGACCCGGCTGGAGCCCTACACCCGGGAGTACGGCATGAACCTGACCCGACGCACCCTGCTGGGCATTCTCAAGTACCCGGTACTGATGAGTGCCCTGGGCAGCCGCGCCCCCCGCCAGGGCGTGGACAACTTCCGCCAGCTTAAGGCGGAGCAGTGGCTGCCGGGAAAAGGGGTGTTTGATGATGACGCCGATCTGTTGAGTTGGGTACTGGAACCGTTCAGCGACGCCGACCGGCAGTTGCTGACCCGCACCCGCAGCAACCCGGTGGGCCAGCAGCGGGCTCAATTCCACTCGCTGGACTGCTCCATCATGGAGCTGGCGGACGACATCGCCTATTCGGTCCACGACCTGGAAGACGCCATCGTTATGGGCATCGTCAACTACCGTAGCTGGCGGGAAAACGTGGCCGAACCCATCGCCGGCATCGACGGCACCTACCTGGCCGGGCAGATGGAAACCATCGGCAAGAAACTGTTTTCCGATGAACATCACCTGAGAAAAGACGCCATCGGCACCCTGGTGAACGCCTTTGTCACCCACAGCCGCATTGTGGCACAGGGAAAATTCGAATCGCCACTGCTGTCCCACCACGCGGTGATCGAACCGGCGTACGCCGAGTGTCTCGGCTACCTGAAGCGGTTCGTACTCCAGTACGTCATTCGAAAGCCCGAGGTGCAGATACTGGAGTACAAAGGCCAGCAGATCGTGATGGAGCTGTTCGAGGCCTTCGCCTCCGACCCCAATCGACTGCTGCCCCGGTCCACCCAGAAACGCTGGCAAGCCGCCTGCGAGCAGGGCCACAGTGGCCACCGGGTCATCGCCGACTACATCTCCGGCATGACCGACGAGTTCGCCGCCCGGTTGCACCAGAACCTGTTTACTCCGAAAAGCGGCAACCTGGCAGAGCTGCATTCGCCGTTTTAACCCCTTGAGGGCGGTGGCCGGACTCACCGCCACCTCCCCACTCCGATTAAAGGAACACACGCAGTGAGTGAAGCGCAACTCCTTCAACTTCAGAAACTCATCCACGCCCAGAGTAAAACCATGGGCATCGACCACCTCTACTCCGTGGTCGAGGCCCATTTTCGTCAGCACCATGGCCGAAGCATCAAAAAGAGCACGTTTCACAACAAGATCAACCCGGACAGAACCGAGCATAAGCTGAATATCGAAGAGTTCAGCCTGCTCCTGATGGCGCTGAAGGAGCAGAATCTTCATGCCCCCATTCTGGAGGAGTTCATGTCGCTGTATCACATGCGCCCCGAATACCTGCACACCCAATCCAGCACCAAAGAGCACAACTACAAATCCTTTATGGGCGACTGGATGGATCTGAATAAAGAACACGGTGACGTTCAGGTGGCCCTGACTTCGGCCCTGAATGATTACAAGATTACCGAGCACGAGCTGAACGGCATCAAGGTGGAGCTGTCGGAGCACATTCAAGCGCTCACCACCCTGCGAGCGGCCCTGGATCACGTGGCCGGAAAAACCCTGATCTAATCCGCCTCCACAACGCTCCTCTGTCTATAACCGGTGCCCTTTGGCGCCATTTTCGCTCTCTCCCCCGCCAACACCCACCACATCACTGAGAAAACCTGGCGGGTTTTCTCGTAGATGGGTCAACGGCCCGTTTGTACAGTACTCCCATCTGAGAGCGCGGCATTGATTCAATGCCAAGCCTCTCTGGCCAACACGATAAAGCAGTAGCAATACCAGCAACCGAATGCGCCCATGGCGACATGTAACCAGCGGGTACGTCGCCGGGCTTTATCGATAACTCGTTACCCAGACAATGAGAGAAATCATGATTCAAACAGGTCAAAAAGTGTTCTACCAGGCACTCTGTGGTGTCTCCCTGGCGGTATTGCTGGCCGGGTGTAATGACTCCGGCAGCGGCTCGAACAGCGACAGCGACAATGCCCTGCCCACCGCCAAAATCAGCGCTCCCTCCTCCCTGCTTGAGCGACAGAACTACACGCTGTCCGCAGCCGACTCCGGTGACAGCGACGGGCAGGTTGTCTCCTACCAGTGGCAGCTGGATACCGGCAACTATCAGGGCGACCAGATCACCCTGTCCGGCAACAACGAACAGGCCCAACTCAATGTCGGCGAGCTGCAAGAGGATCAGCGCGTAACGGTGATCCTGACGGTCGTGGACGACCAAGGCGACAGCAACAACGACTCCATCAGCCTCAACCTGCAGGAGCGCGACCAGGCCCTGCTGCCACCGCCGCCCCCGCAACCGGATGCCACCGTGGTCGGGGTCGATGCCGATCGGGACGGCGTTCGCGACGATGTTGAGATCAAGATTCTGACGCTGTTCCCGCTGTCAAAACCGGAACGCGAACTGTATCGATTGGGCGCCAGTCAGTTTGCCGAGGTGGTCGCCGCCGGCGTGACAGATGACGACATCAAACAGACTCTGGCCACTCAGGAGATGGCCAAAATGAGTGCCTGTTTTGTTGAGTTCTACGGCATGGACTCGCCCAGGAATACGGCGCAGCTGCGGGCATTAATACTCAATACCCGCGAGCGTCAACGGGCCTACGAGGCGTTTAACCGCGCCAGAATGGGCACCGTCAGCGACAGTATCGACCCCGCCACACTGGATTGCCGTTTACCTCAGGAATAAGCAGGAAAAATGATGAATAACGCCCTTATTACTACCCTCGCCATCAGCGCATTCAGTTTTCCTGTGGCGGTACAGGCCAGCCTCAATGGCTGCAGCAACGCCATTACCGGCGATAAACAAACCAATGTTTATTTTGCCAATGGCATCAATACCACCCTCAATGAGGCTCAGGAGGTGACGGCACTGTTGCTCAAGGTGTACCAATCCCCG
Organism: Ferrimonas sediminum; assembly: GCF_900100175.1. Taxonomy (GTDB): domain Bacteria; phylum Pseudomonadota; class Gammaproteobacteria; order Enterobacterales; family Shewanellaceae; genus Ferrimonas; species Ferrimonas sediminum. The sequence continues at coordinate 24,845 of NZ_FNEM01000005.1, forward strand.
CTGGAACAGGCCGAGGAAAACAGCACTTACCATTTTAAAACCGCCTACAACTACAGTCAGGGCTTTGTTACCGACGTGGTACAGGTGTTTCAACAGAAGCTCAGTGAGGATCCGGACGGCAGCATCGCCTATATGGTGTACGACCTGTTGCGTTCAGGCCTATCCAACGATGAAATTCGGGCCACCGTCACCGTCGCCCTGACCCGGGGCAACCTGGTGGCCGCCCTGTTGACCGATGAGCTGCTGCAGGAACTCGGAGACAGTCTGGCTGAAGTGGCCGCCGATGCCATGGCCGACGGCGATTTGGTCAACACCAACCACAGCCGCCTCTATTCCGATGCCCTGATCAATGGTCGCCGGGTGCTGGTGGTGGCCCACAGCCAGGGCAACCTGTTCACCAACACCGCCATCGCCGCCACCCTGAACAAGCACCCACAGTACGCCGACAGCATCAACTACTACGGGGTGGCATCACCCGCCGCGACCACCGTCAATGGCGCGGACTACGTCACCGCCGACGATGACCGGGTCATCAACCTGTTGCGGCTCACCGAAACCGTGATGGCTGCCAACATCGACAACGATCCCGGCCTGCTCAACGACACCAGGGAGCTGCTTAACCATAGCTTTCTGAGTAGCTACTTTGACGGCCGGTTGCCTTCGCGGGCCCGAATCAACGCCGCCATTACCGCCCTGTCAGAGCAACTGACCTACCCAGAGGTCATTGCCGGCGAAGGCGCCATTCGGGCCACCCTGTCCTGGGGCGATCAACCTGACGTCGACCTGCATGTGTTTGAACCCGGTGGCAGTCACGTCTACTACCGCAACAAAACCGGTGAAGACGGCACCCTGGATGTGGATGACACGACGGCGGTCGGGCCGGAGAACTACTTTGTCGCCTGCGACCGGGTTAATGAGGGCAGCTACGCCATCGGTGTGAACTACTTCAGGGGCTACCAACCGGAAAAAGCGCTGGTGACCCTGTATCTGGGTAACGGTGCCACCTTCGGCCCCCGCTCGGTCACACTGAACACGGCCAGAGGCTCCGCCGGCAACGACTCACCGGTGTCCGTGTACAACATCGTGGTGCACCAGGACGACAACGGCAACGCGCTGTATACGGTGCAGTAACCGCCACTCAGCGGCCACGCTGCAACCACAATTCCAGGCCGTCAAACTCAAAAGGGCCAGCATCACGCTGGCCCTTTTTTATCGCAATCCGGTGTTAACGCAGAAAGCTGACGTAGGTCTGCAACACAATCAGGTTGGTGATATCAATGAAGAACGCGCCCACCACCGGCACCACCATAAACGCCTGGGGCGATGGACCGTGATGGGACACCAGCGAGCCCATGTTCATCACCGCCGTCGGGGTCGCGCCCATGCCGAAGCCGCAGTGACCGCCGGAGATGATGGCCGCATCGTAACTGCGCCCCATCACCTTAAAGGTCACAAAGTAGGCAAACATACCCAGCACCAGGGTCTGCACACACAGAATCACCAGCATCGGCAACGCCAGATCCAGCAAGTCCCACAGCTTAAGGCTCATCAGCGCCATGGCCAGGAACAGCGACAGCGAGATGGTACCCAGGGCATCGACCGTTTCCTTGTTGATCTTGTAGACCTTGCTCACTTCACACAGGTTGGTGATCACCACCCCGACAAACAGGGCATAGACAAAATCGGGGATCCGCAACCAGGCGATGCCCAAACCGTCAACAAAGGTTTTAATGTAAGCGGCACTGGCCACACACAGCAGCAGGATAAACAGCACTTCGATGCTGTTCTTGGCGGTGATGCGATCCTCTTCATGATCGCTGTAGGTCACCAGATCCGGGTGCTCGATATGGTGGTTCTCACCATCACCAAAATCCGATTTCAAACCATGTTTGCGAATCAGTCGCTGAGCAACCGGACCGCCGATGATCCCCCCCATCACCAGACCAAAAGTCGCCGCAGCCATGGATAACTCCAACGTCTGCAGTCCGAACTCGCTGGCAAAGGTCTGCGACCAGGCCGCTCCGGTGCCGTGGCCACCGGACAGAGTAATGGAACCGGCAATCAGGCCCAGCAGCGGATCCAGTCCCATCAGCGTGCTCAGTCCGACGCCGACGCTGTTCTGAATCAGGATGAACACCGTCGCCAGACCCAGAAACAGGAACACCCGCGAGCCACCCTGGGCCAGCAGTTTAAAGCTGGCCGCCAAGCCGACGGTGGCAAAAAACATCTTCATCAGGGTGCTTTTGATCGCCAGTTGGAATTGCAGGTCAATGCCATACTGATGCATCACGGCGATGATGCTGGCCACGATCAAACCGCCCACAATAGGCTCAGGGATGTTGTACCTCTTCAGTACCGGCACCTTGCCATTGATAAAGTACCCGAGGAACAGCACCACAATGGCGATCAGTAAGGACTCAAGTTCATTAATTACAATCACTGAATTCATTAGGTCTTCTTTTCTTACTGTTACAAACAGATTCACAACCCGAAACACCACGTCCACAGCGCCGCCGGCCACGATGGCGACAGGTAAAAACGGAAATCCATTTAGAGAAACGACTGGCGACAGGGAACTGTGCCGAAGTTAGCCGAATTGGCCAACGTTCCGGCTGACTGGCGTATGCGGCTTAGCCGCCGCCGTCAAAAAAGAGGAGGTGAATCTTCATCATCATGGTAGTAATTTTACCGACAACCTCCGACCTTGACCATATTGCCATCGACCGGCAGTTGGTGTAGGCAGCCCCTGGCAAGCCACTGCGGGATGCAACAACACCTGGTCAGACGTGAACAGCCATCGAAGAGTGTTGCGCCAACGTTAGTGCCACGCTGCGCAACTGGGTGCCCAAGTCTGGTTCAGCCTGGAGGACGGCCTTAACACGGCTACCGTCATTGCCGTGAGTTAAAGAAAACAAAAATGCGCTACAAATCAAAAGCATATACCCACTTATCCAGAATCAACTCCACCAATCGCCGCCGAAGGGTAAACACCAGGTTACGGACGGGTTGCATTGCGGATTTTTTGGCAATAAAACCGGATCCAGATAACAACTCTGCAGAAACAGACGCTCGAGTGCGCAAAATTTCATCCATTATCTCGTAATCTTTCAAAATTGATGACCCATTGACCACCCCTCGTTACCGAAACCGCACTCAGACAGGCAAGATTCTGACCACCGTAGGTGCCCGTCCCCCATGCGCCCGCCGTTAAAACCAAGGCGGCCAGAAACCGAAACATTCGATTTTGAAGAACACACCCTCCTGATAATTTCACTTATGTCGCCAGTACACATGGATAAAATGACCGCTTCAGAAGTTCGAATTCCAACAGGCAGTAAGAGTAATGTTCAAACGTATCGATCACATCGAGATCGTCCCCAAAGACCCGGAAGCCACCATCAATTTCTATGTGGAGATACTGGGATTCAAGCTAAAAAGCCGAACCACAGTGAATCTCGAACCGATGACAGAAGTGATCTTCCTCGAGTTGGGCGACACCAGGATTGAAGTCATTGCCGTCAAAGCACCACAACCGACAGTCGACGCACCATGGCGAGTCGGCTACCGGGCCATCGCCCTCGAGGTGGAAGATATGGCACAAGCGGTGGCCCACCTCAAAAGCCACAACGTCGCCTTCGCGGTAGACCCCCTGGACGTCGGGGGCTCGCTGCGCGGCGAGATCCATGACCCGGACGGGCTCATTATTGAACTGCGTCAATGGATGTAACCAGGCTATGCTCACCCTGTTGAATCGATCGGCCCTTAGCAAGCCAGCACCGTTTTATCCGGATCCGGAACACACCAATGCCTACCTCGGATATTGGACATCCAGCATCAGTGCCCTGTTGATCCCGCCCTGGCCGTAAAACCGAGGTACTCCGACTCAAGGCTCAGAAACCACACTGCCAGCCAGCAGGGCTGACTGGCATCTGCTGGTGCCCGGGCTGGCCTTCATCCCCTCCCCCCATGGCGATGATGATCGGCTTGCAGGTCACGTCGCCGGCAGCCCTACCTTCGAGGCTGGTGCCCCCCTCTGCCAGACCGTTCGCAGTAGGCTGCATACCATGAATGAAATGACCGCGACCGCATGATTTCGGCCCTGGCAGCCCCCGTCATGGCAACAAACCATAGCCGCCACATAGTAAATAAGTGATTGATCTTGTCCACAATATCGCCACCCTACCTCAGAGCAACGCACGTGTGAGTATCGGTAACCCTCAGATTCTGGCAGACTACAACGAAACAACCATGGAGAAGCTATTGTGCTGACCCAATCCCAACTCATGGGCCTAGAACAAAACCACCTGATGGAGGTGGAAGACCAACTGCTGGAATGCCGCACCGCCGTGGCGTTCCGCCAGATGCAGGAAGCCGCCAGCAAGGTCGGGCTGGATCTGCAGTGTGCATCGGGGTGGTGCAGCTTCGATTCTCAACTGCGCGCCTTCAATGGCAAGGTGATGGGAAAACAGCCTCTGGTCGACGAAGAGGGACGGCCACTGAACCCGGCAAACCTCAATGACAATGAGCTGCTACGGGCCATTCTGACCTGGTCTTCTCTGCCAGGCACGTCACGACGCCACTGGGGCAGCGACTTCAATTTCTACGACGCCAACGCCATTCGTCGTGACAATCTCAAGCTGGAACCGCTGGAGTACCGTGGTCGCGGTCCCAACGGCAAACTCAACCGCTGGCTGGATGAGCACATGACCGAATTTGGTTTCTTCCGCCCCTACACCAAGAACCTGGGCGGTGTGCAGCCCGAGCCCTGGCACCTGAGCTTTGCCCCCGTGGCCTTGCCCGCCCTGGCCGCCTTCGACGAGCGCGCCCTGGCGGAGCACCTGAAACAGAGCAAGTTGGCACTGAAATCCCATATTCTGGAGCGGCTGCCCGAACTGCTCCGCCGCTACTTCTACCAGGTGACACCGGCGCCGGCGGCTACGCTGAGAAACCGCTAACCCGCTCCTGGCGACCAACAACGAAAACGCGGCTTGCCGAATGGCAAGCCGCGTTTTTTTACTGCCCGGTTGCTATTTAATTGCCCGCAGGGCCAGCGCGACGTCATGGGCCAGCAGGTGCTCCTGGGTACGGGTCTGCCGCTGCTTCGCCATCGAGTTCAATGCAGGCTGAGCCCACCGGGCGTCAGGCGACTTAGACAGCCACTCCACCTGCTTTTGCTGATCAAACCAACGCAGCTCAGGTCCCTCCAACTCCTGCCAACCTGGAACCAGGATCTCCTGCCACAGCGTCGAGCATGGCAGCATTGCTTGCACGGCCCCACTCTGGTGAGCGATGGCCAAACCTGCAGGATCAAAATCGGCAAACACCACCCGCTCACATTGGTCACTTAGCGCATTAAAGCACTCATACGCCGTACCCGTATGAGTGTGCCGTTTGATGTCTCCACGGTAGAGGAACAGGGCATCGCGCAGGCATTGCGGCATCATCAACCTCGACAACGCCGTCATCACCGCCAGGTTTTCAACCATCACCAGGTGGCTGTGCTCCAAGGTATCGATCTCTCTCCAATCCAGATCGATGCCAGCACAGGAAATTTCCGGTAAAGGGTAACTATTGCCATTGATCTTTAGTGACCCCAGGGTGTTGAATTTAACCAGGTGTCGACTAACGGCTTCAGCACGGGACTTTTCATCATTGCGCCGGGCGGCCCACTCTTCCCGACTGCGTATCGCCGGAATGAAATCGTCGCTTTTAGGGTGGGGTAGCCCATCCCGCTTCAGCTCTTGCGAGAGATAAAAGCAATCATCCAAAGTAAAAACCAGCTTTCGCCTCTGCTGCCGACCAAATTCAGGATAGAGGTATCGAAGCTCGCGGGCATGCACCCCGTAGGGCACTTCACCCTGCCCTTTACCAAGCCAACCTTGCACCGTTCTCGCCAGCGGCACACTTAGCATATCAACCCCTTGTTTCCACTCTAACTGTGCCCCAGCCCCCCTAGGCCGACACTCTGATCACAACGTCGCTGTAGGTAAAGTTGTTGTTGGTGCCCGCCACCAGCTGCTCCTCCATCTCCATGGCAAACAGCTGCTGCTGCTGAGGAGACAGGTTGCAGTAGTAGCCAAACACCAGCTCAATCCAAAGCTGGGGATCCAGTTGCCACTCGTTGCTGAGCCAGGCCGGTTGCTGCCCCTGCCAGTGCTCCAGAGCGGAAAGGGCCCCGTCCCGCATCACCGCCAGCTCAAAGAAATGCTCCACCTCATCCAGTACCCAGTCACTGAGGTAGGCCAGGGTCTCCAGGTTGTCGCTTTCCACGCTGACGCCATCCCTGTCGGCCACCACCGGAGTGGTCGGCTGCTGGCGTCGCAGATGCTGGACAATCTCGATCAACTCCTGCTCGACGGCGCTGCTGCGCACATCCACCAGCCCGCCCATCTCCATCGCCGGCGCCAGTTTCAGCTCCCGGGGCAGATCGGTGGCAAAGGCCAGGTCATCGCGCAGCTCATACTCAGGATGCTTACGCAGGAAGCGAGCCATGCCCCGCAGCTGGTTGGCCTGCTTCACCTGGCGCCGCAGGCGGAACAGGCTCTGACGCATCTTTTCGATGATGTGCGCCAACCGGCCCAGCACCATACGAAACCAGTGCACGAAGCCGGTGATTTTACGGGCAAACTCGGTGGGTGCACCGTCAAAGATCCACTGATAGCAGGTCTCAGGGTCAATCTGTTGCAGTTCGTTGAGCAGCTTCTGGGCGTAATCCAGCGCCTTCTGGTTTTCCCGCACCTTGGCGGCCAGGGTCGCCACAAAGCCAAACTGGCTGGAGATGGCGTAATGCATGTTGTCCAGGCTGGTGTTGAGGCTGTCTCTGGCGTCAAACAGCAGGTCGTCAAGCTGGTCGAGGTAATGATCGGCGTCGTCCATCTGGCCACCGATGAGGGAGTCGCGATAGTCGATGATCACATCGTCCATGGCGTCGATAACCTTGCCCATGTCGGTCAGCTGGCGATAACCGCTCTGCTGGCGCATCAGCTTGTTGAGCAGCCGCTTCAGATCGGCGGTCAGGCGATAGTTGCCCGGCTCATCATCGGGACGCAGCAGCTTGGCTTTCTGCAGGTTGCGCAGCTGGCCTTCGTTGTCCTCATCGGCGCTGACGGCGCCAAAGACGTAGGCCTGGGACAACAGCTCATCGGCCTGTCCCATCTGTCGCAGCAGCGCGGCGACCTGATTGCTGTCATAGAGGCTCATTACAGCAACAGCTCCTCTTGTGGGTCCGGCTCCTGCACTTCCGGCAGCTCCAGCTTCTCACTGTCGTTGAGGAACTCGATCAGCAGATAGATCAGATCAAAGCGGGCGGTGGCGTACCAGGTGTTGCTGCCCGGGGCATGGCGCACCAGATACCCCATCTCCTCCAGCTTGGCCAGCACCGTTCCCAGTTGGTCACGAATCTCCACCCGGTTGGTCTTAAATGGCGCCATGGTCGTCAACCGGCGCAGCTGCTCCGACAGGGTCTGATCGTGTTCGAACGCCTCCAGCAGCGACGTGAACTTGATGCTGTCTTTGGCGTGCAGCGGCGCGTCGTGACCGGTGGCCCGCAGCAGCATATCCAGCCACTCCACCAGCGGCCGGAAATGGCTGCGCACCGAGCTGAACAGCTGACTGATGGCGCGGCGGTTGCTGTCATCGATACTGTCAAAGGTGCAGTAGTAGGCCCCGGCGGCCTCAAAGTGGGTCAGGCTGCGGTCCAACTGGCTGAGAAATTCATGCACCCGCTCGGCGTTGGCCGGTGCCTGTAGATACTCGAAGTGATCCGGATAGGCAGTCTGACAAATCACAGCGCCGGACAGCAGGGTTTCTACGGTAAGTTTGAAGATCATTGTCCGACTTCCTCGGTTTCAGGCTGTTCGCGGCGGGCACGGCTGGCCAGCAGTTGTTCCAGTTTCGACAGCGGCACATGGGCGCTGTAGATTTTGCTGTCTTTGAGTTTGTAGTGGGTCTTGTACAGCGCCAGTACCTGACGATCGGTGGAGGGGGACGCCGACAGCATCTGAATGTGGTTGTCGTTGAACATCCCCAGCAGCAGTTCGATGTTTTCCGCCGCCAGTTCGCCCAGTTCGTCCACCGGCAAAATGATGGTGCTGGGGCGTTCGCCGTCGCCGCGCAGCATTCCCAGCAGGCCGGCAAACAGCGACAGCATCGCCAGATAGGAGAGGCCGGTGGAGCTGACCTTCTTCAGCTGGCGGGCATTGCGGGCCCGCTTCACCTGACCCTTTTCGGTGATCACAAACTCCAGGTCAAACAGATCGTTGTGCTCCAGCTCCAGGCCCTCGGCCGGCAGCACCCGGGCCAATTCGCGCATGGCCCGAATCAGCTCCTCCGGAATCTCGGCCACGCCGTCGCGCAGTTGATCCCGCGACTGCTCGAAGCAATCGGAGAAGCTGCGCAGCGGCTGCCAGTATTCCAGCTGTTCCAGTTTGGTGACGGTGCCGACACTGATGTCCGCCAACGCTTCGAACTTGGCCAGGGCGGTCACCCGCTCCGACAGGTTGCGGCCCACGGATTTGATCCGGCGATCGAAGTTCTCCAGGTGCTGGTAGAATTCGTTGATCATGGTGGCATTGACGATCACCAGCTGGCCGGTGGACTTGGCCAACTGAGCGGCACTCTGCAGCAGATCACCAATGGGCATCCGGTACTTGAGCACGGTTTCACAGCCATCGAAACGGTCGTTGTCGGCCACCAGCTGGGTCCAGGTGTCAAACAGACTGCTCTTGCCGTGTTTGGTACGCAGCACATTGGAGAAATGGCTGATCTCTTTGGTCAGCTTCTTCTCCAGGTGGCTGAAACCCTGATGGTTCTGCTCGATAAAGCCAGGCAGCATGTCCGCCTGGTAATTCTGCAGTTGCGGATTGCGGCCCGGTTCCAGCCCCAGGGGTTCGCACACCGCCTGCACCCGAACCAGCCGAGCCAGCAGGTCATCACACCGTTCCTGCTGCTCTTTGTTGCGCTTTAGCACCGCCTTGTGCTCGGCCTGCTGCTGGCCAAACCGGCTGCGGGCCTGCTCCAGTTCGCTGCGAGCCTGGGACAGCTGCTGCTGCAGTTGCAGCACCTCGGTGGCCAGCGGCTCCCGCTGGTTGTACTGGCTGGACAGGAAGTGCTGGTACTCGCGGGCTTTCTGCTCAAAGCTGGCGCAGTTATCCAGCGCCTGTTGCAGCTGCTTGCGTTCCTGCATCCGCTTGTCGATCTCACCATCGGGATCGATCTTGTCCAGCGCCTGCTTCTGCTGTTTCTTGTAATCCCGACGCCGCTCCTTGACGCTGTCACGCAGTGCCTCAAGTTGCTGAGCCAGGGTCTCCAGCTGGCTGTCGCGATCGGTTTCCAGAATCAGGCGACGCTCCAGGGCGGCGTTGTGCAGCTCGTGCAGCTCCTCTTCGCCCTGCTCTTCCAGCTGTTCCAGTTTGTGGCTCAGTTGCTCCTGCTGCTTCTGCAGCTGCGTGTGTTCTTCCTCCAGCTGCAGCCGCTGCTGCTTAATGCTCTCGTCGGCCTGAAGCTGCTGGCGCTCCTGCTGCTGCCTGAGCTGGTCGATCTCGGCACTGGCACGTCGCTCCTGCTGCTGTAACTGGCCCAGTTGGCTCTGGTGCTGCTCCAGTTGGCGCCCAAGCTGCTTCAGCAGCTCATTAAGCTGCTCAATCTGTTCATTCTGCTGACGGCACTGCTGATCCAGGGCTTCCAACTGCTGCTGTTGCTCCGCCTCGGTCCGGGCCAGCGGGTTGTTGTGCTGCAGCGGGCTCAGGTCCAGGCGCACACCATACAGGCTCTGAAGACCTTCGCCACTCCAGCCCGGGGCCAGATCGGTGCGGGCCAACAGCTCCGGGGACAACAGGGTACCGATGGTCTGCTTCCAGTCACTGGCCTCGCTGCGGCTTTCTAAAAACGCCTGCAGAGAGCCCTCTTGGGGATGCAACTGTTGCTCCAGCGCCTGGTGCTGGGCCTTGAGTTCATCCAGGCGACGCTGTTCGGTGCTCAGTCGACCGAGCTGCTGATCCCGCTGGCGCTCCAGCTGGGCGCCGTTATGCCGTTCATCGGCCATCAGCCTCAGCATCTCATTGTGACGGCTCTGCGCCTCACCCAGAGACTGAGCGGTGAGTTGTAACTGCTCGGCCACGTTGGCCGGCAGGCGGGGATTAGCGCGGTTTTCTGCATTGACGCGTTGAGCGTGTTGCAGCTGCAACTGCTCGTCTTTGAGCCCCAGGCCCTGAGACGCCAGCCGCTGCTCCATCTGACGGCGGTTGGCCTGGTACTGCTGCTCTACCTCCGCCAGCTTGTGGTTGTTCTGTTCACGGATGTCGGCCATCTGCTGCTGCTTCTCGCCCTCGCCCCGGGCCAGTTCCAGATCCAGCTTACCCAGCAGCTCTTCGAACTTGCGAGCCACCTTGGCGGTGTCACCTTCAAAGCTCTCGATGATGCCGTTGACCTCTTTCAGGCGCTGGCTGAAGGTCACCTTTTCATCGGCACGCAACTGGTAGGAAGCGGCATCGTCATCGTCGTAACGCTGCTTGTCATCATCCAGGCGCTCAATGGTGATCTGTTTGGCGTGCAGGCGGTCGCTTTCAGTGGCAATGGTTTGCTTAAAGCCGGTTTCGGCGGCGTCAAACTCCCGTTCCAACTCCCGCAACGACTCACGCTGGCTGGCTTTCTCCTGCCCCAACGCCTTAAGCTTATCCTGCAGCTCGATTTGCTGCTCATCGCACAGCGCCAGCAGATGACGCAGCTGGCCCAAAAACTCCTCCAGCTCGCTGAACTGCCCCTGCCAGCGCTGAATCTTATCAGCCACCGCATGCACTTCGCGGCTGGCCTGAATGTCGCTGAGCCAGCGACCAATCTCGTCCTTATTCAGCTGCATCTGCTCGCGATTGTCACCGGAACGGCTGCGGGCCAGGTAGTCGGCGGCAATGGCCACCAGCATCTTCTTGACCGCCTCGAAATCGAGGTTCTTCTCGATGGTGCCGTTAACCACCTTGTCGATGTGGGGCATGGCGACGTTGCCGAAACTGAACCGGCTCTGCAGCTGACGAATCTCGCTGGAAGCACGGCCGCCGCGCAGGTTTTGAATCACCTGCCGGTATTTGTCTACCCCCAGGTAGTTGGAGCAATAGGTGCCATGGGCGCGCTTGTAGTTGCGCTCAATCTCACCCACCTTAAACGGCTTGTGATCCGAACCGATAAAATGCTGCTGGCAGTAAGGCGCATCGATCAGTTTGTAGTGCACACTGCGACCATCCGATGAGGCCACCATGCAGCACAACTGCGGCTCCGCCAGCCCAGGGCGTTGATACTCGTACACCAGCAAGCTGGACTCTCTGGGCAGGTAATAGTTGGCAAAGTTCTTGGCCTGGTCGACTTTGGAGACGATGTCACCGGGGCGCATGCCATAAAACAGCGGCAGCAATCGCATCAAGGAGGTTTTACCGGCGCCGTTGGTGCCCTCTAACTGTGTGTGACCATCAAAATCGATCTCATTGACCTTCCCTTTCCAGAAACTGTCGATAATGATGATACGACGCAGTCGAAACGCCTCTTGAGCCATAGGAGATACCTTTCAAAACCGGGGACACTCTGGCGCAGGGCCAAAGTCAGACACTAAGCGGGTTAGAGTACCGTAGCCTAGGGGCGGGAACAACAAATTGGCGATGGCGCAGGCCCGGGAGTCCGCCGACTGATTCCAAAATCATCAGTCGGAGGCCGAATTTGGGCTCTCGAATGCCCTTACCCGAACTGCGGTGCGTCGTAATCCGCCGGCTGGTCACTGTAGACACAGACATTGGACTCGGCCACCAACCCCTCTTCGGCCACGCAGTGGGCTTCAAAGAACGCCTGAATCTCGCTGCGCTGACAGTGGGCGGCAAAGGCATCGTGATCGGCCCATATCTCATTAAACACGATGGGATAGCTGTGGCCCTGAGCAAACGGGCTGTCGATATGGCGAGTAACGATGTACTGCAGGCAACCCGGCTCCCTCAGGGTGTTGGGCTCCAAGGATTGCAGCACTCGGAACAACGCCTCCTCTTTGCCGGGCTTGGGGCGAAACTGGGCAAGACAGTAGATACGCTGTGACATAAGTTCCCTCTTAATCAATCAACCAATACCGTTCTACTGTATGCCTCCCCGGACCGGGATGCCAGTCGGTTTGGCTCCCACACCGGCAACCCAGGCCCACCGGCCAGGTGAAGTGGAGGTTCAATCCATTGAATACCGAGTTCAGCGGCACCGCCGGACACGAACGGTACGGCATCCATCTCGCCAACCCACGTCCGGTAATTTTAGGATGGCGCGGTCGACTTCAGCGCCAGTCCCTGATCCCAGGCCGGGGGCGACCCAAAATAGCCATCGATAAAGTCGATGAAGCAACGCACCTTGCTGGCCAGCAGTTGCCGATGAGCGTAAATGGCATAGAGCCCCATGGGGGGCGGAATATGATCGTGCATCAGCGTCACCAGGCTGCCATTGGCGATAGCGGGAGCGGCGATAAAGGTGGGCTGTAAGGCGATTCCCGCGCCCTGAACTGCCGCTTCCACCAACACGTCACCATTATTGCAACTGATGCCACTTTCCTTCATTCGAGCACCGTCACGCTTATCCAGCGGAATGTTGTCATCGCTGTAGCTGTACTTCAAAAACTGGTGCTGAGCCAATTCACCGGGAGTACGTGGAGTGCCATGCTCTGCCAGATAATCCGGCGAAGCCACCAACACCAGGTTAATGGGAGCTATCTTCCTGGCAATCATCGAAGAGTCCTTCAATTGACCAATACGAAGGGCAACGTCAAACCCCTCCTCGACAATATCCACCCTGCGATCGTTAAGGTGCAGGTCTATCTGAACCTGGGGGTAGGCTTTGCGAAAGTCACTCAGTAGCCTGGGTAGATGGCGACTGGCGAAGGAAACCGGAGCACTGATGCGCAATAACCCCCGAGGACGGTGCTGCAGCTCACCGAGTTGGCTCTCCATCTCCTCAATCTCCACCAACACCTGCTGGGCCCGCTGATAATAGCCACCCCCCGCTTCGGTGAGGTTGACTCTTCGGGTTGTGCGGTTAAGCAGGCGAGTGCCCAGGCTCTGCTCAAGCTGGGAGACATACTTACTGGCCAGTTGCGGTGAATGGCCTAAGCGCTCCGCCGCCCGGGTAAAACTGCCCTCCTCTACCACAGCAACAAAGGTGCGCATCGCCTCCAGCCTATCCATTCTCTCACTCCCATGACCATTTCTTTAGCTTAATTATCTACGCAGTGTTGATAATAATACAACAACAGCCCCGTATATCCCCGCCAAGTAGAAAGTTAATCTACTCCCAACTGCTGAGGCGTCTGGTTCGCCCGGCGCACATCCCCAAGCCCGAGGAACAGATTATGAACAATCACTTTGTGAAAACCCTTTTTAACTCTAACGCCGGTGCCGCCGCCCTGGTTCTGCGCGTCCCCACTGGCATCATTTTGGCCGCCCACGGTGCCCAGAAACTCTTCGGCTGGTTTGGTGGTTACGGCCTCGAAGGAACCGGACAGTGGATGGCCAGCATCGGCCTGAGCCCCGGTTACCTGATGGCCCTGATGGCAGGCAGCGCCGAATTCTTTGGTGGCCTTGCCCTGCTACTGGGACTGCTGACCCGCCCGGCGGCACTGGTCACCGCCATCACCATGCTGGTCGCCATGTTCAGCGTTCATATCGGTAATGGCCTGTTTATGAGCAATAACGGCTACGAATATGCCCTGACCCTGGCAGTGATCGCGACGGCCCTGGCCATTCAGGGAGGCGGCCGCTTCGCCCTGGACAACCTGATTGCCCAGAAACTCAATCGCTGAAACCAATGACGGTGGCGGGCCCGGCCCGTCTCAACTCTTTAAGGAGAGCACCATGTTGATTGACGGACGTTGGACAGAAGATTGGCAACCGGTACAGAGCAAGGACGGTGAGGGGCGCTTTATCCGCCAAAGCTCCTCCTTTCGCCACTGGATAACCCCGGACGGCGCCCCCGGGCCTACAGGCAATGGAGGCTTCAAGGCCGAAGCCGGCCGCTATCACCTGTATGTGGCCTACATCTGTCCGTGGGCCTCACGGGTACTGATGACCCTGAAGCTTAAGGGCCTGGATAAGCTGATCAGTGTCAGCGTGGTCAACCCAAGGCTGAGCGAACAGGGCTGGCAGTTTGGCGGCTACCCCGGTGCCACCGAGGACAGTCTCCATGGCGCCCGCTATCTGCACCAGCTCTACACCCGTGCCGATAGCCAATACACCGGCCGGGCTACGGTGCCGGTATTGTGGGACAAACACAGCGACACCCTGGTGAACAATGAGTCGGCAGACATCATCCGTATGCTGGGCCGTGCCTTCGACCACCTGACCGGCAACACTCTCGACCTCTATCCCCGGGCCTTGGCCGACGAGATAGACACCCTGAGCAGCCAGCTCTACACCGAGCTCAACAACGGCGTCTACCAGGCCGGGTTTGCCTCTAGCCAACAGGCTTATGAGGAGGCTTACCACAAGGTGTTTGCCATGCTCGACCAGCTGGAGACACGACTGGAGGATAGCCGCCCCTATCTGTTTGGCGACAGACTGACCGAGTCGGACCTGCGCCTGTTCGTGACCCTGGTGCGCTTCGATGCCGCCTATTTCGGCCTGTTCAAGTGCAACCGCAACACCCTGAGTGCCATGCCCAGGCTGCGAGACTACATGCTGCGAATCCTGGCACTGGAGGGGGTGGCCGACACCATCAATCTTGACCACATCAAGGCGGGTTACTACTCGGTCAAAGCCCTGAATCCCAACGGCATCGTGCCCCTGGGTCCACAATCACTGTAACCATGGAGAAATTCATGACCCGGCAGTACGACAGCTTCTATCTCTCCCACGGCGGCGGCCCCATGCCGCTGCTGGGAGACCCCGGCCACCAGCAGATACTAAGGTTCTATGGTGAAGTTCCAGGCACAGCGTACCTTAGGTCTCAGCCCCACGGTCACCAGTTCAACCGGTTCCAGCCAGTAGGTGGTGGTCCAGCCAAAGACATCGGTGAAGGCCGCGGCCTCCAGCTCCTCGAGTCCCTGGCAAAGAAACAGCATCACTCTTTTCATCTTTCTATCTCAGATTCAATTCATTGAGTCAGTCTGCTCATGGACAAAAAGAAAAAACGGGAGTGAATGCACAAAGGCGGGGGTGAAGAAAAAAAATATCCAACCATCACACTACTTCTTAGACTTATTAACCGTAGATATAAACACACCAAAGTAGGAATGGGTCTTAAATAGTTTTCCCACAAATGAAAAATTGCTTTTCCCATATCTCTGCAATCTCTATCCCGGCACAATGAGGCAGAGCAAAAGATCTTTAGCATCAACAATTTAATCAAAAGAAAAACCTTTAGCGATATTTAAAAAATGCATTTCCCGCCCGGGTAAATTCAGCCTGAAATTCACAATTATAAAAATTCAAAATCTTGGCGTGATGAGGCTCACACCATATTTAATTTGGCCAGGCATATACTGAATCCAACGAATGAATTAAACCCATTCATTCTACGTCCCTTAGAGATATTTCTAAGCAACCAAACTATTTGTGCCTCTATATTAAATCGGCGCAACTGATCTCACATGCGAGTATTTCTCCTTAAGAAATACCATCAGGAGCGAACCATGTTAGATAGAAGATCGATACTGAAACTGATGGCGGGGGGCGCCCTGAGCGTCGGTTCCCTCTCCTTTATCTCCGCCGCCGACGCGGTGGCCGCCATCCGCGCCAAGGGTGGCAAGCATCTGGCCATGGTCGTCGACCTGCGCCGCTGCAACGGCTGCAAGGCCTGTGTGGTCTCCTGCGGTAACGAAAACGGCAGCCTGCCCAAAGAGAACCGAACCGCGGTTTACCAGGCCAGCTCAGAGGTTCAGGGCAAGCCCTACGCCTTCAACCTGCCGCTGCTGTGCAACAACTGCGACAAGCCCAGCTGCGTCGAGATCTGCCCCACCGGCGCCACCTTCAAGCGGGAACAGGATGGCATCGTGGTGGTGGACTCCACCGAATGCATCGGTTGCGAGATGTGTATCGAGGCCTGTCCTTACGAGGGGGTTCGCTTCGTCAACTCCAACACAGGCACGGTGGATAAGTGCAACTTCTGTGTGCAGCGCACCTCCCGCGGCCTGCTGCCCGCCTGTGTCACCACCTGTACCGGTGGCGCCCGCATCTTCGGTGACATCAACGACAAGAGCAGCGAGATCGCCAGGGTGCTGGAGCAGGAGAAGCCTCTGGTACTCCAGGCGGCCAACAACACCCACCCCAATGTGTTCTACATCGGTCTGACCGAAGCTGAGAGCAACGCCCAATTCAGCCTGAAATTCCCCCAAGAGTGGCAGAGGTAACCCATTATGGATCGTAGACAATTCCTCAAGGCCGGCTCAGTCGCGGCCCTCTCCGCCTCCGGCGCCGCCAAAGCAGCCCAGGCTAAGACTCCCACCGGCGACAAGGCGCTGGAGAAATTTGCCCCCACCTCCCTGAAACCTGAGTTCCAGGTGGACGGCAAGACCATCAAACCCGCCCCCGGCCAGCGCTTCGCCTTCTCCAAGTGCTATGGCTGCTTCAACGTCTGTGGCGCCCGGGTCAGCATCGACGAAGCCACCGATCAGGTGGTGCGCGCCTGGGGCAACCCCTACATGCTCACCAGCAACACCGAGCCCTTCAGCATGTCCGTGCCGCCCAAGGAGGCGATGTTCCGCCTGGCTGCCGCCAGCCAGTACAACCAGGACAACGCCGCCACCCTCTGTGGCCGGGGCAACGCCGTGCTGGACGCCTTCAGCAACAAGCACAGAATCACCCAGTGCCTGAAGCGGGTGGGCAAGCGTGGTGAGAACAAGTGGAAGACCATCTCCTATGAGCAGATGATCAAAGAGGTCACCGAAGGGGGCAACCTGTTTGGCGAAGGCCATGTGGACGGCCTCAAGGCGATCCACGCCAACCCCAACTTCGCCAACCCCCTCTACCCGGACTTTGGCCCGGTGAAGAACCAACTGCTGGTCTCCACCTCCACCGAGCAGGCGAACCGCTGGGACTTCATGCACCGCTTCTCCCACAGCGCCTGGGGCACCCCCAACGTGGGCAACAAGGACTCCTACTGCGGCCACCAGCAGGTGGCAGGCTGGGCCCTGGGCTGTTTCGACGCCGTGGATGAAATTGCCCTACCCACTACGGATTTCGAACACTGCAAGTTCGCCCTCTTTATCGGCACCAACCCCGGCCTGTCCGGCAACAGCCTCAACTCCGGCTCCCGCCGACTGGCCAAGGCCCGCGCCGAACGTGGCGACTTCAAGTACGTGGTGGTCGATCCCTTGCTGCGCTCTTTGACCTCTGAGACCGACGCGGACAACAGTGAATGGGTGCCAATCCGCTCCGGTGGCGACACCGCCCTGCTGTTCGGCATGCTGCAGTACATCATCAACCACAAGCGCTACCGCAAGCACTACCTGGCGGCACCCAGCCAGGCGGCAGCGGACAAGCAGGGTGAGGTGAACTACACCAACGCCACCTATCTGGTGGTGAAGCAACCGGGCCACCCGCTGCACAACCGCTTCCTCACCGCCGAGGCGATGGGCCTGGGCAGCGACGAGGTGAAGATGGTGCGCCGGGAAGGCGATGGCCAGCTGGTGACCAGCGACAGCGACCAGCAGGCCAGTCTCTACTACCAGGGCGAGGTCAAGCTGGCCGACGGCAGCAAGGTCAACGTGGAAACCGCCTTTGCCCTGCTGAAGAAGCGGGTCAATGAGCACAGCCTCGAGGAGTACGCCAAGCACAGTGGTGTGCCCGTGGCCAAGATCCAGGAACTGGCCAAGGAGTTCACCTCCCACGGCCGCCAGGTGGCCATCGAGACCAACACCGGGTGTAACGCCACCGACGGCGGGCAGTGCACCTTCGCCCAGGCGATGCTGGCCACCATGGTGGGTGCCCACAACGCCAAGGGCGGCCTGAACCACATGACCGGCGTCGGCTTCGGCATGATGTACGAGATCTTCGACGGCCCGCTGTACAAGCTCAACGACTTCCACCATGTGGAGCCCGAAGGCTTCAACGCCGAGCGCTCTGGTGACTATGAGCAGAGTGAAGAGTACAAGGCCAAGCTGGCCCGGGGCGAAAACCCCTACCCGGCCAACCAACCCTGGAACAACACCTTCGTTCAGGACAACAGCGGCGAGATGCTGGTGGCCCACGCCAATGCCAACCCCTTCCAGTTCAAGGCGTGGTTCATCTGGTCCACCAACCCCATCTACAACTGCTCCGGCCTGGAGGATCAGGTGGTGGACTCCATCACCGATCCCAAGCAGTTGGGACTGATCATTGGCATCGACCCCTACATCAACGAAACCAACGTCTACGCCGACTATCTGGTGCCGGATCTGCTGCAGTATGAGCAGTGGATGTACTCCCGCATGTGGGGCAGTGAGTACGTCGGTGATGTGGCCACCGTGCCTGTGATTGAACCCAAGACCGTTAAGGACGCCAAGGGCAATCCGGTGTGCATGGAACAGTTCATCATCGACGTCAGCAAGAACCTGGAACTGCCCGGCTTCGGCAACGATGCCTTCTCAGACGCCAAGGGGCGCCGCTATGGCCTGCACGTACCCCAGGATCTCTATGTACCCCTGTTTGCCAACGCCGCCCACTCCGGTGAGGTGCTGCCCTCCCCCACCCAGGAGGATATCCAGTTCACCAGCGTCGACCGCATCCAGGGCGAGTTCGCCAAGCGACTCAAGCCCGAGGAGATGGGCCCCACCCTGTATATGCTGACCCGAGGCGGCCGTTATGAGCAACTGACGGAGCGTTACGATGGCGAGTTCCTCAACCCGGCCATCCGCATGGATGTGCAGTTCCAGATCTACAACGAGGCGCTGGCCCAGGTGAAGGACTCCTACTCCGGCGAATACCTGGATGGCCAGCCCACTTTCGATGTGGACCGCTTCTGGGACGGTTCTGCGGTGCGGAATCACTGGAGCGAGGAGCAGTACCCCTTCAGCTTCTCCACCTTCAAGCCGCAGCTGCGCAACGCCTACTCGGCCCAGCTGCCCAGGCTGACCGCCCTGGGTGAGGCCAACTTCATCCAGATGAACGCCGAGGATGCAGGCAAGTACGGACTGAAATCCGGTGATCGGGCACAGCTGTTGTCACCCAAGGGCACCACCCTGGAGGGTATGGTCCAGGCGGACGACACCGTGGCCAGAGGCACCATCTCCGTCGGCATCGGCTTCGGCCACAGCCAGTTCGGCGCCCAGACCATCAGCATCGATGGCACCGAGATCGCCGGTCAGCCGGAGCGTGGCGGCGGCATCAACCCCAACCCCTTCAACGTGGTCGACCCCACCCGTAAGGGCGCCAGCCTCTACCGGGATCGCACCTTCGGCTCCACCTGCCGTCATGGTGTCCCTGTGGGCATTCGCAAAGTGTAAGAGCAAGATCTAAGAGAACGGGCTTGAACAGGGAGGTTCAATTCTCTTAACGCAAAATCCGGAGCCTGGCTCCGGATTTTTTTATTCCTCGACACCATTCCAAATGGTAGCCCCACTGTCAGGAGACTCCAACAGGTCATTGGGCCGAGTCCCTATGAAGCAGAGGTTGATCTACTGCGGTAAAAGCCGCTGAGCTTTGCCGTAGAATAGGGATAAAACATCGGGAAGGTATTTGAGTATGAGAGGAAGCTCACTGGGCATAATGGCCTTGATGACGGTTATTTTCACCTTCCCTTCCTGGGGGGGTGTTTACTGCACTGACAAAAACTGGAAAACCGGCACCGAACTCTATAAGAAGTACGAACAGCGGTACAACAACCTCTCTACTGACTTCAACCAAAGCCTGGAGTACCACCGAAAGTTTGAGTTTCTATCAGACAACTTCTCTGGGCAGCAATTAACCCGAGCCTGGCGAGACAATCCCGAAAAAATGACGCCGGTTATTGAACAATATCGGCAAGATCTGTTTTCACAGGCAGACACCTTCGCAAAGCTTCGCCAAAGGAGTTTGCAGGTGTCCAAAGGCCTGAAAAAATCCCGTGACCTTTGGAAGAAGCTGGCCGATTACTGTTATGACGAGGATAAATACCAAGACTACAAATCTGGCAGAAACAACATGCGTAAGATCATAGATACCCTGAAGATGGCCAATGAGCTTGTCGCCAAGTGCGACAGAATAAAACTCGTCTATCTGAAAGAGGTCGGCTTCCTTGCAGATATAGAGCGCAACCGCCGCCTGTAGCTTGCCCCAGCCCTACCATTCAGCTCAGGCCCAATGATCGATTAAAGGTCTCTCGCTTTCCCATAACCCCCGCCAGGAAGCCCAGCATGGTTAATCCCAGCCACACCATGGCACCGATGAGTCCCCCCTGAACGACAAAGAGGATGGGGCTTATGAGGATGATCATCAGGGCGATGGGCAGGCTGAACCCCACGGTCACAAAGGGAAAAATGGGAATAAGCACCAGAGAGATGAGGTAGCAGAAGGCCAGCCAGCCCAGGGTTATCTGCTTAATGATGGAATAGTTTGGTGTCATCTCGTCCGCCTTAGATCCAAGCCTGACTCCAGAGTAACACCCTCATCGAGGGCAAAAAAGGGCGCCGGTCGGCGCCCTCTGGATCAGTGAAATCCGGCGCTAACTGCCGATGTAGGGAGCCAGCTTGGGATCGGATTTGAGCTCATCGAGCAACTGATTCTCCTCCTCACTGCGACTGGCCTTGCCCTGAAGTTCGTTGTGGCGCTTGAGCCGCTTAAAGGTGGTGTAGGCCTCCAGGGTTTCCCTCAGGTGCACCAGGGCCTGAGTCCCCTTGCTGCCCTTACCCAGCTCTATCTCGGTAAGCAGGGTAGCCATACTCTGATTGATCTCAAACTCAGGCGCACTGGGGCCGTCCCTGTCGATGCGGATCACGCAGTAGCTCTTCTCCTGGTAGAGCTTGTGGGTGCCCTGGTCCTGATAGTAGATCTTGCGATCAGACCCTAACAGCAAGGAGGAGGCGTCCACACTCGAGGCGAAACACACCAGCAGCCCGGGCTGCAGATGATCGAAGGGCTGGTTCGCCGGCTTGTTCACCGACAACCGAATCTTGCCCTTGATCAGTTCATCGTGCTCATCCAGTTTGTCGACCAGTGCCGCCATCGCCCTGCCGACTCCGGCGGTGAGGCTGGCGTAGGGGGCAAACACCGGAAACGCCAGGGCAAAGGCGCTGGTTGAACCATCCAGGGCCTGATTGAGCTGTTGCTGGGCGTCATCCCGCAGGCCATCTTCGTCGTAGATGTTCAGTTGCAGGGCGATCTCACCATCGGACTCACGGAAGTCATTGGTGGCAAAGATCTCAGGGTGAAACGCCACCGGCTCCCAGGTTTTCTCCGGCACATCCGGCCTGTAGAGATGAAGCTTGGTGATGGGGGGCTTTTTGCCGATGCGGAAGCGACTGGCGATCACCAGATCATTGCTGCCCTTAGGCCAGCCATCCTTATCGTCCCTGACCCAGGCGCCCTCGACGGTCAGACGCAGCTTGTTGGCGTCACGGAAATAACGCTGATTTCCGTCAGCCATGGGCGTTGAGGGGGGAAGAAGCGAACCGTAGCCATCGATCAGATTGGGGTTAACGTACCACCATTTGGCTTGCATAACAGACCTCCTGTCCGTATTGATTGAACCTCAGTGGAGCTCGCCAAATCCGTCGGCGAGCCAACTAGTTCTAGACCAAAAACACGGGTCAATCAACGCGGTCTGCAGGTCAGTGCGAGTATCAGTCCCAGGGCTCAAGCCGACCCAGGCTGTCGGCCAGGGGGTAACCCAGCTTGGGAGCGAGTTGCTGGGCTTTTTCTCTCAGTTGGGCCAGGGAGAGAGTCTGGGAGGTACGCCCCGCCAGAATCACCAGGTTGCCGTCTGCGGTCGGGCAGCTGTGACAATGAGGGAAGTGGGCCGCCAGCGCGGTTTTAAGGCCATCATGGTAGCGATGTTCCTCCCAGCAGTTCAGCACCAACATGCCCTGCTCTTTGAGCAGAGCGGCGGCATCATCGATAAAACGGGGCTGCAGCTGCACGTCATCCACCGCATCGGCGCCATAAAGATCGGCAAACAACAGATCCACTTTCTTGTGCTCACCGGCGGCCAGAAAGGCGCCGGCTTCCTGGTGAACAATATCGATGCGTTTACTTTGCGGCATGCGAAAATGGGTTCGCGCCATCTCTGTCACCAGGGGGCGCAACTCGACGCCGGTTATCTTGATCCCCTTGACCGCATGCACCAGCGCCGAGATCAGGCAACCTCCGCCGACTCCGAGCACCAGAGCCCGCTTAGGCTGAACGAACAGCAGCCCCAGCAGCATTGCCCGGGTGTACTCATGCTGCAGCACCCAGGGCTGCTTGGTAATGATGCGGCTCTGCTCGTCAGACGGTCCGAAACACAGCAGTCGCTGTGATCCCTGCTCAATCACCTGAACCTGGCCCCAGTCATCACGGCCGTCAAAAAGTATGCTATCGCTGTTCATGCTGCCCTCATCAATAAGGCGCGCATTATGGGGGAGACGCTCCGAGGACTCAAGGGAAGACCCGCACACGCAGGCACCTGCTGTTGCCGCATTACATGCTGTTGTCCGGAAGCATCAACGCTCGCCGGTGACCGCCAGTTTGGTCTGAATAAACTCGCTATGGCGCAAGTACAGCAGCTCCGACACCTTGCGAATCATCGCCTCTTCATGGGGCTCGAGGGTATTGTCTTCATACGCCACCCGCCACAGCCCTTCAACCAGTTGCAGTTTCTGCTTCAACTTGAGGTTTTTCTTCACCACATTGGTAAAGTTATGGATGGAGTTGGCCTGCTCGGTCTGCACCAGCGCTTCCTCAATCAACTCCCTGGCTTCCCGATCCGACAACTGGTGCAACCCCTTTATCAGGTGCCACACCGCCTCTTTCTCTTCATGGCTGATGTGAGAATCTGCCCGGGCCACCTCCAGCAACAAGGCAGTACTGGCCAGCTCCACGTTCAGCGCCTCGGCACTGCCTGGCTGGTCAGTAAACAGTGATTTCAATCGACTGATCATAAACATCGTCTCCTGCGTTAACCTGATTTTTGACCCTGAGTTCCTACTCGGGTTCCCGAGCACCGGTGGACGCGAGAAAATAGCGCTTCACTGCCGCGATCACCGCCTCCACCTTTTCAGTTCGATGACGATCGGGCGTCACCATGAAAAACGGCAACCCGGATAACTGCCACCCCGGCAGCACCGGCAGCAACTCCCCCCGCTCCAGTGCATTACTGGCTTCGTGGTCAGGCAACACTGCCAGCCCGAGCCCCTGGCAGGCAAACCGGTGTACCACCTGCAGGTTATTGGTCTGAATTTTTGGGGTAATCCTCACCCGCCGTTGCCCCAGCGTCGAATGCACCAGTTGCAGACGACCGTCACGGTGAGTCTGACTTTGCACCAGAAACGCGTGCTGCTCCAACGCCTCCGGTGTCTCCGGCGTACCGTGCGACTCCAGATAGGAAGGCGATGCACAAAGCCGGGACGGAAATTCACACACCGGTGTGGCCACCAGGGTCGAGTCCTCCAGCGGTCCGGCCCGAAACGCAATATCGAGACGATTCTCCACCATATTCAAACACTCATCGGAGGCCAGCAGGGTCAGAGTCAGTTTCGGATGCTGGGCCAGCAGGGGCGCCAGTGCCATGGGCAACTGTCTGGCCGCCAGTCCCACCGGCGCTGTCATTCGAACCTCACCGGCCAACTGATACCGCACCGCCGCCAGCGCCTGTTCCGCTTCCTGGGCCGATTGCACCATCTGCTGACAGTGATGGAAGTACGCCTGTCCAGCCTCGGTAAGGCTGAGTTTGCGGGTAGAGCGATGCAGCAGGCGGGTATCCAGTTGAGTTTCCAGATGCCGAATCTGCTGGCTGACCGCCGCCGGCGTCATCCCCAGAGACTGGGCGGCACGGCGCATGGCCCCCTCCTCAATAACCCGAACAAAAATGGCCATGGCTTTCAGTAGATGAATCGATGTGTGCATCGTCCCGCCAATTATATAGCTGAGCTTAATAAAGTAAGTGGATATTGGGGGCTAATCAACAAAACTCTCGAGAGTTATCTTATCAATCAACGAAATCAGTCCCTCTAGGAGAACCACTATGAAGCTGTTTATCATTGGCGCCACCGGCTTTGTCGGCCAGGCTCTGGTTAAGGAAGCCCTGGCTCAGGGCCATCAGGTCACCGCCCTGGTTCGCCAGGCCGGTAAGTTAACGCCCCACTCGGCCCTGACCGAAATCAGCGGCGATGTGCTGGATGTCCAGGCGACTGCCGCCGCAATGGCTGGCCACGACGAGATCCTCAGCGCCTTTAACGCCGGCTGGAACAACCCCAACCTGTACCAAGACTTTATCTCCGGCGCCAACGCCATTGTCGAAGCCGCCACCTTAAGCGATGTGCGTCTGCAGATGGTCGGCGGAGCCGGCAGCCTGTTCGTGGCCCCGGGCGTGCAACTGGTAGACACAGACGGCTTCCCAAAGGAGTACCTGCAAGGCGCCCGGGCCGCCCGCGACATACTGACCCAACTGCAGCAACGCAGCGATCTTAACTGGAGCTTTGTATCACCTCCGGCATTGCTGGCACCCGGCGAGCGAACCGGCACTTTCCGCGTTGGCGGCGACAACCTGCTGATGAAAGGCGATGCGCCCGCCAATGTATCCGTCGAGGATCTGGCCGTGGCAGTCGTCAACGA
Organism: Ferrimonas sediminum; assembly: GCF_900100175.1. Taxonomy (GTDB): domain Bacteria; phylum Pseudomonadota; class Gammaproteobacteria; order Enterobacterales; family Shewanellaceae; genus Ferrimonas; species Ferrimonas sediminum. The sequence goes on from NZ_FNEM01000005.1 coordinate 49,549, forward strand.
AGCCAAACTGCGCCAACACAGTTGCTGCCGCTACACCATCGGCTATTAACCGGTCTGGCACTCTGTCCAATGCACCGCCAACCAGACCGTGGTCTGATCCGGGTCAGTCCAACTGACCCGGTGTTTGCGGTGTGCTTCGAGCAGCAAATGGTCTCCCGGCCCCATCACGACCCTGCTGCCATCCTCAAACACTATCTTGGCCCCGCCGGCCACCACCAACACCCATTCATGCTGATCCTGGTCATACCATTTCCCCGCGGGCGTCTGCTGCCCTTTTGATAAGATTCTTTCGATTTTTACCGATTTGGCATCGACCAAAGTTTCAAACAGCTCATTTGTTAAGTTTTGTGGCAGGTTCGTTAGCAAATTTTGCAGCACATTGTTTCTCCTTTTGATTTCACTTACTGCGATCGCCACAGCAGTGAAATGCCGCTGTATAGTGCATCCGCGGCGAACTCATCCGACCTATGGCATCGATTATTGAGATGTTGCCATAAGCAATGATTGTTTCAGTTTCGGTTAGCTGTAAATAAACAGACAAAGATCAATCTAAATCCAGTTTCCAGTAGACAAATCACTAACAAAATTGTTAAAAACCCAAGCAATGATGGCGCAGCCATCGACTATAAAAAAATGCATTAGGCAAATCATGAAAAAGAAGCAATCAATCATCGCAAAACTGGCCAGCGGCAGTCTGGTACTCCAGATTCTGGTCGGTATCCTCGCCGGTATCGCCCTCGCTGTGGTGGCACCTGAATCCGCCCTGTCCATCGGCTTTCTTGGCAGCCTGTTCGTTTCGGCCTTGAAAGCGGTCGCTCCGATCCTGGTATTCATTCTGGTCGCGGCGTCCATCGCCAATCAGAAGCGGGGCGAACACACCAACATGAAACCCATCGTGGTGCTGTACCTGTTTGGTACCCTGGCTGCAGCCATGACCGCCGTGGTACTGAGCTTTATGTTCCCGACCACTCTGGTACTGGTGACCAATGAAGCCACACTGGCACCGCCGGAAGGGATCGCCGAAGTGATGAGCACCCTGCTGTTCAAGGTGGTCGACAACCCGGTCAATGCCCTGATGACCGGTAACTTCATTGGTATTCTGGCATGGGGCATCGCCCTGGGCCTGTCACTGCATAAAGCGTCCGATGCCACCAAGAAGGTGTTCCACGACATCTCCGAAGGGATCACCAGCATCGTACGGGTGGTCATTCGTTTTGCCCCCATCGGCATCTTTGGTCTGGTCTCCAAGACCATCGCCGAGACCGGTTTCGACGCCCTGGCGGGTTACACCCAACTGCTGGCGGTATTGCTGGGTGCGATGGCGATCATCGCCCTGGTGATCAACCCCATCATCGTATTCGTAAAAACCCACCAGAACCCTTACCCGCTGGTGTTCCAGTGCCTGCGAGAGAGTGGCGTGACCGCCTTCTTTACCCGCAGCTCTGCCGCCAACGTTCCGGTAAACCTGAACCTGTGTAAGAAGCTGGATCTGCACGAAGACACCTACTCCGTCTCCATCCCTCTCGGGGCCACCATCAATATGGGTGGCGCCGCCATTACCATCACCGTGCTGACCCTGGCGGCAGTACACACCATGGGTGTGCAGGTGGACATGGCCACCGCCCTGTTGCTGAGTGTGGTCGCCGCGGTTTCCGCCTGCGGCGCATCTGGTGTGGCCGGCGGCTCACTGCTGCTGATCCCGTTGGCATGCAGCCTGTTTGGTATCTCCAACGACATCGCCATGCAGGTGGTGGCCGTCGGCTTTATCATCGGCGTGATTCAGGACTCCGCTGAAACCGCCCTGAACAGCTCCACCGATGTTATCTTCACCGCCGCGGCCTGCCGCGAAGCGGAGCGCAAAGCCGAGCTGGGCTAACCGCCAACGCAACGCACGCCCCCCCGTCCGGGGGGCGTGCGACTCTCCTTACCCCATTGGCTTTTCTGCTGCCACTGCTGTTATAACATCCTCTGACTCTCTGCTCTTTGGATGCGATCATGGCGACCTCGCCCCCGTTTGAACTCGAGTGGCTAAGCCGCATCGATCAACTGACAGCCAGTCAGTGGGACCTTCTGTTTGCCGACGCTCCGCCCTTTTGCCGTTACGGCTACCTGAATGCGCTGGAACGGAGCGGCTGTGTCGGCGGCCAGTCCGGCTGGGCCCCCTACCACCTGTGCGTTCGCCGTCAGGGGCAGATTGCGGCCCTGGCGCCGGGGTATCTGAAACGCCACTCCTATGGGGAGTATGTCTTCGACTGGAGCTGGGCCGACGCCTATCAGCATCATGGCCTGGCCTACTACCCGAAATGGATCAGTGCCATCCCCTTTACCCCGGTTACCGGCCCCAGGCTTAGGGTGGCACCGGGAATTCAGAGTGAGTCGCTGCTTGCCGCCATCACCCCGTCATTGCATCACCATGGTCTCTCGCTGGGGCTATCGGGCATGCAGTGGCTGTTTCCCCGCCTAGACGAAAGTCAGGCGTTGGCCCGGCAGCAGTGGCGCCAGCGACTGGACATTCAGTTCCACTGGCATAACCGGGGCTATGCCAGTTTCGAACAGTTCACCGACACGCTGACCGCCCGACGTCGTAAGGCGATCCTCAAGGAGCGCCGCTGTCGAGCAACGCTGACCATAGAGCGATTCGAAGGAGCGGCCATTACCCCGGCTCTATGGCAGCAGTTTTTCCGGTTCTACCAGCTGACCTATGCCAAACGCTCCGGCCATGGCGGCTACCTGAATCAGCCGTTTTTCGAAGCACTGGGGCAGGCGCTGGCCGAGAACCTGGTGCTGATCATGGCCCGGCGTGGCGACCACTGGCTGGCGGGCGCCCTGTACCTGAAAGACAAGGAGTGCCTCTATGGCCGTTATTGGGGGTGCACAGAAGCCATCGACGGGCTGCATTTTGAACTGTGCTATTATCAGGGCATCGATTACTGCATCGACCATGGATTGTGCCGATTCGATGCAGGGGCTCAAGGAGAACATAAGTTAAGACGAGGCTTCGAGCCAACGTTAACCTACTCCAATCACCTGGTCTTCCATCCACAGTTTGATGAGGCCATCGCGTCTTTTGTCGGTCAGGAGACAGAGCGCGTACTGCAGCGTATGCAGGTGTACCATCGCCAACTCCCCTTTAAATCCGACTAGCCACCGGCTTGAATAAATTGCAGCAAGCGGTTGTTTGCCGGCATGGCGTGATTGCATTGCAACTGCAGTCCATGGCGCCCTGCCAGAGCCACTATCGCCTCCAGATCACGAATGCCACTGACGGGATCCCGCTGCTTCAGCCACTGATCAAAACTCGCGTTACTGTCGCTGCTGAACCGTCCCCCCTCATTGAACGGGCCATAGACGCAGAAAACCCCGCCAGCCTCCAGACGCAAAGCAACACCGGCAAACAGTTTCTCCACCAAAGGCCAGGCCATGATGTGGCAGGTATTGGCGGTAAACGCGGCGTCGAAACGCTGGGTCGGCCAGTCCCCCTCCACGTCCAGCTCAATCTCCGAGGCCAGATTTGGCAGAGATGCCGCCGCCAACCGCAGCGCCAGGCCATTCAAGTACTCACCTTGATCGCTGGGTTGCCAGTGCAGGTGAGGCAGATGTTCGGCGAAGTACACCGCATGCTGACCGGTACCGCTGCCAATCTCCAGCACTCGGCTGACGCCGGAAAATGCCTGCTGAAGTCGCTTCAGGATGGGATCTTTGTTGTTTTCACAGGACTGAGAGAAAGGCAGTGACATGGGGCCGCTCCGTAAAAACCATCAGTGTGTCGCAGACCGCAACGATCCGCATCACAATTAAATAGAATTTGCGATTTCGGTCAAGGTTTATTAGTGTCAGAAAACAGACGTGAATTCAGGGAAGACGCAATGAAAAGCCCACTCATCATCCTAGGTACCCTATTGCTAGGCATCGGCGTTGCCGGCTTTGTGCTGCTCAGCCAGCCTCAGGCCGGTGACCACGGCGCCACCGCGACCGTCAAACTGGCCCCGGAGGATCAGGCGCTGCACGACCAACTGGTGCAGTGCGCCGCCTACTATCAGATCGCCTCCGAAGCCATCGCTGGCATGAATGCGCCGCAGATGAAAGCCGTGGGCGAGCGACTGGCCCAGTCCGCCGCCACCGCCGAGAGCCGAATCAGCGCGTTGAGCGGTGAACAACAGGCCAGTGCCCGGATCGCATCAGCCAAGCAGGCACAACTGGCCAGCCTGCCCTCCGCCAGCTCTCTGGGGCCACTGATGGGCCGTTACAAACAGCCTTGCCAGTCGCTGTTGCAGGGGTAAACCACGGTCAGGTAGGCCTGGCACATCTCTCCGGCCTAAATACCAACCACAAAGTCCGGGTTATGCCGAAGGTGATCCTTGCCGCCGCCTAGCGGTGGTAGCCCAGGCCCGATAGCGGAATCCCTTCGCCAGATATGTCATTCAGTGGTCGGATCTGATAGCTTGGGTGTAGTACCGCAAAAGGAGTACGCCCTTGCTACCATCGCTGTTTAAAGTGGTCAGCCTTAGCGACTGGCAACGCACCCAGAAAACCGACACCGTGCCGCTGTGCGACTCCGATCGCCAGCATGGTCACATCCACCTGAACCAGTTTGATTCCCTCGAACAGGTGACCAACTACTATTTCTCAGAACAGGATCAACCTCTGGCACTGCGCATCGACTCCGATGCCATCGCCGACCGCCTTAGCCACTATCCCGCCAGTTCCGATAAGCCCTGGCCGCAGCCCTGTGCCAATATCGATGCCCTGACGCTGTCCATGGTCACCGAAATCCTGCACTTCGATTACCAGCCGGAGACCGGATTTACCCTGCAACCCTAACCACACCCTACATCAGCCAAGGAGTTTAGGATGAACCCCATGAACCTCACCGGACTGCAGTTGATGCAAGCGATGATTGACGGCCAGCTGCCTGCGCCGTCCATCAGCCACACCATTCCCATGGTGGCCACCGGGGCCGAAGCGGGCAAAGTTCGATTCGAGGTGCAGGCGGACGATCGCCACCTGAACCCCTTGGGCGGCGTACACGGCGGCTTTACCGCCACGGTGATGGATTCCGTTACCGGCTGTGCGGTACACACCCTGCTGAGTGCCGGGGTCGGTTATGGCACCGTCGATCTCAATGTCAAAATGGTTCGCCCGGTACCGCGAGGCGTCACCCTGATCGCTGAAGGCAAGGTGATCAACCTGTCCCGCTCGCTGGGGATCAGCGAGGGCACACTGACCGACCGGGATGGCAAGGTCTATGCCCACGCCACCGCCAGCTGCATGATTCAGGCCATGGCCTAGCCAGCCTGGGCCAGGCCATGGGGGGCCGGTCGCCCTTGCTCATTGAGATTCACAAACACCATCTTGTCGATGCTGACGATCACCCGGGCGGTCAGTTTATTGCGTACCTGGCACCGCACAGTCACCGAGGTACGTCCCTGATCCGCCAATTCCAAACCGAACTCAATGATGTCCCCCAACTCACCGGGAGAGACAAAGTTGATCTCCGAGATACACTTGGTCACCAAACGGCGACTGCTCATCTGGCAACTGGCAAAGATGCCGGCCTCCTCATCTATCCAGGCCAGCAGTCGCCCACCAAATAACCGCTGCGCCGGATTCAGGTCTTCCGGCTTTACCACCCTTCGAGAGTAATACTTCATGACGCTTTCCTTCAGCCAGCCAAAACACACACTAAGCCAACACCGTGCCAACATTGGAAACGATATATAAAACAAAATATTAGATAATTTAAGCTGCGTCGGAGGGTCGTCATTGCGCCGGCATAGTGCACTGACTGCCCTTGAGAATGCCGTTTCTATGGGGTATAGATCCGGTATGAATCGCCCACTCCCCTCTACTGCCCTGTCCCGCAGCTATTACCGCCGAGGCCCGGATTACCGCTTTGGTGACGATGTCTCCTTCGCCGACATTCGTGATCAGTTTGGCCTGGCCGGGGTCAGGTTGGGCCGCTGGGTCAATAAACAGGAACAGCAACTGGCGGCCAACCTGGTGTTCGATGCCATGGCGGATCTGGCCTACATCCTCAATGTTCCACCGACGGTGATCGGCCTGCGCGGCCAGCTTAAACTGGCTTTCGGCAGCGGTGGCCATCGCCACAGTCAGGCCCACTACGCCCCGGGCGATCGCACTCTGGCGCTGGCCAAGAATGCCGGTGCTGGCGCGCTGGCCCATGAATTCTGGCATGCCTTTGACCATCATGTGGCTGACAAAGCCTTTGCCAGAGGAGCGGACCGGGAGGTCGCCTTTGCCAGCCATCTGTGGTTGCTGAACGTGCCGATGCTGTCGCATCCGCTGAACCGGGCGCTGTCGTCACTGTTCAATGAGGTGTTCGCACCGAACAACGATGACCACGGAGACTTTGTCGAGCGCGCCCTGGCGCTGGATGAACAACTGGGCCGGCGCTACTTCAGCCTGCCCACCGAACTGATGGCCAGAGCCTTTGAAGCCTGCATTCAAGCCCACCCGCAGATTCAAAACCACTATCTGGTCAGTGGCACCCAGGCCGGCAAGATGGCCACCGCCGGCGCCTATCCCTCCCCACAGCACCGGCACCAGATTCACTGCCGGCTCCAGGACTACTTTGCCTCATTGGGAAAAGCCCTTTACTCGCAGTGATCCCGATCACGTGACCAGGTTCAAAGAATCGATCGGCTCGACACTTTTTCAAGCCACAGTGATCCTACCAGCAATTGCTGTTTTTTATGCTTTGATAAGCGCTGGTCACTGATTGACCCCTCGAAGGTTACTCAGTAGTGTGGAGCTTCGAACATGATTTGGTGATGGACATGACCCAACTTCGTATCGATATCGTTTCCGATGTTACTTGCCCCTGGTGCATTATTGGTTACCAGGCCCTGCAACAGGCACTGACTCAGCTTGAGGGCGAACTTGACGCCGAGCTTCACTGGCAGCCTTTTGAGATCAACCCGCACCTTGGCCCAGAAGGCCAACCCAAAACCGACAATCTGAAAACCAAATACGGCTACACCGACGCTCAAATCGGTCAGAATCAACTGGTGATCACCAAGCGTGCCGGTAATCTTGGCTTCGATATGCGTCTCGATCGCCAACCCAACACCTTCAACACTTTTAAAGCCCACCGACTGCTGCATTGGGCCGAAAGTCAGAACAGGCAGACCGAGCTGAAGCTGGCCCTGTTCAACCTCTACTTTACCGACGGTGGCAACCCGGATGATCCGGACTCCCTGCTTCAGTGCGCCATTCAGGCGGGCCTGGACAAAGATACGGCCCAGACGATTCTTGCTACAGAGGAGTTCAGCGAACAGGTTCGTAAGCAACAACAGAAATACGTACGTATGGGCATCACGTCGGTACCGGCCTTCATCATTAATGACCAGTACGCCATTAACGGCGGTCAGCCCGTGGACACCTTCATCAACGACTTACGAGAGATTGCCGGCCACCTAAAACAGGCCAGCTGAACCACTGCGTCACACTGAAAAAGGGGAAACGCTCAGCGTTTCCCCTTTTGTGTACCTGCCTGGCTGAGGTTATCGGTGACTGGCGCCCTGAGGCATCACCTGCAGTGCCTGAGAGATCGCATCATTGCCTTCATAATCTTCCGGCAGTCGGTGTGCGATTCCCTTATGGCAGTCGATGCAGGTTTTCCCCAGCTCGCTGGCAGAGGCATGCATTCGACCGGCGACACTTTTCTGCTCGGTGAAGTCCATATACTCGAAGTTGTGACAGTTACGGCACTCCTGAGAGTCGGTTTTACGCATCCGCGCCCACTCCCGCTCGGCCATCACCAAACGGTGATCACTGAATTTCTTCGGCGTATCGACGATCCCTATCGCCTTACCCCATAACTCTTTCGAAGCCTGGATTTTGCGCACCATCTTATGGGTCCAGTCCTTAGGAACATGGCAATCCGGGCAGGTGGCACGCACGCCACTGCGGTTGTTGTAGTGCACTGTAGTGACATACTCCTCGTAGACGTTCACCTGCATCTCGTGACAACCGATGCAGAACTGCTCCTGGTTAGTCATCTCCATGCCGGTGTTAAACGCGCCCCAGAACAAAATGCCACCGACAAAGCCCACCAGCAGCAAGCTGCCTAAGGCCCTGCCGCTGGGCCGGCGCAGCCAGCCCCACAGCCCGGTTATAAAGCTAGGTAGTTTCATGCCCTACTCCTTCCCCTTGGCAAATTGGCCCATGCCCTCGAAGGTATTCGCCACCGGCGGGTTAACGTCCGCCTGGGTCACGTGGCACTGCAGACACAGGTAACGCCGGGGCGCCACATGAGGCTGTACCACACCATCACGGTCGGTGAAGTGGGTCGGGCTGACTCGCGGCGCACCGGTAGTCAGGTAGTTCTCTACATCGTGGCACTGCAGGCAGCGGTTGGTGGATTGAGAGATCTGATAACCCTGAACCTTATGGGGAATCAGTGGCGGCTGATTCACGTAGTTCAGTGGCTGCCGGTCCATCTCCTTGCGGATTTTTTTCAGCTCGGGAGCCTTATTGGTTTGTTCCAGCGGCACATCGTCGCGCATCCCAAATTGTGGTTCTTCGACAGCGGTGGCCAGCAGCGGCAGCACCAGTGCGCCCAGTACGGCAAATCGCAGTTTCATGGTGTTCTCCAACTCTTCAGATAAGGGCCCAGCCGGGCCCATCACAATCAGGCTTTACGCACTTTGACGGCGCACTTTTTATAATCGGTCTCTTTGGACAGCGGATCAGTGGCATCCAGGGTCAACTTATTGACCAGGGTGCTGGCGTCGAAGAACGGCATGAACACCAATCCCTGTGGCGGCTTGTTGCGACCTCGGGTTTCCACCACGGTCTCCACTTCACCACGGCGAGAGCTGACAATTACCTTGTCACCCCGGCGCAGGTCCCTTTCCTTGGCATCCAGTGGGTGCATAAACACCACCGCATCGGGGAAGGCCCGGTACAGCTCGGGCACCCGCTGGGTCATGGTGCCGGTATGCCAGTGCTCCAGAACCCGACCGGTGGACAACCACAGGTTAAACTCCTCATCCGGCGACTCGGCCGCAGGCTCGTACGGCAGGGCAAAGATCACCGCCTTACCATCAGGCTTACCATAGAACTGGAAATCGCTGCCCGCTTTAACATAAGGGTCACTGCCCTCTTTAAAGCGCCATTTGGTTTCCTGACCATTGACCACAGGCCAACGCAGGCCTCGCACCTCGTGATAGGTGTCGAAGTCCGCCAGATCGTGGGCCTTGCCGCGACCGAAGATGGCGTACTCTTCAAACAGCCCTTTCTGCACATAGAAACCGGCCGCCCGGGCGTCGTCGTTCAGACGCTGTTCCGGTACCTGATCCAGGCCATACTGATCGACCTGGCCGTTGGCGAACAACACATCAAACAGGGTTTTGCCCTTATACTCCGGTGCTTTCGCCAGCAGTTCGGCGGGCCATACCTCTTCCATCTTGAAGCGCTTGGAGAACTCCACCAGTTGCCACAAGTCAGATTTGGCCTCGCCCGGAGCCTGGACCTGCTGGTACCAGAACTGGGTCCGACGTTCGGCATTGCCGTAGGCGCCCTCTTTCTCCACCCACATGGCGGTTGGCAAAATCAGATCCGAGGCCATGGCAGTCACGGTCGGATAGGGATCAGAGGTCACGACGAAGTTGGCCGGATCCCGGTAGCCGGGCAGGCGCTCTTCATTAATGTTGGGACCGGCCTGCATGTTGTTGTTGCACATCACCCAGTAGGCGTTGAGCTTACGATCTTTAAGCATGCGATCCTGCAGTACCGCGTGGTAGCCGGGCTTGGGCGGAATCGTGCCCTCCGGCAACTTCCAGATCTTCTCGGCGTAGGCACGATGTTTAGGGTTCTTAACCACCATGTCCGCAGGCAATCGGTGGGCGAAGGTACCCACTTCGCGGGCAGTACCACAGGCTGATGGCTGGCCGGTCAGAGAAAACGGACCATTGCCGGGCTCGGAGATTTTTCCGGTCAACAGGTGAATGTTGTACACCAGGTTGTTGGCCCACACGCCACGGGTGTGCTGGTTGAATCCCATGGTCCAGTAGGACACCACCTTGCGATTGGGATCGGCGTACAGCTCCGCCAGGGCGATCAGCTTGTCGGCCTCCACCCCGGACAACTTGGCGACACTGTCAACATCGTAATCGGCCACGTAGGCCTTAAAGGCTTCAAAGTCGATGGCTTCGGAGCTGCCTTTCCCCGGGTTCTTGGCCGCCTGCTCCAGCGGGTGCTCGGGGCGCAGGCCATAACCGATGTCGGTAGTGCCTTTGCGGAAGTTGGTGTGTTTGCTGACAAAGTCGTGGTTCACTTTGTCGTTCTGAATGATGTAGTTGGCAATGAAGTTAAGAATCGCCAGGTCGGTTTGCGGAGTAAACACAATCGGGTTATCCGCCAGCTCAAAACTGCGATGCTGATAGGTGGACAACACCGCCACTTTTACGTGCTCGGCAGACAACTTGCGGGCACTGAGTCGAGACCACAGAATCGGGTGCATCTCGGCCATGTTGGAACCCCAAAGCACAAAGGCATCCGCGTGCTCCAGATCGTCATAACAGCCCATGGGCTCATCGATACCAAAGGTGCGCATGAAGCCGCCCACCGCCGACGCCATACAGTGACGGGCATTGGGGTCAATGTTGTTGGAGCGGAAGCCGGCCTTGAACAGCTTGGCGGCGGCATAGCCCTCCCACACGGTCCACTGTCCGGAGCCGAACATGCCCACCGAGGTCGGGCCCTTGTCCTGCAGCGACTGCTTGAATTTATCGGCCATTACGTCAAAGGCTTCATCCCAGGAGACCGGAGTGAACTCACCATTTTTGTCGTATTTACCGTTGCTCTTACGCAGCATTGGCTGGGTCAAACGGTCTTTGCCGTACATGATCTTAGGCAGGAAGTAGCCCTTGATACAGGTCAGGCCGCGGTTAACCGGTGCCTGAGGATCCCCCTGAACGGCCACCACCTTGCCCTGGTTGGTGCCTACCAGTACCGAACAGCCGGTACCACAGAAGCGGCATGGTGCTTTGTCCCACTGAATCTTATCTTCACTGCGGGTCGCAATAATGCCCTTGGCGGAAGCGGGGACGGAAAGCTCCGCGGCCACCGCACCGGCTGCAATGGCCTGTGCCTTTACAAATTCTCGACGAGTTAATTTCATCATCCATTCCTTGAAGCGAGTAATGGTCAGTCGTTAGAAAGCCGTTGGTGATAGATCAATGAGGTGGCACCCACCCCGTCCAAGCCTTTGATGTGGTCGATGCATTCCACCTGAGGCTGTTGCTCCTGGTGTTCCAACAGAACCACCAGCTTGCCGCTGGGGTCGTTGATCTCGACACTGACCCCGTCAATCTGGTTAAGTGCAGCTTCCACCTGAAAGCGCGCCTCCGGGTTCGCGTTCACCACCAGAGAACAGATGTGTTCAGTCATGGCTTGGCTCCTTAAGCTCTTGTTTTAGTGAGAGGGATTGACTAGGACAACGAGACAGGCAGGCACCACAGCCTGTGCAAGCCGTTGAGAGAATAGGATGAGAGATGCCAATGGCAGGCTTGAACACAATGGCGGCTTCTTCGCATGCGTCGGCACAACTGCGGCACTCAATGCCCTTGAAGGTCAGGCAAGAGTCCGACAGTGCGACCACGTAAGGCCAGGGCGCGTCTTCCGCTGGCAGAAACAGGGGCTCGGGACAGACGGTGGCACACCGGCCACAAAAACTGCACTCCGCCTTATCAAAATCGAGTTCGGGAAAGCCTCCGGCACCGATGACGATAACTCCGGTTTCGCAGCGCTCGACACACTTTTGGCAGCGGCTGCAACCATCGGTGAAGTGCGCTTCAGAAACCAAATGAGGCATACGAATCACATCGGCAGGCTTGCCGTTCATTCGTCGCCACAAAGGAGCTCGTCCCATCTTGTCGTCCCAGTCAAAAAAAACAGATAATAATCTGATAAATCTTCAATCTTTATAAGAATGTTACCGGATGATTAACGGGGTGATATACCTAATAGGAAATAGATGGAACTTCGCTTGATCCTTATCAATAAAATGCACCGTTTTAGTTGCTTTTCCACCTCACATTTTTCCGCGAGAATTGAGCTGGCGCACACAAAACTCACCATATGTAAGGTGTTGATAAAAAACGTGAAATAAAAAGATCAGCGAGAGGCAAGCAGTCGCAACCGACTGCGTCCGGCAGCCAGATCGGTACTAGGGCGCGTCGCGGTGCTCAAGTGATGGGACTTTTAAGCGACGAAAATTGGCTTAGATTGTGTTGTTGTATTGATAAACAACAGCGCCAACACCTCTAAAAAGCGGGCACTATCCGGACTTGCAGCGTTGAATCAGTTCAGAATCGCCAGCACTTCACCGCTGAGTTTATCGATGCGCAGGCGGCCGCCATCCGCCTCGATGGTCACCGAGTTACCGCTCTTGCTTCGCTCAATGACGCTGCTGCGCTGGATGATGCGGGCATCTAGGGTATCGCCCACCTTTAACTTGCGCTGCCACCCCGGTGGCAGAGGTTCACCGCGAGCCAGTTTTTTCTCCAGGCCATAGGGCAAAGGCGTCGTTTCCCCGGCAATGTGCTGCTGCCGGTGCATGGTTGATTTTCCCTTCTCATCAACCGGCTTGTGATCATTTTTCGGCCCTTTCGCCACTGCCAAAGGAGACAAAAACAGACTCAAAATTAGTAAATAACGTAAAGACATAACCCATCCTCCCCTGGCCCCAGTCTAGATCATCGAGGAAAAGCTTGTCGATTGGCACTAAAATTTCTTTACTAAACAGGAGAGTCAAAATGCCTCATCTTCGAATCAGCGGTATGGAACGCCAACACATCATGCACATGAGCACCGCCCTCATCGACACCTTGGCAAGATTGGTCGAGTGCCCGCGGGATCATTTCACCATCGAGCTGCAGCACACGGAATTCATCTTCGATGACGAGATGGACGCCAACGGTTACCCCATGGTCGAGGTGCTGTGGTTCGCCAGGGACAAGTTAATCCAGGATGAGGTAGCCACTCAAATTACCGATGCCATTCGCGCTCAACTGGCCAACGACGACATCGACATCGGAGTTCGCTTTACGCCGCTGAGCCAACGGGACTATTACGAGAACGGCCGCCATTTTTGACCCCTAATCAGGGATAAGATAGCCAGGGCACTCATCAACAACGGCGCTGTTCACCGTTTCGACAGCGCCGATCGCGTTTGACCCGCTCAGGAGACCCCATGCTGGCCGTCATCTTTGAAGTTACCCCCAAAGCGCAGGGCAAGCCGGCGTATCTGGACCTCGCGGACTCCCTACGCCCCTTGTTGCAGCAGCAACCCGGCCTCATCTCCATAGAGCGGTTTCAAAGTCTGGTGGAGGAAGGCAAGCTGCTGAGTTTGTCGTTCTGGGAGAGCGAAGCCGCCATAGCCAGTTGGCGTCGTCAGATGGATCATCAACTGGCTCAAAATCAGGGGCGTGAGTCTTTGTTTCACTCCTACCGAATTCGAGTTGGTCAAATTGTCCGGGATTACACTCACGATCAGCGTCAACAAGCCCCGCACTGATTGCAAAACCAAAAAAGGGACCCGGGGGTCCCTTTTTTAACCTGAAAACACCTTATTTAACGGCGAGTTTCCCGGCGAAAATGATCGGAGAGAAGGTGCGTTTCAGGCTCTTGCTCTCGAAGCTGGGCAGGTTCATCTGCTCATCAAATTCAACGGTGTCGCCCTTTTTAACCTGAGTCTGAGGCGCAGCGGCCCATACCAGCTTACCCTCTTCCTTAATCTGGACATAGGTGTAGCCACCGGCGTTCATGGTCTCAACCACTTCACCTTTATGCATCTCGGCCGCCTGAACGCCTGCTGCCAGTCCCAGAGCCAGAATGGCCGAGCCCGCTACCTTAACCAGTGTCTTAAACATGTTCATCCCTTATTTGGATTCAGATATGTGATGGTCTGATTAAAGCAGTTGAGATGCCACAAAACCAGTCTTGCTCCGTCAAACGTTATCTGCGCCCCAGAACTGAAATATTTTCGCCGTAAAGGGAACTCGCCGCCATCTGGAAGATACAGTCACCAAAGCATTAAAACTGCTTGTATCCACCACGGCCACATCTTAGACTCGTGGCGCTTTTGTTGTAAAATCAGGGATGTTCGTGATGAAAAAGTGCCAATGGGTCTCGATTCTGCTGTTGTGTCTGTCGCTCGGTGCCTTTGCCGGGGACGAGGCCGGTAAGGCCTACCAAGCCTATCTAACCGCCGTGGAAACCGGCAACCCGCAACAGATCGCCGAAACCGCCCGGCTGGCCTATGAACTGGGCAGCAAGGAGTATGGCAAAGACTCCATCAACACCGCCACACTGGCGCTGAACCTGGCCAACCAGACTCGGGATCACAAGGCCGCTACCAGGCTGCTGAAGCCATCGCTGGCCGTATTTAAGGCCACCTATGGTAACGACGCCGTCGAGCTGCTGGATCTCTATCTGGCACTGCAGCAGCACAGCGACGGAGGGAACAGCAGCTACTACCACAATTACGCCCGCATCAGTGAACGCCATTATGGCAAGCACAGCTACAATCACGGCATCATGTTAATGGAACTGGCTAACGCCATGACCCGCAACACGCCACGTCAGGGGCGCGACTACGCCCAACAGGCTCTGGGGTTGATTGCCCGGCAGGCACAGGGCAACACTGTCCAGCGAGCCGAAGCCGAATTCCTCAATGGTATCTATGCCCAGGGCTTCAACGATCCGGAGCAGGCCATAGCGCACTATGAAAAGGTTGTGGCCCTGTTCAACGTACTGGACTACTCCCACCCCTATGCTCTTGCCGCCCACTCACGGCTGGTTCCCCTGCTCGAGAAGGAGGGCCAGAGTGAGGCGGCCACGACCCATTGCCTGGCCATCGGCCAGATGACCCCCTGGCGGGAGGATGTGGAAGCCACCCCCCTGTACCGCAAAGAGCCACGCTGGCCCCGCAGCGCCCTTAAGCGCCGTCAGGAGGGGAGCGTTATCCTCAAGCTTACCATCGACGATAAGGGGTTTGTCTCCGGCACCGACCTGGTGGAAAACCGTGGCAGCAAGTTGTTTATCAAGGAAACCGAAAAAGCGGTCAGCCAGTGGCGTTATGCTCCGAGGTTTGAAGACGGGCAGGCGGTGACCGCCGTCACCACCGTCAAAATCGATTTCAAACTCCATTAAGCACCTGTAGGCGCCCAGGCACCGCTCTGTTTAAGCAATAAAAAAACGGGCCCCGAGGGGCCCGTTTCGCTGCCGGTCAGTGAGTGAGCACTGACTCGGGGCAGCTGATACCAATTTCACTAAATATCTGCTCACTACTGCTCGCTTAAATCGTCCCACTCTGCGTTGTAAGACTGACTGTTAGAACCTCTAGCAGTTGCGTCTCACACCTTGATTGGAGCAATTTCTCCGTCGCATTAGGTTGAACACCTACCTAATGAAACTGGTATTACCAACCGGTGATGTCACGCAGCGCGCTGCCGATCTCCGCCAGCGACCGTACGGTTCTAACGCCAGCGTCTTCCAGGGCAGCAAACTTCTCATCGGCGGTGCCTTTACCACCGGCGATGATGGCTCCGGCGTGGCCCATGCGCTTGCCCGCAGGCGCGGTAACACCGGCAATGTAAGATACCACCGGCTTGGTGACGTTGGCCTTGATGAACGCCGCCGCTTCCTCTTCGGCAGTACCGCCGATTTCACCAATCATCACGATGGCTTCGGTAGCAGGGTCTTCCTGGAACATCTTCAGCACGTCGATGAAGTTGGAGCCTGGAATCGGATCGCCGCCAATGCCGACACAGGTGGACTGGCCAAACCCTTCATCGGTAGTCTGCTTAACCGCTTCGTAGGTCAGGGTACCGGAACGGGACACGATGCCCACTTTGCCTGGCTTATGAATATGGCCGGGCATAATGCCAATCTTGCACTCGCCGGGAGTGATCACACCCGGACAGTTCGGGCCAATCATCCGCACACCGGCTTGATCCAGCTTCACCTTCACCTCCAGCATATCCAGCGTAGGAATGCCTTCGGTGATGGTCACGATGAGCTCGATACCGGCATCGATCGCTTCCAGAATGGCGTCTTTACAGAACGGCGCCGGTACGTAGATAACGGTCGCCGTCGCGCCGGTGGCCGCCACCGCTTCACGTACGGTGTTGAATACGGGCAGTCCCAGATGCTCGGTGCCGCCTTTACCGGGAGACACGCCGCCCACCATCTGGGTGCCATAGGCAATCGCCTGCTCGGAGTGGAACGTGCCCTGACCGCCAGTAAACCCCTGACAGATGACCTTGGTGTCTTTGTTAATTAGAACGCTCATTACTGACCCTCCGCGGCTTTTACTACTTGCTGCGCGGCGTCGGTCAGACTGGTGGCAGCGATGATGTTCAGACCCGACTCAGCCAGGCGCTTCCGGCCCAGCTCGGCATTGTTCCCTTCCAGACGCACCACCACAGGTACGGCGACGCCCACCTCTTCCACGGCGCCAATCACGCCGTCGGCAATCAGGTCGCAGCGGACGATGCCGCCGAAGATGTTGACCAGTACCGCTTTGACGTTGTCATCGGACAGGATGATCTTGAAGGCTTCGGTGACCCGCTCCTTGGTGGCACCGCCGCCCACATCCAGGAAGTTGGCAGGCTGGCCGCCGTGCAGGTTGACGATGTCCATGGTGCCCATGGCCAGGCCAGCGCCGTTGACCATGCAACCGATGTTGCCATCCAGTGCCACGTAGTTCAGCTCCCACTGAGCCGCATGGGCTTCACGGGCATCTTCCTGAGACGGATCATGCAGTTCGCGGATAGAGGACTGACGGTACAACGCGTTGGAATCGATGTTGATCTTGCCGTCCAGACAGTGCAGGTTGCCCTGGTCGGTGATCACCAGCGGGTTGATCTCCAGCAGTGCAAAATCCAGATCGATAAACATCTGCCCCAGACCCATGAAGATCTTGGTGAACTGCTTAATCTGGTCACCCTTGAGGCCCAGTTTGAACGCCAGTTCACGCCCCTGGTAGGCTTGCGGTCCCACCAGAGGATCGATGGCGGCTTTATGAATCAGCTCCGGCGTCTCTTCCGCCACCTTTTCAATCTCGACACCACCCTCGGTGGACGCCATAAACACGATGCGCTGGCTGCCACGGTCAACCACGGCGCCCAGGTACAGCTCCTGATCGATGTCGGTGCAGGACTCCACCAGAATTTTGGTGACCGGCTGACCATTGGCGTCAGTCTGATAGGTCACCAGGTTCCTACCCAGCCAGTTCTGTGCAAACTCGCGGATCTCATCTTTGCTGGACGCCAGTTTTACGCCACCGGCCTTACCCCGGCCACCGGCGTGTACCTGACACTTGACGACCCACTTGTCGCCTCCGATCTTATCCGCCGCTTCAGCCGCTTCGTGAGCGGTGGAGCAGGCGTAACCCTCTGAAACTGGCAGCCCGTATTCAGCGAACAGCTGCTTAGCTTGATACTCATGCAGATTCATATGTTCTATCCATATAACGTCTTGTTATTCCGGCCTAAATTCCGACCGGGCATGGGTGGTCGCCCCTGTGTCGAGGGCGACCGTTTTTTTGGTTAGATGTCCAACAGCAGACGCGTAGGATCTTCCAACAACTCTTTAATCGTTACCAGGAAACCAACCGACTCCTTGCCGTCGATCACCCGGTGATCGTAGGACAGCGCCAGGTACATCATCGGCAGAATCTCGACCTTGCCATCCACCGCCATCGGCCGATCCTTGATGGCATGCATGCCCAGAATCGCACTCTGAGGTGGATTGATGATCGGAGTGGACATCAGGCTGCCGAACACGCCGCCGTTAGTAATGGTGAAGTTACCGCCGGTCAGCTCTTCCACGGTCAGCTTGCCGTCGCGGCCCTTAATGGCCAGCTCTTTGATGCCCTTCTCAATCTCCGCCACCGACAGCTTGTCGGCATCGCGCAGTACCGGCGTCACCAGGCCGCGGGGGGTGGAGACGGCGATGCTGATATCGAAGTAGTTGTGATACACCATGTCATCGCCATCCAGTGAGGCGTTGACCTGGGGGTAACGCTTCAGCGCTTCAACCACGGCCTTGACGTAGAAAGACATAAAGCCCAGGCGAATGCCGTGACGCTTCTCAAAGATGTCCTGGTACTGCTTACGCAGCACCATGATTGGCTGCATGTTGACCTCGTTGAAGGTGGTCAGCATGGCGGTGGAGTTCTTGGCCTCCAGCAGGCGTTCGGCGATGCGCTTACGCAGACGGGTCATCGGTACCCGCTTGTCGGTGCGACCGGACAGCTCGACTGCCGGCGCTTCCGCCTGAGCCACCGGCGCCGCCGCAGGCTTGCTCTTCAGGAAGGCTTCCACGTCTTCTTTACTGATGCGCCCACCGACACCGGTACCGGTGATGGTGGCGGCGTCCAGGTTGTGTTCGGCAATCAGGCGGCGCACGGAGGGACTCAGGGCGTCATTGCCTTCACCCGCCACTTCAGCCACGTCGGCGGTCGCGTCGATCTTGGCCTCGGCTTCCTGCTTGCTGACTTCGGCGCCAGGTGCAGCCCCGGCCTTAAACAGGGCAATCACCTGCTCGCCAAGCACGGTATCGCCCTCTTCATGCTTAATTTCGCTGATGACGCCGTCTTCCGGCGCCGGAACTTCCAACACCACTTTGTCGGTTTCGATGTCGACCAATACCTGATCGCGGCTAACGCTGTCGCCTGGCTGAACGTGCCATGTGGCGATGGAGGCATCGGCGACTGACTCTGGCAGTACGGGAACCTTAATTTCGATGCTCATCTGAACCTTTCCTTGTGCAATTATTCTTCAATATTCAGGGCGGCATTCACCAGCGCCTGTTGTTGTTTGTTATGAACGGAAGGATACCCTACCGCCGGAGCTGCCGAGGCCTCGCGGCCGGCGTAGGTCAGGTTGGCCCCAGAGGGGATCGCCTGCCAGAAATGGTGCTGACTGGAGTACCAGGCGCCCTGGTTTTGCGGCTCTTCCTGGCACCAGACGAAGTCGGTCACGTGCTGGTACTCGCCGAGGATCTTCGCCATCTCTTCGTGAGGGAAGGGGTACAACTGCTCGACCCGAATCAGGGCGACGTTGGTGATCTCGCTACGACGACGCTTGTCCAGCAGGTCGTAATACACCTTACCGGAACAGAACACCACCCGGTTTACCTGGCTTGGATCCAGCTCTTCCATCTCTCCAATCACGTTCTGGAAGGTGCCATTGGCCAACTCCTCCAGACTGCTCACCGCCAGCGGATGGCGCAGCAGGGATTTCGGAGACATCACCACCAGTGGCCGGCGCATGGGTCGCACCTCCTGGCGGCGAATCATGTGGTACACCTGAGCCGGCGTCGACGGCACGCACACCTGCATATTGTGATCGGCACACATCTGCAGGAAGCGCTCCAGGCGGGCTGAGGAGTGCTCCGGACCCTGACCTTCGTAGCCGTGGGGCAGCAACATGGTCAGGCCACACAAGCGGCCCCACTTCTGCTCACCTGAGCTGAGGAACTGGTCGATCACCACCTGGGCGCCGTTGGCAAAGTCACCAAACTGGGCCTCCCACAGTGTCAGGGTGGTCGGCTCCGCAGTGGTATAGCCGTATTCAAACGCCAGTACCGCCTCTTCCGACAGCACCGAATCGTAGATCTCGATAGGCGCCTGGTCTTTACTCAGGTGACGCAGCGGCATGTAGGCGGTGGCGTCGTTCTGGTTATGCAGTACCGCATGGCGATGGAAAAAAGTCCCACGGCCGGAGTCCTGGCCGGTAATGCGAATGCGGGTGCCATTATCCAGCAGGGTCGCGTAGGCCAGGGTTTCGGCCATCCCCCAATCCAGCGGCTTTTCACCGGCGGCCATCAGCTCACGGTCTTTGTAGATCTTGGCGACCCGGGATTGAAGCTTGTGGCTGGCAGGGATGTCACAAATCGCCTCCCCAAGCTGCTGCAGCTTGGCCGTCGGAACCCTGGGCTCATAATCGCAATCCCAGTCATGACCCAGGTAAGGGGTCCAGTCCACAGAGTGTTGGGTCATGGTGCGCCATTCCGGCACCACGCACTCGCCCTGATCCAGCAGGTCCCGATAGCCGTTAACCATCTCGGTGACCTCGGAGTCGGCCATCACGCTCTGCTCCACCAGACGGTCGGCGTAGATTTTACGCGGCGTCGGGTGTTTCTTAATCTTCTGGTACATCAGCGGCTGGGTGGCGTTGGGCTCATCCGCTTCGTTATGGCCATGGCGGCGATAACAGATCAGGTCAATCACCACATCGCGGCCAAACTCGTGACGGTAATCCACTGCCAGTTGCGCCACAAAGGCCACCGCTTCCGGGTCATCGGCATTGACGTGGAAAATCGGCGCCTGCACCATTTTGGCGATGTCGGTGCAGTACTCGGTGGAGCGGGTGTCTTCCTGATTGGAGGTCGTAAACCCGACCTGGTTATTAACCACCACCCGTACGCTGCCGCCCACGCTGAAGCCCCGGGTCTTGGACATGTTGAAGGTTTCCTGCACCACCCCCTGGCCGGCAATGGCGGAGTCACCATGGATGGTCACTGGCATCACCTTCTGGCCATTTTCACAGCCGAGACGGTCCATGCGCGCCCGCACCGAGCCCATCACCACCGGATTGACGATCTCCAGGTGCGACGGGTTAAACGCCAGCGCCAGATGCACGTTGCCGGACGGGGTCGCGAAATCCGATGAGAAGCCCTGGTGGTATTTGACGTCACCGCTGCCCAGGGTTTCATCGTGCTTGCCGGCAAACTCGTCAAACAGATCGGCGGGCTTCTTGCCCAGCACGTTGACCAGCACGTTAAGGCGGCCACGGTGCGCCATGCCCACCACCACCTCTTTGGTGCCGTGGTCACCGGCGCGATAGATCAGCTCCCGCATCATCGGGATCAGGGCATCCCCCCCTTCCAGCGAGAAACGCTTGGCACCGGGGAACTTGGCACCCAGGTACTTCTCCATCCCTTCGGCGGCATTCAGACCGGACAAAATCCGCTTCTTATGCTCGGCGTCAAAGCTGGCTTTGCCCGCCACCGGCTCCAGCCGCTGCTGAATCCAGCGCTTCTCGTCGGTGTCGGTAATGTGCATGTACTCGGCACCGATGGAGCCGCAATAAGTGGATTTCAGTGTCGACAACAGGTCCGCCAGCTTGAGGGTATCGCTGTTGGACACGAACGAGCCGATGTTGAATTCCCGCTCCATGTCATTGTCGGTGAGACCGTGAAACTCCGGGGTCAATTCCACGACCGGTTCCCGTTTCCACAACCCGAGCGGGTCAAGGTTGGCGGCCTGGTGGCCCCGGAACCGATAGGCGTTGATCAGCTGCAGGACTTTAACCTGCTTGGCGGTGATCTCGGGATCGACCGCGGTTTTCACTGAACTGGTTTGCTCCATGGCCACCTGGCGGAAATAGTCCTGAATGCGACGATGGTTCGCTTCCTGGATCGTTCCGTTTTTAGGCAGGTGGTCGAAGATGTCTCGCCACTGTACGCTGATGCCATCCGGATCATCCAGATAGGCTTCATACAGCTCTTCGATATAACTTGCGTTGGCACCGGCTAGATGGGAGCTATCCAGCCAATCCTGCAGTGAGCCTTGTTGCATCTGTATTCCTTTATAAAACCAAGCCTGGCTATACCTGTTGCCTTTCTACGGCATTATTGTTGTGTTTTCCACTGCCCTTTAGTCGTATTTTTGGCGGGCGGTGTCAGGGGCACTATACAAAAAGGTCACGCTCTTCGCAGCCGAAGAGGTGACCTTAAATTCAAATACAACGATAACCTACTCGTTGCATCGCTACACGGCCCGCTGCAGCAGCATCGACTTGATGTGACCGATGGCCTTGGTGGGATTCAATCCCTTAGGGCACACGTTCACACAGTTCATAATACCGTGGCAACGGAACACACTGAACGCATCATCCAGATCACCCAGACGCTCCTCGGTGGCAGTATCACGGCTGTCTACCAGGAAGCGGTAGGCGTGCAGCAATCCGGCCGGGCCGACAAACTTGTCCGGGTTCCACCAGAATGACGGGCAGGAGGTAGAGCAACAAGCGCACAGAATGCACTCATACAGGCCATCAAGTTTGGCCCGCTCCTCCGGCGACTGCAGGTTTTCACTGCCGCTGCCGCCCTTGTCGTTGATGAGATACGGCTTCACCTTCTCGTACTGGGTGTAAAACTGGCTCAGGTCCACCACCAGATCCCGCACCACCGGCATGCCCGGCAGCGGTCGAATGGTCAGCTTCTTGCCGTTAAAGGCAGAGATCGGGGTGATGCAGGCCAGGCCATTTTTGCCGTTCATATTGAGACCGTCCGAGCCACACACACCTTCGCGGCAGGAGCGACGGAACGCCAGCGCCGGATCCTGCTCTTTGAGCATCAGCAGGATATCCAGCACCATCACATCCGAGCCTTCCGGCAGATCCAGGGTGTAGTCCTGCATCCGCGGCTTGGCATCGGTCTCCGGGTTGTAACGGTAGACAGAAACTTCAAAATTCATTCTCTGCCCCTCCTTAGTAGGTACGCTTTTTCGGCGGGAAGGCGTCCCGCAGCTTTGGACTCATGTTGACGTCGCGCTTGGACATCTCGCCGCTGACCGGGTTGTAGATGCTGTGGCACAGCCAGTTGGCATCGTCCCGATCCAGGTAATCTTCCCGGGAGTGGGCGCCGCGGCTCTCGGTGCGAAAGTTGGCCGCCTCGGCGGTCGCCAGCGCAGTCTCCATCAGGTTGTCCAGCTCCAGACACTCGATGCGGTTGGTGTTGAACGCCTTTGACCGATCATCCAGTTTGGCGTTGTCCAGACGGGCCTTAATGGCTTTCAGCTCCTTGAGGCCCTCGGCCATGGACTCGCCCTGACGGAATACCGAGAAGTTCAGCTGCATGCACTGCTGCAGATCTTTTCGGATCTGAGTCGG
The DNA here is from genome assembly GCF_900100175.1 of Ferrimonas sediminum. Lineage (GTDB taxonomy): Bacteria > Pseudomonadota > Gammaproteobacteria > Enterobacterales > Shewanellaceae > Ferrimonas > Ferrimonas sediminum. The sequence goes on from NZ_FNEM01000005.1 coordinate 72,480, forward strand.
GTCTTCGCCATTCTCGTTGTTTTCCCAACGCTTCAGGCGAGCCAATGACGCTTCGATATCCGCTTCGGTGGCCTCTTTGTGACTCTGCTGGGCAGACAGGGTCTCACCCAGGTGCTTACCGGCCGCGCGGCCAAACACCACCAGATCCAGCAGCGAGTTGCCGCCAAGACGGTTGGCACCGTGGACCGACACACAGGCGATTTCGCCCACTGCCAGCAGCCCCTGGATCGGCTCTTCGTTCATGCCAATCACCTGGCCATTCACATTGGTCGGAACGCCGCCCATCATGTAGTGGCAGGTCGGAATCACCGGAATCGGTTCCTTGACCGGATCGACGTGGGCAAAGGTACGGGACAATTCACAGATGCCCGGCAGGCGGGACTCCAGCACCTCTTCACCAAGGTGATCCAGTTTCAGCTTGGCGTGGGGGCCCCAGGGGCCATCGCAACCGCGGCCTTCGCGAATTTCGGTCATGATGGAACGGGCCACCACATCGCGACCGGCCAGATCCTTGGCATTGGGCGCATAGCGCTCCATGAAGCGCTCACCATCTTTGTTCAACAGGTAGCCGCCTTCGCCTCGACACCCTTCGGTCACCAGTACCCCGGCACCGGCGATGCCGGTGGGGTGGAACTGCCACATCTCCATGTCCTGCACCGGCACACCGGCACGCAGGGCCATGCCAACGCCGTCGCCGGTGTTGATGTGTGCATTGGTGGTGGAGGCGTAGATGCGACCGGCGCCGCCGGTGGCCAGCACGGTGGCCTTGGCTTTAAAATAGACAATCTCGCCGGTTTCAATCTCGATGGCGGTGCAGCCAACGACGGCACCGTCTTCATTTTTTACCAGATCCAGGGCGTACCACTCTGAGTACACCTCGGTTTTGTTCTTGACGTTCTGCTGATACAGGCAGTGCAGCAACGCATGACCGGTCCGGTCTGCGGCGGCGGCCGTTCTGGCGGCCTGTTCACCGCCGAAGTTCTTGGACTGACCGCCAAAAGGACGCTGGTAGACGCGGCCATTTTCGAAGCGGCTGAATGGCAGGCCCATGTTCTCCATCTCGGTGATGGCTTCCGGGCCGGTCTTGCACATGTACTCGATGGCGTCCTGGTCACCGATGTAATCGGAGCCCTTAACGGTGTCGTACATGTGCCATTCCCAGTTGTCATCATGGGCATTGCCCAGCGCGACAGTGATGCCACCCTGTGCCGATACCGTGTGAGACCGGGTTGGAAACACCTTGGACAGCAAGGCACACGACTTGCCTTCCTGGGAAATCTGCAGTGCTGCACGCATACCTGCGCCGCCGGCACCAATCACAATTGCGTCAAACTCGCGAACTGGAATACTCACTTACACACCCCACAGTACAACAACGCCGGAGGCCAGATACGCCAACAGCACTACGTTGATAACGAACAGCAGAAAGGCTCTTAATTTGGCGGGCTTGATGTAGTCGGTGACGACCTGCCACAGGCCAATCCAGCCATGGATTAGTACGCTGAACAGCGCCAAAAGGGTGAACACTTTCATCGCCCCCGAAGCGAACAGCCCCTGCCAAGCGGCAAAGGTCAGTTCCGGGGTGGTAACCAGATATCCCACAAGGAAAAGGAGGTAGGCCAGCATTACCAGAGCGCTGGCGCGGATCAATACGAAGTCCTGGACGCCACTGCGTCCTAACGTTGCGGCGTTCTTTACCATAACCAGGCTCCTGCCAAAACAGCGACGACCAGGGTAATGGCAAAACTGGCTTTCGCCGAGGCATTCCCTGACCCCATCTCTTCAAAATGTCCCAGATCCTGGAACAGATGACGAATGCCACCAATGACGTGATATGCCAGCGCCGTCAAAATGCCCCACAGGATCACTTTAACCGGCAGCATCTGGAAGTAGGACTGGACTTCGGCGAACCCCTGAGCACCGCTCAATGAAGTCGACAGAAGCCACAACAGAATGGCTAGGGCAACGAAGGTAATTACACCACTGACGCGATGCAGAATTGATGCTATCGCCGTGGCCGGAAACTGGATTTGACTCAAATCCAAAAACACAGGTCTTTGCTTATTCACAGCTGCTCACTCAGCTCCATTGAGCATTTTTTGTTATATCCACCGAGTAAGGGATTCATTCCCAACTCCAAGGTAGGCTTTTGGAACAGAAAATAGGCAATATTCTAGCCGAGTGTTTGCCGGTAAAACCCGCATGACCTCACCGCTCTACTGCCTCTTTTCAGCGGCCCGGGCCCAGTATACATATCGCTGATTTTGATTACAAACATCACATTTTGCCGATTTATGGGATTTCACACACACAAGTATTTGTATTGTGGGTGTTAGCCCGAAATGAATAAAAGTCGTGCTTTTTCGACTAAAGCTCCGACCAGACAATTGCTTTTTGTGATTCGTGTCTCGTAAAATGGGGGGCAACGTTATGGATAGATAACAATAATGTAGTAAGGAGAACAAAGTATGGCTGAATCTAAAGCCACACTGCAGGTTCCGGGTCAGGAAGCCTTCGATTTGCCGATTAAATCGGGCACTGCTGGCCACGATGTGATCGACATTAGCAGCCTGGGGAAGCAGGGGTTCTTTACCTTTGACCCTGGCTTTATGGCGACCGCCTCTTGCGAGTCTGAGATTACATTTATCGACGGCGCGAAAGGCGTATTGCTGCACCGCGGCTACCCCATCGATCAATTGGCTACCCGCTCCAGTTATGTGGAAGTGTGCTATCTGTTACTGTACGGCGAACTGCCAAATGCCGCTCAACTGGAAAAGTTTTCCAGCACTGTGCGTAACCACACCATGGTTCACGAACAGATCTCTACCTTCTTCAAAGGATTCCGTCGCGACGCCCACCCAATGGCGATTCTGTGTGGCGTAGTGGGCGCCCTGTCAGCGTTCTATCACGATTCTCTGGACGTAAATAACCCCACCCATCGCGAGATCTGTGCCTACCGCCTGATCTCCAAAATGCCGACCCTGGCAGCGATGGCGTACAAATACAACCTGGGTCAGCCGTTCGTATACCCACGCAATGATCTGTCCTTCGCCGGTAACTTCCTGCACATGATGTTCTCTGTGCCTTGCGAGGAGTACCACGTTAATCCGGTCATCGAGCGGGCCATGGATCGCATCTTTATTCTGCATGCGGATCACGAGCAGAACGCCTCCACCTCCACCGTGCGCCTGGCTGGCTCCTCCGGTGCCAACCCGTTCGCCTGTATCTCCGCCGGTGTTGCCTCGCTGTGGGGCCCGGCTCACGGTGGCGCCAACGAAGCCTGTCTGGAGATGCTAGCCGAAATCGGCAGCGTCGATCGCATTCCCGAATTCATCGCCAAGGCTAAGGACAAGAACGATCCGTTCCGCCTGATGGGCTTCGGTCACCGGGTATACAAGAACTTTGACCCCCGGGCCACCGTGATGCGCGAAACCTGTCACGAAGTCCTGAAAGAGCTGAACATCCAGGATCCGTTGCTGGACGTGGCCATGGAGCTGGAGCGCATCGCTCTGGAAGACCCGTACTTTGTCGAGAAGAAGCTGTACCCCAACGTCGACTTCTACTCCGGCATTATCATGAAGGCCATCGGCATTCCGACCTCCATGTTTACGGTGATTTTCGCCCTGTCCCGCACCGTAGGCTGGATTGCCCACTGGCAGGAGATGCTAAGCCAGCCTGGTCACAAAATCGGCCGCCCTCGCCAGCTGTATACCGGCACACCGATGCGCGATTACAGCGAAGTCAGCGACCGCTAACCGGTTTACGACAACAAAAAACCCGGAATTTGGATTCCGGGTTTTTTTATTGGTTGCGAACCTGGGGCATTGGCTCTGGAAAAATCGATTGCCTCTATCGTTTTTTCTCATGCGTTCGACGCAATTTCAGACCTCTAGGACAGTACATCCATCAGTTCCATGGGGTGATGAATGATGGCTTTCGGGGCCGCTTGCTGCAGTTTGGCCGCCGACGACGCTCCGTAAGAGACGCCCACCCCCACCGCACCGGCACGATTGGCCATCTCCAGATCAAACAGCGCGTCACCCACCATCACCGCCGCCGCCGGATCGCAGCGCATCTGCTGGCACAGCTGCAAAATCATCTCCGGATTCGGCTTAGACGCCGCTTCGGTGGGGGTGCGGCTGGCATCAAATAGCGCCCCCAGGCCGGATTGGGCCAGTACCCGCTCCAACCCCGGCCTACCTTTACCCGTGGCCACCGCCAACTGATACCCCCGCTGCTTGAGGGTGTGCAGCAACTCCTCTGCCCCCTCAAACAACGGCGTCGCCACCTGGCTACGGTTCATGTACCAATCGCGATACTGGAACTGGAAAGCCTGGTTCTGCTGCGAATCCAGCTCTGGCGTCAACGCCTCAATGGCCGCATCAATGGACAAACCGATGATGGAGCGAATCTCATCGCCATCGGGAACCCGCAGCGCCAACTCGGTGGCGGCGCGTTGCCAGCTGTCGACAATACGGTCTACAGAGTCCATCAGGGTGCCGTCCCAATCAAAAATCACCATCTGGCAAGGGGTCAAAGCGGTCTCTTCCTCTATTATTTGCTATTCAGTGCTTTCAGCGCCCGCTTGAGCCGCGGCTCCATCGGCGCTTCCAGTTCGATGGTGGTTTCCTCGCCCGGATGAATAAAGCGCAGCTTATGGGCGTGCAGGAACAATCGGTCCAACCCCCGCTCCTTCATGCTGCGATCAAAGCCGTCGTCACCGTAACGATCGTCACAGGCAATGGGGTGCCCCTTACACTGGGCGTGTACTCGAATCTGGTGAGTACGACCGGTAATGGGGCTGGCTTCCACCAGGGTGGCCTCACTGCCAAAGCGCTCCACCACCCTGAAACGGGTTTCGGACGGTTTACCTTCACCATCGACCCGAACCAGACGCTCGCCGGATTTCAGGGTATTCTTCAGCAGCGGCTCGTTCACCACTTTGTCGCGATCCTGCCACTTGCCTTTCACCAGAGCCAGGTACTGCTTCTTCATGGTCTTGCTGCGAAGCTGGTTCTGCATATGTTTGAGCGCCGAGCGCCGCTTGGCCAGCATCAACAATCCGGAGGTGGCCCGATCCAATCGGTGCACCAACTCCAGGTTCTTCTCTTCCGGCCGCAGAGCCCGCAGCGCTTCGATCACCCCGAAGTTAACCCCGCTGCCGCCGTGGACGGCGATGCCGGAGGGCTTGTTGATCACCAGAATCAGCTTGTCTTCATAGACGATGTGTTGCTCCAATTCGGCCACCTTGCGCAATTTGGCCGACGGGGCGGTGTCCTCATTGCTCTTTTCGGACACCCGAATCGGCGCAATGCGAATCTCATCGCCGCCAACAAGTTTGTATTCCGGCTTAATCCGTTTTTTGTTTACCCGAATCTCGCCTTTTCGAAGTAGTCGATAAATAAGGCTTTTAGGAACGCCTTTAAGGAAAGTGCGCAAAAAGTTATCAATCCGCTGGCCTTCATAGTCCGGCTCGACGGTCACCCATTGCACTTTGGGTGTTTTTGGAGTCTTTGAATCAGTCATGGCCGCTATTGTACTACGATTCCACTTTCTATCGATAATATCGCGATTGACGATTGCCGCATTGTGGTGAAATTGCTATATTCTTTTCGTTGTGGACGGGTTTGAACTGTGAATTTCAAATCGTCGGCAATGATTTGGTCCTGCTATCGGTGATTTACAGACAAAATTTGTCGGTGCCAGGCCCCGGAAAGCGATGAAACACTTCTTGCCACCGGAGCGGCACTTACCTTCCCTAGCAGTCGACCCATTAATAGGAATGCATAATCGGAAACCGATTCAGGTCATTCGTCCGGAACTGTAGCCGGAAAGAATTTTCAGCCTGAGCGCAGTGCGCTCGGGTAGCAGTTGTAAGCTGCACAAAAAGTGGAACAAGGGTTGAAGAGAGCATCTGCGGCGCGCCCGCAGCCAACCCTTATAAGCCTTAATGTGTTGATTGGCATGGCCCCAGTCAACCAGTCGTGAGACTGCAAAAAATTGATACTGGGGTGCCGGTGCAGCCGACGCTCGACCTGAAGCGGTGACCAACTTAATTGGACTAAGAGTCACCCAAAATGAAAAGAATGCTAATTAACGCAACTCAATCCGAAGAGTTGCGCGTTGCCCTGGTAGATGGGCAACGCCTTTACGATCTGGACATCGAAAGCCCAGGTCACGAGCAGAAAAAAGCCAACATTTACAAAGGCAAAATCACTCGAGTAGAGCCTTCTCTCGAAGCCGCTTTTGTGGATTACGGTGCCGAGCGCCATGGCTTCCTGCCTCTGAAAGAGATCGCCCGAGAGTACTTCCCCGAAGGGTACTCCTTCCAGGGTCGCCCCAATATCAAAGAGGTGATCAAGGAAGGTCAGGAAGTGATCGTTCAGATCGACAAAGAGGAGCGTGGCAGCAAGGGCGCCGCCCTGACCACCTTCATCAGCCTGGCCGGCAGCTACCTGGTACTGATGCCCAACAACCCTCGTGCCGGCGGCATCTCCCGCCGCATCGAAGGTGATGAGCGTACCGATCTGAAAGAAGCGCTGAGCAAACTGACCGTGCCCCAGGGCATGGGCCTGATTGTGCGCACCGCTGGCGTCGGCAAAGCCGCCGAAGAGCTGGAGTGGGATCTTAAAGTACTGCTGAACCACTGGGACAAGATCAAAGAGGTCTCCGGCTCCCGTCCGTCTCCGTTCCTGATTCACCAGGAAAGCAACGTCATCGTACGTGCTATCCGCGACTACCTGCGCCGCGACATCGGCGAGATTTTGGTGGATCACCAGCGCATCTATGACGAAGCCATTGAGCACATCGGCCTGGTTCGTCCCGACTACGTCAGCCGGGTAAAACTGTACAAAGCCGAAGTACCGCTGTTCACCCATTACCAGATCGAGACCCAGATTGAGTCCGCCTTCCAGCGTGAAGTGCGACTGCCTTCCGGTGGCTCCATCGTTATCGATCCCACCGAAGCCCTGACGGCCATCGACATCAACTCCGCCCGGGCGACCAAGGGCGGCGATATCGAAGAGACCGCACTGCAGACCAACCTGGAAGCGGCCGACGAGATTGCCCGCCAGTTGCGCCTGCGTGACCTGGGTGGCCTGGTGGTCATCGACTTCATCGATATGGGCCCGGTACGCCACCAGCGCGAAGTGGAAACCCGTCTGCGCGACGCCGTTCGTCAGGATCGTGCCCGCGTACAGATTGGCCGCATCTCCCGTTTTGGCCTGATGGAGATGTCCCGTCAGCGCCTGCGCCCGTCTCTGGGTGAGTCCTCCGCCAACATCTGTCCGCGATGCAGCGGCCAGGGCGTGGTACGAGGCACCGAATCTCTGGCGCTGTCGATTCTTCGCCTGATGGAAGAGGAAGCGATTAAGGACAACACCGCGCAGATTGAGGCCCAGGTGCCTACCGACGTTGCCGCCTTCCTGCTGAACGAAAAGCGTAAAGCGATTCGCATCATCGAGGAGCGCCACAAGGTCGAGGTGTATGTGATTCCCCATCCTCATATGGAGACTCCACACTATAAAGTGGTCCGTCACCGCAAGGATGACACCATCACCGAAGCCAGCTATCAGATTGCCGAAGCGCCGGAAGCCGTATTGTACGAACCGCGCAAACTGGAGAAGCAGGTTGCCGATCGCCCGGCCATCCGCACCATGGCAGCGCCTAAGCCGGAACCAGCCAAAGCGGAAAAAGCCAAGCCGGCAGAGAAAGCAAAGCCCGCTAAGAAAGCCAAGCCAGAGCCATCTCTGTTTGCCAAGATTGCCGCCGGTCTGAAGTCGCTGTTCGCGACAGAAGAAGAAGCCAAGCCCGCCAAGGCGAAAGGCAAAGGCGGTAAAGACGCCAAAGAGGAAAAAGACGGTAAGCGTGGCGACGGCCGTCGTCGCAACGATCGCCGTCGTGGCAGCCGCAACGAACGTGGTGAGCGCGGTGACCGTAAAGAGCGCGGTGAACGTGGTGAGCGCGGTGAACGTGGCGAGCGCGGTGAACGTGGCGAGCGCGGTGAACGTGGCGAACGTGGCGAGCGCAAAGAGCGCGGTGACCGTAAAGAGCGGGGCGAACGTAAAGATCGCAACGAACGCGGCAACCGTAGCGAGCGTGGCAATCGCAATGAGCGCGGTCGTCAACGCGACGAAGAGCTGAAGACCGACAAGGGTCAGGAGCGTCGTCGCAGTAAGCCTGAGCAAGCCCAGGGCACCGAAGACAAGCGCAATGAACAGCGTGAAGACAAACCGGTTCGCCAGCGTCGCATGCGCCGCAAAGAGCAGGATCCCGCTCTGCGCGAGCGCGATACCGCCGAGACTCCGGTTGAAGCCGTAGCCGAAACTCAGACTGAGGCAGCGCCGCAGAAAGAGAAGCGTGAACGTGAAGTGGTAAAAGAGCGTCGCCAGCGTCGCAAGCTGGATCGTTCCGTACGCCTGAACAGCGAAGGTAAACCGACTGCCGTCAAGGAACCTAAAAAGCCTGAAGCACCGAAAGCCGCCGCCGAAGCCGACACTGAGGTAGCCGCTGTCGAGACACCTGTAGTTCAGGAAACTCAGGCACCAGCAGAAACCGCCGCACCGGCAGTTGCACCGGAAGCCAAAGCCGATGACAACACTGTCATCGCAGCAGAAAGCCAGGACAGCAACGGCGAAGAAAACGGCGAACGTGATAACAGCCGCCGCAGTCGCCGCAGCCCTCGCCATCTGCGCGCCGCCGGCCAACGCCGCCGTCGCCAGCGCGACGACGAGCCGAAGGATCTGGAAGGTTCTGCGGATCTGGAAGCCAAGGCTCAAAAAGACCCGGTGACCGCCCGCTATCCTGAAGCCACCGACACCGCCGCTGAAACCCAGCTGGAGATGTTCGAGGCCGAAGACACCAAGGAAACGGTCAAGGCGGTTGAGCCTAAGCCGGTTGCCGAAGCCAACGCCGCCAAGCCTAAG
>NZ_FNEM01000005.1:81678-263258 GCF_900100175.1 Ferrimonas sediminum
GAGCCTAAGCCGGTAACCGAAGCCAAAGCCGAAGAGCCTAAGCCGGCCGCAGCTAAGCCAGTTGCCGGTGCCAGCCGCTTTGCCAAAGCTGCCTTTGCTCAGGCCGCCGCGCCAGAGGTGGAAGTGCCAGAGTTTGAAGCCGTAAAAGTGCCTCAGAGTGACGCTCCGGCTGAAGCGGAAGCTAAGCCCAACGACTTTGCAAAGAGTCGTTACCGCTTCTCTTCCAACGCCACCACGACAAAACCTGAAGACTCAGAATAAGTCACTGGCTCGCGCTGAATAAACAAACCGGTAACGGCAACGTTACCGGTTTTTTTCTGCCCACCTCTTACACAACTCTGACCAGTAGTTCGCACCGAAGTAAAAAAAATGTGCATTAGATAACATCTCGGCTAAATACCGTTACCGGCACTGAACCAACCCGCTTAAATTGAACTCTTAACCAGTACTTTCTGTGTCTTAGGAGTGATTCTCAATGAATCCGATTAGGGGCCTGCTCTGGGGCCTGTTACTGTGCGTTTTGTCTCCGCTGGCCACCGCCGCCGATGCCGATTGGTTCTCTAAGGGCGCCAACGATCAACCTGTGGTCAACCTGTATTTCTTTTGGTCTGAAACCTGCCCGCACTGCGCCGAGGCTCACCCTTTCATCACCGAAAAACTGCTTCCCCACTACCCCTGGATACAACTGAAAGACCATAAAGTATCGGATCCTGAGACCCGCAAACACTGGCAATACATCGCTGAACTGACCGGCAGCCAGACCAACTCGGTTCCCTTTATGGCGGTGTGTGGTACTCCCATCGTCGGCTACACCAGTGAGCAGACAACCGGCCAGTTCCTGGAGGCACAACTGCGCAGCTGCTACCAACGCCTGGGTGGTGACCTCAGTGGCACCGCCGCCATCGCCGGCAACGGCACCGATGCCGATCTGAGCCTGAACACCAGCCTGGATCTGTCCGCCCAGTGCGGAGAAGGCGACGAGGGAACCTGCGGCGTCAGCGAGTTGACCGCACCGGCAGTGCAGCCGGTAGAGCTGCCTTTTGTCGGCGTGGTGAATCCGGAAAAGCTGTCCCTGCCGATGCTGACGGTAGTCCTGGCCGGTGTAGACGCCTTCAACCCCTGCGCCTTCTTTGTGCTCCTGTTCCTGCTCAGCGTCATGGTAAACGCCAAGAGCCGGGGCCGAATGCTGATCGTCGGCGGCATCTTCGTATTTTTCTCCGGACTGATCTACTTCCTGTTTATGACCGCCTGGCTGAATCTGTTCCAGCTGCTGGGCAACGGTTCCGACGGCGGCTGGATTATCCTCGCGGCCGGGATACTGGCGATCATCGCCGGCGGCATCAATGTAAAGGAGTTTTTCCTCAATCGAGGCGAAGTGTCGCTGTCGATGTCGGCGGAAAACCGTACCGGCCTGATTAAACGCATGGGCAAGCTATCCAGCGCCTCCAGTATGGCTGCCATGATCGCCGGCACCACGGTACTGGCGGTACTGGCCAACGCCTATGAATTGTTGTGTACCGCCGGTTTCCCGATGATCTACACCAGTGTGTTGTCGATGCACGACCTCAGTGAAAGCACCCGCTACCTGTATCTGGTGCTCTACAACGTGGTGTATGTGATCCCCCTGGCAGCCATCGTGACCGTTTTTGCCATGACCATGGGCAAGCGCAAGCTGTCCGAGAAAGAGGGGCAAACCCTGAAGTTGATGTCCGGTGTGATGATGCTGGGCCTCGGTGGTACCCTGGCGGTCAACCCCAATGCCCTCCAAAGCCCCGTCGTTGCCATTGGTATGATTCTGGGTGCCATTGTCGCCACCATGATCATCGTGCCGATTAAGCGCCGTTGGGAGCAGCGCCAGGCTTGACTCTGAACCCATAGAAAAACCGGCCAAATGGCCGGTTTTTTTTGCGGTTACCGATAACGATTCAGCGCAGCCGGGCCAGCCACTGATCCGCTGCGACTTCCAACAGATCCAGCACTCGTTCAAAGCCATCGCTACCGCCATAGTAAGGATCCGGTACCTCAGCGCCATCGATGATCATCCCCAGTTTATAGGTCAGATGCGACGGACACCTCTGGCGCAGGTCGCTCAGGTTGGAACGGTCGGCAGACAGTATCAGGTCAAAGTGTTCAAAGTCCTCATCCCGAACCTGACGGGCCCGAATGCCGGAAAAGTCGTAGCCCCGCCGGCACCCCGCCGCTGCCGAGCGACTGTCTGGTGTTTCACCAGCGTGGTAGGCCAGAGTACCGGCTGAGTCCAGCTCCACCTTCAACCCGGCAGCCTCGAAGCGATGGCCAAACACCGCCTCTGCCGTAGGTGAGCGACAGATATTGCCCATGCAAACGACCAAAATCGAGCGGACTTTTTTGTAATTCAGTTGCTTAGACAAGGCTTGACCCCAAATTCAATGCGTCGATGAATGATTTACAGAGGTAATTATATCAACACCTTAAGGAGAGTTTTTAGGAAGAATCCAGAGTTTTTCAGATGCAACTAAGGTGGCTCAACTCACCTGACTGCCTCAAAGACCGGCCCGTCGGCCTGCTGATGGGAGTCAGGTACATGCTCCCTCCGAATCTGTCTTTATATTTGCCACGGATCGCCAAAACCCTGCGGTTTTAGTTTTGCCATTGGGTACCAATGTGCACCAACAGGTAGGGCCAAGCCAGATCAATGAGTTACAGACCCGACAACCCCGTCTGCAGCCCCACCAAAACCCCATGGCTGGAGGGGGCGGGCGTATTAGACAGGAAAGAGGTCAAAAAAAAGGGAGTCAGCGGGACAGCCGACTCCTGAGTGGTCTATTTACTGCGGGTTGACTCGACCTCATGCACCCACTGACAAGAGATGCCGGCTTTGGCGTGATGCTTGTGGATCGCTTCTGCGTTCGGCGCCTCCAGTACGCAATAGATAAGATTGTCCCTCTTGCTGAACAGGATGTCGTGGTGTGTCACCCCGAACTCATCGGGCGGCGCACTCTGTAGGTCTCGTAGCTGATCCGCAGTAAAGGGTTCCATGGGGTGGGAATCGATGAATTTCGGCATTGCGGTCTCCTCCTTCCTCCCGGGGCTGGGCATCGTGGCCTGCAATAAGCAGGCACTCCCAGTGTGGAATCGACTCTCCAAAGGATAGACCACATTCTGTGTAATTTATTCCAGAGTCAAGCCTCCGGCCTACCACCGGGTCTCCTCGACCGCTGAGCCGCGGCTCGCCGCCTCTCCCTGAGCCTTGAACCGGCTCAGATTGGAGCTGCGCGGCTGGCAAACGTGGCTGGTATTTTGGGGCACAGTCTGCAGACAAAAGAAATCATTGATCCAGCCATCAGCTTTGCCATCGATCAGAATCAACCCTCGGCGGCTCAACGAAGCCGGAATCGCCCCACCAGGGTCGACAGTTGCTCATTGGCAGCGGCCAGGCTGCGGGTACTGACCGCAGTCTCCTCGCCATTTTGAGCCAGCTCGGCGGCCATCTCCTGGATGGTATGGACGTTGGCGCTGATCTCCTCGCTCACCGAGCTCTGCTCCTGTGCCGCCGTGGCGATCTGGCCACTCAGGGCATCGATGTCACTAATGGAGTCGGTCATCTGATCCAGACGCTCGGTAATACGGGTGGTGTTGTCTGCCACTCGCTGGCAGCTGCTGCGGGTGCCGTCCATCAGAGTCACGGCCTCTTCCGCTCCCTGCTGCAGGGTGCCTAAAATCTCATTGATCTCCGACGTACTTTTTTGGGTACGTGAAGCCAGGTTACGAACCTCCTCCGCCACCACGGCAAAGCCCCTGCCCTGCTCCCCGGCCCTGGCGGCTTCAATAGCGGCATTCAAGGCAAGCAGGTTGGTCTGATCGGCGATATCACCGATGATGCTGAGCACAGAGACGATGTTACGAGTGTTCTGGTTCATGGTATCGATGCAAGCCGAGGCGGTACCCATCTCCTCCACCAATGCCCGAACACTGTCACCGGCCTCGACCACCGTCACCTTGGACTCTCTGGCTTCGTCGTTGGCTTGACGGGTCTTGTCGGAGGTATTTTCCGAACTGCGCGCTACGGTATCTGCGGTGCTGCTGACCTGGGTGATGGCGGTTACCGCCAGTTCGGTCTCGGAGGAATGCCGGTCCAATGCCCTGCTGTTTCGCTCGGTCTGCTCGTTAAGCTGGTCAAGTCCGACGGTGATGTGACCCGATGCCTGGGAGATATCCAACATCATCGATTGCAGGTTACCGACGAAATCGTTAAAGGACTCCCTGATCGCCCCTAATTCATCCCTGCTTTTCACCTCCAGTCGAGCGGTCAGATCCGCATCTCCAGTAGAAAGGTTGTCGATGCGCAGTTTCAAATCCACCATCTCGGCAATGATCAAGTTCAGCAGGAACACCGAGAGAATCATGGTTAAAATCAGCAATACCACGGTATAGATCAGGGCCTTACCAACCTCAGCATCAAACAGGTCGGCCATGGCGACACCGAGGCTCTCCTCGATGCCAGTCACGTCCCGTTGAAAAGTACCGGTCACAATGACCCATCCCCAACGAGGAAATACCTGTTTCGCAAATGTCAGACGATTTTCAGGAAGTTGGGTGTCCGGGTGCACCTCTTGCGTCAACACGCTTGCCTGGGATCGGGTCGCCAGTTGCCGGGCCACCTCCCGACTGCTTGGTGTGACCGAGCCAATCAAAGCCGGGTCGGGGTGTGTCAGTAGGGTGCCGTTTTTGTCTTGAACCCAAAAATAACCATGCTCGCCGAAACGGGACGATGCAATCGCAAGCAGCGCAGCTTCCGTCGCCTGCTGCTTGAGGGTACTGACGTATTCCCCGGTGCCAATGACCAGGTTCAAAGGAGCAAAGTAGAACGACGCCGACAGCTTTTCCTCCACCTTGCCGGTTTGAGGATTGGTGAAGAAGTAACTGCTGAAACCGATGTCGTGCTGCCGGGCCGAGGAGACAATGTCACGGGCGTAGTAGTTGCCCTTTTCATCCTGTGCATCGAACGAGTTCCCAACCGCCACTTCGCCGTTTCCAGACGCCTCATTAGACAGAGTGTCCGCGTCGTAGGCAAACAGGTAACGGCCACTCCCCCACTGATACTCATTGATAAAGGTATAGAGGGTCATGGCGGCATCATCAGTGAGGTTGTTGTCGTACATATTGCCAATGGCAACGCGCAGTCCCGACACCTCCTGAAATAATGCCTCACGAATTTCTTTATCATCGGTGCGCTGGTAGTACTCACTCACCGATCGAGTCATGGTTTCAACCTGCCCTTGCAAATTGGCATTCACCAAAGACTCGACCTGCTCTGAAACCAACACCTTTTGCTGATTCAGCACTCCGGTCTCAATCAACAGCAGATTGAGGCAAAAGAAACTGCTGACCGCCAGCAACACTCCTGCCACTAAGATCGACAATTTCCACCTGATGGTTATATTCATGACGCACCCAGACCGATCAACTTAAGAAGAATCTAATTAAGTAATCAGGGCAATACAACCCCGTTGGCCAACAGTTGTGCTTTTTGTAGATGATCGTTGAATAAAGTGTTAAGAGACTGAAGAAAAACACCGAATAACCCGAGGAAACACTACCCTGATCACAGCGCACATGCCGGCACCGGCAGCGCTCAAAGGCCGCTAAAATAAGCGGCCTTCCATCGGGTTAAAGCAGCGCCGTTTGCAGTTGCTGCATCAGCGCCTGTCCCCCTTCACTGTTAACATAATCCAGCAACACCTGACTAAACTGCGCCACCATGGCTGAATCCAGGCCCAGCGATGAAAACGCCTCATTGAGGCCGAGCAGAGCGGTGGCATTTCCCCCCATCAGCCCGCCCAGCAGGCTGGAAGTGCCCGACGACGACGCCTCCCCCCCCAGCAACTGCGCTCCGGTGGCCAGCAGGCCATCCATGTCGGGAATGATCCCCGACAGGGAGCTCAACCCCTCGGCACTCATGTTTGGCTCGGCCGTGGCCAGCAAAGCGCCCAGGCCTCCGCTGGCCTGCTGCTCGGTGACCCCGAGCTGGGAGGTCAACATACCGATCAGCGCATCACTGGCACTCACCGGTGCCGACAGCAGCACCATCACCAAAAATAGCCACCTGGATACCATCACTTTCATCACATTCTCCCTGACAGTGTTGTCCTCATAGCATAGATGACCCGACTCTCCAGCGTTACAAACCCTGACGCCCATGGGGCTGCATCCAGTCCAGCCAGGGGCCGATCGGCACCACCGCAGTGGGATTGATCATGACGTGGGAGCGGTAATAATGCTGTTTAATGTGGGCCATATTGACGGTCTCTGCAATTCCCGGCCATTGGTAGAGCTCACGGGTGTAGGCCCACAGATTGGGGTATTCGCGCAGATCCCGAAGGTTACACTTAAAGTGGCCCACGTAGACGGAATCGAAACGCACCAGAGTGGTAAACAAACGCCAATCCGCTTCCGTGAGCTGGTTGCCGGCCAGATATCGCTGCGCCGCCAATCTGGATTCCAGTACATCCAGTGCCTGAAACAACTGCTCCAGCGCCTCCTCATAAGCCGACTGGGTGGTCGCAAATCCCGCCCGGTAGACGCCATTATTGATGCCGGAATAGACCAACTCATTGATGGCATCGATCTCTGCTCGAAGCGGCTGTGGATAGTAATCGCCCTGCATCGCGCCCACCCCATCAAACGCACTGTTGAGCATTCGAATGATCTCGGACGACTCATTGCTGACGATGCGCTTCTGCCGCTTGTCCCACAAAACAGGCACTGTCACCCGGCCACTGTAGAGCGGGTCATCGGTGGTGTAGATCTGGTGGAGATAGTCGGCTCCATTAATGTCATCGGCGATCACTCCGTCTCCCGGAGCAAACGTCCAGCCGTGCTCAGCCATCAGCGGGTGCACCACCGACACGCTGATGGCATCCTCCAGACCTTTGAGCTTTCGAAAGATCAGGGTTCGATGGGCCCAGGGACAGGCCATAGAGACATACAGATGGTAACGCCCCGGCTCGGCGGCAAAGCCACCTTCCCCACTGGGGCCGGGAGCGCCGTCGGCCGTAACCCAGTTTCGGTGCTGCGACTCACTGCGAACAAATTTGCCCTGATTGGCCTCGGTGTCGTACCACACGTTGTGCCATTGTCCATCCACTAAACGTCCCATTGCCAACTCCAGTAAAGGGGGGAAAACCCGAGAATAGCTACGATTAAATAGAATGAATAGCGCATAAAATGGCAAGTTATCATCTATAGATTAGAATCAATATCGTTACAGCCATTGATCAATCGCCTGCATCAGCGAGGCCCGGTGAATGGGCTTATGCAGCACCGCATTCATACCCGCTTCCATGCACATTTTGTGCGCTTCTGCAGTGGTGGTGGCGGTCAACGCCAATATGGGGGTTTGACAGCCTTTTGAGCGCAATACCTCGGTGGCAGAATAACCATCCATGATCGGCATACTGCAGTCCATGAGAATAAGATCATAAGGGTGCTCACACGCATGCTCTATCGCCTGCTTCCCGTTCTCAACAAGGGTGACCTGACACCCCTCCTTCTCCAGCATCAGCCTGATGACCAACTGATTGGCTTTGGTGTCTTCTGCCACCAGAATGTGGCCACTTTTGCTGACTTTCAAGCTGGTAGTGCTCACCGGCGGTCGCACGCACGGGATCAGTTCCAGCGCAAAATAGAAACGGGTTCCCACCGCCAGTTCACTGCTGACCTGCAGTTCGCCGCCCAGGCGCCGCACCAGTTTTTGACTGATGGATAACCCCAGGCCAGTTCCCTCCCCACTGGTCCCACCCTCCTGAGTAAAGGGCTCAAACAACCGCTGCTGAAACGCTTCCCCTATTCCCGGGCCGCTGTCCTCAACACAGGTCACCACCTCGACAACGTCGCCAACCTGGCGGCTGTCCAGGGTTAACGCCACCCCGCCCTGTTCGGTGTGATTAACGGCATTGCCCAGCAGGTTCAGCAAAACCTGTTTATAACGGCTGGGATCGAGGCAGACCGCGTCGGGGAGCTCACCTTTGACTTCGCAAGTCAGGCTCAGCCCCTTATCACTGGCCATGGGCCGCACGACCTCCAGCGTATCCCGGCATAGTTGGTGCAGATCGATGGGCTTGTCATTGAGGCAAAATTGATCGGAGTCGATCTTGTTATAGTCCAGCACGTCGTTGATCAACGCCAGTAAACTGTGGCCGGAGTGAGTCAGTACCCTTAACAACTGCTGCTGCTCCGAGTTCAGGGGGGAGGACGCCAGCAGATCGGCACAGCCCAGTACGCCATTCATGGGCGTTCGCAATTCATGGGTCACCATCGCCAGGAACCGGGATCTCAGGGTCGACATTCTGTGGGTTTCCTGCTCGGCCAGCTTTAGCTGGGTAAAGGCCAGCCAGTTGTTATAGAAGGCATCAAACAGCAGCGCCAGATCCCTGAGCATATCCTGGTGAGGCTCTCGCCATTCCACCTCTTCACTGAATACCACTATCAGAGACACCCCGGTGGCCACCGCCTGGTAGCCACACCGGTGATCACGCTCACTGAGTATGGGTTCCTCTTTCGCCAGCGGCCCACTCTGGTGCTTAGGCCAGGGACCGTTATACACCACAGGCCAGCACAGGGAGCGGCCCCGTCCCCACTCCAGTCCAATCCAGGCTGCCGACAGCAGCGCCCCCAGGCGAGCCTGGGTATCGCGAATGGTGTCAAACGGAGCAGAGACATTGCAAGACAGCAGATCCCGGCTTACCCCAAGTAAACAAGCATCAAACCGCTGCCGCCACTTAATCTCGCCAGCCTGCAGCAGGTTGGTCGCCTCCAGCTTCCGATTCAGCTCATACAGCTCAAGGCTTTTGGTTTCCAGAAGGGCTTCTGCCTGCTCGCGTGCACGCCTCTCCCTTTGGTAGCGCTTTTGCCATAGATCCGTCATTCACCGGCCCGCTTGGTCAACAGGAAACAAACCCGAGTCTTGTCCTTGCCACTCAGATCGGTCAGGGCGATATCGATGGCCTCGTCGAAGTGGTCACAGCAGCGGGCAATCAAGCCGTGGGCGACGTCCGCCAACCCGCGCTTGGAGTTGTAAATCACCTGCATTTGATGCTCGTCCCGGTGCGGAAACTCGAAGGTGGGTACTTCGGCGCTGACGTGAATTTTTTTGACGTGGGTATGAATTTCGTTTTCTACGGCATAGAGAAAATCGAAGCTGTTGTAGCAGTGACTCAACCGCTGTGGATACAGCTTCATTAAACGGGGGAACAGGTAATAACCGTAGCTGTACAGCAGCTCTGCCACCGGTTTATTGACCTGGTTGCTGAGCGCCTTCACCAGAGCCACAATCTCCTCGTGATCGTAGTTGCCCACCCGGGTATAGGCGCCCCCACTGGGCAGCTCCAGCTGCTCAAACAACGCTTCGGTCACCTCAGGACCAAACGCCTCATCAACCAAGTCGAGAAACTCGGTAAAGATGATTCCCTGCATGTCGCCTCCCTGGCAGTCCGGTCGCTTTGGTGGATAACTGTCACCAGTTTAGTCTATTCGTCGCCTTTCATCCTGTCGGCAAATCGCTGAAATACAGAGGCAACCTTGGGGCTAATCACCATCTGGCAATAAGGCTGACTCTGGTGCTGCTGATAATACTGCTGATGGCTGAGTTCGGCAGGATAGAAATCATGCCCTTGCTCGATGGCGGTCACAATTGGCTGGGCGAAGGCACCACTGGCCTCGAGTCGCTGCACATAGTGGCGGACCCGCTCTGCCTGCTCCTCATCCTCGCAAATGACAATGGAGCGGTACTGGGTACCCCGATCGGCTCCCTGGCGATTCAGGGTGGTTGGGTCGTGGCTGGCAAAAAACAGCTCCAGCAGGGAATCCAGATCCACCACCGCGGGATCGTAGTTTAGCTTTACAACCTCGGCATGGCCGGTTTCACCGCTGCACACCTGCTGATAGCCGGGGTTGTCGATGCGACCGCCGGCATAGCCACTCACCACGCGGCTGACACCATTGACCCGTTCAAACACCGCTTCGATGCACCAGAAACACCCGCCTCCCAGCATCAGAGAAGCGACCTGAGCGCCTGGCTCAGGGCTGAACGCCAGACTCAGTGAATTGACGCAGTGGCGTTCATTGGCCGGAGTCAACCGCTCTCCCCTGAACACGTGCCCGAGATGACCGCCACACTGGCGGCACAGAATCTCGGTTCGGCGGCCGTCAGCATCGGCCACCTCGGTCACCGCCTGGGCCAGCGGCGCCTCAAACGATGGCCAGCCACAACCGGCATCGAATTTCGACTCACTGGGGTACAGCGGGGCATCGCAGTTGCGGCACCGGTACCAGCCGCGACTGTCGTGATGCAGAAACCGGCCGGAAAACGGCGCTTCGGTGCCTTTATGCTCCAGTACCTGCTTTTCTTCTGCGGTTAGTGGTCGTCGTGACATACTTTGCTCCTTAGCCGCGATGCGTTAATGAGCTTCGAGTCTCCAACCTGCGCGCTTCATACAGGCGGAAAACCGCGCTTTGAAATCGGCCTGACTGTCGTCAATGGCGACGTTGCAACGATCTCGATCAGCCATAAATCCCTGATTATCTTTTGTATCATGTACCCAGCTGGCTTCAGGCTGTCCACATCCCGCCAACACAACAATCGTCAGTGTGCCCAAAAGCATTTTTTTCATCGTATTTCCTTTATTCGAAATCACTCCCTGAGTGCCTACGATAGCAAACAATTCGCTATTGCATCACTCTCGTCGCCATGCCAAACTTCCGGCGCATTTTTACGGAGTCCATTATGTCTACTGAAATCTACAAAGAGTTTCATTTTGAAGCCGCACACCACCTTCCCAATGTTCCTGAAGGGCACAAGTGCGGCCGGCTGCATGGTCATTCGTTTCTGGTGCGCATCTACATCAGTGGAGAGGTCGACGCACACACCGGCTGGATAATGGACTTTGGCGATCTCAAAGCGGCCTTTAAGCCCATCTACGATCGCCTGGATCACTACTACCTGAATGAGATCCCCGGCCTGGAGAACCCCACCAGCGAAGTGCTGGCCCGGTGGATCTGGAATGAACTCAAACCGACGCTGCCGCAACTGTCGATGGTGGAGATCAAAGAGACCTGCACCTCCGGATGCCGTTACCGCGGCTAAGCTCGAATCCCGAAATAAAAAAGCAGCCCTGAGGCTGCTTTTTTATTTTCCAGCCGACAATTCAGACCAGATAAATTTCGAATGGTTCTCCGCTTTGATTCGGTTTTACCGCATCGGTAGCTCGATGTTTGCGAACATCTCGTCCACCTGCTGCTGATCCCGCAGCAATTGCGCCTGCTCGACCCGTTCACGGGTCAGATGCGGAGCAAACCTCTCCATGAATTCATACATATAACTACGTAAAAAGCTGCCTTTTCGAAACCCAATCTTGGTGGTGTTCGGCTCAAACAGATGGCTGGCATCCACCACCACCAGATCCTGATCTTCCACTTCATCAATGGCCATGGTCGCCATTACCCCGACCCCGAGTCCCAACCGGACGTAGGTCTTTAATACATCGGCGCTGGTGGCAGAAAACACCACTCTGGGCTCGAGGCCATTGTTGTGGAACGCCCGCTCCAGGGCGCTGCTTCGATTAAAACCAAAGACATAAGTCACCAATGGGCATTCCGCTACGTCTGCCAGGCTGACGGTGCTTTTAGAGGCCAGCGGGTGATCTTTGCGAAATACGATGGAGCGATTCCAGTGGTAACAGGGCAGCATCAGCAGGTCATGGAACATGTTCATGCCTTCAGTAGCGATGGCAAAATCCGCATCACCGCGTACCGCCATCTCGCAGATCTGGTCCGGAGTGCCCTGGTGCATATGCAGATTGACCTGAGGATAACGCTCGATAAAGCCGCGAATCACCTCCGGCAACGCGTAGCGGGCCTGGGTATGGGTAGTCGCCAGAATCAGATCTCCGCGATCGGGCTGGGTGTACTCCCGCGCCACCTTCTTAATGCTTTCAACCTTGCCCAGCACCTCGGAGGCGATGTCTATGACCTGCTGCCCCGCAGGGGTCACGTGGGTCAGGTGCTTGCCACTGCGGCCAAAGATCTGAATGCCCAGCTCATCTTCCAACATCCGCACCTGCTTGCTGATCCCCGGTTGAGAGGTATACAGACTCTCTGCGGTAGCAGACACATTGAGGTTATTGTTCAGCACCTCGACGATATAGCGCAACTGTTGAAGCTTCATGGTGTTCTCAGACCCTTGTCTTTAATATCATAAAGTTATAAACCTGATAATTCTAAAACACAAATGGAATATAGCAAAGCCTTATCCGTTAGGATGCAACTCTCTGGACAATAGTGTAACATTGAGAAAAATTCTAACTCTTTGCTATTGCATGTCATTTTTTGCCGTTGTCGTCATGGTTGTGATCGCCTTGTTGGTTATCATCGCCATCAATCTGGTTTATCAGCACCATGAAGCTAAAGAAGCCAATAGGCGGAAAGAGCTGGCTCGTCAGCGTGCCATTATCGAAGAGTCAGAAGATATCCTTTCCCAGGCCGCTGTGCTGCCGATGAGCAATGCCCTGCTGCAAACCTTGAATCAGCGCATTCTCGATGCCCTTAAAACCGCCAAGCAGATGAGTCCCGCCAGCAGTGACATGGACTCCCGCATCGCCCAGACCATGGCCCAGCTAAAGGGACTTCAGGACTCGGAAGCCGGGCAGGGGAGCATCGACCTGTTTCAGTTGCCCAGCAACGAAAAACAGACTCTGGTGCTGATCCAAACCCTGAAAAAGCTCAAGCCGGTGCTGCGCAATGAACACAACAAAGGCCGCATCAACGCCGAAGTGTTTACCGACGAAGAGCTGAAGATCGATAAGCTGCAGTTGCGAATCCACATCGAAGTGCTGCTCAACCGGGCCCGCAACCTGGTCAATGCCCGCCAGTACGGCTCTGCCAAGATGCTGCTGTCGAAGATCACCCTGGCTCTCAACAACCAGGTACTGGCCTCACCGGAGTACCGCACCCGCATGCTGGCGAAAACCAACGAACTGCTCGACACCATCGAAGGCAGTAAGCAACCGGTTGAGAGCAACAAACCCAAACGCGCCGACGACCTGGACGAACTGTTCCAGCCGAAGAAAAAGTGGTAATCCCCTTTTACCCAGGCCGGAGCCATCCGGCCTGCTCCCCTGTTTTCCCCTGTCGCTAATCCGCCGGCCATCGGCCTAAGTTCCAATCTGAGATCCCTGCCGCGAAATTGTTTTCTGGTCAGCCCGTTTGGCTGCTTCTCCATTGTGTCACTCCACCCACGGGAGTAGCATGGCTGTGCCTTCGGGCAACTATTCTCAGGGCGGGGTGAAACTCCCCACCGGCGGTAAACTTCCCTACCGGGAGTGAGCCCGCGAGCGCCCATCACATGGTGGGGTCAGCAGATCTGGTGCAAAACCAGAGCCGACGGTTACAGTCCGGATGAAAGAGGATAAGGGCACCACGCCACAGGCCGGTGTCTCTGCAAGGCCAAGGCCGCATTCGCGCCAGGCCCGCTTACCTGCGCATTCTGCCTGGGTAACCTCCTATGCCCTGATTCTGGTATCTCATTGTATTATTAAAGGAACTGCCATGAATCAGCCACTACTTGCCGGCACCGCCGAGCAACGCGTACTCGCCGCCATCAACGCCCTTAAACTGGGCCAGGGCGTGCTTCTGGTCGACGATGAAGATCGGGAGAACGAAGGTGACATCATCTACGCCGCCCAATCCATCACCAAAGAGCAGATGGCGCTGCTCATTCGCCACGGCAGCGGCATTGTCTGCCTGTGCCTGACCCACGAACGGGCCGACGCCCTGGCGCTGCCCCCGATGGTCAACCACAACTCCAGCCAGAACGGCACCGCGTTCACCGTCTCCATCGAAGCCAAGGTTGGCGTCACTACCGGGGTGTCGGCGGCAGATCGGGTCACCACCATTCGCACCGCGGTGGCCGATCACTGCCGGCCGGATGACCTGGCCCGTCCCGGGCATGTGTTCCCGCTGCGGGCCCAGCCCGGCGGGGTGCTGAGTCGCCGCGGCCACACCGAAGGCTCGGTGGAACTGATGCAACTGGCCGGGCTCAAGCCTGCCGGTGTCATCTGCGAAGTCGCCCATGACGACGGCGACATGATGCGCCTGCCTGAGCTGGTGAAATTCGCCAAAGCCCACCAAATGCCGCTACTGAGCATCGAAGACATTGTGCAGCACCTAACCCTGCAACAGCGTCAAAGTGCGTAAATTCGCTCTTCAGGACGCTCTAAGCGCATAAAAAAGCCCGCTGTGTGACAGCGGGCTTTTTAATTGGGTCAGGCTAACCGAAATCAGGCTTTCTTCTTCGCCGCCGGCTTACGCTTTTTCGCCAACTCTTCCACCCACTTACCGTCCACATATTTGGCGGTCCAACCGGTGGCCTTGCCATCGACTTCGGTGGCGACGTACTGCTCTTTGGTCTTACGACTGAACTTCAGCACCGCCAGATTACCGTCCGGATCCTTGGCCGGCGCTTCGGTCAGGTAGGTAAACTTCGGAGAGATACGATCTTTGAAACGCACCAGCTCCTCCACCTTCGGCGCCCGGGTCTCGCGACTCTTAGGGAAGGTGCTGGCCGCCAGGAACAGGCCGGCAGCGCCATCGCGCAGCACGAAGTGGGCATCGGATTTCTCGCAGGCCAGCTCCGGCAACTGTACCGGGTCTTCCTTAGGTGGCGCGACTTCGCCGCTTTTCAGCAGCTTGCGAGTGTTTTTGCAGGCCTCGGTGTTGGTGCAGGCGAAGTACTTACCGAAACGGCCGTTCTTCAGCTCCATGTCGGCACCGCAGCGGTCACACTCGATGATTGGACCGTCATAGCCCTTGATCTTGAAAGTACCCTGCTCGACCTCGTAGCCATCGCAGTTGGGGTTATTACCACACACATGCAGCTTACGGGTTTCATCGATTAGGTAGCTGTCCATGGCGGTGCCACAGACGCCACAGCGGCGCTTGCTGCGCAGCGCTTCCGTTTCCATGTCCTCACCGGACAACACCGCTTCCGCTTCGTCGCCCGGGGTCAGGTTGATGGTGGTCTTGCAGCGCTCCTTCGGCGGCAGATTGTAGCCACTGCACCCCAGGAACACCCCGGTGGTGGCGGTACGAATCCCCATAGGGCGCTCGCAGGTCGGGCACGGAATGTCGGTTTGCACCATTTCGTTGCCAACCATGCCGCCCTCTTCCGCAGGCAATCCGGCATGTTCCAAGCGCTCGGTAAACTCGCCATAGAACTCGTTCAGCACCTGTTTCCAGTCTCGCTGATCGTCGGCAATTTTATCCAGCGTCTGCTCCATGCCGGCGGTAAAGTCGTAGTTGAGCAGGTTTTCGAAGTTCCCCACCAGGCGATCGGTCACGATCTCGCCCATCTTTTCGGCAAAGAAACGGCGGTTTTCCACCTTGACGTAACCACGGTCGACAATGGTCGAGATGATGGAGGCGTAGGTAGACGGGCGGCCAATGCCCCGCTTTTCCAGCTCTTTCACCAGCGATGCTTCATTGAAGCGGGCCGGTGGCTTGGTGAAGTGCTGCTTGGGATCCAGCAGCTTCAGACTCAGGCTGTCGCCAACCTTGACCGGCGGCAGGATCAGATCCTCTTCCCCCTTCCGGCGCAGAGGCGGCTGCACCCGGGTCCAGCCATCGAAGCGCATGATGCGACCTTTGGCCTTGAGTTCATACTCATCGGCCACCACGGTCAGGGTGGTCGAGTCGTACTTGGCCTCGGTCATCTGACAGGCAACAAACTGACGCCAAATCAGGTCATACAGTCGCTCGGCATCGCGCTCCATCCCCTTAAGGCTGTCGGCTTTAACGGTAACGTCAGAGGGACGAATCGCTTCGTGCGCTTCCTGGGCGCCCTCTTTGCTGCCATAGGTTTTCGGGGCGTCAGGCAGGTACTCGCTGCCGTACCACTCGGTCACATAGTCACGACAGTTGGCCACCGCTTCCTTGCTGAGGTTGGTGGAGTCGGTACGCATGTAGGTGATGTAACCGGCTTCATACAGGCGCTGGGCCAGGGTCATGGTCTTCTTCACCCCAAAGCCCAGACGGGTGCTCGCCGCCTGCTGCAGGGTCGAGGTGATGAACGGCGCCTGAGGTTTGCTCTTGCTCGGCTTATCTTCCCGACCACTGACGGTGTAGGAGGCCGAGGTCAGGGTCGCAACCGCCGCATTGGCCTGCGCTTCGTTGGTCAGTGCCAACTTGTCACCCTGATAGCGGCTCACCTGCATCCGCAGGGCGTCGCTGGAAGCGCAGCTCAGATCGGCGTGCAGATCCCAGAACTCCTCCGGTACAAAGGCGCGAATCTCCCGCTCACGTTCCACCAGCAAGCGCACCGCAACTGACTGCACCCGGCCGGCGGAAAGACCGCGGCCAATCTTCTTCCACAGCAGCGGCGAGACCATAAAGCCCACCACCCGGTCGAGGAACCGGCGGGCCTGCTGGGCGTTCACACGGGCCTGATTCAGCTCCAATGGATTGGAGAAGGCGTCTTTGATGGCACTTTTGGTGATCTCGTTAAACACCACCCGGCGATAACGCTCGTCATCGCCGCCGATCACCTGCTGCAGGTGCCAGGCGATGGCTTCCCCTTCGCGGTCCAAATCCGTTGCGAGATAGACGTGGTCCGCCTTGGCAGCCAGAGTTTGCAACTCCTTGACCACCTTTTCTTTGCCAGGCAACACCTGGTAGTTGGCTTTCCAGTCGTGCTCGGGATCGATGCCCATGCGGGCAATCAAGCCCTGATATTCACGATTACGCTTGTATTCTGCCTTCTCTTCGGGCGACATCTTTCGTACTTCGGCAGCGGGCTTGGCCGGCACTGACGAGGTCGATTGACTGGCGGAAGTCGGAAGATCACGAATGTGGCCCACCGACGACTTTACGATGAAGTCGTTGCCGAGATATTTGTTAATGGTTTTCGCCTTGGCGGGCGACTCCACAATTACCAGTGATTTAGCCATGACGGAGGAATAGGCACCTGTTAACAAGCTGATTCAAATAAAGTGGCTCCATATATAGAGGGAACATCCGCCAGTTTCAAGCTTTGCCCCGCTTTCAAGCCACTAGTTAGTCGATTTTTGTCCAACAACTTTTTTTTGGACTAAAAACGCACCTAAAAAAATTACTAATGCAATGCCGCGCTTAACGCAAGTAATAGTTATGCAATTGTAAACGCCAGTGCCAATTTTTCCCCTTGTCCATCACAGTTTCCTCTTTATACTGTTGACTTCCCGATCCCGGACCGCTTGCCGGTTTTCCCATCGGATTCAGGACCTCAACTATAAATAGAATAAGGAATTTTCATGCGTGCATTTGAAGCCAACTTCGATGGCCTGGTAGGCCCGACCCATAATTACGCCGGTCTCTCTTTTGGCAATGTGGCTTCCCAATCCAACGCCCAGGCGGTTTCAAATCCGAAAGCGGCCGCCCTGCAGGGGTTAGAAAAAATGTGGTCCGTTAAGCAGCTTGGTCTGCCCCAGGGGGTGCTGGCGCCCCAGCAGCGCCCGGATATCCATACCCTGAAAACCCTGG
This sequence comes from Ferrimonas sediminum, assembly GCF_900100175.1. GTDB lineage: Bacteria > Pseudomonadota > Gammaproteobacteria > Enterobacterales > Shewanellaceae > Ferrimonas > Ferrimonas sediminum. Next base: position 99,226 of record NZ_FNEM01000005.1, read on the forward strand.
GTTTTTCCGGCAGTGACGGTCAGATACTGCAGCGGGCCTACGACACCGCGCCGCACCTGCTGATGGCCTGCTACTCCGCTTCCAGCATGTGGACCGCCAATGCCGCCACCGTCTCCCCCAGTGCCGACAGCGCCGATCACAAGGTGCATTTCACCCCCGCCAACCTGGTCAACAAGTTCCACCGGGCCATCGAGCACCCGGTCACCGGCCGTATTCTGCAGGCGACCTTTGCTGATCCCGCCCATTTCCGCCATCACGCCGCCCTCCCCGCCCACGACATGTTCGGCGATGAGGGAGCGGCCAACCATACCCGTCTGTGCCGTGACTATGGCCAATCTGGGGTGCAGCTGTTTGTCTATGGTCAGCACGGCTCGGATCCCAGCCAGCCCAAGCCGCAGCGCTACCCGGCCCGGCAAACGCTGGAAGCCAGTCAAGCCGTAGCCCGCCTGCACCAGTTGGACGCTGCCCGGACCGTCTACCTGCAACAAAACCCCGATGTCATTGATCAGGGGGTGTTCCACAACGACGTCATCGCCGTCGGCAACCAGAACGTGCTGTTCTATCACGAGCAGGCTTTCCTCGACACCGAGGCAAAACTGGCAGAGATTCAAGACAAGTTCGGTGACAACAAGCTGCATTTCATCAGAGTCGGCACCGAGCAGGTCAGCATCGACAGCGCGGTGCGCAGCTACCTGTTCAACACCCAGATTCTGACCCTGCCCAGTGGCGAGATGGTGATTGTGGCTCCGACAGAGTGCCAGGACAACACCCAGGTTAATCAGTATCTGCAATCCCTGGTTGCCGCCGCCAACCCCATTAGCAACGTGCTGTTCTACAACGTTAAGCAAAGCATGCAAAACGGCGGTGGCCCCGCCTGTCTGCGCCTGCGGGTGGCATTGACTGAAACGGAACTGGCGGCTGTGAATCAGGCTACCCTGCTGGATGCAGCGCAGCATCAGGCCTTGCGAGACTGGATCAACGGCCACTACCGCGATCAGCTGACACTGGACGACCTGCGGGATCCGGCGCTGTTGAATGAATCACTGACCGCGCTGGACCACCTGACCCAGATTCTGAAGCTGGGCAGCGTCTACCCCTTCCAGCGCAACTAAGCCCGTTCAGACACAAAAAAGCGGCTGTGGAAAACCCACAGCCGCTTTTTTTAATGCGCCGATTTACAGAATGGCCGGAATACCAGGCAACTGTCCCACCAGTGCCAAAGAGCCCACACAGACGATAAAGGCGATAAGCGGAATCACCACCCGATCCGCAAAGGACAAGGACGCACTGCGCTTCTTGTCGCCAATCAGGCCCATGTTATCCAGCAGCATGGTCAGTGCCCAGCCGAAGACCGGATTCACGAAGGCACAGGAGAATATGCACACACCGGCGCTCTGGGCGCTCTGGTTATCACGAACCATCTGCATGCCCGCTTCCAGCAGCGGCAGGAAAACCCCCACCAACAGAGCCACACGCAATACCGGCTCCCACATAGCCAGATCCATTGGGTAACCCAACACCGCAGCCAGTACGCACATCACACCGGTGAGCAGGGCGCCACCGGGAATCGGACGCTTGGCGATGGCAGCCGGAATCATGTAGGTTCCCCAGGAAGAGGCCAGGTTACCGCCGCCGAGGATTGAGCCGACAATCTGACGAATGGAGCAGACGGTCATGGTATCGTCGACGTTCATCAGTACCCCTTTGGCTTTCTTGGGGTAGTTCAGTTCCTGGAACACACGGTGACCGAGGAAATCCGGAGACCACATGGCCACCGCCAGAATGGCAAACGGGATCACCGCGATAAAGTGGTTCAGATCCGGCCAGCCCAGCTGCCAACCCGTAGTTTCTCCCCACCAGAAGGTCGGGCTCATTGGCGGCAGGCCAGGTTCGGTGACAAACTCAAACGGCGTACCCATGGCATAGGCCACCACACCGGCAAGTAAAGAGCACAGGGGAATCGCCAGCCAGCGTTTCTGTACCCGGGCCAGGTAGGCATAAATCACCACGGTCGCAAAGATCACGCCAAAGGACACAAAGCCCATGCCGATCCCTTCCGACCACAACTCCAGTTTGCCAATCTGGCCAATCAAGCCCACGGCCCCCAGGTAGATCAGCAACCCACCCCGGACCCCCTCTCCGCTGAGGGTCACCAATTTAGAGCCCCCTTTACTGAAACTGAGTAGCAGGCCGAACACGCCCACCATGATCCCCAGCGCCAACGGGTGTCCCCCGGCCGCCGCGATCAACGGAATCAGAGGAATCATCGGTCCGTGGGTACCGGCGAGGTTGGTGTTGGGGTTAAGCAGTGCCGAGAAAACCACCGCAAACAGCACGCCGGCGATCAGCAACTCGTAGCGCACGTTTTCAGCGACAAACTCCGCCGACAAGCCAAACTGGCTGGCGAAGGCCGCCGCCATGGCGGTAACCATCACCACCTTGCCAATGGTGGCCGCCAGGGCAGGCACCAGGTCTTCCAGCTCAATGCCGAAGTCCCGGAAAGGGAGGTGCAGGCGCCAGCGCCTGAAATTCATAATACTCAGCTCGTTTTCCAGATAGCTGTCTCTGGATTCAAACTCACTGGCGGGCTTTCGCCGCTGTTGATAGGAGGATTGCGTTGACATCGATAACCCCTGCGGTTAATTCAACATTGCCGAAACAGACACTCACGCAATTTCAACATGAAGCCTGCATTTCGTTTTCGTTATCGGCGAATTCTATGTAGGCAAATTCTGCAAATCAAACCCTGCAAAACCCTCCCAAACGCCGGAAAATCTCCATCCCTGTCATGCTTCGAAAGCAAGAAAAACAACAACAAACAAAAATTTATCCTTTTTATTCATAGTGTTACATGGCGCTAAAGTCATGCATAAAGAAATGTTTGCAACCCATACAGAAAAACAATAATGAACGGTATATCAGTGAATTACACCTTCTCGATATGGCTGGATTATTACGCGAATAAATTTCAACTGCGGCACCAGTCACACCCACCCAGGAAGCGTGACCGCGCGCACACCAAGGCAATTATAGGAGGAATTTAATGGTTGCTAATTCCACCGACAAGCTGGACTTTCGTGATCGAGCTTCACCATGGGGAATTTTTCTGACGCGGATCACAAAAGAAAACATTGGTTAACATATGTGCTGCCACAGAATAGTGACACTCTCGCCTTCGGTGGCTGGCGATGATCAGCACCAACAAAAACGCCCGGCAAATGCCGGGCGTTGAGAGTTCGATGCCACAGGGTTACAAAGAGCGTGCGTTCTTCTTCATGTACTGCGCAAACTGTTCATACAGTGAAGTCACCAGCTCATCATCAAGTGGTTGACCGTCGGCATCCAGGAAGCTGATGAAAGAGACGTCGTTCTTTTCACTGAGCTTAATTCGATAAGCGCCGGATTTCAGCGCCAACAGATCGTTGTCGCCCCACAGGCTGGCCCAGAATCCCTGGTTGGGATCGTAATCCACGTAGTAGGTACCCTGGCTCTTATCCAGATCTTTCACGGTAAAGCCAAGTACAGGCAGCACCTTATCCAAGCGGCTCCACACTCGCTCAAAATCGGCATTGGCAGTAAATGCTGCGTGACCGTCAGCATCTTTTCCCAGTGACAGAGCCATGCCTTCAGAATCCTGAATCTGGCGAATCTTGCGCTCCTGCTTGCGCTGGAAGTTCATGTAAGAGATAGCATTGTTCAGCATATCGATAGAGTAACGCCGCTTGTCTGAATCGGTCAGAATCACATCCTGATCCTGCTCGTCGATCAGCTCTTCGTGATCGGTCAGCTCAATGGTCAGGGCACCGGTACGACCGTTGTCCTTTACTTCAACGTTAAACTGGTAGCGCTGACGCAGACGGTACTCATCTTTACCCCAGATGGAGCCACCAAACTCTTCCACAGTCTCGATCCAGTCGGTTTTCAGAACACCGGCACCGCTGTCGGTGTCGGTGAGCGGAATCGACTTGTGAGCGAGGAATTTGGTCAGGTTTTCCAACATCTCCTGTTTCAGGTTGATGTCTTCAAACTGGTTTTCAATCAGAACGGTAACGCTGTCTGCCCCCTCCTGCAACCGGGTACCCGGTGCCAAAGGCAGCACCTGCAGCGGCGGACGAACGTCGACACGAGCCCCCATAGCCTGACTGCCTGTGGTTGGCCCCGGCAACTGGAATTCGGAGCTGATGGCAGGGGTTTTCAATTGCTGAGGCACCTTCAGGGAAACCGGCTCAGGCTGAGTGGTGTAATCGTAGCTGCCACTGGGCTGACGCCGCTCCAGCGGAGTGCTGCATCCTGCAAGTGCAGATACTACCAACACCCCTAGTAAAACTCGCTTCATTCTTTTTTCCTTTTTATAGCACGTCGGCCTGCACCAACGCGTGGCGCACCGTGTCATGGTACGCCTCAGACAATTCAGTTAACGGCAGACGCAAGGTCGCCAGAGGCATTTTGCCCATCTCCGCCAGAGCCCATTTCACCGGAATCGGATTGGCTTCGGTAAACAGCGCCGAATACAGTCCGGTCAACTTATCGTTGTAGGCTTTGGCCGCCACCATGTCACCGCAAGACGCGGCGTCACACATCGCCTTAAAACAGGCTGGCGCCACATTGTTAGTGACCGAGATGACCCCGTGACCGCCCAGTCGGATAAACTCCATGCTGGTCGGGTCATCACCACTGAACAGCAGAAAATCATCCGGACACAGTTGCTGCAACAGAGGCACCCGACTCAAGTCCCCCGTAGCGTCTTTGATTGCGATAATCCCAGGAAGTTTCGCCAACTCAGCGGTTGTTTCCGGCAACAGGTCGCAACAGGTGCGTCCCGGCACGTTATAGAGGATGATCGGCTTGGTGGCGACCGCTTCAATCGCACTGTAGTGAGCAATCAAACCCGCCTGGGTCGGCTTGTTGTAATAAGGCGTTACCGACAGCGTGGCGTCCACCCCCGCCGCTTCGCAACGACGAGTCAGCTCAATGGCCTCGGCAGTGGCATTGGCACCGGCACCGCCGATCACCTTGAGCCGCCCGGCAACGGCCTTGACCACCGCTGCCACCACCTGGATATGTTCGTCGGGATTCAGGGTCGCGGATTCGCCGGTGGTACCCACCGCGACAATAGCATCGGTACCCTGCTCAATATGAAACTCAACCAACTCATTAAGAGCGACATAATCTACGGCGCCATCCGCCAGTAGTGGAGTGACCAACGCTACTATACTTCCGCTAAACATCTTCTGAAATCCCTAGACCTTTGAACAAGCTATGGTACTTGTGCCGACCAGCATTGACAAGGGATGCCAGCCGGTTAGCCGGGGCTTAATTCGATGGGTTTTCCTCATCCCGGTTCGGACCCACGACTCCACTGGCACTGCCCCAATCCTATTTCGGATAACCTGGACTCATAAGTTATTCTCATCCATAGATTAAATTTATTGTGCTAGCATGATCGGCCAGCATCGATTCGATGGCCTTCAATCACCTGCCAATAAGGGACCACCATGACCCAATATCTTGCGGTTACGGCAATGGGCACCGACCGCCCAGGAATCGTCAACCAACTGGCTAAACTGACCGCCAGCTGCGATTGCGACATCATTGACAGCCGCATGGCCACCTATGGCAATGAATTTAACCTCATCATGCTGGTTGCCGGCAGTTACGCCGCCATCGCCCTGATGGAGAATGAACTGCCAGCCAAAGCGGCACAGCTGGATCTGCTGACCATCAGCAAACGCACCAGTGAACACGTACCCCAGCAGCACATCGCCCGGCTGGCGGTGGAGTATTCCGGTGAAGACCGCCGCGGCACCATGCGCCAGGTCACCCAGTGTCTGGCCGACCTGGAACAAGACCTGGCAGGCATGAGAACCCATGCGGGTACGGCCGCCGATGGTAAGGCGTTGCAGCAACTGGAGCTGTTTATTAATATTCCGGAGAACACCGACATCGATCATCTGGAGCAGCAATTGACCGCCCTGGGTGATCAGATGATGCTGGATTGCCGTATCAGGCGGATGGATACCAACGAAACCACTAATTAGGGACATCATGAATCCACTACAGGCGGGCGCGGATGCCCCACAATTCGAACTCAAAAATCAACACGGTGACACCGTTTCTCTGGCCGATTTTCCAGGCAAACGGGTGCTGGTGTACTTCTACCCTAAGGCGATGACACCGGGCTGCACCACTCAAGCCTGCAGCCTGCGAGATGCCAAAGCCGAACTGGCGGAACTCAATACCGTGGTGCTGGGCATCAGTCCCGATCCGGTGAAACGGCTGGCCAAGTTCATCGAGCGGGACAACCTTAACTTTGATCTGCTTTCTGACGAAGATCATGCCATCGCCGATGCCTTTGGAGTGTGGGGACTGAAGAAGTTCATGGGGCGGGAGTACGACGGAATTCACCGCCTAAGCTTTCTGATCAGCCCACAAGGCAAGATCGAGCACCTGTTCAACAAGTTTAAAACCAAGGATCACCACCAGGTGGTACTGGATTATCTGGCGGCCCACTGATTACCGCCTTTAAGAGACACATACAAAAAAACCCGCCAACCGGCGGGTTTTTACTGTCACACCAACTTAGTTAGCGGTGCGGCCGTCGTCATGACAGGCATCACAGGCTGGGTGTTGACCCACTTCCTGCTCATGCACCATGTGACAGTCGGTACACTCCAGCATGCCATCGTGAGCCGGGTGTGGCGCTTCCATGTCGGCCAGGCCGCCATGACAATCCGCACACTGGGCCGCTTCATGGGCACCGTCTTCAGACGGGGCGCCATCGGCATGACAAGTTTCGCAACCGGACATCTCTGCATGCATATCGGCGATGACATCGGCAGCAGACGCGCTGAACGCCAGGCCCATACCAAAGAACACGCACAATAATTTCTTAAACATTTATCTCATCCTCACACGCTATCAGGGCGGTGAAAAACCCGCCCCCTTTTTTTTATCCCCAATTAACCTAGTTGATCGCCATCAACCACGCAATTGAAAGGCGGGCTAACTTTATCAGTTGAAAGGGTGGAAAAATGGTGGTCAGATCAAAAAAGAACGCAATTCTTGGCCTTAGACACCTAATTTTACAAAGGATTCGGCTTCAGTTCAGAAAATGAAAACAGGCAGCTAATGCTGCCTGTTCTTTACTCTAACCCGGTATTAACCGTTGGCTTGCAATTGAGCAATCCGCTTTTCAAGCGGCGGGTGACTCATCATCAGTTCACTCATACTGCGTTTACCGCTGATGCCAAAAGCCGCCATGGTGGCTGGCATCTGGCTCTCCTGGCCACCGCGAAGGCGCTCCAGGGCTGCGATCATTTTATTCCGCCCCGCCAAGGCTGCACCGCCGGCGTCGGCGCGGAATTCACGCTGACGGGAGAAGTACATCACAATGAACGACGCCAGAATGCCAAACACCATCTCCAGCACCATGGAGACCAGGAAGTAAGTCATGTAGCTGGCTTCCTCACCACTGCCCTCTTCGTCACCGGACGACAAAACGTTACTGACGGTACCGGCAATCAAGCGGGCGGCGAAAATCACAAAGGTGTTCACCACACCCTGAATCAAAGCCATGGTCACCATGTCGCCGTTGGCAACATGGCTCACTTCGTGGGCCAGAACCGCTTCCACCTCATCCCGGTTCATACCGTACATCAGGCCGGTAGAGACCGCGACCAGTGAGTTGTTGCGGCTGGGGCCGGTGGCAAACGCATTCATCTCCGGCGCGGAGTACACCGCCACTTCAGGCATCTTAATACCTGCTTGCTGGGCCTGGCGCGCCACAGTTTCCATCAGCCAGGTCTCGGTTTCGTCCCGGGGCTGTTCGATCACCTGCAGACCCATGGAGCGCTTGGCCACCCACTTGGACATCTGCAACGACAAAATCGAACCACCAAAGCCAAACACCGCCGCCAGCACCAGTATATAAGGGATGCTGTTGTGCTGAATGCCCAGTGCCGAGGTCAGCAGGGTCAGAACAATGCCCAACACCAGCACCACCGCCAGGTTGGTCGCCAGGAACAAAAGTACGCGTTTCATCTATTCTCCTAAAAAAGACACGTCATCAATGGCCCACACGGGGTGAGTCATCCTATAGACAACAGATGGGGGCGAAATATCTCTGATTCAAGTCACATTTTTCTTAGTAAAAAACTGACTCTCACCTCGAAATTCCCGATCTCCGCCAATAAGGAGCCCGGTCTCTCAGCGATAACCAGGATGGGAGAGAAGTCAAAATTCAGAGGAAAAAAAGCCACCGTTTGGGGCGGTGGCTTTCTGGTGGTTTGGGAAACCAATTCACACTTCGAAATACAGTATATGCCACTTTCAACACTCTTCAACCACAAGATGCGGCATTATCCTACAGTTAGACTATAATGATATAACAAAATACTATTCGAACTGCGGCGAGTTGGCATCTGGCCCTATCTTTTTGATCCCTAAAGAGTTTTAACCCTGTTGTTTTTCTTCGGGACATCCGCCGATTTTAGCCTTATTATCAGGAGGATAGCGTGAAATAAGGAATTCGCTCCATGAGTCAATCAATGTTATTGCTAAGCAGCTCCCGCGTCGGTGACACCCCCTACCTGAGCCATGCCCTTCCCATGCTGGAAAAGCTGGTAAAACCAGGCAGCCGGTGGTTGTTCATTCCCTATGCCGGAGTCAGCATCAGTTACGACGACTACCAGCAACGGGTTGCGGAAGCCTTAGGATCCCTGGGATGCCAGGTATGCAGTGCTCACGAGTGTCCAGATCCGGTGGCGGCCCTGGACGAGGTCGACGGTATCATGGTCGGTGGCGGCAACACCTTCCACCTGCTGCATGAACTGTATCGCCACAACCTGATTGACGCGATTCGCGACAAGGTTAAAAACGGCATGCCTTATGTGGGCTGGAGTGCCGGCTCCAATGTGGCCGGTAAATCGATCCGCACCACCAACGACATGCCAATCATCGAACCACCGAGCTTCGATGCACTGGCTTTGGTTCCCTTCCAGATTAACCCGCATTACAGTGACTATCAGGCCCCAGGCCATAACGGCGAAACCCGGGCCCAGCGCCTGCAGGAGTTCACCTGCGTCGACCCGTTATCTCCCGTGGTCGGCATCTGTGAGGGCTCAGCCATTTTCCGCCAGGGCGATGCGCTGGTGCTAAAGGGTGACAAGTCTGGTTATCTGTTTGAGGGCACAACCCAAAAAGAAGAGATTCAACCAGGCAGCGACATCAGCTTCCTGCTATAAACGACTGCCATCAGAAAAAAAGGGCCTCATGGCCCTTTTTTGTTTCTACAGTATCTCCGTCAGCGGCGCGCTCCGGGCCAGGCAGTGTGCCACTTTTGGTACCATCTCACTGGCTTTGCCCCGCAGATGATACTGGAACTGACTCTGAACCTCAGACGGCTCGAGGTTGATCTCCAGGGTCTGAGCGTGGCTCTGGCTGGCCATATCGACAAAGCCAGCGGCAGGGTAGACCGTGCCGGAGGTACCTATCGCCACAAACAGGTCGCACTCGGACAGTGACTGATAGATCTGGTTCAGCTGCAATGGCATCTCGCCAAACCAGACCACGTGGGGACGTAGGATCTCTGCGGGAATGCAGCAGGTGCAGCAATTATCGGCCGAAAATGGCATCACCATCGGAAACACCTGCTGACTGCGGGGGCAACGCGCCTTGGCCAACTCACCGTGCATATGAATCACCCGGCGGCTGCCTGCCCTCTCATGGAGGTTATCGATATTCTGGGTGATCAGGGTCAGATCAATCTCTTCTCTGGCCTCAAGTTCAGCCAGGGCGCGATGGGCCGCATTGGGCTGAACCTGGCCATTTCCCAGCTGCTGCCAACGGGCGTTGTAGAACTCCCTCACCAACCTGGGGTTGCGCTCATAGCCCTCCGGCGTAGCCACCTCTTCGATACTGTGCTGCTCCCACAAGCCATCTTCGGCACGAAATGTCTTCAAGCCTGACTCCGCCGAGATGCCTGCTCCGGTGAGCACCACTATCTTCATCGCCATCCTTCCATCCCTGATTTTTCCACTCCTGAGCCATCTTAACCGCCGTTCTCGACAAGGGCGATCGATTTTTGACGTTTGCCTTAACTTTCAGTTTGCCGTATTTTCAATCGCATCGAGCTCATTTTTTGCCACAATGAGCATCGAATCGCAAATCCTTGCAATATCGAAGGTTTAATGTTGCGGACAAGCTACCTATAATGGGTCTAATTACAAAATGTCAGACCCCTCTGACTATATGCAAGAGACTGCCATGACGGACGAAAACCAAGCACTAAAAAAAGCAGGCCTGAAAGTCACCCTGCCACGGGTTAAGATTCTTGAGCTGTTGCAGCACCCGGGCAACCAGCACATCAGTGCCGAAGACCTGTATAAATTATTGCTGGACCAAGGAGAGGAGATAGGACTGGCCACCGTGTACCGCGTCCTGAACCAGTTCGACGACGCCGGCATTGTCACTCGTCACCATTTCGAAAGCGGCAAAGCCGTATTTGAATTGGCCAGCCAACATCATCATGACCATCTGGTCTGCCTGGATTGTGGCAAGGTGATCGAATTCAGTGACGAGACCATTGAGCAGCGTCAAAATGAGATTGCCATGAAGCACAACATTAAACTGACCAACCACAGCTTATACCTGTACGGCGTCAGTACCGATGGCAAGTGCGATCATTAAGTAGACTGGCAGTCTTGCAGTAACCGACAGACACAAAAAAGCGGAGCTTTGGCTCCGCTTTTTTGTGTCTGCTTACCAAAGCCCCTCACAAGGGGCCCTGCTAGCGTTAACCGTTAATTTTAGCCCAGGTGTCACGCAAACCAACGGTACGGTTAAATACCAGTGCATCGGAGCGACTGTCGACGCTATCGGCACAGAAGTACCCCACCCGCTCAAACTGGAATGCCTGTTCGGCCTCCGCGTTTTTCAGGCTGGCTTCCACAAAACCGCGTTTCACCACCAGGGAGTCCGGGTTCAGTACCGTTTCGAACTCCTCGGCCGCACCAGGGTTTTCCACGGTGAACAGGCGATCGTACAAACGGAACTCTGCCTCCAGACCGGCGCTGGCAGACACCCAGTGAATCACCCCTTTTGGCTTTACGCCATCGGCAGGATCTACGCCCAGGCTGTCCAGATCAACGGAACAGTAGATGGTGGTCACGTCGCCATTGTCGTCTTTGTCGACGCGCTCTGCAGTCAACACGTAGGCACCGCGCAGACGCACTTTTTTACCCAGTACCAGGCGCTTAAACTTCTTATTGGCTTCTTCGCGGAAGTCTTCACGCTCAATCCACACTTCACGGCTGAACGGCACTTCACGGCTGCCCATGGACTCGTCTGAAGGGTGGTTGGCCACGTTCAGCACCTCCACCTTATCGGCCGGGTAGTTTTCCAGCACCACTTTAACCGGATCCAGCACCGCCATGGCCCGGGGGGCATTTACGTTCAGATCGTCGCGCACACAAGACTCCAGGGATCCCATCTCGATGGTATTCTCCTGCTTGGTCACGCCGATACGTTGGCAAAACTCCCGAATCGACGCCGGTGTATAGCCGCGGCGACGCAGGCCGGAGATGGTTGGCATGCGTGGGTCATTCCAGCCATCCACCAACTTGTCGGTCACCAGCTGATTCAGCTTACGCTTGGACATGACGGTGTATTCCAGGTTCAGACGGCTGAACTCATACTGGCGAGGCTGACACTCAATGCTGATGTTCTCCAGCACCCAGTCATACAAGCGACGGTTATCCTGAAACTCCAGGGTACACAGGGAGTGGGTGATCCCCTCCAGGGCATCGGAGATGCAGTGGGTAAAGTCGTACATCGGGTAGATACACCACTTGTCGCCGGTCTGGTGGTGGTGGGCAAATTTAACCCGGTACAGCACCGGATCCCGCATCACCATAAAGGAGGACGCCATGTCGATCTTGGCCCGCAGGCAGATGGTGCCCTCTTTAAACTCACCGGCACGCATCTTTTCAAACAGCGCCAGGTTCTCTTGCGGGCTGCGATCCCGGTATGGGCTCGGCTTACCGGCCTGGGTCAGGGTACCGCGGTACTCACGAATCTGCTCCGGAGTCAGTTCATCCACGTAAGCCAGGCCTTTATTGATCAGCTCAACGGCATAGCCGTACAGCAGCTCAAAATAATCTGAAGAGTAGTGGATGTCACCGTGCCACTGGAACCCCAGCCACTGCACGTCCTGCTTGATGGACTCGACGTATTCGACGTCTTCCTTTTCCGGGTTAGTGTCATCAAAACGCAGATTACACAGTCCCTGGTAGTCCTTGGCAATGCCAAAATTCAGGCAGATGGACTTGGCATGACCAATATGAAGATAGCCGTTGGGCTCTGGCGGGAAACGGGTCTGGACAGCAGAGTGTTTACCCGAGGCCAGATCGGCATCAATGATATTGCGAATAAAGTTGCTTGGACGAACGTCGTTGTCCGGCTGGGTCATGGTTGCCCTCGACTAACTGCAAATAAAACGTATAAGGGGACTATGATCCACTATCATGGGGGTCGGAGCAAGACCCAAAACTGGCCCCGAAGGTGACTTTTTTGGCTTTTCGGCCAACAATTGCCCTCAACCGCCCGACAGATCGCCTAAAGCCCGTCCGAACCGAGCGTTACCGGCCTCGGCTCTGGGTTCGTGGCGCTCTCGACGAGACAAAAAAGGCAACCCCTGAGGGTTGCCTTTCGCATCAGTCTTGATGGGACGGCGCGTTCGCCGTCCGCATCCCTGAATTACTCTTTGATGGCCACAGGAATGTCTCCGACACCCATCTGGCTCTTCTTACCGAGTCGACGCAGGTAAGCGATACCGGCCACAACCAGTACCACGATGGTACCGATGTGGAACAGGGCGTGGGCCGGCTCAATCGCCAGTCGGGACGCCTGATAGAACAGGGTCGCGGTGGCGTAAGCCAGAACAAAGGTGTACACCGCGCTGAATGCGGTCCAGCGGCTGCCAAATTCACCGGCCATGGCACCCAGAACCGCAGCACAAGGGGTGTACAGCAAGATGAACAGCAGGTAAGCAAAGGCCGCGGCGCGGGTTTCAAAGCCGGCTGCCAGGTTGCTCAGGGTCGCGGCTTCAAAGCCAAACTCTTCGCCCATGGCGGCGGTATCCTGGGCATCACCGATGTTCAGGCCCAGAGGATCGTCCCAGGCAATACCAAACAGGTTCTCAGGAATGGTCGCCAGACCTTCGTTCACGGCGCCCAGCAGGCTGTATTCACCGCCCTCTTCTTCAGCACCCTGGCTGTAGAGGCTGTTCAAGGTACCGACTACGGCTTCCTTGGCGAAGATACCGGTGATCACCCCGACCGTCGCCGGCCAGTTGTCTTCTTTAATGCCCATGGGATCAAACAGCGGCGTCACTACCTGGGAGGCGGCGGACAACACGGAGTTTTCCGAGTCCTGGTTACCAAAGCTGCCATCGGTACCCATGGAGTTGAAGAAGCTGAGGATGGTTACCACAATCACGATGGTTTTACCGGCGCCCAGCACGAACTGCTTGGTACGCTGCCAGGTGCGACGGCCAATGGCCCGCAGGGTTGGCATCTCATAATCCGGCAGCTCCATAAAGCCCTGGCTTGCCTGACCCGGCAGCAGGGTATGGCGCAGCAACAGGCCGGTCAGGACCGCAGCAACGATGCCCACCAGATACAGCACAAACACCAGGTTCTGGCCGTTATCCGGGAAGAACGCCGCCACAAACAGGGCGTACACCGGCAGACGGGCACCACAGGACATGAACGGGGCCATCATGGCGGTCACGATACGCTCGCGCTTGGTATCCAGGGAGCGGGTAGCGGTCACCGCCGGTACGTTACAACCGAAACCGACGATAAGAGGCACAAACGCCTTACCAGGCAAACCGATCTTCTGCATCACGCCTTCGATAACGAAACCGGCGCGGGCCAGATAACCGGAGACTTCCAGAATACTCAATGCGATGTACAGGAAAGCCACAACCGGAATGAAGGTCGCAACGGTCTGAATACCGGCGCCCACACCGTCAGACACAATGGCCGACATCCAGTCCGGCAGGCCGGCATTGCCCATCAGCAGCGCGGTACCATCCACAAAAATGGCTCCGGCGACGATGTCGAAGAAATCGATGAAGGCCGCGCCGACGTTGATGGCGAACATGAAGGTCAGATACATCATACCCAGGAAGATCGGCACGCCGGTCATCGGGCTGAGGGCGTACTTGTCCAGCTTCTCGGTCACCGACTGGTAGATGCTGGGTTGGGATACCGTCTCGCCGACCAGCTCACCAATAAACTGGTAACGGCGATCGGCGATGTGCTCCGCCGGACTCAGATCCGCAGCAACCAGCTTGTTGTATGCCTGCTGGGCGTCGGCATCGCTCTGGGACAACAACTTGCCGATGGCGCGGGCACGAACGTTGTCGAGTTGGGTCAACTCCTGCTCGATGGCGGCGTCGATACCAATAGACAACACCTCGGCGGCGGGCTTCGCGGCCATCTCGGCCATCGCCTGTTTTACCAGTTTGGGACCCTGTTCATTCTTGGCACTGATCTGGATCACTTTGCAACCCAGTCTGGCAGACAGAGCCTGAGCGTCTACTTCGACACCTCGACGATCGGTGACGTCGCCTTTGTTGAGTACCAGCAGCATGGGCACATTGAGCTCACGCAGTTGGGTGGTCAGGTACAGGTTGCGCTCCAACTGAGACACATCCACCACATTGATCAACAGATCAACGTCATTACCTAACAGGTAATCACGGCTGATCTTCTCATCAATAAAGCCTTCACCATCGGTCGCTTCCAGATCATACAGACCAGGCAGATCGGTGATCTCCACCGCAACGCCGTCCAGATCCAGCTTACCGACCTTTTTATCGACCGTCACACCGGCCCAGTTGCCCACGGACACATCATTGCCCGTCAGAGCGTTAAACAGGGTTGATTTGCCGGAGTTCGGATTACCGACAGCAACACAACGCATAGTAGTCATTCGTTATCCCTCTACGTGAATCTGCGCAGCCAGACGATTGTTCAGGCACAAGCTTGCACCCCGAACTTTAAGTTGTACTGCGCCACCCAGCGGTGCCGAACGTACCATCTGGACTTCACTGCCTGTCGTGAAGCCCAATGCCATCAAGCGACGCTTCAGGGTCAGAGGCATGCTCTGATCACCCAAACGTTTCACACTTGCGCTTTGTCCTAACCCCAACTCCGATAAAACCATTGTGCTACCTGTATCTAAATGGGAATTGATTTCATTTACAGTCAAGTATACACAAGGAAATGCAAAAATCCTTGACCTAGCTCGCCGTTTTGCACGTCAAATAATAATAATTCCTATTTTATTAACGTGTTCGACCTATTTTTTTCTTGCCACCCTGCCCAGTGAATTTCCAACGGAGAAACTGGGATCTGGATCACAAGCCAAAAAAGAGAGGGCGAATGGAATTCAAAGTTTTGAGACTCCCCTCAATTTGCTCGTTCAGCCGTGACCCCTGTCACATCGAAAAATCAAATGACCATTTTATAATCCGCCCTTAATTCAGGCGTTTGCGCCACAATTTATTAACACAGTTTAGGTAAACTCATGACACAAAAGATTGCAAACCCGGCTCCACTGGGGCTGATGGGGTTCGGCATGACCACTATCCTGCTTAACATCCACAACGCAGGATATTTCCCTATCGATAGCATGATTCTTGCTATGGGTATCTTCTTTGGTGGCATCGCCCAGATCATTGCCGGCATTATGGAGTACCGCAATGGCAATACTTTTGGTACCACGGCCTTTACTTCCTACGGCTCTTTCTGGCTGACCCTGGTGGGCCTGATTCTGATGCCTAACATGGAGATCGGCGTGGCTGGCAGCCCGCACCACTTCATGGGCTGGTACCTGAGCTTGTGGGGCCTGTTTACCGGCTTTATGTTCATTGCTACCCTGGCCAACTACCCTCGCGCCAAGCAGTTTATCTTCGGCAGCCTGACCGTGCTGTTCTTCCTGCTGGCGGCCCGCGATTTCACCGGCAGTGCCCTGATCGGCACCATCGCCGGCTTTGAAGGTATCCTCTGTGGTGCCAGCGCCGTTTACCTGGCGATGGCCACCATCATCAACGGCGAGTATGGTCGCACCATCATGCCCATCGGCGAGCTCAAGCGCCCTGCTGCGGCCCAGGCAAACGTGGCCATGGCCCACTAATTCGCTTCCTGAACAATAAAAAACCGGCTCAATGAGCCGGTTTTTTTTTTCACTTCAGTCGTCATCGCCTTCCAGCAGGCCCCTAAGCACATCTGGCTCAGGCACTCGATAACGGCCGCGGCCTAACCGAACCAGATGGCCATCTTTAATCAAGGTATTGAGCAGCGACGACGCGGTCTGTCTGGTGGTGCCGATCAGCAGGGAGATCTCCTCCATGTTGAGGTCACATTCAAACTCGGTGCCCGCTTCGGTTTGCTTGCCCTGTTCGTCCGCCAGAGATAACAAAAACTCCACCAACCGGTAGCGGACATCGTGGAACATGATCCCCTCGATGACATCCAGAGTCCCCCCCAACACCTGACCGAGGATCCCGGTCATCACCAGCGACACTTCGGGAAAGCGAACCACCTCTTCACGAAACCGCGCCACACTGATAGCCATGATAGTGGCCTCCTTACAGGCCTCTATCATCACCCGGGTATGGGTACTGAACAGATCCCCGGGCTCCAGAAAGCACAAGGTAAACTCTTTCCCCTCATAGGAGAGGAAGATCCGCAATCGCCCGGACACCACAATGAAGACCTCATTGCTTTGCTGGTCCGGCGAGCTCACCAGGTTGCCGCGGGCAAACTGACGAGCCTGAAAGCCGGAAAGAAAACCTTTGTATTGAGGCGCCTTTAACAGCTCAATCATATTGAACTTGGACAGTCTCATTTTCGATTGCACCACCGCACTCCTGTATTCGCCCTTTATGGGATCTGGGCCGTTAACCGCTTGGCGGGGCAGCGGGCTGCCACCGCGTTCGACGACGGACTATCGTTCTGTGCATGAGATACAGGGGTCGATGCTGTTCACCATTAACGGCACATCGGCGATCTTCTCCCCCGCCATCATGGTCTGCAGTGCATCCCAGTTGGGGTAGCTGGGTACCCGCCATTTCAGGCGCTCCGGTTTGTCACTGCCGTCGGTGCGCAGATAATAAATTAACTCGCCCCGGGGCGCTTCACTTTTTGCGATGGCTTCTCCGGCGGGAATGCTGGGCAGGGCCGTGATGGCAATGGGCCCCTGAGGCAGCTTGGCCAAACATTGCAAAATCAAATCCAGTGCCACCAACACCTCATCGATACGAACCATGGCCCGAGACCACACATCGCCACCGCTGCGGGTCTGAATCTCCATGTCCAACTGGTCATAGATGGCGTAACTGGCCTGAACCCGAACGTCGTAGGCCAGACCGGAAGCCCGGGCCACCGGCCCCACCAGACCGTAGTCCTTTACGTCCTCCAGAGTCAGCACACCAACCCCCTGGGTCCGCGACACAATGAAATGGTCGCTGTCATACAACGCCTTGATCTCCTCCACTGCCGGTATCATTCCCTGAACCTTATCAATCAGGTACGCCACTTTGTCGGCATCCAGGTTGTATTTCACCCCACCTATGCAGTTGGCGCCAAGATCCATGCGGTTTCCATACACGGTCTCCTTAACGTCCTGCATCACCTCCCGGGTTTCCAGCACGTGCATAAACAGGGAATCAAAGCCGATGATGTGGGCCATGATCCCCACATTGAACAGGTTCGACGCCACCCGCTTAACCTCATCGGCAATCACCCTCAGGTACTGGGCCCGCAGCGGCACCTCGATGCCGCCAATGGTTTCCAGGGCCATGCAGTAGGTGGTGGGGTGACTGTTGGAGCACAGGGAACACAAACGTTCGGTCAGGGTGATGTTCTGATAGAAGTTTCGCTTTACCGCCAGATACTCCAGGCCTCGATGCACATGACCGGCGGTAATGTCGATGCCCTTGATGGTTTCCCCCTCCACCTCAACCTTGAAGTACATCGGCTCTTCCAGGGCCACATGCAATGGGCCCACAGGTACCTTATAGCTGCTCATTGCGCGTCTCCCTTGGTGATCATGATTTTCTCCCACAACGCCTTGGTGCTGGCGGCGTTAACCAGGTCGGAGTAGGGGATGAAACGTTGCAGCACCGCCGGGTCGATGTTTTCATCGATGAACAGGCGCCGAGGATTCGGGTGACCGGTCACCTCGATCTGATACAGCTCCATAAATTCGCGTTCGTTCCAATCGGCATTGCGAAATACACCGGTCAGAGACGGGATGGTGCGAGGCGCGGCGGCCACCGTCACTGTGGCGGTCAGGGTATCGCCATCCAGATCGAAGTGATAGGCAATCTCCAGCCCATCGGGCTGCTGCTTAATCTGGTAGGCAGTGATGGTGCTGAGCCGCCCGCCCAACACCTTGATCAAGCGTGCCATGGGCAGAATCTGCGCCGCATCACTCAGTCGGCACCAGGCCACAGTCACACCTTTGCCGTTGGTGCTCTGGGACCAGTCGACCGGTTGTCTGAGGCTGTTACCCAGGCTGGCGGCCACACTTTGGAACATCGGGGTCATAGCAATTCTCCTTTGGTCAACTGCCGAGCCGAGCGTTGGCGCCGGCAGTCCGGACATAAGCGGGACAGGGATTCAATGGCGGCGTTGGAACCGGCATACGCCCGGCCAATCAGGCGCTCGGTGGTAGGAACCATCGCCACCTGACAGCCTTCACAAGGCAGGCGCCGCACCACGCCCTGCTCCACCATGGTGTACTTCTCCTGCTGCGGGTGCGCCAGGTGCCAGTCCTGAGTCATTCGAATCGCGCCGGGGACACAGTAGTGCTCGCACAGGCCACAAAAGGCGCAGCTGTTGTGCCACAGGTGAAACTTCAAGCCCGCATCGGTCTCCTGAAAACGGATGGCGCCACCGGCACACACGTACTCACACATGCGACAGCCAGTGCAACGACTGGCATCAAACTCGATGCGGCCCCGCAGTGCCTTCGGCGTAAAGGTGTCGCCGAAGGGAAAGGGATCCGTGGACGGCCCTTTGAGCAGATTTCGAAACAGCAGTTTTACAATTCCCATGGGACCTCCTATAGCCGGGTTTTCCAGATTTCAATCGCCTGGGCAATGCCTTCGATGATCGCCTGCGGCCGCGGCGGACAGCCGGGCACATTGACGTCCACATCGAAATAGCGATCGATAGGCCCTTCGATGGCATAGCTGTCGCGGAACACCCCACCGGAGATGGGACAGATCCCCACCGCCACCGTCACCTTGGGATCGGGAATTTCGGCGTACACCCGCAAGACCTTGTCTTTAACCCGGGCGGTCAACGGCCCGGTGATCAGCACAATGTCGGCGTGCTTGGGACTGCCGCAATACTGGCAGCCGAGACGCTCCACGTCGTAGCGGGGAATGCAGGCGGTAGTTGCCAACTCCACGTCACAGCCGTTGCAGGAACCGGCATTAATGCGGTACAACCAGGGCGAGCGTACCGCCGTGTTGGAAAACAGTTTCATAGATACCTCTCGCTCATGCGGCGGCCACCACCAGAATCAAACTCAGCACCCCGAGCAGCTCCGGCCATTTGAAATAAAAAATAAACGCCTGATCCATCCGCATTCTTCCCACCGACGCCCGCAGCGCCGTCTTGGCCACCAGAAACAGGCCCAGACATTTGAGCAGGTGCGTCAACAGCGGCCACAGCCCCTCCCCCACGGACGGCCAGAACATCACCACCCCCAGGCTCAGCACCAACATGGTTTTCAGGGTCGACATCAACTTGAACATCGCCAGTGCCGGTCCGGAATACTCCAGCAAGGGGCCTTCAAGAATCTCCGACTCCGCCTCAGGAATATCGAACGGGGCCACCCCCAGGTTGGCCGGTATCACGCTCAGAAACGCCAGCAGGGCTGGCCACATCAACGGGTCGGTAATGTAGGCGCCGTGGCCCTGTTGCCAGGCCACCACCTCATTCAGCGACAGGCTGATCGGCTCACCCAGACCCGCGCCGGTACGAATGGCCACGCTGATCAGCACCAACAGCAACGGGCCTTCGTACGCCAGCATCAACGACATCTCACGGGAGAAGCCGATGGCACCGAAGGTCGAGCCGGACGCGGAGCCGGCCAACATGATGACAATGGCCGGCACCGCCAGCAGATACAGCAACACCAGCAAGTCCCCCAGCGCCTGCGGCGGCTGATACATGCCGGGAATGGGCACCAGGGCGACGGCCACCATCATGGCGCAGACACCGGCCGCCGGCAGGTACAGAAACAGCCCGGTCATCGCCTGCTCCGGTACCATGGATCGCTTTTGCATCAACTTGGCAATGTCATAAAAAGGCTGCAGCAGCGGTGGGCCGATGCGCCGCTGCAGACGCGCCACCACAATCCGATCTACCCCTTTAAACAGCAGCCCGACGAACAAGGCGCCCATCCCCAGCGGCAATACCCACAGGGGTGACAACAAGGCCAACAACTCACTCATGGTTCACTCCTTGAGATGGTTTGGTTCGTGTGATGGCGCGGATCAGCGCCTTGGGGGACTCATACAGGCTGGAGGCCGGCAGGTGAGCCTGTGCGGCATCGATGTCCTCAACCCCGCAGGCGTGCAGATGCACCCGCTGCCGCTGAGGGTTACTGAGGCGATAGAAGCCCCAACAGCCCCAGGCCAACAGCGCCATTGCCAGCGTCAGGGTCGCAGGGTGCCAGCCGCCATTGCCCGGCAGACCGCCAAGCCAGCTGACGCTGATGCTTGCCATCCCCAGGGAGTCGATGACCGCCGCCACCGGCACCAGCACCATGCCGGGAAACGCACCGACGATCAGGCTTACGGCCATCAACGCCAGCATCGGCAGGCGCATGGACCAGTCCGCCTCCTTGAGGTGGGCCACCTTGGGGTTGAGCTGGCCCATAAAGGCCACATGGGCGAACTTCAGTACCGCCGCCAGGGTAAACAGACTCGACATCAGCGCCGCCAGGCCCAGCAGGTAATGCCCGGACTGAAAGCTGGCCTGATAGATCAGCCATTTCGACGCGAATCCATTCAGCGGCGGCACCCCGGACAGAGACAGGCCGGCAAACAGGAATACCCCAAAGGTCACCGGCATCCGCCGCCCCAGGCCACCGAGGTCGTCCAGGCTCTCCAGATGGGCCTGGGCCAAAATCACCCCTGCGGCCATAAACAACATGTTTTTTAATAGCATGTGGTTTACGAAATGCATCAAGCCACCGGCCAGCCCCAGGGGCGACAGCAGGGCGATGCCGAGCAGCACGTACCCCAGTTGACTGACGGTGCTGTAGATCAGCAGCCGCTTTATCCCGGTTTGAACCATGGCCATGGCCCCGGCATAGAGCAGGGTTACTGCCGCGATCACCGCCACGCCATACGCCAGCCAGGGCAGCTCGGCAATGCCCCCCAAACGGGCGGTCAGCGTGGTGACGCCCAAAGCGGTAAGGAACTTCAACACCCCATAAGGACCGCTTTTCAACAGCACCGCCGAAATGTATCCACTGACCGGCGTCGGTGCCGTCGGTGGGTGCATCTGCACATCGATGCGCAGCGGCAGTTGAGCCGCCTTCATCAACAACCCGGCCATCACCAACACCAGAGCCAGCGCCAGCCAGGAGACCGGCATAAAGGCGGTGGCGGCCTGAAGCGCCTCGAAGCTGAATGAACCGCTGTAGGCGGTCAACATCACCACCCCCAGGAACAGGGCACTGGCTCCCACCAGATTAAACAGGAAGTACTTGAAGCCTTCGCCCAGGGCTTCCTCGCTCTCCTCATGAATGATGACGAAATACAGCGTCCAGCTGCTCATCAGCTCCCAGAAGGCAAAGAAGTTAAACAGATCCTCACTGGCGGTGACCCCCAGCAGGCCGCCGATCATCATCAGGAAAAAGAAGCTGAACCGGTGCGGGCTGTGGCTGTGGGCCATGTAGCCCTTGGCGTAACACAGATTCGCCAACCCCATGGCGGTAATCAATATCGCAAACCACCAGGACAACAGGTCATAGCGCTGCGACTCCAGCAACACGCTGGCCAGCGCCAGGGCCATCACTCCCAGGGCGGCCCAGCGGCTGCCAGGCAACTGCCAACGGCCCATCAGGTACACCACGATGGCTCCGCCACAGGCAAACAGGGCACTCAATGGCCAGGCCATGGTGAGCGTCGGCACACTGACGTTGCCCGGCGGTGGCACCAGCAGCGCCGCCGCCGGACGCACCCAGTTCAGGACCGCATCCGGGAACAGCCCCCCCAACAGCACCAGGGTCGCCAGCACCACCAGAGCCAGCAACATCGATGCCGGAGCGTCGCTCACCCTGGCACTCCCCTTCTGGAAATACA
The DNA here is from genome assembly GCF_900100175.1 of Ferrimonas sediminum. Lineage (GTDB taxonomy): Bacteria > Pseudomonadota > Gammaproteobacteria > Enterobacterales > Shewanellaceae > Ferrimonas > Ferrimonas sediminum. The sequence continues at coordinate 121,625 of NZ_FNEM01000005.1, forward strand.
GCACCCGAAACAGGCGCAGGTAATACACGGCACCGATGAGGCTGCCCAGCAGAATCGTCGCCGGCAGCAGCAACTGGCCGGCGGCAACGGCGGCATAGATCATCATAAATTTACTGAAGAAACCGCTAAACGGCGGCAACCCCATGATCGCCAACAGACCCACGGCCATACACAGGCCGGTCACCGGCATCTGCCGCGCCACACCCGCCAGCTCCGACAGCTGCTTACTGCCGGTGCGATAGATAAAGGCGCCGGCGGCCAGAAACAGCAGACTCTTAAACAGGGCATGATTGGCCAGGTGCGCCAGCCCGCCCACCAGGCTCAAATAGGTTCCCAGCCCGAGGATGGCGGCAATCTCCCCCACCTGAGCCAAGGTGGAATAAGCCAGCATCCGTTTCAGGTTGTCCTGCCTGAGCGCCATGATTTCGCCATACAACAGGGTAATGACCCCAAGCAGACTCAACAGCAGACCAAACACACTCCAGTCACCGATCCGCCCCATCTCCATCAGGGTCGCGGTGCCAAACACCATCATGCCCAGTTTCAGCAGACCAAACAGTCCCGCCTTAGTGAGAATCGCCGACATCGGCGCCGAAATCGAGGACGGTGCCACCGGGTGGGCATCGGGCAACCAACTGTGCAGGGGCCACAGGCCAGCCTTAACCCCCAGTCCCAGCATGAAACACCCCAGGGCGACCCAGGCCACCGAAGGCGACAGCTGCGACACCCCGGCCGAGATCGCCGCAAACTCAAAACTGCCGACCTGAGCATGCAGCAGCAAAATGCCAAAATGCATCACATAGGCGCCACTGGCGCACATCAGGAAGTACTTTCTGCCGGCGCGCAGGGCAGAATCGCTCTGTGGGTGGATCACCAGCAGATACGAGGTCCAGGTCATCAGCTCCCAGAACAGGTAGAAGTTGCCCAAGTTGTCGGCCGTCGCCACCCCGAGCAATGACCCCAGCATCAGCATCAAGAAAAAGTAGTAGCGATTGCTGTGCGCCTGCTGCTTCATATAAGCGGCGGAGTACACCACCACCATCAGCATCACCAGGGCAAACAGCACCGCAAACAGCCAGGACAAACCATCAAGGTCGGTCTGATTCCACACCAGCACCAGGGTCAGCGCCGCTATGCCCTGAGCCAGCCAGTCTCGCAGCCGGTGGCTAAAATGGCCAAACAGATAGAGACCAAAACCACTCAGGTAGGGCAGCAACACCAATGGGTGCCAGGGGGTTTCAAACGTCGGCAGGCCATCGGCCGCGGTCAGTCCCAGAGACTGCCCAATCCCGTGTAACAAAGGCTCGGGATCCAGGCTCAGCAGCACCGTCAGTGCCGCCAGAGCGACCATCAGCAGCCAGGTACGGCTGCCAAACGCCCACTCCCGCCAGCGCTGACCGTCCGATTGCTGTCCAAAGCACAGGGCCTGAATCACGGTGATGGTGTACACCGCCGCCACCACACTGGCCAGCGTCGCGGTTAAAGCCACAGCCCAGTGGCCCTGATCCACCGCCGAATACAGAATAATAAACTTGCTGAACGCTCCCTTGAACGGCGACAGCCCCATGACCGAGAACAAGCCAAAGCCCAGCAATAATCGGGTCAGCGGCAACTGTGGCGCCACCTTGGCCACGTCGGTCAATTCGGCGCTGCCAGCGCGGCGTATCAGCCGCCATGCCGCCACGATCACCAACAACCGCATCACCAACTGCAGCGACAGGTGGAACCAGGCGCCGGTCTCCCCCAGGGTGGTGCCCAGCCCCAGGCCCAGCCCCAGATACCCCATCTCGGCGATGGTAGAAAACAGCAGCAACTTACCCAGGTTGCGGTAGTGCATCCAGGCCCATAACTCACCGATTAATAACAGCGCGGCCCCTCCCCAGGCCCACACCGATAACTCACCCATAGCAATCCTCATCCAAGCAACAATGCTGTAGGGCCAGTGTCCGGTATGGCGACGGGGATTTCTGTCAGCGAGCCGACAGCCGCAGCGGTATGTTGCCTAAGCGTTGCACCCATCACGCTTTTACTTCAGAGCCATTTGTCGACCGCCAATAACAAAAAAAGCCCGAGCCCCTTCACGGGACTCAGGCAAGGCTCACACAGAGGCACTCAATAAACGATTGGGATCAGTGGCCGATCTGATGGATGTATTTCATCAGCTCTATTCGGGTCGCATCGGTCACCTGGCTGTGCCAGAAACCACCCACATAGGCCACCAGAGGCACAGCAAACATCAATAACAACAACATAATGAGCACCCCCCGAGCCGACAGGGTTTGTCCCCAGCGGGTCGAGACCTGCAGCGCCTTTTTCTTAGGACAGGCCGCCACACAACGCATGCAGGCCTGGCACTCATCGGAGCGAACGGTGTTCTCGGTATGCACCTGGATTCGTGCCGGACAGGCCCGGGTGCATTTATCGCACTTCATTCCCTTAGACTGAATCAAGCAGTGGGCAGTGTCCCGACGAACCTTAAACGGACTCAGGAAACTCAACAGCCCCAGCAATGCGCCGTAGGGGCACAAGTAGCGACAAAACGCCTGCTGCTGCCAGGCAGCCAAACCAAGAATCACCGCGATAACCACCATGGCGAGCACACTGGGGTTGGCGAAAAACAATCCCATCTTAAGGTCGGCTATCTTTTGATAATTGCCATTGAGGTAATAGGGCAAAGAATCTGCCGGCATACCAATAACGATGTAAAACAACCCCAGCAATAAAAGGTATTTCAGCATTCTCAACGGCCAATCCAGCCATTTTGGCGCCAAATAAGCCCCTTTGATAAAACGTACCCTTAAATCGTATAAATATTTACCAGCCAGGCCCAACGGACAAATCCAACCGCAAAAAGCACGCTTGCAAATTAACCCGCTCAATAATACCGAGGTCAACATGACTGCCGCCGCCGGGTGATTTTGGTCCCACAGATTCAGCATGATGATGGCTTTTAACTCAATGCCACCGGCAATCGGCAAAAACGCATCCACCACATCCGGGCGCCCCAGACCGGTTTCCAATCCCTGGCCCAGCAAGCTGTAATACACCACATACTGAACCCCAACCAGCAACATCGCCAGTGACATCAAATGATGCACCCAGTCCCTTAGACCATTCTCCCGTCCCTGCCCCCGGGCAATTTCCGGTCGCCAATGGTGCAGCGCGGCCAGGGCCAATAAGGCCACCGCCGCCCCCAACAACAACGGCCAGTACAGGGTGAGCACTAACGCGGTCACCATTAAGGCCGCGGTTAACACCAGTCCCCACTTCTGGTTACTCCAATAGAGCAGGCTCAGAGAAAATACCAGGCCAAACATCAGAGTGATGGATTCAATAACAGTCATAATTCATTTCTTAATAACAAGTCGTATTAATATCGAGTCTAAATAAGTCTTATCGTTCAGTACTCAATGCCCATTCGTGACCAAGATCAACAAAATAAAACCAAGAATAAATAAACAAAAAAAGACTATAAAGAACACCAACAAGCCTTATTTTAGGCAGCACAGCAAGCACTCAAGCAATAATGACTGAGCGCTTATTTAATTGCCGATTATTTACCCTATCTTTCCACTAATTCCGCCAACCACGCCAACCAGTCTTCCAACCCCTGTTCGGTTTTTGCCGACACCTGCCACGCCGGCTGCGCCAGCCCCAGCTGCGCCAGGTTGGCCTGGGCCAGACTGGCATCAAAGTCGTCGAAGTGGGCCAGCAGATCGATCTTGGTGATCAGCACCCGATCGGCGCTGCGAAACATCACCGGGTACTTACAGGGTTTGTCGTCCCCCTCGGTAACCGACAGCAACACCACATCCTGATGCTGCCCCAGATCGAAACTGGCAGGGCACACCAGGTTGCCCACGTTCTCAATAAACACCAAATCCAGCTCCGACAACGGCAGATAATGCAGGGCGTTATGCACCATATGAGCGTCCAGATGGCAAGCCATGCCAGTAGTGATCTGCAGTACAGGCACCCCATGCTTACGAATTCGGGCCGCGTCGTTCTCCGTCTCCAGATCCCCTTCGATCACCCCAACCCGAATGCCCCTCTGTGCCAGCTTCGGCAGACACGCCTCCAGAAGCCGGGTTTTACCGCTGCCCGGTGAAGACATCAGATTGATGGCCACCACCTGATGCTGATCCAGATGCTCGCGGTTGTGCATCGCCTGATGATCGTTTTCGTCCAACAGGCCCTCCAGAACCTGAATGGTTCGCCGTCCCTGGCTGTGCTCCAGTTTGCCGCCCGCCTCCAGCAAGTGGCGATTACCCGACGTCACATTGCACCCACAGTTATTACACATGACTGACTCTCCTCTGCCCCCTGGGCCGACTAGGCTTCCTCGCCGGTGTAAGTGGTCACTTTTTCCTGAGCCCGCTCCAGGCGCTGGCCGGTGGTTTTCATCTGGATCACCACATCGGCAATCGATTGGGCCAGCTCGGTCAGTTCCTGAGCAAGCAACTGTTCGCGCCACCGCTCCATTTCACCGATGTGATCGTCATTGTGCTGTTGCCAGTGGGGCAGCAGTCGTTGCATTTTTTGCAGCAAAATTTGCCGTTCATTACTCATGGTTGTCTCCTGATTGCTCTCGCTTCTCGAGCAATATCTGACCTTTAAGAAAGTCGGCACTCACCAGCCGATACCCTGACAGGTACCTGGGAGAGGCAAAGAAGGTATTAACGACCAGAGTCTCTCCGTGCACTTCGATGCCGGTGACCTCGTCGATGGTTTCGGCCGCCGTCGGGGTCACCAGCACCACGCTGACGTTACACATGACCGGCCTCCTCGTGCGTCGGCATCCGCTCCAGTAACGCCCGCTTGATGGCGTTGACTTCATCAATAAAGGGGCCGGAAAAATCAAACGGGGATTGGGCGGCCTTATCGGCGCGACGCAAGGCATCACTCCAGCTCAGCTGACCCAACAAGGTTCGCTGTTCCCCCAGAGCCCGACGAATAAACGCCAGATCCTCTGGCCCGCCCACCTTGCTGGCCACAAACCCGACCCGGGCGATGGCCAATTGCTGTGCCAGCTGCTCTACCTGCAAGGCGGTCTGCACACTGCGGCTACCGGGTTCCACCACCACCACCAGCAGATCCACCGCATCGGCGGTCCCCCGTCCCAGGTGCTCAATGCCCGCCTCCATATCCATGATCACCACCTCATCCCTATCCAGCAGCAAGTGCCGCATCAGGCTGCGCACCAATGTGTGCTCAGGACAAACGCAGCCGCTGCCGGCGTGGTCGACGGTGCCCATTTTCAATACCCGTACCCCCTGATGCTCCAACCAGAACTGTTGCGGCAGGTCGTCCACTCTGGGGTTGAGCTTAAACAAACCACCACTGTTCTGGTCCGCGCCGGTGCGGGATTTGGCCAATTCGGTTAGTTTGGAGAAGGGTAAGGGTTGTGGCGACCCGGCACGGACCCCCACCGCCGCCGCCAGATTGGCGTCGGGATCGGCGTCCACCGCCAAAACCCGCAGATTGTCCGCGGCCAGGCTTCGGGCCAGCAAACCGGCCAGAGTGGTTTTTCCCACTCCCCCTTTTCCGGTAATGGCTATCTTCATGTTGCACCTCCGCCCGGGGAAGGCCGAGCTTCCCCGGGGTGTGTTGATTAAATACCCAGGCCAAGCCGTTTGTTGCGAATCACCTCCACCAGTTTTTCGCCGGCCAAGTCTGGATCAGTTTCCACCAGGTAGTAACCGCCAAACAGATCCTTGGTCCCTTCGGTCATCAACTCGGTCACCACCTGGGAACCGGTCACATGAGGCATGGTGCCCAAATGAGTCGGAATCCCGAGGCCCACGCTCCAGGAGGCGATGGCCACCGCTTTCTCCGACATCGCTTCCGGCGCCGACGCCACCAATGGCAGGTCGCTCAGGTCCACATTAAGGCGATTGGCCAACGCCGTGGCCAGGGTAATGGCACGACTGTTGTCGACACAGGAGCCCATGTGCAACACCAGTGGCAACGGTCCATTGAGGCCAGCGGCTTCGCCAACGGCGGTCAGGACCGCCTTCAGCCCCTCACCGGCATACAACTCGGTGGCCTGCTGATTCATCAATCCATTTTTGGCAAAGGCGCCTGCCCCACAGCCCGTGGCCAGCAGCAGAACGTTGTTGGCCGCCAGTGTTTTGGCAATCTTCTGGTAGCTCTCATCCTGAACACTCTGGGTATTGTTGCAGCCGGCAAACAAGGCAATGCCCTGAATGTTGCCGGTCACAATGTGGTCCAGCAGGGGTTTCAAGGGATCCACGGCATCAACCTGTGCCAGTGCGTCCATCACCGCTTCGGCGCTAAAACCCACCACCGCCGTACGCTTGATGTCAGGAATGTTGATCTTGTTGGCATCGCGGCGCCCGTACGCGTCTATGGCAAACTGAATCACCTTGCGGGCAGTGGCCGTAGCATTGTCCTCACAAAAATCCACATGGCGGGCTCCCTGCATCTTGTTGTCGGCCATGGTGGTGATCACTTCGGTGTGGAAGCAGTCACCAATCTGGGGCAGCGACGGCATGATGCACTGAACATCGACCACCATGGCGTCCAGGGCTCCGGTGAGGATCGCCATCTCCTGGGACAGGTAGTTGGTGGCCAGGGGGACACCGTGGCGCATCATCACTTCGTTGCCGGTGCAGCAGATGCCGACGATGTTAATGCCACCGGGGGCTCCTGCATCGATGGCGGCCTGGTTCATCTCCCGCGACACATCACAGATCACTTCGCTGAGCAGTGGGTTATGGCCATTGACGGCGATGTTGACCGATTGGCGATCGATCACGCCGATGTTGGCTTCGGTCACCACCGGCGCCGGCGTGCCGAACATGGCATCCGACAACTCGGTGGCCAGCGACATGCCGTTGAAATCGGCCAACGCCCCTTTGATCCCCCCAAGAAAGACGTTGCCCGGCTCGGCGTCACAGCCGATGTGAGTGCGAGCCATGATCTGAGCCACGGTGGCGTCGATGTTGTGAGGCAATACCCCCAGCTTGGCCAACCTATCGAGTCGCTTTTTCGGTACCGAGGCACTGATCCAATGACAGCCCTTGTGATGATCCTGATTCTGATAATCTTCCAGAGTCTTGGTGGCCACATCGTGCGCCAACTGCAGTACCGACTTGTCCTTCGTGTCGATCTGCAGTCGCTCGGCGATGGCGGTCAGCTTTTTCGGGTCCCGTATCTGATAAGCGGGTAACTCGCCTTTGCCCACCCGCTGCATCGCCAGGGCGATATGACGACCGTGCTCCGAGTGAGCCGCCGCACCGGCTGCCATCATTCGAGCCACATTGCGGGCGACAATGGTGTCGCGGTTGGCACCACAGATCCCCTCGCTGGGGCCGTCACCAAAGGGATCGACCCGGCAGGGGCCCTTCCAGCAGATGCGGCAACACAGCCCCAGAGAGCCGAAGCCGCACTGCGGTTGCTGGGCCTTATAGCGGTCAAACACCGTGGCAATACCTTCGCTCTCCGCCACCGGGCACAGTGCGGCAACGGCGTCGTCGCTGGATTTTACGATGATCTCCATCAGGGTCTCCTCAGGGTCAGGGTCATGTGTTTTTGAGATTGAGCCAGCTCTTTCGCCCTGGCCTGCACCAGGGCGGTGCGGTAGGTTTGCATGTTAATCAGGCTGATCGCCTTGGTCGGACAAGCTTCGACACAGGCGGTCTCGCTCTTGCCCTGCTCGGCACACCAGCTCTTACACAGATCGCATTTCAGCGCCACCCCCTGATTGTTGGTGTCTTCCTCCTGCTTATGGCTGTCGCGGCGCACAGTGATGGCCCCGAAAGGACACACCATGACGCACAATTTACAACCGACACAGTTGGCTTCGACGATCTGCACCTGGCCGTCCTCCTGGCGACAGGCGCCGGTGGGGCACACCATGGTGCAGGGGGCGTTCTCGCACTGACGGCACTGCATCGGCATCATCACCTCATCCGCCACCACCACCTTGGTTCGCGAGTGAAGCGGCAGTCCTTTGACCACCGACCCCACCAGGCCACCTTCGCCACCATGAGCGACCGCGCAGGCCAGCTCACAACTATGGCAACCCAGACATCGCTCTGCGTCGGCATAGATAATGACGTTTTCCGTTTGTTTCATAACTTCAGCCTCTAGGTCTCAAAGCTTTCAATGAACAACTCTTCGCCTTGAATCAATTCGATATTCCGGCTCTGGCACGCGTCACAGCGAAAGCAGAATCGGGAGATGTCGAACGATCGCCGGCATCCATGGCAGGTTGCCCGAGCGGGGACGTGATCGATCACCAGCTGCGCCCCCTCAATCAGAGTGTCCTTTGCGAACATCTCAAAGCAGAAACTCAGGGATTGGGGCTCCACCGCCTTTAACTGGCCAACTTTGACCGTAACGCGAGAAATGGAGTTGGCCTTAACCCGGTCAGCCTGGGTCAACAGCACCTTTATCAGGCTTTGGGTCAGGGCCGCTTCATGCATCTCGTTACCTGTGTCGTGGGTTTCTCATTGGCTTGAGGCTATGAAACACCAGCGATGGCGGCAATTCTGTCAGCTGAATGACACTAGCGAAGGGAAAGTTGGCAACTGCGGCCGAGGGCACATTAAATGAAGTGATGAGGGATGGACAAAAAAAACGCCGGGCAATGCCCGGCGTCGTTAACCACTCAAAGTTCGGTTGAGTCGTTTATGGCTTCTTATGGGCCACCTTGTATTTGTGGCAATCGATGCAGGTCTTGCCCATCTTATCCATCTTCTGGTGCATCTTGGCCGCAACCTTCTTCTGCTTGTCGAAGTTCATGCGGGTTACATCGTGACAGGTGCGGCATTCGCGGGAGTCATTGCTCTTCATCTCAGCAATGATGCGGGCGGCGCCGTCTTTTTTGTAGGCCAGAAACTCTTCCTTAGTGGTGATCTCGCCTTTCAGCTCCAGATACACCTCTTTCATGGCAGAGATCTTACGCACCATCTTTGGCACGAACTCTTTGGATACGTGACAATCGGCGCAGTTAACCACCATGCCAGACTTGGACATGCCGTGCTTGCTGAGTTTCACCTCTTCAGCAGCAAAAGAAGGCACGTGACAGTTAACGCAGAAGGCGTCGCTGCTGGTGGCGTGCAGTACGGTGTTAAAGCCAACGGTACCTACGGCGCCGATAGCCAGGGCCAGGAACGCACCCAGTGGAATACCCAGCAACCATTTTGATTTGGGTTGCTTCCACAGCTTAGCCCAACCGGACTGTTGATTGTTGTCTACCATCTCTCATCCTCATGAAATAAAGCAGTGGCTCAATAAATTAGGAGCCACAAATTCTCAATTCCAAATTTTACTTGTCACATAATTAGAAGGTGATGATATAAGTCACAGTTCTTCTACTGCCGGTCAAATTTGGCTTACACACTGCGATCCAGATCATCCTTTTTCGGTGCAATTTCAAGACGGTTTTCAACTGCGTAACGACAGATACATTACCTCTTAAAAATCAGCAGTTAGCCCCCGAGATGTTGCTGATGAACTACAGTTGCTTAACAGATTTTGTACGAAACTGAACCGGAAGACCGATACAGGTCGAATATTTGATTATTCATATGGGAATGTTGAGTTGGATCACGTTGCATTCATTCAACTCTGAGTTATCTTTCTGATGTTGATTGTGCATACCTCAAAAGTGATATCTGCATAATCAACCCTTTATACATTGCAGGGAAATAGTAATGATGATGATGAAACAAACTGCCTTATGGCGCGCAATGGCGTTTGCCGGCATCGGGGCCTTCGCCCTGGCCGGTTGTGGTTCCGACGGTTCTGATGGCTCCGACGGTGAAGATGGCAAGCCAGGTCCTGTTGGCATCGCCATTGGCCAGGCCAGCTCTGTGCAAGCCACGGTCAATTCCGCCTCCGTCAGTGAAGACGGGTTCCTGACACTGAACTTCAGCCTGGTCAACGCCAATGGCGTTGCCGTTTATGGTCTGACCAACGCCGACATCGGTGCGGTCTCCTTCGGTCGTCTGGGTAATGAGGATGAAGTGGGCACCACCGACGTCGAGGGTGAGCCTCGCGACATCTGGTTGAGCTACTTCAACAAAGACAAAGGCGACGGCCACTTCACCGGTTCCTCCTACTTTAAGGGCAGCAACTGCGAAGATTGTCTGACCGACAACCAGGACGGCACCTACAGCCTGACGCTGAACATGGCCATCGACACCCTGGAGTACGACTACGGCTATCAAGCCGACGCCACCAACGGCCTCTACCTGGGCGTGAAAGCGACCGGTGCCGAAGGCGCGACTCTGGTCGAAAACAGCTTCTACTACTGGCAGCCCGCCTCCGACACGGCCCAGCCGCGTCCGAAAGAGCTGATCGCCGACACCACCTGTCAAAGCTGTCACCGCCCGGGCCATGATGGCGCCCTGGCCAAGCACGGCGGCAAGCACGTGACCCTGGAGTCCTGTACTTTCTGTCACGCCGACTACAACAGCTACAACAAAGACATCAAAGATGGCGATGGCAATGTCACCGGCACCATGGTGTTTGATGGTTCCATCAAAGGCATGGCTCACGACATTCACAGCCACTCCTTCTTCGCCGACGACGGTATCTTCCCTCAGAACGCGTCCAACTGTCAGACCTGCCACCAGGCCGACGAGGCCCTGCCCCTGGCTGACCACTGGAAAGCCGACAAGGACAGCGCCACCTGCCTGAACTGCCACAACAGCGTCTACGGCGTTCCAAGCTGGCACTGGGGCGGTGAAGCCGTCAAGCCGGAATACACCAACTGTGTGTCCTGCCACAATGCCAACGGTGCCCGTGGTGCCGAAGCCGGTCACTACACCCAGAACGACACCGCCCGCTCCGCTACCCTGAAAGTGGTCTTCGATGATATGACCGTCGCTGCCGACGGCCTGTCCATCACCACCACCTTCAAGATCCTGGACGGTGAAGATCTGGTGCCACTGACTCAGGTTGACCCTCGCCCATACAAGTACGGCGGCTTCAACAGTGCCATCGTTCTGAACGGCGTACTGGGTGATGACTTCCTGGTCAACTATCAGAAAGTAGGCTTCGACAACTTTGTCCAGCTGGGTGACGGTCGCATCGAGGCAGTTATCAACGACGGCGCGTTCAAGGTCAAGGAACTGGTTGACGCCGGTGCCACCCTCACCCTGAGCAGCCAGCTGCACGTCTGCTTCGAAGGCAAAGGCGTGCGCGCCGACTGCGTGGTTGACGGCGACGGCAACCTGGATGGTCAGGAAGCCCCTTACCTGGTCAGCGACACCTTCTACTTCCAGCAGGACGGCACTGCCGTTGCTGACACTCCCCGTGTTCAGCATGCGGAGATGAGCGCTTGTCAGGATTGTCACACCACGGACATCAAGCACCGCTTCACCAACGACATGGACGGCTGTGCGACTTGCCACAACGGCACTCGCACCACCTCCTCCGGTGTCACCTCCAACCTGGCCAAAGTGGTTCACAGCAAGCACTACATCGGCGACTTCTTCAAGAAGACCGACTGTGCCACCTGTCACGGTGAGAACGGCTACTCTCTGTCTATCATCGCCAACACCGCCGATGCCCAGCCTGTGGCCTTCGGTAAGACCGCCGATGGCAGCGAGCAACTGCTGGTCTCCCCGCAGACTGCGGCCTGCGTAAGCTGCCACATGCCTCCTTATGGCCTCAATGCCTCCACCGTTGCTCACATCGACGGCATGGGTGGCATCATCGACCATGACGGCGACATCAACACCATTGGTGTACCGGCCAGCCAGTACCCTGCTCAGGTGAACGAGAGCTGCGCAACCTGTCACAGCGACAGCCAGTTGCTGGAAGCTCACGCCAACTGGGGCACCGGTCACTAAGACCGAATTGCAACAAAATGTAAAAGCGGCCTTCGGGCCGCTTTTTTATTGCTCGGCAAAACTCGGGCATTCCTGCTCACACACCTCAAAATCCCGAGCCAAAATAGTGTCCGCTCCCCATGGATTCAGCTCAAGTTCAGCCTCGCCATCGAATTCAGTTCACAAATGCAGTTTTTACAACTAAGTTATTGCACGGAGACGAAAATGTGTCCCCTACCCCTTTTGGGGTAAAGCAATGTAAATCACTGATGCACATCACAGTAATAGACACAGGAAGTTGATATAAATTACCTCGAATAAGTGCTTTAGCGAATCTTAATCAAGACTAAAGCACTGATTGGCAAGGTGGTTACTTCGTTACGTAGCCGCCTCCAAAAAAAAGCAGGGAAATTGATGATGATGATGAACAAACCTAACTGGCGCCTGCTGGCTACCGCTGCGGTAGTCAGTGCTGCGCTGACCGCCTGTGGCGGCGATGATGGCAACGACGGGAACGCCGGCAACCCCGGTCGCCCAGGTGGCGAGCCTGCCACTTCCGTATCCACGCTGAACCTGAGTGTCACTGACGCCAGCTTCACCAATGGCTTGCCGGTATTTACCCTACTGGCCACCAACGAAGACGACGAAGCCGTTGTCGGCCTGCAGGGCCTGAAAGTCAACGTGGCTCAATTGCTGCCCGCCGGGCACAACGTCGTTGGCGATCCCAGCAAGTGGCAAGTTGCCGGCCATAACAGCAAGTACGGTGCCGCAGAGATTGTGGACCAGAAAAACGGCTACTACACCGTGACCTTTACCAGCCTGGAAAAGGCCGAACTGGATCCGAACTTCACCCGCCGACTGAACATTGTTTCACCGGCTGGCACTCTGGTTGATGGCACCACCAGCGTACCGAATGCAGAAGTGGCCTTCGATTACAACGCTGCCGGCGCAGACGCCGACTACACCCGTAATATCGTCGCTGCGGACGCCTGTGCAGCCTGTCACGGCGACGACATCGCCATCAAACACAGCTACACGTCGCCTGAAACCTGTGCCAGCTGCCACGACGGTATGAAAGCCGATGGCGGCCGCACCAGCCGCTCCTTTGCCGTGCTGGTACACGATGTGCACAAAGTGGCCGCCGCCGAAGACGCCGATGGCCACATTCAGTACCCTACTGAGCTGAGCAGCTGTAACGTCTGTCACGAAACCTCGGCTCCGGCCGACGAACTGGCAATCACCGAGTGGGGCAACTGGTCTGCGGTTCCCTCCAAAGAGAACTGCTCCAGCTGTCACGCCGACAACAACCACATCCTGGAACAGGCCGACAGCTCCCGCTGCGCCTCTTGCCACACCCCTGAAGGCACTGGCGTGGTCAAAGGCACCATCGAAGCGCACCTGGGTGAGTGGAACGATGCCGCCGCCGTAATCAGCCAGTGGGGCAGCGAAGCCGAGCTGAGCTACGATGCCACCAGCGACAGCACCAGCATCACTGTTACCATCACCGATGCCGCTGGCCAGAAACTGGCCGCCGATCAGGTTCTGCCTCAGATCAAGCGCATCGAAGTGCTGACCAACGTTGGTCCGAACTACCCGGTTCTGAGCTACGGCGCCGGCAGCCACCAAGACGCCGTTGTTAATGGCGAACTGGCGAGCGGCACCACCATCGTCGATGGCAGCTTCGTGATGCCTGTGGTTGACCATAACGGTGACCCACTGCCGTACGGCGCCGCCGGTTCCGATGCCGACACCGCCTTCTCCTTCATTGGTCTGGCTGTCTGCTCTCAGAGCAATGCCATCGTAGACTGCGCCGATGTTGCCAACCCTGACGACAAAGCGAACTACACCGGCATGAAGGCCAACATGGCGTTCGTTACCAAGTCCGGTGAAGCCAACAGCACCCGCCACACCGACTCCCTGGAGTTCAACAAGTGTGCCGGCTGCCACAACGACAACTGGCAGATTCACAAAGGCTACCACTCCGGCTTCGTTATGGACGATCTGGAAGGCGGTCTGAGTGGTTGTGTCACCTGTCACACCCCTGACGGCACCTACGCCTTCAACAACAACGGCGCCTTCGAGCAGAAGCTGCACGTGGTACACGGTGAGAAGAACATCATCAGCGACTGTACCCAGTGTCATACCAGCTTCAACCTGGATGCCTTTGCCAAGAAGGGTCCAATCAACACAGGTGCCGGTGCCAACCCTTACGCTGACGGCCTGTACGGAACGCCTATCACGGCCACCTGTGCCAGCTGCCACAGCTACGCAAGCGCCATCGACCACATGACCGGCGAAACCCTCGGTAACGGCAAATTCAACGTCGACAAAGCCGATGCCCAGCTGGCTGTTTCTGCAGAGAACTGCTTCGTCTGTCACGCCCCTGATGTGGCTGACCACAGCAACGTGAAGTTCTAAGCCGATGGGGAGGGCCTGGCCCTCCCCTTCTGTGGACCCGAGTTAGGAATCCTTTATGAAACAGATGAAATGGTTAACCACCCTGCTGGCCGGCGCTGCGCTGGTTGCCGGTTTTGGTGCGACCGCAGCACCATGGGACAAAATGCCCGACGCCGAGGTTGAGCAGATTCTGGACACTAAGTTTGCCGAAGGCAAATACTCCAAAAAAGGCGCCGATGGCTGCCTGATGTGTCACCGCAAGAGTGAGCAGGTCATGGGCATCTTCCAAGGTGTTCACGGTCAGAGCACCAGCAGCAAGAGCCCCATGGCCGGCCTGCAGTGCGAAGCCTGTCACGGCCCTCAGGGCAAGCACAACCGCGGTGGCAAAGAGCCGATGATCCAGTTTGGCACCGACGCCCCGGTTCCGGCGGCCAAGCAAAACAGTGTTTGTCTGTCCTGTCACCAGGATGGCGAGCGCATGGCCTGGCACTCCAGCACCCACAACCTGGAAGAGGTGGCTTGCGCCTCCTGTCACCAGGTGCACGTTGAAAAGGATCCTATCCTCGACAAGGTGACTGAAGTCGACGCCTGTACCGCCTGTCATACCCGCCAGAAGGCCGACATGAACAAGCGCTCCTCGCACCCGCTGAAGTGGGCAGACATGACCTGTACCGATTGCCACAATCCTCACGGTTCCATGTCCGAGGCGGCCTTAAACCAGGTCTCCACCAACGACACCTGTTACGAGTGCCACGCCGAGAAGCGCGGCCCTTTCCTGTGGGAGCACGCCCCTGTTGCGGAAGACTGCTCAGCCTGTCATAACCCCCACGGCAGTGTGAACGAAGGCATGCTGACAAACCGTGCTCCTCAGCTGTGTCAGCAGTGTCACACCAATCCTCACAGCGGCAACAACATCAACGGCAAGCCCAGCGTCTTCACCGCCGGCCAGAGCTGTTTGAACTGCCACAGCCAGATTCACGGGTCTAATCACCCCTCTGGCAAAGCGCTGCAGCACTAAGGAGAGGTAACATGAGATTTCGTTTAAATCTGATTACGCTGGCCCTGGCCGGTGTCTCCAGTGTTGCCATGGCCGGTGGGTACAGCCTGCAGGAAGCCAACACTGATAAGGTCAACACCGACAAGTGGGCCTGTAAACGCTGTACCGTCGAGTACGGTGCCCGGGGTTCGGTCGGCATCGCCGCCGGCATGGTAGAGAGCAGTAACGAGCGATCCGCCAACACCTTTGGCGCCGAAGATGGTGCCGTTGGCGCCGTCAACTCCGACCTGCACTATCTGGCCGAGTCCGGTTATCAGGCCTCGCTGGAAGCCCGTAACCTGGGCATGGACAACGGCGAAGCCACCCTGTCTGCCGGACACGGCGACACCTGGAACGTGGCTCTGGAGTACGGCAAGCTGGTGTGGGTGGATAACGCCAACGCCCAGACCGAATACCTGCCCGTGGGCGATACCCTGGTTAAGGGTGAACTGACCGACGTCGAGCTGAAAACCGAGCGCGAGCGCTACGGCATGGCGTTCGATTTCGGCGGTGAGATGTGGCAAACCTTTGCCAGCTTCAAACGCGAAGACAAAACCGGTCGCCAGAAAGCCTCCATCTATGGCGGCACGCCGACCAACATCGCCAAACCGGTCGACAGCAGCACCGATAACTGGAAAGCCGGCGTCAAGCTGAACGGCGAGCGCTGGTTCACCAGCCTGGCCTACATCGGCTCCAAGTACGACAACGACGTTTCTGCCCTGAACTTCGGCAGCTTTGCCGGCGCCTATCAGGATGCCCCGAGCAACGAAGCCCATCAGGTTCTGTTGAACGGTCAGTACAGCATCGGTCGTACCCACCTGGCCGGTCGTTTCTCCACCGGCGAGATGACCCAGGACGACGACCTGCTGTCCATCAATAACGGCATCACCGGCTTTGATGGCAAAGTTGAAACTCTGGACGCCAACTTCAAGGTAACCTCTCTGGTGACCAACAAGCTGCGTCTGGGCGCCAGTGTGGACTACAGCGACCGCGACAACAAGTCGACCGTACTGACCACTCAGGTCACCGTGGATCCGAACTCCGGCAACGCCAGTGAGTATGTGGCCTACGACACCGAGCGCACCACCTATAAGGTGAGTGGCAGCTACCGCATCGCCTCCGGCTATCGGGTCGATGCCGGTTACGACCGCAAGGAAGTGACCCGCACCGGTCAGGATCGCGAAGACACCACCGATGACGCCGTCTGGGGTCGTTTCCGTGTCACCGCATTCGATGCCTGGGACATCGCCCTGAAAGGCGGATTCAGCAGCCGCGACGGTTCTAGCTACAGCGTCACCGGCAACAACAACGACCTGATGCGTCGTTACTACCTGGCCGATCGTGACCGCTCCGAAGTGGAACTGCGTGTCAGCCATAACCCGCTGGATAAGCTGTCGGTGGACTTCACCGGTCATTATGCTCTGGACGACTACGACAAGTCGGAAGTGGGCCTGACCGAAGCGGAAGACTACGGCTATGACGTCACCCTGGCCTTCCAGCACACCGAGCGGTTCTCTACTCACCTGTTCGTCGGCCAACAGTGGATCACCTCAGAGCAAGGCGGGTCCGTGACCGGTCCGGCCGCCTGGGAAGCCACGGTAGAGGATGAGTTCCTCAACGCCGGCCTGGGCTTCAGCTACACCGGCCTGCTGGCCGATAAGCTGGTACTGGGCGGTGACTACGTGTACGCCGACTCCAACAGCGATACCGTGTCTGGCTTCAGCGAGTACGATGACTACTACGCCACCAGCCACAACTTCAACCTGTATGGCGATTACGCCCTCAGCACCAGCATGTCGCTGCGCCTGGATTACCGCTATGAGCGCTACCAGGATGCCGACTACGCCGTGGTTGAGGCCGATACCGTTGCTGACCTGATCACCCTGGGCGATCTCAACAGCAACTACAACGCCCACATGGTGATGTTGTCGTTCAACTACAAGCTGTAACCACAGCGTCTGTGACTAAGGCCGGCATTGCCGGCCTTTTTTTCGCCTCTAGAGCGCGGTCTTAACCCAAACTGAATCACTTGCGCATTGATTTGGCCCATTGATTGCCTGGCCATCCGGGCTACGCCATACTCCCTCCCGAATCGAAACAGACCGATCTGACACGGATCAGCGTCACGGCGGCCCGCCCCTGATTGGGTCAGCGCCGACGCTCCGATCGGCCCACGCTCCGCGCTCCCAAAGGACACGAGAGTCGCCAGCTCTGATACCCAGGAGACTGACATGACCGATTTAATCAGCCCGGTGCTGTTCGACAGCCCCAATGCCCTGCTGGTGGCCCAGATCATGTTGACCGCCGGCCTGCCCTTTCTGGCCTACGTGCTCTATGACATCGTCAATACCGAACACCAACCCAAGCTCTGGCAACAGTAGCCCACAAAAAAACCGGCCCTGAGGCCGGTTTTTTTGTCTCTGGCCGAGCCCGCTCAGCCCAGCACACTGTCCGCCACATAGGGGTTAAGCTGGCGTTCACGGCCGATGGTGGAGTTTGCCCCGTGCCCGGGCACAAACTCGGTCTCATTCCCCAGGGGCCACAACTTGCCGGTGATGGAGGCCAGCAACTGCGCCTGGTTGCCGCCTTCAAAGTCGGTCCGGCCAACGGAACTGGCAAAAATCAGGTCGCCCACAAACACCAGTCCGGCATCAGGTTGATGAAACACCACATGACCGGGCGTGTGGCCGGGCGTATGCAGCACCTCAAACCTCAGCTCGCCGACACTCAGCTGATCGCCATCATTAAGATAGCGATCCGGCACAAAGTTGGAGTGCACCGGAAACCCGTAGGTTCTCGCTTCCTGCTCCAGGTCATCCAGCAGAAACTGGTCATCCCGGTGCGGCCCTATCACCGCCACTCCGAGTCGCTCCGCCAGCACTTTGGCTGCCCCGGCATGATCGATATGACCATGGGTCAGCCACACCTGGGTCACCGTCAGTCCATTGGCTTCAACAGCGTTGATGATGTCACTCTGATCGCCGCCGGGATCGATAATGGCAGCCTGCAGCGTTTTGCGGCACCACAACAGGGTGCAGTTAGTCCGGTACGGGGTCACCGGTACGACCTGATACTTCATGAGGGTTCCATGGAATGATGTGTCAAAGCGCCCAGCCTAACACGCTGGCAGCGTGATTCGGCTCAGCGACCCCGGTCAGCGACCCCTGGTTTGATCTCGGGCAAATGAGGCGGGTTCATTGAACAGAGTTTAAGCGCCAGCCACAAAAAAGCCGGCTCCTGGCCGGCTCTCATCGACGAAGGGTACAGACTCAGCCTGCCAGCACGGCGTCCGCCACAAAGGGGTTGGAGCGACGCTCGGCACCAAAGGTGGAGTTGGGACCATGCCCGGGCACAAACTCGGTCGCATCCCCCAGAGGCCACAGCTTCTGAGTAATAGAGGCGATCAGGTCTCCATGGTTGGACATGGGAAAATCGGTACGACCGATGGAGCCGCTGAACAGCACATCGCCCACAAAGGCGGTACCGCTGTCGGCCTCGTAAAACACCACATGGCCCGGGGTATGTCCCGGAGTGTGCAGCACATTCAGGGTCAGGTTGCCCACGGCTTCCGCCTGACCATCCTCCAGATAGCGATCCGGCTGAAACGCCTGGGTCAGGGCCAGGCCAAACATCTGTGCCTGCTGTGGCAGTTGATCCAGCCAGAACTGATCGGCCTTATGGGGACCAACCAGAGGAACCTGCAGCTTATCCGCCAGCATCCGTGAGGCTCCGGCATGATCGATGTGCGCATGGGTCAGCAGCACCTTCTCGACCTCAATGCCCAGGGAGGCGATGGCGGCTTCAACCAACTCAATATCGCCACCCGGATCGATCACCGCCCCTTTGTTGGTCTGGGAACACCACACCAGGGAACAGTTTTGCTGAAACGGGGTAACAGGAACAATCTGGTATTTCATAACTACACAAACTCGACGAAATCAGTCTCTTTAGAGTATCACAGCCAACGCTGATTGCGGTGGCTATGTTGTCTACCCGGGCAGTAACACGGCGCCCCGGCAATCCGGCGCACCGTCGCCACAGCCTACTCGTCGATGCCGACGATGTTGCCGTCCTCATCGATATCGATGCTGAGATAGGCCGGCTTTTCCGGCAAGCCCGGCATGGTCATCACATTGCCGGTCAGGACATAGATAAAGCCGGCACCGGCGCACAAACGCAGACCACGAACCGGTACCACAAAATCGGTGGGCACCCCTTTCAGGGCCGGGTCATGGCTGATGGACAGTGGCGTTTTTGCCATGCACACCGGCAAATCACCGTAACCCAGCTCGGTCAGGCGCTCGATGTCGGCCTTGGCCTGCTCGGACAACTCGATGCCGCTGCCGCCGTAGGCGACTTCCGCCATGGTCAGCAACTTATGCTCCAGAGGCTGCTCACATTGATACAGGGGCGCAAACTGGGCCGGTTGGCTCAGTGCGGCCATCACCGCCTGTGCCAGTTCGATGGCCCCTTCGCCGCCTTTGGCAAAGGCTTCGGACAACGCCACCTGGGCGCCGGCCTCTTTGACCTTGTCGGCCAGCCACTGCAGCTCGGCATCGCTGTCATCGGGGAAGCGGTTCAGCGCCACTACCACCGGTACCCCGTAGCGTGCGGCATTGTCGATGTGCCATTTCAGGTTGGCAAAGCCGCCGGCCAGGGCCTCGGCATCTTCGTTGAAGATCGACTCCGGCAGCGGCTGCCCCGGACGCAGGTCGTAGCGGCCCGAGTTGGCCTTGAGGCCACGCAGGGTCGCCACCACCACCGCCGCATCCGGTCCACGCCCCGCGGCCCGGGCCTTGATGTTGCACGCCTTTTCAAAGCCCATGTCGGAGCCGAATCCGGCTTCGGTCACCACCACATCCGCCAGCCCAAGGGCCATACGATCGGCAATGATGGAGGAGTTTCCGTGGGCAATGTTGGCAAACGGGCCGGCGTGCACCAGAGTCGGCACTCCTTCCAGCGACTGCATCAGTGTCGGCTGGGCGGCATCGCGCAAGATCGCCGCCATCGCCCCGGCGACACCGATGTCTTCGGCGGTAACCGGCTGGCCGGTTTTGCTGTAGGCCAGCACCACCCGGCCCAGGCGGGCGCGCAGGTCTTTGAGATCGCTGGCCAGGGCCAGAATGGCCATCAGCTCCGACGCCGCAGAGATGTCAAAGCCGGACTCACGCTCGATGCCATTGATGGTCTTGCCAGGCTCATTCTGGCCAATAGTGATTTTACGCAGGGCGCGGTCGTTCATGTCGACCACCCGCCCCCACACCACGGAGTCGGCCTGTAGCCCCAGGGGCGTCATTCCGGTTTTGGCTTCGAACGCCTCACCATGGCGCAGTTCGTGATACAAACGGGCATCGATGGCCGCCGCCGCCAGGTTATGGGCAGCGGTGACCGCATGGATGTCACCGGTCAGGTGCAGATTCAACTCCTCCATGGGAGCCACCTGGCTGTAACCGCCGCCGGCGGCACCGCCTTTTACACCAAACACCGGGCCCATGCTGGGCTGGCGAATGCAGGCCATCACCTTCTTGCCAATGGCTTTCAGCCCCTGAGACAGGCCGATGGTGGTGACCGTTTTGCCTTCGCCTAACGGAGTGGGGGTAATGGCCGTCACCAGCACCAACTTGCCCTGTGGCGCGTTGCTGGCACGGTTAAGCAGTGAATAACTCAGTTTGGCTTTGTATTGCCCCTGGGGGATCAGTTCTTGTGGCTGAATGCCAGCGGCGGCCGCAACGTCAGTGATTGCGGATAAACAAGCGGATTGAGAGATGGCAATGTCTGATTTCATTATTATTTTCCGGGTACCACGCTAGAATCGCGGACATTGTACTGGATCAATGACCAATTTCAGACAGTTTTAGGATAAAAAGTATGTTCCACTTCAATCGCCTACATCGAGTCGCCCGCTGCGAGAAATTAGCTTTAAAATCATAAGGTAACAACATAAATGTCGTCACTTTCACAGACTGCAGCACTGTCACCCTATCGCAACAGTGACTTGGAACTTACTGAAAAATATGTCAAAAAAGAGTAAACCTGATAACTCTCAAGGAATGGAATGAATCAGTCCCGCTGGTTGCTGACCGGCGCCTTCGCCTGCGCCGTCGCCTACACCCTGACGGAGGCGTGGCGCCCCTACCCGTTCAGCTACCTGCTCAAAGCGCTGCCGGCGCTGCTTCTGGCCGTCTACTGCCATGGACAGCTTCCCCGCCGCGACAGTGCGCCCTGGGCCATTGCATTACTGGCCGCGGCCATCGGTGATATTTTTCTGGACTTTGGCCACTACTCCCACCTGCACCCGGGACTGGCCGCCTTTGCTGTCACTCAGCTAGGGTTGTGCTGGCTGTTTTGGCGCCGTCCCGCCATCCGGCCACCCTGGCAGTGGCTGGGAATGCCGGTGGGAACAGTGATCTTCCTGTGGCTGCTGTGGCCCTTCTTCGATTGGCGTGCGCCCTTTATCGGCCTCTACAGCCTGCTGCTGACCGCCATGGTCATGGGGGCGCTGCGTGCCAACCTCAATCCCGCCACCCAGGCCGGCGCAGTGCTATTCCTGCTGTCCGACAGCCTCATCGCCTTCGACACCTTCTACTGGCATAGCCAACCGGGCATGAGCGCCATTTTCATCAGCTACTTTGCTGCACTGGGGCTGCTGGTGACCGGCTGGGTATCGGCACACCGGAATGAAACCGGAACTGAACGTCCGCCGACTCGATCAACCGGCGCTCCTGCGCACCGATGATCTCGATACGGGGCTCGATGGGCTCCGGACTGATCAACTGTGCCAACGTCAGATAGTCCTGAAAGTGGCGCGCCTCGGATCGCAGCAACGACAGGTAGAAACGCTGCAGCTCCCCGTCCAGATGCGGTGCCAGAGCCGCAAAACGCTCGCAGGAACGGGCTTCGATGTAGGCACCGATGATCAATTTATCCACCAGCGCCTGGGGCTCAAAGGTGCGCACCTCGTTTAACAATCCGGCGGCATAGCGCGACGCGGACAGCGGACGCACCGCGATGCCCCTGGACTGCATCAGACTGTGCACCTGGTTAAAGTGATGCAGCTCCTCCTTGATGAGTCTGACCATTTTGTCCAGCAGGGCCCTGGACCAGGAAGAGCCCTGTCGAAGCGTCAACTCAGACAGGCTGAGTTCCGGACGGGGCAACCGGGCCAGCCGCTGCGGCTGATACACGGTGGCCGAGTAGGGAGCGAGGCAGGCATGCAGCCGCTGACTGCTGCTTTCGTCCAGCACATAACGGCGCAGCAACCAGGCCGCCGACTGCGCGGCCTTCAATTCGCACAACAGATGATCCTGCAGGATCACCGCCTGATGCTCGGGTTGACGGGCCAGCTCAATCCAGGCTGCCGGGGTGGCACAACACAAAAACTGCCGAACCGGCAAAAGCAACGACTCCATAGTACTCCCTGGCCAGGTAATCCCTGCCCCATGGTACCGACTGTTCCCCGTAAGACAAGGCGAACGACACCGCGGATACGCGCAAGCGGATTTCTGCACCGGCGTTCAGTAACCCATAAGAAATCAATGGTATAATTTAGAGTTCTACAGGGAGAAACGCCTCATGAAAACCGAAGACCTAAGCCTGTTCCACCTGGTGGCCGACTGCCAGAGCTTTACTCAGGCAGCCTCCATCTCCGATCTGCCGGTGGCCAACGTCAGCCGTCGCATCAAGGCGCTGGAGCAGGATTTGGGCTTTATGTTGTTTCAGCGCACCACCCGCCAACTGCGAATCACCGAGGCCGGCGATCAGTTCTATCAACGCACCCGCCCCCTGCTCAATGAGTTGAATAACACCCTGCAGGAGCTGCAGGGAGCCCAACAGGAACTCAAGGGTCGCCTTCGGATTCAGATGTTTGCCGACTCCAATCTGATATTGCCCTTACTGCAGCAATACCAGCAACGTCACCCCGGGGTGACCTTTGACATCGTGGTATCCGACCGGGAGTTGGATCTGGTGGAAAACGGCTTTGACCTCGGCATGCGGCTGGGCAAACAACGGGACTCCAGCCAGGTGGCCCGGCAGGCCGGTACCCTGCGCCGGCTGGTGGTCGCATCCCCGGACTATCTGGCCAGGCATGGACGACCGGAGCGCCCGGAGGCGCTGAGTCAACGCAACTGCGTGTTATTCCGTATGCCCAACGGCCAGTTGGACGACGACTGGCAGGTGGACCCCCACAACCGGGTCAAGGTTCAGGGTGACTTTATCGTCAATCAACAATCGATGCTCAGCGATCTGATTCTCAGCGGCCATGGCATCGGCTTTCTCCCCAACCTGATCGCCCTCCCCTTAATACAGGAGGGTAAACTGGAGCAGTTGTTTGAAGGGGACCCCAGCTTTGGCGAGGCGATCTGGCTGATCTACTCCAGTCGGCAACTGCAGACACGACTGCTGAAGGATTTCATCGAGTTCATTCTGACCGCCACCAAAAACGACCCGACACTTTATCATATTTTGTAAAAGTGATTCTGGAGAGAGAGGGTTTATGCCCGGGCCCCCAGGTCTTACCATGGCCATCATCCCGGGTCGTGTTTCATCAACCCCCATGCACTCTCCCTGCATAGATTGGCGTTGACGGCCCGGGATCCCGCCCGTTCGGGCCCAATGTGCCGATTCAGGGGTGGCCATGAAACTCGAAGATCTGCAGCTGTTCCAACTGGTGGCGGACAGCCGCAGCTTTACCCAGGCAGCACAGATTGCCAACCTGCCCATCGCCACCGT
The DNA here is from genome assembly GCF_900100175.1 of Ferrimonas sediminum. Classification (GTDB taxonomy): domain Bacteria; phylum Pseudomonadota; class Gammaproteobacteria; order Enterobacterales; family Shewanellaceae; genus Ferrimonas; species Ferrimonas sediminum. The sequence goes on from NZ_FNEM01000005.1 coordinate 145,595, forward strand.
CAGCCGCCGCATCAAACAGTTGGAGTCAGGCATCGGCTTAGCCCTGTTTGTGCGCACCACCCGCAAACTGAAGATTACCGAAGCCGGCCGCCAGCTGTACCAGAGCTCATTGCCGATGGTCGCGGGCATCAACGACGCCATCGCCGAACTCAAAGGCGTATCGCAGGCTCCCAAAGGCAGGCTGCGGGTTCAACTGTTTCCCGACACCAATCTGCTGCCGCTGCTGCTGCAGTTTCAACACCGCCATCCCGGAGTACAATTTGATATCGTCATCTCCGACCGGGAGTTAGACCTGAGCGAAAACGGCGTTGATCTGGCCATTCGTATCGGCAACCAGCCGCGCTCCAACCAGGTTGTCCACAGGCTGGGCACCATGAAACGCCTGGTGGTGGCCAGCCCCGGCTACCTGACGCAGCGGGGCCGTCCCGCCTCAAGCGCAGAGCTATCCGGTCACACCTGCATTATTTATCGCCTGCCCGGTGGCCTGCTGGACGACCACTGGCACACCCGCGGTAACCCGGTCACCCGGGTTCGGGGGGACATCACCATTAACCAGTACTCGATGCTGGTGGATCTGTTGCTGTCCGGACAGGGCATCGGCTACCTGCCAAGCCTGATGGCCCAACCGCTCATCGAGGCCGGCCGCCTGGTACCGCTGTTTGACCACGACCCGCGCAGTAACGAGCCCCTGTGGCTGGTGTATTCCACTCGGCCGCTGCACCGTCGCCTACTGGCGGATTTCATTGACTATCTGCTCAATGAGCGACAGCAACCCCGCTCACTTTATCAATTTTCGTAAAAGTCATTCTCTTTGGCGGCGGTTCATCGACACCCTGTCGCTCTTTACACTGCCCCCAATATTCCCAATCAAAGACACCACTATGAAATCCCATTCCTCTCCGATGCTCCTCAGCAGCCTGGCATTGAGCCTGATCCTGGCCGGCTGCAGCAACGACGACCCACACTACGCCGATAAAACGCCTCGCCCCATCAGGGCGATCACTCTGGCTGCGTCCCAGCAACAGGAGGCGCTGACCCTGCCCGCCATGCTGGTTCCCGTCGACACCGCCGAACTGGCGTTTCGGGTGGCCGGTCCGGTGGCGGCCATCGGAGTCAGGGAGGGGGACAGTGTGACTCAGGGGCAACCCCTGATGCGGCTGGACCCCCATGATTTTGATGTGCAAATCACCGAGTATCAGGCCCGCCTGAAGGAAGCCAAGGCTCAGGCCCGCCAGGCCAGACAGGAGCGAAAGCGAGTGCTTACTGCCAATGCCGAAGACGCCATTGCCCGGGTCGAACTGGATCGCGCCAACACCGCCGTCGAGCGCACCGACGCTTCGGTCACCGTGGTGGAGCAACGGTTGCAGATGATGCGCGATGCCAAACGCTACAGTGTACTCAATGCGCCGTTCGACGGCATTGTCGCCAGCATCACCATCGAGCCGCACGAACAGGCGATACCCGCATCGCCGGTACTGACCCTGCATGGGCTCAGTGGCTACGAGGTGCAGATGGACGTGCCCGAACAGATCGCCCAGCGGCTGGCGCCGGGTCAAGAGGTTCGTTTCACCGCCACCGGTCAGGGGGAGTCGCTGAGTGCGTCAATCCATGAGATTCGCCGCTCTGCCAACCTGCTGTCCCGCAGCTTCCGCGTCACCGCGCGCCTGGCAGCCCAACCGCAACACGGCTGGCCGGAACAAACCGGGTTGCTGCAGCTGTCGCTGCCCATCACCAACCACAGCGGCTATCTGGTGCCCAGCAGTGCGGTACAGAGTGACGGGCCAAGCCGGTATGTGGCGGTCATTCAACAGCAGATCCTGAAACGAATTCCGGTAACCGTAACCGGTCTGGACGGGGAACAGGTTCGGGTCCAGGGCGCATTGAGCCAGGGGGATCAACTGGTGATCGCCGGCGCGGCCTATTTTGGCGACGGTGCCCCCGTCGGCCAGGTGCTGCTGGATGACCAGCAGGCACAGTTGTGACAGGAGTGCCAACGATGAATCCGGCCACCCTCACCATCAACAAACGTTTCTTTGCCAGCTTCCTCACCACCCTGTTGTGCTTACTCGGCCTGTACGGCTACAGCGCCATGGGCAAGCTGGAAGACCCGGCATTTACCGTCAAAACCGCCGCCGTGGTCACCCTCTACCCCGGTGCCAGCGCCGAGGAGGTGGAGTCCAGGGTCACCGACGTCATGGAGCGCAAGCTGCAACAGATGGGCAAGCTGTGGAAGCTGCGCTCGGTCAGCCGCCCGGGTCAGTCGATGATCTTCGTCGAGCTGATTGAAACCACCACCGGTACCGAGTTGCCCCAGCACTGGGATCTGCTGCGACGAAAAGTCAACGACGTGAAACTGGAACTGCCCCTGGAAGCTCAGGTGTCGGTGGTGATCGACGAGTTTTCCGAAGTCTACGGCATGCTGTTTGCCGTCAGCGGCGACGGCATTCCCGCCCGGGAGCTGAACCACTACGCCCGCCAGCTGCAGCGGCAGTTAAAAGCCGTAAACGGCGTCAACAAGGTGCTGCTGCAGGGGCTGATGGAACGTGCCATCTTCATCGAAATCGATGAAGCCAAACTGGCCAAGTTCCGCCTAACGCCGGTGCAACTGTTTGATCAGTTGCAAAGCCAGAACCTGGTCAGCCACCCCGGACAGATGACCCTGGGGTACGAGCGGATCCGCATCACCCAGACTGATACCCTGGACTCCGTCGACGCATTGCGAAACCTGACCCTTCGGGGCGGAGCCGGGCCCGTGGGCGACGACCGTTTCCGCCTTGGCGATGTAGCCAGGGTGCATGAGGCGGACCGCGACACCCCGCTGTCAATGAGCCGCTACAACGGCCAGGCCGCGGTCACCGTTGCCGTTAACCCGCAAAACGGCATCAATGTGGTTGCCATCGGCGACACGCTGAAACAGGCCATCGCCGACTTTGAGGCCAGAATGCCCGCCGGCGTCAACGTCAATACCATCGTTTTCCAGCCGGACGAAGTACAGAAGTCGGTCAACAACTTTGTCGGCAACCTGCTGAGCTCCATCGCCATTGTGGTGCTGGTGCTGTGGCTGTTTATGGGTTGGCGCAGTGCCAGCATTGTCGGCGCCAGCCTGGGAATCACCCTGTTACTGACCTTGGTGTACATGAAGATAGGGGCGGTGGATCTGCACCGGGTGTCGGTGGGGGCCTTTATTCTGGCTCTGGGCATGCTGGTGGACAACGCCATCGTCATCACCGACCTGTTTATCGCCAAGCTTCGCGCCGGCATCAATCGGGATCGGGCCGCCGCCGAGGCGGTCAAAGAGACCGCCATTCCGCTGCTGGCCGCCACCCTGATTGCCATTGCCGCCACCACACCGGTGTTGTTCAGCCAGACTTCGGCGGCGGAGTTCGCCATTGACCTGTTTAAGGTGATGGCCTCGTCACTGATGCTCAGCTGGATCGTGGCGGTCACCATCACCCCGCTGCTGTGCTGGCAGTTCTACCGGCCCGCCGACGATGCGCAGTCCGAGCCCGCCTGGCAGCGCCAGTCGCGCCGGTTGATCACCTTGATTCTCAATCACCGCAAGCGCACTCTGACCGTGGTTGCCGTAACCCTGGTGGCCACCGGCCTGCTCAGTACCCAGATTCTGGTGAACTTCATGCCGGGTTCTGATCGGGCCATCACCTTTGTCGACTACTGGCTGCCCCAGGGGGGCGACCTGCAGCACACCGCCGCCGACATGGCCAAGATCGAACACTGGCTGCTGCAACAGCCGGAGGTGACGCACATTGCCAGCTTCATCGGTGGCGGCGCCCCTCGGTTCACCGTCACCTATGAACCAGAGCCAAACGATCCCGCCTATGGCCAGATTTTGGTCAGCCTGCAGCACTTCGATCAGATTCCGGAACTGCGCCGCCGGGGCAACGCCTTCCTCAAGGCTGAGTTTCCCCAGGCCGAACCGCGGTTTCGGCCGCTGAAACTGGCCACGGTGGACAAATTCAATATCGAAGCCCGCTTTTCGGGGGCCAACCCGCGAGTGCTGCGGCAACTGGCCGCCGAGGCCAAAGCGATTATGCAGGCTCACCCCAACCTTCAGTACGTTCGCGATGACTGGCGCCAGCCCAGCAAGGTGCTGATCCCGGAGTTTAACCAGGACAACGCCCGCCTGGCCGGCGTTACCCGCAACGACGTCAACCTGGCATTGGCCCGTGCCACCGACGGCCTGCTGGTGGCCAACCTGTATCAGGGCCGGGATCGGCTGCCGGTGCTGCTGCGCCAGCCATCGGCCGAGCGCAACGACTTCAGCACCCTGTTGACCCTGCCGGTCAAACCCCTGATGGGGGGCCACTCGGTGCCCATGGGACAGGTGGTAGACCGCTTTGACCTCGGCTTTGAAGAGGGGCAGATCTGGCGCCGCGACCGGGTTCGCACCATGACGGTTCAGGCCGATGTCGAAGGGATGTATGCCTCCCAGGCCCGTCAGCAGATCGCCGCCGCCATCGAAGCCATCGCACTGCCGCAGGGTTACACCATGACCTGGGGCGGCGAGTTTTACGATGAAGACCGATCCGTCAAAGACATCTTCGCTCAACTGCCCAAAGCCGGGGTGATGATGCTGATCCTGATGGTGGCCATGTTCAACGGCCTGCGTCAGCCCCTGGTGATTGTGATGACCATTCCTTTGGCATTGATGGGAGTGATCCCCCTGCTGCTGGTGGCCAATATGCCCTTTGGCTTTATGGCCCTGGTGGGCGTCATTGCCCTGTCGGGGATGATCATCAAGAACGGCATCGTACTGATGGATCAGATCAATATGGAGATCGCCAACGGCCGCAGCGCCTTCGATGCGTTGGTGGAGGCAGCGGTCAACCGAACCCTGGCCATCAGCATGGCGGCCCTGACCACCGTGCTGGGAATGATCCCGCTGTGGTGGGACCCGCTGTTCGGCCCCATGGCTGCGACCATCATCGGCGGCTTGTCGGTGGCCACCTTCCTGACCCTGCTGATTATGCCGGTTTTCTATGCGGTGCTGTATCGGGTACCCGCACAACAGGAGCAACACAATGCGTAACCTGATTCCCCTCTCTCTGGCGCTGCTGCTCAGTGGCTGCGCCGTCGGTCCGGATTATCTCGGACCGGACACCAGCACCGGCCAACCGGAAAACTGGCAGACGTCGGCCCACACCCGTTCCGCCGATGTCGAACTGGGCTGGTGGCAACAATTCAACGACCCGATGCTCAACCAGTTGGTAGCTCAGGCGCTGACCCAGAACCTGAATGTGCTGGCTGCCCAGGAGCGGGTAAAACTGGCGGACAGCTACCGCCAGGCGGTATCGGCCACCTCACTGCCGCAGATCGGCATCGGTGGCGGCTTCATTGCCGGCATGCTCAGCGAACAGGGGCCGGTCGGCGGGCCGCTGCGCAATCCTTCACTGGGCGGCCAGCCCCTGGGTATACCTCTGGCCGACCGTCACTTTCAGGCGTCCTACCTTGGCGTGAGTGCCGCCTGGGAACCGGATCTGTTTGGTAAAACCGCCAGACTGGTGGAAGCTACCCAGGCCCGGGCCGATCAGGTCGCCATCGTCGCCGACGGCACGCGCATGCTGGTGGTCAGCGCTGTGGCCAACAACTATCTGCAGCTGCGCAGCGCCCAGCAGCAAAAACAGATTCTGCTCAGCCAACAGCAGGATCTGCAGGCCCTGGAGCTGCGAGTGGCGAGCCTCTATGACAGCGGCCTGACCTCGGGGATTGAGCCAGCGCAGATCCGGGCCCAGCAGGCTCAACTGCAAGCGGCTCTGCCTCAGTTTGACAGCGTCATCGATGCTCATAGCCGCCGGCTGGCCATCTTAACCGGCCAGCCTTCGTCTGCCCTGCTGACCAGCCTGGCCACGCCACAGCCTCTGCCGCAAGTAAACGGTGTGATTCCGGTGGGCCTCCCCTCGGAGCTGTTGCAGCGGCGACCGGACATTCGATTTGCCGAACGGCAGATGAAGGTGGCCAATGCCGAGCTGGGGGTCGCCATCGCCAATCAGTATCCCAGTTTCTATCTGACCGGTGCCCCCGGCGTCGCCGCCAGTGATTTTGGTGATCTGTTTGCCAGTGGCAGCAGCGCCTGGAGCTTTGGCGCCGGGGTCAACTGGAGCCTGTTTGACGGAGGGCTGCGTGATGCGTTGGAGGCCGTGGCGCAATCCCAGGTCGACATCGCCGCCCTGGAATACCAGCGCACCCTGCTGACCGCCTTTGGTGAGGTGGAAACACTGCTTAATGCCTACGGTAACAGCCAGGCGCACCTGCAGTCGCTGTCCCGGGCCCAGGCACAGATCGGGGCGGCGGTGACACGCACCGACGCCCTGGCCGACAGCGGCCTGGCCAGTGGCATCGATCGTCTTCAGGCAAGGGGGGCGCGTCACCAGGCGGATCTGCAGCTGTTGCAGGCCCAGACCCGGCACGCCCAACTGGTGGTGACCCTGTACAAATCTCTGGGGGGACGCTGGCCTCAAGTTGACTGATGCTGCCAGGGTGCCCGCCCTTCCCGGCGGGCACCACTGTGATACACTTGAGTCAAGATCCCCAGACACAGAGTTCTCATGGAAAACTGGCAAGCATGGCTTCTGATCGCCTTGATTCTCGGCATCATCGTAAGCAACATCATGGTCATCAAACACACCGCTAACTTTAAGATGCCACAGTTTGGAAAGCCCAACCTTCCTAAGCCCGAGTCAAAGCCCGAGTCAAAGCCCGACACCGAATCCGACGATAAAAAACAAGGGTAAGCCAGGCACTCAGGCTCCACCATCCCATGGCTCCACCGCCACCACCGCCGGAATCCGGTACCGAGCTGGCCGCCAGCTCGATTCGAGCCTCACTCTGCTGGCCTTCGGCCGAGGTCAGCCTGAGCAACAGAGCGCGATCCTGATCAGCGCTGAAGGTGGTCACACTGACGCTGCTTGACACCTCGCCCTCGGCAAAGGTCAACGAGGTGTCCAGTGGCACATAATCCCGCCCCGCCACCGCAGTCTGGGCGATGGTCTGTAACCGCACCGTCAGGGTTCCACGACTGCCGCCTACCCGGGACAGCCCCACCACCACGGTGTCACCGGCCGAAGCCTGGTAGCGGCTTTGGGAAAATACGATACTTCCCGGGCCACCAGTGGCATCGCCGTCCGCCAAAGCCACCACCAGACTGCTCTGGCTGCCGATGGCACTGCCCGACGGCCACAGCAGTTCTAACTCCAACTCTCTGTTAACGCTGATGCCATCCACCGAGGTGGCCAGCTCCAGCTCCACCTCCTCCACTCCGGCCTCAAAGGTCAGCGCCAGCAATGGCGGCCCCTGGTAGCCGCTGCCACTGACCCGCACCACCGCGGCGGCGACCTGGGTCACGTCGGTTCGGCGCACCGGCACCGAAACCACACTGCCCTCATCGGCCTCCAACCTGGAGGCAACAAACCCCAGGCTGCCCCGCTCCGCCAGCGGCTGGGCCTGGTCGGCGATAAAATCGGCGGATTCATTCAGGGTCCGGCCATTGTCTGCAGTCGCCGCATCGCCACAGCCAAAAGGCGATGTCACCCCTGGAGAGGAGAAGCTTGCCAGGGTGCCGCTACTGACAAAGGACCACATCAGGGTGCGGCCAAAACCACAATCGATGGCATGACTGTAGGCAAACAACCCGTTGGCATCGCCCTCATGACCCGCACCGAAGTTATGCCCCAGCTCATGACTGAACACCGCATTACGAATGGAGTCAGCAAAGCCCTGATAGGACACCACCGATGTCTGGCCGGGCAGAAATGCGACGCCGGCGGCATCGTCCATGGCCGGCACCAGCAGCATGGCCAGATCGGCGCCATAGTAACGATTCAGCGCCGCCTGAACCTGGGGATCGTCTTCGAACAGGTTCAGCAAGCTGGCCGCCTGGGTCGACATCGGCACCGTCGGTGCCGGCAACAACGCCCGCAGCCGCAGTTCCAGCCGAGCCCCCGACGTGGCAAACGCCTGATTGGTAGCCACTACCCCCTGCTGAGCCATCGACAGCATCTGCGCATAACCCAGGCGAGGCGTCGCCCAGGCAGGGGTAAACACCAGCAGGTCCACCTGCCGCTGGCCGGCGGCCGCCACAGAGGGAGTCAGAGCGAGATCCGCCTGCCGATAACTTTGCAGCCGCAGGCGAAACGCCTCATTGACCACCGCATCGCCCATCAGCGGCACCGGTGTTGCCATCACCGCCGGCACCAGCATCGCTAACAAAGCCATCAGCCACTGTTTCATCACTTCTCCTTCGCGCCCAAACCGTCACCCTCTGGGGCACCCATTAATAAGGCTAGACCAGAGAGGAATAAACACGGCGGCTAAAACCAAGCAAAGTGATAAGCGGTTCGAACCGGCAAGGGGGAAGAGTTTCGACTGTCAAAAAAAACGCCACCTTCGCGGTGGCGTTTCACATCCCTTTAAAACGCGACTAGCGGTTGCCGCGTCGTTTCAGCAGGTAGACATCGTCGTCCGCCAGTTCACTGTCCAGCTGCCGGGCCACAAACTCCGGCGACTGGGTGTAGCGCGCCAGCAGGTTGTACACCACCGGGATCACCAGCAGGGTGAAGAAGGTGGCCACCAGAATGCCGGTCAACACCACCACCCCAATCACAAAACGGGTTTCCGAGCCAGCTCCGGAGGCCAATACCAGGGGAATCGCCCCCGCCGCGGTGGTAATCCCGGTCATCAGAATCGGCCGCAACCGCTGCACCGAGGCGTCGATGATCGCCTGCTCGAACTTCACCCCTTTGTCCCGCAGCTGATTGGCAAACTCAACGATCAGAATGCCGTTTTTGGCCGCCAAGCCTACCAGCATGATGATGCCAATCTCAGAGTAGATGTTGAGACTCTGATCGGTGAAATACAGCCCCAACAAGGCGCCAAAGGTCGCCAGCGGCACCGTCAGCATGATCACCAGCGGGTGGATGTAGCTTTCAAACTGGGCCGCCAGCACCAGGAACACCACCACTAGCGCCAACGCAAACACAAACACCACCGCCTCGCCCGACTCCTCATAGTCCTGGGAGGCGCCCTTGTAGCTGACGACCGCATCGATGGGCAACAGCTCATTCACCAGACCATTGAGGTACGCCAGGGCTTCCCCCTGGGTGTAACCATCGGCCAGGTTCGACTCGATGGTGATGGCCCGCATGCGGTTGTAGCGATTCAGCCTCGGCGCATCGGCGTACTCCTCCACCGTCACCAGGTTGGCCAGGGGGATCAGCTCGCCGGTTGAACCGGAACGCACGTACAGGTTACTCATGTCGGCGGCAGTGTTCTGGTTGTCCCGCTGCCCTTCGATAATAACGTCGTACTCCTTGCCCTGCTGCTCAAAGGTGGTCACCACCCGCGAGCCCAGCATCGATTCCAGGGTGCGGCCGATGGTGCTCACCGACACGCCGAGGTCACCGGCCCGATCCCGGTCGATCACCACCCTAAGTTGCGGCTTGGTCTCCTTATAATCGTGATCCAGGCCGATAAGATTGGGGTTGTTCTTGGCCTCGGACAGAATCAGGTCCCGCCACTGGGCCAGCTGCTCATAGCTGCCGCCGCCAATCACAAACTGCACCGGCTTGCCCACTCCCCGGCCAAAGGCCTGACGCATGATGGGAAACGCCCGCACACCGCTGAGATCCGACAAACGGCTGCGAATGTCGGCCATGATCTCAAACGCACTGCGACGGCTGCCCCAATCCTCCAGGTTGATGATGGCCATGCCTCCGGAGAAATCGGCGATGCTGCCCCAGCCACGAGGAGCCCGAATCAGCAGCCGTTTAATTTCACCGGCTTCCACCAACGGCATCAGCCGGTGCTCAATCTCATCCATGTAGTCTTTCATAAAGGTGTAGCTGGCACCCTGGGGACCGTTGATGAACACAAACATCGAACCCCGGTCCTCCTTAGGCGCAAACTCCGACGGCACCTTGGAAAACAGAAAACCGCTGCCCGCCATGGCCACCACGATGATGGTCACCACCAACAACGGGTGTTTCAGCCACTGCTCCAGCGACCGGCGATAGCGATCCTTGGCCGCTTCCACCGCCTGATCGACCTTTTTCACCAGCCAGGGCTCCTGATCCGCCGGTTGCAGCAGCTTGGAACACATCATCGGACTGAGGGTCAGCGCCACCAGCGAGGAAAACGCCACCGCCGCACTCATGGCGATGGAGAACTCCCGGAACAGTTTCCCCAGATCTCCCTCAAGGAAACCGATGGGCATAAACACCGAGATCAACACCAGGGTGGTGGCCACCACCGCAAACGCCACCTGGCGGCCGCCGAGAAACGCCGCTTTCAGGGGCGACTCCCCCTCCTCCACCCGGCGGTGAATGTTCTCCAGCATTACGATGGCGTCATCCACCACCATGCCGATGGCCAGGATCAACGCCAGCAAGGTCAGCAGGTTGATGGAAAAATCCAGCGCATAGAGCACCACAAAGGTGGCCAGCAGCGACACCGGCACCGTGACAGCCGGAATCAGCATCGCTCGCACACTGCCCAGAAACAGGTAGATCACCACGATCACCAGCAACATGGCGATGCCCAGGGTGGTGTACACCTCATCGATGGAGGCCTGCACAAACACCGACGCATCGTAGGAGCGCTTGATGGCCATTCCATCCGGCAGCGTCTGGTTCAGCTCCGCCACCAGTTTGTGGACCGCCCGGGCCACCTCCAGCGTGTTGGCGGTGGACTGACGGCTGACGCCCAGGCCGATCATCGATTCGGTGTTGCCTCGAAAGGCGATGCGCTCCTCCTCCGCCGCCAGCTCCACGTGGGCGACGTCGGCCAGGCGGATCAGATAGCCGTCATCACCGCGGCCCACCACCAGTTTGGCAAAGTCTTCCGGCGCGATGAAACTGCGCTGAACCCGCACCGAAAAGTGGCGATTCTCAGACTCGATGCTGCCGGCGGGCAACTCGACGTTGTCCGCCCTTAGCGCAGTCTCGATGTCCGCCACCGTCAGACTGCGGGCCGCCAGCGCCTGGCGATCCACCCAGATTCGAATGGCGTACACCTTGCCGCCCCCCACGCGGATGTTGGCCACGCCGTCGATGACACTCAGCCGATCCACCAGGTAGCGACGGGCGTAATCGGTCAGCTGCAGGGTGTCCATTCGCTCCGACTGCAGGTTAAGCCACATGATCACTTCCGAGGAGCCGGAGGCCTTCTGCACCTCCGGAGGATCCGCTTCGTCCGGCAGGTTGTTGAGCAGACCGGAGACCCGATCGCGAACGTCGTTGGCCGCCGCATCGATGTCGCGCTCGATGTTGAACTCCAGCGTCACCGACGAGCGTCCGTCGCGGCTGGAGGAGGTGATGTTTTTTATCCCCTCGATGCCGGCAATGCGATCTTCGATGATCTGGGTAATCCGGGTTTCCACCACCGCCGCCGAGGCACCGCGGTAGTTGGTGGAGATGTCCACCACCGGCGGATCGATGTTGGGGTACTCCCGCAATGGCAACTTATCGAAGGAGACCAGGCCGAAGGCGATCAACAACAGGCTGATCACCGAAGCGAATACCGGCCGCTTGACCGACAGATCCGTCAACACCATCAGCTTGCTCCCTGGACGCTGAAGCGCTCACTGGTTCGGGTCTTCACCTCCTGGCCCGGACGCACCTTCATAATGCCCCGGGTAACCACCTGCTCACCGCTGTCGACGCCGGAGAGGATCTCCACCTTACCGCGGACTCGCAGGCCAACCTCAACTTCACGCTGTTCAATTTTGTTGTCGGCATTGACCACAAACAGATAGTGGCGTTGCTGCAGCGGAATGATCGCCTCCTCCGGCACCACCAGCGTGTCCCGTTGCTCGGTGATCAACGTCAGGGTCATCAACATCCCCGGCCGCAGCGCCAAATCATGGTTATCGATGTTGGCCCGCACCACCACCGCCCGGGTAACCGGGTCGATGCGGCTGTCGATGCTGGCCACGGCGCCGGTAAACACCCGCCCGGGGAAGGCGGCGGCGGTGGCTTCCACCTCACGGCCCTTTTTCAGCCGCGACAGAAACCGCTCCGACACCGGAAAGTCCAGCTTGACCACATCGATGTCATCCAGGGTGGTCACTTCGGTTCCCGGAGTCACCAAGGCGCCGGGACTGACCTCCCGAAACCCCAGCACCCCCTTAAAGGGGCTGCGCAGATAGCGGGCATCCAGCTCCGCCTGATACTGCGCCAACGTCGCCCGGGCCACATCGATGGAGGTAGCCCGTTTATCCAACTCGGAGCTGGCGATGGTTTTGGCTTTGACCAAGCCTTTGATTCGGTTGTATTCGCGGTTCTGCTCTTGCAGGTTAGCCTTGGCGGCGCGCAACTTGGCCTGCTGCTCTCCGTCCCTTAGGGTCACCAACAGGGTGTCGGCCTCCACAATCTGACCGTCTTCAAAATGCACCGCTTCCACGGTCTCGGTGACTTTCACCGACAACACCACCGACTCGCGGGCCTTGACGGTTCCCAGGGCTTCCACTTCCCGCCGCATCGGCTCACGCACCACGTCGGTCACCACCACCGAAGGCATGCCACGTTTGCTGCGCTGGCCGGGATCCGCCTTGCCGCTTTCCTTGTAATACACGGCCGAGCCGAGTGCCAGGCTGAGCAGTACTCCGGCAACGATTGTTTTTTTCATTGTTATTTGGCCTAAGTTGAATGCTTGTTGTTGGTGCTAGGTAACACGCGCTTCATTAAGGGTAACAATCCCCCGCCCGATTCTCAGCTGCGGTTTGTGAAGCCGTTAACACTCTTTGGTAACGAACTGTGACAGAAAGGTAAATAACGGAGTGAGTGAACAGAAATGCAGCAAAAAGCCCACCGATGTGGGCTTTTTGCGATTCAGACTGAATAGGGAATCATACCCATGTCCGTCAGGGTTCAGATTTTAAAGCGCCCGACCAGCAACTCCAGATGGCCAGCCTGCTCGGACAATGCCTGACTGGCACTGGCCATTTCGGCTGCAGTCCGGGTATTGCGCTCGGTGCCATCATTGATGTTGGTCACATGATCGGTAATCTGGGTCACTACGCTGGACTGCTCTTCGGTGGCAGTGGCCACCTGAACGTTCAGATCGGCTATGGCCCGAATCTGCTCGGCAATCTGGGTCAGCGAATCGCTGGTGCGCTGGGCCGCCCGAGTGCCGTCGACGGCCTGTTGCCGACCGCTGGCCACCGCGTCCACCGCCCGACCGGCTTCACTCTGCAGGGTACCGATCATCTGTTGAATCTCTTCGGTGGACTCGTTGGTCCGCTGTGCCAGGTTGCGAACCTCATCGGCCACCACCGCAAAGCCACGCCCCTGCTCGCCGGCCCGGGCCGCCTCGATGGCCGCATTGAGAGCCAGCAGGTTGGTCTGCTCCGATACCGAGCGGATCACCTCCAGCACCGAGCCGATGTCATTGCTGTGCCGGGCAAGGGATTCAATCACCTCGCTGGCCCGCTCCATCTCTACCGCCATGGTGTTGATGGTGGCACTGGATTCATCCACCACCACCATGGCATCACCGGCTTCACGGTTGGCCTGTTCGGCCACATCGGCGGCCTGTGCTGCATTGCGGGCGATCTCGCCAATGGTCAACCCCATCTCTTCGATGGCCGACGCCGCCACAATGGTTTCATCGCGCTGTTTCTCGCTGTCTTGCCGCGTGGTCTGGGCGCTGGCCGAGACCTCTCCGGCGGCGGTGCGCAGCAGGCTGGAGGTTTCCGATACTTCGCCGATGGCCAACTGAATTTTACCGATAAAGCTGTTGAATCCGGCGCCGACCCGGGCCAGCTCTGAGCGGCCCTGATCGCTGAGGCGGTGGCGCAGATCCCCTTCGCCCTCTCCCATATCACGGAACACATCGGCCAGCTGGTTGATGGGACGGGACAGGGAGCGTGACAACACCACCCCCAGGGCTGAGCACGCCACCAGCACCACCAGTGCCCATAGCGCGATGGTATTGCGGGAGGCATTCAGTTCGGCATACAGCTCCGCCTTCGGCACTTCGGAGATCAGGTACCAACCCAGGCTGTCGACGTAACTGGAGGCGATGATGCGCTCGTCGTCTTCGACAAACCCAAACTCCTGCCGGTTGAGCAGCCGCTGCCAGTCGACATCGCCGTGTAAACCCGCCAGGCTCAGGGAGTTGTTGCCGGTTTTCTGCGGATGCACCATCACCTCGCCGTTGCCATCCACCAGATAGACGAACCCGGTTTTCTCAATCCGGAACCGATTCAGGTAGGTCAGCATGTCATCGAAGGAGCGGGAGATGCCGGCAAAGCCGCGGCCATCCAGCTGCTGGTAGTTGACAAACAGATCGGTGTTGCCTTCCGGATAGGTGTACAGGCTGGCCTGGCTGGCCTTGCCGCTGTCCCGGAACGCGTAAAACCAGCCATCGAGCTGATCACGCTGCAGACGCCGTAAATAACCCTGCTGGTTCCAGTAGTCTGCGGTCTGGCGGTCGCCAAAGCTGGCATTGCTGAGATCATACTCCTGGGCGATGCGGGCCAGGTAGGCCACCAGTTGCTGCTCGTCGAGGGCACCGGCGCCCTGCTCCAGCCCCTGTAGGGCAAATTCGTTACTGGCAATGCTGTAGGAGATGGCGTTCATCACGCTGATCTCGCGGTCGATGGCGTTGCGAATGCGCAGCGACAGGCTCGGCAGTTCGGACTGCTGCATGCGGGTCACCAGCAGTTTACGGGCCTCGAACTGGCTGATGGTGCCAATCACCACCGTGGAGGCCAGGACCGCCACGATCACAATCATCATCAGGCGTTTTTGAATGGTCAGGTTGTGCAGATTAAACATAGGCCGTTTCCGTCTCTCGGCTTCCCATCAAGCGGGACTCGCAGGAGTTCACCCCTGAAGCAGGGCTGAACATGTTTCAAACAGAGCGGCAATTATGAACAAAACTTTCAGAATTGAAAGAAAAAACACATCAGAGCTGATGGATTAGACAGAGGTGTCAATAAGACAGCCATTTCCGGTGACATTTAGTGCAAACCCAAAAATGAATAGCATTTAATTACAGGTGGCGAACAGAAAAAAGCCCCGAACTGGTCGGGGCTTTACCATCAAACAAAAATCGACTTAGAAAGTGACTTCTGCAGACAGGTAGAACTCACGGCCAACCACGTTGTAGTAACCGCGGTTGTAGTGAGGCCAGCTTGACTGGGTTTGGTCAATCTCTGGCTCGGCATCAAACAGGTTGTTGATACCACCGGTGAAGCGCCAGGCGTCGTAGTTGTAGCTACCCATCAGGTTCACTTCAACATGGCTATCAACCTCAACGTCGAACTCGTCGTCGATACCCCAGTCGATGAAGTTGTCCTTATTCTGACCGTGGTAGCTGTCGATGTATTTAACCAGCAGGTTAACGCCGATGTCATCGTAGGTCCAACCGGTGGTGAAGTTGGCACGCAGCTTAGGTGCAGAATCTTCGCCACCCAGTACATCGATAGGATCGGACTCGGCAGTCAACTGCTCTTCCCACTTGGTCAGGAAGGTCCCGTCCAGAGTGAACTTCAGGTCACCCAGGTTACGGGTTTCCAGCAGGTAAGAGGCACTGAAATCGATACCAGAGGTTTCCTGGCTGGACATGTTGATGGCCTGGGTATTGACCTGCACCAATTCGCCATTGGCATCACGCTCAATCTTGTCGGCAAAGGCATCGGCATGATCCAGAATGTACTGCGCACTCGGATCGTTCACCAGATCGTCAATCTCAACACTCCAGTAATCGACGCTCAGGTTCCAACCTTCGTAGTCCCACACCACACCCAGGTTCCAGTTGGTACCGGTTTCCTCTTTCAGATCCGGGTTGGCACCAATGGTGATTGGCAGGGAATCGATCTTCTGACACTCAGGAGAGTCTGGATCGCCACTGGCTTCACAGCGAGGGGTATCGATAACGGTGGAGTAAGCCCGGGTGGGGTCGCCAAACAGACGCTGCATGTCCGGTGCACGGAAGGTTTCCGCGTACAGACCGCGAAGCAGCAGTTCATCCATCGGACGGTATTCGAACGACACCTGAGGAGTGAATCGGCCGCCCACATCAGACAGATCGTCGTAGTAGTCGTAACGACCGGCAGCGGTCACCACCAGCTCATCGATCACCGGAATGGCGAACTCGGCGTAACCGGCATACTGCTTACGGGAACCTTCGGCAGAGCTGCCGCCCTTACCCAGAACACCGCCGATAGAGGTGAAGGAATCATCGGCGCTGAAGAACCACTCACGGGCGTATTCTACACCGGCCGCGTAGGAGATCGGGCCTGCCGGCAACTCCCAAGCGTCACCGCTGATGCCAAAGGAGATCACGCTCAGGGTTGACTCACCGCGCTTGTTGCCCTGGTAGCCCATGGCCGCCGCGTCTTCTGCAGAGATCTCTTCCAGCATGGAGTGGCCACCGTCGGAAACGATGTAGTCAAACATGCCCTGAACCGTCGGGCTGCCTTCGCTGACGGTATTGACTTTCTGACGGGCAAAAGACCAGCTCAGATCGTACTCGATCTCTTCGGTCAGGTAACCCTCTAATCCCGTCAGGAAGGAGAAGTTGTTGGTCTCAAAATCGGTACGACGTGGACCCATCTCCAGCAGGCGGCGGGTGTAGTAGTACTCGCCATCTTCCGCACCGGCAAAATCACCACCGAAGGCGGTAGAGCCTGCGGCGGCAGCGCCGGTAATGGTCTGCTGCATGTCAGGGAAGTCCTGAGACTTGACGATCACATCGTCACCGACAACATCAAACATGAAGTCGTTGTCGCCAAAGGTCGCCGGCTCGATCTCGGTGTACACCTCGGAGTGGGTGTAATCCATGCGGCCGTACAGCTGGTGATCCGCACTCAGCTCGCGGGTGAAGTTGATCATGGTGGACAGGCGCTGCTGTTCCGGCATGAAATCACGCATCTGCGAACGATCGAAGCCACAACGGCCATCATCGCGGAACTTCAGCCCACGATCGGTACACTCTTCCTGGCTCAGAGTCTCACGAACGCTGTCATCAGGGTTGTACAGGGTCGCGCCGTAGGAGCTGTAGCCGGCGTAGGCATTGCCAGGAATAAGATCCGTGCCCCACTCTGGGCGATCGGTACCTTTCAGCGCTTCCCGATCATCGTATTCCACGAAGAAGGTCACGTTGGAGGAATCGTTACTGGTACCGGTCAGGAAGGAGATGTTGTTGCGCTGCATCCCGCCATCTTCGGTATCGCTGAAGCGATACTTAACCGTAGTTTCATCGACATCTTTCTTCAGGATGATGTTAATTACACCGCCCATGGCGTCGGAACCATAGATCGCAGAGGCACCTGTGGTCAGGATCTCAATACGCTCAATGGCGCCCAGTGGCATATTGGCGGTATCTACGAAGTTGTCGGTACCACCCGCGGCAAATGGGTATTTAGGCACACGTTTGCCGTTGATCAGGGTCAGAACACGACCGGCACCAACACCACGCAGGTTTACGGAAGAGGCCGCAGGAGTAAAACCGTGAACCTCTTGCTGGCTCATGGAGCCACCGGAGTTCTGAGACAGGTTGTCCAGTACATCCTGTACAGAGTTAAAGCCGCCCTTTTCAATGCTCTCTGAACTGATCACAACCAGTGGAGAGGCGGTCTCCATATCGGTACGCTTAATGCGTGAACCGGTTACTTCAATGCGTTCTACGTCTTGACTTACTTCTTCTTCAGCAACAGCCACGCCGCTCACCAAAGTCGCGGTTGCCAAAGTGCCCAGCAACGCTCCCTTAACTGCTCGTGACACAATCGATTGCATCATCATCGTTATTATCTCCATTTAGCGACTTTGCGCTAATACATCTGATTAATTGTTATGCAAAGGTTACTCCAACCTCGCGATGATGCTGCAATTAATACCAGTCTGTGTCAGTGATCCACGTCACACCCAATTTATTAACAAAAGGTTGAATCTGTCACCACAATGTAAAGTTAACCACCAATTGGAACCACCAATGTGATTACTGAACAGCTTGGGACAAACAAGTTAAGCAGGTTATTGATATGTAAATAGCTAAGGAGATGATAAGGGAGTGTTCTAAAAATTAAATTTCATTCAAAAACTGACTGCTCGAAAAAACGGCTATCGAGAAAGGAGTTTCTTTAGTGATTACAACTAGGAAGATCTAAATTCGAGCAAATAACAGACAGGACAGATTGTGGCGATAGCGCATCTGTCTCGGCAGTGATTTCAGACTAGCTATTAAGCAGTACTATTTTACATTTTTAGACAATCATCATCGCCACTGATCAATATCAGGAAAAAAGCCCCCAATGTGGGGGCTTTTATTACCGACTGCGTTGTCTATTCACCGAATATCACTCGCAGTGTGGTGGTCTTTAGAATGACTGGTTGATGGTCAGGAAGTAGGTGCGACCCAGAACATCGTACAGACCGGTGTTAACATCACGGTAATCACTGAAACCGTCGTACCAGGTTGGCGCCTGCTTATCGAAGACGTTGTTCACGCCCACAGTCACGGAACCATTCCAGTCGTGGTTGTAGCTGAACTGTACGTTGTGCTTGAAGTAGCTAGGGATATCAGCCAGGTAAGTCACACCGTACTCTTCGTTACCAGAATCCTGGGCACCGATGTAGGTGGTCGCCCACGCCGCACCGAAGTCTTCGTACGCCCAGTTCAGGGTGGCATTACCACGCCACTGAGGCTTGTCCTGCAGGCCGGCTTCGTCGAACCAGTCAGAGTCAGCCTTGGCCTTGGTCTTGTACTCAATCACGTGGGACAGCTCAACCTTAACCGAGAAGTCACCGAAATCGGTATCTTGATTGAAGTTGGTCACGAAATCGAAACCAGAGGTCTCCAGGCCACCCAGGTTACGGTACTGACTGTGGATGGTGTCAATCTGGCCATTGGCATCACGAACGATGAACTCGGAGCTACCGGAATCCTGCTCTTCGCGAATCAGATCCGCGACATCAACCACTTCAATCTTGTTGTCGTAGGTGATCTCGAAGTAGGACATCTCGAAGCTCAGGTTATCCAGAGCACTCCAGACAAAGCCCAGGGTCAGAGAGTCGCCCTCTTCCGCTTCCAGGTCAGGGTTACCACCGTACAGGGTCTTGTGCTGCTGGCTGGCAGTACAGTAGTTCTCATCGGTGTTATCGGCACACCATACGGTATCCAGGGCACGCTCGAAGCTCAGCGCTTCACCGGCAAACATCTCGCCCATGTTCGGCGCACGGAAGGACTCGCCCCAGCTTGCACGAATCAACAGGTCATCGATAGGACGCCAGCTCACACCAATCTTGGGAACGGTGTTGGAGAAGGTAGAAGACGCATGGCCACTGGCGATGTCACCGGACTGCTCGTAACGCTCGTAACGCAGCGCGGCGGAGATGTCGACATTACCTGGCAGGCTGGACTGAAGCTCGAAGTACGCCGAGGTGCGATCCCGCTCGGCATCGACGTCATCACCACCGGAACCACCGGAGATGATGCCCGCCGCAGACTGTGGGTCACCGGTCTGGACAAACTCGATCATTTCGTACTCGGCGCCCACCAGGCCGGCAACGGACACGGAACCGTTATCGAAGATGGAACCGGACACCAGACCGTCAATCTGGGTGCTGTTAAACTGGCCCTGGTACACACCGGTGTGGGACGCCTGAGTATACATATCAGTCATCATGGCATCCCAAGCTTCGTAGCTCATGCCGGTGGTGTTAAAGATGTCGTACTCGCCAGAGTCAATCAGATCCTGAATGATGTTGTCGTTGATCAGGTTTTCATTGAAGCTGTTGGTGGTCGAGCGGGTGTGCTGGGCATTGATTTCCCAGTCCAGGCCATCGGCCACGTCCACATAGCCGGCCAGACCCAACAGCATATCGATGCTGTTGTTTTCCGTCAGGGTGTCACGCTCACCGGTTTGGGCGGAGCGCATGTACAACTTCATGTCTTCGCCAAGCGGGTTCAAGGCGTTGTCGGCAGACATGGTCGGCTGGTTGGTGGACACCGGGGTACCGGCGTAACGGGTATTGGTCTCGCTCAGGCTGGCCGAGGCACGACCGATCAACTCGAGGTTATCGGCCAGCTCGTAGTTGAAGTTAGACAGCATGGTGTTCTTGTTGACGTTACCAAACAGCTTGGTCACTTCACCGTAGCTGTAGAAACAGCGGCCCACATTGTTACCATCGGTACCGTCGATGGTGTTCGGCGTCTGGGCACACAGATCGCTGTTGCTGTAGTAGCTGCCGTCAGCCAGTTTACCGTTCGGTGAGGAGCTGTAGGAGCTGGCGCCCAACTCTGACCAGATGTCGGCATCATAGACGGAAGCGGTATCGTAGTGCTCAAAGGTAAAGGTGATGTTGCCCTTGTCACTGCTGTAACCGGTGGTGATGGACGCACGGTTGGATTCGCCACCATCCACTTCCGGCACTTCGCCGGTATAGGTGACTTCTACGCCCTCGAAGTCTTTCTTGGTGATGATGTTGATCACGCCGGCAACCGCGTCAGAGCCGTACACCGCAGACGCACCGTCACGCAGGATTTCAATGCGCTCAACAATCGCCATCGGGATGCTGGAGGTATCGGCAACGGTACCGGAGCTGGAGCTGGTACCCGGCATACGGCGTCCGTCCAGCAGGATCAGAGTAGCCTGTGAGCCCAGGCCACGCAGGTTAACGTCGCTGGTCGCGCTGGCGCCAGCACCATAACCAGACATGCCGCGCCAGGAACCGAAGCTGTTCACACTTGCGTTATTCAAAACATCGGCAACAGAAGTTTCACCTGTCACTTTAATGTCCGCAGCGGTAATCACCGTTACTGGTGAAGAGGTTTCGATATCAACTTGCTTGATTCGAGAACCGGTTACCTGGATGCGTTCCACTTCGTCATCGACACCGTCTTCTGCAACAGCGTTGAATCCCGTTAATGCAGTTGCACCGGCAGCCAACAACATGGCGCGGCGAACAGCCTTAGAAACAGTCGAATGGGTTGTCATTATAATTCTCCCTGAATAGCGCCTTTCAAATAATGAAGGCGCCTAATTATTCATTTTTGTTGATAAAGAGTTATGCACTCTTTGTTAAATGCTGCACCGAGGAGCAACATTGTGTCAACCTAACAACTGTTTATGAAATGTTAAAAATGTATCAACTGTGTTTATCAAGGATCGAATTTTAAACAGAGGGGCTGCCACACCACTCACAAAAGCGGTAATTCAGGGTAAATAACAGGGGATTTCGACAAAAATAAAGTAACAAAAGCGCAACAAAAAAGATCGATCTTTTATGTAAATATTGCGATAACTAAAGATGATTAGTTATTCGTGCCCACAGAGAATATGTTCGAGAACGCCAGACCGGTCGAGATCAAATATTGTTCGAGCTTTGTGACCGATGCAGCATTTCGCCAAAAGAGAGTGAAATAGTAGATAACACCAAGAACGAAGATTGTACTGGCATGAAACAGGCAGCCAATTAAAGCAGCAACGCAATTTAAATCAGCAGAGGATGATTTAACAACGCAATGTGGCTACCCTCCCCACCCGCAGTGAAAGCTCACAATCCCGGTGATAAATGTGATCCAGCCACCCGGGCGGTGATTAAACGCACAAAATTAACCCGCCCAGGCTCGTTGCCCACCCAGGCACAAAAAAGGGGCAGCGTCCGCTGCCCCTATCAATCACTCCCCAGCTTAGAAACGGACCGACACACCACCAAAGTAGGTGCGACCGATGGTCTCGTATACCTCGGGCACGGTGCCTGCATCGTTGCCGTAAGGAACCATCGGCGGCTCCTCATTGGTCAGATTACGAACGCCGATGGTGGCGCTGACGGAATCATTAAAGAAGTAAGTCCCCGACACGTTGTGATAGGTAATGGAGTCGATCTTCTCTCCGGAGTTAATCTCGTCCATGGAGCCGATGTAACGGGCGGAATAGAGTACCGAGAAGTCATCGTAAGCGGCCGTCAGGCTAAAGTTATTCTTCACCTCGGCATAACCGCCGAACATTCCCCCGACGGTACCGGTGTAGTCCACACCATCCTGCTCAAACTCAATCAGGTAGGTCAGATCGTTGTTGATGCGCCAGTCCAGCCCCAAAGCCTCAAAGCTGTAATGAGCATTGAAATCCACACCACTGGTGTCCTGGTAACCAACGTTGGTGAGCGGGTTGGTCAGATTCTCCAGGTTGCCATCGGGAGTGATCTGGAAGGTTTCACAGGCGGTGGTGTCCCCTTTGTAACACGCATCCAGGCCAGCCTGAACGTCCATACGGGCAATGGCGTTATCGATCTTGAATGACCAGTAATCCAGGGTAAACGACAAACCATCCACGTAACTTGGTGCATACACCAGACCCACGGTCAGAGAGTCAGACTCTTCCGCCTGCAGATCTTCATCCGAGGTGTAGTTCACCAGAATCTGTGCATCCTGAGCGTTGCCCCACGGGTCGATGAGGTAATCGTAGGAGCCGGTGTTGCCACCGTACAGCTCGGACACGTTTGGCGCCCGGAAACCGGTAGCCACCACACCACGCAGCATCAAGTCATCGGTCGCTTCCCAGGTCAGGCCCACTTTCCAGGTAGTGGCGCCACCAAAGGTGTTGTACTCGTCGTAGCGCAGCGCGAACTCGGCTGTCAACGAATCGGTAACCGGAATCGCCACCTCCTCGTAGATAGAGAAGACGTTGTAATCGCCGTCGGTCGGATCCTGCTGGGCCGCAGTACCTTCACCGGCAACAATCACCGGATCCGGGTTGTAATACCCACTTTCGTAACGGTACTCGGCGCCCAGGGCGAAGGAGACCATCCCCGCATCCACTTCAAACAGGTCACCGCTGATAACACCGGCAACGATGTGTTGATCGTTACCACCGTCGTTGGTTTCAACAAAGGAGATGTCATCGACGTAACCGGCGATGTCTTCCGGGTTGCCACTGAACCAGTCAGCCTGGTTGGCATAGATGGAGTTTTCCATCTTAACGGCATTGATGGAGTTCTTCACCCGGGTATCGGCGCGGTTACGGCCATAGGTGTAGGACAGGTCCCAATCCATGCCTTCGTTGATGTCTGCCACGCCGGATAGGCCCGCAGAGGCGCGAAGGGTATCGGTTTCCTGCTCGTAGATACGAGGTCCTGCTTCCACCATCCGGCGGCGGTAGTTGATTCGGCCGGTGTCATCGGCGGCGATGCCGGCGGCCAGCATCTCATCGGTGAGGGTCACGCAACGTTCCGGATCCACGCCCTCTTCGCCGCACACATCCAGCATCACGTCCGCCGGTTGGGGGGCCATCTGCTGGCTGGATTCACGACGGGTATAGAGCACGTCGGCGGTAAACACCATCTCATTGTCCAGCTCCTGGGTGGTGTTGGCAAACAAGCTGTACTTGGTGCTTGGCGTCTGCAGGTAGCTGTCTTCGGTGTAGTCGTAACCGCTGTCTCGCTCTTTCCAGCTGCCATCTTCATTTGGCACGTAGCCGCCCAAAGAGCCGCCGGGAACAAAGGAGCTGGCCCCTGGCGGTACCCAGGCGCGATCCGCCTGCATCACCTCACCACGATCGGTATAGGAGAAACCGACCGTGTAGTTGCCGCTGTCCGTTGAGGTGCCATAGAGTGCGGAGATCTCGATGTTTTCGCCGTCACTCTCCTCGGTGATGTCACCGTTAACATCAAACTGGAAGCCTTCAAAATCGGTTTTGGTGATGATGTTCACCACACCGGCAATGGCATCAGAGCCGTACACCGCAGACGCACCATCTTTCAATACTTCGATACGTTGAATCATGGCCACAGGGATGGTATTCAGATCCACCGCACTGTCGGCGCCGGAGCCGGAATTCACCATGCGGCGACCATTGAGCAGCACCAGCGTACGGTTGGCGCCCATGCCGCGAAGATCCACCTGGGCCACACCATCGGCACCGTTGTTGGTGGTAGAGCCTACCGCCGCCCCGGCCATCGAAGGCTGTGACTGCAACACCTGATCCACCGAGGTGTAACCCTCTGCTTTAATGGTGGCGGAGTCGATCACCGTCACCGGTGACGCAGTTTCCATGTCCTGGCGCTGAATACGAGAACCTGTGACCTGAATGCGCTCCACATCCTCCATGCCCTCTTCGGCATTGGCCATGCTTACCGCCATCACCGGCGCCATGGCGCCGGCCATCATTCCCAAACGCACGGCTCTAGCCAGAATCGTCTGATTCTTCATCCCTTACTCCCTAATGTGCTTTTTGTTGTAATCGTTAACGGTCCGCCGTTATTTGTTTAATATTCTGCGAACCACACAACGATAGTGTTAAACACCATGAATAAGATCAAGAAACAGAGTGCTATGCTGCTGTAGCGGCTTTGTTAAACAGAAATTGCGTTTGATGTGACATTCGCATGCGCATACTTTATTCGCAGTTAATTCGCTAGCAAACAAAGACTAATCCACTGCACAGCGGAGTTTTATGCAGAGAATTCGACCGTTGAGTCAGATTAACAACTCGTGAGCGGCAAAAAACAAAACCGTGACACAGATCACGGTTTTGTAAGGGCTAAAACGTTGGGAAAATTTATCAGGGGCTATTTTTTTGACTGAGCTCGCAGATTATCGACCCACAAGTAAATTTTTTGTTCCAATACTGCCATCGGCAGTGATCCGGAAGTCAACACCTGATTGTGAAATGACTTGATATCAAACTGGTCACCCAACTGCTGCTGCGCATAGTTACGCAACTCCAGGATCTTCAGCTGCCCCACCTTGTAGGACAACGCCTGACCCGGTATCGCCATATAGCGCTCAACTTCGGCGGTGACATCGGACTCCGCCATCGGGCTGTTATCGAGCATATACTGAATCGCCTGCTCACGGCTCCAGCCCTTGGCGTGCAGCCCGGTATCCACCACCAGTCGCATGGCTCGGAGCATCTCATCGGATAGCTTACCAAAGTACTGGTAAGGGTCGCTGAACAGCCCCATCTCAATCCCCAGGTATTCGGCATACAAGGCCCAGCCCTCTTCAAAGGCGGTGTAACCACCAAAACGCTGGAAACTGGCCACACCATCCAACTCCTGCTTAATGGCAATCTGGAAATGGTGCCCAGGCGCCGCCTCGTGCAGTGACAACGTGGTCATTCCCCACTTTGGCTGAGCCTTCAGGTTGTAGGTATTGACGTAAAACACCCCGGGACGGCTGCCATCCGGCGCTGGCGCTTCGTAACTGGCTCCGGCGGCTGAACGCTCTCGGAATGGCTCGACCGGCTTGACCACGTAGTCCGCTTTAGGGGAAACGTCGAAATAACTCGGCAACACCGCATCGATCTTGGTTTTCAGGGTCATGTAGCCATCGACCAGTCCCCGCTTGTCCTCAAAGAAGAACTCAGGGTCACTGCCAAGGTGCTCAAAAAAGGCCGCCAGATCCCCTTCAAAGCCCACCTTTTGCCGAACCCTGTCCATCTCTTCCAGAATACGAGCCACTTCCTGCAGACCCAGTTCGTGAATCTCTTCTACCGGCATGGTGGTGGTGGTATGCAGGTTGGCCAGGTGTTGATACCAGGCCTTACCATTGGTCAGTCCCCACCAACCGTGGGAGCCCCGGGAGGCGGCCAGGTAATCCTGCTTCAGGTAGGAATTTAACTTCTGCAGCGCCGGCATCAAAATGGTCATGATGGCATCGTTGTAGCGAGCTTGCAGCACCTGCTGCTGGGCCGGAGTCAGGTTGTCCGGCAACTGCTGCAACGGCTGGGCGAAGATGCTGTCCTGCGGCTGTGTCACCAACTGAGCCTCAATCTGAGGAATCATCCGCTCAACCAATACCCGTGGCAACACGACCTTGGACTCAATCCCCTGCTGCATCCGTTCGATGGCACTGTCCACCCATCGGGAGAACCCGCTCATCCGGCCGATGAAGTTATCAAAATCCTGCTCGGACTCAAACGGCTGTGCCGATTCACCGCTGCCCAGCTGTACCAGGGTAAATACCTTGCTGTAAAACTGGTTCAGAGGTAACCAACGCGAAGGAAAGGTCTCATCCTTCAACGCCATCTGCACATCGTAGCCGATAACCTGGTAGCCAATCTGATGCTCGGGCGACAGGGAATCAACCTCGATGTTGGCAAGGTCCGACTGCATCTGAGTATTGAGGTCATGCCGCTGTTTCAGATACTGCTCTGACAACTCGTTACCAAACTGGTGGTTGAATTCGCTGCGACCAACGAAAGTGGCGTTGATGGGGTTGAGCGCCAGCTGATCATCAAAATAGCGCTCCACCAACCGCATGTATTGCTGGTCGGCCGACTGGGACACTTGGGTGGAAGGGGAAGCGGTGTGAGACTCTGGACTGGCGGAGGGGTTGCAGCCCCCGAGTCCGAGGGTCAGGGTCACCGCCAGGGCCAGTTGTGCCATTCTCATGAAAGGCTCCTTGTTATTGTTATTCCATGGGCTGGAAGGGAATGAAAAAAGCCCCGCGAGCGGGGCTTTTTATTTAGATGGAAACCTTTTTCCGCTTGGCGGTGTCCTCGATATAAGACAACCAGCTGGTCGCAGCCTTCTTGGTTTTCTTATCCTTGGTCGCTGCCTTACAGGCTTTGTACGCTTCCTTGAACTGGTCATTGTAGAAGTATGCCTGAGCCAGAATCATCTGAACCTGACCGGCACTCTTCAAACCGTCCGCCTTCAGCGCCTTGTTACCCGCAGCCTGGGCAGCTTTGTACTTCTGGGATTCCAGAAGCAGGGCTGCCTGCTTGGTGTAATGCTTGGCGTTGTTGGTCAGCGCTGCGGCTTCACCATAGTACTTAGCCGCTTTGGCGATCTCTTTAGCCTGGTGGTAGGTGTTGGCCAGCATGGACAGCGCCGACTCATCTTTCTCTACCATACCGTTACTCAGGTATTCCTCCTGAATCACGGCAGACCGGTAAGGGATCTCGTTCTGGGCGTACAGCTGGGCCAGCATCTTATAATGAGATGGCTTCTCCAGCAGGTCCTGGCGGTAAGCCACGTCCATGGTGTACAGGGCCTTGGTGTAGTTTTCACTCAGCATGTACATCTGAGCCAACTGAACCCACAGCTTGCTCTCTTCCGGGAACAGCGCCACCATATCTTCGACGACCGCCGCCGCTTTCTTGTACTGCTTGGACTCGTAGTAGGAGCCCATCTTCAGAACGTAAGCGTTTTTGCTGGGCTTCTTCTGCAACCGAATGGCATTGTCCGCCAGAGGAATTACTTTATCGAACTGCTTAAGCTCGAACTGGGCACTTCCCATGCGAAGGTAGACATTCATGTCTTCCTTACAGGTAAACGCCATCCAGTCCTTGTAGCCTTTCAGAGCCGCTTTGTAATTCTTCTCCTGCATACGCAGGTCAGCCAGCAGACGCATCGCCTGAGCCTGATCGGTTCCACCGAGAAGATCCGCATCTACAGACAGCTGCAGGTGCTTCATTGCGACTTGGGCCTTGCCCTCTTTACCGGCATAGATGTTACCGATAAAGCGGTTTACATAGGCTTTGTCGAAGTCCTTCCGAGGATCGATTTCCAGCAGCAGAGCCAGTGCTTCATCCAGCTGATCGGCGCTATACAGCTCGAACGCTTTCTGAATCTTTTTACCAACTCGCTCAGAAACCACTTTGGTCTTGCGCTCATCGGCAGGGCACTTTTCTACCGCCTGGGCGACAGGCGCTACCGCGCCAGCGCCAAGGGTTGCCAGCAACAGAGCAGGCAGCAGTTTGCTTTTCATGCGCATCGTTACCTCCTCCTTAGCCGTTATCTTTATTCAGTTTGAAGTCCAGGCGAACGGTGATGCCAGGCTGTTTAACCGGCTTACCATCAACAATTTTCGGCTTGTACTTCCACTTACGCAAAGCGCGCTTCGCTTCTTTATCGAACAGACGCTTCGGCTCAGCTTCGATCACCACGATGTTTTCAGGCTGACCCAACTCGTTGATGGTGAACTTCATCACTACGTAACCCTCTTTGCCCTCACGGAGCGCTTTCATAGGCCACTTAGGTTCCATTCGAACAATCGGAGTTGCATCACCGTCGCGCATCATGGCGCCGCCCACATCACCCATACCGGCATTAACGTTACCCAGATCAACGCTTGGGACATTAATGGATACCGCATCTGAAACGTCATTGGTTTCAGGTTGCAGATCGATAGGCTCTGGCGGCTTTTCCGGCGGCTTAGGCGGCTTAGGCTTAGGCCGATCTCGGTTCTGGGCTTTCGCGTCCTGGCGATCCATCACAATCTCAATTGGCGGCAGGTCGACTGAATTGGCGGCGCGCTTGGCGCCACCATCGATCAAAAACGCCATGAAAGAGAACAGAGCGAAGGTCACCGCTGCGCCGAGAATTAGGGCTAACAGTGATCTCTGCATAATTA
The DNA here is from genome assembly GCF_900100175.1 of Ferrimonas sediminum. GTDB lineage: Bacteria > Pseudomonadota > Gammaproteobacteria > Enterobacterales > Shewanellaceae > Ferrimonas > Ferrimonas sediminum. Next base: position 173,912 of record NZ_FNEM01000005.1, read on the forward strand.
CTCTTCCTTCGCTGCGACAGAAATGGTGTTGATACCGGCGGCTTTCACCTGGTCCATCACCTTAACAACGACGCCGTGCTTGGCGGCCTTGTCTGCCTGGATCATGACAGAAGCTTCTGGCGATTCGGCCAACATACGCTCGACGTTTGCACGTACCCGCTGAATGTCGACTTCACGTTTCTCCATGTAAACGATGCCCGCTTCGTTAATTGCGATAAAGATGTTAGCCGAAGGCTTCTTACTCGCCTGTTGCGCCTTAGGACGGTTCACGTCAATACCAGACTCCTTCACGAACGAGGTCGTTACAATGAAGAAGATCAGCATGATGAAAACGATGTCCAGCATCGGCGTCATATCGACTTCCGCACCCTCAGAGGCGCTTGCATGCTTTTTGCGTGCCATAAAAAACTCTCTCTAGTGGTGTGACAAACTATCTTGCAGTTTCTCAGCAGACACCTTCAGGGATGCGTTCAGCCTGGTGCTGAAGAATACCCCTGACAATGCTGCCACCATGCCCGACATGGTCGGAATAGTTGCCATCGAGATACCACCTGCCATCAAGCGGGGGTTACCAGTGCCTTGTACTGCCATCACTTCAAATACTGCGATCATGCCGGTAACGGTACCGAGCAGGCCGAGCATTGGACAGATGGCCACCAGGGCATTGATAAGTCCCATTCGGGCAGTTAACTGTTCTTTGGCCTGGGAAAGCCATGCTTCACGGATTCGGTGTGCATGCCAGGAGGTTTTATCCTCACGGGCATGCCAGTTGTCCACCACCTCTTTGCGTACCTTAGGGAACACAAAGCTGAGGTAGAGGTAACGTTCCAGCATCAGCACCCACATCAAAAAGAGGGCACCTGCTACAAGCCAGAGAACGTCACCGCCTGTTGCCATGAAGTCCCTGACAGATTCCCAGAGCTCTATCAGGTAAAGCATATCACTTGCTCCTTGTTTCAGCGTGTGCTGCTACAATTCCGGCGCTTTGCTCTTCAAGTACATCCACTACCGCGCGAGCACGGCCGGCAACCAGAGCGTGAGTCAGAATTAGAGGCAATGCTGCAATCAGACCCAGAACAGTTGTAACCAGAGCCATGGAGATACCACCGGCCATGATCTTCGGATCACCAGTACCAAACAGGGTGATGTTCTCGAAGGTCTTGATCATACCGGTTACGGTACCCAGCAGACCCAGCATTGGAGCAATGGCCGCCAGTACCTTAATCAGTGGTACACCACGTTCAATTTTCGGAGTTTCTTTCAGAATCGCTTCGTCAATCTTCAGTTCCAGAGTCTCAACGTCGACGTTGGTGTTCTCTTTGTAAACTTTCAGAATGCGGCCCAGAGGGTTGTTACCTGGGTTGTCCACGTTCTTGATTTGAGAGCGAATCTTGGCGGAAGTTGCGGTCAGGGAAACCACTTTCCACACGGCAATCAGCAGACCGAAGGCCAGCAGGGCTGCGATGATGTAGCCCACGGTACCACCCTGATGGAACTTCTCTTCCAGAGAAGCTTTCTGGGTGTAAACCGCCAACAGAGCTCCCTTGGAGGGATCCACGAAGGTGTCGGTGGTTTCACCGGCGCCCGCACCCAGGAACCTCTTAACGGTGGCAACCTTGAAACCTTCTGGCTGCTTAGGCAGTTCCAGTACAGTGCCGGTCTCGGCGTTGTAGCTCAGGTACTCACCGTTAGCCAGCAGGGTGAAGGGACCAACCCGGGTCACTTTCTGCTCGGATACGTTACCGTTGGAATCGGTAACCGGCGCGTTGAAGCTAACCACCTTGCCAGACTCAGTCATCTCAGTCTGCAGGGAGATCCACAGCTCTTCCAGCTCTTTGATGGTTGGCAGCTCTTTGGCTTGAGCCAGCTTGAACATCAGATCTTCACGACCCGGGTACTGGGCGCTGATCAGCGAGGCGTCGATCAGGCCGGCAGTGTCGTTAGACACCTGACGAACCACACCGAACATCTCACCCAGGTCACCTTTGGCGGTTTCCAGGTCTTTGTTCAACTGGTTGATGGTTTGGTCGTTGTCACTGAAGCGACGAACCAGATCTTCACCACGCTGCTTCTCAGCAGCCAGCTGAGCCTTGGCCTTCTTCAGTAGCGCCGCCTTATCGGCACGCTCAGAAGTAAACTCAGACTCGCGCTTCTTGTTCAGCTTGGCATCGGATTGACGCTCGGTCTTAACCTGGTTCAGCAGCTGATCCAGAGACACGGCTTTCGGCGCTTCGGCAGACAAGGCGGCACCGCTGAAAGACAGGGCGGCCGCTACCATAGCGGTAGAGATTAACTTTTTCATTATTCTGCTCCCTCCGCGGTTTGAACAGGCAATTTCAGCAGATCAGGAGCGGCTTGCTTACGCGCCATCTTAATCGCGTTGGCAACACTGCGCATGGACTCGTCAGGCAGGGCTTTCCAGCCGCGGGATGCGTTATCCCATACCCAACCGTTCTTCTGGTCCAGAGACTGGGCCAGGAACACCACGCGACCCAGGTGGAAGAAATCCACGGTCAGCTCTTTGCCTTCGATGCTCAGCTTACCTTCGTAAGCAGACATCTTGTTGCCGTACTCGTTTTCGATCTGGTACGCGTCCAGAACCAAACGGTACTTCTCCGCAGTGGAAACGTTGGAGTCACCCATCACCTCTTTCAGGCGAGCCACACGGGCACGACGCTCGTCGATGGAGAAAGGCACGTCCAGTTCAACAAACTGGTCCATGGTTTCAATCATCTTGAAGGTCAAAGGAATAACACCTTGCTTGGTCTTTTCGATGCCACCAATCTGGGTCTGCAGAGAAGCGATGTTGGCTTCCTGATCCGCTACCAGGCCGGCATAGTAATCGTTATAAGACTTCAGGGTTTCATACTCGTCAACAACCAATCGGTAGTCGAACAGCATGTCCTGGGCTTGGTCATACAGCTTGTTAATCTTCTTCTGAGACTTAACTGCATCTTGTTGAATTTTTGCATCAGCTTTCTGAATGCCAGCCAAATCGGCTGCCGAAGCGACGCCTGTTCCTGCCAATGTCATTGCAAAGGCAGTTGCTAGTGCGGTTCTTTTACTAATCACGGACATAGTTCCCAACCAGTCTTGTTGTGAGTTTGCGACTCTGAACACTTTAATTTCCAGTGTGTTCGCTAAGCATTGCGCCAGAGCCAGTCCTACTTTATTGGTCTATTTTTTATATATCCCTTGCTCTCTTTTCCTAATGTAAAGGTGAGCGCACTGGCATCTTTCCACAGTTTACCAAGGTGTGTCAACCGTGTTACTAACACTCGCAGGGCACTAAGATTGTGTAAACAAAAAGGATTGACCAATATTCGCGCAGAACCGGATTTTTCCCTATTTTTCCTCAAAAAATAGTCCTTTGCGATTGGATGATGCTGCGCTATAACTGGTCAACCAGAGGCATAATATATCGCCGATGCAGGATATGTAGATGATGATTCCACCAAATCTGTTTACATAAACGAAATCGGCATCACCATTTAAGAGGGGGGTTTCACCATCTTTGATGCTGATGAATTGATAACGTTGCCTCATAGTTAGCTGTTGATGTAACTAAATTTTTCCAACCCGGTCTCACGCAGAGTTATATCCCGGTGTTGGTCTCGGCTTTTGGCGAAGATTCCCCTCGGCAAACGCTCCCGTATCGCTGCCATTTACCCTGCTTTTCGAACACGGGGAAACTCACCGCCCCCGGGTCCCAACCGCCAACACTCCCCATTTCGGGTGATTGATATCCGAATAATTTATTGCAGTTCAGGCTGCAGCATTCCGGGTTCCACTGAAGATGGCGACTATTCAAACCAGCAGTTCATAGCCACACAGATTCGCTCGCCCTGGCCCATGAACGGTGCCACTTCATGCATCAGATAAGAGGGGAAAATCAGCAACTGGCCGGGTTTAGGCTCAAAAGAGAGAGTTCCTTGATGAAAGGGCGCTGAGAAGCTGGTGTTACCCGCATCCATAAACATCTGGTTAGAGGAACTGGGGTGAAAAAAACGGATCTGACCCGACTCCGGATAGTCCGGGTCAGGCTGGCCAACATCCACGTAATACACCGCCGACCAGGACGCCAATGGGTGGTTGTGGTAGGCGATGTAACCATGCTTACGAGTAATGTGGAACCAGGCATGATTTTTCAATTTCAGCTGTCGCATCTCATCGGCACTCTTGCGAGTGGTACTGGCAACAATGGACATGATCGAGGAGAGACAAAACAGCCTGAGTTGTTGCAGTGACGGATCCTGCAGGGTAAACAGATCCATGTTGCTTTCAAAGATGTTAACCCGGGTGGTCGGGGTGTGCGTCTCTTCAAAGCCAGCCTGCTCCAGCTCAAAGAAACGTTTTTTAAGTTGGGAGTTTAGCTGTTCGGCTCCCTCCAGATTGGCGGTCGCCATCGGCACGGCAAAGGCCGGAAATAGCTGCAATTGACTCATAATACTTCCCTGAATACTGACGTCCGGATGACCTGACCCATCGGTCTGGAGTGGTCCCCACTCCCTGGGTCATCTCACAGGCCACTACTATATAACAGCCCGATTGGCTTTTCATATCCGACAACAGGGGTAGATTGTCGCCCCCCATTAAAAAGGCCACCCTGAATCCTCAGGGTGGCCTTCACTGTGTTCTGTTATCTGAGGCGACTCAGAGTTTAGAACTTAACGATGGTCTGAACATACCAACGGCTGCCCAGTACGTCGTAGGTATAGGTATCCGTGTTACCGTCGATACCGTTGGTGACGTATGGAGGCTCTTCGTCAAACAGGTTGTCGATACCTGCGGTTACGGTTACGTAATCGTTGATGAAGTAGCTACCGGAGATATCGTGGTACATAACCGCATCGGTGCTGTCACCCAGCTTAGGATTGCCAGGGTCGGCTTCGAAACGATCCAGGCCTTCCAAGTAACGCATCTGGTAGTTAAAGGACCAGGAGTCACCACGGACAGCGGCGTTGAAGGAGTGCTTCCACTCAACGTAGGAACCACCAGAGGAGAACACCTGACCAACGTAGTCAAACGGATCGGCACCGGCATAAGGAGTGAAATCGTACTCCAGCAGGTAGGTGGACTCGTAATCTACGCGCCACTCCAGGCCTGCTGCGTCGAAGTTATAGGCCACGTTGAAATCCAGACCGCTGGTTTGGATGTTGGCAACGTTTTCCAGAGTGGCGATAACACCGTCAATCTGACCTACCGCGTCGCGGCCGATGTCGCTACAGAAGGTACCGGTACCGTCAACACCACCATTGGCATCGTTATAGCAAACATTCACCTTGGTGTTCACATCAACGTTACTGATGGCATCTTCAATCTCGATGTCATAGTAATCGATGGTCATGCTCAGGTTTTCGATGAAGGTTGGCTCATACACCAGACCTACGGTAAAGGTGTCGGCAGTTTCCGCCTGCAGATCTGGGTTACCCCCCACCTTGGCTCGGGTCTGCTGGTTCTGCTGAGGCGTACCCGGAGTCACACCGTCGGCAATACAGTTGGCCTTCACCGTTGCATTGGCATCAGCGTTGCTACAAGGATCAGCATAGTTCTCGTAAGAATCCGACTGACCACCGAACAGCTCGCTCACGGTAGGCGCACGGAACGCTGTAGAGGCTACGGAGCGCAGCATCAGGCCACCAGCAGTGCGCAGAGTGGCACCAATCTTGTAGTTGGTGTCGTTGCCGAAGGTGCTGTAATCAGAGTAACGGACGGCGGCTTCCACATCGAAGTTCTCGATGAAGCCGGCATCAGCCACAACAGGAATCGCGAATTCAACGAAGGCTTCAGAAACGTCGTAACGACCGGACGTTGGATCCTGAGCGTTACCCGAACCCAAACCGGCAACGGTCAGTGCGTCAGGCTGGAAACCGGCACTTTCACGACGGTGCTCGATACCCGCAGCGATCCCCACCGCACCAGCTGGCAGTTCGAACGCATCACCGGCGATGTGCGCTTCGATGATCTCCTGCTGGTTAAAGCCGGTACCCTGATCGGTATAAGCGATGTACTTCACATCGTCAGGCGTCAGCGAACCTTCACCGAAGTAGTTGATACAAGGCGCATCCGGGCTATTACCGGTACCGTCCGGGCTGACGCCTTCACAGTTATCGGTAACAGACTTAACCACACGATCCATGTTGATGTAGTTGTGAGAGACGTCTTTGGCATCGTTACGTCCGGCCATGTAAGACACGCCCCACATCCACTCATCGGCCAGGGTACCTTCAAAGCCAACCACGGTACGCCAGGTGTAAACGGTCTGCTCAAAGATCCGTGGACCCACTTCGGTCATACGACGCAGAGGCCACAGCAGATCCTGACCGGTTACCGCTTCACCGGTTACCGGGTTGATGGTGCCGGCAGTGATGCCGTCTGGCAGGAAGGTGTAGTTCTGCGCATAAGGGTAGTCCGCAGGCAGGGTCCAGTTATTCAGCGTGTAGTTGATTGGCTGAGGGGCCATCTGCTGATTGGAGTGACGCCATACGAAGCTGTTCTCGCTGATGAAGCGCAGATCATCGTTAAATTCGTAGGTGCCGTTTACGGAGAAGTTAGCACGCTCTGCCGGAGTCGACAGATAACTCACTGCCGCGTAGTTGTAACGGTCTGCAGAGGTAAATGGGTGGTAGCCCTTGTCGGAAGAGGAGCCATCACCGCCTGGCTCAAACTGCAGCCAAGGCTCGTAGGCGCTAACGCCATCGTCAGACAGGAAACCAATGGCGGTGCCCGCCTGGTCGAAGATCTCGTAGGTGGTGGCATCCGGATCTTCTGAGTTAGGATCGGTGACCTTGGTATCGCCGATGTAACCGAAGAAGTTACCGTCGGAACCGATGGCCAGGCCTTCGCTGCCATTAACAAACGCGCCCATACCGATGGAGTTGGCCGAACCGGCACAGTAGGTACCATCGGCGTTCTCGGCCAGAGGACACTGGGAGAAAGAACGGTCGCCCTGACGAACTTCGCCACGGTTGTAGTAACCCACGTTAACGACAACGTTACCCTTGTCAAAGTTGGAGCCGAAGGTGGCGCTCAACTCGTACTCATCACCATCGCCTTCGGTAGTTTCACCGTACTGGGCGGAGAACTCGAAGCCTTCAAAGTCATTCTTGGTGATAACGTTGATTACACCGGCAATGGCATCAGAACCGTATACAGCCGACGCACCATCCTTCAGGACTTCAATGCGCTTCACCATGGAAACAGGGATGTTGTTCAAATCCACGGAGTTGTCGGCACCGGTACCGGAGTTCACGAACCGGCGACCGTTAACCAGAATCAGGGTACGCTTGGCACCCAGACCACGCAGATCAACAGACAGCTTACCGTCACCGCCGTTGTTTACGGCGGTGGTGATGCCGCCCTGGGCCGCACTCAACTGTTGCAGTGCGTCAGAAACTTTAACAATACCGGTTGCTTGTAGTTGTTCTGCGGTAATTACGGAAACAGGGCTGGCACCTTCGATGTCGGCACGCTTAATGCGGGAACCGGTAACCTCAATGCGCTCTACTTCTTCTTCTTCAGCCCAGACAGCCGGAGCAGTCAAGGCTGCAGCGGAAGCACTGGTAATCATTGCTAATCGAACAGCTTTTGAAACGATGCTGCTTTGCATGTTTATCTCCCTAGACACATCAATGTGTTTATTGTTTTGTCCGTCACGTCAGTTTTTCCTATCTGACACTGCGGCTTGGGGCTGGCCCCATTGCAAGCAAGATACTAATCAATGCCGTAACAAATGCGCAACCCCAATGTCACGAGACAGACACAGAAAGGAGATTCAAAAAGAAGTGAGATCGGGAGAGGGTAGACAAAGGCACCACAAGGGCGCCAAAAAAGCAGAACACAAAACCATTAAAGGCAAAAAAAACGCCACAGGCGTTCAAATTGATCATTCATAACAATTTCGACACAGAAGTGTTCAAAATTCAATCACCGCCAATTAATGACAACATTTAACAAACAAAAGAAATAACAAAAAAATGACATAAACTAGCGAGCAACCAAAGTAAGCATAGTCGACTAATTCACCTATGTATGAAAAGTGGACCGTTTATTTACTACCTCTTGAATACAGCCCAGTCATACTGCTCCTCATTTTTCACAAAACGGCCAGCAATAAGATCAAAAAAAGCCACCGCAAGCGGTGGCTTTCTCTTCTGGAATCCCGTCAGGGATTACAGGTAGTAACGGATACCGATGGCAAAAGCGTTGTCATCATTGTCATCACCCAGACCCAGTCGGTATTCACCGAAGGTTTCAACGTTGCTGGTCAGGCTGTAGGCGATACCGGTAACCAGATCCTGCTCGTCGAACTTGCGACCCAGTTCGGCGATCACTTCATCGGACTTCACGAAACGGTAAGAGGTGTAGATCTTGGCACTGTTCTCAAAGCCGTAGGAGATGATGCTCTCCAAGCCTTCAGACTCACCTTCGAAGCGGTAGCCCGCTTCAACGTTGTCACCTTGCATGTAGGCAACCGCGCCGTAGAAACCTTTGCCCCAGGTGCCGTAGCTGGCAGAAACGATGGTCGCTTCGATGCTTTCGCCATCAGCCAGTTGCACGCTGCTGCTGGCATCGAAAGTGCCGTCAACGTCACCGCCGTAGTAGGCTGCGCCCAGAGTGAACTGACCCACAGCGTAAACCAGGCTGCCGCCCATGCGGTCATCCAGTCCACCGTTGGCACCCTGCCACTGCAGACCCAGGGTCAGGTCGCCGGCATCGCCCAGGCTCAGAGTGTTATGGTACTGCAGCGCCTTGTCGGCACGACCCAGGCCGGACTCGCCGCCGTCTTTACCAAAGGAGTATACACCCAGGTGATCGGCCCAGAAGGAGTATGGGTAATCAGTAACAACGGCCACATCGTAGTAGGTAGACCATTGCTTACCGGCAGACACACGACCGTAGTCTTCGTGGGAAACACCGATGTAACCCAGACGGTTAGTGAAAGTTTCGCCGCTGGAATCCATGTTCAGGGCGCTTTCTACTTTGGAGTCCAGCTTGTAGCCGTTGCCCAGATCGCGATCAAAAGCTAGGTTAATGCGAGGCATGTTATCGTTAATTTGCGCATCACCGGATTTGTCATCCAGTTGAATGGTCAGGTGACCACCCATGGAAACGGAGTTAACACCGTCGTTATACAACTCAACGGCTTGAGCCTGAGCGGCCAATAACGCTGGAACAGCAACTGCAAGAAGTGACTTTTTCATCTACCTAACCTTTGTGTGTCTGATTCTTAATATGTCTCCCAATCCGTAGCGAGCATCGTTCATCCAGTGAAGGCAGACGAGACTAGCAAGAATTTCTCAAAGCACATATAGATCAAGCTCACACTTTTGGCGGCCAGATTGAATTTATCTGTCTTTTACACCTCCAAATCACAAACTTTATCACTATAGCCGCACAAGTTTTACAACACATTAACTATTGACCCGGTTTAAAACAGCCCCATCTGTCCCATAATTAACCGCTCCAATGTCGTTGGTGGCGTTAAATGCGCCAATATCGGTTCGACAATGGGCTGGATCTGTTTTTCCAGATAATGGCCGTAATCCGGTGTAAATACGCCCCCCTCTGCGGGTTCTGCGCCCTGAGGAGTCATGATGTAGGCAATCTGACTGCCCTTGCGATAACGAGCCCGCCCAGCCAGTTGATTCGCCTTTTCGGCGGCAATGACGTGCGGCCCCCTGGAACGATAACTTTCCAGCGGCTGTCGGAGTCGCTTTCGATACACCAGCAGGTCGTCACACTCCCCGGCCATCAATGCCTCAACCTGCTGTCGAATCAGCGCCTCCACCGGCTTGCCTTCAAACCAGCTTTGATAGAGCCGTTGCTGGAACTGGCGAGCCAGCGGCGTCCAGTCGCTGCGCACGGTCTCCATCCCCTTAAACGTCAGCCTAAGCGCGTCGCCCTCCATTACCCCACCGACGTAGCGCTTCTTCGAGCCGGTTTCGGCGCCCCTCAATGTTGGCATAAAGAAGTGGTCAAACAGGGTTTCAAACTCCAGCTCCAGCACACTCTCCAGCCCGGACTCCTGCTTCAGCTTCTGCTGCCAGCGCCGGTTAATGGTGGCCACCAACCCGACACCTATCTCATTGGCTTGCTCCCGCGTGCGCCACTGGCCCACATGAACAAAGGTGGAGTCCGTATCCCCATAGATCACCTCATAGCCCGCTTCCTCAATCCAGGCTCGGGTGGTTTTCATGATGTCATGGCCCCGCATGGTGATGGAGCTGGCAAGCTTGGGGTCGTGGAAGCGGCAACCCGCCGCCCCCAATACGCCATAGAAGGAGTTCATCAAAATCTTAATGGCCTGGGACAATGGCTTGTCGTTATTGGCTTTAGCCAACTCCCTCTGCTGCCACAAGGTTTCGATGATGGCCGGTAACCGGTGCTGACGCCGATGAAAAAATGCACCACGATAACCCTCCAGACGATCCTCGTCCGTCGCAGACTCCGCCGCTGCCATCCCCATGGGATCAATCAGAAAAGTACGAATAATGCTGGGGTACAGGCTTTTAAAGTCCAGCACCAACACATTTCGATACCGCCCCGGTACCGAGTCCATCACATAGCCCCCCGGGCTGGGAGCAATCTCGGCATCGGTCAGATCCGGCGCCACGTAGCCGGCGCGGTGCAACTCGGGCAGATAGAGGTTATTGAACGCCGCGACCGAACCGCCGAGCCTGTCCATCTCCAGCCCGGTCAATTGGGCCCGGCTACAGGCAAACGCCAGCAGATCCAGTTTGTCGAAAATTCGCCACACCAACTCACAGTCCATCAGATTGTAGTGAGCCAGCGCGAGCGGATCGTGGACAAAGTTATGCTCAATCTCGGCCATGCGGTTGCCGCTGTCCTGACACGCCTTGCCCTCCCCCAGTAGCAGCCGGGCCACATTATCCAGAGCGTAACTGTCATAGTGGTAAAACGCCGCCTTCAACCAGTCGATGCCATCGAGCACCACTCGCCCTTCTAGGCCGTAGCCGCGCCCTGGCCCGGCATCCTGTTGCCACTTGGGTTCGGTCTGGCCCCGCCCCAGCGTCAGTGGTATCCCATGGTGCCCGGCCCGGTTTTGCAACAACTTGAGGTCAAAGCCCACCACATTCCAGCCGATGATGACATCGGGATCGTGACGCTCAAACCAGCGCAGCAACTCCCTCAGCAATTCCGCCTCATCCTCACACCAGGAGAGATACGTCGGCGCCCCGGGCCGGGGAGCCCCCCGCATCAATACCCGCTTGTCACTGTCGGCGTACAAGCCTATGGAGTACAGCTCGCCGTCACGGGAGCACTCCAGATCCAGGGACACCACTTTCAGGCTGGGCCGCCACTGCAGCGGCCGAATCTGAACTCCCTGCGGCCCCTGTTTCCACTCCAGCGCGGCGGTGACCCGGCGCTCCATCAAAAATCGGTCACAGCTGCGTACGTCACTCTCCAGCAGCGGAATTGCCCGGCTGGCACAGTATTTCTGCAACTGCCGCCACAGCTTCAGGGAATAACAGTAGAGGGCGCACTGGGGTTGATCGTCAAAACTGGTCAGTTCAATGGCGGTCAACGACCACTGGCTGGTCGGCCAGGGAGCCAACCACTGGCGTAATGCCGCTTGCTGGTGCTGAGGCACAAACCCCAGAAAGCCCTGCCCGGCCACCTCCAGCCTGTAAGGCCCGAAATCGGTCGCCAGCCAGTAAACCAGAGACAGGCCGCCGGGGCCGCTGTGCTGATGGCGGCTTAATAACCAGCCACGGGAAGGGATTGAATCGGTCATGCAGGCATTCTGACGTAAACACTGGTATTATGTACAGCTGACTTTCCCCATTAAAGCCGCAGCATGCTCAGTGACAAAACCAAAAAAATGACCCGCCAGGCCTACAACGGCATTGCGGAAGCGATCCCCAACTTCGTGCGTCGCAAGGAACAGAATTTCCTGATCGCCGAGATCGCCAAAACCCTGGCCGGTGAGTACGAAAAGTCGCGCCGCATCATGGTGGTGCAGGCGGGCACGGGTACCGGTAAGTCACTGGCCTACTGTCTGGGGGCCATTCCTCAGGCGCTGGCGTCCGGCAATAAGGTCTGCATCGCCACCGCTACCGTCGCCCTGCAAGAGCAGCTGATGCACAAAGATCTGCCGTTGGTGCAGCGCCACAGTGGCATGACGTTTAAATTTGGCCTGGCCAAAGGGCGCCAACGCTACGTCTGTTTGTCCAAACTGGAGTTGCTCGCCGGAGAGGCTGGAGATAATGAACAGGGACAACAGGCACTGTGGGAAAGCAAACCGGCCAGCGCCGACATCGCCCTGCTGAAACGACTGCATCAGGCCTACCACACTGGCAAATGGAACGGCGAGGTGGACAGCGTTCCGGAGCCGGTGGCGGATTACCTGTGGCAACAGATTGGCTCCGACAAGCACAGCTGCAATAAGCAATTGGCCGCCCACCGGGATTGCCCGTTTCACAAAAGCCGTGACGACATGGACAGCTGGGACGTGTTGATTGTCAACCACAGCCTGCTGCTGGCGGATCTCGAACTGGGGGGCGGCAAGATTCTGCCCGACCCCGACAGCATGTACTACATCATCGATGAGGCCCACCACCTGCCTCAGGTCACCCGGGACTTCTCCGCCGCCAGCGCTAACATGAAAAGCACCGCCGACTGGCTGGGCAAATTGGAAAAGTCCGCCCACAAACTGGCCCGGGAGCTGCGCAGCGATCGTGCGACCAACCAGGCCACCGAACTCACCAGCGACATCGAGGCCATTGGTGACGGCCTTGGTCAGGTGGTGGATTTCTGTGAAGCCAATCCGGCCATCTTCGACAACCCGGAACTCAGGCACCGTTTCGAAGGCGGCGAACTGCCGCCGGTACTGATCACCCTGGCGGACAACCTTAAGCTAGCCACCAATCAGGCCCTGAAACGCCTGACCAAGCTGCAGCAGCAGCTGATGGAATCGGTCAAAGACGGCGAGATCAAAGGCTGGCAGGCTGAACCCCTGGTGGCCGACATCGGCTTTCATCTGCAACGCCTGGAGGGACTGTCGCAGCTGTGGCTTATGATGGCCCGTGAAACCCCCAGCAGCGGCGCACCGCTGGCCCGCTGGATAGAGCGGGTGGAGTATCAGCAACGCGCCGACTACCTGGTGTGCACCTCCCCCATTGAGATCGGCTTTATGCTGGAGGAGATGCTGTGGAGCAAGGCCGCCGGCGTCGCCCTGTTATCGGCTACGCTGATGGCCCTGGGCAGTTTCGATCACTATCGCCATCAGGTGGGGCTGCGCAACAACGACGGCACCCGCTACACCGCCCTGCCCTCCCCCTTCGATTACCAGCAGAGCGCCACCCTGTTTCTGCCCAAAGTCAGCGTGGAGCCCAGCGACGACCGCTTTGGTGACATGCTGATAAAAACCATCCCCGAACTGCTGGAGGAGCAAACCGCCAGTTTGGTGCTGTTTACCTCCTACCGGCAGATGGAAGCGGTGGCGGACACCCTGAGGATGCACAAGAAACTGCCGATCCTGGTACAGGGTGAAAAAGCCCGTTCCGAGCTGATCGCCGAACACCGACAGCGCGTCGATGACGGCAAGGTCTCCATCCTGTTTGGCACCAGCAGTTTTTCCGAGGGTCTGGATCTGCCCGGTGAGTACCTCACCAACCTGATCATCACCCGCTTGCCGTTTGCGGTCCCCACGTCACCGGTGGAACAGGCCCACGCGGAGTACATCAAATCCAAAGGCGGCAACCCTTTTTTGCAACTGGCAGTTCCCGATGCGGCCAAAAAACTGGTACAGTCCTGCGGTCGTCTGCTTCGAAACGAAACCGACTACGGCAGAATCTCCATTCTGGATCGGCGCCTGGTTACCAAGCGCTACGGCAGCTCACTGCTGGACTCCCTGCCCCCCTACCGTCGCCATATAGAATATTGATAGCCAAATGATTGAACTGGGTTTAGACCTGAACTTGATGCTGCTGCTGTCGGCAGTGGCCTTTGCCGCCGGCTTCATCGATGCCGTAGCCGGTGGTGGTGGCCTGCTGACCATTCCTGCGCTGCTGACTGCCGGGCTGCCTCCCCACCTGGCACTGGGCACCAACAAACTGGCCGCCAGCTTTGGCTCCCTGACCGCCAGTTGGACCTATTATCGCAAGCAACTGTTTAACCCAGGCTTCTGGCGTAAGTCCTTTATCGCCACCTTCATCGGCGCCGCCGCCGGCACCCTGGCAGTGGATCAGTTTTCCGCCGACCTGCTGAATCGGCTGTTGCCTCTGGTGATTGTGGCCATCGCCCTGTACACCCTGTGCGCACCCAGCCCTTGCGACGAACATCAGGGTCTGCCCGAGCGCACTCTGGGGCTAAAAATCAAACAATGGAGCCAGGGGCTGGGACTGGGTTTCTACGACGGCTTTGCCGGCCCCGGTACCGGCGCTTTCTGGACCGTCTCCTCCATGGTGCTGTACAAGATGAACATCCTGCTCTCTTCAGGATTGGCCAGAAGCATGAACTTTGTCAGCAACGCCACCTCTCTGGGCTTTTTCATTGCCCTGGGACACGTCCACTTCGGCATCGGCATCGCCATGGGCATCTGCCTGATGGCCGGCGCCTGGATCGGCGCCCACTCCGCCATCCGCTTCGGCAGCAAGTTCATTCGGCCGGTGTTCATCACCATGGTGCTGATCATCGCCGGCAAACTGGCCCTGGAAGCCTGGCTATGAGTTTTCGTCGTCAAAATGACTTGATGCAGTTGCTGCGCCAGCGCTTTGCCCAGCTCAAACAGCAGGTTCAGGACTACGACCGCCAGCTGAATCAAAGCACGGAAAAGGCCCTCAACCACAGCCATCGATTCCACCAGGGGCTGTTTGAGCAAACCGGCGCCTCGCTGAGTCAGTGCATCGCCCAGATGGAAAAGGACATGACGGCCCTGGAGCGGCTATCCCGACACCCCGGGTCCGAAGCCACCTTCGAATACCTGTGCCAGCAGTTCAGTGATCGCTATCAGGCGGTCAATCAAGCCATGGCCGCCACCGGCGTTCAGGTGGCCGGCACCAAATTCAAAAGTCGCCGCCAGTGGCAGCAGCGGCCCCACAGCCAGTACCAGTGGATCGCCCAATCAGTCATGAGTAACAGCAACAGCGCCTACGCCGAGCTGCGAAAACACCAGAACTGGGCCAGCCGGCTAGAGCAAAAGATCCGTGAACTTGAGCAAAAACTGGATTTGCATCAAGGACAAGAAAAAATCAAACTACAGAATGATATTCTGGCAACCCACAAACGGCTTGGCCAATGTCGCCAGGCTATGACTTATATTGAAGAACGTATCGCTCAGCTTGAAAAGCGCGGGCACAGATAAAAGGAGCGCAGGATGAATAAAGCCTCGGTATTGGCGGCAATGATCGCCGGGGGAATGAGCTTTGGCAGCCTGGCTGCAGAACTGAACATTCCACTGTCATTTGAGTTTATTGCGGTCAATGGTCAGGAAGTAAAATCCAACTTTTTCAGCCATAAAGATGAGATTGAGTTGGAAAAGGGCGACCACACTATCGCCCTGATCTACAAAGATCTGGTGGAAGAACCCTTTGGTGATGGTCACCAGCGGGTCAGCTCCGACCCCTTCCTGCTGCACATCACCATCGACAGCGATGGCGAATACAAGGTGCGCCCCCACGAGGTAATTCGGGATCTGGATCAGGCTAAAGCCTTCGCCCAGAAGCCGGTACTGAACGTGACCCAGGAGAATGGCCAGGCCGTCACTTACAAGGTTGAGATGACCGCGGTCAAACAGGAAACCATCTTCGACGCCCTCAACAAGGGCCTGTCTCCCGAGCAGGAGGCCAAGCAGAAGGTGATCGCCGCAACGGCTCCGGGCGCCGCAGTAGCAACCGGTGCCGCCAGTGTGACCAGCGGCGCGCAGCCTCAGGTCAATATGCAGGGCGACGACGTCACCAATCCGCAAATGATGCTGAAATACTGGTGGCAACAAGCCGATGAAAAGACCCGCAAGGATTTCATGAGCTGGGCCATCCAGAACATGTAACCCGGGAGGGGCCGGCAGCGGCCCCTTTTTGCATCATGATCCATTGCGTCTATCACCCCTGCTACTCCCAGTTGGTGCTGCCACAGAACCACGGCTTTCCCATCACCAAGTACCAACACCTGTATCAGCAGCTGCAGCGCCATCCGCAGCAGCACAAGCTGCGCTGGCACCAACCCGATGCGGCGCCACTGGCCCAGATTGAACGCTGCCACCACCCGGAGTACCTGCACCAATTTCTTGGCAATCGCATCGCCGCCGCACCGCTGAAGCGGATGGGTTTTCCCTGGAGCGAGGCGCTGGTCACCCGTACCCTGACTTCGGTGGGCGGCACCGTACTCACCACAGAGCTGGCGTTGGAGCAGGGCATCGCCCTGCACCTGTCCGGCGGCTACCACCACGCCCACTATGATTTTGGCAGCGGCTACTGCGTTTTCAACGACTTGGTCATCGCCGCCGAAGTCGCCCTGACCAGGCCAGCGATCCATAAGGTGGTGATCTTCGATCTCGATGTCCATCAGGGTGACGGCACCGCCGCCCTGTGCCAGAGCCGGCCGGAGATCATCAGTTGCTCGGTGCACTGCGACAGCAATTTTCCCAGCCGCAAGCAACGCTCCGACTTCGATTTTGGTCTGGCCAGAGGCTGCCAGGACGACGATTACCTGCAGAGCGTCAGTGAGGCACTGGCGCTGGTCACCCGCCTTCACCAGCCGGACCTGCTGATCTACGATGCCGGTGTCGATGTTCACCATCAGGACAGATTGGGGCACCTGAGTATCAGTAATAGAGGATTACGTCGGCGGGAACAGCTGGTACTATCCTATTGTCTGAACAACAATCTACCGGTCGCCTGCGTCATTGGTGGCGGCTACGATCGCGACCCCGAGGCCTTGACCCACAGGCACCGGCAGCTGTTCGACGCTGCGCTGGAACTGCTATAAAGGAGTATGACATGGATGCGGACATCAGAAATTATTACGAAATTTTGCTGGAGCAGACGGTCACCGACCGTAAACTGGCCGAACAGTTCACCCGCAGCCAGTTAGCCGACCTGTTCTGCCTGACACTGAACCAGATGCCCTGCCGCTACTTCCGCCACCGGGTGGACCTCAGCGCCTACGCCTCCAGTGATGAGCTGGTGGCGATGCAAAAAAACGTCGATGAAGCCCTAACCCGAGCCCTGAATTACATTGAACGCCACCCCAGAGAAGAGTAATCGACCGTTACACCGGTTGCTGTTAATCGGCCTGTTACTGGCACCGTCCCTACAGGCCCAGCAACCGGCGCCCTTTATCGCCCACTACCAGGCCACCAGCAAAGGGCTGCCCTGCGGCGGTGGCTGGCAGCAGTTGGTCGATGACGGTAGCCAGTATCAACTGCTCAGCAAGGGGAAGTTCTGCCTGCTGGGAGGTAAGGTAGACAACCGCAGCGTACTCAGTTGGCAACAGGGGCGCTGGCAGACGCTCTCCTTCGATGCCTCGGTTTCCGGCTGGTTCTCCCGTGATGACTATCAGGCCAACCGAACCCCGGACGGCCTGATGGCCGTCAACAAGGATGGCTCCCCCCTGGTTTATGAGGAGCACCCCCCGGCCAGCCAGGGCGCCGCCACCATGCTGCAGAACCTGGCACTGGATGCCGAGCGCCAGCGCCAGGATCTGTTTGCCGATTACACCTGGGGCGATGAAACCCGGGACTACCGCTTTCAGTGGCTGGGCGAGGAGCAGATCGAATTTAACGGACATGCCTACCGAACCCATCATCTGCGCCAGACCCACCCAAAAAAATCCCGGGTGGCAGACTTCTGGTTTGCTCCGGCGTTGGAACACCAGCTGATTAAGATGACCGTCCACCGCCTGGGCATCAAGATGCTCGACGTGAGGCTGTCGGACTTCGAGCGTACCTCTGCCCCATAACGGGTCAATGCCGCTCACCAGACCCGAATAAAAGGCGTCCGCTCCGGCCTGCGCCGCCGATCTCAGCAACAGACTCAAACTGACATCGAAATGAAACGTTTGCGTTTCACTCTATCTTCTAACGACGGCGAACTGGCTGGCCGCAGCCCCCTGTCAACAGAGGTGTCTCTGGATCGGGTTCGCGGCGCGCCACCTATACCGGCCAACTCTCGCCTTAAGGCGGCAGTGTTGCCAGCGCCTGAATCTCGTCCCCGGTCAATGCCCGCTCATAGAGACGCACTTCATCCAATGTGCCGCTGAAGAACTCGGACACCCCATCGGCGCCGCCGAAGATCAGATCGCCCTCGCCATCCGCAGGCTGTGCCGACCCGACGGCCACGGCCTCGCCGCCCCGATACAGGGTGCGGGTACCCGCCGGTCCATTCTGTACCAGCGTCAGCTGAGTCCAGCCGGTACTGATGCCGCCGTCCACCAGGTTTCCGGGCCCGCCAAAGACCCAGGCATTCCAGGACGACACCCATAAACCATACCAGGGCGCACTATCGCGGGACTTGGTCACCACTCCGGACCAGCCCCCCTGGGCTCCGTCGGCATTCACCCACACCGACAGGGTAAAACTGTCGGTGACGGCAAAGGCCAGCGCCGCATCATGAGCAATACGAACCCGAGCGCTGCTGCCGTCGAAGCTCAGGCCACCACCGGCCCATCCCGGCACTCGACTGGCGCCGCTGAGGCTGCCCACCAGGCCGTTGCCAGAGGCATCCAGCACCGAATCCCCGCCGCTTTCATCCAGTGGCCAGTACCCCACCAACCCAACAGTGGGAAGACCACCGCCGTTGAGGTCGATATCAAACTGGGCACTGCTGATGCTGCTGCCTGACAGGCCGTCGGCCAGGGCGATGGCCTTGAGGGTGACGCTCTGATCCAGGGTCAACACCGACAGATACTCATCAGAGCCCGCATCGGGGTCGCTGCCGTCCAGGGTGTAGTACAGCCGCGCCAGGGGCGTCGCCGAACTCAGGGTCACCGCCACCGGTCCGGAGAAACTGCCCCCGGCCGGCGAGATCACCGGTGCCGCCACCGTTGCCGGCTCGGCCACGGTGACGCTGATGCTGTCACCGGACTCCGGGTTGGTGAGCGGCTGATGGTTCTCATCCACCAACCACACCTGCAGCAGATGACTGCCCGGCGACACGACGCCGAAGTCATAGCTGGACAGCGACAGGTCATGCAGAGGGACATAGGCCTGATCATCCAGTTGTACGTGCACATGGTTGTAGCCGCTGGCATCGCCGCTGCGGCTCCAGCTCACCACCAGATTGCCGCTCACCTCACTGCCATCGGCCGGCGCGGTGATCACCACCGCCGGAGCCTGATAGGGTTCAATGGTGATACTGACCTGAGCGATATTACTGACGGTACCGTTTTGGTCCGCCAGCCGGTAGCTGAAACTGTCGGCGCTGGTGGCACTGCCATCGTGCTGGTAGCTGAGGCTGCCCGTTGCCGCATCGTAATCGATGCTGCCGTAAGCCGGCGCCGTGACCAGCTCAAAACTGTCCAGATCCCAGCCCGCCGGGGCCGAGTCATTGGCAAGAATGGCAATGGTGACCGCCTGTCCCTGGGTGACCAGCGCGCTGTCATTGCCGGCGCCGGGGTCGCCACTGCCAGGCTCCAGGTTCATCAGCGCCACCACCTCGGCACCACTGAATCCCCGGCCATACAAGCGAACCTCATCCAATACGCCGTCAAAGAACTCGCTGATGCCGGCCGCGCCTCCAAACCACAGCTCGCCGGTACCGGTTCCCGCCCGGGCCGGACCGCTGGCGATCTCGGCGCCATTGAGGTAGAGGCTGCGGCCGCCGGAGGCCTGAACCAGGGCCAGGTGGTGCCAGCCACTGCTGACTGGGCTGCCGTACAGGGCCGACGGACCACCAAAGGTCCAGGCGTTCCAGGAGGAGATCCACAGTCCGTACCAGGGACTTTGATCCCGGGACTTGGTGACCACCCCGCTCCAGCCGCCCTGGCTGGCGGCAGGATTTACCCACACCGACA
Source organism: Ferrimonas sediminum (assembly GCF_900100175.1). Taxonomy (GTDB): domain Bacteria; phylum Pseudomonadota; class Gammaproteobacteria; order Enterobacterales; family Shewanellaceae; genus Ferrimonas; species Ferrimonas sediminum. The sequence continues at coordinate 193,886 of NZ_FNEM01000005.1, forward strand.
GGGTGAAAGCATCCCCCTCGTTAAACGCCAGACCGGCGTCATGGGGCACGCTGACCCAGTTGTCGATGCCATTGAAACTCAGTCCGCTGCCAAAACGACCGGCAACCAGGCTGGCACCGAAGGCGGTGCCGCTGCGGCCATTGCCCGAGGCGTCGTTGACCTGCCCCCCCGGCAGGGCATCCATGGGCCAGTAGCCCAACAGATCCGGATCGCCACTGCCGTCGACCACCTGTACATTGATGGTTTGAGACGCCTCAGGATTGGGCAACGCCACATGGCTCGAGTCCACCAGCCACACCTGAATCTGGTGACTGCCGACACCCACCTGGCCAAAGTCGTAGCTGGTGAGGGCGGTGTTGTGCAGGGTGACATGGGCATTGTCGTCCAGCTTGACGTGAATGTGGTCATAGGCGCCGCTGTCTCCGGACAACTGCCAGTACACCACCAGGTTGCCACTGACATTCTGGCCATCGGCGGGACTGGTAATGGTGACCGTCGGCGGCTGATACCCCTGCACCGTCACAGACACCGGCGTCGCGGCAGACCAGTTGCCGGCGTAATCCTGCACCCGGTAGCTGAAGCTGTCACTGCTGCCCGCTGCACCGCCGTGGCGATAGCGTATTTCGCCACTCTGGGCATCGATGGCCTCAATGGTTCCAGCTGTGGGACCGGCAACCACCTCCACCGACCCCGGGTTCAGCCCGGATGCGGCACTGTCATTGGCCAATACATCGATGCCAACGCTGGCGCCGGATACCACACTGGCGCTGTCCGGCTGGGCCACCGGTCCCGGCGCCGGCGGCGCCGTGGTCGCCAGAATCAGCAGCTCCTGCCCGTCCAGCGCCCGGTTGTAGAGGCGCACCTCATCCAATACTCCGGAGAAGAACTCACTGACCCCTCCGGCCCCACCGAACCGCAGGTCACCGCCGCCGTTACCGGCCCGGGCGGTACCGCTGGCCACCAGCTCGCCATTGAGGTAGAGGCGACGGGCATCACCCGGGCCATCCTGCACCAGCGACAGGTGTTGCCAGCCGGTGTTGATGGCGCTGCCGTACAGGTTCGACGGCCCCCCAAAAGTCCACACATTCCAGGCAGAAATCCACAACCCGTACCAGGGACTCTGATCCCGGGAGTGGGTCACCAACCCGGCCCAGCCCCCCTGGGAACCATCGGCATTGACCCAGGCAGCCAGGGTAAAGCTGTCACTGTCGGCAAACGCCATTCCTGGCTGATGGGGTACCACCACCAGATCACCGCCGCCATCGAATCTCAGCCCCTGGCCGTCCCAGCCAGGCGCCCAGCTGCCACCGCTGAGCTGGCCGTTCCAGCCACTGCCGGACTCATCATTGACCACGCTGCCGCCGCCTTCGTTCATCGGCCAATACCCCACCAGGCCTGCCACCGGAAATTGCGGACCGGTTTGCTGAAGGTCAAACTGGGCCGAGGTCACCGCAGAGGGAATGAAGCCAAGATGGTAGGCCCACACCTTAAGGGTGGCGCTCTGGTTCAGGGTGACCGTACCGGCAGTGGTCGGCGACGACAGGTTGGGATCACTGCCATCCAGGGTGTAGTACAGGCTGGCGCCCGCCGTTGCCGAGCTGAGACTGACCGTCAACGGCGCCGTATGGCTGCCGCCATCCGGGGTGATCACCGGGGCCGCTACGGTATCGCTGCTGCCGTTGTCATACAGGTTGATGGTTACCGTTGCCGGCGCCGACACATAGCCGTCGGTATCCTGCACCGTGTATTGAAAACTGACACTACCGGGCACGGCACTGCTGGGCTGATAACTGACCCGACCGCTGCCGGGCACGATGGTCAGCAATCCGGACGCCGGCTGACTGATCAGGGTCAGGCTGTCGTAATCCAGGCCGGCATCGTCACTGTCATTCGCGAGCAGATCGATGTCTGCCACGCCCCCCAAAGCCACACTGGCGGCATCGTCATTGGCCACCGGCGGCGAGATACTGTCACAGTCCGGGTAGAGTGTGGCCACTTTATGGGTGGCCAGGCCGTGGGCATCGGTCACCGTCAGATGCACCCGGAAAAAATAGGTTTCACCGTCGCAGCCCACCGGGGCAATCTGCACCTGGCTGCTGCAGTTGTTGTCGACGGGATCGGAGTGGGTATGGTTGTTGTGGTGCAACACCGTCTGCCAGGCGCAGCTCAACTCCGCCAGGCTGTGCTCATTGTCGCTGAGCTGGGCCTGAAGCGGATACAGGGTATCACCGGACAACGGGTAACGGCTGCCATCGGCCGGGCTGGTGATGGTCACCGATGGCGGCGTATTGTTGACACTCACCAGCACACTGGCGTCATCACTCTGGGCCGGGGAACCGGAGTCGGTGACCGTCAGTTGCACCTGGAAACTGGCCGGGCCGGTTCCGGGAGCAGAGAACTGGTGAACGGGATTGGCGCTGCTGCTGCCGGCGCCATCATCGAAATTCCACCAGTAGCTAAGCGCACCGCCTTCAGGATCGCTGGATCCACTGGAGGACAGCTGCACCGACAGCGGCGACGGCCCGAACTGAGGTGTTGCCGAGGCCACTGCGGTCGGAAGACGATTGCCCCCGGGCGCGTAACTGACCTTGTGGATGAAACTGGCCCAGCTGATGTAATACAGCTGCCCCTCGGTAGGGTGTGTGGCCAGAAAAACGATGCCACCCCCCTGGCTCAAAAATGGCCGAATTTCGGTGAGGCGATGATCCGGGGTCATGACAAAGTTTCGAATCCACTGGCCACCAAAATCGCCGTGAAAATAGGTGCCCTGGTAGCTGGCGGGAAAATCACTGCCCTGATACCAGACCCCACCGGTCGAGGCATTACCAAAAAACGGCTGTCCCTGGGTCAGGACATCGCCAGTACCCGGCACCGCATCCCCCACATCCACCGCCACCGTGTTGCCGGCGGCATCAAAGGCGGGGTAGCGGGTAATCGCACCACCATGAAACCAGTCCAGCTGCGGACGCTGGTGCACATACACCGGCACCTGAGTGATGGCTCCGGAGCCACAGGGGTTGGCAAAGCTTGGCGCCGGCACGGCCGCCTGTTTCAGTAGATCACCAAAATTGACGGTACACCCCAGTACCAGTGAGGCGATCTGGTTTTGCACCACCTTGTTCTGATACTCCAGCGACGGCTCAATCCCCTCAAACAGCGGCCAGCCAAAATTCTGTCCCGGGCCACTGATCACATTGAACTCCTCCCAGCGGTTGTTGCCCACGTCTCCCACAAACAGGACGCCAGGGTCGCCATCCTCGATGTTATGGGAGCCGGTGCCCGGTTTCAGGCTCATGCGGTAGGGGTTTCGCAGCCCCAACGCCCACACCCGGGATTTGGCCGCCCGCGGAGCAGAGGCATCAAAATAGGGGTTACCCGGCAGGCCGTCGCCGCTGGCCGGATCCAGCCTGAGCACCTTGCCATTCAAGGAGTCCGGCATCTGCGAACGGTAGGAACCGACGTTCTCCGCCGGAGTAATAATGCCGTCATCCAGGCCGTCCTGATAAGCGGTCTCACTGGCGCTGCCGGAGTCACTGGTGAGGTAGCTGGCGCCATCGCCAAAGGCCGCCAGCAAGCTGCCATCGGTCCCAAACACCAACTGGCCGCTGCTGTGGGATTGGTGCAACAGCGGGAACCCACTGGACGCAGTTTCACCCAACAACACCTTACGGCTGTTGTAGTCCACACTGGTGGCATTGCGATAATCCGCCTGACCGGCGGGCTTAATGGCGGTGTAGCGAGTGATGCGACCGATGGTGGCCTGAGTCACCTGAATGGTTTCCAGCGGGTCGTAATCCTGGTCACACTGGGGCGCGCCGACCCCGGAGGCGGGCTCGCTGCAATGCAGCAAGTGATGCCGGTCGACACCGTAGTTCAGATAAAGGTAACCGTTGCTGTTGAAATCGGGGTCCAGGGCAAACCCCAACAAGCCGTGATCGCGCCACGCCAACACTTCATCGCTGATGTCGATGAGAGGCTGGGTCACCGGAGCCGCTTGGTCAATAATCCAGACTTTACCGTCACGTTCCCAGGCGTAGATGCGAGAGCCTTCCTCATCGAAAGCCAGACCTACCACACCAGACCACCCCGCCCCATCGGGACGGGAGAGGGTTTCCTCCGTGAAATCCGAGTCTTCAAACAGTGCCGCCGATGCCGTCATTGGCAGCAGCCAGAGTCCTGAGAGCAACAGCATGCCCATTAGAATATGGCGCATACGCATCACCCACTGCATTAGAGTAACAACAAAGGGCACAGGCCCCCGGCATGTAACAGCTTGATTCGACAATTCAAGGTGTCGAATGCAACTAGTCTAGTAGAGAAATTAAGGCTGTCGAACCCGAAGCGATGCGCTGTCACGGCCCCCTAACAGGCACAAAAACTGAGTGACTTTATCGGGTTTTAAAACTCTTCAATTAGAACAGCAACCTGTGCAGGCTTGAATAACAAGCGAAGGGCGATTACAGAAACAATAAAAAAAGGACGACCCTCAGTCGCCCTTTCGACACCACGATTAGACTCAGAACCGATAGGTGGCGCCCAGGCTGAACCCGGACACTTCCACGCCACTCTTATCCAGATACATCATGTATTCCAAACCTACGTCCAGGCGATCGGTGGCCGCAAAATCCACCCCGATGCCATAGGAGAAATCATTTTCATCCTCCTTGACCTTATCGAAGTCATCGCTGGCTTCCAGTTCACCCTTGGTATAACCGGCAATCACGTAAGGAGTAAAACCGGAGTCCGTCGGCATCTGGCCCCGCAGATACACACCGTAGTAATAGTTCAGCTCAATGTCGACGCCCATCAAGGTATCGTCTGACACACCCGTGCCCAGTCGCGCTTCGACCGCCACGTTCTTGTTGAACTCATACCCCAGGCGGCCACTCAATGCCCCAATGTCCACGCTGGGCCCACCATCCACTTCCATAAAGTTATACTGACCGCCAACATAGACGGCAGGCTCCGATGCCAGGGCACACATCGGCATCAACAAACAGGCAAATACGATCTTTTTCATGCGTCACTCCATGAGCCGTTCCGGACCATCATACATTCCGAAACTCAAATTGAATCAGATAGAACACCAACTCTAATTGGTGGTCAATACCCATAGTAAGCCCAATAACAAGCGCCGGTTTGTGGTGCAGATCACAACCGCAATCAACCCAGGTTCGAATGCAACCCAACACCGACTCCGCCGTCAAAATGACTGCTACGCCAACAAAGACTTCCTGTTTCTGCTGATCATCCGGCTCCCCCGGTCAGTCCAACCTGCAGCAGCCAGAGTGCGACGGAGACGGCCAAGATACACAACCCCAGCAACAACGACAGCGCCAACCTCCAACGCCGCAACACCTGTTCGCCCGCCTCAAACACCCTCACCCATTGTGACAACCGCCAATGCTCCCTCCACCAGGTAATCCACCACGCCCGCACTCCTGGCACAGGATCCGTGCCCACTCGCCGCCCCCACTCTATAAACGCCTGACACCAGCGCTCAACCGCCAGCACCTCTGGCTTAGCCCTGACCACTGGCACCTGCCCCCTGTGCCTCTGCAAACCGGCACCCCCTAGTGCTGCCCCTATTCCCAAAGCCACAACCATTGACAATGCCCCTCCGGACCGGCTCCAGCCCTCCGGGGTCACCAAAGCCGTCCCCAGTGCCATGACCAGCCCCCCGGTGACCATAATGACGACATAAGCTGGTTGCCGTTGCCTCTGCGCCCCCGAGCCCACCACAACCAGACAATATAGAACCGAAGCCGCACCAAGAGCCTGAAGCCCTGTTCCCAACCAAGGCGCTGCAACCTTACCGGGCGGCAACCATTGAGCAGCCCCCAGTAATCCGGTACCAACTGGCCCCAACCACAACAGCAAGGATCTTGCCAGCCGCCCAGGGTGATATGCCAACGTAAGCCATTGATGTATTGGCCATACTCCTACCTTTAGGGCAAAACCTATAATGACCAGTACCAGATAGAGTGCTGAAATATTTGGCCAGGATACAACCAGGGGCAAGGAAGCAAACCCCACGGAACCGGTTAATTCGGCCGCCAGCAGCATCGCCTCAAACAACACCAGATCCGCAATGACCAACGCCACCAGGTAGAGACGACCGGCGCGGCGGGCAGCAACATCGCTATCCGCACACAACAAACCAATGGAGGCATAACCCATCAGTGTTGAAGATGAGAGAAAAACAACCATATCCGTCGCCAGAACCGCCCCCAGCTGCCCTGACATTGACAACAGAAACAGACTGTTCGTCCCTCCATCCGCCTTATCTCTTAGGGTGGCAGCGATGCCCCAGAACACGACCGACACGGCCAACCACCACCGGCTGTGTGAATCCACCCCCATCCCTGCCCCCGAATACAGCCACGGCAGTTCAATAGCGACCTCCTGCGGGACAAACAGCAAAACGGCGGCGGGCAACAACGCCATATGCGCAGGCCAAGGCAGGCGACGGTGCAGATTGGGCAGCGCCAGCACCAATGGCCACAGGGGTGAAAATAGCAACAAGATTTCGCTCATTGGCCCCCCGTCCGGTTGACGATTAAGCCAACCCACTCCATCAAACTAAAGGGGGCCGACGCCCACAGCCCCAGAACGACAATGGTGGCGGCAGTAACCAAAGGCGGAACCAATAACGCCCATGCCGTCTCCTTCTTGCCGAAACAGCGTTCGTCGGGCCAGCTTTCGGGGGGCGGCTTGAACCAGGCGGCGTAGACGATGGGCAGGAAATAAGCGGCATTAAGCAGGCTGCTGCCTGCCAAGACCCACATCACCCACAGCTGACCGGACTCCAGAGCCCCGACTCCGAGATACCATTTACTGAAAAAGCCCGCCAGGGGCGGCACCCCGATCATACCGAAAACACCGACAGTGAAGGCTGTCATAGTCCAGGGCATGCGTCGCCCTACCCCGTTCATTTCACTGACTCGGTGAATGCCCAGCGTCTCGGCCAGATTTCCTGCACACAGAAACAGAGTGATTTTTTGAACGCCCTGGTGCACCAGGTGAATCAGGCCGCCAGTGGCAGCAACGGGGCCCGCAATGGATATACCAAGTACAATGTAAGCCACCTGACTGACCGTAGAAAATGCCAACCGCCGCTTCAATTCATCCTGAAACAGCGCCCGAAGTGACCCATAAAGAATGGTCACTGCCGCTACGACCGCCAGCGGCAAGGTCAGCCCCAGGCTGCGCGAGAATTCAATACCAAAAACTTCATAGACAACCCGAACAATGCCAAAAGCCCCTGCCTTAACTACCGCTACAGCGTGCAGCAGTGCGCTCACAGGGGCCGGCGCCACCATCGCCTTGAGTAACCAACCATGCAGGGGAACCAGGGCGGCCTTCACCCCCAGACCGGCAATACACAACGCGAATATCAGCATCAGCGTCGGGTGCAACGAGGCATCAAGGCCGGACAGAAACCCCCGCTCCTGGAACTCGGTTGTGCCAGATAGGCTATAAAGCCATACCGTCGACAGCAGCAGCAACGCCCCACCGGTTAGGGTGTAGATTAGATAATCTCTGCCCGCCCTTTTCGCTACCTCGGTCCCACGATGGACGATCAGCGGATAGGTGCACAGAGTCAGCAATTCATAAAACAACAAGAAGGTCACCAGGTTGCCGGCCAGGGCAACACCCACCGTTGCCGTAACGCACAAACTGAAAAATCCGAAAAATCGACTGCGGTAAGGGGAGCCTTCCAGATACCCGACGGCATACACCGTGGTCACCAGCCACAGAGCTGCAGACAGGCTAAGGAACAACATCGCCAGTGGTCCAGCGCTCAATACCAGATCGATTCCAGGCAGCAGGGGCAAGCGCGTCTGGTAGCTCAGGCCGTTTAACATGCCGAAAAACATCACCCCGACCAATAGCAGTTTGAGCGCCGCTCCCGCCAGGTTCAGTGTCGTCCGGGTCGCCGTCCGCTCCTCAGGGAGAAAGAAAATGGCCACCCCCGGAATAAGGGAGCTGCCGACGACCATCAAAGGCAGAGCCGCCGCCCAGCTCATAACGGGGGAGTCCCGTCAAAGGGAAGTCCAATCTCCATCACCGTCAACGGCCAGGGCGCAAACAGCCCCAATAGAACAGCCACCATGGCCAATACCAGGGCGGTCCACTCCATTCGGGGCACCCCTCGCTGGTTGCCACAGTTCGGCTCGGCCTGGGTAAAGGCATGACTGATGACTTTGAACACGTAAGCCGCAGCCAATAGCCCCCCGACGAGCAAAATCGCCCCCCACCACCATTGGCCTGACTCAAGTGATGCCTCCAGCAGCAACCACTTGGCAATAAAACCGCCACTAGGCGGCAACCCCATTAGGCTGATTCCAGACACAGCCAGTGTGATGAACGTCAACGGCATGCGCTGGGCGATGGGGTCTAAGTCAGCGATGCGATCGTGGCCAGCGAACCGCTGGATATTCCCCGCAGCCATGAACATCGCCGCCTTCGCCACCGCGTGGGACAACACCATATAAAGGGTGCCTTTCCAGGCGGTACCCATGCCAAGGGGAAAAGCCAGAAACAGGTACCCCAACTGTGACACGGTGGAGTAAGCGATCAGCAGTTTCAGTCGCTGCTGGCATAGCGCCAGGATCCCCCCCCACAGAACGGCCAACGCGCCCAGTCCCCCCAGCAACTGCGCAAAGAAACCATCCACCGCAGGAAAAATCTCCAACCACAGGCGCAGCAAGATATAGAAAGGCGCCTTCACCACCAGAGCCGACAACAGCGCACTCACCGGAGTCGGTGAAAAGGCATGGGCGGCCGGCAACCAGAAGTGCATGGGAAAGAGCGCCGTCTTGACAAGAAGACCGAAACTCATCAAGCCGACCGCCACCATGACCGAAGGTGATGGCACCACCCGTTGCGCCAATATAGCGATATCCAGACTAGCAAACCCATGGTAAACAAAGGCGACGCCTAACAGGTAAAACAGAGAGCCCAACTGGCTGATTAACAGGTAACGCATCGCCGAATTCAGAGCCTGTGCCCCGCCGTCCAGTGCGATCAGGGCCACCGCGGCTAACCCCAGCAGTTCAAGAGTGACATAAAGATTAAAGATATCGGCAGACAGGAACAGTGCATTGAGCGCCGCCCACAGCAATAGCCATAGTGACCAGAAATGGGCTGACTTATCGCGACTAAAGTAGCCATTGGCGTAGACGCTGACCCCAAGCCCTACTACAGATGCCACCGCCAGCATCAACAGGCTCAATCCATCAGCGTAAAGATCAATGCCCAGAGGCGCACCCCAGCCCCCAACGGCATAGCGCTGCGGCCCCAGTGTTTGCAACTGCCACCCCAGACCCGCGGTGGCCCCCATGACCGCCACCGACGTAAGCACACCCAGTACCGCGGCTTTTTTCCGGAACAGAAAACAGCCGATGCCCCCCAACAAGGGCAATACGATCAGTACCACACCCCAGGGAGTTTCCATTACTCTGCACTCCAACTGCAGCCTTTTGAGCCATTGTTGATGACACACGTCAGCACACTAAATCGGTTCAAAGTCCAAGGGAGATAATTGAGACAACTTCCAATATTCCGAACGAGCAACAAGCTCCCATAACCTGAGCCGATGAGAACGTTCAGGTGTCCCCGCAGCCGGGTATGTCCCATTACTCCTCACGGCCGTCAGACAATTCGTTTTTCCCCGTTGTCTGGTACACTCTCAACATCAAAATAAGTGCCAACGCCGTCGCTGACACGGTGATAACAATGCCTGTAATTACCATGGCGTGTGGCACCGGATCGACCCCGCCCGGGGTACGGGAAGCCAAGGCCACCAGCACCAGAAAGACGCCGGAGCACATCACGTTGACGGCCAGTATCTTGCGTAACAGATCCACATTGTGAATCAAGGCGTGCAGAGCGAGAGCAAATACGCTTACACCAAGAGATGCATAAAGATAAGCCTGAGTCATTCACTCCTCCTCCCTGGTCGCCCACCCATAAACAGCGCTGCCAATGTTGCGCCGATGGACAGCGTCGCCATTGCCTCAATCGCTAAGACAAAGTGACCTGCCACAGAAGGCGGATACTGCAAAAATGCCGCATCCGCCAATAACAAGGCAGCACCGGTCAACACAAACAGTCCCACCCCCGATGCCAACAGCAATCTTAACGGCAACCCTGTAAACCGATCATCAATACGCCATCCACACAGGATCAGCAGCACCCCGGCGGCCCCCAATAATGAACCGGCCTGGAAGGCTCCCCCGGGTGCGGACGCACCGGCCCATAACAGGAAGCCCGCCGAGACAATCAATACAGGAACCAGTTGACGCGACATGATGTCCAGTACCTGACCTGGGTCCACTTGTCGATAATCCGACACGGTGCGCAGAGACCACACTCCCATCAGAGCCACCAGCAATACACCCAACTCCAGCAAGGTATCGTAACCACGGAAATTGAGCAGTACTGCGGTCACCGGGTTCGAGACACCACTGACTTCCATATTAACCGTCACTGTTTCTGACAGGTTTTCAGCAGGTTCTGGCAGAGTGAATACGGCATACACGAGACCAACCCAAAACAGCAACAACAGAGGCCTGAACCTATGCCTCATGGCACTCTCTAACGGCCATGACTCCGGCTTTATCCATAATTTCACTTCGGCTCAGGTCATCAGTCATCATTACCCCCAGTGCCAGCCGAGTCCTTACCGGACCCACCCTTCGATGCAACCAAACGACTCCCCCGAATACGAGCCATTGCCGCCAGCAACAGGGCTCCGGTCAGCCCTCCACCTATCGCCGCCTCGGCCAGGGCGACGTCCGGCGCATTGAGCCGAACCCAAGCCAATGACATCAGCAATCCGAAACTGACGTACAGAACTATCGCCTTGAACATATCCGCAGTGGCGAGCGCCTGCCAGGCCAGCCAAAACAGGCACCCTCCCAGAAGCCCGTCAAACAACCAATACAACAGGGTCAACGCGTCCATGGCTTAATCCCCCGCTGCAGAGCCCTTTTGGCGATCAGGTGGGATATACTGGCGCTGGCAAGCATCACTAACCCCCAGATTATCAGCAACTTAACCACAACAAGCCCATTTGCCGCCTGAGCAGCCAAACCAAGAATCACCAACCCCAGGCCGACGTTGTCGGCCTTAGTCAAAGCGTGCAACCGCGTATACACGTCTGGAAATCGCAACAATCCCAAAGTGCCCGCCAAAAAAAATACCGCTCCAGCCAGCAACAAGATGGAAGAGATCACCTCAGTGGGAATCATTTTTCCCCTCCTTAATCCGCCATGCCGGCCTGACAAATGCCACTGTGGTTACTGCCGACAACAGGGCAAATACCAAAGCCACGTCAGCCAAGGCCGGGTTGCCTGTGGCATGAGCCAGAATCAACAAGATGGCCACCGAAGAGGTACCTAACAACTGTACCGCCAACATACGATCTGCCGCTGTCGGCCCACTCACGACCCGCCACATGCCAGCAACAAGGTTCAGGAGCAACACCAACGCCAGTGAGAAATAAAAAATCTGCATAAGAGTCAGTCATCTATTTTGACCGGCGTACTAAAGCCTGGTGGTTTGATCGCAAGCACGGAGCACTGAATCTGACCCAGTACCGCCTCCGCCGTATTGCCCATAATAAAACCCGACACCCCCGTTCGGGCTACGGTTCCCATGACCACAAGATCGGCATCAATCTGCTGACTCAGTGCCGGTATCTCCTGACAGGCCTCTCCCTTTATTAAGTGAACTTTAGGGCTAATGTACTGCAGCGCATCGGCACCTATACCGGCTTCCAGCTTACGCATCAAACTCTCCAGATTGGCCGAACGTTGCCGCCTGACTTGCCGGACATAGGCGTCAACCTCGGTTTCCCTGGCCCTCATAAACGCCCCGTTTCGCATCGCGCTTTCGGCCGGGGCCTCCCAGACATGGATGATGTGCAACTCGGCCGATTCAGCCAGCGCCAGGGAGCTGGCCATTTCCAGCAACTGACGATTTAACGCCTCCCTGGACGCCATCTCGTGTAGAGGATGGCCATCATCAACATCGACTGCAGCCAAGATGACCCGGCAAGGCTTTGGCGCCTGCGGCTTGATGATCCAAAGCGGGCAAGGACACTTGCGCAGCAGGTGCATGTCGTCACTGCCAAATAAGCGCTCCAGCCAATCCTGCTGCTCTGGTACTTTGATCACCAGGTCACGGTCATGACGCAGTACCTCGTGAATAACCTGCAAGAAGGGGATCCCAACCAGCACCTTGATATCCACCCCGGCTCGCTTGGCAACAGGCTGAATAAATGCTTCCAATTTCTGTCGGTGGATCTTCACTATCGCGTCCTGAAGGTCGACCAGGTCAGGCCCCCCGTCAGACACACCAATACCCACTGTGACGTGAGGCACCACGCCGACGACTGTCAGCCTGCCCTGATTACTTTCAGCCAGCTCAACTGCCCGCTCCAGCACCGTCACCGAGGCGTGCTCCGGCTCCAGCACGCAAAGAATGTTTTTAAACCTCTTCACGGCATTCCCCGGCTTCTCGTTCTATGGAAACATCGAACATTCGAGCCACCATCTGCTCCAATCTCATGAGTTCCGGCCGGGCCGCCTTTCGCATGTCGAGCACGTGAACCTTCAAACTGTTCGCACCCAGTTCAATGCCTAATGTACCCGGTAGCAAGCTGACCGTGTTAACTAGACATACCCGGGATATCCCCTGGGGCAGCCGTAGTGGAAAGTCCACAACACCGGGAAAAATGGGCATACCCGGGTGAAAAGCGCGCCAGGCGACATCAACAGCTCCTCGCAGCGAGTGCCAGAAGAAAAAAAGGAGAAAACACATCAAACCGGTCACTGAAAAAGAAAAAGCCGGCACCAGTTTCACGCTAACCAGGGTGGCCATACACACCACAGGCAGTCCCACCCACCATGAGTGAACCGAACCGGAACTGAGCACCCACCACAGCAAGACAAACACCACCGCATTTCCCGCGATTCGCCGACCGTCAAAATCCGCCACCTTGCCAAGCCAGCTCCAGCCTGATCGTCGACTCATCCCAAAGCCTCAAAATTTGTTGAGCCAGCGCAGGGATGCCCGTATACCGCGCGTCCGGCGCCTGCTTTTGCCACGCTGCAGGGTGCCCCGTAGCCAGCATGACCGAACCTTAGACGCGTCAAGCCCCTCCCCGCAGCTTACCGAACTCTCGATAAGCGCCGCGATGCAATCACTTACCCGTCTCTACTCAAGTGTAGATGATGATCCTCCGGGTCACGTTCTGGCAGTGAAAAACCTGGCCAGAGCGAAACAGATTAAGGGCTTTCCTGCCTGTTCTGCTGGTCCCTTCTGCCAGCGCCGGCAAAAAAGGCGTTGCGCGGGAACGCCCCCTTTGTTCACTGTGCTGCTGAGATTCACCCGCTTGCAGCGGTAAGCTAATGAGCCGGGGGAATCACAGAGGTAACGTCACCGACGTTCCCCCCCTTCCCTTCTATGTTATTGTGTCTTGGCGTCGAGATAGAGTTAAAAAAATGAAGCAGTTTAACCAGTTAAAAAACAAACAACGGCAACTGAGAGCCGGCTTTTCCGAGAACCTGGGGCTGCGGGTACATCGTGCCCTGAGTTGGCTGCAGCGCTCGGAAGCCTGCGACGATGACCCCGACGGCGAATTCATCTTCCTGTGGATCGCCTTTAACGCCGCCTACGCCAACGACATGGACGCCCAGTACCGAGGCAGCGAACTGGATGCCTCCAACCGATTTCTGACCCGTCTATGCCACCTGGATCCTGACCAGCGACTCAGTGCCCTGGTCTGGCAACAGTACCCCGGTCCCATTCGGGTTCTGCTCGACAATCAGCACGTGTTTCAGCCGTTCTGGGACCACCTCAACGGCAAACCCGGCAGCGAGCAGTGGCAGCAGCGGTTCAGCGAAGCCAGACAACAGGCGGCCAAAGCACTGAGCCAGCAAAACACCCCCAAAGTGCTGGCGATTGCGCTGCAGCGCATCTACACCCTTCGCAATCAGCTGGTTCATGGCGGCGCCACCTGGAACGGTCAGCTAAACCGCCAGCAGGTCAGAGATTGCTGCGCCATTCTACGCAGCCTGGTGCCCATTGTTATCGACATTATGATGGACAATGCCGACCAGGTATGGGGCGACCCTTTCTATCCGGTGGTGCCCTCCTGAAAGGCGCCCTCTCACTCGGCGGGCAGGCTCTGCCTCCAACGCTCGTACCCGAAGCCCATTCTGCAGCGGCCTTAGTTCGATTTGCCACCAACCGTGGCATCTGTCGTGTTTTCAGGCAGGTAACAATAGCTGCTGGCAGCTAACCGCAACCGGGCTGTGATAAGATTGATTCCACAAATAAAAAAGCACAGACCTGCACCTCATCTATGAATTCACCGGGCACTCTACCTGCACCTCTGAAAGTCCAACTTCCGGTCCGGCGTTACCGCCTTACCCTCCATCACCAGTTGCTCGATGCCTTGGGCAAGGTGTCGCAGTTTGTGCTGCAGGCCCTGGCCGGCGAAGGCCGCGCCCTGACCGACATCAAGCGCATCACCGCCCTTACCGACGCCCATCTGACGCCAATACTGACCCGAATGGAAGGGCTGGGCTGGTTCGATAGCGAGCTGCAGCGACTCACCGAGATGGGCCAGGAGATGGCTCAGGCCTCTGAACTGAATGGCCAGAGCCAGGGGTTGTGGCTGGACGTGGTGGATGGCATCAGCAGCCTGCAGGTCGCCGAGGATGAGCGGCAGTTGCAGCCGCCAACCGACACCGACGATGCGGTAACAGCTCCTGAGTACGAGAAAGACTGGAACATTCAGAAAGTACTGCAGACCCGGCGCCTGACCAAGGGCTTGACCGACGACAACGGTGAGGCCTTTATCGACTTTATGACCCGGTTGTGGCCCCGACATCACGACATTCTATCCAGCCAGTGCCACGCCTGGCAGTTTCAGCTCAGTGTCGATGGCAGTGAGCCGGCGCTGCGCTATCGCGACATCGAGCTGAGCACAGACACGCCGCTGGAAACGGATTACTGGAAGGGCATCACGGTGCAACTGCCGGTGCTGCAATGCCGAATCGAGCACCAGGTACCCAACCTGGTTGCCGGGGAACTGACGCCCCTGCCGACACTCACCGAGGATTACTGCCGGGTATCCGGTATGCCGATAACCCAATTTGAACCGGCCATGGCCCGCAAGACGGATCTGCACTGGCCCGCAGCCACCCTGGTTCCCATCACCGAGTTGGTCGCCGCCGGGGAGCCACTGCCACCTCTGATGAGCCGCAGCGTGTCTCTGACCCAGAGCAACCGGGCGCTGATTCTCGGCCACCACACCTTAAGGCAGCAACTGCATGCCCACCAGGAGTCCCGATGAAGACCGTCGAACTGTTCCAGTTTAATCAGCTGGATCTTGGCAGCGGCCGCCACGCCCGGGTAATCAAAAACTCCCGGGCCGCGCTGCAACTGGTGCGCCATGGGGCCAAAGGCGCCAACCCGGTGGCCGCCTGGGTCGACGCCGCCATCTCCGTGGCCGATGCCATTAACTCCTACTGCAAACTGCAGCGGGCCAAAGCCATCACCGAACAACTGCTGGCCAGAAAACAGGAGCTGAAGCGCAAAGTCGCCAATGCCAGTGAAGTGTTGGCCATTAAAGAGAACCTGTGGCAGCTGGAACAGCAACACCGGTTAACCCTGCTGGAAACCACCCTGGAACAGCGGCAGCAGCAGACCCACAGGCTGTTGGCCCAACTGAAGAGCCAGCACAAAAGCCTGGAGATGCTATTGACCCAGGTGCGGGCCCTGAGGCGCCAAAGCCGCAGCAGTTGCCCGAGATTAACGACCCTGACCCACGCCGCCGACGCCCTGATGCAGGCGCAACTGGCGTGCCTGGTGTACGCCCTCAATGAGCCGTCATAACAACCGCCGGCCCCCGTTGACCGTTTCAAATTGACACCGAGAACTGACCATGAAAACCCCGACCAAGAAGATTCAAAAGAAACCGAAAACCACTCAGCAAGGCACTGCCGCCAAGGCGGTGGACAAACTGGACGGCCAGCAACTGGTAGAGCTGGCGCAGGAGGGCGTGAAAGCCTACAGCAGCTACAACGAGCTGCGCAGCGAGCGCGAGCGCACCATTCAGGTGAAAGCCGACGCCCTCAAAGAGATGCAGCAATCCGATAATGAGGTGCGCAAACAACAAATCGCCTTCCATCAGCGCAGCAAGGAGCTGGAGGTGGAGCAGTACAGCGCCGAAACCGAGCGACAGGCGAACAACCATCAACATCAGCAGTGGCAGCAGGATCAGCAGAGCCTTGAAAAGACCATCGCGGTGCTTAGGGCCAAAGTGGCCACCGGAGACGCCAGTGCCGACGAGATTGTTTTGCTGCAACAACTGCACAGCGCCGGCCGGGACTAAACCGAATGCTCGCCACAATTACCGCCATCGGTGTTGGCATCGCCCTGACCGCCTCCGCTGCCGCCTGGTATTTCGACAAGGCC
Source organism: Ferrimonas sediminum (assembly GCF_900100175.1). GTDB lineage: Bacteria > Pseudomonadota > Gammaproteobacteria > Enterobacterales > Shewanellaceae > Ferrimonas > Ferrimonas sediminum. The sequence continues at coordinate 210,383 of NZ_FNEM01000005.1, forward strand.
ACAGAGGAAGAGCAGCGTCGGCACAGCCATTTGCGGGCCGACATCGATGCGCTCAACCAACAGCTGGCCGCCCATGGCATCGAGCTGGAAACCGCCAATGCCCAGCATCTGCACCGGGCACTGGAGCAGGTACTGAACAAGCTGGGCGAAGAGCATCTGCGTCAGCGCAGCAAAATTGCCAGCATCAATGCCGAACTCAGCAAGCTGCCACCCCAGCTGGCCAGAGAGCTGCAGGACGACAGCATCAGCCCTTATCGCCGCCGGGCCCTGAAGCAAAGCTACTGCCAGATTGAAGATGCCCAGGCCAGATTGCGGGCCTTTGGTGACTACCTCGACTGGTACCGCAACCAGCTCGACCGCTACTGGTCCACCCTGGATCACAGCGGCCACGACATCGAGTCGTTGCAGTCGCTGCTCGGCGACATCGCGTTGCCGTCGGCCACCCTGCCCCACGACTGGCTCTATGTGGGCAAGGTGGTGTTGATCGAGGAGCAGGAACTGGACAGCAACATGGCCTTCAACAGCCGCCTGCACCTGACCAACAATCGGGTGATGCAGGGTTGGAGCAGCGACTTTCAGGAACGGCTGTTCTTCAACTACCCGCAGCGGGATGCCATTCCGCTGCAGATTGTTCATCACAAGACCAGTGCCAAAGGCAAACGGCTGTTTTACGGCTGCGTCGCCAAGGGCCGACTCTGGGTCGACCACATCCTGGCGGACGTGCCAATCCCACTGGAGGTGGAACGCAAAACCCGCCTCGGTTACCTGTTGCAGTCTGAGCTGGGCATTGTCCGCGCTAACCTGCCGATTCAACTGACCCATAACCCGTTGATTGAGCTGCTTCCCGGCCAGCAGGTCGACGCCTACGCCGATCAGTACAACCTGCTGCTGAGCGATGCACCCGGCAATCTCAACCCCAAATTCAAGCGGATTCAGGTGAGCATGCTTGCCAGCGCCGAGCTGGGCTCAGAGGATCAGGGCGGACTGTTTCTGTTTATGGCCGCCGAACTGCTGCAGCCTGGCTGGGACGCGGCGCTGGATGGCGCCGACACCACCCCCTGGCGAATGCTGGCACTGGACGGCAACCAACTGGTGATCGCCCGTCACAACCTGCGCCTGCACTGCCAGATGGACGCCTCGCTGTCGGCGCTGACCGTGCAGCACATTGAACCTTATCAGGATCACGGCCAGGGGTTTGAACTGCCCCTGGCGATGGTGGCGGTGGATGCCCGGCTAACCGGCCAGACCCCCACCAATCCCGATGCCTTTGAGCAACTGGTCAACCTGACCGCCCAGATTGCCGCCGCCGACGCCAATCAGCAGCAGCGACTGGCCCAGGCCAAAATGCTGGGGCAGTGGCAGCAGGTGATGGACTACCAACAAAGCCAGCTGCAACTGACGGTAGAAGGCATCGCCTGCGAGCCCGACGAGCAGGCGGCACAGCTCGAACTGTCGCTGAAGGCTGCCGCCGACGCGCCGTTGGCGGAGTTCATCGAGGCCTGCAAACAGATTCAGCGCGACGGCTTTGAGCCGCGCTGTCGTCTCAGCTACTGGGGCGACGATGGCCAGGGGCAACACCGCTGGCTGGAGCCACTGCCTCCCCGGGCGCGCCACAAGCTGGAGCTGACCATTCAGGGCAAGCGCCTTAATTTGGGCCTGCCCTGGGTGCACTGCCGCCAGTTGCAACAAACACTGCAGAAAAACCCGAATGCCGTGGCACTGCAACTGACCCTGCACAAATACGACGACGCCCTCAACCGCCAGCACACCGCCCTGGAAGCGTTCCGCCATGACACCCTGGCCTCGCCGCGGATCAAGCAGATTTTGCTGGCGCCCGGACAGTATCAGGGCGAACGTGACCCGTTCTGGCACCAGCATTTCAGCGGGCCGGTGCAATGGCAGAATCCACAGCTGACCCCGACCCAGAAACAGGTGATCACCACGGCGCTGACCGAGCGCCACCTGGCGCTAATTCAGGGGCCGCCGGGCACCGCCAAAACCACCAGCATTGTCGAGATGCTGCACCAGATCTTCAGCCAGCAGCCGGAGACCCGAGTGCTGCTGGTGTCCCAACAGCACGCCGCCGTCGACAACGCCCTGGACCGGTTCATCGATCTGCACCGGCCGCAGCTGGACAGTGGCCGGGTCAACCTGCTTCGCATCGGCCCGGAGAAAAAAGTGGAAGGCCAGCTGCGCCATTACACCCTGGGCAAACGGCAACAGGAGTTTGTCGACCTCAGCCGCCAGGCGGCCGCCAAGGCCGCCGTCAGTGGCCAGGCTGATGACCGGGAGCTGGCCAGCCAGTGGCTGAACGGGGTACTGGGCCCGGAGGTAGAAGAGGATGAGCCGGCTCCGGCACTGAATCAGGAGCTGACCTGGCTGCTGCTGCAAAACCACAACCTGGTCGGCGCCACCTGCGTCGGACTGGCCTCACGACAACAGAGCATCGATCAGCTTCGCTTCGATGTGGTGATCATCGATGAAGCCGGCCGTTCCACCGTGCCGGAGCTGATGATTCCCATGCTCAGGGCCAAGAAAGTAATTTTGATTGGCGATCACTTTCAGCTGCCGCCCAGCGTGGCCCCGTTGCTGCAGACCGATGAAGCCAGCGAAGAGCTGCCGTTTTTGAAAGAGACCTTTCTGGAAACCAGCTTTTTTGAAACCCTCTACAACGGCCTGCCGTCCCAGTCGAAAAGTTTCCTCGGCGAGCAGTTCCGCATGCCGAAACAGATTGGCGATCTGGTGGCCGAGCTGTTCTACAGCCCGGACGGACAGCGACAACTGCAGAACGGGCGCATCATCGACGAGTCCGAGTTTCTGCTGCCACACACCCTGATGTGGCAGGACGTTCGCGGCCGTCAGCAGCGCGACAACACCAGCCAGTACAACCGCGAAGAGGCCATCGCCATCATCCGATTCCTGGACGCGCAGCGGCACAAACTCAAGGGCGAGGATAAACGTGAGGTGGCGGTGATCACCCCCTATGGTGCCCAGAAACGCACCATTCGGGCGATGATGGCCAAAGTCTGTGACCATGAAAGCCATGGCGAATACCATTGGGGCGGGCTGAGCATCCGCATCAACACCGTCGACAGTTTTCAGGGCAGTGAAGCGGAACTGGTGTGCTACTCCACCGTGCGCACCTATGGCAACCTGCGCTTCCTGCTGGACTGGAAACGGCTCAATGTGGCCTGCTCCCGCGCCAAGGAAAATCTGGTGTTCTTCGGCCACCTGCCGTTTCTGCGCCGCCCCTGCCGCAATGGCGAACGTAACCTGTTTGCGGAGATCATCGCCCGCATCCCCAAGCAATCCATCCTTCCCCCCCAGCCTCAGCCGCCTAAGGCCCGTCAGCCCGCCTGAGGCTCAACACAACGGCCCGCGATAGAAGCGGGCCGTCTTAACTACCGGCATAACCAGATAAACCTTGAGCTTATCTCATTGGCGATACCAAAATAACTCTTACATCATGGCCATTTAAACGTGACCTCTGCAAGTCATTACTTATTTGGGTGGCAGGTCATGCAAGAGTAAGGGTCTGGATATACCGGATCCGTACTCCAGTCGCTATTGCCGCGCACTTTCATGTCATCACTGTAAAGACCATGCATATAGACGAAGCTTTGGTTTTCCTTCGCAGGCAGAGCATTAAGAAGATAGTTCGCATCACCATAGCGCTCTGCACTAAGGTTAGCGACAGCATCTCGGTCTTCAGACGGGACATCAATTACTGGCTCCGCTGGGTAAATAGCTGTTGAACCTTCTGCCGCCGCACCTTCATACATCTTAGTAAATCGCTTATTAACAGTGCCGTGGTTCTTTGGTTCTAAATCATTATCATGACACCAAAAACACGTTCCTACCTCACCATGGCCTGAAGGAGCACCGTTGCTACCATGACACTGCGCACACTGATAGGGCGCAACAGCAGCTTCAACACCTTCGGTTAAGTCATAGGATTGGATGCCTTTACCCAGATCAATTACATCGACCGGCTTAGGATTAACACCCAGAGTGCCATGGTCACTGTCTGCATGAATGCCTTCGAGAGAATGACAAGTACCACAATCCGCAACTCCCCAACCAAAGTGAGCGTCTGTCAAAGGAGCAATTGCATCCTCAATGTTGTAGATCGGATATTTATCATCGCCACCAACACGACCGGCTTCTTCGGTATAAAAGAAGCTTAATTTTTTATTAACAAGCGCTGCAAAATCAACAGGATAATACATTGGCCAAACATCAGAGAATATGTGTTTATTCCTGTCGCCGAACCAATCTGAAATGTCTATTGTCAATCCTTTTTCAGCAAAATAATTTTTACACTCAGCGTCAATAACCCCATCAGCTTCCCCTGAAGGCTTACCATCAAGTCCGATGCCATCACAGAATGTTGCGTGATTACTAGAACCAGGACCCATTTGGCCTAGCCCATACTTATGCATGACATCACTTTTGTACTTCGTTTCACTTGCATCAATAGCATAGGCTAATCGCCCCTGGTTAACGACTCCATTAACTGAGTTTACTACGAAATGTTGAATATCAACCCCTGTTGATAACGTTCCCCAAAAGGAGAACCCCACATCGATCAACCCCTGCTCTTGCATACTAAGGTATACGTCAGCAAGCGTTATCATTGCATCCTTTTTATATATATCTGGGCGAAGGTTGTGCGGCTGGACTTCAACATCCTTGAAAAACATCCGCTCGCCGCCAATGGGTTGAACCATTACTGATGGGACGATTACCCGATTATCAGTAAATTTCTCATCTGCAGCTCTTCTTCTTTCAGCCTGAGCTCGATGCATTTCCTCACGCCGGAATGTATAGGCATCACTATAAGATCTCAGCAACACTCCAGATTCATTTTGAAGTACCGTCAACTCCAACCGAGTACTAAGTAGCTCACCCCAGTTGGTGTAGTTAAACTCACGTTTAAATTCACCAGTATCATTAATCCAGCTTGCATACCAGTTTGGATCGCCCTGTCCTAATGGTTTTCCATCCTGGTCAAATTCAATAGCACTGCCATCCTCATTACGCCAAACAGTATACCTATAAGCACCGATGTCTTCACCCCACTCATACTCGACATGAAAATCGTCACGAGTTTTTGAAAGATAGAGCAATACATCAGCAAAAGTTATTTGCCCATCATTAAAAATATCATCCCGGAGTGGCTTTGAAATGACTTTACGGATTTCTTCAGCATCAACCGTGAAACCATGCTTAATATCAGAATAACGCCCCTCGGTTTGCGCCACCCAATCAGCTCGTTCCATTTTATCCAAGTAAATTGTAATAGGACCTTCAAGTTGCCATTTGACATCTGGCCCCCAGACATTTTCAAAGGCACCTGAACCAGTCTGTGGTGGCTGTCCCGTTTCAGGTACATCGGGGGATGTAGGCTCATCAGCGCGATTATCATTATCACTGCCACACCCTGATAGCATGGTTATGGACAGCGCGAGAGCGATTGCAGCTTTGTTCATCATCATCTCCGTGATTAAGAAACTCTGGTTAGCTAGGATTAGAGATAGTCTTGTAAAGATGGAGATGAATCTATGTAGGATGCTACACAAAACCTCAGCAATTCAATTCTTGTGTGACCAAGACCTCATGGTTTTTAATCAGTTGCATAGGGGCGACATTCCACCTGGTTGCAGATGCCTTGATGAAAAGCATCTCTAAAACTGCCTGATAAACAAAGCTAACACCATACTAATTTTTATCAGAACCATGTCGATATTCGGTTCAATAGCTGCTAACCTAAAATCCGTGGAATAAATCAAATCGTTTGACTGATTGAGTTATGGGTGACTTCATTATGAGCTCTATAGATTTTGATTGTAAGAGCGCAGGCCGTACTATTGTGGAGAAGAGGCTAAAAGCGTTTGCATTAGAAAATTCCTTAGAGGATATTTTCTATTCCTATGATATCAATATTGATGCTCCTATAAGTCATGCCGAAGAACCAAGAGACTTGTGTAAGCGATTCAAAAAAAGAAAGCAAGTTTTCTTTAGTTCCGAGAAGGGTCGCAACTATTTCAAGGTAATGATTTTAGATAGGTTAAATACCGACTCTGAATTCAAAAGCAAATTCGAGAAAAAATTATATAAAAAAGATGGAGCTAATGAGTGCAAATGTGTGTATGACAAGCGTCGCCATAAGAAAAATCTATTAACGAAGAAACATGATAATTTTGGCTATGAAAAGAAGTTTGAACTAATCATAGCCTGCTCAGAGAGTAAATACTTCTTTGCCAGATTTATTATTATGACTAATGACCACAACATTGATGAGTCATACATAGTAAAAAAACTGAAGCCTAGTTTATTGAAACTCAACAAAGAGATCATTAATTACTTCAAAACACTGATGAATCCCATCTGTGATTATCAACACGTAAAACAGAATTCGTTACGGGTACTTGAGTGCCTGGCGAAGGGAATGAACAGGGATGAAATAGCTGATGAGCTATATTTAACAGTGCGCGGAGTTGATTACCACATTGAATTACTAAAGTCCTCGTTGGTTGCCAACAACATCGCCAACTTGATTTACAAGGCCTGTGCCCTTAACTTATTAAAATGATTAGTGATATTGAAGATCACCATCTTTCTAAATTTTCACTTTGTCAGCTTAAATATAATTACAAAAGTAAGCCTTTAACTTCCCATGGTCATTTTTGGATGGTGCCTTTCAATAACCTTCCCCAAAAGTATTTCTTACACCTCACACCTATCTTGCCATAACTCTTACTGAAACTGATGTCACTAACCACCTCGATAAACTCCCCGCAGGCAAAGGCGTTACGAGTTTCTTCATAGGGCTTGCTGCCCCTTCGCCCTCAATGAAAATTACTCCAGAACCGCTGTACAGCCCCTCGATAGCACCGGGTACGCAGGGATTGCCGAACTGCAGGACGAGTGGAGTCTACAGGAGAGCCTTTAGCTATGGCGATACGGACATACCGAATCCCATAACTTAGCTAGCTTCTTGAAGCATAAGATTGCATAAAACTAAAGCAAAAGGCGAAGAGGCCATCGCCATCATCCGCTTCCTGGACGCGCAGCGGCACAAGCTCAAGGGCGAGGATAAACGTGAGGTGGCGGTGATCACCCCCTATGGTGCCCAGAAACGCACCATTCGGGCGATGATGGCCAAAGTCTGCGACCATGAAAGCCATGACGAACGTAACCTGTTTGCGGAGATCATCGCCCGCACCCCCAAGCAATCCATCCTTCCCCCCAGCCTCAGCCGCCTAAGGCCCGTCAGCCCGCCTGAGGCTCAACACAACGGCCCGCGATAAAAGCGGGCCGTTTTAACCTGGTCTGGCCATCGCCACCACTTTTCCTCAGCACAGTCACTCCGGCGAAGAGCGGGGGTTTCCTTCTGCCGACGGCCGTTGCACTCCACACTGACTTCAATTCGACGAAATCACCAGTCAAGCGCAGCTTAAACGAGACCCAAGTTGTGAACAGAATTTCTCATCAATATTAATGAAATGTACAAATAACGCTTTTTTGTACGTTTTTCACGTGTCTATAATGGCGCAAAATTGACGCGTCAAAAAAATGGCTCGCGCACAGACACTTGGGGATTAGGCAGTCCCCCAATAAGAAAAATATCTTCAAAGGAAAGTTTCATGCGCTCAAGGAACGGCTTCAAACCAGCCTGTTTGGCTGTGTGGTCTGCTCTGCTCATCTCCCCTTCACTTCAAGCGGACCCCGTCCTCCTCGATGGTCCCTCATCCGGATGGATCCCTCTGCTCCAGGGGGTTAACTTCGACCCCGTCGACGATGAGCAGTCCCAGACCGCAGGCCTGGATCTGGTGGGGGATGAGACACACCCGCAGTTATACACCCAGTACGATGACAAGGGCACCGACGATGAGAGCGATGATGAGATCGGCTTCCGCTTTCGTATCGGCACCGCAAACGACAGCAACGTCTACTTGCTGGGGATGGACGTTAACGCCGATGGTGTGCTCGACATGTTCATCAGTGCCGATGGACGTTCGGCCTCCCTGGAGTTGTGGGACTCAGCAGCGCCCAACAAGGCGCCCCCTTCAGGGCGGGCCTGGAACGATGGTCCCAGTACCACCACCATCGCCAGCAAGGCCTCCCTCGAGATAGATGGCAATGCCGGAGACTATCACTTCGCGTCGGTCTCCAGCGTCGATCCCGACGTGGTCGACGCCGATATCGGCAACTGGGAGGGCAATGACCACTTCGTCAGCTTCAAGTTTGATTTCGATGACATCAAAACCACCCTGAGCAGCCTTACCGGGATTGGCATTACCCGTACCTCATCATTGCGTTATGTGATTTTCTCCCTCACCCAGACCAACAGCATCAACGGCGACTTTTCCGGCATTCACGACAAGAGCAGCGACTACAGCAAGAGTTTCGAAGAGCTGGGGCTGTTTACCCCGCCGATCAGCCCGGATTACGTCCCCCCGGTCAATAGCGCCCCCGTCGCCCAGGCCGACAGCCACTCGGTTGCCGAGGGGGCCCTGCTGACCGTCAACGCGGCCGGCGTGTTGGGTAACGACAGCGATCCCGACGGCGACGCCATAACCGCCAAGCTGGTTTCCGGCCCCGGTCATGCCAGTAGCTTCAGCCTGAACAACGACGGCAGCTTCAGCTACCAGCACGACGGCAGTGCCACCAGTAACGACAGCTTCAGCTACCGCGCCAGCGACGGCGCCCTGGACTCCGGCAGCGTCAGCGTGTCTCTCACCATTACTCCGGTTAATGATGCGCCGGTGGCGGTGAATGACCTCATCAGCGGTGCCAGTGAGGACACCCCGATCACCGTCAGCGTGCTGGGCAACGACAGCGACGAGGAGGACAGCCTTTCCAACGCCATGGTGGAGTTCACCGACCTGGCGGGAGGCGCCATCTCCCTCAGTGGAGGCAACTGGGTCTACACTCCGCCCGCCAACGCCAGCGGCACCCTGGTGCTGAGCTATCGCCTCAAGGACAGCGGAGGCGCCTACTCCAACACCGCCACCGTCACCATCAACGTGGCGGCGGTAAACGATGCGCCTGTTGCGGGTAACGACACCCTGGGTACCGACGAAGATACCCCGCTGACCCTGTCGCTGCTGGGCAACGACAGTGACGCCGAAGACACCCTGACCAACGCCAACATCGAGCTGGTGGGCACTGCCACCGGCGGCAGCGTGACTCTGAATGGCGGCCAGTGGGTGTTTACCCCGTTCGATGACTTCAATGGCAGTGCCGGCTTCCAGTACCGCCTCAAGGACAGCGCGGGGGTCTACTCCAACACCGCTACCGTCACCATCAACGTGGCGGCGGTGAACGATGCGCCTGTTGCGGGTAACGACACCCTGAACACCGGCGAGGATACCCCCTTGCCGCTGTCGCTGCTGGGCAACGACAGTGACGACGAAGACAGTCTGACCAACGCCAACATCGAACTAGTGGGCAGTGCCAGCGGCGGCACCGTGGCTCTGGACGGCGGCCACTGGGTGTTTACCCCATCCGCCGATTTCAGCGGTCAGGCCCACTTCCAGTACCGGCTCAAGGACAGCGGCGGAGGCTACTCCAACACCGCCACCGTCACCATCAATGTGGCGGCGGTGAACGATGCCCCCGAGGGAGCGCCGGACAGCTACTCGCTGGACGAGGGGGCCCGGCTTTCGGTCGACGCCGCCGCAGGCGTAATGAGCAATGACCGGGATGTGGACTCCACCGACCTGAGCGTTGCCCTGGCCAGTGGCCCGGACTACGGTGTGCTGACCATTAACGCCGATGGCAGCTTCGACTACCAGCATGACGGCAGCGAGGTGCAGCGTGACGGCTTTAGTTACACCCTGAGCGATGATGAACACAGCGTCGGCCCCATTTTGGTCACCCTGGTGATCCGTGGTGTCAACAATGCCCCGGTTGCGGTCAATGACCAGGTGTCCGTGCAGGAGGACAGCGCCAAGGTGATCGCCGTGCTGGCCAACGATTTCGATGCCGAGAATGCCATCAATCCCGCCAGCGTCGAGGTGACCACCCAGCCAGATCAGGGGCAGGTGTCGGTGAATACCGCCAACGGCACCATCACCTATACCCCCAATGCCAACTTCGATGGCCAGGACAGGTTTCACTACCGGTTCCGCGACCAGCAGGAGCAGCTGTCCAACATCGCCGAGGTGAGCATCACCCTGGTGCCGGTCAATGATGCCCCCGTGGCCAACAACGACTCGGTGACCACCGACGAGGAGCGGCCGCTGCTGATCCCCGTGCTGGACAACGACAGTGATCCGGATACCGGCGACAGCCTGGATGTCGGCAGTCTGGTCCTTGTGGACGCCCCGGCGCTGGGCAATGCCACCGTGGAGCAGGGCAGCATCCGCTACACCCCGGCAGTGAATCAGGTAGAAGCCAGCCACTTTACCTACAAGGTGGCGGACCAATCCGGTGTTTTCTCCGAGCCGGCCACGGTATTTATCGCCATCAATGCGGTCAACGACGCACCGGTAGCCCGCCCTGACAGCCAGAGCACCCGAGAGGACCAGCCGCTGGTGCTGGCTCTGCTGAACAACGACGAGGATGTGGATGGCAGTCTGGACAACGGCAGTATCCGCATCGTCACACCGCCCTCCGAGTCTCAAGGCACCTTGGATCGCCGCGAAGACGGTCAGTGGGTGTTTACCCCGGCCGCAGACGCCCACGGCGAGGTGACCTTTACCTACCAACTGGTTGATGACGATGGCCTGGCCTCCGAAACGGTGACCGTGACCCTGACCATCACCCCGGTGAATGATGCGCCAGTGGCCAACGACGACAACGCCACCCTGGCTGAGGATGGCGAGTTTGCCATCAACATCCTGGGCAACGATTCCGATGTGGACGGCGCTTTGGTTCCCGGCAGTGTCGAGATCCTCACCACTGCCGAACCCGGCGCGGTTACCCTCAATGGCGACACCGGTCTGGTGACCTACGTCGCCCCCCACAACTACTTTGGCCCCGACCGCTTCCAGTACCGGGTACAGGATGATCTGGGCGCCTGGTCCAACCCCGCCTGGGTGAACATCACCGTGACCCCGGTCAACGATGCGCCTGTGGCCCGGGACGACAGCGGCAGCGTGGCCGAAGAGGGTCAACTGCTTCTGGATCTGCTGGCCAACGACAGTGACAGTGACGGCAGCCTGGATGTTGACTCCCTGAGTCTGGTGAGCCAGCCGGAGCACGGTACCCTGCAACCGGGCGGTGATGGCCAGGTCAGCTACACCCCGCAGACCGATTTTGTTGGCACGGACAACTTCGACTACCAGGTGGCCGACAACGACGGCACCCTCTCCAACGTTGCCCGGGTCAGCATCGAGGTGACTGCGGTAAACGACGCGCCCCGGGCCCTGGCAGATGCCTATCACCTGGCAGAAGGGAGCCTGCTTAGTGTGGCAGACGGTGTGCTGACCAACGACAGCGACCCCGATGGTGACAACCTGGCGGCGGAGCTGGTGGTAGAGCCTGCCAGGGGTAGCCTTACCCTCAATGGCGATGGCAGCTTCAGCTATCAGCATGACGGCTCCGAACATGCCCAGGACAGCTTCAGCTACCGAGTGTTCGACGGTAAGGCCTACTCCGGGGTGGCCGTGGTGACCCTCTCCATCGGCGCCGTTAACGACGCGCCGGTGGCCGAAGACGACAGTGTCACCACCCAGGAGGAGCTGGCGGTGGCCATCACGGTGCTGACCAACGACTCCGATGCCGAAGGTGATCGCCTGACGGTGGCACTGGAGAGCCAACCCGCCCTGGGTCAGGCCCAGGTGCTGGCCGATGGTCGCATCCAGTACCAGCCGTTCCCGGATCAGAGCGGTGTCGACCGGTTCAGCTACCGCATCAGCGACGGCAACGGCGGCAGTGACACGGCCAGGGTCAGCGTTGCCATCGCCGCAGTCAACGATGCACCGGTGGCCAGCGATGACTTCACCGCCACCGACGTGCGCACCGCGGTGATCGTCGATGCCCTGGCCAATGACAGCGACGCCGACGGCGACGCCCTGACTCTGGAGAGTGCCCAGGCCCAGTTCGGCCAAGTCACCATCAATCCGGATCAGACCCTGAGCTATCAACCCCAGGCGGATCGGCCCGGTATCGCCCTGGTGCACTACCGCATCAGCGACGGCCAGGGCAGCAGCGACAGTGCCGTGGTGTCCATCGATGTGAGCCGTCGTAACCAGGCCCCCGAGGCCCTGGACGATGAGGTGGTGTTGGACGAGGGGCAGACCCAGGCGATCATCGCCGTACTGGATAACGACAGCGACGCCGATGGCGATACCCTGAGCCTGCTTGGGGCGGCTTCCGCCCAGGGCAGCGTCACCATAGACGGGACCACCCTGAGCTTCCAGGCCGGGGATCAGTTCAACGGCACCGCTACCATCGATTACCGTATAAGCGACGGCTTCGGCGGCGAAGACTCTGCTACCGTGCTGGTGCTGAATCAGGATGCGCTCAAGCCCAGGATTACCGTACCGGATGACGCCTATGTCGATGCCAACGCCCTGTTCACCAAGGTGGCCCTGGGGACGGCCACCGCCGAGGATCGTTACGGCAACCCGCTGCCGGTGAGTCTGGTGGACGGCATGCCCTTCTTCCAGCCGGGTGATAACACCGCCTTCTGGCAGGCCTGTGACCAGGAGGGCCGCTGCGCCACTGCACCGCAAAAGGTGTATGTGCGCCCGCTGATCTCCCTGGCCAAAGACCAGACCGTGCTGGAAGGCGACAGCGTCTCGGTGGAGGTGGTGATGAACGGCGCCCACTTCCAGTACCCGGTGACCATTCCCTACTCCATCAGCGGCAGTGCCGATGGCGATGACCACGACCTGCAGGCCGGCGAACTGGTCATCGAGGCGGGCTCCTCCGCCGCCATCCGCTTCCAGATACATCAGGATAGCCTGACCGAAGGAGAGGAGACCCTGGTGATACGGCTGGATGACGACGTAAACCCGGGCAACACCCGTCAGCATACCGTGACCCTCTCCGAGGCCAACCTGGTGCCGGAGCTCACCCTGATGGCCTACCAGTCAGGTGAGCCCCGCCTCATCGCCTTCCAGGGCCAGGGACCGATGGAGGTGCGTGCCCATCTGTTTGATCCCAATGCCGATGACAGCCACAGCCTCAGCTGGGTGGCGGATAGCAGCATGGCGGATCTGGATAATGATGATCTCACTCTGACCTTTAACCCGGACGACGTAGAACCCGGACTCTACCCGCTGGCACTGACGGCCACCGACAACGGCGGCCTGTCGGATACCACAGGCATCTATCTGGAGGTGCGCAACACCGCCGCCGCTCTGATACCGAACCAGGATAGCGATGGTGACCTGATTCCCGACACCGAGGAGGGCTATGCCGACAGCGATTTCGACGGCATTCCCGACTATCTGGATCAGATGACCGACGAGTGCAACGTACTGCCGGAGACCGGTGACAACTGGGACGGTTACATCGTCGAAGGGGATCCGGCGGTCTGTCTGAGGGTCGGCAGCTACAGCACCGGTGGCGTCACCGGCGGAGCCCAGATCGTCGATGCGGACATTGCCAACGAGGATGACGACCTGGTAGCTGACACCGAAGCACAGAACGTGGGTGGCATCTTCGACTTCATCGCCCATAACCTGCCCCAGATGGGTCAGCAGTTGCAGGTAGTGATGCCCCAGCGGCTGGCGATCCCCGCCAACGCCGTCTACCGCAAGTTCCTGCCTGGCGAAGGCTGGATCACCCTGGAGGAAGATCTGGAAAACCTGGTGCATTCGGCACCCGGTGAGCCCGGCTACTGCCCGCCTCCCGGCGGAGACCTCTGGACCCCGGGGCTGACCGAGGGCCACTGGTGCGTACAACTGACTCTGGTGGACGGTGGTCGCTACGACGCCGATGGCCTGGTCAACGGCGCCGTGGTCGACCCCGGCGGGGTGGCCGTGATGCTGACCAACAACCAGGCCCCCGTGGCCCAGGATGACACTCTGAGGCTGCGGGCCGGGGATCGTGCCGAAGTGGTGGTGCTGGACAATGACAGCGATGCCGACAGCGACAGGCTGAGTGTGGTAGCGGCCAGTGCCGGTCTGGGGCTGGTCACCATCAATCCCGATGGCAGCCTGAACTACCAGGCGCCAGCAGGTTACCTGGGCAGCGACCGCATCAACTACAGCATCAGTGATGGTCAGGGAGGCAGCGCCTACGCCGCCGTGGAGGTGACGGTGTTCCTCAACCGGGCACCTCATGCCCTGGATGACAGTGGCCAGACCGATAACAACCAGGCGATTGACATTCTGGTGCTCGGCAACGATTCCGATCCCGATGGTGATGCGCTGAGGGTAACCCTGGCCAGTGCCGACCAGGGACAGGTGACGGTCATCGATGGCAACACCCTGCGTTACCTGCCTCCCCAGGGCTTCGTGGGAACCGCGACCCTGGAATACACCATCACCGATGGCCAGGGCGGCAGCGATACCGCCCAGGTACAGGTCAAGGTGACTGGAAATCAGATAATCAAAACCGAAGGAGGCGGCGGAGGCAGCATGAGCCACGGCTGGATAGTTGTTCTGGTGATGTTGGCGGCCCTGCGTCGCCACTCCACCCACTGGGTTCGGGCGGCCTGCCTGGTGCTGGTCGCCGGGCTGCTGGTGCCCGGCAGTCAAGCGGTTGCTGAACAGGCGCCCCTGGATCCCTGGTTTGTCTCGGTGCAGGGCAACCTGGCCCGCAGCGAGGTGAGCAAGTCGGATCTCGATGATGATTTCAGCGACGCCGGCCTCAATGCCACCACCCTCTCTCTGGATGAGGAGCGTTTCGGCTGGGGCGTGGGGCTGGGTTACTTCTTCACCGACAGCTGGTTCGTGGAAGCAGGCTACCTGGACATCGATGAGGTGGAGCTAACCATGCAGGGGGTGTTTGACGACACCGACGCCTTTTTTGATGCCATCGAGCATATCTACCCCGAATCCGGCAGCGGCCCCTACGCCCAGTTGGGCTATCGCCACCACTTCAACGACCGTCTCTCCCTGACCGGGCGCCTGGGCGCCTTCTTCTGGGAGGGGGATTACAACAGCTTTTCCCTCAATGGCGGCACCGGCAACGACAACCCCGACGGCACCGACCTGCTCTATGGCCTCAGCCTGGACTACCGCCTGGCTCGCGACTGGGTGGCCTCCCTGCAGGCGCAGCGGGTGGAGTTCGACAACTACCCCACCACCACGCTGGGCCTGAGCCTGGCCTACCATTTCGGCGGTAGCCAGCAGTTAAGCGAGCCCGTCACCCAGGTCGCTCCGGTGGTGGCCGATGGCGATGGCGATGGCGTGGCCGATAGCCAGGACGCCTGCGAAGGCACCCCGACCGTCGATGCAGTAGACAGCCGCGGCTGTACCCGCTGGCGCACCGAGTCCAAAGAGATGAAGGTGCTGGTACTGTTTGCCAATGACAGCACCGACATTGCGCCGCGATTCCATCAGGTGCTGGCGGATGCGGCCCGGACCATCAACGACCATCAGCTCGGGGGCATAAAGGTGTTCGGACACACCTCGGCCCCCGCCAGCAGCGACTACAACCGAACCCTGTCCCAGCGCCGCGCCGAGGCGGTCAAGGACTACCTGGTTGAGTACCACCAGTTGGCTCCGCAGGCGCTGATCGTGGTAGCCAAAGGTGAGACTGAGCTGGCCGTCCCTACCGGCGCCGAAGACCGGCAGGCCCAGAACCGCCGGGTGGAGATCCACCTGACCTACCCGGTTCGCGAGGCGGAACACCGCTGATCATCGAACCAGTCAACAGGGCGCCCTACGGCGCCCTTTTTTTGGCGGTGTCTTGCGTGACTGTGCCCCCCTAACCAATCGAGTGTCCAGGAAATGGGTGGTGACTCATAAATAAAAAGCAAAAGCCTGCTTAGACTTAACCTGCGGCCAATTCATTTTAGGAAACAAAACCCTGCCGTTGTCCCGTTGCCCGGACAGGCATTGGCTGTCGATTAGCAACCCATTCCCCTGTAGAACAACAAGCCCCTAGATATAACCAAATGGAATATCAACCAGTAGACATATAACTATTTTATGGCGACAATCCCTGTCCTCATTCTGTTACCGCCCACCAGATATCGAGAATGTCTCTCCCAATTTCACTATTCCACTGACTTATATAGCATTAATGTAATGAAAAAGAATCAAGCCCTGTTGGCCGTTGTAATTGCCATTGCAACCATCGTTATTGGCGCAGCACTGTTAGAAGACGCGTCGCTGTTTTTGCGCTTACTGCTGGGCCTTAGTCTGGGCTTTTCCCTGGTAAAAGGATCAATAGGCTTTGCCGGCAGTGTTAACCGGGCCTATCGCCGCGGCTCCACTCAGTTGCTGCAAACCCTGATGCTGATGTTCGTGGTCGCCGCCGCCATCAATGCAGGAATCCTGTTGAATGCGGATCTCGGCCATTTCGATCTCTGGGTCAACCCCATTAACCTTGGCCTGGTGGTGGGAGGTCTGATGTTTGGCGCCGGCATGAGTCTCTCCAGCTGCTGCGCCACAGGGGTGATGGTGGAGATGGTGAGTGACGTTCCCCGGGCCCTGACCACCCTGCTCTTTTTCGGTGCCGGTGTGTTCCTTGGGTTTCCCCTGCAGGCCACCCAGCCCTGGATCACCACCACCCTGCTGTCTTCACAGAGCTTCTCCGGAAAAGGGGTATACCTGCCGGATCTGTTCACCTGGGGGCCTCTGAACGGCTATTTTATGGCCCTCCTGGTGACCACCGCTTTTGCGCTTGTCGTCGTCTATGTGGCGAAAAAATATGAAAAACGCCGCCATGCCACAGGCACATTTTTTGGGGTGGAGGGTGAGATTGCCCGTCAGGGTACAGGCCCAGAAGAAACCGCCCGCTCATTCTCCCTGTTAAGCGTCGACAGTTATCAGCGATGGTTGGGTAACCTGTGGCGAATGCGCACCGCAGCTCTGGTGATCGCCCTGATTGTGGGGATCATGACGGTAGCCACTGGCGCCGGATGGGGTGCCTCTACCCCCTTCGGCATCTGGTTTGGCAAGGGACTGATCGGGCTGGGATTAAGCGTCGATGCCATCGCCGCCTTCAGCCACCGCCCCGCAGCCCTGTTTACCACGCCATTTTTTGAACATGGCATCTCAGTTCAGAATTTTGCCATTTTAGTGGGGGCCCTGATTGCGGTGCTGCTGATGGGCGGCTTCTCCTTTTCATTTCGCCTCAACCACTCGGCCAAGCAGTTCGCTCTGTTTGCCCTGGGTGGGTTGCTGATGGGATTCGGCACCCGCTTTGCAAATGGCTGTAATGTCGGAGCCCTGTTTACCCCCATTGCCAACCTGTCGCTGTCTGGCTGGATCTATCTTGTGTTCCTCATTGGCGGCGGCATCGCGGGTAATAAGCTGCATCATGCCCTGGTACGTCAGTAACCACAGCCCAATAAAAGGTTTTTCGCAGATTGGCGGAAACCGGAAATGAAAACGGCCAGAAGGTTATGGTGTAGTCGCCAAACAAACACTGAACAGCCACCTGCCGTTTTCAAAGTCCCCCTTTGGGGGACTCAACCAGCCACTGGCAAATGGCTGGCCCCCCCCAGGGAGCGCCATGTCTCAAGCTCAGGTTGTTCAATAACCTCCAGACAATGGGTTATGAAGTTAACTCTTGGGGTTGGCACAATCCGGGATCAATCACTGACCCCAGATTTCTATGGGGGCGGTATCAGACGGTTCGTTTTACTCGATAACGGCGGCTAGAACCGCTCATTTTTCACTGAAACATGCCATCTCCTGACAGCTTCTGCTTCAAAAAGTCGATAAAACACCGAACCTTGAGGGGAACATAACGGTTCTGAGGGTATATCGCGTTGAATGGCAGTGGCTTAGGCGTAAAGTCTGGCATCACCCGCTGCAGCCGTCCCGATATCAGGTGTTCATCCACCATCCACAGCGGCAATACCGCCAAGCCGCTACCGGCCAGGGCCACGTGCAAAATGGCATCGCCATTATCACACTGAAAATTACCACGTACCTGCACCGAAGTGGTCTTTTCACCCTGGGTAAAGTGCCAGATGTTGACCTTCTTTAGCATCGAGTAGATGAGGCAGTTGTGTCGTTTTAACTCCTCTGGCTCCCGGGGTTCCCCCTGCTGTTGCAGATACTCGGGGGCAGCCACCAGCAGCATCGGGTTGTCAAACAGGTGCCTGGCCACCAGGGAGGAGTCTTCCAACTGCTTGGCCCGGATTGCCACGTCGATGCCTTCACTGACGAGGTCGACATGCTTGTCACTCAAGGCCAGATCCACCTTAATCTCCGGGTACAGGGCCAGAAACTCACCCATAACGGGGGCGATAACCTGATGACCAAATACCACCGGTGCGGTGATCCTGATAATGCCTTGCGGCAGGGCCATCTGCGATCGCGCCATGGACTCCGCTTCATCCAATTCGCCGATGATGGCCACACACTTGTCGTAGTAGGCCGATCCAACCTGGGTCAATGACAGCTCCCGGCTGCTGCGGGTCAGCAGCTTGACCCCCAGCTTGTGTTCCAGGGCCGCCACCTTCTTACTGATGGTGGCCTGACTGGTGTTTTGTTCACGTGCCGTCGACGAAAAACTGCCGGTTTGTACCACCCGGATAAACGCCCGCATCGCTCCCAGTTGATCCATGTTTCCCCACCACCATATGCCCAAGACGAATAGATACTATTCAATTTAGCACGCTTATATTCACAAAGGATAGGTTCTATTATCTATTTCAACGTCAATCAGTGACCCGGATATCAGGTATTCAGACTTGCGGTTAGCCACCGTCGCCGACTGGAGAAACACACCCAGGGCGACCATAGTTATCGCGACTTGCGTAACAACCATGCCTCGGTCATCAAGCTGAATAGCACCAAGATCATTGATTTTTATACACAATAATCAACAACCTGGAATCAATGGCGGCAGTTCTTGCCCACCTTGCTCAAGTCGTTGACCACATGGCAAAGGAGAAGAGCTTTACCTCCCCCAGCACCATGATGCCAATGACACCAGCAAGTTCATGAAAATAGAGGTAACCAGTTATGTCCAAACATCTTGTTTTTTATGTTGAGTTTGATGTTAAGCCAGAGTGCGTCGACAAGTTCATCAAAGGTGCCACCGGGGTACTGGAGGCGATGTCCAAGGAGGACACCTTCGTGTCGACCTATTTTCATCGGGACGCCAATAACCCCAATAAATTCACCCTGTATGAGCGCTGGAACGAACCGTCCATGGATGACTTTATGAAAAACCAGCTGCAGGGCAAATCATACCGCGATGAATACGAGGCTTACCTCCCGGATCTTCTGGCCAGCCCACGTCAGTTCGCCGTGCTGGACCCGATTGACGAGTGGGAAAGCAAGTAAGGCCCGTCAGGGTAACGATGTAGAGCCATAGTATTAGACACGAGGAATAGAGAATGGATATGCAACAAAAGCTGCAGCAACTGCTGGATAAGCAGGAGATGACAGAGGTGATGTATAAGTTTGCCCGCGCACTGGACCGGGTTGATGGCGAACTGATGAAGTCAACCTACTGGGAAGACGCGGTGGAAGAACATCAGGATCCGATCTTCCCGGATCTGTTCTTCTATAACGATAACGCCCACGCCTTCGTCGAGCCGGCGATGGAGGGCTTCAAGGCGCTGAAGACCACCCAGCACCGCATCAGCAACCCCCTGATCGAGATTGACGGTGACACTGCTACCGCAGAGTGCTACGTCTGGGCCTACCACGTTCATGAAGAGGGAGGGGTCGATAAGGAGGGTATCCTGGGTGGACGCCATCACTTCAGATTCGAACGACGCAACGGCGAATGGAAAATCAAGCACCGCTCAACGGTGTTTGACTGGAATCAAAATCAGGATGCCACCGCGATCTGGGCCGAAAATTACAGCGACAAATACCGCGGTAAACGCAATAAAGAGGATGACAGCTATAACTACATCAGCATCTAAAGTTTTGTAGCGAGCCCTTTTCATCATAGCCACTGTTGGGCAGTAGCCACACTCGTTGACCCCTTCCCTTACATTCTGGACTCAACGGCTACTGCTCCCTTTTCAAACCTATCGCCCTCTGGCGCTGCGGCGGCAAGGCGACGACCGAGGGATTATCAATGACATTGTCCAAATTTGCGGCAGGCGACCAATTTCCGAAAATTCAACTCCCCACCGTTAACGATGGCACCATCACCCTGGGCACACCTCAAAATGGCGCCGATTGGCGCATGGTGGTGGTCTATCGGGGTAAACACTGCCCACTTTGTACCCGTTACCTGAATGAAATTGAAAAGCTGAAAGAACAATTTCGGCAACTTGGTATCGATATCGTTGCCGTTTCTGCGGACAGCGAGTCACAGGCACGGGGCCACATGGCCGAACTGAAGGCCAGTTATCCGATTGGCTACGGCCTGAGTATCGAGCAGATGCAGCAGTTGGGGCTGTACATCTCGAATCCACGCTCGCCCCAGGAAACCGATCACCCTTTTGCCGAACCCGGACTCTATGTAATCAACGACAAGGGCCAGGTGCAGGTGCTGGACATCTCCAACGGCCCCTTCGTTCGACCGGAGTTGGAAGTGTTGCTGTCAGGGCTGGCATTTATCCGCAACCCGGAAAATAACTACCCTATTCGTGGAACCTACGAATAAAGTCAGGAGCGGGTTTCCGAGAACAGCAGCTCGAACCTGTAAAAGGGGAAGGTGCTGGCCGGGAACCCGTCGACCGTAAGAGTCATCACTCTGGCCTTGCTGCGCATCGCTTCTGGCCTGCGGGTTTGTAGCCGGTACTCTACTGGAGCCGGGAGGCAATTGAGATAAGGCCTAGGTGTGCGAGCGAAATCCATCAACGGCTTGATGCGCCTTCTTGTGCCTGCTGCCAACTCCGTTGCCACAGGCTTTCAGCCATCGCCTTCCTCTCTGCTTACCCCGCCCCTTTCAGCCTTTCTCAGGTTAGATCAAACACCTTCAACGCATGGTTTTCCCTAAGCGACTTTTCGAGTTACGACTCCTGATTGTCACTCATGTTCTCCCACCTCTTCAGCAATAGCCAGTGACCTTGTTTGCCCTGCCACGGACTTGCTGGTCGGCAGTGAGTCCATTGGCTGTATCTGCTCGTAACCGGTCAATTACCTATCGCTCACGTTCGGCGATGATGTGCACAGGTCATAAATCACCTCGGCGCTGAGGCGATGCGCAGCCACCTCCAGATAGAAGACAGCCTTCACATCCATAGCGACAGCTTCAATAGCCTGGCAGCGCCCACCAAGCGGTTGGAAGAAAGGACGGATAGCTTTCCGGCTTCGCCCCTCGCCAATCCAAAGAACCCAATGAGTATCGATGTCGGCGATGGCGGTAGCGTAGAGGGAACTCGCTATCTCCATTTGTTGAGGGAGTGTACCAGCAATATAAGGGGTAGGTTTCAGGAACGAGGTTGGTTGCGGGAGTATGATCGTCTGCACGATTTAAACAGAGGGCTCTTATACTGGAATCAGTATGTCGACTCCAGCATAAGAGTGTTCAAACGGCAATCTGTTTGCTCATGCATGTACGGCTGCCTTCCATAGTAATAAATGGATATTATATGGGACAAGCTATCGCATTAATATTTAGCGATGATTTTTAGTAATAAACTGGGTGGCCGTTGCAGAGTTTCCCTCATCATCGGTGACATTAAACAATACTGGTTTTGCTTCCACATCTCGTATCGAAATATAAACCTGACCATTCCTATCTGTCACACCCTCAACTTTATTTGAATTGGCTGTGACCACGGCTCCTACAACGGGCTGGTTTTCACGTGTCACTTTTACCAGGGCACCGGCCCCGGATGAGACTACGCTTAAATCAAGAACCTCCTGGGCACTAACAAGTGATGAAATGGAGACCAGAGATAACACTGTCGCGGCAATCATTGATTTTTTAAACATAACAAGACCTTTTTAACAAAGTGAATTCGAAGACCAGTTCGAGGCATTCGAAATAATGAGCGTGATGGGCAGTCGGCAAATACCTAATGACTGTTGCAACCATGGCTGCCCCGATGGTCACCGAAAAACAAGCTCTCTGAGTGACGGGATAGATGATAGCCATCGAAAATGTTGAATAAAACTGCGCCAAACAGAATAGCAGCCATTCTAATCTGGAATAATTATGACTGATCGAGCCTTGGTAAAACTGAAGTTTACTTGGGTAGCGTCTTAATAATTGAGGCTGATTATGCGTATACCCTGAGATATTTTGCCATTATTTAAGCGTCAAAACGTACCGTTTGGTGAATGAGTCAGGCGAATCAACAAAGCAATTTCTGGCTGCGGCCTATTGCTAATAGGCCTGAGGAGCCTCTCGCATCATAGGCGGGATATTCACGACACCCGATCATGCTTAAACCCTATTCTGATGCCTCTATTCTAACTCACCGTTGGCTGTAACCATTCCAAATTTGAATAGATGCTATTCAACTGTCCCGGGTTCTCCCCCCCTTCAGCATTGGTTATCTTGGCGCCACTGCAATTTAACAGCGTTAAACGGGGGAGATTCGATGAACAGCTTTAGCAAATACAGCTTGTATAACGCGCCCCAAGATTCCCTGGCTCAACTTGAGGTGGCTAGCCGGTCTTTTGGCAATTTACCCAACCTGCTGGGCTATATGGCGGGATCGCCAGCCTTGCTCAATAGCTATGTCTACTTGTCTGAACAGGCGGGCAGCATGGATCTGACTCCCACTGAGCGCCAGGTTGTGCTGATGACGGTCAACCGCTTTCACGAATGCCGCTACTGCATGGCCGGCCATAGCCAGTACGCCGAAACACAGGGCATCGATATGGAAGTGATTAACGCCATTCGCGATGACCTGCCCATCGGCAATCCCAAACTCGCCGCACTGAGGAGCTTTGCACTGAAGCTGGCCGAGCAACGGGGAGTGGTATCACAGACACTGATCAACGCCTTCTTTGATGCCGGTTACAACCAACAAAACGCGCTGGAAGTCATTGCCCTGATCACGCTCAAGGTGATGAGTAATTATACCAATCATCTGGTGGGTACCGAGATGGATGGAGCCTCGATTGCAAAGCGATGGTCACCAATCAGTGAACGTTAACCACCAAATTACACATTAACGGAGAACCGTTGTGAACAACAAACTTGAAAACAAAGTCGTCGCCATTACCGGTGGTAATACAGGCATTGGACTGGAGAGCGCTAAAGTATTTGCTGCCCAGGGCGCCAAAGTCGCGATTCTGGCCCGCTCCCAAGAAAAATTGGATGCCGCATTGGCAGAAATTGGTGACAGCGCTATCGGGTTTATCGGCGATGTTCGTGACCTGCCCAGTCTGGAAGCGTTCTTTGCCTGTGTAGAGAAGCGCATCGGCAAAGTTGATGTCCTGTTTGCCAATGCCGGTTTGAGCACCCCGGCACCACTGGAAGAGACCGACGAAGCCCTGTTTGACCTGCATTCGGATGTGAACTTCAAGGGCGCCTTTTTCACCGTTAAATCCGCCTTACCGCACCTGAATCAAGGGGCCTCGGTGGTACTCACCTCCTCCTGCCTGGATGAGATGGGCGTTACCGGACTGTCTGTCTACAGCGCCACCAAAGCCGCAGTGCGCTCCCTGGCCCGCTCCTTCACACCGGAACTGAAAAAATACGGTGCCCGCATCAACGTACTTAGCCCGGGACCGGTCATTACTGACATTGAAAAGAAGGCCGGTGCATCGGAGGAAGAGATCAGCGGCTTCCGCTCCATGTTTGCCGAACGGTTGCCAGCCGGGCGCATGGGACAAGTGCATGAGATGGCGTCGGTGGCGTTGTTCCTGGCGTCGGACGATTCCAGCTTTATGTACGGTGCCGAGGTTCAGGCCGATGGCGGCATGAACCAGACCCGTTGGTTGAATTAATCCAAGCACGATGACCTAAGGGTAACCCGGATAGTCCGGGTTACCCGCCGATGAAATCAGTTAACCATGAGGCACCGTCGATGAATCGAGACGTACTATTCAACACATTTAAGCTAGGCAATGACCTTACCCTGAGTAATCGCATCGTCATGGCCCCCATGAACCGCAGCATGGCCGATGATGACCTGGTACCGACAGAGGCCATGGTGGAATACTATGGCCGTCGTGCCGACACCGGCCTGATCATCACCGAATCACTGATGATCTCACCCAGCGCCATGGGCTACCCCAATACACCCGCCATCTTTACCCCGGCACAGATAGCAGGCTGGAAAAAAGTGACCCGGAAAGTCCACGAGAACGGGGGCAGAATCTTTGCCCAGATCTGGCATACCGGTCGTGTTTCCCACCCCATTT
Source organism: Ferrimonas sediminum (assembly GCF_900100175.1). Taxonomy (GTDB): domain Bacteria; phylum Pseudomonadota; class Gammaproteobacteria; order Enterobacterales; family Shewanellaceae; genus Ferrimonas; species Ferrimonas sediminum. The sequence continues at coordinate 234,706 of NZ_FNEM01000005.1, forward strand.
ACCTTAAGGGCGAACAACCCCTGGCACCGTCAGCGGTGGCCCTGACCGGGCGCGTCCCCCGTACCGACGATTTGCAATACGGTATGCCTCGGGAAATGACCGAGGCAGAAATCAGGCAGATGATCGGGGACTTTGCCCAGGCCGCCGCCAATGCCAGGGAAGCCGGTTTTGACGGCGTCGAGGTCCACGCTGCCAATGGCTATCTGCTGGATCAGTTTCTCCACTGGGATACCAACCGTCGTACCGATGACTGGGGGGGCAGCGAGGAGAACATGGCCCGTATCCTGTTTGAAGTTCTGGATGCGGCAAAGCGGGAGATTGGCCAGGTCGGCCTACGCATCTCTCCCGCGGCCTATATTCACCTGGAACATGACGCCCGAGATAAGGCGGTGTCGGATCATGTTCTGCAACGCCTGGATCAATACGACCTGGCCTACGTGCATACCGGAATGTTTGAGGACAGCTACCAGGAGCACCTGGCGGGGACGGTCACCCAGTATATTCGTCGTCACTACAGTGGAACGGTGATCGCTTGCGGCGGCTACAGTGTCAACAGTGGCCGTGAGGCGTTAGCAAGCGGTGACGCAGACTTGATTGCCATTGGTCGGCCGCTTATCGCCAACCCGGATTTCGTTGCCAGGGTACGCGCCGAGCAGCCACTTACGACCTACAACCCGGAGATGCTGAACGAACTGGTATAGGCCCAATTATATTTTAGGTATCGGCACTACCGCCACGTTTATCGACAACGACACGGTAATGATAAAGAGGAACACCAAATGAAAAAATTGCTTACGCTATTGTGGTTTGCCGTGGGGTCGGCCCAGGCCGCCATTCCCGGTATGAGGGGCCCCGACCACATCGGGGTGACAGTGCCAAACTTGACGCAGGCCACTGAATTCTTTACCGAGGTGATGGGTTGCCAGGTGTTTTTCGAGATGGGGCCATTCAAAGATCCCGAAGGCAACTGGATGCAGGAAAATCTCAACGTCGATCCCCGCGCCGAAATTGATGTGCTAAACATGATGCGCTGTGGCAACGGTGCCAATCTGGAACTGTTCCAGTACCGGGCGCCAGAGCAAAACACCACAGTCCCCAGAAACAGCGACATCGGCGGTCATCATCTCGCCTTCTATGTCGAGGACATGGCGGCCGCGGTGACCTACCTCAAGGAACAACAACTGGAGATCATGGGGCAGCCTAAGACCATGACTGAAGGCCCCAACGCCGGCGTGACCTGGGTGTATTTCCTGTCGCCCTGGGGGATGCAGTTGGAATTGGTCAGCTACCCCAATGGCATGGCCTATGAGAAAGAGACAACTGACCGCCTGTTTAAACCCTAACGCTAGGGCAGTCGAACGAGAGCCAGCCCGTCGGGGCTGGCTTCTCTGTCTGGAACTGAATCGCCACCAATTTTCTAGACACCCTGTTGGTTAGAAAAACCCTGCTCTCGGAAAGGGCGCCAGCCAATCAACCACTAGAGACGTTGAAAGCCTCAGAGTCCCCTAACGCGGTCTCGGGCAAGAGCAAGGCTTCAATTCTTGTAAAAAGGGAGCCGGTATCCGGCTCCCTCACAGCCGACGCCATCGCCAACCCTGCGAATGACTCAGGCCGCGGCTGTATCGCTATCTCCTACTGCCCTTTTGAGCGCACCAGGGTTACATCGGACAGTTCAGCGATCACCTCGCCCTCTTGCAGGACAGATGCGGTCCAGATAATCAATCCACGTTCACCCGGGCTGGTCCAGCGGAAGTCGTAAAGCTGCTTGCTACCCGGATCCAGCCCGTCGATGGAGGCAGAGAATTGGGCAACCACTTCCCCACTCTCCTCGCTGGTCCCCACAATTACCAACTCGCCATATCCGGACGCCAGCGCCGTGTCCTCATTGGTAACGGTGGCGGCGATAAGGACGTTATCCTTATAGGTGCTGACTTTCTCCGGAACCTTGAAAGCACTGATGCTCAAACCGTCTGGCAGCGCTTCGATAGGCCTCTCATCGTTGATCACCAGTTGAGCGGTAAACAGGGCTGTCGGCTTACGGTCACCTTTGATGTATACCGCCAGATCGAAGTCCTCGGTCATGGGCAAGCCATTGGTGGACACCGGATACTCGATGCCATCCTGAATGCTGACCACCCCCGGTTGAACCTCAACGGCCAGATTGTTGGCGACCTCGACCCAGCCCCGGCTGCTGGCCAGGGGAGATGGGCTTGTTCCATCTATATCGTCCCAGTCAAGCAAGTTGATCACCGTGGTAACCGGCGTACCGACCTCGTAGCGGATATTGTCGTGGGTATAGGGAGGGACAGTACACTCAGCCAACGGGATCTCCAGCCCAGGAATATCCTGGCCAAACTTATTGGCCCTCAGACGCCAACGAGGTCCGGACACCAACCTAAGCCCCTGTTGCGCTACCTCCTCAGCAGTCAGCGGATGCTCGAAGCCAAGGAAGTTATACCGCTTGGCGGCCTCTTCGGCGATGTTCACATAGGACCACTGGAAGGGATCACGGTCGATGCTGGTGTAATAGGCGTTGGTGTAACCATCAATAAGATCCTTCGACAACCTGCTATCAGCCGGCGGAGCGACTCCCGTCGGAATGGCGTAGCTGCTGTTCTGATGACGAAAATAGGTGTTCTCCTCAATGAAATCGCCATCACCCTCGAAGCAATTCTTGGCCGAGAACCGGTTACCATCAATGTCCTCCCAATAGGAGGGTTTGCGGCCTGTGGCCGCCTCGTTTTCGAGGTCTTCCGGCCGCAACTGGTCATTGGGGTTGTTGGTGATCCAGTGGGTAACCACCAGTTTGGCACTTTCGATCGCATAGTCCGCGCCAGGCTCTTTCCACTCCTGCGGCAACGGGATCCGAGCATAGAGGCGAATATCATTGGGGCGCTTAATCAGCCCTCCCCAGCGATAGAGCGCCTTGCCATCGTCTTTAACGGTGATGGAGTAGTCTGAGCTGACGGCGATATCCTGATCGACCCTGAGGTTGTCGTTGGGTTCCAGTTGCGAAAAGTCCTCCAAAGAGGTCCCTAAGCCGACGATGACATGCTCATCATCAAGACCTGCCTCTTTACAGAGCGACTCCTCTCCTGAGGAAAAGGTCAGCACCGCCTGCTCCCCGTTGTCAGGATTGGCATGCATATAGGGGACGGTTTCATGGCAGGTCAGAGAGTGCTCCATCACCGTGTAGTGCTCGGAGGAACATTTGACCGATGTCCCCCCCAACCCCTGGCACCAGGTGCCCAGTGGTGGCTTAACCTTGTAGGTATCGGTCTCAGCATTGGAGATCTTGACGCCGACGATCTCGTCACCTTCGGTGATATTGCCGATGTAACCCTCCAGGTAATCCCGTGGAGAGAGCTCTTTCCCCTCCGCCCCCAGGAAATCCACCACCTCGAAGCCAAACTCGGTATCCACCGGGTAGAGGGTAATGCTCTGCTTGTCGACGATTGGGTAGACATAGGGCTGGCCGGTCGCGGGGTCGATCGCATTGGGACAACTGACACCCCCAGGCAATCCGCATATCGCGGCGGAATCCTGGGTAAAGGTCCGCCCCTTAAAGTCGACGAGAAGATCGCCCATGGAAAACGTGTGTAGTGGAGAGGTGTACGCAGCCGCAGGCTCTTGTCCATTGCTGGCCACCGAAAAGAGTGAACAGTATACGAGCAGGGCAACCGGCGTAGGCGCATAGATCCGTTTCAACAGTGTGTTCATCATAACCCCCTGTAGTTCAGAAACAGAAGCAGGCCGCGGCAGAAACTAGGCGTACACCGGACCTGCACGAAAAGGGGGAACGAAACTCGTTGAAAGTCTACACTTTCGATTAAGCCCATAGGAACTGGAGATCCCAAGCGCCGTTGCGGAGTTTGCCCTCCCCCTTCACACAATTAGATCTAAGAAAAGCTGTGGGAAAGAGAGTTGATAAATCGCATTTTTGAGTTCAGTTATCACTGAACTGCCGCCTCCGGCCTGTGGCGAGGAGCCAGAAGATGAAACGGAACTTTACCCAGACGAGCCTCGGCAATCCCAAGCGCAGACTAGAAAAGGTTGATTGTGCCCGCTGTGTGGTACGCGATCGCTTGCTGTTTGCCGGGCTGGATGTCGAAACTGACAGGCTTGTGCTCTCTCCAATAGATCATTATCACTTCGAGCCTGGCGCGACCATCTACCACCAGGGCCAACAGGCGCCGGCGGTGTATTCCATCCGAAACGGCAGCGTGAAGCTGTCACTGTACTCTTCAGCAAGCGGAGACAGGATCGTCCGCTTGCTTGGAACAGGGTCGGCCATTGGGCTGGAGGCATTGATTGAGCAAGACTACCAACACAGTGCAGTGACGATTGGCCCGACCAATCTGTGCCGCATTCCTGTCAGCACGCTGCACCAGCTTGGAAAACGGCAACCGGAGCTTTATCAGCGGCTAATGGCGCAATGGCAGGAACAGAGCCTCCTTGCTGACAACCACCACGTGTACCTGACCCAAGGTCCAGTACAGAAGAGGGTTATCAATCTTTTATGCATTCTTGAGTCACTTCTTTCCGATCAGTTTGCAACCTTCTATTTGCCGAGCAACCAGGACTGCGCCTCCCTGTTGGCGACCAGCGAAGAATCCGTAAGCCGGGCAATGGCGGCCCTTAAGCGACAAGGGTTCCTTCGCAAAGCGTCCGCCCACAACTGGAGCCTGTGTTAAACAACCGGCCAGCGTTCATCGTCTGGATGATACATCGCTCCAAGTTAGGTTATGGTGACATTGCCAGCTCAGCGCTTGCTTCTAATGAGAAAAAGCCCCCCCAATAGCTCATGCTGAACTTCAGGAATCAACTCGTTATCTAGCCCTCTCCTTGGATGCTATAAGCAGCTAGGTCTTTTACCACTGAAAACCGACGTTTTAGCGCATGCTATGCGCTGGCGGCTTTAGAATATTCATTGCCACAATTCAGTAAAATCGGGGGCTTATTCGGTAGTTTTTGGCGAATCGTTTTCTAAAGATGATCGTTAACTATCCGGGCGAGTTGGCATCTTTGACGGTCTCCAAAACCGATGATCTTAAAGCTTGGTGTGACGGACGCCCTTTCCTCAAGTGGCGTTCGATACGCTGAATAACCGAGCCTTGCTCATCAACGGCTAGCCGAACCATCTGTAGCGGTCGACTAAAACAGGTAGGGGACTAAATGAGATTTTGAGGTGTTTGAAAGTCGCAAAGTGTCTCACCACGGCTTCAATTAGATAAATTACAACATAATCATAAAGATATACCACTTCGAGCATGAGTCTGCATAAACCACAACCAAGCGTCAGACACTTACCTGTATTTTTGAACCATGAGTTTGCGTGCAAATAAAGCAAAAACCTGCATAGGGTTACGGGCAAGGGTTTGAGGTGATGAAAAGTAACACCACATCGGCTGGTCGGAAGCTTGCCTGATCTTTGTTCCGATGCATAGGCGAATGGTCAACTACTCATCTACAACAGGCATACGGATCATATTCCTTCGCACCGCCTCTATTGAACGAGATCCCATTCTCAGCGCTCCATAGCGCTCCATAGCGCTCACTTTATCGCCGAAAAGTGCCGATTCAAACTCTCTAATAGCAGCAATTCAAATTGCTCCTGAGTGTATAAACCTAAGATCTCAGCCGCTGCCGATAACGGGAGATTTTTCAGCTGTGCGGTGCGTGCAATTTCAGCGGCCACGTCATAGCCAAGCTCAGGGGTAAGCAGGGTGATCACCGATAGATTGTTGCGCATGTTTAGGTCTATCTGCGCTTGGTTGAGGGTGAATCCGTCAATGCAGTGCTCGCTAAAGGCGTTCATTGCATCAGACAGCAAGTCGATGCTCTCCAGCAGGTTGTGCAAGATCACCGGCCGATAGGTGTTCAGTTGCAACTGTCCGCTGGAAACGGCCAGCGCCACCGTCAGATCGTTGCCGAAGATCTGCAGGCACACCATGCTCAGCGCTTCACATTGAGTCGGGTTCACCTTGCCCGGCATGATAGAGCTGCCCGGCTCATTGGCGGGTAGGTGCCACTCGTTGAAGCCGCAACGTGGCCCACTGCCGAGCAATCGAAAATCGTTCGCCATTTTTTGCAGGCTGGCCGCCAACTGCTTTAACGCCGCGCTGTAACGCAGCAGTGCGTCCTCACTCGATACGGCCGCGTACAGATTGGGGTGTTGGCTAAAAGGTAACTGATAATGCGCCGCCAACAGCGCGATCACCTGCTGGCCGAATTGCGCCGGCGCATTGGCCCCTGAGCCCACCGCCGTCCCCCCCAACGCCAGTGAATACACCGCCTCCAGACTCTGCTCTATCGCGTTTCTCGCCGCCGTTAACTGGCTGAGGTAGGCCGAGAGTATCGCTCCTGAACGGATGGGCAAGGCATCCATCAAGTGGGTTCGCCCGACCGAATAGATCTCGTGAAACTCGGCCTGTTTTTGCGAGAGGACCCGATCCATAAGGGCCAGCGCAGGCAGCAATTGTTGCTGGGTTTGGGTGGCCACCAGGATATGCATGGCACAGGGAAACACATCGTTGGAGGATTGCGACCGGTTGACATGATCATTAGGGTGAATGGACTCCGGCTGCGCCCCGCCTTGGCCACTCTCGGCCAAATAGCTATTGGCCAGTGAGGCGATGACCTCATTGACGTTCATGTTGGTTTGCGTGCCGGAGCCGGTTTGCCAGATCCGCAGCGGAAATTGTGCCCCATGATCGCCCGCCAAAATGGCATCACACGCCCACACGATGGCATCACAGTGCTCGGCCGTTAACCGTCGATGCTGCCGGTTGACCTGTGCGCAGGCCCGCTTAATGGTGACCAACACGGCAATAAAACGCGGACTAAATCGGTGTTCGCCGATGTTGAAATAGCGCAGTGAAGCTTGCGTCTGTTTGCCCCACAGGACTTCGCCATCCGCCTGCCGCTCATTGCTCTGAGGCAGCGGGCTCTCTGCGGCCTGTGCCTGCTTAGGGCCAGCGGCGACGCGAAGCTGAGAGCGGGGCCGGCGGGCAGCGTGCTTGCTGCGCTTTTTCATCCCCTGCTCCGCTTGGGCGAACAGAATTGATCGGCCACGTAGGGCAAGATCCCCCCGGCGAAGAAATACGCCAGCTCGCGCTCATTTTCGATCGCCAGCGTCACCGGGATCGTTTGCGCTACCACCGGTTCAAGCGGCGATGGTGATGAATGGGCCGCGGCGATCCGCAGGGAGAGGATCTGCCGTGGCAGCAGCACTTCAAACCCATTGGCCGATGGCGCGGTAATACTGATCAACTCGTCGCCACTGAGCTGCAGTGCATTCGGTTTGAGGTCGGCAGGTAACAACAGGGGCATGATCCCCATTCCCACCAGGTTGCTGCGATGGATGCGCTCAAAAGAGCGTGCGATCACCGCCTTGATATTCAATAACAGGCAGCCTTTCGCTGCCCAGTCGCGGCTTGAGCCGGTGCCGTACTCCTTACCGGCAAAGATCACCAGCGACACTTGATGAGCGAGATAGTGTTGACTGGCCTGATAGATCGAAACCGGCGCAGTCTGTGCCGCGACCCGATCACTCTGCTGCGGAGCCGATCCGCCCGGCGGGCTCCAAATGCGGGTGAAGCCCCCTTCCATCGGATCCACCAAACGGTTCTTGAGCCGCCGATTGGCAAAGGTGCCTCGCACCATCACTTCATGATTGCCACGGCGCGCGCCATAGCTGTTAAAGACCTCGGCCTTAACCCCCTGTCTGAGCAGATATTCGCCCGCCGGGGTCAGCGGATCGATCTGGCCCGCTGGCGAGATATGATCCGTGGTAATGGAGTCACCAAAGATCGCCAAGATCCGACCATCCACTATCGGCTTGGGAGGCGTGGTGCAAGCCACAAACGGAGCCTGACGGATGTAGGTGGACTCCTTTTGCCACGGATAGCACACCGCGTTGTCGGTCTTGAGTCCCCGCCAAGTGTCATCACCTAGGGTCATGTTTGCATATGACTGGCCATACAGCGCTCGATTGATCTGCGCCAGCACCGCCGCCACCTCGGCGCTATCGGGCCACAAGTCGCGAAGGAACACCGCATTGCCATCGCGATCCGTGCCCAGCGGCTCGGTGTCCAAATCGATACGGGTATGCCCCACCAGGGCAAACGCCACCACCAGCGGCGGCGATGCCAGCCAATTCATACGCACAAAGGGATGAATGCGACCTTCAAAATTGCGGTTGCCGGACAGCACGCCACACACTTGCAGCTTGCCTTGCGCGATCACCGCTTCCAGTCCATCGTTTAATGGCCCGGAGTTGCCGATGCAGGTAGTACAGCCAAATCCCACCCGCTGAAACCCTAACTGGTCCAAATACCCCTGCAGTCCAGACTGATCCAGATAACGCGCCACCACCTGAGAGCCAGGGGCCAGCGAGGTTTTGACATGGGGTTTGACCGTCATGCCTTTCTCCACCGCCGCCTTGGCCAGTATTCCCGCCAGCACCATCACCTGCGGGTTGGAAGTGTTGGTGCAGGAGGTGATGGCAGCGATCACCAGATCGCCGTCGCTTAGCGCCTCGTCGTCCGCGCCTTGGCGCGAGTGCTCGCCCGCCAAGGCGATTTCATCCAGGGTCTTCTGCTTGATCGCCGCTAACGGCAACCGATCTTGTGGCCGCTTAGGACCGGCCACACAGGGAACGATCTCGCCGAGGTCGACCGTTAGGTTCTCGCTGTAAATCACCGAACTGGCAAGTTCACCCGGCTGATAGAACAAGCCCTGGGCATGGGCATAATCGCGCACCCGCTTCACCAGATCGGCAGGGCGGTGGGTCAAGGTGAGATAGTTAATGACCTGATCATCGATGGGGAACAGCGCACAGGTCGCGCCATACTCAGGCGCCATATTGGCGATGGTGGCACGATCCGCCACACTCAGATTGGCCAGCCCCGCGCCGTAAAACTCAACGTACTTGCCCACCACACCGTGGTTTCTCAGCAACTCGGTCAGGGTTAACACCAAGTCGGTGGCGGTCAGGCCCGGGGACAGCGCCCCCAGCAAATTCACCCCAACCACCTTGGGTGTATTGAGACTCAAGGGTTGGCCGAGCATAACCGCCTCGGCCTCGATGCCGCCAACGCCCCAACCGAGCACCCCTAGACCGTTGATCATCGTGGTATGGCTATCGGTGCCCACCAGCGTATCCGGAGACAGGACGCCATCAACTTGGCGCACCACCTGAGCCAAATACTCGAGATTAACCTGATGGCAGATCCCCCTGCCCGGCGGCACGACAGTCAGGTTGTCAAAAGCGCCCTGAGCCCACTTTAAAAACTGATAGCGCTCACGGTTGCGTTCCATCTCCCGCTGCCGGTTGAAAGACAGCGCATCGGCGGTTCCGGCCTTATCCACGATCACCGAGTGATCGATCACCAGATCAACCGGACACAGCGGATTGATCCGCTTGGCATCGCCACCTTTGGCGTGCACCGCATCGCGCATCGCCGCCAGATCGACAATCGCCGGTACGCCGGTATAGTCCTGCATCAGCACCCGGCTGGGGAAAAACGAAAACTCAAACGCCTGTGACGCGTTGCTCGCGCAGAGCTGTTGGATGATATTGGCCTGGTCGTCATCCCCCAGGCTGTGTCTCATGACATTTTCCAAAAACAGCCGCACGACAAGCGGTTGCTCCTCCAGTGAGAAGTGGTAATCCTGCGCCAGTTTTGGTAGCGACCAATAACGCCATGTTTCACCGTCGCTGACGTGCTCGGTCAAATAGCGTTGGCGCCATTGCTTTGCTTGTTTAGATCTCATCATCATTGGCCTCCGAGGATCGACGATCAAGCGGCCTCTGCGGTGTCCCCGTTGGGGGTGCAGTTAGCTCAACCGCAGGTGGAGTGAGGTAAAGCAACAAAACCAGGCCGAATAAAGCAGACGCAACCGACGCAAGCAAAATGGCCAATTTCACTGAATGTATCTGCGCTGGGCTATACGCCAGCTCGGCGATAAAAAGGGCCATGGTGAAACCAATGCCGGCCAATGCGCCGCCACCGAGGATCAATCGCCAACTGAGATCCCGTGGCAAAACCGCAATACGCAAGGTTACGGCCAGCCAGCTAAACAACAGAATTCCAACCGGCTTACCGAACACCAAACCCAGGAATACCGCCATCATCAATGAGGAGGAAAACTGCGTATCAGACAGTTGCACCCCCGCATTGGCCAGAGCAAACAAAGGCATCACCACAAAACCGACCCAGGGGTGCAGCAGCATTTCCAACCGCTCGACCGGAGAAAGCGCTTCGCGCGCCGCCGCTTCCGCAGTTTTTAACACCCGGCGGCCTGGCGTATCCCCGCTCCAATGATCGCCCGGCGGATAAGCCACCACACAATCCATGATGGTATGCAGACGGTCATCGGTGACCCATTTACTGGTGGGGGTCATCAAACCGAGCACCACGCCCGTGACGGTCGGGTGAATGCCGGACGCATCGACCGCCAGCCAGACCAATCCGCCGATCAGAAAAAACAGTGGCATACTGCGCACCCCGAGAAACCCGATGAGCCGGATCAACACCAAACCCAGCATGGCCAGTCCGATAGGGAACCAATCGATCTCAGATCCATAACCGATCGCCACAACCATAATGGCCCCAATGTCATCGACGACAGCGAGCGATAGCATGAATATCCGCAAACTTTTCGGAATGCGCCGACCCAGCAGCGCCAAGCAGCCGATCACGAACGCCGTATCCGTTGCCATCACGGTGCCCCAGCCATGCTGACCGGGCTCGCCAAACTGCAACAGCAGATAGACGAGAGCGGGAAACAGCATGCCTCCCAGCGCGGCACTGATCGACAACATGGCCAGGCGCGGCTGACGTAACTCACCGAGCACCAGCTCACGCTTGAGCTCCAACGCGATTAAGAAGAAAAACAGGGTCATCGCTGCGTCGTTCACCCAAGAATGCAATGACCGTTCAAAAACAAAGGCGCCGATGTTAATCCCGACTGAGGTATGCCACACGGTGGCGAATGGTTCACGCCAGGCAGAGTTGGCGAGCGCCAAAGCGAGCAGCGTCGATAACAACAGAACCAATCCCGCAGAGGCTTCGAGCTTAACGAAACGCGTGACCGGATGAATGACCCAATCGATGTGTTCCTTCGGCAACTGAGACGGCTGGCCCCGTTTCACCCAGGATGATTTATTACCGCCAGCCTTCATAATGATCGCCGGCCCGGACCCGGTAAGCGCCTGGCATAACCACAACCCCCACCAAAGACGTAGCACATACCATCGCACGGAAACACACGGTCACCATTGACCCACGGCATAAATCCCCCCTGTGAATAGCTTAAATCCAACTCACTCAGTCTAGTCCCTTAGCCGCATCGTCCCTGTTCTAATTGAATCGGCCCCACTTCAATAGAAGCCTGTAGAGCTAACTTTTTATGGCTTGTTTGGCTTTGGGGTGTCTATGGAAGTGGTGGCGATTCACTCCCTGTAGGCAAACTCATTGTGAGCCACCTCATGGGGCTTCCATGCGTTGACCTTGAGCTTCTCAGCGGTAAACAGCTTAACGACCTCCGAGAGCTTGGGAGAGTCGTCCTGTGGCTGCTTGACAGGTTCAATCCGTGGAGGTTCAACAGGAGCCTGAGATCGGCTCTGAGGTGAAGAAGAGCGCTGCTGGTCAACCGTTTGCTCTTTCGCTCTAGCCTTGAGTGCGAGGTTGTCGAGGAATTGCCAAGACCGCTGGATAGCCTCTCGTCTGCAACGAGTTCGAAGGGATTGCTTAAGGTCTCGATGACCAACCTGAGAATGTAGGCTTTTGGGTACAACGACGCGCGCATACCAGATGCCATGTCTGGACTGAAACAGGTAGGGGACTGACTGAGATTTTAGGGTGTTTGAAATACGCAAAGTGTCTCACCGAGTGTCTCACCACGGTATCAACTAGAGAAATTCCAAGAAAATCAGCAGGATTGTCGCTTAAACCATAAGTCTGCATAATCAGCTTCAGCAAATCAGATAGTTGGCTGGCCCTCTGAAGCAAAATATTGCATAAAAAATAACGCAAAAACCTGCATAGTGTTTCCAGCAGCTCGATATGCCTGAAGGAATTTTACCAAACTCTGCCAACTAACCAACTCAATGATTCGTGGAAACCGAGTAGCAAAGCCATAGGAACGGTATTTTCGTGATCATCAAAAAAATCACTATTACAACATTTTGTTATAGATGGTAGCCAATAACCATCCGCAAAATCCCGCCACCACAGACCATCCAATCAAGCCAATGAATACGCCACCAATGGACAGGCGCCACCCCATTTGTGACCAATCACCATGTGTCATGTGCCCTGTCATGTCCATCATCATGGCCGGCAGTAGCCAAACCAGTAGACTGCATACAATCCAAAAAATAGCGAAAGCGATTGCAGATGCGAGACCAAATTTTGTCGCGTTTAATATCATGCTCAACCTCACTGTATTACGCATTGACCAATTGGATCGTGCTAAATGTTCATCGCCGCTTTCTGCCCGATCCCGGTGGCGATTTGTGACAGCTCCATGGTTTATGTGTGGCATGGTCTTTCACATTTTGGTCGATAAACCGGTAGTACCCCTCCTTAAAACGAGTCCACCAGTCATGGCTTACCTTGATGCCGTGTTTTTGTAACACCTCCTCAATACCATCCAGGCACAAGCGTGAGGCATCATAGGCTAGGTTGAGGACATTCGAGGTTTCGTCAAACGATATGTCATCCATCCCATACAACTGGTCGAGTTCTTCTTCGGCCGCTTCAAGGCTGGATTTTTCGCAGGGCACCAGCTTCATATGGCGTACTACCAGATTGACCTCGGAAACGCCTAATCGATGATGATGTTCAGTCATAGCTTGCCTCCTTGTTAGGCTTCGCCACACACCATAAGGCAATAGAAATCGGCGCCTATGTCAGCCCTATTGGCCTTTCTGATGATGGCGCTCTTTCTTGTCCTGTGCGCTGTGATCCACCATCTGCCCCATCATCATCTGCATCATTTTCATATGCTTCTCCATCATGCCGACGCGTTCCTCCATCGTCATTGGCATGCTCTTATCCTTCCCATGCTGCATCTTATCGCCTGTACCGCCACCCATCATCTGCATGCCCTGTTGCATCTTCTCCATATGGCTCTGCATCAAGGCCTGCCTTTTTTGAGGGTTCTGCTCCTGCCCGATCTGATCCATCAGCGCACTCATCTCCTGCATGTGCTGATGCATAGCCATCATCTGCTCATGGCCCATCATTCCCATCATCGCGCATTTATCTTTCATGCCGCCGTGCTGGTGCTCTTCCCCAGCATAAGCAAAAGAAGTTAGTGCTATGGCCAACGCAACCGTTTTGATTAAGGTTTTCATAAAGTTCTCCTCACGCATCTTCGGACGTCTTTTTAAACAACCTAGGAAACCAAGCGGGTGTATCGCTTACATAGGCGCGGTACTGTTCACCAAACTGCAACAACGCCTGCTGCTCCTCCCGCTTCGCCAAGCGCACGTAAACAACAACCAGTATAGGAAACATCACCACCGTAGGGATCGTCGGCCACTGCAGCAGGAAACCAAACATGATGACAATGAACGCAAGATACTGGGGGTGGCGACAGCGGGCATACCAGCCGGTGGTGGCGACGTTTCCCGCTTGTTGGGCGCGATGCAACTGACTCCATGCGGAAGCCATCAAAATAAAGCCACTGACGATCAATACGTTACTGGCAATGTGCAATGGATCAAAATGAGCATTCCCCTCGAAGCCAAGCAGGGTATGCAGTAGGTGACCCTTTTCGTGTGAATAGAAGTTAATGCCAGGGTAACGCTCTGTCAGCCAGCCCGACAGCAGATATATCGTCAACGGAAACCCGTACATCTCCGTAAACAGGGCAACGATAAATGCACTGAAGGCGCCAAGGCTTCGCCAGTCGATTGAGGTTTTCGGTTTGATAAAACTGAATGCAAAAAAAATGAAGATTGCAGAGTGAAGAATCACTATCGTCCACAGCCCATAGTCCGATTCACCGTTCATTGTTATCCTCCCCTTTTTCCCGCTCCTCTCGTCCCGACTTTAAGCCTTCAATGAACCCATCTCGGTACGCTTCGCTCTCCCTGGTCGGCTTCTCAAAGGATTTATGAGGTGCAGCGTCACGGCCATGCTTCGTCGTATGGTGATGCCCATGTCCGCGATGCATAAAGATGTGCATTAATGGGCAGGCAAGCAAAATCAGAAATGGCAAAAACTCAAACAGGTGCTGGCGGTGTTCAACCAGAAGAAAATAGCTTACTGACGCTATCAGGCCGATGGCAGCCCACCCCTGTGGCGTTGACCAAAATGAACGTTGTCGTTTAGCCATGTCTCAACTCGTAAAAATGTTACTCGATGCACCTTAATGGCTGACTCTTCCACCACACTCTCAAGGCGGCCATGACAGCGGTGGGGGACTAACCTAATGACGCCATTAGCCAACGACAAGCTTGCCTCGATACATCTGCATCTGGCAGTGAAAATCGTACTCCCCCGTTTCCAATGCCGGAATCTCAACAACCGTGCTCTTATCGACGGCCAAAGATTTGGCCAATTCAAGAGCCGGAAACTGAACCACTTCGGCACATGGAGACTGGTCTTTGCGCAGAAAGCGAAGAGTGATCGCCTTCCCTGCCGGTAACTGGATCTGCGCCGGCTGGTACACACCATTGTCTACCACGATGGTTATCGTTTCATCGCCACCCGCCTTAATCTGTTTGGGCTTATACAGCCAGAACCACCACACGATCAGGGCGATTAATGCAACACCCACAACGTTAATCAGTACCACCCGCTCACCCCTTCTCTAGTGTTCCTTAGCCTTAAACCAGCGCAATCGATTGGCGTTGGTGACCACCGTAACCGATGAAAACGCCATGGCGGCACCAGCAATAACAGGATTCAGCAGCACCCCAAAAAACGGAAACAACACACCGGCAGCAATGGGCACTCCGGCAACGTTATAGATAAAGGCGCCAAACAGATTCTGCTTGATGTTTTGAAGGGTCGCCCGACTTACCGCGATGGCGTCGGCAAGGCCATGTAGCGAACCACGCATCAAGGTGACGTCCGCACTTTCTATTGCCACGTCGGTACCGGTTCCAATGGCAAAGCCAACATTCGCCAGAGCCAGTGCGGGCGCGTCATTAATGCCATCTCCCACCATGCCAACCACTTCGCCGGCAGATTGCAGCTCCTGTACTTTTTTTGCCTTGTCATCTGGAAGTACTTCGGAAAAATACTCAGTGATTCCCACTTTCCCGGCCACAGCTCTGGCGGTATCCCGGTTATCTCCGGTGAGCATCACCACTCTGATCCCGCTCTGCTGCATGCGCTCAATGGCCTTAACAGAGTCCTCCTTGATTGGATCGGCCACGGCAATGATCGCCACTAAACTGCCATCTACGGCAAAATACATCGGCGTCTTGGCGTCAGCCGCCAGAGACTGGGCCTGCTCAACATACTCCTCCACATCAACGTTGTGCAGACTCATCAACTTTTCATTGCCAAACAACAGCGCCTGCCCTTTGACTTTGGCTTCAACCCCTTGACCTGCGACCGCATTAAACACTTCGACTTTGCCCGGCTTTATCCCCCGTTCCAGGGCAGATTCAACAATCGCCATAGCCAGTGGATGCTCGGAGCCGGATTCAACGGTGGCTGCCAGTTGCATCACCTCAAGTTCGTCGCTGCCATTAGCGACGATCACATCGGTAACCTTGGGAGTCCCCAGGGTAATGGTGCCGGTTTTATCCAAAATCATGGCGCTGATTTTAGAAGCCGTTTGCAAAGCCTCGCCATTACGAATCAACACCCCCGCTTCTGCGGCCTTACCTACTCCAACAATCACCGAGATAGGCGTCGCCAGCCCCAGTGCGCACGGGCAGGCAATGATCAGCACCGTAGTCGCCGATACAACGGCAAAGGCGACAGCAGGCTCTGGTCCGAAATTCAGCCACGCCAGAGCGCTAACCACAGCGATGATCATGATTACCGGCACAAAAAAACCAGAGATCACATCGGCCAACCGGCCAATGGGAGGCTTAGAGTTTTGTGCTCGCTTCACCATGTTGATGATCTGCGCCAACGCGGTGTCCGATCCGACCCGGTGGGCTTGAAAAATGATGGTGCCGGTTTTATTGAGGGTGCCTGCCACCACCTCGTCTCCCTCGCCCTTTTCAACAGGCATGGGCTCACCGGTCAGCATGGATTCATCAATAGAGGTATGGCCATCCGTAACGGTGCCGTCAACCGGCAGTTTCTCGCCCGGGCGGACACGAACGGTATCGCCCACTAAAACCTGCTCAATCAGTACATCCAACTCCTGATCCTCTCGAATCACCCGAGCAGTTTTTGCTTGCAAACCAATCAGCCGTTTGATCGCTTCAGAGGTGCGTCCGCGCGCCTTCATCTCCAGTGCAAGTCCGAGGTTGATCAAGCCAATGATCATCGCCGTTGCCTCAAAATAGACATGTCTTGCCATTGCCGGCAGCAGATCAGGCACCGCCACAACCACCACGGAATACAACCAGGCCGTACCTGTTCCCAGCGCAATCAGGGTATCCATCGTGGCCGAATGATTTTTGAACGACTGCCAGGCCCCCACATAGAAATGTTTGCCGGAGAAGACCATAACGGCCAGGGTCAAGATGCCAATTAACGACCAGACCAGACGCTCGGAAGCGGTCTCTACGGTCATCTCCCCGCCCAAGATGCCGTAAAGCATCAGCGGAATCCCAAGGGAGAGCGCAAGTGCCATCTTTCTCATCAGGCGTTTGTAATAGGCTCTGTCTGCTTGCTCCCGCTCATCCATCGCATCAATATTCCCTCCCCTTGAAAGGGGCTTGGCGCTATAACCCGCCTGCTCCACAGCTTTTATAAGAGCATCCACGGGTGCACTCCCGCTAACAGTCACCGTTCGCATAGCGAAATTCATGGCAGCTTGGTTTACTCCTGGAACATTGACCAGAGCAGCTTCGATCTTATCCACACAGCTGGCACAGCTGGCACCATCGATAATGAGTTCAAGCGGCTCAACCCGGCTTGGGTCAGGGCATGGTTTATTGGGTGATTTCTGGGCCGGCATTACCTTCATCGTAAGAGTTCTCCGGGATAGTGCGCTTTTTAGTACCGAAATGTTGCGAATAGGGGGGGAACAACGCCTCCTGTTGCTCTTACTCCGCCGCCCCTCCCAGAACCTGATGCCGTTTTGAGGGCCACAGCAAACATAGGCACATTTGGCTATCACAGCTTCAGTAGAAGTAGCACCAATTAACGAAATCAGCACGCCCGCAACAATAAAGTCAGCCTGCAGGGTAATCTAAATCATGTTCCATACGCTTTGACTGGCTCTATCCTCACTATAGACCCTCCCCTTACAGCAAGGTCAACATTGAGGCTGGAGACTGGCGGTGACAATTTCAGCCATAGCGAAAACGGTCGGGTTAACTGTCAAGTCCATTCATTGCTACGAGAGTGTAGGATTGATCTTGTCGCCACAGCGCAGTGAAAATGATTACCGAAATTATGATGAAACCCATATTCCTGGCTTGCGACTGATTCGGGAGGGCTCGTACTGCCGGATTCTCAGTAGTAGAGTGCAAAGAGTTACTTGAGCTGTCCAACAACCAGAGTAGGCTCGGTCACGATGTGTACAAAACTGTGCGCTCAAAAATTTCGGCGATAGATCGACAGGTTCAAGAGCTAATCCAGATTCGCACCACACTTGCGGGCCTGACAGGGATCTGCGCTAACGACAAAGCACCAGATTGCGCCATTTTTGATTCCTTGGCTGGCCCTGACGATGACCTGAACGCTTCCAAAATCCTGCGCCCTTAGGGCTACTAAATGATCCACGACCGGATAGCAACTTTAAATTGCTTTAGATGAGGAACTTAAGAAATGACAGACGCATCGGTTGATCCGGATCAATTGCTTTTCCTCTGCCACGCCTAAGCTATGAGTGTCAAATTGTTCATAGGGAAAAGGCAAATGACACTTTTTAAGAATGTTGCAGCAGTAACATCGGTAGTGCTGATAGTAGCCTGTGGTGGTGGTGATAGCGACTCCGATATCACGCCCCCTCCTCCTCAAGAAACCGGGCTGTTGACGGTGGCAATCACCGATGCCCCAATGGACGATGTCGAGATGGTTTGGCTAAGCCTGAATGAATTGGTTATGACAGATGAGCGTGGCCTACAACACCGTTACGCCGTCCATAACCCCGATTTCGATCTGCTCAATTTCCAAGGTATGGATAGCCACACTCTTATGTCCGGCTTAGAGCTGGCAGAAGGCCGTTATCGCAATGTTCATTTCACTGTCCATGCTGGAAATGGAAACCAGGGTTGTGCCGTGGAAAATGCACAAGGGCGTCATGGCTTACAGGTTGAGTCAGGATACTTACCAATGGCAGACTTCACCGTTGAAGCTGGACGGCATCATACCCATACGTTGGAAGTGGATCTTTACCGGGGCATGTTCCAAAATTCCGAGGAGTTTGAAATACGGCACATTGGAATCAACTCCGTCGACAACCGTCACATGGGCCATGTTATCGGCGAAATGGATCCGCAATGGCTAGCCGACTGCGAAGCAGAGTTTGCTTCCAAAAGCTTACCCGGAGGCCTCTTTAAGCATTTAGCCTACCTTTACCCGGACAGTGTTACCGGCATTGCTCAGATGGCGGATTCAAGTACCTCTCGTAACGACCAGAGAGTGTTACCTATCGCGGTTACTCCAATCTTTATTGGTGAACAGGGTGACTGGCACTTTGTGATGGGATACCTCCCCAAGGGCAACTATCGCGTTGGCTACAGTTGCCTGGGCCATTTGGATGATCCACAAACTGACGACATCAATGACGGCGAGTTTGTCATGTACCGCGATGGTGGAGCTCTGACGGTAAATAGCGGTGACAATGGCGGCCATCAAAACGTTCATCAATGTGGTAACGGCCATGCTGGCGGCGGCCATGGTGGCCACTAACCTAACTGAATAAATAAAGTGCTGCTGTAGAGGCCAGGTTGCGTCGGCCGTTAGGTGTATGCAGCCGGTCTTCCTTTAACCACCACAATCCTGTTGCCTGAAACATCGGTTGAAGGTACCACGGCTTGGAACCAGTACTTGTGATTCTCTGCCACATAGACTGTTGACCCTCCCCTTGGGGGAAGGTTTATACTTGGCCTTGAAAGTTGGATTAAACGCTTCACCACCAACGTTGTGTTGAGCGAAACTTTCAAACCTCATGAAATGTTAATCCGACCAAGTTATCAAGATAAGACGTCAGTTAAACTGACGCCTCATCATTCATCAGTTACAGGCGAATAATGTGCGAACAATCAGTTTTTTCCTTCTGATCTTCGCCCTGACCTTTCAGGGGGCATTCGTTCGTGCCCAAACTGCCGTAACGGTACCGTTCTATGACTCTGAACCGGTGATGAACTCATCTACTGACTGCCATGGCGGTACTGATGTTGCTTTGACCGCTGCAGATCATGATTGCTGCCAAGCAATCAACCCCGCGATGACCTGCTGTATAGATACAGAAGCCCCCTCCTGTAACGATAGCTGCGCACATTGTCAGGTGCAGGGCTCTGCCGCACCAGGCCTCCCGAGTGCTTTGCCCCGGGCCTCCTCCTGGTTATCGGACAATCCACAGTTACAACCCGTCTTTTTCTATACATTGACCGTCTCCGAGTTAACCCCTCCCCCAATAGCCTAGGCCACGTTTGGGCAGCGCCACGTCGAACCGATTAAGTCAAATTGATGACCTGAGCTGGATTTATCCCCTTTGGGATTGCAAAAATCTGGCATACCAACTTTTTGAGGTCGGTATCGATCATAACAGCCACCCAACCCTTCGCATTAAGTACTTAGTTCAAAATCACTGAACGCCAGCAGTGCAACCTACAGGTAATAACCTAGGGTTCTGCCGCTGGTGAATTAGACAAACCGCCGACACTTGGGCAAGTCACCACACAGATCTAATGCCCATACATTAGGAGCACATTATGTTTAAAAAGTTAGTAATCACCAGCCTGATGGTTGTTGGATTGAATGCCTGCAGTCAAGGTTCAGATATTGAGGAGCAGGCGGCATCGTTCAGTCAGCTGAATCATAAACAGGCCTTGCTTCAGGCTCATCAATGGTACAAAAACGAACAAGACATCCTGGTGCGCGTTTACCCAGATAAAGTAGCAGCCACATTTTCAGACGGTACCGAAAGCCATGTAGCCATCCCGGAAGATCAGTTTCTGCTCTCCATCGCGCCATGGGTCAACTTTAGCCATCCTTGTGGAAACCACGTTCCAACAAGTTGCACGGGCGAGCTGATCAACCAGAAGATGCACATGTCAGCAATAGACATTGAGACCGGCAAAAAGATATTGAATCAGATGGTCACCACGCAGCACGATGGCTTTATCGACTTCTGGGTACCGCGCAACCGTCAGTTAAAGTTCACCTTCCATTACAGCGACGCCAATGGTGTGCACCACGAAGCAAAAGAGCTGTTAACCACCTTTGACGACAGCCGAACCTGCATTACCACAATGCAGCTAGTTGCCATGAACACCAGCGATACGCAGATGAATCATCATAGCCAACACCATTAATTAAAACCCCTTGACCCTCCCCACAGGGGAGGGTCTACCCTGAGCAAAACTGCCATTAACTTTTTTATAGCCAGATTAACCCAATGTCCTTGATACGAACGCAACAATACTCTCAACGCACTGCAGCATTGCTGCTGGTGTGGTTTGTATTTTGCGCCAGTATCCTCTGTACTAATCTGATGACGGCGGCATCCTCAAAACCGCCGATGGACAGCTCACCGCAATTAACCCAGCCAGCGGGTATGACCGTTCACCTGACTATGGACGATCACAACCAGCCGGTAGCGACCGGCATGGCCTGCTGTGACAACCAGCCTGGTGAGCACGACATGACCAGCCTTATCTCCACCGACTCGTCACCGACATCCGCACTGGCGTTCATGGTACTTGTCGTCTTTGTATTTCCGCTGCTTACTCAGTTAAGAACTGCTTGTTGGGCAACTCCTGGCAGTAACCCGCACAAAACTGGCTACCCCCCTCTTTTCCTTACTATTCAGCGCCTGCTGAATTAAGAGTCACCTCGTCCCTGCTGACGGCATGCTTTGTCATACCAGTCAGCGCCTGCTATTCGTTTTTATACACTCTGATATTTAATCACCTCGAGGTTTCTCGATGACTAACAAGTTTACTCTGAAGGGGCGTTACGCACGCATCGCCAGCTTCACGTTACTGTTATTCCTGCCGCAGCTTGGTGTCGCACAGGATGCTCACCTGACACTCCAAAAAGCCATAGATGCCGCTGTTTCTGGTGACCTCTGGCAACAGGGTAATGCTCTTAAAAAACAAGCCTATATCGATGACAGCATTGCGGCAGCAACTCTGCCCGATCCAAAATTGAACCTGACGGCAGCGAATCTTCCTATCGACTCATTTAATTTTGATCAGGAAGCGATGACCCAGTTAAAAGTGGGTATCACACAGATGTTTCCACGCGGTGACACACTGCAATTGAAGCAAACGCAGAGTCATCAACGAGGCGAACTGACTGACTACCTGGGACAAGACCGGGCAGCCAGAGTCGCCATGACCGTGGGACAGCTTTATCTGGATGCCTACCTGGCTCAACAAACCGCGACATTGATTGAAAAGAGTCGTGGCCTGTTTGAGCAGTTGGTGGGGTTCACCCAAAAATCCTATGAATCGGCCTACGGCAAGGCCCAACAGCAAGATGTCATCCGTGCAGAACTCGAACTGAGTCGGCTGGACGAGCAGTTGACCAAGGTCTGGCAATCTTACGACAGCAGTTACCAGAAAATGCTGGAGTGGTTACCGCTGACGGAGAACAGCCGAACCCTGGATCAACAGCGTCCTGATATTGCTCCGCTGCGTTCCCTTCGCCGTGACGACTGGCAATCCCTGGCAGTCATTTTGGGTAACCATCCGGCAGTCAAGGTCATCGAACAGCAGCGTAAAATCCGCGATACTGAAGTCAATATTGCCAAGCAAAGCTATAAGCCAGAGTGGGGAGTAAATGCCAGCTATGGCTATCGAGCCGATGACCCAATGGGAAACAGCCGCTCTGATTTCTTTACGGTTGGCCTGACCTTTGACCTGCCGATTTTCACCAGCTCTCGCCAAGATAAACGAGTCAGTGCCGCGAAATATCGCGCTGAAGCCGTTGAAACTGAGCGTCAATTGTTGCTGCGTCGACTCAGGGCCGATGTGGAATCGACCTTAGCCCAACTTGAACGCTTACATCAACGTAACCAACGTTTTCAAGACACCTTATTGGTACAAACCCATCAACAAGCCAAATCGGCCCTGAACGCCTATACCGCGGATATTGGCGACTTTGCTGAGGTGATGCGAGCTCATATCGCCGAATTAAACACTCAAATTGAAGCCGAGCAGATACAAGTCGAGCGTCTGAAGCAGACGGTCAAATTGAATTACCTGCTGGTTGGAACACTGTATTGAAGGACCCACAATGAACCGCTTTAGTTCTACCCTAATTGCAATCGCTATCGGCGCAGGTATGGGCGCGCTGGGATACCACACATACCAAGTAAGTAACCGTGCATTGGTCGAAACCTCCGAGCCCCAACCACTGTATTGGGTTGCCCCCATGGATCCCAACTATCGTCGGGACCAGCCCGGAAAGTCCCCAATGGGCATGGACCTCGTTCCTGTTTATGAAAGCAATAGCGAAAAAGACAGCCCCGGAACAGTAACCATATCGCCCGAAGTCGAAAACAATTTGGGTGTTCGTGTAGCCACAGCGGAGATAAAACCGCTTCATAGCCAAATTGATACCGTCGCCTACGTAGGCTTCAATGAAGATGCACTGGTGAACGTTCATACCCGGGTCGAGGGCTGGCTTGAGACTTTATACGTAAAAGTTGAAGGTGAAAGAGTTTCCAAAGGCGACCCGCTCTATTCCATCTACTCCCCGGCGTTGGTCAATGCACAAGAGGAGTTGCTGCTGGCTTTGGATCACAATAACACTGCGTTGATCCACTCAGCAAAAGAGCGTTTGCGCGCGCTGCAGGTGCCTGAAAAACAAATTCAAGAGTTGGAAAAAAAACGTACTGTTTCACGCACAGTTACCGTCTACGCCCCAAGATCCGGCGTTATAGCCAACTTGAATGTTCGAGAGGGTTTCTTTGTAACGCCGGGTAAGACCATCTTTTCAGTTGGTCCCCTTGATGAAATCTGGGTAACTGCCGAAGTTTTCGAACGGCAGGCCACGTTGGTATCGGTTGGTGATCGAGTCACTATGACATTGGAATACCTTCCGGGAAAAACATGGGAGGGCAAGGTGGATTACATCTATCCAACCCTCGACCAAAGAAATAGAACGGCCCGGGTACGCCTGCGCTTTGCTAATCCGGATGAGTTATTAAAACCCAATATGTTTGCCCAGGTAACAATACACTCCGACGCATCAGAAGCCAGCCTGGTTGTTCCCAGAGAGGCCGTAATTCGCAGCGGAAAGCAGGATCGGGTTGTATTGGCCAAGGGAGAAGGAAAATTTAAATCGGTTGAAGTAACCCTAGGTCAGATAAATGACCGAGAGGTAGAGATTCTCGATGGCTTAACAGACCAAGACAGGGTTGTCATTTCAGCACAGTTTCTATTGGACTCCGAGTCCAGCATCAGTTCGGACTTTCTTCGCATGACTGCTCCTGAAGAAATCGTCACCCAAAGTGCCTGGGCTGAAGGTTCTATAACCGCCACATCCCCCGATACCAGGACAGTCACCATTGCCCACAAACCGGTTGAAGCCTGGGACTGGCCAGCCATGACAATGGACTTTGACGTTGCCGATTCGGTTGAGTTTGAACAACTTCAGCCCGGTACCGCACTTCACTTTGAGATCACCGAGAAGGAAGTGGGCTACGCCATTACAGACATCCATATTATGGACAGCCAACCTGACGACATGGATCACAATCAGCACCAAGGGGGGGATTCTCCTCCGAACAACACGATGGACCACAGCCAACACCAAGGGATGGATTCTGCTCCGAACAACGCTATGGACCACAGCCAACACCAGGGGATGAATTCTGCTCCGAACAACGCAATGGATCACAACCGACATCAGGACAAGAAACCTAGTCCGCAACAAGGGCAAGGAGAAATCGAATGATCGCAGCAATAATCCGCTGGTCAATATACAACCGCTCAATGGTGCTACTGATGACGCTGATCCTGATCGGCGGAGGTCTCTTTGCAGTTAAACAAACTCCTATTGACGCCATTCCAGATCTGTCCGACGTACAGGTCATTATTAAAACCAGCTACCCCGGTCAAGCCCCGCAAGTTGTTGAAGAGCAAGTTACCTACCCATTAACATCGGCCATGCTCTCGGTTCCTGGAGCAAAAACAGTTCGGGGTTTCTCATTTTTTGGTGACTCCTATGTCTATGTCATATTTGACGATGACACCGACCTCTATTGGGCTCGCAGCCGAGTGTTGGAGTATCTTAGCCAGGTTGCCCCTTCATTGCCTGAAACCGCTCGCCCCCAACTGGGTCCGGATGCAACCGGCGTGGGTTGGGTCTATATCTATGCTCTTACAGACCGCACGGGACAACACGACCTGTCTCAACTGCGAAGCATACAAGATTGGTTCTTAAAGTATGAGCTGCAAACTGTCGAGGGTGTGTCGGAAGTCGCTACCGTCGGCGGCATGGTCAAGCAGTATCAAATCAAAGTTGACCCGGACAAGCTCCGTGCATTTGGCATCCCCTTAAGCATGATTCAGGTGGCCATTCAAAGAGGCAATCAGGAAGTCGGTGCTTCAGTAGTGGAAATGGCAGAAGCCGAGTACATGGTTCGCGCATCCGGCTATGTAAAAAGTATCGATGATCTCAATCACATTCCCTTAGGCGTGAACAACAAGGGCACGCCACTGCTTCTAAAGGATGTTGCCGATATCCAGTTGGGGCCACAGATGCGCCGCGGAGTTGCCGAACTCAATGGTGAAGGTGAAACCGTTGGCGGCGTGATCGTAATGCGCTTCGGAGAGAATGCTCAGAAAACCATTAATGGAGTCAAAGCGCGACTGGAGCAGCTCAAACCCAGCTTGCCAGATGGGGTCGAAATTGTACCCGTTTACGACCGTTCCGATCTGATCGAACGTGCGGTCGATAACCTTTGGTTCAAATTGCTGGAAGAGTTCGTTGTTGTCGCATTAGTCTGTTTGATTTTCCTGTTCCATGTGCGTTCTTCACTGGTCGGAATCATCACCATTCCCGTGGGCATCTTGGTTGCCTTCATTGTCATGCATTTTCAAGGACTCAACGCTAACATCATGTCACTTGGCGGGATCGCCATTGCGATTGGTGCCATGGTCGATGGCGCAATCGTGATGATTGAAAACATGCATAAGCACATGGAAAAAACGCCGCTAACAAACGAAAATCGCTGGCAGGTGGTTTCAAAAGCGGCAACCGAGGTCGGTCCATCCCTGTTTTTCAGTCTGCTGATCATTACTGTAAGTTTTCTGCCGGTTTTCACCCTGGAAGCCCAGGAAGGCCGCATGTTTTCACCACTGGCCTTTACCAAGACCTACGCGATGGCAGCATCAGCGGCATTAGCTGTTACATTGGTTCCGGTGCTAATGGGTTACTTTATTCGTGGCAAGGTGATAGCGGAAAACAGAAATCCCATCAATCGCCTATTAATGGCCGGTTATCTACCGTTACTCAATACGGTACTGCGTTTTCCAAAGGCCACTATCGTTGTCGCACTGATTGTTACGGTGGTAGGTTTCTGGCCGGTGAACAAGATAGGAACCGAATTCATCCCCCCGCTGGATGAAGGCGACCTGATGTATATGCCAACCACCTACGCCGGCGTATCCATCGGCAAAGCAAGGGAACTGCTTCAGCAAACCGATAAACTGATCCGCACCGTTCCGGAGGTGAAAAACGTTTTTGGCAAAGTCGGACGGGCTGATACAGCCACAGATCCGGCGCCATTAACCATGATAGAAACTTTTATCCAATTGAAGCCTCGCAGTGAGTGGCGCGAGGGCCTCACCACGGAATCGCTGAAACAAGAGCTGGATTCACTGGTGAGCTTTCCCGGACTGACCAACGCCTGGGTGATGCCAATCATTACCCGCATTGACATGCTCGCAACCGGTATCAAAACCCCAGTCGGGATTAAAATAGCGGGACCTGAATTAGAGCAGATTCAGAAAATTGGACAACAATTGGAAACAATTCTTAAGGATGTTCCTGGAACCGCATCCGCCTATTCGGAGCGCGTTGCTGGAGGGCGCTACGCCAAGGTTGATATCGACCGCGCCAAAGCGGCCCGCTACGGACTGAATATCGCCGATGTGCAGCAAGTTGTCGCAACGGCTATCGGGGGTATGAACGTAACCCAGACCGTAGAAGGGCTGGAACGTTACCCTGTAAACGTGCGCTATCCTCAGGCTTACCGCAACTCTCCGGAAAGCCTGTCTCTGCTTCCAATTGTTACCCCAGCCGGACAAAGAATCGCACTGGGCGATGTCGCCGATATTTACATTGAGGTAGGGCCTCCAGGGATTAAGAGCGAAAACGCCCGCCTGAATGGCTGGACTTATGTGGATATTGAAGATGTCGATGTTGGCAGTTACGTTGAGCAAGCTCAGGCGACCGTTGCCGACAAACTTACACTGCCACCAGGGTATTCCATCTCTTGGTCTGGTCAGTATGAATACATGCTTCGAGCTAAAGCCAAGCTGAACTATGTCATTCCACTGACCCTTGCGATCATTGTTGTACTGTTGTACCTCAGCCACCGCCGCTTCAGCGACGTCCTTATCATTATGGGCACGCTACCACTGGCCCTTATTGGGGGCATCTGGTTGATCTATCTGCAAGGATTCAACTTCTCTGTCGCCGTTGGAGTAGGCTTTATCGCCCTGGCAGGAGTTGCTGTCGAAACTAGCGTCTTAATGCTTCTCTATCTGCGACACGCTTATGATGACTGGCTGGAGGTGTGCAAACAATCAGGAAAGCCAGCTGATATTCGGGGGCTACGAGAAGCAATTGTAGTCGGCGCAGCTCTGCGCCTACGCCCAAAGGTGATGACGGCAGCAACCATCATCGTAGGCCTGCTCCCCATCATGTTCGACACAGGTACCGGCTCGGAAGTGATGCAACGTATTGCGGCCCCCATGGTGGGCGGCATGGTAAGCTCTATTTTGCTTACATTGCTGCTGGTGCCGGCGGTTTACTATTTGTGGTGTCAACGTGAGATATCAATACGGAATCAACAGGTTTCAAATCGCTGACGATTGATTAAAGAATGAATTTATCGCCTGTTAGGAATGCATTAAACCATCACATTATTACGCTCCCGTAATGAGTAACAGGCGATAGAGCATTAGTATTAATAATAGAATAATGGCTTCAATTAACAAACCCTAGCCCCTCCCCCTAACAGGAGGGTTTATCCCAACAAATTTAATAAGGGCCTTAATTAACAAACCCTAGACCCTCCCCCTAATGGGAGGGTTTATCCCAACAAACTTAATAAGGGCCTCAATTAACAAACTCTAGACCCTCCCCCTAACGGGAGGGTTTATCTCAATAAATTCTATGGTGTCAGCCACTTAATTTCTCAAGGAACCTCAAACTAATGAAAAAGGCGTTCCAACAAGCAACTTAGATTCACCTCACCGGCTATTTTGTGAGCCAAACCCTAGATCGCATATAGTCAAAATAGTACATTAGCAATCCATTATATAAAAAGGATGTCGATTATGAAAAGGTACTGCTTTGTATTATTTCCGCTACTAGTGGCTTGTGGCAGCGACAACGATTCCGCTCCTGCTCCCACACCACCTGACGCTGAAGGCACGGTGTCCATCGCCATCTCTGATGCCCCGGTGGATAATGTCAGTAGCGTAGTGTTGCAACTGGACTCCATTGATCTGACCCTTCAGCACCAAGGGATCAATGGTGACATAATCTCCCTGGATCTATCTGATCAAAACGTTGATTTGCTTGAATACCAAGGAGAACAGGCCGCTTGGTTGATTGAGGGGCAGGGCGTACCCGCCGGCCAGTATATGGCTCACCTAAATGTGGTCGAAGGCAGTGGCGAGGCGTTGTTGATCAATTCACTCTCTGGAAAGACCGCTCCCAAGGGCTTTCCTGGACTTAGTTGACCACCTGACGAACAGGCATACCTAGTCTTATGACTTTGTTCATCGCTTTGACGCCAGCCAACGCTTCACCAACCTGAGCATCGTAATCACGCAGGCTGAGCTTAGGGCTAATGAGTTGCTTGTAACGATACATCGCCGTCTCAGACAACGAACGCTGGTGATAGTTGTTGTCCTTTTTCCACTGGCTCAACTCGCCATATTTCAGCGCTTGAACAGCGTCATTTCGGGGATGACCATCTTCCCAGTATCCGGCATTTGAACGCGGCGGAATGGTAGGTTTTGACCGCTTGCGTTGCAGCAG